>NZ_JOIR01000009.1 GCF_000720115.1 Streptomyces sp. NRRL F-2580
GAGCTGAGCGGAAGTGCGTTCGACGCCCTGCGGGGATCACCCCGACACACACCCACCCCCGCCCCAACCGGCCCGGCTGCCCCGATCCCTCGGCCCCGCCCCACCATCCAGCCTCGCCGCGCACATTCAGCCTCGCCGGCGTTTGAGGCGCGGGGTCCGGGGCGGAGCCCCGATCTTTGAGCCGCACCACCCAACCCCACCGCGCCCTCCAGCCCCGCCGCACCCTCCAGCCTTGCCCCGCCATCCGCCCCGCCGCACAAATTCAGCCCCGCCGGCGTTTGAGGCGCGGGGTGCGGGGCGGAGCCCCAGGCTTTGAGCCGCACCACTCCAGCCTCCGCCGCACCACTTCCAGCCTCGCCGGCGATTGAGGCGCGGGGTGCGGGGCGGAGCCCCGGGCTTTGAGCCGCACCGTCTAGCCTCGCCGCACCCCTCCAGCCTCGCCGGCGATTGAGGCGCGGGGGCGGGTGGAGTTCGGTGGGGTGCGGGGCCGAGGCCCGGGGGGCGAAGGGTGCCGCGAGGCTATGGGGGCGGGGTCAGGGCCGCTTCCATCACCGCCCGGGCGATCGGCGCGGCCGCGCTGTTGCCGCTGATGTCGCCCCGGTCCGCCGCCGCGTCCTCGACCACCACCGCCACCGCGACCGCCGGCACCGGCGAGCCCTCCGCCTTGGCCCAGGAGATGAACCAGGCGTACGGTGTCCCCGCGTTGCCGACGCCGTGCTGTGCGGTGCCCGTCTTGCCGCCGACGACCGCGCCCGGGATCGCCGCGTTCCGGCCCGTCCCGTTCTCCACCACCTTCACCATCAGTTCCTGCATCCGCAGCGCGGTGGCCGGGTTCATCGCCCGGCCCAGGCTGCGCTGCTCCCCGTACCGGACCGGGGAGCCGTCGTCCTGGGTGGTGCGTTCCACCAGGTAGGGCGACTTGAGCTCGCCGCCGTTGGCGACCGCCGCCGCCACCATCGCCATCTGCAGCGGCGTGGCCTTGGTGTTGAACTGCCCGATGGCGGAGAGGGCCAGCTGGTCCTGGCTCATGTCGGTGTCGAAGTTCGAGCGGGACACCCAGGAGGGCACCCGCAGTCCCTCCGCGTTGAAGCCGAAGCGACCGGCCGCCTCCACCATCGCGCGCAGCCCGACCTGTACGCCGATCTTCGCCATCACCGTGTTGCAGGACCACTGCACCGCGTCCGCCATCGAGGCGTCCTCGCAGCCCGTGGCCGCGTTCGGCAGCACGGTGCTGGTCCCGGGCAGCGGGTAGGGATCGGGGGTCCGGGTCGGGGCGTCCACGTCCGTGACGACGCCCGCGTCGAGGGCGGCCGCCGCGGTCACGATCTTGAAGGTCGAGCCGGGCGGGTACGTCTCGCGCAGCGCCCGGTTCAGCATCGGCTTGGCCGGGTCGGCGTTCAGGCGTGCCCAGGCGTCCTTCACCCGCGCGCCCGTCCCGGACAGCTCCGCCGGATCGTACGAGGGGCTGCTGACCAGCGCGAGGATCCTCCCGGTGGCCGGTTCGACGGCGGCGACCGCCCCGCGCTTGCCCGCGAGCCCGGCGTACGCGGCCAGTTGCATGCCGGAGCGGATGGTCGTGGCGGCGTTCCCGCCGGCCGGGTGGCCGCGGGCCAGGTCGTACCAGAGCGGGAAGGCCGAGAGGCCGGGGTCCGTGCCGGACAGGACCGCGTCCTCGGCGCGCTCCACGAAGCTGGTCCCGTACGTCTGGGAGGAGAAGCCGGTGACGGGGGCGTAGAGCGGGCCGTTCGTGTAGGTCCGCTCGTAGCGCAGCAGCTGGCCGCTGTCGCGGGAGCCGGTCACGGGGCGGTCGTCGACGAGGATGTCCCCGCGCGGCTTCGCGTAGCGCTCGATGGCGGGGCGTTTGTTGGCCGGGTTCGCGCCGTAGGCGGCGGACTCCCAGACCTGCACGCGGGCGATGTTGACCAGCAGGGCGACGAGGAGCAGCGCGCAGAAGTACGCGCACCAGCGGATGTAGCGGATCACGGGGCCCCCTCCTCGGTGGGGCGCGGCCTGCGGGCGCTGTCGCTCAGCCGGACCAGCAGCGCGACGATGATCCAGTTGGTGACGACGGAGGAGCCGCCCTGGGCGAGGAAGGGCATGGCCATGCCGGTGAGGGGGATCAGTCCGGTGACTCCGCCCGCGATGACGAACACCTGGAGCGCGACGATCGAGGCGAGTCCGGTGGCGAGCAGCCGGCCGAAGGGGTCGCGCAGGGCGAGCCCGGCGCGGAAGCCGCGGGCCACGAGGAGTCCGTAGAGGAGCAGGATCGCGGCGAGGCCGACGAGGCCGAGTTCCTCGCCGGCGGTGGCGAGGATGAAGTCCGACTTGGCGGCGAAGCCGATGAGGAAGGAGTGGCCGTGGCCGAGCCCGGCGCCGAGCAGGCCGCCGGCGCCGAAGGCGAAGAGGGACTGGGCGAGCTGGCCGGGACCTTCGCCGCGCTCGATGGAGGCGAAAGGATTCAGCCAGTCGTCCACGCGGCTGTGCACGTGCGGTTCGAAGGTCCCGACGGCGTACGCACCGAGTGCGGCGAGCAGCAGTCCGATCGCGATCCAGCCGATCCGTCCGGTGGCGGTGAACAGCATGATCACGAACAGTCCGAAGAACAGCAGCGAGGTCCCCAGGTCCCGCTCCAGGACGAGCAGGCCGACGCTGAGCAGCCAGATCGCGAGGATCGGGCCGAGGACGCGGCCGGGGAGCAGGCGCAGCTTCCAGAAGAGCCGGCGGCCGGTGAGGGCGAGGGCGGTGCGGTTCGCGGCGAGGTAGGCGGCGAAGAACACGGCGAGCAGGATCTTGGCGAACTCCCCGGGCTGGAAGGAGAGTCCGGCGAACCGGATCCAGATGTGCGCGCCGTTGACCGCCGGGAAGAAGACGGGGATCAGCATCAGGACGAGGGCGCCGGCGACCGACAGGTACGCGTAGCGCTGGAGCACGCGGTGGTCGCGCAGCAGCACGACGACGAGGACGAACAGCGCGAGGCCGAGGGCGGACCAGCGGAGCTGGTCCCCGGCGGTGAGGTGGCCGGGGGTGGTCGCGTCGAGACGCTGGATGAGGACGAGCCCGAGCCCGTTGAGCAGGACGGCGATCGGCAGGACGAGCGGATCGGCGTACGGGGCCCTGAAGCGGACGGCGAGGTGGGCGAGGAGCGCGGTGGCGGCGAGCCCGCCGGCGTACCGGGCGGCGAGGCGGGGGGTGTGGCCGGTGGTGGCGAGGCCGACGTAGAGGTGGCCGAGGACGGAGACCAGGACGGCGCCGGCGAGGAGCGTCAGCTCGATGCCGCGGCGCTTGGGGGCGCGGGCGTCGGGTGGCGGGGGCGCGGGCTCCGTCACCTTCGCCGTCAGAGCGGTCATACGCGAAACGTAGCAAGCGGACGGATGGTATGTCCGCTTATGCCATAGTGTGCCGAAGAGTCGTCAAAAACGGTCACACGTGAGGAGCCGAGGCGTATGGGACCCGTGGAATTCATCGTCCTCGCCTTCCCGGAGGAGCAGCTGCGGGTCCCGGCGATCGAGGCCGTGATGGGGCTGCGCAAGACCGGGGTGGTCCGGCTGATCGACGGTCTCGTGGCGACGAGGACCGCCTCGGGCGAGGTGCTCGCGGCGGAGTTCGACGAGTTCGTGGAACTGCACGGGCTGCTGACGGGGCGGGACGTTGCCCGTCTGATCGGACCGGAGGACGTGCAGGAGGCGGTGGGTCTGCTGGAGCGCGGGAGCTGCGCGCTGCTGTTGGTGGTCGAGCACGTGTGGGCCGAGGACGCGGCGGTCGCCGTACGGGCGGCGGGCGGGCGGATCGTCGGCTCGGTCCGCATCCCGCCGGACCGGGTCCCGGCGGACACCCGGGCGGGGGTGGCCTGATGTTCATCCGGCCGATGGGACCGACGGTCCGGCCGGCGCAGCGGCCGGCGGGGCACCCGCTGCTACGGGGCCTGCTGGCCCGGGCGGCGGGGGCGGTGGAGGACACGACGGGCGCGGTCGGCCCGGGCGAAGCGGCGCGCTGGGACCTGCCGGCGCGGGCGGTCCGGGCCGCGGAGGCCCCGGCCGAACCGCCGGCCGAAACGGAAGAGGCGCCGGAGCCGGTGGAGGTGTCGCAGGGCGTGGCGCAGGGCCTGGCGCAGGGCGTGGCGGAAGAAGAGGAAGACATCCTGACGGCCTCGCCGACGAGCCCGCCGACCACGCCGACTCCCCTGGTGGCGGAGCTGCGGCAACTGGCCGACCTGACCCGCGAGGGCCTGCTGACCCCGGAGGAGTTCACGAAGGCCAAGGCCCGCCTCCTGCGCGGCTGACGCAGCGCGGCGCCCGATCGGCGGGCGGGAACGGCCGTACCCGTTCCCGCCCGTCGGCAACCGTCAGGCCGACGGCGGAGAGATGACCCGCCGCGTTGGAACTGGTTCCAGCGCTGGTAGTTCCCGCCTGCAGGTGGTGGCCGCCTCCCCCGGCGTCCTGGAGGCGGCGGGGCCCCGGCTGAAGACCGGCCGCACCTTCGACCGCTTCGCCGGTGACCGGGGTGAACAGGTCGCCGTGATCGGCTCCGGCATGGCCTCCCGGCTCGGCATCACCACCCTGGAGACCGGCCCCGCCGTCTTCATCGAGGGGCAGCCCTTCACCGTCATCGGCATCGTCGACGACGTGGACCGCAAGGCCGACCTCCTGCTCTCCGTGGTCGTCCCCTCCAAGGCGGCGGAGAAGATCTGGGGAGGGCCCGGCTCCGCCAACCGCGCCAAGATGCTCGTCTCCACCGAGCTGGGCGCGGCCACCCAGGTCGCCGGAGAAGCGGCTCTCGCCCTGCGCCCCGACCATCCCGAGTACCTGAAGGTCATCCCGCCGCCCGACCCCAAGGCACTGCGCGGCAGCGTCACCTCCGACCTCAATCAGCTGTTCCTGCTGCTGGCCACCATCTGTCTGGTGATCGGAGCGGTCGGCATCGCCAACACCACGCTGGTCGCCGTCCTGGAGCGCACGGGCGAGATCGGTCTGCGCCGTGCCCTCGGCGCGCGGGGCCGGCACGTCACGCTCCAGTTCCTCGCCGAGTCCGGCGCCCTGGGCACCCTCGGCGGCCTGGTCGGCACCTCCCTGGGGACGATGACCGTCGTGGGTGTCGCCGTCGCCCGCGACTGGACGCCGGTCATCCACGTGGGAACGGTCGCCGCGGCCCCGGCGATCGGCCTGGTCACGGGTCTCCTCGCCGGCCTCTACCCGGCGTGGCGCGCCGCGAGCATCCAGCCGGCCGAGGCGCTCCGCCGTTGACCCCCGGGCGCGGTCGCCCGGACGGGAGGTCCCGTCCGGGCGACCGCGCCCCACTCCCCCAACCGGGTGGCCGGCCCGCGACCGGCCGCTCCGTTGGGGGATTTGTCATACCGGGCGTGGCAGCATCGGGCGCCTCGGAGGTGATCCCATGTCACATCGGCCGCTTCGCGCCGCCTGCATCGCCGCAGTGCTCCTCGTCGCCGGTCCCGTCCCGCGGGCCGGCGCCGAGCCCGCCCGACCCGAGGCGGAGTCCGTCGGGGTCCTGCTCACCCGCCTGCAGGGGCTCTACCAGAAGGCCGAGGAGGCCGCCGAGGCGTACAACGCCACCGAGGTCGCCCTCAAGGCCGGCCAGGAGGAGGAGCGGCAGCGCACCGCCGACCTCGGCCGGGCCCGTACCGCCCTCGACTCCGAGAGGGCCCTCGTCGGAAAACTGGCCCGGGAGCAGTACCAGGGCACCCGGGGCCTCTCCCCCTACGTCCGGATGCTGCTCGCCGGCACCCCCCAGGCCGCCCTGGACCAGCGCCTGCTCACCGCCCGCGAGGGCGCGCGGCGGGCCGGCGTACTGAACCGGCTCGCGCGGGGCGAGAAGAAGGCCGACGAGCTCGCCGTACGGGCCCGCAAGGCGCTGGACACCCGGCAGGCCCTGGCGGCGCGGCAGAAGCTCCACAAGGACGAGGTCGCGGCGCAGCTCAAGGAGGTCGAGCGGGTGCTCGCCTCGCTGACCCCCGAGCAGTTGACCCGGCTCGAGGCGCAGGAGGACAAGAACACCGCGGCCGCGCAGCGCGATCTGCTGGGCTCGGGCCGGCTCCCCACGCGCACGGGCACCCCCACGGCCGCGGGCGGAGCCGCCCTCACCTACGCGGCGGCCCAGATCGGCAAACCGTACGTCTGGGGCGCCGAGGGCCCGGGGTCCTTCGACTGTTCCGGGCTCACCTCGCAGGCCTGGGCGCACGCCGGGCGCACCATCCCGCGGACCAGCCAGGAGCAGTGGGCGCAGCTGCCGAAGGTGCCGCTGGACCAGCTCCGTCCGGGGGACCTGGTGGTCTACTTCCCCAAGGCCACGCACGTGGCCCTGTACGTGGGCGAGGGCAAGGTGATCCAGGCGCCGCGGCCGGGGGCGAAGGTGAAGGTCTCGCCCCTCGCCGCGAATCCGCTGCTCGGCGCCGTACGCCCGGACCCCGGCGGCACCCCGCTCGCGGAGTTCGCTCCCCCGCCCCTGCCCGGGGCGGGCGCGACGGGCACGGCGGGGGACGCCGACACCGGCTACTCGTCGGAGGAGGCACCCGCCGGCGGGGCCGCCGGGGAGGCGGCCACCGACGAGGCGACCTCCGCCAGGTAGTCCGCCGCGTCCTCGGGGTCGTAGAAGTACGCGTCGAAGTCGGCCGGGTTGTCGAAGCCGTTGGCGAATCGATCCGCCACCGGCTGCAGCTGCCCGGCCGCGCCGATCAGGTTGAGCACGTGCTCCGGCGGGACGCCCAGCATGGCGTTGGTCCACTGGGTCACCGGCTTGCCCGTGGTGAACCAGAACTTGTCGAAGGTCGCCTTCATCCACGCCTCGTCGAACGGGTTGTCCCCGTGCATCAGGATCGAGGAGAGGTACGAGGCCGCGCACTTGGCGGCGGAGTTCGAGCCCTGCCCGGTGATCGGGTCGTTGGCGACGACCACGTCGGCGACGCCGAGCACCAGCCCGCCGCCGGGCAGCCGCCCGATCGGGTTGCGGACCACCGGCGCGTAGCGCCCCGCCAGCGTCCCGCCCGCGTCCGTCAGCTCCACCTTCGTCGCCCGCGCGTACTCCCACGGCGTGAACTTCTCCATCAGGTCCAGCGTGAGCGCCAGGTGCTCCGCCGGGTCCTTGATCCCGTTGAACACGTCCACCGGACCGCCCGGGATGCCCTCCCAGAACAGGATGTCCGCCCGGCCCGAGGTGGTCAGGGTCGGCATCACGAACAGCTCGCCCACGCCCGGGACGAGGTTGCAGCGCACGGCCTCCGTTTCCGGGTGCTCGGCGCGCGGCCCGAGCCCGTGCACGTACGAGACGGCCAGCGCGCGCTGCGGCGCGTCGTACGGGGAGCGCGCGGCGTCCCGCCCGAACATCGACACCAGCTCGCCCTTGCCGGCGGCGACCAGCACCAGGTCGTACGTACGGGAGAAGTAGTCGAGGTCGGCGACGGACGCGCCGTGGATGACCAGCTGCCCGCCGCGCTGCGCGAAGGTGTCCAGCCAGCCCGCCATCTTCACGCGCTGGTCGACGGACTGCGCGTACCCCTTGAGGCGGCCCAGCCAGTCGACGGCGCGGCCGGCGTCGGGGGCGGCGACGGAGACGCCGAGGCCCTCGATCTTCGGGGCCTGCTGCTCCCAGAAGTTGATCTGGAGGTCGCGCTCGTGCTGGAGCGCCGTGTCGAACATGCACTGCGTCGACATCACCCGGCCGGTGCGGACCTCGTCCGCCGTCCGGTTGGACATGAGGGTGACCTCGTACCCCTTCGACTGGAGGCCGAGGGCGAGCTGGAGACCGGACTGACCGGCTCCGACGACGAGTATCTTGCGCATCTCACGTTCTCGATTCGGGGGTACGGGGCTACGGGCGTACGGGATACGGGCCCGCGGGCCTATTCGGGGGTGGTGTCGAGGGCGTGGCCCACCAGGGCCAGCAGGGACTCGACCACGGTGTGCCGACGTCGCGCATCCATGATCACGACGGGTACGTGCGGCGGGACGCTGAGCGCCTCGCGCACGTCCTCGGGCTCGTACGACTGCGAGCCCTCGAAGTGGTTGACGGCGACGGCGTACGGGAGCCCGCAGCTCTCGAAGTAGTCGAGGGCCGGGAAGCAGTCGCGCAGCCGGCGGGTGTCGGCCAGCACGAGCCCGCCGATGGCCCCGCGCACCAGGTCGTCCCACATGAACCAGAACCGCTCCTGGCCCGGGGTCCCGTACACGTAGAGGACGAGGTCGTCGTCGAGGGTGACGCGCCCGAAGTCCATCGCGACGGTGGTGGTGTTCTTGTCCGGGGTGCCGGACAGGTCGTCGGTGGGGACGCTGGCCTGGGTCATCACCGCCTCGGTGCGCAGCGGGGTGATCTCGGAGACGGAGGAGACGAAGGTGGTCTTGCCGACGCCGAAGCCGCCCGCGACCAGCACCTTGACGGCGACGGGGGCACGGGAACGGTCGTACTGCCAGGGCTGGACGGGCTCGTCGTCCACGGCCGGCGGTACCGGCTGATCAGAGACGGCGGAGACCACTGAGCACCCTTTCGAGCAGCGCGCGTTCGGGACGGCCCGTGCCGTGGCCCGTGCCGTAGACCCGGATCCGGCCCTGGTCGGCGAGGTCGCTGACGAGCACGCGGACCACGCCGAGCGGCAGTTTCAGCAGCGCTGCTATCTCGGCGATCGTGCGCATGCGGCGGCAGACCTCGACGATGGCGGGCATCTCGGGCATGCGGTCGGGCTTCTGCGGCTCCGAGGCCTTCGTTTCCAGGGCGGCGACGAAGGTCTCGACGTGCAGGACCTGCGTGAAGCGGGTGCGGCCGCCCGTGAGCGAGTACGGGCGGACGCGGGCGGGGCGGCGGTCGGCGCCGCGTATCGGCAGCCGGTCGGAGGCCGTACTCCTCACGGGGTGTTCTCCATCGACTGGCGCAGCTCACTGCGGACTTCGGGGGTCAGGACGTGGCCGGCGCGGCCGACGAACAGGGCCATGTGGTAGGCGACGACGCTCATGTCGCAGTCGGGGGTGGCGTGCACGCCCAGCAGTGAGCCGTCGCTGATGGCCATGACGAAGACGGAGCCGTGCTCCATCGCCACCATGGTCTGCTTGACGGAGCCGCTCTCCATGAGGGCCGCGGCGCCGGTGGTGAGGCTGCCGAGGCCCGACACGATGGTGGCGAGGTCGGCGGACGCGCCGCGCGGGCCCTTCGGCCTGGCTTTGGTCTGTGGATCGCCCGCGCCGCCCGTTGCGGGGTCGGAGGACAGGAGCAGCAGCCCGTCCGAGGAGACGACGGCGACGGAGTTGACGCCGGGTACCTCCTCGACCAGGTCGGTCAGCAGCCATTGCAGGTTGCGGGCCTGGGTGCTCAGTCCGTACGTACTGGGCGCGGTCATGTGCGTGCCTCCTGTGCGGTGCCCCCGTGGTCGGTCTTGCTGTGCCCCTGCCCCTGGTCCTGCGCGTGCTCCTGGGCGAGCTCGGCGGCGACGACGCGTCGCCCGTCCTGGGCTCCCTGGTAGAAACCGCCGAGCCGGCGCCGGAGTTCGTCGGCGTCGATCCGGCGCGGTGGCTCGGGCGGCCGTACGTCGTCCGCGCGCCCGGCGGTGACGGTGCGCGGGGTCCGCTTCGGCAGGCCCTTGTCGGTGACGGAGTCGGCGGGGTCGGCGGGGTGACTGCCCTGCCGGGGCAGCCAGTTGCCTTCGGCGGGGGCGTGGGAGTGGGGCTCGGGGACCGCGTCCCGGGCCGGGGCCCCGGCGGGGTCCCCTGCCGGGGCCCCTGCGGGGGGCTCGGCGGTGAAGTCCGGCCCTGCGGAAGCGTCCTCTGCCGGGTGCTCGGCGATGAAGACCTGGTCTGCGGGGGCGTCTCCTGACAGGGGCGCGGCCGTGAAGATCTGGTCGGCGGGGGGCAGTGCCGTCTCGGCGGGGGCCTCCGCGTCGGCAGGGAGGGCGGGGCCCGCGAGGGCCTCGGCCAGGGTCACCGGAGCCACCGTGGTGCCGGGCACCCGGAAGGCCGACTCCGACTCCGGCTCCGTGTCGGCCGGAGCCTCGGTGGTGTCGGAAGCCTCGGCCTCGGGCGTGGCCGGGGCGTCGGGCTCCGCAGCACCCGCGGAAGCGGGCACGGCGGGCTCCGCGGCAGCGTCGTCGGCGGCCGGAGCCGGGGCGGTGGGCTCCGCGAACGCGGCGTCGGGCGCAGCTGTAGCGGCAGGCTCCACGAGCGCGTCGGCGGCGTCGGGCGCAGCCGGAGCGGCAGGCTCCACGAGCGCGTCGGCGGCGTCGGGCGCAGCCGGAGCAGCAGGCTCCACGAGCGCGTCGGCGGCGTCGGGCGCAGCCTCGGCCGTGGGGTCCGGGGCGGCGTGGGTGCCTCGGCGGCGCGGCGGGAGGGTGTTCTCGTTGGCCTCCGCGATCACGCCCGGGAGCTGCAGCGCGGGTGCGCCCGGCGTGGCCAGGGTGTGGACCGGGGAGACCGGCGGGGTGGCGGGCAGCAGCGCGGCCGGGACGACCACGAGGGCCTCGGTCCCGCCGTGCCGCCCGGCGCGCAGCTCCGCGGTGACCCCGTGCCGCGCCGCGAGGCGTCCGGCCACGTACAGGCCGAGGCCCAGGCCGTGTTCGGCCTCGGGCTCCTCGTCGTACGCCTCGGGCGTGGACAGCCGGGAGTTCAGCGATTCCAGCCGGTCCCCGGTGACCCCGATGCCCTCGTCCACGACGGACAGCACGACGTCGCCGGAGTCCAACGTCCAGCCGGACACCTTCACCTTGACGTCCGGCGGCGAGAACGTCGTCGCGTTCTCCAGCAGCTCGGCCAGCACGTGCGAGAGGTCGTCGGCCGCGTGCCCCGCGACCTGGGTGTACGAGGGCAGCGCCGCGAGGTCGACGCGCTCGTAGCGCTCGATCTCGCTGACGGCGGCCCGCATCACGTCGACCAGCGGTACCGGCATCACCTGCCCGTGGCCGTGTTCCTGCCCGGCCAGGACCAGCAGGTTCTCGTTGTGGCGGCGCATCACGGTCGCCAGGTGGTCGAGCTTGAAGAGGGTCGCGAGCCGGTCCGGGTCCTGCTCCTTGGACTCCAGCTCCTCGATGACCGTGAGCTGGCGCTCGACCAGGCCCAGGGTCCGCAGCGACAGCGAGACGGAGGTCGTCGACATGACGCGGCGGTGCTCCTCGAGCCCCGCCCGCAGCTTGTTCAGCTCCTCCTCCAGCACGTCCCGGCCGGCGGTCAGCGCCTCGTTGCGGCCGATGATCCGGCGGCGGTCGGCGTCGAGCCCGGCGATCCGGGTGTGCAGCGAGACCGTCTGGTCGCGGACCGCGTTCAGGTGCCGCACGACCTCGGCGAACTCGTCGTTGCGGCCGGTGAACCGGACCGGTTCCACCGAGCCCTCGGGCGTCGCCAGCCGTGCCGCGCCGCGCCGCAGCACCGACAGGGGCCGGGTCAGCGAGCGCGCGACGCCGGTCGAGACGCCGACGGCGACCAGGAACAGCAGGCCCAGCAGGGCGACGAGGGTTTCGAGCCGGGTCACGTCGTCGTCGCGCAGGGAGGCCAGGGCGGAGGCCCGCTGGCCCGCGAGGGTGGCCTCGACGGTCCGCATCCGGTCGATGCGGGCGGTGAGCGCGCTGCCGACGGCGGCGCCGTCGGTCTTGCGGTCGGCCGGGGTCAGGGTGGGCCGGTCGGTGAGCCGCTTGAGGAAGTCGTCGGCCGTCTTGACCTCGGGGCCGGTGACGGTGGCGGTGAGGGTCTGGCGCACGTCGGGCCGCGCGGCCCGCGCGAAGTCGTCCAGTGCGGCCATTTCCCGTACGCGCGAACGCTGGGCGGCGGCGGTGAGTTCGTCGACCGCGGCCGAGCCCGGGGGCTGCTCGCCGCGGGGGACGGCCAGCGCGGCGAGCAGCAGTCCGCGGGTGGCCGAGGCCTGCTCCACGGCCTGGCCCAGCGGGGCGAGCGGGCGGGTGGTGGTGAGGGCGGCCTCGGCGCGCGGCGGCGTCTGCTCGGCGAGCCGGTCCCCGGGGGCGAGGAGTTCGGTGAGGACGCCGCTGTAGGCCTGGTGGGCGGCGAGGGCGGTGCCCTTGCCGTCGATGGCCTCGGTGCGGACGGCCGCGACGCGGGCGAGGGCCGTGCCGAGGGGTTCGTCGACCTCGGTCGCGGCCTCGGCGATCTGCCGGTCGGTGCGCAGGATGCGTTCCTGGAGGGCGCCCCTGGCGGCGCCGGGGCGGCCCTTGGCGGCGTACTCGACCACGGCGTCGCGCTCGTCGGCGAGGACGTGCGCGACGGTGAGGATCTGCCCGGTCTGCTCCGCGAGGGTGACCAGCCGCTGGGAGTCGTTCAGCTCCCTCGCGGCGGTGACGACGGCGGGTGTGCCTGCCGCGAGGACGGTGAGGCCGGCGACGGCGACGCCGACGACCAGCCTGCGGCGCACGCGGACGCGGCGTCCTGCGGGGGCCGGGCCGTCGGCGGCGGTGCCGTTCTTCCGAGACCGCTTCTTCTGCACCGGTGCTCGCAATCCTGTACGTGTGCTTGTGCTCGTCTACTCGTGTGGCCGAGGTAACGGCCGGTCAACAAGTAAACGCTCCCTGCCCCCTCGTACCGCCTCAGACCTTTGCAGCGTGTTGGGGAGAGAGCCGCACATCGCCCACCCGGCCACTCGAACGAGTGAACATCACGGATGAGTTGGCAACCAACTCGGACACCCTGCCCCAGAGCGCCTCCGTGGACAGGTGGTTGAAAGATCGATACGGGCTTTGGCAGGATGCCCGCCCACATGTCCGCCCGCGTGCCGACGCCCGGCCCGGGCCCCTTCCGGCCCGCCGCCGGAGCTCCGCGTACGGGCCGGCCCGCCCCCTTCCGCTTGGTACGGACCTGAGCGTGCGCGGGGGCCGCCGCCCGGCAGAATGGTGGCATGCACATCGACCTCGCCTCGGCCCCCGGCAGCGAAGAACGCCCCAATGAGGACTGGGTGTCGGCCGCGATCCCCGCCTCGGGCGGCGGTGTCCTGGTCGCGCTGGACGGGGTCACCCCGCCGAGCGGAGAGGACGGTTGCGCGCACGGGGTTCCGTGGTTCGCGGCCCGGCTGGGCGGTCGATTGACCGAACTGTCCGGATCGCGGCGGGACATGCCGCTGGACCGGATCCTGGCCGAGTCCGTCCGCGCCACGGCCGACGCCCACCGCGACACGTGTGACCTTTCTCACGTGCGGACGCCGCAGGCGACGGTCGTCGTGGTCCGCTGGGACGAGGCTTACGTGGAACACCTCGTGCTCTCGGACTCCGTGCTGCTCCTCCAGGCGCCCGAGGGCGGGGTGACGGCGGTGCTCGACGACCGGCTGGACCGGGTGCCGCGGGAGGTGCTGCGCTCGGTGGCGGCGACGGACGCGCTGCGCAACGCGGAGGGCGGCTTCTTCACGGCCGCCGCGGACCCGGCGGTGGCATCCCGGGCGGTGACCGGGCGCACCCCGCGCGGGCAGGTGCGGGCGGTGGCCGCGCTCACGGACGGGGCGAGCCGGTGGACGGACACGTTCCGGGAGGGCGACTGGGCCGAGTGCCTGGCGGTGCTGCGCAAGGAGGGCGCGGAGGGCCTGATCGGCCGGGTCCGCGCCATCGAGTCCGACCCGTCGCGGCCGCCGGCAGGGTACAAGCGGCACGACGACGCCTCGGCGGTCTACGCGGAGCTCTAGGCCGCGGGCCTGGGCCGCGCGGGTGCCCCTACTCGGCCCCCGCGTTCAACTGGTTGAGCAGCCGGGCCAGTTCCGCCACCTCGCCGCGGTCCCAGTCGGCGAGCTTGCGCATGTACTGCTCGCGCCGTGCGCCCCGTACCCGCAGGAACCGCTCGCGGCCCTCCTCGGTGAGCCCGACCAGGAAGGCGCGGCCGTCGGCGGGGTCCGGCTCGCGGGCCACCAGGCCCAGGACCTCCAGGGCCCGCAGCTGCCGGCTCATGGTGGCCTTGCCGACCCCGAAGTAGGCGGCGAGCTCGGTGGCCCGCTGCCGGCCGGCCGCCTCCAGGCGTACGAGGAGTCCGTATGCGGCGGGCTCCAGCTCGGGGTGGAGCTCGCGGGCCATCTCGCCGGAGGAGGCGCGGGCGCGCCGGAGGAAGACGGACAGCTCCCGCTCCAGGGCAAGGAACTCCTGGTCTTCGCTCCCGTGCACGTCCCGCTCCTTCAATGGTGTGTCGCACCCCGGTGGGTGAGGGGCCAGTATTTCGCAGCGGGTGTGCCGACGGCCCGGGACCCCGCCGGAGCGGGGAGCCGGGCCGTGCGGAGGGCGTGCGCCCGGCGCGCGCCGGGGCATCCGGTGGGCCGTGCGGCCCCTCGGTCACGCCGCGGCGGTGACCTCCACCTCCGCCTGCGCCTGCGCCTGCGCCAGAGCGAGCTCCAGCACCTGGCGCACGTCCGTCACCGGGTGGACCTCCAGCCCCTCCAGCACCTCCGCCGGGACGTCGTCCAGGTCGGCCTCGTTCCGCTTCGGGATGATCACGGTGGTCAGCCCGGCCCGGTGCGCGGCCAGCAGCTTCTGCTTGACCCCGCCGATCGGCAGGACCCGCCCGGTCAGGGAGACCTCGCCGGTCATGGCCACGTCGGTGCGCACCTGCCGTCCGGAGAGCAGCGAGGCGAGTGCGGTCGTCATCGTGATGCCGGCGCTCGGGCCGTCCTTGGGCACGGCGCCCGCCGGGAAGTGGATGTGCACGCCCCGGTCCTTCAGGTCGGCGACCGGGAGCTCCAGTTCCGCGCCGTGCGAGCGCAGGAAGCTCAGCGCGATCTGCGCCGACTCCTTCATGACGTCGCCGAGCTGGCCGGTGAGGGTCAGGCCGGCCGCGCCCGTCTCCGGGTCGGCCAGCGAGGCCTCGACGAACAGCACGTCGCCGCCCGCGCCGGTCACCGCGAGGCCGGTGGCCACGCCGGGGACCGCGGTGCGCCGCTCGGCCGGGTCCTGGGCGGACTCCGGTACGTGGTGCGGGCGTCCGATCAGGGCGCGCAGGTCGTCCGCCCCGACGCGCAGCGGCAGCTCCCGCTCCCCCAGCTCGTGCTGGGAGGCCACCTTGCGCAGCAGGCGGGCGAGGGAGCGCTCCAGGGTGCGGACGCCCGCCTCGCGGGTGTACTCCCCGGCGAGCTTGCGCAGGGCGTCCTCCTCCAGGACCACCTCGTCGGCGCCGAGGCCGGCGCGCTCCAGCTGGCGCGGCAGCAGGTGGTCGCGGGCGATGACGACCTTCTCGTCCTCGGTGTAGCCGTCGAGGCGGACGAGCTCCATCCGGTCGGCCAGCGCCTCCGGGATGGCCTCCAGGACGTTGGCGGTGGCCAGGAAGACGACGTCGCTCAGGTCGAGCTCCACCTCCAGGTAGTGGTCCCGGAAGGTGTGGTTCTGCGCCGGGTCCAGGACCTCCAGGAGGGCGGCCGCCGGGTCGCCGCGGAAGTCGGAACCCACCTTGTCGATCTCGTCGAGGAGGACCACCGGGTTCATCGAACCGGCCTCCTTGATGGCCCGGACGATACGGCCCGGCAGGGCGCCGACGTAGGTCCGGCGGTGGCCGCGGACCTCGGCCTCGTCCCGTACGCCGCCGAGGGCGACGCGCACGAACTTGCGGCCCATGGCGTGCGCCACGGACTCCCCGAGGGAGGTCTTGCCGACACCGGGCGGCCCGACGAGCGCGAGCACGGCCCCGCCGCGGCGGCCGCCGATGACGCCCATGCCGCGCTCGGAACGCCGCTTGCGCACGGCGAGGTACTCGGTGATGCGGTCCTTCACGTCGCTCAGGCCGGCGTGCTCGGCGTCCAGCACCGCCCGGGCTCCCCGGATGTCGTACTGGTCCTCGGTGCGCTCGTTCCAGGGCAGTTCCAGCACGGTGTCCAGCCAGGTGCGGATCCAGGAGCCCTCGGGGCTCTGGTCGCTGGCCCGCTCCAGCTTCTCGACCTCCTTGAGGGCGGCCTCCCGTACCTTCTCGGGCAGGTCGGCGGCCTCGACGCGGGCCCGGTAGTCGTCGGACTCCTCGCCGTCCTTCTCGCCGTTCAGCTCGCGCAGTTCCTTGCGCACGGCCTCCAGCTGCCGCCGGAGCAGGAACTCCCGCTGCTGCTTGTCGACGCCGTCCTGGACGTCCTTGGCGATGGACTCGGCCACGTCCTGCTCGGCGAGGTGCTCGCTGAGGGCCTTGATCGCGAGCTTGAGGCGGGCGACGGGGTCGGCGGTCTCCAGCAGTTCGACCTTCTGCTCGACCGTCAGGAACGGCGAGTACCCGGAGTTGTCCGCGAGCGCGGACACGCCCTCGATCTGCTGGACCCGGTCCACGACCTGCCAGGCGCCGCGCTTCTTGAGCCAGCTGGTGGCGAGCGCCTTGTACTCCTTGACGAGCTCGGCCACGGCTCCCGGCAGCGGGTCCGGCACGTTCTCGTCCACGGTCTCGCCCTCGACCCAGAGCGCGGCCCCGGGCCCGGTGGTCCCGGCGCCGATACGGACCCGGCCGAGGCCTCGGATGAGTGCGCCCGGGTCGCCGCCGGAGAGCCGGCCGACCTGCTCGACGGTCCCGAGCACACCCGTCGCGGCGTACTTCCCGTCGATCCTCGGCACGAGCAGTACCCGCGGCTTCCCGCTGCCCGCCGCGGCCTGGGCCGCCTCCACGGCACCGCGCACCTCGGCGTCGGACAGGTCCAGCGGCACGACCATTCCGGGCAGCACGACCTCGTCGTCGAGCGGCAGTACGGGCAGAGTGAGTGTGACGGACGTCGAAGCCATGATCTTCCCTCCGGCAGTGAAGTTGAGCTATGCCGACTCAATGCATGTGCGCCTCCCTTTGTTCCCCAACCTGCGTTCGCCGGGGGCGAACAGGGGGCGGGCGCATGCGAGCCGGACGACCTGCCGACCGTCGGCGTGGCGGCGGCGCCGAAAGGCACGGCCGAAACGCGATCCTCCGTTCCAGGGGGGAAGGCAGGGGCGGCGAACGGGACTTCTACGAGCACTGCGCCACCAACGCCAACGTGTGGATCCAGGTCAAGCGGTGGCCCCGGTCCAACTACCACCGCGGCGTCGGACCCGGGCGAACCAGCCTGGACGCCGGCGCCACCGGCGCGTGGTACGGCAGCGGCTGCCGGGGCGGCCTGTGCTCCGCCCGGGAGACACCGGGCCGTGACGGTTGCGGCCGATGACGGGGCGGGGATCACACGGTGGAGATGCGGACGTCGCCCGAGGTGGTCTTCGCGGAGAGGCGGGAGGTGGCGGCGGGGTCCTCGGCCAGGCCGATGTCGCGGGCGCCGGAGGTGGTGGAGACCGCGAATCGGTAGGGGGCCCGCGGGACCTTCAGCGTGACGTCGCCCGAGGAGGTCTCGGCGAGCACCGAGGAGGGGGCCGCGGTGAAGTCCATGCTGGCGTCGCCCGAGTCCGAGTGGACGTCCGCGCTCGGGCCGGACAGGCCGGCCGCGGTGATGTCGCCCGAGGAGGTACGGATCCTCAGCGGGCCCGCGATGCGCTCGGCGCGGACGTCGCCGGAGTCGGCCTCCACCTCGGCGGCGGCCACGCCCGCGACGGTGATGCGGCCGCTGCTGCTCTCCAGCTTGACCGTGGCGGAGGCCGGGACCTCCAGGCGGTAGTCGACGTAGCAGCTCCCGGAGCAGCCGCCGGAGAAGGTGAGCACGCCCGCGCTGACCCGCTGGCCGGGAGTGGGGGCGGTGTCGCCCCGGTAGTGGACGGTGCGGCGAACCGTGACGCCGGGACCCGTCCCCGCGGTGACCTCGATCGAGCCGGCCCGGGCGTCCGTCACCTCGACCGCCGTGACCGCCTCGGTGACCGTGGTGTCGGCGGTCGCCGTCCTCTTCGGTCCGTCCGAGAAGGAGCAGCCGGCCAGCAGGAACCCGGTCCCGAGCACGGCAACCGCGGTGCGGACGAGACGTCGTGACGTGGCGTGAGGAGTCATGGACCGATCCTCGCGCGGTGCGGCCGCCCCGCCGATGGTGCCGGTACCCGGACCCCGGGTGGGGTTAACCCCCGGCCCGGGATCAGTCCGAACCGGCCGGTTGGGCCGGGGTCGGGTGTGTGTCGGGGCGATCCCCGCAGGGCGCCGAACGCACTTCCGCCCAGCTCTCCGACCCGTCGTCACGTTCGGCGTCCGAGGAGACGCCCCGGCGCGCGCCCGGCCCCGGCCGTGGCCCGGCCCGCCCCGGCCCGACCCGGCCCGGTCAACCTCGCCCGGCCCCGGCCCAACCGGCCCCCCGCCCGGCCTGCTCGGATCCCGGCCAGGGCCTAGGTGTGTTGTCCCGGGCCGGTGGCGACCGGGCGCAGGGGCGACGGCACGCCCCACTCGCTCCAGGAGCCGTCGTACACGGCCAAGTCCTCGTACCCGGCGAGCTCGGCGGCGAGGGCCAGTACGCACGCGGTCACCCCCGAGCCGCAGCTGAAGTAGAGGCGTTCGCGGCCGCCCGCCACCTCCTCGAAGGCCGTACGGAGCTCCCCGGCCGGGCGCATCAGGCCGTCGGGGTCCTGGAGTTCGCCGAACGGAAGGTTGACCGCGCCCGGCATGTGCCCGCCGCGCAGGCCCGGGCGGGGCTCGGGGTCGGTACCGGCGAAGCGGCCGCGGGTGCGGGCGTCGACGACGGCCGCGGCCGGGTCGGCCAGGGCCGCGGCGACGGTCCCGCTGCCGACCAGCAGTCCGGGGCGGGGCCGGGCGGTGAAGGAGCCGCGCGGGCCGTCGTACGCCGGGCCGGTGGCCTCGACGGGCAGGCCGGCGGCCGTCCAGGCGGGCAGTCCCCCGTCGAGGACGGCCACCCGGTCGAAGCCCATGGCGCGCAGCATCCACCAGGCGCGGGCGCTGGAGTAGATCCCGGCGCCGTCGTAGACGACGACAAAGTCCGAGTCGTCCACGCCGAGCGCCCGCACGGCCTCGGTGAACGCCTCGGGGCCCGGCATCGTGTGCGGGGCGGGCGCGTCGTGGTCGGACAGGGCGCCGTCGAGGTCGAAGGGACGAGCCCCCGGAATCCGGCGCTCCGCCCCCCGGTGGGCGCCGACGGAAGCGTCGAGGACCACGAGCCCGCCCGTCCCCAGCCGCCCGCCCAGCCACTGCGCCCCGACGAGCGCCCCGGGTAGCGCGCCGGGCACGGGCTCCTGGGGCGCGGCGTTCTGGGGCGTGGTCATTCGGCACCTCCGGCTGTGCGACGCGGGTCGCCCCATCCTCCTCTGCCACCCGAGCCGCCGACCGGGCGGGTCGGCGGCCGGGCGGGTCAGCGGCGGCGCCGGGCTCGCGCGGGCCGAACGCGGACAGGGCGTCCGCCAGTCAGAGCAACCGCCGACGCTCGCGCACCCACGGAACGTCGACGGCAGCGCGGGCTCGCGCACCCACGGAACGTCGACGGCAGCGCGGGCTCGCGCACCCACGGAAGGGACGGCAAACGGACCCCCAACGGGCCGGCGCACCCACCGAAGGATCGGCAGACGGCGCCCCGTCCGGCCGGCACCACCGGGGCACCCGGCACGCCCAGCGCATCCCGCGCACCCGCCGGGGGCCTCAGACGGCACCTCAGCCGGCCGGTGCACCCCCGAACGGTCGGCAGCCCGCACCCCCGTCCGGCCCGCGCACCCCCGAACGGTCCGCCAGCCCCACCCTCCAGCCGGCCCGCGCACCGCCGGACGGTCGGGAACCGGCACCCCCGGCCGGCCCGGGCACCCCCGAACCGTCGCCAGCCCGCACCCCGTCCGGCCCGCGCACCCCCGCACGGTCGGGAACCGGCACCCCCTGCCGACCCGGGCACCCCCGAACCGTCGCCAGCCCGCACCCCCGTCCGGCCCGCGCACCCCCGCACGGCCGGGAACCGGCACCCTCAGCCGGCCCGGGCACCCCCGAACCGTCGCCAGCCCCCGCCCCCGGCGGCCCACACACGGTGCACCCCGACCCACCCAACGCATCCCGCCCACCCGCCGGGGCGTCAGACGGCACCCCCGCCCGGCCCGCACAGCCGGTGCACCCCGCCACGCCCAGCGCACTCCCGCACGGTCGGGAACCGGCACCCCCGGCCAGCCCGCGCAGCCGGCTCGCGCAGCCGGCGTAACGCAGGGCGCCCGGCGCAGCCAGGGCAGCCACTCGGCAGCCCAGTCGCGGGGCGGCCCGCCCCCAGGCGGCGGACAGCGCGCGCCCGGCGGGTCAGGGGCAGGTGCCCGGGTGGGCGTACACCGCGATCCGGGCACCGCGGACGCCCGTCAGCGAGCACAGTTCGAAGCGGGCGGCCAGCGCGTCCCGCTTGGCCGCCTCCCGCGGGTACGGGTCCAGCGGCTGCCCGGCCGGGTCCAGCAGGGCGATCACCCGCGGCGAGGCGAGCAGCGCCGCACGGATCCGGTCCGGGGACAGCTCGGTGCCCTGGAGGCTGTGCGAGGCCGCCGGGGTCCGGTCCAGCGCCACGTCGCGCAGCGAGGCGTAGACCTCGGGCGAGGAGAGCAGCCACTCGCGCCGCCGCGAGGGCATGAACACCACCGCGTCCCCCGGCCGGGCCCGCTCCCGGACCGCGGCGGCCACCGCGAGGACGTCGTCCTTGCGGCTCTCCGGCGTACGGAGCCACACCGACCAGACGCCGAGCGGCACGAGCAGCAGTCCGGCGAGCAGCCACGGCCACCACCCGCGGGCCTCCGCCAGCCGGGCCCCGGCCAGCAGGGCGGGTCCGGCCAGCGCGTAGAGCACGTACCGGTCGACGTACCAGGGGTGCACGAGGGAGATCACCATCAGCAGCCCGGGCGGCAGCAGGGTGAGCGGGAGCGCCACCCGTACGAGGTCCTTCGGGGCCCCCCGCGCGAGCAGCAGGGCCGCGCCGCCCACCACCCCGTACGCCGCCCAGTCCTGCCAGCTCGGCCGGCCGAGCCAGCCGAGCTGCTGTTCGGCCTGGCGCGCGCTCACCAGGGCCAGCGGCAGCAGCAGGGCGGCCACGATCCCGGCGCTCCACCGCCAGCCGCGCGCACGCCACGCGGTGAAGGCGTGCGCGAGCAGGGCCAGCACGGCGAACTCGTGCAGCCAGCAGCCGAGCAGCAGCACCACCGTGTACGCGGCCCACCGCTCGCGCAGCATCAGGTACGTCGCCCAGACCACGGCCGCCGCGACCAAGGCGTACGAGCGCCCCTCCTGGGCGTACATCTGCACGGGCGGCAGGACGGCGTACACGCAGCCGGCGATCAGCGCGGCCCGCTTCCCCGCGAGCCGGTGTGCGACGGCTGCCACCCCGGCGGCCGCGAGCGCGGTGGCGGCGACGGAGGGCAGCCGCAGCGCCCACAGGCCGCCGTCCCAGAGCTGGAACACCCCGTGCATGAGCAGGTAGTACAGGCCGTGCACGGCGTCGACACCGTGCAGCAGCTCCCAGATCCCGCCGAGCGGCCGGTGGGCCACCTGCCAGGTGACGGACTCGTCGCGCCACATGCTGGCGCCCCGCTCCAGGCCCCAGAGGCCGAGGACCACGGCGAGCAGCGGCGGCAGCAGTCGCCAGGGGGCGATCCGGCTGATGTCGGCCTCCGGGAGCTGTCGGAACGGGTGTGCGGACTCCATACTCGGGGTTGGACCGGAGTGACTGCGGAGGTGGGTGTGCGCGCGTTCCGAGCGGTGGCGGGCCTGGTGCTGGGCGCGGCCTTGCTGGCGGGGTGCGGACCGGCGGCCTCCGCGGGCGGCGACGACACGCCCCCGAAGACCTCCACCGGGTCGGCCCCGAGCCCGGCCGGGAGTGCCTCCGGCTCCGGTACGGGCCCCACCGCGAGCCCCACCGCGAGCCCCACGGCGAGCCGCGTCCCCGCGCCCGGCGAGACCCTGGTCCGCGTCACCCGCACCGGCGGCTTCGCCGGGCAGACCCACACCCTCATCGTCAAGGGCGACGGCTCCTGGACCCGGCTGGACGCCAAGGCGAAGACGGAGGGCACCGGCACGATGCCGTCGGCCGGGCTCGCCGCGCTGCGCACCGCCCTCCAGGAGGCGGACTTCGCCCACCTGCCCAGGATCGCCACGGGCGGCCCCACGATCTACGACGGGTACTTCTACACCTTCGTGCACGGCGGCTACGAGGTGGCGGGCGACCAGGGCTCCCTGCCGCCGGCCCTGACCAAGGTGGTGGACGCGCTGCCCTCGTTCACGGCGGGCTAGGACACCCGGGCCCCGGGGCCGGGGCCGGGACCCGGGACCGGGGCCGGGGCCGGGCCCGGGGCCGAGAGCTCTCGCAGCAGCCGGTCCAGGAAGCCGCGCAGCCGGGCCGGCATGTCCACTTTCCCGGGTGCCAGCACCCACTGGATCTGCAGGCCGTCCATGACGGCGAGGATCTCCCGCCCGGCGGCCTCGCAGTCGGCGTCCGGGCGCAGTTCGCCGCCCGCGACGCCCGCCTCCAGCACGTCGAGGGTGTGGCCGAGCACCCGGGCGTAGCGCTGCTCGAAGTACTCGTGTGCGGGATGCCCGGGGTCGGCGGCCTCGCCGACCAGGGTGTTGAACATCCGGACGATCCCGGGGCGCCGCTCGTTGTCGGCGGCGAGGTCCACGAGGGTGGTGAAGTACGCGGCGACCGATGCGGCGGGTTCGCCGAACCGCCGTTGCACGTCGTGCCGCTCGCTCTGGGCGAGCACCGACAGCAGCAGGTCCTCCTTGCCGCGGAAGTGGTGCAGCAGCCCGCCCTGGGTGATTCCGCAGCCGGCCGAGATCCGGGCCAGCGAGGAGGCGTGGAAGCCCCACTGCGCGAAGTGTTCGACGGCGGTGTCGAGGATCTTCTGCCGGCGGGCGTCGCCCACCGCGTAGGTCCCGCGCCCGGCGCCCGTCGAGCCCGCCCGCCCCGTGTCCCGTGCCATGAGCACCACCCTAGGGGGTCTCCCGCCCGCCTTCACCGGGTCTCCCGCCCGCCCTTCATCCGGGGTGACCCAGGTCACTTTTCAAAAACCTAGCGGGTACAAGGTTTTCGCCCCTACCGTGACGCCCACGCCGCCGATCCCCCCGGTCACGCAGTCCAGGAGCCCCGCCGTGAACGCAATCCCCGAGTACCAGGACGCCTCCCTCCCCGTCGAGCGGCGCGTGGCCGACCTGCTCTCCCGGATGACGCTGGAGGAGAAGGCCGGCCAGCTCTTCCACTCGATGCTGATGATGAACGCGGACGGCAGCCCGGTCACCGAGACCGACGGCTCGATGCTCCCCTTCACCACCCCCGAGCTGGTCGAGGACCGCTTCCTGTCGCACTTCAACCTGCTCGGCACCTACGGGGCCCGCGAGATGGCCCGGTGGCAGAACACCGTCCAGGAAATGGCCGCGGCCACCCGCCTCGGCATTCCGGTCACCCTCTCGACCGACCCGCGCCACGCCTTCACCGACAACGTCGGCGCCTCCTTCAACGCCGGCGCCTTCTCCGCCTGGCCGGAGGCCCTGGGCCTGGCCGCGATCGGCGATCCCGAGCTCGTCCACCGGTTCGCCGACACCGTCCGCCGCGAGTACCTCGCCGTCGGCTTCCGCGTCGCCCTGCACCCGCAGATCGACCTGGCCACCGAGCCGCGCTGGGCCCGCCAGACCGGAACCTTCGGCTCCGATGCCGACCTGACCGGCCGGCTCGTGCAGGCGTACGTACGCGGTCTCCAGGGCCCGGCCCTCGGCCCCGGATCGGTGTCCGCCATGGTCAAGCACTTCCCCGGCGGCGGCCCGCAGAAGGACGGCGAGGACCCGCACTTCGCGCACGGCAAGGAGCAGGTCTACCCGGGCGGCATGCGCGAGCACCACCTGGAGCCGTTCAAGGCCGCGATAGCCGCCGGGTGCGCGCAGATGATGCCGTACTACGGCCAGCCGACGGGCACGGACTGGGAGGAGGTCGGCTTCGGCTTCAGCAAGGGCGTGGTCACCGGCCTGCTCCGGGAGGAGCTCGGCTTCGACGGGATCGTCTGCACCGACTGGGGCCTGCTCAACGACGCGACGATCTTCGGACAGGTGCATCCGGCCCGCGCCTGGGGCCTGGAGCACCTGAGCGTGGCCGAGCGGGCGGCCCGCGCCCTGGACGCCGGCTGCGACCAGTTCGGCGGCGAGCAGTGCCCCGAGGTCGTCGTGGAGCTGGTCCGCTCGGGCCGCGTCGCCGAGTCCCGGATCGACGCGTCCGTACGCCGGCTGCTGCGCGAGAAGTTCACGCTCGGCCTGTTCGAGAACCCGTACGTGGACCCGGACGTGGCGGCCGAGACCGTGGGCCGGACCGACTTCACGGCCCTGGGCGCCGCGGCCCAGCGCCGCTCCCTCACCGTCCTGACCAATCCGGACGGCCTGCTGCCGCTGGGCGGGCGGCCGAGGCTGTACGTGCGGGGCGTGGACGAGGCGGTCGCCGCCGGGTACGGCGAGGTGGTCGCCGGACCGGCCGAGGCGGACCTGGCCGTCCTGCGGCTGCGGACCCCGTACGAGCCCCGGGAGAACATCTTCGAGTCGTTCTTCCACTCGGGCTCGCTGGCCTTCCCCGAGCCGGAACTGGCCGAGATCCTGGACCTCCTGGACCGGGTCCCGACCCTGGTCTGCATCAACCTGGAGCGGGCCGCCGTCATCCCGGAGATCGCCGAACGCGCGGCCGCCCTGATCGCCGACTACGGCGCCTCGGACGCCGCCCTGCTGGACGTGGCCTTCGGCCGCGCGGTACCCGGGGGCCGCCTCCCCTTCGAGCTCCCGCGCTCGATGGAAGCGGTCGCGGCCTCCCGTCCCGATGTGCCGAACGACACCCTCGACCCGGTCTTCCCGCACGGGCACGGACTGACCCTGTAGAGGGCCGCAGACGGCGGGGCACCTGACCGGTCCCGCCCGCCGGGTGCCGGTCCCGTGGGGGGTCCGGCACCCGGTACATATCATTCCGCTTACGCCGCTCCAGCACATATGCCATGTCCGAACCCCACGTAGCCGCAGGCCGGTGCCTCCTCTACGCTGCACCCCATTCACGCGGGATCTTCAGGGGCGGACATGGAACAGACACACACCACACACAACGGCGCCGCGGCGACACCCGGCGCCCAGCGGCGTGTGCTCGTCGTCGAGGACGACCACACCATCGCCGAGGCCATCGCGGCCCGCCTGCGCGCCGAGGGCTTCCAGGTGCAGACGGCGGCGGACGGCCCCGCCGCCGTCGCCGCGGCGGAGAGCTGGCTGCCGGAGCTGCTGGTCCTGGACGTCATGCTGCCCGGCTTCGACGGGCTGGAGGTCTGCCGCCGGGTCCAGGCGCAGCGGCCGGTCCCGGTGCTGATGCTCACCGCGCGGGACGACGAGACCGACCTGCTGGTGGGGCTCGGGGTCGGCGCGGACGACTACATGACGAAGCCGTTCTCGATGCGCGAGCTGGCCGCACGGGTCCACGTGCTGCTGCGGCGCGTGGAGCGGGCCACCATCGCCGCGCACACCCCGCGCGGGGCCACCCTGCGCCTGGGCGATCTGGAGATCGACCACGCGCAGCGCCGGGTCCGGGTCCACACCGAGGACGTGCACCTGACGCCGACCGAGTTCGACCTGCTGGTGTGCCTGGCCGGGACCCCGCGGGCGGTGCTCTCGCGCGAGCAGCTGCTGGCCGAGGTGTGGGACTGGGCCGACGCGTCCGGGACCCGTACGGTCGACAGCCACATCAAGGCCCTGCGGCGCAAGATCGGCGCGGAGCGGATCCGTACGGTCCACGGCGTCGGGTACGCCCTGGAGACCCCGGCCCAGGCATGAGCGGCCCGCCGAGCGGACAGTGGCAACGGCCGAGGCAGCGGCTCTCCGGGGGCCTGCGGCCCTTCTCGCCGTTCTCGATCAAGACCAAGCTGGGCACGCTCGTGGTGGTCTCGGTCTTCATCACGACCGGCCTGCTCCTGGTGGCCCTGCGCACCGACACCGAGCTGCGCTTCATCACGGTCTTCTCCGTGATCGCCTCCATGCTGATCACCCAGTTCGTGGCGCACAGCCTGACGGCTCCGCTCGACGACATGACGACGGTGGCCCGGGCGATATCCCACGGCGACTACACCCGGCGGGTGCGCGGCGCCGGGCGCCGCGACGAGCTGGGCGACCTGGCCTCCACCATCAACCTGATGGCCGACGACCTGGAGGCCGTGGACCGGCACCGCAAGGAGCTGGTCGCCAACGTCTCCCACGAGCTGCGCACGCCGATCGCCGCGCTGCGGGCGGTGCTGGAGAACGTGGTGGACGGGGTCTCGGCCGCCGATCCCGAGACCATGCGCACGATGCTGAAGCAGACCGAGCGCCTCGGCGGGCTCGTGGAGACCCTGCTGGACCTGTCGCGGGTGGACAACGGCGTGGTCCCGCTGCGCGCCCGCCGCTTCGAGGTGTGGCCGTACCTGTCGGGGGTGCTGAAGGAGTCGCAACTGGCGGCCGCCGGCCGGCCGGGGCTGCTCTCCGGTTCGGGCGGGCACGCCCGCAACGACGTGCACCTGCACCTGGACGTCTTCCCGCCCGAGCTGTGGGCGTACGCGGACAACGAGCGGCTGCACCAGGTCGTCGCCAACCTGATCGACAACGCGGTCAAGCACAGCCCCCCGCACGGCCGGGTCACGGTCCGCGCCCGGGCCGGCGACGCGCCCGGCGCCCTGGTGCTGGAGGTACGGGACGAGGGTCCCGGCATCCCGGAGGCGGAGCGCCACCGGGTCTTCGAGCGGTTCAACCGGGGCAGCGCCCGCGGGGGCGACGGCGGCACCGGACTGGGGCTGGCGATCGCCCGCTGGGCCGTCGAACTGCACGGCGGGCGGATCGGAGTGGCCGAATCGTCACGGGGCTGCCGCATCCTCGTCACGCTTCCGGGCAGCTCGAAGGCTCCGTGTTGACGTAGGGTTCGAGTGGGAAGGACATGATCTCGGCCACACGTACCCGGGGTCCGTCAGGGGTGCGAAGCCATGGGGGCCGCAACCTCGGTGCCCCCTACCCGAACCACACTTGTTTCCCGCCATTCCAGGCGGTGAAACCCGCCGTTCGATGTGACCTGCGCGACGGATGTCCCGCCCGGTCTGCATCTCACGGCCCAGGAGGCGTAGCCTTTATTCCCGCTGTCCATACCTTGTGAAGCGGAAGAGGGCGGTTGCCGCCGTGTCGCCACAGTCCCCCAATAACTCGAGCACCACGACCGAAGCAGCAGAGGGCGGGAAGAACCCTGCCTCAGGCTTCGGCGCGAATGAGTGGCTCGTCGACGAGATCTATCAGCAGTACCTCCAGGACCCGAATTCGGTCGACCGGGCCTGGTGGGACTTCTTCGCCGACTACAAGCCGGGGGGCGTCGCCGCTCCGGTGAAGTCCGACGGTGCGGAGAAGCCCACGACGACGACGGACGGCGCCTCCGCACAGGCCGCCACCGCCGTCGCCCAGGCCCCGCAGGTCGCCGACGCCGCCACGGGGGTGGCGAGCGCCGCGCCCGCGACTGCCGCCCCGGCTCCCGCGCCCACGCCTGTGTCAGCTCCTGCCCCTGCTCCTGCCACCCCCTCTGGTGCCCCTGCTGTGACTGTCACCTCCCAGGCCCCGGCCGCCGCACCGGCCGCGCCCGCCCCCTCCGCCGTAGCCCCCCAGAAGGCCGCGCCCGCCACGGAGGCCCCCGCGGGCCCCGAGCTGGTGACGCTCCGCGGCCCGGCGGCTGCCGTTGCCAAGAACATGAACGCCTCCCTCGAGGTGCCGACGGCCACGTCCGTCCGCGCCGTCCCGGTGAAGCTGCTGTTCGACAACCGCATCGTCATCAACAACCACCTCAAGCGCGCCCGGGGCGGGAAGATCTCCTTCACGCACCTGATCGGCTACGCGATGGTGCAGGCGATCAAGGCCATGCCGGCCATGAACTACTCCTTCGCGGAGAAGGACGGCAAGCCGACCCTGGTCAAGCCGGAGCACATCAACTTCGGCCTCGCGATCGACCTGGTGAAGCCCAACGGCGACCGCCAGCTCGTCGTCGCCGGCATCAAGAAGGCCGAGACCCTCAACTTCTTCGAGTTCTGGCAGGCCTACGAGGACATCGTCCGCCGCGCCCGCGTCGGCAAGCTGACGATGGACGACTTCACCGGTGTGACGGTCTCCCTCACCAACCCCGGCGGCCTGGGCACCGTGCACTCCGTGCCCCGCCTGATGCCCGGACAGTCGGTCATCATGGGCGTCGGCTCCATGGACTACCCCGCCGAGTTCCAGGGCACCTCGCAGGACACCCTGAACAAGCTGGGCATCTCCAAGGTCATGACCCTGACCTCGACCTACGACCACCGGGTCATCCAGGGCGCGGCCTCCGGCGAGTTCCTGCGCATCGTCGCGAACCTGCTGCTCGGCGAGGACGGCTTCTACGACGCCGTCTTCGAGTCGCTGCGCATCCCGTACGAGCCCGTCCGCTGGAACCGGGACATCGACGCCTCGCACGACGACGACGTCACGAAGGCCGCCCGCGTCTTCGAGCTGATCCACTCCTACCGGGTCCGCGGCCACGTCATGGCCGACACCGACCCGCTGGAGTACAAGCAGCGCAAGCACCCCGACCTCGACATCACCGAGCACGGCCTCACCCTGTGGGACCTGGAGCGCGAGTTCGCGGTCGGCGGCTTCTCCGGCAAGTCGATGATGAAGCTGCGCGACATCCTCGGCGTGCTGCGCGACTCGTACTGCCGCACCACCGGCGTCGAGTTCATGCACATCCAGGACCCGAAGCAGCGCCGCTGGATCCAGGACCGCATCGAGCGCCCGCACACCAAGCCGGAGCGCGAGGAGCAGCTGCGCATCCTGCGCCGCCTGAACGCGGCGGAGGCCTTCGAGACCTTCCTGCAGACGAAGTACGTCGGCCAGAAGCGCTTCTCCCTGGAGGGCGGCGAGTCCGTCATCCCGCTGCTCGACGCCGTCATCGACTCGGCCGCCGAGGCCCGCCTCGAAGAGGTCGTCATCGGCATGGCCCACCGCGGCCGCCTGAACGTCCTCGCGAACATCGTCGGCAAGTCGTACGCGCAGATCTTCCGTGAGTTCGAGGGCAACCTCGACCCGAAGTCCATGCACGGCTCCGGCGACGTCAAGTACCACCTGGGCGCCGAGGGCACCTTCACCGGCCTGGACGGCGAGCAGATCAAGGTCTCGCTCGTCGCGAACCCCTCCCACTTGGAGGCGGTCGACCCGGTCCTGGAGGGTGTCGCCCGCGCCAAGCAGGACGTCATCAACAAGGGCGGCACGGACTTCACGGTCCTCCCGCTCGCGCTCCACGGCGACGCGGCCTTCGCGGGCCAGGGCGTCGTCGCCGAGACGCTGAACATGTCGCAGCTGCGCGGTTACCGCACCGGTGGCACCGTGCACGTGGTCATCAACAACCAGGTCGGCTTCACCGCCGCCCCTGAGTCCTCGCGTTCGTCCATGTACGCGACCGACGTGGCCCGCATGATCGAGGCGCCGATCTTCCACGTGAACGGCGACGACCCCGAGGCCGTCGTCCGCGTCGCGCGGCTGGCGTTCGAGTTCCGCCAGGCGTTCAACAAGGACGTGGTCATCGACCTCATCTGCTACCGCCGTCGCGGCCACAACGAGTCCGACAACCCGGCCTTCACCCAGCCGCTGATGTACGACCTGATCGACAAGAAGCGCTCGGTGCGCAAGCTGTACACCGAGTCCCTCATCGGTCGCGGCGACATCACCCTGGAAGAGGCCGAGCAGGCGCTCCAGGACTTCCAGGGCCAGCTGGAGAAGGTCTTCGCGGAAGTCCGCGAGGCCTCGACGGCTCCGGCCGCCGGCGCCCCGGTGACGCCCGCGCAGACCGCGCAGGAGTTCCCGGTCGCCGTGAACACCGCGATCTCGCAGGACGTCGTCAAGCGGATCGCCGAGTCCCAGGTCACCATCCCCGAGGGCGTCACCGTCCACCCGCGTCTGCTGCCGCAGCTGCAGCGCCGCGCGGCGATGATCGACGAGGGCACCATCGACTGGGGCATGGGCGAGACCCTGGCCTTCGGTTCGCTGCTGATGGAGGGCACCCCGGTCCGGCTGTCCGGTCAGGACTCCCGCCGCGGCACCTTCGGCCAGCGCCACGCGGTCCTCATCGACCGGGAGACGGGCGAGGACTACACCCCGCTGCTCTACCTGTCGGACGACCAGGCCCGCTACAACGTCTACGACTCGCTGCTCTCCGAGTACGCGGCCATGGGCTTCGAGTACGGCTACTCGCTGGCCCGCCCGGACGCGCTGGTCCTCTGGGAGGCCCAGTTCGGTGACTTCGTCAACGGCGCGCAGACCGTCGTCGACGAGTTCATCTCCTCGGCCGAGCAGAAGTGGGGCCAGACCTCCGGCGTCACCCTGCTCCTCCCGCACGGCTACGAGGGCCAGGGCCCGGACCACTCGTCCGCGCGTCCCGAGCGCTTCCTCCAGATGTGCGCGCAGGACAACATGACGGTGGCCATGCCGACCCTGCCGTCGAACTACTTCCACCTGCTGCGCTGGCAGGTCCACAACCCGCACCACAAGCCGCTCATCGTCTTCACCCCGAAGTCGATGCTGCGTCTGAAGGCGGCGGCGTCGAAGGCGGAGGAGTTCACGACCGGCTCGTTCCGTCCGGTCATCGGTGACAGCACGGTGGACGCGAACGCGGTCCGCAAGGTCGTCTTCTGCGCCGGCAAGGTCTACTACGACCTGGAGGCCGAGCGCGAGAAGCGCGGCATCACCGACACCGCCATCATCCGCATCGAGCGGCTGTACCCGCTGCCGGGTGCGGAGCTCCAGGCGGAGATCGCCAAGTTCCCGAACGCGGCGAAGTACATCTGGGCCCAGGAAGAGCCGGCGAACCAGGGTGCGTGGCCGTTCATCGCGCTGAACCTGATCGACCACCTCGACCTGGCGGTCGGCGCGGACGTCCCGGCCGGCGAGCGCCTGCGCCGCATCTCCCGCCCGCACGGCTCGTCGCCGGCGGTCGGTTCCGCGAAGCGCCACCAGGCGGAGCAGCAGCTCCTGCTGAACGAGGTCTTCGAGGCGTAGTCGCCGCGCGGCTCAGCAGTGGAAGGCCCGGCTCCCCTCACGGGGGCCGGGCCTTCCGGCATGCCGGGACCGGATTCCGGCCGTCCCGTCAAGTCACGTCCTTCCGGGACATGACCGGGACCGGCGCCGTCGCGCGTACTGGAGGCAGATCCGGCGGCGGCGCCGCCGCCGGCCCACGTCTTCGAGGAGCCCGCCATGTCCCACGTCGTCCCCACCCCGGCCGCTGTCCGGCCCCAGCGGCGGATCGCCCGCTTCGTGATGCCCGTCGCCTCGGCCGCCGTCATCTGCGGAGCCGTCGCGCTGCCGGCGTCGGCGGCGGTCGCCCAGCCGTCGCAGTCGGCGGCCGGCGTCCGCTCCGACGTCTTTCCGAACCCCCACCAGGAGCCCGACGGCGGCGCCTACGGGCCGTACACCTGTCTGCCCGGCTACGTCTGGCGTGACAGCTTCGACGGGGACTCCCTCTGCGTCACGCCGCAGATCCGCGACCGGGCCCACGCGCAGAACCCCCACCGCCAGCCCGGCGGCGGCGCCTACGGGCCGTCCACCTGCATGCCCGGCTACGTATGGCGGGAGATGTGGGACGGCGACGTCAAGTGCGTCACGCCGGAGGAACGCGCCAGGTTCAAGGACCAGGTGTTCGACAACGGCCCCAACCTCATCCCGGTGCCGGACTAGTGGGCCCCGGAGGCGTTACCGGACCCGCTACGGCTGCGGCTCGAAATCCCAGTACGGCCTGGTCTGTTGCTTCGCCGATACGGTGTGGACGTGCTGCGCGCCCAGGGTGCGGGTGAGGCCCTTGATGCCCGCGTCCTCGTGTTTCGCCGCCTCCTCGTGCTCCCGTACCGACCGGAGGTCCGCCGCCAGTGCGATCTGGGCGCTCAGGGACATCGGGTGGTCCGGGCCCAGCACCTGTTCGGCGGTGCGCAGGGTGTCCCGGCTCAGGTCCAGCGCGTCCTCCAGCCGGCCGGTGATGTTGCGGTGGCCGGTGGCGTTGAGGGCGCAGCCCAGGGTCCACGGGTGGCGGTCGCCGAGCGCGCCCCGCATGCCGACGAGGGCCTGCTCCGCCAGGGAGAGGGCCTCCGCGCGCTCGCCCTGGGCGCGGAGCACCAGTCCGAGGTTGCCGACCGTGCCGATGCTGTACGGGTGGGCGAGGCCGAGCTGCGACTGGTAGCCGCGGACCACGTCCTCGGAGATCCGGCGGGCCTCGCCGATGTCCCCGTACTCCCTGAGGTAGGTGGCGTAGTCGGAGGCGACCATCAGGGTCCACGGGTAGTCGACCCCGAAGACCCGCGTCGCCCGCTCCCACACGGTCCGCAGCCGCAGGCCCGCGCCGGGGATGTCCCCGGAGCGGCGCAGGCACATCCCGAGGTTGTGCTCGGCGCGCAGGGTCTGCGGGTGGCCGAGCCCCAGCACCTGCGTGTTCAGCTTGACCCCCTGTTCCTGCCGGGTCTGCGCCTCCCGGTAGCGGCCCATCAGCCGCAGGCCCATGGCGCAGGCGATGCCGGAGGCGAGGGTGGAGATGTGCAGGGGCTTCAGGACCCGCTCGCGGCGGCGCAGGGTGTCCAGGTCGAGGTCGTAGGCGTCCTGGTAGCGGCCGAGCAGCCGGTAGGTGGCGGCGAGGTTGTTCTGGGCGTCCAGGGTGACGGAGTCGTCCTCGCCGAGCAGCTCCCGGTAGGTGCTCAGGCAGTGCTCGAAGATCTCCCGGGCCGGTTCGAACTTCGCGATGCACAGCAGGACGCCGCCGTACGCACTGGTGGCGCGCAGGCTTTCCAGGTCCCGGTCGCCGCGCTCCGCGGTGAGCCGGGCGGACACTGCCTTGGTGAGGGTCTCGGCGCGCCGGAACAGGCCGAGGTTGCGCAGGGCGTTGCCGTACTGGTAGCTGAGCTCGCGCACCTTGGGGTGGTCCTCGCCGAGCACGGCCCGCCAGATCAGGTCGGTCTCCTCGGAGAGCCGCAGGCAGGTGCGGTACTCCCCGGCGAGGATCAGGTAGCGCAGGCAGCGCAGCAGGAAGTTCTGGATGCGCGGGTTGCCGCTGGTGAGCACCCCGGAGGGGGCCAGGTGCGGGACGAGTTCGGCGTAGCGGGGCCACAGCCGGGAGTCGGAGGGCCCGCCGGGGTCGGCGGCGGCGAGGACCTGCCGTACGGCTCGGGCGAGCGGTTTGGCCTCCTCCTCGGAGAGGTCCTCACGGACGATGCCGTGGACCATGCGGTGCAGTTGTACGGTCTCCAGCCCGCCGCCGCCCTCTTCCAGGGGCAGGTCGGAGTACTCCAGCCGGACGACGGAGAACTGGACGAGCTTGTTGAGGGCGGCGTTCCACCGGATCTGGTCGTTGATCAGCCCGGCGAGCTCTTCGGGCACGTCGTCGGCGGGGAACTCGCGCAGCAGCCGCAGCGGTACCGGTCCGGGGGCGAAGAAGACGAACAGGCGCAGCAGGGCGAGGGCGTCGGGGAAGTTCTCCCGGACGTTGTTGAGGAGTATGGCGAGGGCGGTGGGGAAGGGCAGCGGGTAGTCGTCGGAGACGGTGACGGCTTCGTGCGAGTCCATCCGGCGCTGGAGCAGGGCGAGGTAGTCGCCGACCGCGAGCGGGGAGTCGGCGAGCCAGCCGGCCGTCTGGTCGAGGGCGAGCGGGTAGTCCTCCAGGGCCTCGGCGAGCTGGTCGGCCTCCTCGGCGGTGAGGCGCAGGGCCCGGCGGCGGATGAAGGTGATCGACTCGGGGCGGGCGTAGAGCGGGACCTCGACGAGGCTGGTGTGCCGGGTGGCCCATTCGCGGTTGCGGGAGGTGATGATCACGTCGCCCGCGCCGGAGGGGAGCAGGTCGATGAGGTCGTCGGGGTTGTCGCAGCCGTCGAAGACCATCAGCCAGCGGCCGTACGGGGATCCGCGCCGCAGCGCTTCGAGGACGGCCCGGATCTGCTCGCCGTAGCTGCCCGCGCCACGGGGCAGGCCGAGGGCGGGGGCCAGGTCGGCGAGGCGTTCGCGCAGGGTGGGCCGGTCCTCGGCGGGGACCCACCACACCACGTCGTACTCGGAGGCGAAGCGGTAGGCGTACTCGGTGGCCACCTGGGTCTTGCCGACGCCGGACAGGCCGAGCAGGGTGACGGTGGACGCGCCGGCCGGCGCCTCGGCCAGGGCTTCGCGCAGGGTGCCGATGACGTCGTTGCGGCCGGTGAAGCGCGGGTTGCGGCGCGGGACCCGGCCCCAGATCTCGGGCGGGTCGTTGGGGAAGCGGGGTCCGCGCCGGCCGGTCTCGGTGCCGATCCGGTCGGTGGGCAGCTCCAGCCGGCGCAGCACGCGGTACTCCGCCTCGTACGCGTCCAGGCCCCACAGGTCGGTCTTCTCCAGTACGGCGACGGCGCTGGGCAGCGGGGCGTCGGTGAGGCAGACGGCCGCGAACCGGTCGGGGTGGCGGTCGGTGACGGCACGCAGGGCGGTGTTCCACTCCTCGTCGGCGTGGGTGCCGGCGGAGAAGTAGCGCTCGCTGAGGACGAGGAGGACCCGGCTGCCGGAGCGGGCGAGGTCGTCGAGGGCCTGGGCGATGCCGGGGCTGTTCTGCGGGTCCCAGCGCTGGAGGGCGACGCGGTGGCCGTGTTCCTCCAGGCGGTGGCCGATCCACACGGCCCAGGGGCGGTTGAACCCCGCGAAGCTGATGACGAAGCGCTGCGGCTGGGCGTGCGGGTACGGGTGCGCGGTGTTGCCCTGGTCCTGCCGACTACCGGTGGTCATGCGCCGTCTCCCTGGGCTCCGGGCAGTGGACGGACTGAAAAGGTACCGCAGCGGTGCCGTGGGGTGTGGCCCATCAACCGCGGGCGAACGGGGCGAGTTCGGGGTGCGCCTCGCACCAGGCGCGGCGCTCCCGGTCGACGGCCCGGCGGGCCGCGGTGTGCTGGTCGCCGGGTGGCGGCAGCTCGTCCATGGCCCGTTCGGCGGCGGCCATCGCCTCGGTGAACTCCCGCCCCGCGGCGGTCAGTCGGTCGTGGGCCTGCAGGGCGGGCAGGACGGCGGCCACCTGGGCGCGGATCCGGGCGTGCTGGGCCCAGGCGCCGCGGGCCCCGTAGAGGGCGGCCCGCTGCCAGTACCCGGCCAGGGCCAGGTGGGCGTAGGCGCCGTGCAGGAGTCCCTCCAGCGGGCGTGGGTCGCAGCGCCAGGGGGCCCAGTGGCGGGGGGTTCGGTCGGCGGTGTGCAGGGTCAGGACGTCGGCGAGGGCGGCGAGTTTGCCGTGCTGGACCTCGTGGACGAGGGTCGCGGCCAGGGCGGGCGGCGCCTGTGCGCGGGCGAGGACGGAACCGGCGGCGGCGGGCAGGGTGGCGCCGTTGGAGCGGGAGCCGCCGGACAGCGGTACGACGGAACGCAGCAAGTGCCCGGTCTCCTCGGCGCGGACGGTGTCGTAGCGCAGGAGCAGGGTGAGCGCGCCGGACCACTGGGTGTCCCAGCGCTTGTGCCCCTTCGGTGTGAGCCGGCGGGCGGGGCGGACGGGCGCGGGCTGCGCGGGCCCGGGCGCCCGGTAGGGGTCGAGGTCGTCCAGGGCGGTCCGGCCGCCGGGCAGGGCGTGCAGGGGCAGGGTCGCGGGGTCGCCGGGGTCCCAGGAGCGTTCGGTGAGTGCGACGGGGCCGGGGCGGTCCGGGCGCAGCAGTCCGAGGGTGGGCAGGACGAGCCGGCCCTGCTGGGGCCGCAGGGTGTGGGTGAAGGCGATCCCGGCGCGCAGGGCGGCGGCGACGGCGAGCGCCCCGAGGTGGCCGAGGTCGGGCGGGGGTCCGTAGGAGGCGTGCAGCCGGCGCAGGGTCTCCTCGGCCCAGACCCCGGTGGCCGGGTAGTGCAGTACGTCGCGCACGGCGCCCGCGTCGTGGCGCTCGGCCTCCTCCAGCAGGGCCCAGTGGTCGGCGGCCTCCCCGGACGGGCCGCCGGGGGCGGCGTCGAGGACCGCGCGGAGCAGGACCAGGCGTTTGGAGCGGCGCACGTCGCGGACCAGGCGGGTGCCTTCCGGGGAGGGTTCGGTGGAGGCGAGGGCGCGCAGGGTGCGGGAGGAGACGGTGAAGGCGGTGAGCGCCGTGGTCATGAGGCGACCGCCGGCGGGTGGGCGACGGTGGCACGCGCGGCTCGCGGGGGGAGGGTCTGGCCGGCCTGCACGGCCTGGGCGGTACGCCGGGCGGCCGTCGCCGGGGACTGAGCGGCCCGGAGGACGGCGTTGGCGATGTGCCGGATGAGCACCTGGAGGTCGGCGCAGTACACGGAAGGCTGCCGGAAGCCCTCGCCGGCGCGGTAGCGGTGCGGGTAGTGCCCGCCACCGCACACCTCGACCAGCTCGCAGGCGCGGCAGCCCGCGGCGAGCGCGTCCCGTCCGAGCTGGCGGGCGGCGAGGCCGGGGTGGTCGAGGAGCTGGTCGAAGCTGTGGGTGTCGACGCTCATGCCGGTCGCGGCGGCGCCCTCGTACGCGGATTTCAGTGAATCGGCCTGTTCGATGGAGCCGTCGGTCTCGATCACGGCGGTGGCGGCGGGCGCGAGCCCGAGGGTCTCGGTGGCGGCGGGCAGGCCGAGCAGCAGGGCGATGATCTCCTCGAAGAGCCGGATCCGGGTGCGCCGTACCCCGTCGTGCCACCAGCGCTCGAAGACGGCGAGCAGCCAGTCGGCGTACGGGGCCAGGCCCGGGTGGTGGCCGGGGGGCGGGGCGCTCCAGTTGGCGAGCGGCAGCAGCAGCCCGACGCTGGGCGGGGCGAAGGCGAGCAGGGACTCGTACGTCTCCACCGGGTCCTGGTCGAGGTCGACGACGCACAGCACCCCGGCGTAGCTGTCCGGGTGCCGGGCCAGCAGCCGCAGGCCCCGGGCGGCCGCGCCGAAGCCGGGGCGACCGGCGTGGTCCACGCGCCGGGCGTTGTGCGCGGGCAGGCCGCCGTCGAGGCTGACGCCGACGCGGATCCCGGCGGCGGCGAGCGCGGCGAGGCGGCCGCGGGTCAGCAGGGTGCCGTTGGTCTGGACGGTGGCGGTGACCTTGGTGCGCGGGGCGGTCCGGGCCACGGCGGCCCGGACGGCGTCGACCGGCCCGGCCAGTGCGGCGGGGGCGGTGAGCAGCGGTTCGCCGCCGTGCAGCACCAGGTCGACGCGGGGCAGGCGGTGGGCGGCGGCGTGCTCGGCGATCCGCTCGGCGGCGCGGGCGGCGGTGGCCGGGGTCATCGCGGGCGGCTGGCCGCGCCAGCCCTGGTCGGCCATCTCGTAGACGTAGCAGTAGGTGCAGGCGAGGTTGCAGCGGCTGCGCGTCTTGAGGACGAACTGCCGTATCGGGTGCGGCCGGTGCCCGGCGGCCCGCGCGGCGGCCACGTCGAGCCGGGCGTAGGGCCAGGGCGCGTGCCGGGCGTGGCGCAGCCGCTGCCCCGCGGCGGGGTCCTGCTCGGGCCGGGCCGGGTCCTGGTGCGGGGCGGAGCCCGCGCCGCCGGGCGCGGGCAGCACGGAGTCGCTCGTGACCGCTCGCCTCATCGCCCCACCTCCCTCCCCCCGACCTCCGGGGGGCGACCCCCGGCGGACGGTCCATCCCTGCCCTTCGGACGGACCCGGCTAACGGCGGAAAGTGGTCAACTCGCTTCCAAGATGGGGCGGATCAGGCACGCGCCGGTCAGGCCACCCCGGAGTCGAAGGCGTTGAGGATCTCGGCCGGATGCGTCACCCGCTCGACCATGCCCTCGATCACCTGGGCCAGCACGGGATGGTCGATCCCGCGCAGTGCGGCCAGGTCCAGCCCGGAGAGATCCGGCAGGCGCCCGGGGCACGCCGGGGTCACCGCCTCCACTTCCTGCCGCTTCGTCACCATGTGCCGCTGCTCCCCCTGTCGCGTCGCGGACCGGACGGTCCACTGCCCTTTCCCTCCGGCCGGTCCACGGAAACAGCGCGCTCCGCTCGCCGCTACGCCTTCAGAGCCCCGCTTCCAGGGCGCGGACCCGGGCGCGGAGGGCCTCCGTCCGGCCTTCGGCTTCGGCGTCGGTGCCCGCGTCGGGGCGCGTCCACAGCTCCAGCGCGGCACGGTACGCGTCCAGGGCGGCCCGGGGGCGGGCGAGGCGTTCCAGCACCTCCCCGCGCGCCTCCTGTACGCGGGCGGCCAGTCGGACGGCGGTGCCCGCGGACCCCGCGGAGCCCGCGCTGCCGGCAGGGGGCTCGTGGCCTTCGCGGCGTGCGGGGTCCGGGCCGATTGCCGGTCCCGCGTAACCGTCCGGCCCGGCGTGGCCGGCGCGGCCGGGGCGGACCCCGCGGCCCTCGTCGACTTCGCGGCCCCCGTCGACTTCGCGGCCTTCGTCGCCTTCGCGGGCGGCCTCCAGGGCGGCCCGCCAGGCCCGCCGGTAGGAGTCCGCCGCCCGGTCCAGGCGCTCCACCGCCCGGGTGTGACCGTGGATCTCCTGCTGCACGTCGCCGTGGTCGCGCCAGGCCCGGGCCCGCTCCAGCGGGCTGCGGCTGTGCCGGACGGCCAGTTCCAGCAGGTACTCCGCCTCCCGCAGGTCCACGGGGTCGCCCTCGTACGCGTGCCGCAGCCGTAGCCCGGTGGCCAGCCGCATCAGCCGGTGCGCGGCTCCCGGGTCCGACTGCGGGACCGCCGCCCGGCTGTCGCGCAGGACGCGTACGGCGGCGCCGGTGAACCGCCGTCCGCCGGCGGCCCGGGCCCGCTCCAGGAGCACCTCGCCCCACTCGGGCAGCAGCTCCCCGAAGGCCTCCCCGTCGCGGGGGATCAGCCGCCGGGCCCGGCCGTACGCCTCGGCCGCGTCCTCCAGCGCCGCCGGGTCGGCGTCGCGCGCGTACCGCTCCCGGTGCACCCGGGCCAGGCACACGAGGGCGGCCACCCGCAGCTCCGGGTCCCCGCCGGCCTCCTCCAGGGCCGTGGTGAGCTGGCCGGCCGCCTCCTCCAGCCGCGCCGGCAGGTAGCGCAGCGCGGCGGCCAGGTCCACCCGCACCCGGGCCTCGGCGGCCGTGGCCCGGGCCGCGCCCGCGCCCGGTACGGCCAGCCGGGCGGCGGCCTGCTCGGCCAGGGCCGTGCGCTCGGCCGGGTCCGGGGTGCGGGGCAGGAGGGCCAGGAGCACCCGGCCCAGGGCCCGTTGCAGCACGGGGTCCGGCTCGGGCTCCGCGTCGGGGTGCGCGTCGGGCTCCGCGTCCGGGTCTGCGTCGCGGGGACCGTCGAGGGACCGGCTGGGGGTGGCCGGGGGTCCCGCCAGGGGTTCCAGGGCGGCGCGGGCCTCGCGGAGCGCGCCCGCGTCCGGGCGCAGCCCGCTCAGCCGGATCAGGGTCTCGGCCCGCCGCACCGCGCAGTCCCGCCGCAGCTCCGGGTCGGCCGCGGCGCCCGCCGCCGCGAACGCCCGGTCCGCCTCGGCCAGCAGCTCCGCGTCGGAGCCGTGGGCCAGCGCCCGCTCGTACAGCACCCGGCCGAGGACGGCCCGCGCCGGCGGAGTCCGCAGCCCGGCCACGGCCCGTTCGGCCTCGGCGAGGAGTTCCGGGTCCCGCTGGACCACCCACAGCCGCAGCAGCGCCCCCGCCAGTTCGGTCTCGGCCTCCTCCGGCGGGTCGCCGGGCGCCACCGGGGCCGTCACCGCCCGCCGCAGTACCGCCACGGCCTCGTGCAGGGCCCGCGCGCCGCCGTCCGCGGCCGCGTCCGCGAGCCGGGCCCGGGCGGCGCGCACCGCTCCGGCCCGCCCGAGCGGGGGGACCGCGGGGGGCTCCCGGCGGGCCGGGCCCTCCTCCGGCATGCCGGGCACGTAGCGCCGTACGACCTTGGCCGAAACCTGCGCGAAGGCCTGCGGGAGCCGCCCCTCGGGCACCCGCTCGGCGTCCTGCGGCCCGGGGGCGACCGCCGCCGCCGGCGGCACTCCGGTGAGCTGCGAGACCGCGAGCGCGGGGAAGTTCCGCACGCCTTGTCCGAAGTGCGCGAGCACGTACTCCGAGCAGTGCTTGAGCACCAGGGCGGCCTCGTCCCGCCCCAGCGGGCCCAGCAGTACGTCCTGCACGCCGGGGACGAACTCGTACCAGTTCCCCGGCCCGGGCCCGCTGCGCCGCAGCAGCCCGCTCAGCAGCACCTCCGCCAGGTCGGACGGCTCCGAGTCCGGGAGCATCGTGCGCTGCACCAGCCGCATCACGGGCAGCGTCAGCGGCGCCGCCGACAGGTACACGGCCAGCTGTACGGCCCGGGGCGCGGCCGAGGACCGGAACCGGGCCACCAGCTCGCGCGGCGGCCGTACGGCGCGCGGCGGCGGCACGGGCACGGCCGGATGGTCGGCCCGCACCCGGCCGACCTCGGCCGGTACCGGCCCGGTGCCGAGTCCGGCGACGAGCCGGGCCCAGGCCCCGAGGGCGGTCGGGCTCGGCGGCAGCACGGGCACGGTCAGCCCGCCCGCGGGCCGGCCGGGCAGCGGCGGCCGGTCCGGGCGGAACCTCAGCTGGTGCCCGCCGCCCTCCAGCCGGGTGAGGGTGCCCCGTTCGGTCGGCAGCCAGCTGCGGCCCCACAGCCGCTGCGGCAGCGGCTGGACCACCATGCAGGGGGTGCACTCGGCCCACCGGTACAGCAGCCGCTGCGCGGCGCCCTCGCGCCACAGCGGCCCGGCGCAGTCGGAGATCACCATGGTCAGGGCCCGGCCGGTGGGGTCCCGCAACTGGTCGCCGGAGCGCAGCCCGGAGCCGGGTACGGGGCTGCGGCCGAGGACCGCCGTACCGTCCGCGAGGCGGTGCAGGTAGTGCACCTGGACGTCCCGGAAGGCGCCCAACCGCTCGCACACCGAACGCAGTTCGTCGAACATGTCCTGCCAGACGGCCATCGAGGGCGAGGCGTCCATCACCAGCCGTACGGTCGCCTCGCGCCGGCTCTCCGGCCGGAGCACCGGGATGACCAGCCCGAGGGCCCGGGCGCTGGCCTCGGCGGTGGCCGGTTCGTCGATGACCAGCCGGGTGGGCGGGACGGGCGGCCGGTGCCGCTGGAGGGCGCGCAGGGCCCGCTGGACGTCCAGGATGCGCGGCAGCGCGGCGGCCCGGGGCACCCGTACGGGCACTCCGTGTTCCTCGGGCGACTCCTCCGGCCGTTCCCCTTCCGCCCCGCCGGCGCGGCGCGCGCCGGGTGCGTAGAGCCTGACCGGATCATCGGCATCCGTCCGTGCCCGTGCGGGCTCGACGGGCTTGCCGGCCGGGTCCTCGGCGTCCTCCCCGGGGTCCGGGCCGGGCGCGCCCGGCGCGTACGGCCCCGGCCCGCGGATGTGCCCGGCGAGCCAGAGGGCGTCGGCGAGTTCCTCGGCGCTCGGGTCGAGCCCGGCGGCGCGCAGCAGCGCGGCCAGCTCGCGGACGCCCTGCCGGGGCTCGGGAGCGGCGGGGGGCACGGCGGGAGTCGGCGGCACGGCCCGTCACCTCGGGCGGTCGAGGCGCTGGATGAGCAGGTCGGCGAGGTCCTCCCGGGTGGGCGGGGCGGCGTAGTGGGTGAGGTACACGGCGTTGAGCAGCTGGTCGGCGGCGACCAGTTCGGTCTGGGAGCGGCTGAGGAACTCCCGGATCAGGTCCGCTCCGAGCCGGGCGGCCTCCTCGCCGAGGTGGGCGCGGACCATGGTGGCGAGCCGCTTCTCGCCGGGCTGCCCGAGCTTGAGCTGGATGCAGCGGCGCAGCAGGGCGGCCGGGAAGTCCCGCTCGCCGTTGCTGGTCAGGATGATGAAGGGGAACTCCCGGCAGCGGACCCGGCCGCCGCGGACGGTCACCTTGGTCCCGTCGTCGGTGAGCACCTGCACCTCGGGCTCGGTGTCGGCGACCCGCTCCAGCTCGGGGAGCGCGAACTCGCCTTCCTCCAGCACGTTCAGCAGGTCGTTGGGCAGGTCGATGTCGCTCTTGTCGAGCTCGTCGATGAGGAGCACCCGGGGTTGGGCGGTGGGCAGCAGGGCGGTGCCCAGCGGCCCGAGCCGGATGTACTTCCCGATGCCGGGGGCCGTTCCGGTGCCGTGCGCCCCGCCTCGGCCGCCACCGCCTCCACCTCCACCTCCGCCCCCGCCTCCGCCTCCGCCTCCGCCCCCGCCTCCGCCTCCGCTCGCCGCAAGCTGTACGTCCTGCAGCCGGGCGAGCGCGTCGTACCGGTACAGCCCGTCCTGCAGCACCGTCCGCGAGACCACCGGCCAGCGCAGCACCCGTCCGAGCTTCAGCTCGTGGGCCACCGCGTGTGCGAGGGTGGACTTTCCCGTTCCGGGGAAGCCGGTCACGAGCAGCGGCCGTCGCAGGTACAGCGCCGCGTTGACGGCCTCCAGCTCCTCGGGCTCCGGCCGGTGCAGCTCGGCGGCCTGCCGGTGCGCCCCGAGCCGCCGGGCCACGTTGCCGTCGGCGGCCGCGGCCGGGCCGCCCGGCTCCGCCACCGGCCCGCCGTCGAAGTCCCGCCAGGGCGGCGGATCGGGCAGGGCGTCGATCCCGTCATGGGGCTCACCGATCCCCCGGTATATGAGCCACTCGTCGTTCATTGCCCCTCCCTCACTCGAATCCGCCGGGCCCGGCGCCGTCACAGGTCGCCCTGGAGCGGTTCGTCGTCCGGCAGCGGCCGCGCCGGGTCCTCCCACACGAGCCCGGTCCCGGCCGCCCAGTACGCGTCGGGGTCCGCCCCGTACGCCCTCCCCCGCAGCGTCTGCAGGCGCACCGGCAGCACCTCCGCCCGCCCGGCGTCGGCCAGTTCCTCCCGCAGACCGCGGTGGAACGGCGCGCACGACTCCCTCGGGTCCGGCGGCGGCCGCCGGGTCACCACCACCCCGTACCCGGCGTCGCGCACCGCGTGCAACGACCCCAGCGTGGGTTCCGAATCCGCGGCCCGGCAGTGGACCGGCACGGTGTTGTCCGGCAGTCCCGAAAGCCACTCGGCCGCCGGGCTGCGCGGGCGTCCCCGTACGCAGTCGGCCCGTTCGTCCTGCAGGGGTCCCGCCTGGACCCGCGCCCACCGGGCGGCCGCCTCGGGGTGCCCGCGGCCCGCGGGGTCCCCCGGATCGGCGGGGTGCGCGCGGCCCGCCGGGTCCGCGGGATGGCCGGCGTCCGCCGGGTGCCCGGCCCCGGCCCGTCCGGCGGCGTGGCGCAGCACCACCGGCCGCTGCACCCCGAGCGGTACGCCGCCGGTCACCACCCACTCGTCCACGGCCAGCCCGAACAGCTCCGGGGCCACGGCCACTTCGAGCAGGGCCGCCGCCTCGTGGGTGTCGCAGCGCCGGAAGGCCTCGGCGAGCGGGGCCCGCAACAGCTCCCGCAGGCCCGCCGGGGTGGCCCGTACGCCCGAGTCCACGGGGGTCACCCGCCCGGGCTGCGCCGGGCCCGCCAGGACGGAGACCCGCCAGTCGTAGACGTCCTCCCAGCCGTGCGCCCACACCTCCAGCAGCGCCGAGGCCCCGGGCGGCAGCCCGCCGGCCCGCCGGGCCGGGCCGTTCACCGCCCGCCCGGCCGAGGCCCGCCGCCGCCGTTCCCGCTCCGCGAGGCCCCGCTCGTGGCGTTCGCCGAGCTCGCGCCGCAGCGGGCGCCACAACCGCTCGGCCGTGGCCCGGATCCAGTCCCAGAGCTCCTCGTCCGCGCCCGGCGTCGGCGGCTCCCGGTAGTCGGCCACGCTCACGTCGGTCGCGTACCGGAGCATCGCCGCGGCCTCCCCCGCCCCGCCGGGCGGGTCGTGCAGCAGGCCCAGCCCGTCGCGCCAGCTGAGCGGGGCCGGCGGCTGCGGGTCCGGCTCCTCCCCGCGGGCCGCCTCGACGAGGGCCCGTACGACCTCGGAGGAGCCCGGCGGGGGCAGTTCGGCCAGCAGCCCGCACAGGGTGGTGCGCTCGCCGGGGGTGAGCCGGCCGCGGCCGCCGTACGGGTCGGCCTCCTCCGCCGGGAGCTCGCCGTGCACGTCCGTCCAGGTCCGGCGGTTGTCGAGGTCGCTGAGGTGGTGGTCGTAGTGGTGCAGGTCGTGGGCCTGCATGACGCGGCGGTAGAGCCCGACCTGGCCGCGCGCGGGCATCGGCAGCGTGCGCAGCTGCACGACGGAGACGGCGAGCCCGCCGCCCGCCCCGTGCCGCCGGGCCTTGACCACCCCGACGACCTCCCCGCGAGCCAGGTCCACCACGGGGCCGCCGGACATGCCGGGGTCGATCTCGTCGTCGCCGCCGAGCCGGACGGCCGCGCCGTTCCCGGCGCTGCCGCGCAGCCGGGTGGTGCGGCCGGTGATCTCGGGCGTGCCGAGGTCCTCGGTGCAGCCGAAGTAGGCGACCTCGTCGAAACGGGGTCTGGACCGGTCCGTCAGCCAGACGCAGGCGTGGGACACGGGGGCCAGGACCCTGAGCAGCGCCAGGTCGGGCAGGTCCCACAAGGCGCCCCGGCGCGGACGCCGCTCCTCCAGCCGCTCGGGCAGTACGCACTCCACGCGCCCGGTGACCGTTCCGGTCGCCCCGTGGGTCCCGGAGGAGAAGGTGATGCCGACCTCGCGTCCCGTCAGACGCACCGCAGCACCCCCTTCGCCGACCACGTGCGCGCACGTCAGGACCCAGCCGGGGGCGATGAAGAAACCGCTCCCCCACGTGGGACCGGTCCGATGGCTGCCGGGGTTGTCATACCCGCCCGGCGGGGCGTGAACGCGTACGGTCGCGGCCTGGACGAGGGGCTCGAGGAGCTCGAAGGCGCGCGCCGAGCCTGTCGTGCGCCCGTCCGTCATCCGCACCCCCCGCTCGTTGGGCATCCAGGCTAGCCCCGGGGGCACCACGGGCGGGGGGCCTCTTCGCCCGCGCGGATTATCCTGGCGGGAAACACCCCCTGCACACCCCCATCACGGCACGGAGCCCGACTTGTACTTCACCGATCGCGGCATCGAGGAGCTGGAGAAGCGGCGCGGCGAGGAGGAGGTCACCTTCGAGTGGCTCGCCGAGCAGCTGCGCACCTTCGTCGACCTGAACCCGGACTTCGAGGTCCCGGTGGAACGCCTGGCCACCTGGCTGGCCCGCCTGGACGACGAGGACGACGACGCCGACGAGTGAGCACGGCGCGCACTGCGGCAGGACGCGTGCCGGTACGCGTGGCCGGGAGGCGGAGAACGAGAACGGCCCGACCGCCGCGTGGCAGTCGGGCCGTTCTCGTGTTCGCGTCGCCGCTGGGGCGGGCGCGAGCCGGGGGTGGGGCGCCGGATCAGGCGGCCTTGGTCTCCCAGAAGATGCGGTCGATCTCGGCGATGAGCTCGAGGGCCTTCGCGCCGGTCGCCGGGTCGTTGGACGCCTTGGCGGCCGAGAGGGCCTTCAGGGTGTCGTTGACCAGGGTGTGCAGCTGGGGGTACTTCTCGAAGTGCGGCGGCTTGAAGTAGTCGCTCCACAGCACCGAGACGTGGTGCTTGGCGAGCTCGGCGCGCTGCTCCTTGATGGTGATGGCGCGCGCGCGGAAGTCGGCGTCGTCGTTGGCCTGGTACTTCTCCTGCACGGCCTTGACGGACTCGGCCTCGATGCGGGCCTGGGCAGGGTCGTACACGCCGCACGGAAGATCGCAGTGGGCGGAGACCTTCGCCTTGGGGGCGAAGAGGCGGGAAAGCATGGAGTTTGTCCTCCTCGTGATCGTCTTCTCAAGGGGGAGATTACTCGCTGAACAACCGGATTTCGCGGGCGCCCCCATGGGCTTAGGACAAAAGTCCAGGGGCGCGGCCGGACCGGTGAGCGAATGTACGGACCCGTGCGGCAGCATGCGGGGGTGACGAGGAGGACACGCATGGTGGAGAACGGGCGCCCGCGGAAGCGGTTCGGGGTGGTGGAGGTGACGGGGGCGTCGATGGTGCCCACGTTGACCAACGGGGACCAGGTGCTGGTCCGCTACGGGGCGGCCGTCCGCCCGGGTGACGTGGTGGTGCTGCGCCATCCGTTCCAGCAGGACCTGCTGGTGATCAAGCGGGCGGTGGAGCGGCGGCCGGGCGGCTGGTGGGTGCTGGGCGACAACCCGTACAACAAGACCGGCGACAGCACCGTCTACGGGCCTGTGCCCGCAGAGCTGGTGCTGGCGACGGCGGTGCTACGCTTCCGGCCGCGCGAGGAGGATCAGCGCTCGCTGAGGGCCCGGCTGTCCTGGGCGGCCTCGGCGCTGCGGCCGCTGCTGGCGGACGCCTCGGCCTCCAGCCGCTTGCGGGCGCGATAGGCGGCCACGTTGGCCCGCGTCGCGCAGCGGTCGGAGCAGTAGCGCCGGGAGCGGTTGGTGGAGGTGTCGAGGTAGGCGTTGCGGCAGGGCGCGGCCTGGCAGAGGCCGAGGCGGTCGGGGCCGTGCTCGGTGAGGGCGAAGGCCAGACCCATGGCCGCCATGGCGGCGTAGCCCGCCGATGCGTTCGAGGGGTGCTCGGCGAGATGGATGTGCCAGTCGGGGCGGCCGTCCTCGCCGATGGTCTTGTGCCCGGAGACCTGGGGGCTGACCGGGAACTCCATGAGCAGCGAGTTCAGCAGGTCGACCGCGAGGACGTCGTCACCGCTGTCGGCGGCCTCGAAGACGGCGCGCAGCCGGGCCCGTACGTTGCGGAAGCGGGTGACGTCGGTGTCGGTGACGCGGCGGGCCATCTGCACGCTTGCGCCGAACAGGGCACGGACGGCGTCCACGGAGGTGAGCGCGTCCTTGTTGCGGGCCGGCTCCTCGGTGTTGACCAGGCGCACGGCGAAGTCCGAGTAATGGGCCAGTTCCACTTGTAGTCCTTACGGCTGCGGATTAGTGTCTCTGGTAACGGCTGAGACGTCTTCGAGGGTATTACGTATGGAGGGGATTCGTGATGGCGAATACGGCTGATACGGCTCATACGGCAGATGCCGCTACCGGCACGGGGTACTGGCAGGCCTGGCAGGACAGCTGGGACCGGCAGCAGGAGTGGTACATGCCCGACCGCGAGGAGCGGTTCCGGGTCATGCTGGACATGGTCGAGGCCCTGGTCGGAACCACCCCCCGGGTGCTGGATCTCGCGTGCGGTACGGGAAGTATCACGGACCGCGTCCTCAAGAGGTTCCCGGGAGCCACCAGTACGGGCGTCGATCTCGATCCCGCGCTGCTGACGATCGCCGAGGGCCACTTCGCCGGGGACGCGCGGGTCACCTTCGTGACCGCCGACCTCAAGGACCCGCACTGGCGCGACGCCCTCCCCCACGACTCGTACGACGCGGTCCTGACCGCCACCGCCCTGCACTGGCTGCACAGCGACGACCTGTCCGTCCTGTACGGCCAGCTCGCGCCGCTCGTCGCCCCCGGCGGGGTGTTCATGAACGCCGACCACATGCCCGACCCGGCCACCCCGCGCATCGACGCCGCCGAGCACGCCCACCGGCACGCCGGCATGGACCGGGCCAGGACGGCCGGCGCGGTGGACTGGCGCGAGTGGTGGGAGCTCGCCGCCGCCGACCCGCTCCTCGCGGAGCCGGTCAGGCAGCGCTTCGCGATCTACGGGGAGCACGCGGACGGCGACACCCCGCCCGAGGCCTGGCACACCGCCGCCCTGCTCCGAGCGGGCTTCGCGGAGGCCCGTACCGTCTGGCGCTCCCCCTCGGACGCGCTGGTCCTAGGTCTGAAGTAGGAACGTGAGCACGTGTGAGGGGCGGTACGGGAATCCCGTACCGCCCCTCACCTGTCCGCCGGTGCGACCAGCGCGCCGGAGCGCGCCGGGGCGCCGGAGCCCTAGAGCACCTTGGACAGGAACGCCTTCGTGCGCTCGTGCTGCGGGTTGCCCAGCACGTCGCGCGGGTTGCCCGACTCGACGACCACGCCGCCGTCCATGAAGACGAGGTTGTCGCCGACCTCGCGGGCGAAGCCCATCTCGTGCGTGACCACGATCATGGTCATGCCCGATTCGGCCAGGTCGCGCATGACGTCCAGGACGTCACCCACGAGCTCCGGGTCGAGCGCCGAGGTGGGCTCGTCGAAGAGCATCAGCTTCGGCTCCATGGCGAGCGCGCGGGCGATCGCCACGCGCTGCTGCTGGCCGCCGGAGAGCTGGCTGGGGTAGTTCCCGCCCTTGTCGCCGAGGCCCACGCGGTCCAGCAGCTTGATGGCGCGCTCGCGCGCCACCGCCTTGGACTCGCCCTTGACCATGACCGGGGCTTCCATGACGTTCTCTATGGCGGTCATGTGCGGGAAGAGGTTGAAGCGCTGGAAGACCATGCCGATGTCCCGGCGCTGGGCCGCGACCTCGCTGTCCTTCAGCTCGTAGAGCTTGTCGCCCTTCTCGCGGTAGCCGACGAGCTGCCCGTCGACGTACAGCCGTCCGGCGTTGACCTGCTCCAGGTGGTTGATGCACCGCAGGAAGGTCGACTTGCCGGAACCGGACGGGCCGACCAGGCAGAACACCTCACGCGGGGCGACCTCCAGGTCGATGCCCTTGAGGATGTGCGCCGCACCGTAGGACTTGTGGACGCCCTCGGCCTTCACCATGGCAGTCGTCATCAGGCCACCGCCTTGCGGTTCGAGAAGCTGGAGAGTTTCGCCTTGATCTTCTGCAGCGGCGTGGGCGGCAGGGAGCGGAGCGCACCGCGGGCGTAGCGGCGCTCCAGGTAGTACTGGCCGACGCTGAACACGCTGGTCAGGGCGAGGTACCAGATCGAGGCGACGAAGAACATCTCCATCACCGCGAACGAGGTGGACGCGATGTCCTGGGCCGCGCGCAGCAGGTCGAAGTACTGCACGGCGACGACGAGCGACGAGGTCTTGAGCATGTTGATGAACTCGTTGCCCGACGGCGGCACGATCACCCGCATGGCCTGCGGCAGGACGACTCGGCGCATCGTCTGCAGGCGGGTCATGCCGAGCGCGTGCGAGGCCTCGGTCTGGCCCTCGTCGACCGACTGGATGCCGGCCCGGACGATCTCCGCCATGTACGCGCCCTCGTTGAGGCCGAGACCCAGCAGGGCGGCCAGGAACGGGGTCATGACCTGGGTCATCTCGTCCTTGTAGAACCCGAGGTTCAGGATCGGGAAGATCAGGGCGAGGTTGAACCAGATGAGGAGCTGCACGTACACCGGGGTGCCGCGGAACAGCCAGATGTAGAACCAGGCGATGGTGCTGGTGACCGGGTTCTTCGAGAGCCGCATGACCGCGAAGAGGACACCGAGCACCAGGCCCAGGGCCATCGAGGCGACGCTGATCCAGATCGTGTTGCCGACGCCACGGAGGATGGTGGGGTCGAACAGCTTCTCCGGCACGGTCGCCCAGCGCACGTTGCCCTGCGAGAAGGCCATCGCGAGCGCCACGACCAGGCCGATGACGACCACGGCGCTGACCCAGCGGCCGTAGTGGCGGACCGGAATGGCGCGGATCGCCTCGGGGGGTACGGTCCCGGCCGGCGGGGTGTCCGCCGGGCCCGGGACCTTGTCGAGCTTGTCAGTCACAGTGACTGCCCTTCAGTGTGCTGCGGTGGTACGCGGAGGTCAGGAACCGGCGTTGATCTTGGCCTCGGTCACGGCGCCGGAGCCCGCGTTCCACTTGTCGAGGGCGGCCTTGTAGGTGCCGTCCTTGACGACCGCGTCGAGGGCTTCCTTGAGCGCGTCGCGCAGCTCGGTGTTCTTCTTGTCCACCGCGATGCCGAAGAGGCCGGCGTCGGTCGGGTTGGCGATGGCCTCGAAGTCGTTGCCGCCGCCGGCGGTCTGCGCGATGTACGCGGCGACCGGGGAGTCGTTCAGGTCCGCGGAGGCGCCGCCGGCCTTCACTCGGGTCTGGGCCTCGGCGTCGCTCGGGAAGGACTCGATCTTGAGCTCGCCCTTGCCGTCCGTCTTGCACTTCTCGGCCTGGGTCTTGGCGGACTCCTCGTACGTGGTGCCCCGCTGCACGGCGACCGTCTTGCCGCACAGGTCGTCGAGGGTCTTGATGCCCTCGGGGTTGCCCTTCTTGACCAGGATGCCGGTCGAGGCGGAGAAGTAGTCGACGAAGTCGACACCGGCACCGGTCTTGGCGCCCTTGTCGTCCAGGCCCTCCTGACGGGCCTTGGTGTCGGTCAGCGAGGACATGACCAGGTCGCTGCGACCCGTCTGCATGCTGCCGATGAGGGTGTCGAAGGTGCCGGACTCGAACTTGAACTGCACACCGAGCTGCTTGCTCAGGGCCGCCGCGACATCGGGGTCGACGCCGACGATCTTGCCGCCCTCGGTGAACTCCATGGGCGCGTAGGTCGCGTCCGTGCCGACCTTGATGACACCGGCGTCCTGGATCTTCTTCGGGAGCTTCGAGAAGAGCGGCGCGCTGCTGTTCGCCGCACCGGACGGGCTGGTGGAGGCCTTGTCGGTCTGGTCACCACAACCGGTGAGGATCAGGGCGCCGGCGACCGCGATCGCGCCGACCGCGGCGATCCGGGACCGTGCGGCGGTCGTACGACGGGTGGTGCTAGCGGTCATGGCTTGGTTCCTCCGGCAGTGGTGGAAAAGCATCGAAAAACGGTCGGGCACGCACCATCGAGTGTCGCGACCTCGTGTGATTACGGCATCTTGCCATTCGGACTGAGACATTCAGGGTGCCCGTCAGGTCAAAATCGCATAACGGGCGGTGGGGGTAGCCCAACAGGACTGCGGACATGGGGGTTCGAGACCGCAGAACCTGCCGTGACCTGGCCTTTTCACCGCAGTTTCTACGGAGCGTCTCGCCTGCCGGACAACAAGGTTTGGACTTTTCGCCAAAAGCGGGGCAACCGACCTACGATTGAGCGGGAATCGACTCGTCTGGGCGAGCGTTCTTCGGGTAGAACAGATCCTTACACCCCTCATCCGGGGCTCAGGGCGCGCGTGCGGCGCGCCCGCGCGTACGAACCTCCCCTCCGCGGAGACGGGCCAACCGTCGATGCGGAGTACGGACGCGGTGCCCGCCCACCCCTTAACCAGGAGTGGCCACCCTCAACGATTCAAAGGACTTAAGGGGTCACACACAGTGGCAGCGGAGATCATCAACCCTCGCAGTGACAGCGTCACGGACAACAACCCGGACGCGGTGTTCGCGCTGCACCGGGGCGGCAAGATGGCCATCCAGGCCACCGTGCCGGTCACCAACAAGGACGACCTGTCCCTCGCGTACACGCCCGGCGTGGCGAAAGTGTGCAGCGCCATCGCCGAGCAGCCGGAGCTGGTGAACGAGTACACCTGGAAGTCCAACGTGGTCGCCGTCGTCACCGACGGCACGGCCGTGCTCGGACTCGGTGACATCGGCCCCGAGGCCTCCCTCCCCGTCATGGAGGGCAAGGCCATTCTCTTCAAGCAGTTCGGTGGTGTGGACGCGGTTCCGATCGCGCTCGCCACCAAGGACACGGACGAGATCATCGAGACGGTCATCCGCCTCGCCCCGTCCTTCGGCGGGGTCAACCTGGAGGACATCTCGGCCCCCCGCTGCTTCGAGATCGAGCGGCGCCTCCAGGAGGCGCTGGACATCCCGATCTTCCACGACGACCAGCACGGCACCGCCATCGTGACGCTGGCCGCGCTGCGCAACGCCGCGAAGCTCACGGGTCGCACCCTCGGCGACCTGCGCGCCGTCATCTCGGGCGCGGGCGCGGCGGGCATCGCCATCGCCAAGATCCTGGTGGACGCGGGCATCGGCGACGTCTGCGTCACCGACCGCAAGGGCGTCGTCTCGGCGGACCGCTCCGACCTGACGGACGTCAAGGCGGAGATCGCGGGCCTGACCAACAAGACCGGCCAGACCGGTTCGCTGGAGCAGGCCCTCGCCGGCGCGGACGTCTTCATCGGCGTCTCCGGCGGTACGGTCCCGGAGGAGGCGGTGGCCTCGATGGCGAAGGACGCCTTCGTCTTCGCCATGGCCAACCCGAACCCGGAGGTCCACCCGGACGTCGCGCACAAGTACGCGGCGGTCGTGGCCACGGGCCGCTCGGACTTCCCGAACCAGATCAACAACGTGCTGGCGTTCCCGGGCATCTTCGCGGGCGCCCTCAAGGTCCGCGCCACCCGGATCACCGAGGGCATGAAGATCGCCGCCGCCGACGCCATCGCCGGTGTCGTGGGTGACGAGCTCGCCGCCGACTACGTGATCCCGTCGCCGTTCGACGAGCGCGTCGCGGAGGCCGTCGCCGCGGCCGTCGCCGCCGCCGCGAAGGCCGACGGCGTGGCCCGCCTGGCCTGACCGCCGAGCGAGCAGTTGTACGGGCAAGGGCCCGGCCGGATCCCTCCGGCCGGGCCCTCGTCCTTTGACGCGCCGCTGGCGCGGTGCGGCCCCGGGGCCTCACCGGCTTCGCACCGCCGCGCCGGACTCCGCCCGTCGGCCCGGTCCGGCCGGGGCGCCCCCCCCCACCCGCCTCAGCGGTCGAGGGCCACCAGGAAGATCGCGGCCACGGGGGGCCTGACGGCGTACGCGGCCCCTCACACCGCCCGCGGGCGCCTGTCCACCATGCTCCAGCTCCGCGCAGTGCACCTCCCGGCCGGGATGGCGCACCAGGTGGCCGAATGTCCGCCGAGCGGCCGGCGGCGGCGGGGCGGCTGAGACGAAGGCCTCAGGCGGGTGCTTCCCGAGGGGCTGGAACACGGCCCTACCGAGCGGTAGCGTCGCGGCATGTTCGCTGCCTACGCCGCCCGAATCGACCGTGACCAGCCGCTGAACGGCCTCGTGCTGGGCGAACGCCCGGCACCGCAGGCCCGGCCCGGCTGGGTGACCGTGAACGTCAAGGCCGCCTCCCTCAACCACCACGACCTGTGGTCGCTGCGCGGGGTGGGTCTCGGCGAGGAAAGACTCCCGATGATCCTCGGCTGCGACGCCGCCGGGATCGACCAGGACGGCAACGAGGTCGTCCTGCACTCCGTGATCGGCCAGAGCGGCCACGGGGTCGGCCCCGACGAGCCCCGTTCGATCCTGACCGAGCGCTACCAGGGGACCTTCGCCGAGCAGGTGACCGTCCCCGCGTGGAACGTCCTGCGCAAGCCCGCCGAGCTGACCTTCGAGGAGGCCGCCTGCCTGCCGACGGCCTGGCTGACGGCGTACCGGATGCTGTTCACCAACGCCGGGGTCCGCCCCGGGGACTCCGTGCTCGTCCAGGGCGCCGGCGGCGGGGTCGCGACCGCCGCCATCGCCCTCGGCAAGGCGGCGGGCCTGCGGGTCTTCGCCACCAGCCGGGACGAGGCCAAGCGCAAGCGGGCCGTGGAGCTGGGCGCGGTGGAGGCGTACGAGCCGGGCGCGCGGCTGCCGCAGCGGGTGGACGCGGTGATCGAGACGGTGGGCGCGGCCACCTGGTCCCACTCGGTGAAGTCCCTGCGCCCCGGCGGCACCCTGGTGATCTCCGGTGCCACGAGCGGCGACCGCCCGGCACACGCCGAGCTGACCCGGATCTTCTTCCTGGAACTGAAGGTGGTCGGCTCGACGATGGGCTCGAAGGACGAGCTGGAGGACCTGCTGTCGTTCTGCGCGACGACCGGGCTCCGGCCGGTCATCGACGAGGTGCTGCCGCTGGACCGGGCGCGCGAGGGCTTCGAGAAGCTCGCGGCGGGTGACCTCTTCGGGAAGATCGTCCTCAACCCGTAGGCACGGCATGTCAATGAAGGTTGACAACACCTCCCTCGTCAACCTAAATTGACATCATGACGGAAGCAACCGATCTCGCCGAGCGGGCCGGTGACCGCGATCCGCGTGTGGGCCTGCGTGCCGTGGCCGCCCTCCGCAGGCTGCTGGAGCAGCTGGAGGCCGTACAGGTACGCAGTGCCCGCGCGCAGGGGTGGTCCTGGCAGGAGATCGCGGCCGAGCTGGGCGTCAGCCGGCAGGCCGTGCACAAGAAGTACGGGAGGCTTTGATGTTCGAACGCTTCACGACCGACGCCCGGAACACGGTGACGGGGGCGGTGACCGAGGCCCGGCGGGCCGGGGCCGCCACCGTCACCGAGGAGCACCTGCTGCTCTCCCTGCTGGAGCTGGGGGCCCTGGACCGGCTGGGCGTGGACCGCGCGCTGGTGGCCGCCGACCTGACGGCGGCCCGCCGCCGGGGCGGCATGTCCCGGGCGGACGAGGAGGCGCTGGCCGGACTCGGCATCGACCTCACCGAGATCGTCTCCCGCATCGAGGAGACCCACGGCGAGGGCGCGCTCGCGGCCCCCGCGCCGCGCAGGCGGACCCTGCGCGCCTCGCTCCGCTCGGCCCTGGGCCGCGCCGAGCCGGACGACCGCGCCGGCAGCTACCGCGTCCCCTTCACCGCGGGCTCGAAGAAGGTTCTGGAACAGTCCCTCCGCATCGCCCTGGGCCGCAAGGACAACCACATCGGCACCCTGCACCTGCTGCTGGCCCTGCTCTCCCGCCCCGGCACGGTGTCCGAGGTCCTGACGGACCACGGCATCACCTACACAACAGCCGAAACAACCCTCGCCGCCTGACCAGTCCAGCCGGGCACATCCAGCCCCGCCGCACCCCTCCGGCCCCGCCGCACCGCTCCAGCCCCGCCGGCGATTGAGGCGCGGGGTCCGGGGCGGAGCCCCGATCTTTCAGCCCCGCCGGCGATTGAGGCGCGGGGGCTCGGGGGCTCGGGAGCTCGGGGGTGGAGCCCCCGCACCGGCGCCGCGGCCGAGCTCCCTACCCGGCCCGCAGCGTCGCCCTCAGCCGGGCAGCGGCCGCCGCCAGCGCCACCCGCGCCTCGGCCACCTGTGCCGCACTCACCCCGTGGTCCCGCGCGGCATCCCGCACCTCGTCGCGGAAGCGGTCCAGCAGCCGGTCCAGATCCCGCGCCGGGTCACCGCTGGGTACCAGATCCTCGGCCCAGCCCGCATGGGCATCGGCGTCGGCCTCGGCCTCCGCCGCAGGAGCCGTCGGCGCGGCCGCCGGCCCGGCCGGCCCCGCCCCGCCACCCAGCCACGCCCCCGCCAGACTGCCGAGCACCCCACCGGACTTGGCGAACTGTTCCTGCAGCTGCACCGCTATGCGCTGGACCTCCTCGCGGGCCCGCTCCTGCGCCTCCTTGGCCTGGCGGCGGGCCTGCTGCGCCTCCTCGCGCGCCCGGCGGCTCTCGTCCTTCGCCCGGCGCGCCTGTTCCTTCCACTCCTGCCTCGCCTTGCGCAGCTCCTCCTTGGCCGCCTTCCAGGACTCGTCCTCGACCGGGGTCGCGGACGCGGAGGCCGCCTCCCGCAGCTCGCGCCGCAGGTCACCCGCCGCGCCGCGGACGTCGTTGCGGATCTCCGCGGCCAGTTCGGTGACCGAGTCGCGGATCTCCAGCTCCAGGTCGGCGAGTTCCCCGCCGCGGTCGGCCAACTCGGCGCGCCCCGCCTCGGTGATGGAGTACACCTTGCGCCCGCCCTCGGTGGCGTACGTGACGAGGCCCTCGGCCTCCAGCTTGGCCAGCCGCGGGTACACGGTGCCCGCGGAGGGGGCGTACAGGCCCTGGAAGCGCTCCTCCAGCAGGCGGATCACCTCGTACCCGTGGCGCGGGGCCTCGTCCAGCAGCTTGAGGAGGTAGAGGCGGAGGCGGCCGTGGGCGAAGACGGGCGGCATGTCAGAGCACCTTCTTGTCGAGCGCGGGGGGAGCGGCGGCGGGCGCGGGGGCGTCGGCATCGACGTCGGACGGCGGACGGCGCAGCAGCGCGATGCCGCCGGAGACGGTGGTGGCCCGCAGGGTGCCGGTGCCGGAGCCGAGCGTGCCGGTGATCCGCTTGGCGCCCAGCTGGCCGGAGACCCGCAGGTCCTCGAAGGCGTTGGAGACGCCGCCGGTGGCGGTGTTGGCCTCCACGCGGGCGTCGGCGGGGTGCGGGAGACGGATCGCGACCTGGCCGGAGACCGAGTTCAGCGCGATGTCCACGGGGCGCGCGGCCGCCGGGTCGAGGTCCAGGTCGAGGAGCATGTCGCCGCTGACCGAGTCGGCCCGTACGCTCACGCCCTCGCCGTCGACGACCGTCAGGCCGCCGGAAACCGAGTGGAAGCGGAGGTCGCCGGTGACCGACTGGGCCTCGACGCTGCCGGAGACGCTGTGCGCCTTGACCCGGCCGGAGAGCCCGACCAGCGTGGCGTCGCCGGAGACCTCGTTGACCTCGGTGCCGCCGGAGATGCCGGAGACGAAGGCGGTGGCGTCGACCGCGGCCACCTGCACCCGGGTCGCGGCGGGGACGGTGAGGGTGATCGCGGCGCTGCGCTCCCATGCCTTGCGGCCGGCGGCGGAACCGGACCACGCCTTCCAGGGCTTGGACTCGAACCACTGCTTGAAGCCCTGGGAGCCGTTCCAGGGCACGTCCTCGTAGGAGACGGTGAGGGTACCGCCGTCCTGCACCACGTACAGCGGCGGCCCGTCGACCTCGGTCACCTCCAGGCGGGCCGGGCCCTCCTCGGCGGCGACCACGTTCACCGTGCCGCTCACGACGCGTACGCGGAGCTCGGTCACCGGCGCCTCGAAGGTGACTTTCTGCGGTTCGGCGACGTGCCAGGTCGACTGCGAAGGCGACGGCCGGGACGACTGCTCTGCCATGGTGCTGATCCTCCTCGTGCGTTCACGGACCGGGCTCGACGCACGCAACATATCGCGTCTTCTGAGTAACACGATATATCGCGGTCAGGGGAAGTCAAGCCTGTGCGCGGACATGCCGAAAACGCCGACGGGGCCGGGAGATCCGGCCTCGTCGGCGTTCGCCGCGGGTCAGGGGCGCGGGCCCCGGGGGGCCGTCAGGCCGCCAGCAGGGGGCTCGCGTGGTGATGGAGCCAGGCGCGGTACGGGGGCGTGCGCAGGGCCGCCTCGCGATAGGCGGCGCGGAGGTCCTCGTAGACCTCCGCGTGCGCGCCGGGCCGGGTCGCCAGCAGCAGGCGTACGGCGAGGGGGTCCCCCGACAGCGGCCGGATCGCCATGTCGTCGCGCGGCCCGGACGTCGGCTGGCAGGGCGCGACCGCCTCGCCGGAGATGATCAGCGAGGTCGCCGTGTGGTAGTCGGCGTGCAGCACCGGCGGATCGAGCCCGGCCCCCGCGAAGACCCGCCGCAGCCCGTCCCACTCGCCGTCGACCGAGGGGTCGACCATCCAGCGGTCGGCCGCCAGGTCGTGTAAGGAGACCACCGCCTGCGCGGCGGCCGGATGGTCCCGGGACATCGACACGAACTGCGGCTCCCGCTCCATCAACACGTGCAGCTGCAGCCCGGCCGGCACCCGCAGCGGGCTGCCCTCCACCTCGTGCACGAACGCCACGTCCAGCTGCCCCGAGGCCACCATCCGCAGCAGCGCGTTGGCGGAGACGTCCACCACCAGCGAGGTCTCGGTGTCCGGCATCCGCCGGTGCAGCCGCCGCAGCCACCCCGGCAGCGCCCGGCTGGCCGTGGAGCCGATGCTCAGGCGCGGGCCGCGGGCCTGCGCCCGGGCCTCGGCCACCAGCGCGGCCATCTCGGCGAGCAGCGGCCGCGCCCGGCCCAGTACGGTCCGGCCGAAGGGGGTGGGCCGGCAGCCGGTCCGCTCGCGCAGGAACAGCTCGCCGTCCAGGGCCCGTTCGATGCGGCGCAGCTGGGTCGTCAAGGAAGGCTGGCTCACGCCGAGTTGCCGGGCGGCCTTGTGCAGGCTGCCGGCGTCGGCGATGGCGCACAGCGCGCGCAGGTGCCTGACCTCAAGCTCCATGAGCCGAGAGTAGGCCGAGCCCAGCGGACCGCACCAGCCACTGATAGCCCCCCGAATCCCGCCATTCTCACGCTAGTTGGGCTGTCGAAATCTTCCCGATAGGCCGGCGCTATCGGGCAGTGACATCATCCGCCGGACCACGGCACTCCCGCAGACTCCGGTACCGAACGACCCACCCCCCACCGCACCGGACGAGTAGGAGCTCCCCCACATGCGCCACTCCCGTAAGGCCGTTCTGGCCACGACCGTCGGCCTCGGCCTCGCCGCCGCCCTCGGCGTCACCCCCACCGCCAGCGCCGCTCCCGCCCCCGTCGGCAATGCCGCCAGCTACGCCGCGTACGCGGGCTCGCAGGAGAACGAGGCGGCCAACCGCGCCTTCTTCGAGGCCGTGCAGCGCTCGGTCGCCGAGCAGCGCGCCGCGAACCCCGGCATCCTGGCCGTGACCGTCACGTACAACACCCGCAGCGCGCCCAGCTTCCGCAGCCAGATAGCCCGCTCCACGCAGATCTGGAACAGCTCGGTGAGCAACGTCAAGCTCCAGGAGGTGTCCTCCGGCGGGAACTTCTCGTACCGCGAGGGCAACGACTCACGCGGCTCGTACGCGAGCACGGACGGGCACGGCCGCGGCTACATCTTCCTGGACTACCAGCAGAACCAGCAGTACAACTCCACCCGCGTGACCGCGCACGAGACCGGCCACGTGCTGGGCCTCCCGGACCACTACTCGGGTCCGTGCTCCGAGCTGATGTCGGGCGGCGGACCGGGCACCTCGTGCCAGAACGCCACCCCGAACTCCGCCGAGCGGACACGCGTCAACCAGCTCTGGGCCAACGGCTTCGCCTCCGGCCTGGGCGCGAAGGAACTCGCGGCCAAGGGCTGAGTCACCGCTCCTCGGGGTCCGCGTAAGCGGGGCATCCCGGATTCCGGCAGGGGCCCCGGCCCCACACCGGAATGAAGATCCCGAGGGACTTGCGCCGTCTGACCACCGTGTCGACGAGGCGCCCGCACGCCGGGCACGTCTGCTGTTCGTGCCCGGCCTGCGGGGCGACCGTCTCGTGTGCGCGCTGCTGCTGTTCACCGGCCATACCTCCACGGTAGGCCGGTTCGGCGCGTTCCGGGGGTCGCAGTGGGCCTGCGGACCGGGGGCCGGCAGGCCGGCCGGACCCGGGGCCGGCCGGCTCAGCGCTTGACGGCGTACGAGGTGACCGTCTGGCCGCCGCCGAGGATCTTGGCCCCGGTCAGCTCCAGGGGGCGCACCCCGAATCCGGCCCGCGACATCGGCATGCCGGTCCCCAGGAAGACGGGGTAGGTCTTGACGATGAACTCGTCGATCTCGTCGATCAGCTGCGCGGCGAGGTCGGCGCCGCCGCAGAGCCAGATGCCGAGCCCGTCCCGGGCCTTGAGCTCGCGGACCTTGGCCGCGACGTCTCCGGAGATCAGCTCGACCTCGGGGTCCGGCGAGGTGGTGAGGGAGCGCGAGACGACGTACTGCCCGGGCAGGTGGCCGTAAGGGCTGGTCGCGCCCTCCTTGAGGCCCGGCTCATACGTGTTCCGGCCCATGAGCACCGCGTCGAAGCGCTTCGGCTCGGCGTCGGCGATCCCGAGGGCGGCGCGCCCCTGGGCCGCGATGGTCTCCGGGTACTCGGCCTTGAGGTGTTCGACGAACTCGGCGTCGAGGTGGGAGTAGAAGAAATCGCCGTCGCCGTCCGGGGCCCCGATGAAGCCGTCGACTGACGTGGCGATGAAGTACGTGAGCTTGCGCAAGCGATTCTCTTCCGTTCGACCGCACCCCCGCACCGAAGGCACGCCAGAGAAAGTACTTCAGGTGAAGTGCTTACGCAAGCCCCATTCGCGAGCCTGAATCGAGCCTCATTCGCAAGCCCCTTAGCCCGCCCACCCCCTCGGCCCCGGCCCGCCTACCTACCTACCCGCGCGGCTTGCGCCACATCGGCCACATCAGCGGCCCCTCCGGCAGGCGCACCGCCTCACCCGTGAACTCCCACCCCAGCCGCTCGTACAGCCCCTTGCTGCGCTCGCTGCTCGCCTCCAGGTACGCCGGCACGCCCTCGCGGTCGCAGCGCTCCAGCACCGGCCGGATCAGCTCGCTCCCCAGCCCCTGCCCCTGCCGGTCCGGGGCGACCGCGATCATCAGCAGGTACTCGTGCTCCTCCGCGGTCGGGTGCACCGCGCCCGTCAGCCGGCCGACCAGCTCGCACCGCTCGTTGTCCGGATCGGCCACCGCGCGCATCCGTGCCGGGATCTCGTCCTCCCCCTCGGGCTCGCCCGCCGGGATCCGCAGCCACAGCGCGGCCGCCGAGCCGTCCACCGCGTAGTCGATCCGACCCTCGGCCAGCGCCACGTCCACGAAGACGCCGAGGAACTTCCCGTGCACCGCGGCCCGGTGCTCCGGGTCGGGGAAGACCCAGCTGCTCACCGGGTCCGTGCGGAAGGCCTCGTCGAGCAGCCGCGCGACCGCGTCCCGGTCCGACTGATCCGCCTGACGTATCTCCAGCACCACTGGTCACACCCTTCGCTCACGCGTCAACAACCGTGAGTGATCCTAGGGTTGGCGCGGACGCGGGGTAAGGCCCGTTCCGGCACCGTGCCGTGCCGGAACAGGCCTCGGTCGTGCCCTCACCGCGTGCGGCGCGTCACGAACTCCGCGAGCGCCAGCAGGCCACCCGCTGCCGCGAGGTCCGGCACGGCGCGCGACAGCTGCTGGACCGCCCGCCCCATCCGGTCCGCGGCATGGGCCTGGGCCCAGTCGCGCCCGCCCGCCCGGTCCACCGCGTCCGCCGCGTCGCGCACGTCGTCCCCGGTCATGGGGCCCGCGTACAGCGCGGCCAGTTCCTCCCCCGCCGCGGTGCCGGAGGTGAGGGCGGCCACGACCGGGAGGGATTTCTTGCGGGCGATCAGGTCGGCTCCAGCGGGCTTGCCGGTGTGCCCCGGATCCCCCCAGATGCCGATCAGGTCGTCGATCAGCTGGAAGGCCAGCCCGGCCTCCCGCCCGAAGGCGTCCATGGCGTCGACCTCGTCCGGCCCGGCCCCGGCGTACAGCGCGCCGAGCGCGCACGCGCAGCCCAGCAGGGCCCCGGTCTTGGCCGTCGCCATGGTCAGGCACTCGTCGAGGGAGACGTTCGGGCGCTGCTCGAAGGCACAGTCCGCCTGCTGGCCGGCGCACAGCTCGATGACGCACGCGGCGAGCCGGGACGAGGCCGCCGCCGAGGCCGGATGCGGATCCTCCGCGAGCAGCCGCAGCGCGAGCGCCATCATGGCGTCGCCCGTGATGATCGCGTCCGGTGTCCCGAAGACGGTCCAGGCGGTGGCGCGGCCGCGCCGCCGGACGTCCTTGTCGATGACGTCGTCGTGCAGCAGCGTGAAGTTGTGCGCCAGCTCCACGGCCACCGCGGCCCGTACGGCCTCGTCGGCCCGGCCCGCCCCCGGCCCCGCGAGCGCCTGGGCCGCGGCCAGGACCAGGGCCGGCCGGATGGCCTTGCCGGCGTTGCCCGCGGCCGGGGTGCCGTCCTCGCGCTCCCAGCCGAAGTGGTACATCGCCACGCGGCGCATCCCGCCGGGCAGGCTCTCGACGGTCCGGCGCAGCTCCGGGTTGACGGTGTGCCTCGTCCGTTCCAGGAGGGCGGCGGCCTCCTGGCCCTCACCGGTCGCGGTGGCGTTCACCGTACTCAGCGCCAGCGGCCGATCTCGACGTTCTCCAGCACGCCGAGGGCGTCCGGCACCAGCACGGCGGCGGAGAAGTAGGCGGTGACCAGGTACGAGATGATCGCCTGCTCGCTGATCCCCATGAAGCGGACCGACAGGCTCGGCTCGATCTCGTCCGGGATGCCGGGCTGGTGCAGGCCGATGACGCCCTGCTCGTCCTCGCCGGTGCGCATGCAGAGGATGGACGTGGTCCGGGCGTCGCTGATCGGGATCTTGTTGCTGGGGAAGATCGGCACGCCGCGCCAGGACGGCACCCGGTTGCCGCCGATCTCCACCGACTCCGGGTAGAGCCCGCGCTTGTTGCACTCGCGGCCGAACGCGGCGATCGCCTTGGGGTGGGCCAGGAAGAGCTTGGAGCCGCGCCGCATGCTGAGCAGCTGGTCCATGTCGTCCGGGCTGGGCGCGCCGTCGTGCGGCTGGATGCGCTGGTCGTAGTCGGCGTTGTGGAGCAGGCCGAAGTCGCGGTTGTTGAGCATCTCGTGCTCCTGGCGCTCGCGCAGCGCCTCGACCGTGAGCCGCAACTGCTGCTCGGTCTGGTTCATCGGGTGGTTGTAGAGGTCCGCGACGCGGCTGTGCACCCGCAGGACCGTTTGTGCAATGGAGAGTTCGTACTCGCGCGGGCGCGCCTCGTAGTCCACGAAGGTGCCGGGGAGGACGGCCTCGCCCTGGTGGCCGGCGGAGAGTTCGATCGCGGCCTCGCCGTACTTGTTGGTGCGCTGGGCGGGCAGCGTCCGTACGTTGTCCAGGTGCGCGCGCAGCGAGTCGACGCGGTCGGCGAGCAGCTGGAAGTCCTGGCGGGTCAGGACCAGCGCGGTGCCGGCGGTGGCGGCGCGGGCCGTGTACTCCCAAATCGATTCTTCATCGACCAGGGAGCCCTCGCCGAAGTACGCGCCGTCGGCCACGGTCCGCAGGACGGCGTCGTCCCCGTACGGGCCCGGGCCGATCTGGTCGACACGGCCGTGGGCGAGCAGGAACACCTGGTCGGCGGGGCTGCCGAAGGCGGTCAGTTCCTGGCCGGGCTCGAAGTCGATCTGCCGGCAGCGCTGGGCCAGTTCTTCGAGGACGTCGAGGTCCTCGTAGTCGCGCAGCAGCGGGAGCTCGCCGAGCTCGGCGGGGATCACCTGGACCTGGGTGCCGGTCTTGATGAACTCGACGACGCCGTTGCCGACCGAGTAGCTCAGCCGGCGGTTCACGCGGTACGTGCCGCCCTGTACCGAGACCCACGGCAGCATCTTCAGGAGCCACCGGGAGGTGATCTCCTGCATCTGCGGTGCGGACTTGGTCGTGGTTGCCAAGTTCCGCGCGGCCGTCGTCCCGAGACTGCGCTGTGGTGCCTGGGCCTCGGGTTCGGAACCTGCCTGGACCGACATGTATTTCCCTTTCGATCACTCCATGGATCTGCGGGGTCAGCCTTTCAGCACAGAACGTGATGGGACCATTACACAAAAGGGTGGGACTACTCCGTCCGGGTGCAGGGCACCCTTTCGGGCTCCCCTTCTCCCCCAGGAGTCTCGCGAGCCCCTCGCACCCCATCGTTTTCAGCCAGGCCGCCCTCGCCCTTGCTAGGCCGCGTATTTTGCATACGAGATGCAAGTTTTCTACGGTGACCCCATGCGGCTGACCCGATTCACCGACCTGGCCCTGCGCGTCCTGATGCGCCTGGCGATCGAGGAGAGCGAACTCCCGACCACCCGCGACGTGGCGGCGGCCATGGAGGTCCCGTACACCCACACGGCCAAGGTGGTCGCCAGGCTGCAGCACCTCGGGCTGGTGGAGGCGCGTCGCGGCCGCGGCGGCGGGCTGACCCTGACCTCCGCCGGCCGGGCCGCCTCGGTGGGCGGGGTGGTGCGCGAGCTGGAGGGCGCGGGCGACGTCGTGGACTGCGACGGCACCTCCCCCTGCCCGCTGCGCGGCGCCTGCCTGCTGCGCGGGGCCCTGCGCAGGGCCCAGGAGGCCTTCTTCGCCGCACTGGACCCACTGACGGTGAGCGACCTGGTGGCGGCCCCCACGGGACCGCTCCTGCTGGGCATTTCCGGCCGGGCGCCGACGGTGGCCGAAGGGCCCTGACCGCCCCGGCCGGATGGCCGGTTCCCGCCGCCCGGTGACGCGCGAGGACCGGCCCCGCCAGGATCTCGAACAGAAGTCCGCACGGGCCCACACCCCCACCAGCCACACCTTTCCGCGACCATAAATACGCATCGCAGATACCAATTCATCAACGCAAGCGCGCGAGGAGCCACGATGCTTTCCGAGAAGTCGACCGCGACCGTACGAGCCACCCTGCCCGCCGTGGGGGCGGCGATCGGCGAGATCACCGAGCTCTTCTACACGAAGCTCTTCGCGGCGCACCCCGAGCTGATCCGGGACCTCTTCAACCGGGGCAACCAGAACGCCGGCCTCCAGAAGCAGGCGCTCGCCGGATCCATCGCCGCCTTCGCGGTCCACCTCGTGGAGCACCCGGACACCCGCCCGGACGTGATGCTCGGCCGCATCGCCCACAAGCACGCCAGCCTTGGCGTCACCCGGGAGCAGTACGCGGTCGTCCACGAGCACCTCTTCGCGGCCATCGCGGAGATCCTCGGCGAGGCGGTCACCCCCGAGGTCGCCGAGGCCTGGGACGAGGTCTACTGGCTGATGGCGGGCGCCCTCGTCGCCATCGAGGAGCGCCTGTACGCCGAGCGGCGGATCGCCGCCGGGGACGTGTGGCGCGAGTGGACCGTCACCGGCCGGACGGAGGAGACCGCCGACTGCGCCACCTTCCGGCTGGCCCCCGCGGACGGCGCCCCCGCGCCCGCGTTCAAGCCCGGCCAGTACGTCTCGGTCCAGGTCGAACTCCCGGACGGCGCCCGCCAGATCCGCCAGTACAGCCTGTCCTCCTCGCCCGGCTCCCCGGTGCGCGCGATCACCGTCAAGCGGGTCCACGGCCCGGCCGCCGCGGGCCCCGACGGCGAGGTCTCCCACCACCTGCACGCCCGCGTCCGTACCGGTGACACCCTGCGCATCTCGGCCCCGTACGGCGACCTGGTCCTGCGGGACTCCACGGCCCCGGTCCTGCTCGCCTCGGCCGGGATCGGCTGCACCCCGATGCTCTCGATGCTGGAGCACCTGGCCGACACCGGGTACGGCGCCCCGGTGACGGTGCTGCACGCCGACCGCTCCCCCGCCGACCACCCGCTGCGCGGCGACCACCGGGCCCTGACCCACAAGCTGGCCGAGGCCTCCGCCCGGTTCTGGTACGAGGAGGCGGCGGAGCCCGGCGACGGCGAGGGCCGCATGGACCTCTCGGCCGTCCCCGTCGCCCCCGGCACCCACGCCTACCTGTGCGGGCCGCTGCCCTTCATGCGGGCCGTGCGCGAGCAGCTGATCGCCAAGGGCGTGCCGGCCCGCGACATCCACTACGAGGTGTTCGGCCCGGACCTCTGGCTCGCTTCCGCATGAGCCGTGTCCGGATCGGCTCGCTCGCCGTACGAAAACACTAGCCGCGGAAGGGTCGCCTCCACTAAACCGTAGCGTGATGAGACGAACACACAGGGTGTCCGTCCCGCACCGCAACGAAGGAGGCGGCCATGGCCGCACCCATGTCCGCGGACCGGTTCATCGACGCGCTCCGGCGCGAGGGTCTGACCGTCGTCGAGGTCGGCGCCTGGCGCACCCACAACCGCAACCACAAGGGGCCGTGGGGCCCGGTGCACGGGGTGATGATCCACCACACGGTCACCCGCGGCACCCCGTACACCGTCCAGCTCTGCCGGGAGGGCCACAGCGCCCTGCCGGGCCCGCTCTGCCACGGCGTGATCGCCAAGGACGGCCGGGTCCACCTGGTCGGCTACGGCCGCGCCAACCACGCCGGCCTCGGCGACTCCGACGTCCTGGCGGCGGTGATCGCGGAGAAGCGGCTCCCTCCGGACAACCAGGCCGACACCGACGGCAACCGCCACTTCTACGGCTTCGAGTGCGAGAACCTCGGCGACGGCGAGGACCCCTGGCCGGCGGTCCAGCTCGACGCCATCACCCGCGCGGCGGCGGCCTTGTGCCGGGTACACGCCTGGACCGCCCGCTCGGTGATCGGCCACCTCGAATGGCAGCCGGGCAAGGTCGACCCCCGGGGCTTCACGATGGCCTCGCTGCGCGAACGCATCGGCGAGCGCCTGAAGTAGCCGGCCCGTCGTCCCCGGCGCCACGCCGGGGACGACGGCGGAGCCCCGCTACCTGCTGCGCGCGGCCATGGCGAGCGCGATCACCCATCCCACCACGGACCAGCCCAAGAACAGGTTGACCACCAGCACGGAACCCTTGTTGGGCACCCCGCGGCCGAATGCGACGGCAGTCGGAATGAAATAGGCGAGGGCGATGACCAAGAGCCCCACCACGCCGAACGGAATCGCATCGCTGCTACCCATGAATCCCCCACCGCCACCGGATATGACGCCCCATCATCACCGATGCCCTGCGACCCGTGAAGAGCCTCTCACCCCCCGCCGGACCCCTCTCCTCCCGCACCACGGAGCCGGCCGCCCCACAATGGACGGGTGAACCAGTCCGCGAACCGTGATGTGCTCCTGGAGCCGCGACCGCCGTCCCCGCTCGTCGAGGCGGCGGACGAGCGGTTCGCCGCGCACGGCGTACGGCTGGTGCTGAAGCGGGACGACCTCGTCCATCCGGAGCTGCCGGGCAACAAGTGGCGCAAGCTCGCGCCGAACCTGCGGGCCGCGGTGGAGGCGGGGCACGACACGCTGGTCACCTTCGGCGGGGCGTACTCGAACCACCTGCGGGCCACCGCGGCCGCCGGGCGGCTGCTGGGCCTGCGGACCGTCGGCATCGTGCGCGGCGACGAGCTCGCCGGGCGGCCGCTGAACGACTCCCTCGCCCGCTGCGCGGCCGACGGCATGCGGCTGCACTTCGTCTCCCGTGCGGAGTACCGCGGCAAGGCGGAGCGGCGGGCACTGGCGCGGCTGGTGGACGGGGCGGGTGCGGGCGGTGCGTACGTGGTCCCCGAGGGCGGCAGCAACGCCCTCGCCCTGCACGGCTGCGCCGGGCTCGGCCGCGAGCTGTGGGGCGCGGCCGACGTGGTGGCCGTGGCCTGCGGCACCGGCGGGACCCTGGCGGGCCTGGCGGCCGGCCTGGCCCCGGGGCAGCGGGCGCTCGGCGTACCGGTCCTGGCGGGCGGATTCCTCGACGGGGAGATACGTTCCCTCCAGCGGGCCGCCTTCGGTGGCCCGGCCGGCGACTGGTCCCTGGCCGAGGACTTCCACCACGGCGGCTACGCCCGCGTCCCGGCCGCCCTGGAGGCCTTCGCCGCCGACTTCGAGTCCCGTCACGGCCTCGCGGTGGAGCGGATCTACGTGGCCAAGCTGCTCTGGGCCCTGGCCGACCTCACGGCCTCCGGCGCCTTCCCCCGCGGCACCACCCTGGCCGCGGTGATCACCGGCCGCCCGTAGCCTGGGGCTCCGGCTCAGCCGAGGCAGGCCGGCACCCGCTCGCGCCCCGTCACGTCGTCACGTCGTCACGTCGACTCGCGGTACGCCGCCGCCTCCTCCAGGTCCAGCCGGCGCAGCAGGACCCGCAGCATCTCGTCGTCGATCCGCCGCCGGTCCCGCAGCGTGACGAAGACCTCCCGCTCCGCCGCGATCATCTCGCGCGCGAGCCGCCGGTAGATGTCGTCCGCGGACTCCCCCGTCAGCGGGTTGACCTCCCCCAGCCGTTCCCACACCGCGTTGCGCCGCCGTTCCAGCACCGTCCGCAGCCGCTCCGCCAGCGGCGGCGGCAGGGTGCTGTTCTCCGGTTCCTCCAGCAGCTCCGCCAGCCGCTCGTCCGCGGCCCGCGAGGCCTCGCTCTGTGCCTGCGCCTCCGCGAGCGTCTCGGCCTGCACGTCCTTCGGCGGCAGCTTCAGCGCCCTGATCAGCGGCGGCAGCGTCAGCCCCTGCACCACCAGCGTCCCGATGACCGTCGTGAAGGTCAGGAAGAGGATCAGGTTCCGGTGCGGCACCGAGATCGGCACCGAGAAGGCGATGGCCAGCGAGACCACTCCGCGCATCCCGGCCCAGCCCACGATCACCGGGGCCTTCCAGTCGGTGTCCGTCTCCCTCGACCGGATCCGCTGGGAGGCCCAGCGCGGCACGAAGGTCGCCGGGAACACCCACAGGAACCGGGCCACCACCACCACGAGGAACACGGCGACCGCGTACCAGGCCGCGTGCAGGCCCTCGTACTCGTCCAGCCCCTTCAGGACCACCGGCAGCTGGAGCCCGATCAGCGCGAAGACCACCGACTCCAGCACGAAGGCGACCACCTTCCACACCGCCTCCTCCTGGAGCCGGGTGGCGAAGTCGACCTGCCAGTTCCGGTGTCCGAGGTACAACGCGACCACGACCACCGCCAGCACTCCGGAGGCGTGCACGCGCTCGGCCGCCGCGTACGCCACGAAGGGGATCAGCAGCGAGAGCGTGTTCTGGAGCAGCGGCTCCTTGAGCCGCTTGCGCAGGTGGTGGATCGGCACCATCAGCACCAGGCCGACGCCCACGCCGCCCACCGAGGCCAGCAGGAACTCCGCGATCCCGCCCGCCCAGCCGGCGCTCACCCCGACCGCGGCGGCCAGCGCCACCTTGTAGGCGGTGATCGCGGTGGCGTCGTTCACCAGGGACTCGCCCTGCAGGATGGTCGTCATCCGGTTCGGCAGCCCGAGCTTGCGGGCGATCGCGGTGGCGGCGACCGCGTCGGGCGGCGCGATCACCGCGCCCAGCACCAGGGCCACCGGCACGGACAGCCCCGGCACCAGCAGGTACGCCGCGTACCCGACGAGGAGCGTGGCGAAGAGCACGTAGCCCACCGACAGCAGCGCGATCGGCCGGATGTTGGCCCGCAGGTCCAGGTACGAGCTGTCCACGGCGGCCGTGTAGAGCAGGGGCGGCAGCAGCAGCGGCAGTACGATGTGCGGGTCGAGCGTGTACGGGGGCACGCCCGGGAGGTACCCGGCCAGCAGGCCCACGGCGACGAGCAGCAGGGGCGCGGGCACGGGCGTGCGGCGGGCCAGCCCCGCGACGGCCGCGCTTCCCGCGACAAGCCCCACCAGCGGCAATACCTCCATCGAAGATCCACCCTCATCCGTCGCGTGTCCGCACCGCGGCCCTACGCTGGTCATCATGAGCGAGTGCACCCACGTTGCCGAACTGCCGCGCCCCGAGCCGGTCCCGTCTGCGCAGACCTGTACCGAATGTCTGACCCTCGGCAGCCATCCCGTGCAGCTGCGGATGTGCCTGGGGTGCGGGTACGTGGCCTGCTGCGACTCTTCCCCCTACCGGCACGCCACCGCACACCACCAGGAGACCGGTCATCCGGTCATGCGGAGCTTCGAACCGGGCGAGACCTGGCGATGGTGTTTTGTCGACGGTTCGATCGTCTGAGGCGGGGTAGGTCAACCCTCCGCCGGTTCCCCCGATTTGAGCCCCGCAGACCCCTAGCCACTGTGCGTACCCATGGGCTTACCATCAGTCACTGGCCGCAGGCGGGTGTCCAGGCGGCGCCACGAGGGGTGCCGCGACACGATCACCCGGATCGCGATAGCGTCACCGGCGAACAGAGCTCGTACCACCTTGGAGGTGAGGGTGTCCCAGATCGCAGGCGAGCCCGGGACTCAGGACTTCGTGGAAGTCCGGCTGCCCGCTGCGGGTGCCTACCTGTCGGTGTTGCGCACGGCCACGGCCGGTCTCGCAGCACGTTTGGACTTCACCCTCGACGAGATCGAGGACCTCCGCATCGCGGTGGACGAGGCCTGCGCGATCCTGCTCCAGCAGGCCGTGCCCGGCTCCGTCCTCAGTTGCGTGTTCCGGCTGATCGACGATTCGCTGGAGGTGACCGTCTCGGCGCCCACCACCGACGGACGCGCACCGGAGCGTGACACGTTCGCGTGGACGGTCCTGTCGGCACTGGCCGGCAAGGTCGAGGCCACGGTCGAGGAGAACCGGACGGTGAGCATCAGCCTCTACAAACAGCGCGGCGCGGGGCCAGGCCCGGCGTGAGCGGCGGGGAGATCCCGGTGCGGGGCGGGGATCGGCCCCGGGTACGGCACGAGGTCGACGGCGGCATCCCGGAGCAGCAGCACGCCCGGCCGCACCCGGCTGACGCGGATGCGGAAGACGGCTTTTTGGACTCGGCGGAGCGACGGGCGGGCCCTATGAGCGAGAACCAGCACGACCAACCACAGCCACCGGCGGCCGCGGCCCCCGTGGCGCCGGCGGCTCCGGTGTTCCCGGTGACCCCGGCGCTGCCGGATCCGCGCGACCGCAGCGGCGCGCGGGCCCTCTTCATCGAGCTGCGGGCGCTGCCCGACGGCTCGACGGAGAAGGCGGAGCTGCGCAACCGGCTCGTACGAATGCACCTGCCGCTGGTCGAACACCTGGCCAGGCGCTTCCGCAACCGCGGTGAGCCGCTGGACGACCTGACCCAGGTCGCCACGATCGGCCTCATCAAATCGGTGGACCGGTTCGACCCCGACCGCGGGGTCGAGTTCTCCACGTACGCCACCCCCACGGTGGTCGGCGAGATCAAGCGCCACTTCCGTGACAAGGGCTGGGCGGTTCGGGTGCCCCGGCGGCTGCAGGAGCTGCGGCTCTCGCTGACGACGGCCACGGCCGAGCTCTCCCAGCAGCACGGCCGCTCCCCCACGGTGCACGAACTGGCCGAACGGCTGGGGATCTCCGAGGAGGAGGTGCTGGAGGGGCTGGAATCGGCCAATGCCTACAGCACGCTCTCGCTGGACGTCCCGGACACCGACGACGAGTCGCCGGCGGTCGCGGACACCCTGGGCGCGGAGGACGAGGCGCTGGAGGGCGTCGAGTACCGCGAGTCCCTCAAGCCGCTGCTGGAGGGGCTGCCTCCGCGGGAGAAGCGGATCCTGCTGCTTCGCTTCTTCGGCAACATGACCCAGTCGCAGATCGCCCAGGAGGTCGGCATCTCCCAGATGCACGTCTCCCGGCTGCTGGCCCGCACCCTGGCCCAGCTCCGCGACAAGCTGCTGGTGGAGGAGTAGGACCAGGCGCCGGACGTCCGGTTATCGGGCCTGCTCGCCGGGCCCGATACCGAGTGCCTCGGTCGCCGTCGGGTTCACCAGGAGTGCGACGACGGCCACCGCGGCCACGGCCAGGGCCACCGCGGCGGCGATCATCGCGCCGCCGGTGCTGTAGAGGGTCCAGGCCACCGGCAGCGCCATCAGCTGGGTGATCAGCGCCGGGCCGCGGCTCCAGCGGCGGCCCAGGCGCAGCCCGCGGGCCGCGATCAGCGGCAGCGCGGCGAGGGCGAGCAGGGTGATCCCGCCCGTCTCGGCCTGCTGCGGGGAGTCGGGGTCGCCGGCGATGCCGACGAACAGCATGTAGACGCCGAGGCCGGCCAGTGCCAGACCCTCCAGCGCGGTGAGCGCGGCGGCGGCGGTCAGCCGGCCGGGCAGCCCGGCGGGCGGTGCGACGGTGGGGGCGGGGGCCTGCGCAGGCTGCTTCTTACTCACTCCAGCAGGGTAGCGGCGGGCCCCGGACCCCGGAGGGGACGGGCAGTAGGGTCGGCACGAGAAGGGGTGGGTAGTCTGGCGCTCATGCGTGCACTTCTCGTGGCCAACCCAGCAGCGACGACCACCAGTGCGCGCACGCGTGACGTCCTGACCCATGCCCTGGCCAGCGAGATGAAGCTGGAGGCGGTGACCACCGAGTACCGCGGGCACGCCCGGGACCTGGGACGCAAGGCCGCGCACCAGGGGCTCGACCTCGTCGTCGCGCTCGGCGGCGACGGCACGGTCAACGAAGTGGTCAACGGACTCCTGCACGACGGGCCCGATCCGGACCGGCTGCCCCGGCTGGCCGTGGTGCCCGGCGGATCCACCAATGTCTTCGCGCGCGCCCTGGGGCTGCCCAACGACGCGGTCGAGGCGACCGGCGCCCTGCTGGACGCGCTGCGCGAGCAGCGGGAGCGGATTGTCGGCCTGGGTCTCGCGGCCGGCACCCCGGGCACGGAGGACGAGTCGGTCCCGGCGCGCTGGTTCACCTTCTGCGCGGGCTTCGGCTTCGACGCGGGAGTGGTGGGGCGGGTCGAGCAGCAGCGGGAGCGCGGCAAGCGTTCGACGCACGCCCTGTATGTACGACAGCTGATGCGCCAGTTCTGGGAGGAGCCGAACCGGCGGCACGGCACGGTGACGCTGGAGCGCCCGGGCGCGGATCCGGTGACGGATCTGGTGCTGTCGATAGTGTGCAACACGTCACCTTGGACGTATCTGGGCAATCGTCCGCTTTATGCCTCTCCGGAGGCGTCGTTCGATACCGCACTTGACGTATTGGCGCTCGACCGTTTGTCAACTCCGGCCGTCGCGCGCTACGCGACACAGCTCCTGACCTCCACTCCTGAGCGGGGTCCGCACGGCAAGCACGCGGTGTCTCTGCACGATCTGACCGACTTCACCTTGCATTCGAAGGTTCCCCTTCCGTTCCAGATGGACGGAGACCACCTCGGACTGCGGACCAGCGTTCGGTTCACAGGCGTACGCCGTGCACTGCGTGTGATTGTGTGAGCGGAAGGGCCAGAAGGCCTTTCACTCGAACGTTTACACGCCGGTCCACCCTCACGATGTAGGGCTGTGACCTAGTAGACACCGACGAATCAAAAAAAACTTTCCGGAAGGGGTTGTATCCCCGTCCGAGGTTTGCGAATCTCTTCATGGCGATCGGGACAGCCCGCACAACCCGGCACCCACACAGATCGCCAGAACCCCTCCACGAATCTCTGACTGATCACCCGCGTGAAACCGGGCGGTCGCCCTTCCCTCACGGGGGGATTCGTGAAAGCGTTCACATTCACAAGCAAAGTGCCCGCAATACAAGGAGATGGAGCAGCCATGGACTGGCGTCACAACGCCGTTTGCCGCGAGGAAGACCCGGAACTCTTCTTCCCCATCGGCAACACCGGTCCTGCGCTGCTGCAGATCGAGGAAGCCAAGGCCGTCTGCCGCCGTTGCCCCGTCATGGAGCAGTGCCTGCAGTGGGCGCTCGAGTCCGGTCAGGACTCCGGCGTCTGGGGCGGTCTCAGCGAGGACGAGCGCCGCGCGATGAAGCGCCGCGCCGCTCGCAACCGGGCGCGCAACGCCAGCGCCTGACAACGACTTTCGAGCCTCGACGCGCAGCGCGTAGTACCCGAACAAGCGCTCAGCAACGTGCTCTCGAGCCCCGGACCGATCACCTCCCCCAGCTACCGCCGGGAGGGGCCCCAGGTCCGGGGCTCAGTGCTTTTCCGGTCACACCGAGTGATGTTCCTGCCGTTGGCCGCACGTCACCCGGTGTGACGCAGCGTTACCGCTACGGCTACTTTTGCGGGCTCGACGGCAGGTCGAGGACGACCTTGGTCCCGCGCGGCTGCGACCGGACCATGTCGAACGTTCCGCCGAGCTCCCCCTCCACGAGGGTCCGTACGATCTGCAGCCCGAGGTTGCCGGCCCGCTGGGGATCGAATCCCTCGGGCAGACCGCTGCCGTCGTCGAGCACGGTGATCAGCAGCCGCCCGTCGGTGCGGCCGCTCCCGGTGCGCGTCGCGGCCACCTCCACGGTCCCCCGCTCGCCCTGGGTGAAGGCGTGCTCCAGGGCGTTCTGCAGGATCTCGGTCAGCACCATCGACAGCGGAGTAGCGACCTCCGCGTCCAGGATCCCGAACCGGCCGGTGCGTCGGCAGTCGACCTTGCCCGGCGAGATCTCCGAGACCATCGCGATCACGCGGTCGGCGATCTCGTCGAACTCGACCCGCTCGTCAAGGTTCTGAGACAGCGTCTCGTGCACGATCGCGATCGAACCGACGCGGCGCACGGCCTCGTTGAGCGCCTCGCGGCCCTGCGGAGAATCCATTCGGCGGGCTTGGAGCCGCAGGAGGGCGGCAACCGTCTGGAGGTTGTTCTTCACCCGGTGGTGGATCTCCCGGATGGTCGCGTCCTTGGTGATGAGTTCACGTTCGCGACGGCGCAGTTCGGTGACGTCGCGGCAGAGCACCAGGGAGCCGATCCGCGTCCCCTTCGGCTTGAGCGGGATCGCGCGCAGCTGGATGACCCCGCCGTTCCCCTCGATCTCGGTCTCCCTGGGGGCCCAGCCGCTGGCGAGTTTGACCAGGGCCTCGTCCACCGGACCGCGGGAGGGGGCGAGTTCGGCGGTGGTGTTGCCAAGGTGCTGCCCGACCAGGTCGGAGGCGAGGCCGAGCCGGTGGTAGGCGGAGAGCGCGTTCGGGGACGCGTAGGTGACCACGCCGTCGGCGTCGAGCCGGATCAGGCCGTCCCCGACGCGCGGGGAGGCGTCCATGTCGACCTGCTGGCCCGGGAACGGGAAGGAGCCCGCGGCGATCATCTGGGCCAGGTCGGAGGCGGACTGGAGGTAGGTCAGCTCCAGCCGGCTCGGTGTACGCACGGTGAGCAGGTTGGTGTTGCGGGCGATCACTCCCAGTACCCGTCCCTCGCGGCGGACGGGGATCGACTCGACGCGGACCGGCACCTCCTCGCGCCACTCCGGGTCGCCCTCGCGCACGATCCGGCCCTCGTCGAGCGCGGCGTCCAGGAGCGGGCGGCGGCCGCGCGGGACGAGGTGGCCGACCATGTCGTCCTGGTACGAGGTGGGGCCGGTGTTGGGGCGCATCTGGGCGACCGATACGTACCGCGTGCCGTCGAGGGTGGGCACCCACAGCACGAGGTCGGCGAAGGACAGGTCGGAGAGCAGTTGCCACTCCGAGACCAGCAGGTGGAGCCACTCCAGGTCGGTTTCACTGAGAGCGGTGTGCTGGCGTACGAGGTCGTTCATGGAGGGCACGTTGCGAGCGTACCCCGGGTACGCGTGATGACTTTCCCCACGACGGTACTCAGGAGTATCCAGGAAGGCCGCGGGCCGCGTACTGTTGGAGGAAGCGACGGGTTTCCACGTCCCGTCATTGGATGGACAGAACAGAATGGTCTAGTCCACAATTGACTAAGCTTCCGCCCTCCCCGCACAGGAGGACGGATCGAGGTAAGCCGCGCGCTCTGCCCTGACCGCGCAGGCACCTCCCACCGGCCGTCGGGAACCGCACACCTGTCGGCCGTAAGTACTCCGGGCTACGGTGCCGGACGGGTTGAGGGTCCCGTCCTGCACCGTGGCCCAGAGGAATTTTCGGGCCCGTTCTCCGGGCCTGTTTCCGGGTCGGACGCCCGATCGGCGACTACGCCGGCGGCCAGGCCAGCAGGGCCCGCGCCGCGACCGCCTCCAGCTCCTCCCGCCCCGCCCCGTCGCGCGACTGCTGGGACATCCCCTGAAGCACCGCCCCGGCGAACCGGGCCAGCGCCCGCGCGTCCGTGTCCGCGGGCAGCGCGCCGGTGGCCATGTCGGCCCGGATCCGGCTCTCGAACATCTCCAGGTTGGCATTGCGCCGCTCGCGCAGGGCCGCCGCCACCTCGTCCGAGGTGGTGTTGATCGCGGCGCTGATCACCAGGCAGCCGCGCGGGTGGGCCGGGTCGGTGTACACCTCCGCCGCCTCGCGCAGGATGCGCTCGACGGCTGCCCGGGCAGTGGGCTCCTCGGCCAGCGCCACGCTCGCGAAGTCCCCGTACCGGCCGCCGTACACGGTCACGACCTCGTCGAAGAGCCTGCGCTTGTCACCGAAGGCCGCGTAGAGGCTGGGCGCGCTGATGCCGAGCAGGGCGGTCAGGTCGGAGATGGAGGTCGCCTCGTAGCCGCGCTCCCAGAAGGCGGTCATCGCCTTGTCGAGGGCGGCGTCGCGGTCGAAGGAACGGGGTCTGCCGCGCTGTCCGGTCACCATGCCCACATTCTATAGCGGGCGCTAAGGAATCTGGTACGGTCCCTTTCTGTAGCGATCACTAGCGATTACGGAGGGGGGCGCGTCATGGGCGTGCTCAAGGGGAAGACGGCACTGGTCACGGGCGGCAGCCGGGGCATCGGACGGGCCGTGGCCGAGCGGCTGGCCAGGGACGGGGCGCTGGTCGCGGTGCACTACGGGCACAACGAGGCGGCGGCGATGGAGACGGTGGCGGGCATCGAGGCGGCCGCCGGGCGCGCCTTCGCGATCGGGGCCGAGCTCGGGGTCCCCGGGGACGCCCTGGCGCTCTGGGCGGCGTACGAGGCCCATCCCGCGCACACCGCGGGCGTGGACATCCTGGTCAACAACGCGGGCGGGGCGACCTTCGCGGGGATCGAGGGGACGGACGAGGACACGTACGACCGGGCGCACGCCCTCAACGCGAAGGCGCCCTTCTTCGTGATCAAGCACGGGCTGGCGCGGCTGCGGGACGGGGGCCGGATCGTGAACGTGACCGGTACGCCGGAGATCGCCCTGCCGGCGATCCTGGCGACGGTCATGGCGAAGGGCGCGGCGAACGCGATGACCCGCTCCCTCGCCGCCGAGCTGGCCCCGCGCGGGATCACCGTGAACTCGGTGGGCCCCGGAATCATCGAGACGGACCTGAACGCGGGCCTGCTCGCGGACGCGGGGACCCGGGCCCACCTGGCCGCCCGCTCGGTCTTCCACCGGGTGGGCACGGCGGAGGAGGTCGCGGACGTGGTGGCGTTCCTGGCCTCGGCGGACTCCCGCTGGGTCACGGGCCAGCACCTGGACGCGACGGGCGGGCTCCAGCTCTCGCTGGTCTAGGAGGCGTCTCGTCGACGGGCCCGGGACCGGGATCCGGATCACGATGGATAACGACGAGACCCCCGCCACGGGCGCCGGCCTCTGCTAGATTGGTCTATACCACACCACCCACTCCAGATCGGCAGGCCCCGCGTGGAAGTTGTCATCGTCCCGGACGCCAAGGCAGGCGGCGAGCTCATCGCGGAGGCCATGGCCGCCCTGGTGCGGCGCAAGCCCGACGCCCTGCTCGGCGTGGCGACCGGCTCTACCCCGCTGCCCATCTACGAAGCCCTCGCCGCCAAGGTCAAGGCCGGTCAGGTCGACGCCTCCCGGGCCCGCATCTGCCAGCTCGACGAGTACGTCGGCCTGCCGGCCGGGCATCCCGAGTCCTACCGCGCCGTCGTACTCCGCGAGGTCGTCGAGCCGCTCGGCCTGTCCGAGGCCTCCTTCATGGGGCCCGACGGCTCGGCGCAGGACATAGTCGGCGCGTGCGAGGCGTACGACCGGGCCCTCGCCGAGGCCGGCGGCGTCGACCTCCAGCTGCTCGGCATCGGCACGGACGGCCACATCGGCTTCAACGAACCGTGCTCCTCGCTCGCCTCCCGCACCCGCATCAAGACGCTGACGGAGCAGACCCGCGTGGACAACGCGCGCTTCTTCGACGACGACCTGGACCAGGTGCCGCACCACGTCATCACCCAGGGCATCGGCACCATCCTCGACGCCCGCCACCTGGTGCTCCTGGCCACGGGCGAGGGCAAGGCCGAGGCGGTCGCGCAGACCGTCGAGGGCCCGCTGTCCGCGCTGGTCCCGGCGTCCGCGCTGCAGTTGCACCGGCACGCGACCGTCGTCGTGGACGAGGCCGCCGCGTCGAAGCTGAAGCTGGCGGACTACTTCCGGCACACGTACGCCAACAAGCCTGCCTGGCAGGGCCTGTAGCCGCACCGGCACGCCGAAGGGTCTGGACCTCCCCTGGGGGCCAGGCCCTTCGACGTGTGCGGGTGCGGAGCCGCTGCGCGGGGCCTTCCGGGCGCTGCCCGCACCCGCGCCTCAACCGCCGGCGGGGCTGGATTTGAGCCGCGCCGGGTTTTGAGGGGGGGGGGGGGCCGCTACGCCCCCGCGATGACTTCCGCCGCGGCTCGGCCGCAGACGCGGGACGCGCCATGCGTGGCGATGTACACCGAGCCCCGCGGCGCGGCCATCGGGAGGCCCATCTCCACCACCACCGTGTCCGGCCGCGCGGCGACCAGCGCTTCCACGGCCCGCTCCATCCACGGGTGCCGGTGCGCGTCCCGGACCACCACGACCACCGTGCGGTCCCCCGCCGCCGCCAGGATGGCCTCCGCCGGGGCTCCCTCCGGGTAGCGGCCCGAGGCTGTCGCGGGGACCAGCGCGGCCAGCTCCTCGGCCACGCCCCACGGCGTCTCGTCGCCCACCGCGATGTTCGCGACCGGGGTCAGCGTCGCCACGTACGGGGCGGAGAGCGGCCGCGGCGCGCCGGTGACGGCGAGGGCGCGGCGGGCCGCCGTCAGCCCGATGCCGGACGCGCGGCTCCCCTCCGGCCGCGCGTCCGGCCGGGCCCGGCAGGTCCACGCGGCGAGCTCGCGGACGCGGGCGGCGGCGTCGGCGAGGCGCTCCTCGGGGAGCGTGCCCTCGCGTACGGCCGCGACCAGCGCGTCGCGCAGCCGCAGGACCGTGGCCTCGTCGGCGAGTCCGCCGCCGACACAGATGGCGTCGGCGCCCGCCGCGATGGCGAGGACCGAGCCGCGCTCGATCCCGTACGTCCCGGCGATGGCGTTCATCTCCATGCCGTCGGTGACGATGAGGCCCTCGTAGCCGAGCTCCTTGCGCAGCAGGCCGGTCAGGATCTGTGGGCTGAGCGTGGCCGGGCGGGTCGGGTCGAGGGCGGGCACCAGGATGTGCGCGCTCATCACGGCCTTGGTGCCGGCCTCGATGGCCGCCTTGAAGGGGATCAGCTCGCGGGCCTGGAGGGTGTCCAGGTCCACGTCGATGCGCGGCAGGGCGTGGTGCGAGTCGACGCTGGTGTCGCCGTGGCCCGGGAAGTGCTTGGTGCACGCGGCGACGCCGGAGGCCTGGAGGCCCTCGACGTAGGCGGCGGTGTGCCGGGCGGCGAGGTGGGTGTCGGCGCCGAAGGACCGTACGCCGATGACGGGGTTGTCCGGGTTGGAGTTGACGTCCGCGGACGGGGCCCAGTTGAGGTTGACCCCGCACTCGGCGAGGCGGCGGCCCAGCTCGCGGGCGACGTCCCGGGTGAGGCCGGTGTCGTCGACGGCGCCGAGGGCCAGGTTGCCGGGGAAGGACGAGCCGCCGCGGACCTCCAGGCGGGTGACGTCGCCGCCCTCCTCGTCGATGGCGACCAGGACGTCGTCCCGTTCGGCGCGCAGCTGTGCGGTCAGCGCGGCGAGCTGCTCGGGCGAGGCGATGTTGCGGCCGAACAGGCCGACGGCGGTGAGGCCTTCGCCGACCCGGCGGAGCAGCCAGGCGGGGGCGGTGGTGCCCTCGAAGCCGGGCTGGAGGACCGCGAGGGCGTCCCGGGTGAGCGTGTCGGTCTGGTGCGCAAGGACAGTCATGGCGGCCGTTATCCCTTCACGGCGCCGGCGGTCATCCCGCCGACTGCCTTGCGCTGGAGGAAGATGAAGATGAGCAGGACCGGGACCGCGAAGAGCGAGGACGCGGCCATGGTGGCGCCCCAGTCGTTGCCGAACGCCGACATGAACTCGGTCAGCCACAGCGGCAGGGTCTGCGCGCTCTTGTCCTTGTTCAGGATCAGGACCATGGCGAACTCGTTCCAGGCCGTGATGAAGCCGAAGAGCGAGGTGGACATCAGGCCGGGGGCCAGCAGCGGGAAGATCACCTTGCGGAAGGCCTGGCCGCGGGTGCAGCCGTCGATCTGGGCGGCCTCCTCCAGGGTCACCGGGACGGCGGCGATGAAGCCGCGCAGGGTCCAGATGGTGAAGGGGAGGATCATCACGAAGTAGATCGCGGTGAGCAGCGGGAGGCTGTTCAGCATCTCGCCGTCGCGGGCGATCATGTACATCGCGATGACCATGACCTCCCAGGGGGCCATCTGGGCCATCATCACGGTGAGGACGAGGCCCTTGCGGCCCTTGAACCTCATGCGGGCGATGGCGAAGCTCGCGGCGAGGGCGACGAGCAGGGCCAGCGCGACGGCGCCGACGGTGACCAGGACGCTGTTGGTGACGTACGTCCAGAAGTTGGAGACCCCGGTGGCCTTGCTGAAGTTGTCGAGCGTCGGGGTGAAGACGAAGACCGGGTCCTTGGTGAGCATCTGGCTCGACGGCTTGAGGGCCGAGGAGAACATCCAGTACACGGGGAAGACGAAGACCAGGGCGAGGAGGAGCGCGCCGAGGTTCTTGGCCACGGCGGCGGGGCGGACCGGCCGGCGCTTGCGGAGCTGCTGCGCGGGCTTCGGCGCGGTGGTGGTGGGGCTGCTCACTGCTCCTCCTCCTGCTTCAGGATCAGGCGGAAGTAGAAGGACATGACGACCACGAGGATCAGGATCGTCAGGACGGAGATCGCGGCGGCGAGGCCGTAGTGGGCCTGGCTCTGGCCCTCGACGTAGGCGAAGACTGGGAGGATCTCGGAGCCGCGGTCGGGGCCGCCCTTGTTCATGGCGTAGACCTGGGTGAAGGCCTTGAACACCCAGATCACCTCAAGGAACGTGGTGATGAGGAAGAACGGCTTGAGGTTCGGGAAGACGATCTTCCAGAAGGTCTGCCAGCCGTTGGCGCCGTCCATCCGGGCGGCCTCGTACAGCTCGGCCCCGACCGTGGTCAGTCCGGCGTACATGTTGAGGGCGACGAAGGGGATGGAGCCCCAGACCACCAGGACGGTGACGATCGTCAGGGTCGAGAGGCCGGTCTGCATCCAGTTGTGCTGCTCGTAGCCGGCGAAGCCGGCGGTGCGCATCACCCAGTTCATGACGCCGAACTGCTCGTCGAAGAGCCACTTGAAGACCTGCACGGAGGCCACGATGGGCATGGCCCAGGCCATCACCAGCGCCATCGAGAGGACCAGGCGCATCTTCTTGCCGAGCCGGTTCAGCAGGATGCCGATGAGGCTGCCGAGCACCATGATCAGCACGACGTTGGCGGCGGTGAAGGCGAAGCTGCGGACGACGACGGTCCAGAAGTCCGCGTCGCCGATCAGCTCGGTGTAGTTGGAGAATCCCGCGAAGGGGTACTTCCGCTGGATGAACTCGATCTTGTTGATGTCCTGGAAGGACAGGATCACGTTCTTGATCAGCGGGTACAGCAGCAGTGTCGCGAGGGCGAGCACCGCGGGCCCGACCAGCAGGTAGGGCAGCCACCCCGAGGGGAGCGACTTTCTGCCCCCGCGAGGAGACTTGGGACCGGGACCGGTCGGGGACGCGGACTTCTCGGGCCGTCCGGCGGACTTCTGTGGTGCGTCCTGTGGAGCGTCGGTCATCGCTCCCTGGGAGTGCACGGTCATGGCGTGGCTTCCTCGCGGTTGACTGTGGAGTCAAATGCGCGACGGGGGGCACGGCGGCGGCCTGGCGCCTGCCGTGCCCCCAGTGCGCTCACACTGCTGGGTGGTGCGTGAACTGCGGGGTGGGACTACTTGTTGATGCGGTTCGCGATTTCCTTGTCCGCGTCCGCGCCCGCCTTGGCGGCGTCCTCACCGTTCAGGACCTTGGTCATGAACTCCTTGATGGGGTTCGGCTCGGTCTCGACGTTCGCCCAGCCCGCGGTGACCGGAGTGATCTTGCCGTTGACGCCGGCCTTGCCCATGGCCTCGGCGAAGGAGCCGGCGGCCGGGGTGAAGTTCGCCCCGGCCTGGTTCGGCAGCAGCGCGCCCTTGGTCTCGGCGGCGTACTTGGTCATCTGGTCCTTGCCTGCGGCGAGGGCCAGCCACTCCTTGGCGAGCTCCTTGTTCTTGGAGCGCTCGGCGATCGCGAGGTTCGAGCCGCCGAGGAAGACGGTGCTGGTCTTGTCCGCGGTCTTGCCCGGGATCGGGAAGTAGCCGAAGTCGGCCTCCTTGCCCGCGTCCTTCAGGGCCTTCTCGGCGCCGCCGGCCTCCCAGCCGAGACCGATCCAGGAGGCGACGCCACCCTTGGGAACGATGTCGGTGGACTGCTGCGGGTTGGCCTCGTCCTTGTCCTTGGGGGCGGTGGAGAAGGACTGGAGCTTCTTGTAGAACTCCACGGCGGAAGCGGCTTGCGGCGTGCCGAGTCCGCCCTTCCACTTGGCGCCGTCCTTGACGGCGAGGTCGCCGCCCTCGTCCCAGACGAAGCCCGCGAGGACGTACCAGCTCTGGCCGGGCAGGTAGATCGGCTGCGAGGCCGGGTCGGCCGCCTTCAGCTTCTCCAGACCGGCGATCCACTCGTCGCGGGTCTTCGGCGGGGTGACGCCGGCCTTCTCGTAGGCCTTCTTGTCGTAGATGACGACGCGGTTGGCGGCGTACCACGGGGCGGAGTAGAGCTTGCCGTCGATCTCGGCCGAGGCGAGCATGCTCTTCTGCCAGGCGTCGGCGCCGAGCTTGGCCTTGTCCTTCGTCAGGTCGGCGAGGCCGCCCGTGACCGCGTAGCCGGCGGTCTGGGTGTTGCCGAGCTCCAGGACGTCCGGCGGGTTGTTCTCGGAGAGGGCCGTGGTGACCTTCTCCTGGATGCCGGTCCACTTCTGCTCTTCGACCTTGACCGTGACACCGGGGTGCTTGGCCGAGAACTCCTTGTTGACCTCGTCGATCCAGGCCTTGGGCGCGGAGCCGTCCATCACCCAGACGGTGATCTCCTTGGCGCCGCCCGCGTCGGTCTTCGCCTTGTCGTCGCCGCCGTCGCCGCACGCCGCGACTCCGACCATCATGCCCGCGACACTGACCGCCGCGATGAGCTTGCGCTTCACGCCACCCTCCTCAGGGATGCCTGCCTGCACTTCCCTCGCCCGCCGCGGTGACATACGCGAAGTACTGCCGTGGGGCCGGGATCTGATCCATATTGGTTTAGACCAGCAGCTGGAGCTTGGCCTAGACCTTTAGGGGTGTCAAGGGTCTAATGAGCGGGTGCCGGGTCCGTTATCGGACCGACACCTGGGCAGAGAGAAGGCCTGTCCCCCCTTACGTGTCACCATGTGACCGCACATATCGGAGGAGCCGGTGACGGCAGCGAAACTGGAGTCGGGAAGGCGGGCGGCGATGGCCACCGAAGGGGCGACCACGGAGCCGGACGGCGGGGCAGCCACCCGCACGGCGCGTGTTCCCAAGTACTACCGACTCAAGCGGCACTTGCTCGACATGACCGAGACCCTGCCACCCGGCACCCCGGTCCCGCCGGAGCGCACGCTCGCGGCCGAATTCGACACCTCGCGGACCACCGTGCGGCAGGCCCTCCAGGAACTGGTCGTAGAGGGACGACTGGAGCGGATCCAGGGCAAAGGCACCTTCGTCGCCAAGCCCAAGGTCTCCCAGGCGCTGCAACTCACCTCGTACACGGAGGACATGCGGGCCCAGGGTCTCGAACCGACCTCCCAGCTCCTCGACATCGGCTACGTGACGGCCGACGACACCCTCGCCGGGCTGCTCAAGATCACCACCGGCGGACGGGTGCTGCGCATCGAGCGGCTGCGCCTGGCCAGCGGCGAGCCGATGGCCATCGAGACCACGCACCTGTCGGCCAAGCGCTTCCCCGCGCTGCGCCGCTCGCTCGCCAAGTACACCTCCCTCTACACCGCCCTCGCCGAGGTGTACGACGTCCACCTGGCCGAGGCCGAGGAGACGATCGAGACCTCGCTGGCCACCCCGCGCGAGGCCGGACTGCTCGGCACCGACGTCGGCCTGCCGATGCTGATGCTGTCGCGGCACTCCCTGGACGCCGACGGCGAACCGGTGGAGTGGGTGCGGTCGGTGTACCGCGGGGACCGGTACAAGTTCGTCGCCCGGCTCAAGCGCCCCGCCGTCTGAGGGCCGGAGCCTCCTTCCGGCGCCCGCCCGACGCCCGCCCCGGCGTCCGTCCCCGCACACCGGCATCCCGAATACCGGAATACGGACGGGGTCTTACGTTCACCGGGTAATCCCCCGTAGATTCCCTGCGCTTACGCAGATGATCGACGAGGGGACGAGGGTCATGCCTGAACCGGAAGCAACAGGGACAGAACGGAACACGGCGAGTCCGGACACCACACCGGGCTCGCCCTCTCCGAAGTCCATCGCCGTGTGGGTGCTCGTCGGACTCGTCGGCGCCCTCGGCTGGGGCGTGCTGGCGCTCTCGCGCGGCGAGGAGATCTCGGCCGCGTGGCTGCTCGCCGCCGCGCTGGGCTCGTACGCCATCGGCTACCGCTTCTACGCGCGCTTCATCGCGGAACGCGTGCTCAAGGTGGACAAGACGCGGGCCACCCCTGCCGAACGCCTTGACAACGGTGTCGACTTCCATCCCACCGACCGCCGGGTGCTCTTCGGCCACCACTTCGCCGCCGTCGCCGGCGCCGGCCCGCTCGTCGGACCGGTGCTCGCCGCGCAGATGGGGTACCTGCCCGGCACCATCTGGATCGTCGCGGGCGTCATCTTCGCCGGCGCCGTGCAGGACATGATCACGCTGTTCTTCTCCACCCGGCGCGACGGCCGCTCGCTCGGCCAGATGGCCCGGGACGAGATCGGCCCCGTCGGCGGAGCCGCCGCCCTGGTCGCCGTGTTCGCCATCATGATCATTCTGCTGGCGGTGCTCGCGCTGGTCATCGTCAACGCCCTGGCGCACTCCCCCTGGGGCGTGTTCTCCATCGGCATGACCATCCCGATCGCCCTCTTCATGGGCTTCTACCTGCGCGTGCTGCGGCCGGGCCGGGTCACCGAGGTCTCCACCATCGGTGTCGCCCTGCTCCTGGTCGCCATCATCGCGGGCGGCTGGGTCGCCGAGTCCTCCTTCGCGGACACCTTCACGCTGGAGAAGGAGACGCTGGTCATCTGGATGGTCGCGTACGGCTTCATCGCGTCGGTGCTGCCGGTGTGGATGCTGCTCGCACCCCGCGACTACCTCTCCACCTTCATGAAGATCGGCACGATCGCGCTGCTCGCGCTGGGCGTGGTCATCGCGATGCCGATGCTGAAGATGCCCTCGGTCACGGACTTCGCCTCGCGCGGCGACGGCCCGGTCTTCGCCGGCTCGATGTTCCCCTTCGTCTTCATCACCATCGCGTGCGGCGCCCTGTCCGGCTTCCACTCGCTGGTCGCCTCGGGCACCACCCCGAAGATGATCCAGAAGGAGACCCAGGTCCGGGTCATCGGCTACGGCGCGATGCTGACCGAGTCCTTCGTCGCCGTCATGGCGATCATCGCGGCGTGCATCATCGAGCCCGGCCTGTTCTTCGCGGTCAACTCCCCCGGCGGGGTCATCGGCACCACCGTCGAGTCGGCCTCGCAGGCGGTCACCAACCTCGGCTTCGCCATCTCCCCCGAGGCCCTGACCCAGGCCGCCAAGGACGTGGAGGAGGCCAGCCTGCTGTCCCGTACGGGTGGCGCTCCGACCTTCGCACTCGGAATGTCGGAGATCTTCTCGTCGGTGATCGGCGGGGCCGGCATGAAGGCCTTCTGGTATCACTTCGCCATCATGTTCGAGGCGCTGTTCATCCTCACCACCCTCGACGCGGGCACCCGCGTCGGCCGGTTCATGCTCCAGGACACCCTCGGCAACCTGCACAAGCCCTTCAAGAACGTCAGCTGGAAGCCCGGCGTCTGGCTGGCGAGCGCCATCGTCGTCGGCGCCTGGGGCTACTTCCTGTGGGTGGGCATCAAGGACCCGCTGGGCGGCATCAACCAGCTGTTCCCGCTGTTCGGCATCGCGAACCAGCTGCTCGCCGCGGTCGCCCTGGCCGTCTGCACCACCCTGCTGGTCAAGTCCGGCCGCCTCAAGTGGGCCTGGGTGACGGCCGTCCCGCTCGTCTGGGACGTGGCCGTGACGCTCACCGCCAGCTACCAGAAGATCTTCTCCGACAACCCGAAGATCGGCTTCTTCGCGCAGCGCAGCACCTACCAGGAGGGCATCGACGCCGGGAAGGTGCTCAAGCCCGCGAAGAACATGGACGAGATGCACACCGTGGTCACCAACGCCACGGTGGACGGCGTGCTGTCGGCCCTCTTCGCACTGCTGATCGTCATCGTGCTCCTGGACGCGGCCCGGACCTGCCTGAAGGCCGTCCGCGCGCCGGAGTCGGTGACCCTCACCGAGGTCCCGTGGACCGAGTCGAAGATCGTCGCCCCGGCCGGGCTGATCCCGACGGTCGAGGAGCGGGCGGAGCTCGCCGCGGCGGGCCTCGACTCGGGCGGCGGACACGTCAAGGAGCCGGTGGCGTGAGCACCGTACGGAGCGCGCTGGCCCGCGCCCGGTTCTACGTACGGGAGTTCTCGGGGGAGGCGGCGTACGACCGGTACGTCGCCCACGCCCGCTCCCACGACCCGGACGCGGAGGTCCTCACCCGCCGTGCCTTCGAACGCGCCCGTACGGACGCGCGCGAGGCGGACCCCCGCGAGGGCTTCGGCTGCTGCTGAGCCGCCCCGCACGCCGCAGGCCCCGCCGGATGCTTCCGGCGGGGCCTGCGGGCCTGTTCAGCGCACCCAGTCCTTGACCCGTCCTGCACACTCGACCGCATGGACATGGTGATCAGAACGGCGCTGCCCGCCGAGTACACGGAACTGGGAGAGATCACGGCGCAGGCCTATCTCGCCGACGGGCATCTGGACTTCAACGAGGACGACGCGTACCTGAACGTGCTGCGCGACGTGGCCGGCCGGGCCGCCCTGGCCGAGGTGCTCGTCGCCGAGCGCGAGGGGCGGATCCTGGGCGGGGTGACCTTCGCCGCACCCGGGAGCCCGCTCGCCGACATCGCCGGCCCGGACGAGGCGGAGTTCCGGATGCTCGCCGTGGCCCACGCGGGGCGCGGCCAGGGCGCCGGCGAGGCTCTGGTGCGGGCGTGCGTCGAGCGGGCGCGGGCGATCGAGGGCGTGTCCGGCATGGTCCTCTCCACCCAACGCAGCATGAGCGGCGCCCACCGGATCTACGCGCGACTGGGCTTCGTACGCGTTCCGGAGCGGGACTGGGCGCCCATTCCGGGCCTGACACTCCTGGCGTATCGGCTCAAGCTGTAGCCACGCCGACACTACATGTGGGGGTTGCCTCACAGAGGCGCCCCCACATGTATGCTCAAGGCTGCTGTCCCGCAGGGGAATCCGGTGTGAATCCGGAACTGTCCCGCAACGGTATGAAGTGTCCGGCCACCGGACACCAAGTCCGATGACCTGCCGACAGCGCGCCCGGCTCGACCGATCCGGGTGCCGACACGTCCGGGCCTCGCGGTTGGGCCGGTGGACGCCATGCGGTGTGTACGCGTTCCTGCCACGCCCGCATGCGCCCGCTCGCGCCCCGCTCCGCCGATGACCGGGCCGAGCGAGGGAGAGCTCCCGCCGTGACCATCGCGCCTTCCGCACCGCGCGCCGAGTCCGTTTCTGGCGACAACACCGAGGGCCCGGGGGCCACGCTGCTGCGTACCCTCACCGAACTTACGGCGGACCTCCCCGACACCGACCCCGGCCGCGTCGCCGCCTCCGCGCTCCGCGGCCGCAGCTCCGCCGCCGATGAGGCCGAACTGCGGGGGCTCGCCACCGAGGCCGCCGCCGGTCTGATCTCCGAGGACCCCGCGTACTCGAAGCTCGCCGCCCGGCTGCTGACGCTGGCCGTGCGCGACGAGGCCGCGGGCCAGGGCTCCACCTCCTTCTCCGCCTCCGTCGAGGTCGGCCACCGCGAGGGCCTCATCGCCGACCGCACGGCCGAGTTCGTGCGGACCCACGCCAACCGCCTGGACGCGCTGGTCGAGCACACCCTCGCCGAGGGCGCCGACGACCGCTTCGGCTTCTTCGGCCTGCGCACCCTGCACAGCCGCTACCTGCTGCGCCACCCGATCACCCGTCAGGTCATCGAGACCCCGCAGTACTTCATGCTCCGCGTGGCCTGTGGCCTCGCCGCGGACGAGAGCGTCCAGGCCGTCGAGGAAGTGGCCTCGCTGTACCGGCTGATGAGCCGCCTCGACTACCTGCCCTCCTCCCCCACCCTCTTCAACTCCGGCACCCGGCACCCGCAGATGTCCTCCTGCTACCTGCTGGACTCCCCGCTGGACGAGCTCGACTCGATCTACGACCGCTACCACCAGGTGGCGCGCCTGTCGAAGCACGCGGGCGGCATCGGCCTGTCGTACTCCCGCATCCGCGCCCGCGGTTCCCTGATCCGCGGCACCAACGGCCACTCCAACGGCATCGTGCCGTTCCTGAAGACCCTCGACGCCTCCGTCGCCGCCGTGAACCAGGGCGGCCGGCGCAAGGGCGCCGCCGCCGTCTACCTGGAGACCTGGCACGCGGACATCGAGGAGTTCCTGGAGCTCCGCGACAACACCGGTGAGGACCAGCGCCGTACGCACAACCTGAACCTCGCCCACTGGGTCCCGGACGAGTTCATGCGGCGCGTGAACGCGGACGCCGAGTGGTCGCTGTTCTCCCCGGCCGACGTGCCCGAGCTGGTCGACCTGTGGGGCGACGAGTTCGACGCCGCCTACCGCAAGGCCGAGGCCGAGGGACTGGCCCGCAAGACCATGCCCGCCCGCGACCTGTACGGCCGGATGATGCGCACCCTCGCGCAGACCGGCCAGGGCTGGATGACGTTCAAGGACGCCTCCAACCGCACGGCGAACCAGACCGCCGAGCCGGGCACGGTCGTCCACTCCTCCAACCTCTGCACCGAGATCATCGAGGTCACCAACGACGGCGAGACGGCCGTCTGCAACCTCGGCTCGGTCAACCTCGGCGCGTTCGTGCTGACGGAGACGGGCGAGATCGACTGGGAGCGGCTGGACGAGACCGTCCGCACCGCCGTGACCTTCCTCGACCGCGTGGTGGACATCAACTTCTACCCGACCGAGCAGGCCGGCCGCTCCAACGCCCGCTGGCGCCCGGTGGGCCTGGGCGCCATGGGCCTCCAGGACGTCTTCTTCAAGCTGAGGCTGCCCTTCGACTCCCCCGAGGCGAAGGCCCTCTCCACCAAGCTCTCCGAGCGCATCATGCTCGCGGCGTACGAGGCCTCGTGCGACCTGGCCGAGCGCAGTGGCCCGCTGCCGGCCTGGGAGCAGACCCGCACCGCGCGCGGCGTCCTGCACCCGGACCACTACGAGACCGAGCTGAACTGGCCGGAGCGCTGGGAGGCGCTGCGCGCCCGCGTCGCGAAGTCCGGCATGCGCAACTCGCTGCTCCTCGCCATCGCCCCGACGGCCACGATCGCCTCGATCGCCGGCGTGTACGAGTGCATCGAGCCGCAGGTCTCCAACCTCTTCAAGCGCGAGACGCTCAGCGGTGAGTTCCTCCAGGTGAACGGCTACCTGGTGGAGGAGCTGAAGGCGCTCGGCGTGTGGGACGCCCAGACCCGCGAGGCGCTGCGCGAGTCCTCCGGCTCGGTCCAGGGCTTCGGCTGGATCCCGGCGGAGGTCCGCGAGCTGTACCGCACGGCGTGGGAGATCCCGCAGCGCGGTCTGATCGACATGGCGGCGGCCCGTACGCCGTTCCTGGACCAGTCGCAGTCGCTGAACCTGTTCCTGGAGACGCCCACCATCGGCAAGCTCAGCTCGATGTACGCGTACGCCTGGAAGCAGGGCCTGAAGACCACCTACTACCTGCGCTCGCGCCCCGCGACGAAGATCGCCCGTGCCGCGTCCGCGTCCGCCGTCCCGGCGGCCGCCACCCCGCTCCCGCAGGCCGTCGACGCCGACGCTCTGGCCTGCTCCCTTGAGAACCCCGAGTCCTGCGAGGCCTGCCAGTAATGAGCTCCAACGACGACAAGAACCTCCTGGACCCGGGCTTCGAGCTCACGCTCCGCCCGATGCGCTACCCCGACTTCTACGAGCGCTACCGGGACGCGATCAAGAACACGTGGACGGTGGAGGAGGTCGACCTCCACTCGGACGTCGCGGACCTCGCGAAGCTGACGCCGGCCGAGCAGCACATGATCGGCCGTCTGGTCGCGTTCTTCGCGACGGGCGACTCGATCGTCTCGAACAACCTGGTGCTGACGCTCTACAAGCACATCAACTCCCCGGAGGCGCGCCTGTACCTGTCGCGCCAGCTGTTCGAGGAGGCCGTGCACGTCCAGTTCTACCTGACGCTGCTCGACACCTACCTGCCCGACCCGGACGACCGGGCGGCCGCGTTCGACGCGGTCGAGGAGATCCCCTCCATCCGCGAGAAGGCGCAGTTCTGCTTCAAGTGGATGGACTCGGTCGAGAAGATCGACCGGCTGGAGACGCAGGCCGACCGCCGCCGCTTCCTGCTGAACCTGATCTGCTTCGCCGCGTGCATCGAGGGCCTGTTCTTCTACGGCGCCTTCGCGTACGTGTACTGGTTCCGCTCGCGCGGCCTGCTGCACGGCCTGGCCACCGGCACCAACTGGGTGTTCCGTGACGAGACCATGCACATGAACTTCGCCTTCGAGGTCGTGGACACGGTCCGCAAGGAGGAGCCGGAGCTTTTCGACGACGCCCTCCAGCAGCAGGTCACCGACATGCTCAAGGAGGCCGTGGAGGCGGAGCTGCAGTTCGGCCGCGACCTGTGCGGCGACGGCCTGCCGGGCATGAACACCGAGTCGATGCGCGAGTACCTGGAGTGCGTCGCGGACCAGCGTCTGGTCCGCCTCGGCTTCGCGCCGGTGTACGGCTCGCAGAACCCGTTCTCCTTCATGGAGCTCCAGGGTGTCCAGGAGCTGACGAACTTCTTCGAGCGTCGTCCGTCGGCCTACCAGGTCGCGGTCGAGGGCACGGTCGACCTGGACGAGGACTTCTAGAGGACTTCCAGAGGACTTCTGAGGGTCCTGCGGCCCCACGGGCCGGGACGCGGTGAACGCCGCGAAGCCGGGATGCGGTTCACCACCGCGTCCCGGCTTCTCGCGTTTCCGGCGCCCGATCGTCCGGCTTCCCGTGTGCGCGGTCGCCCCCGCTCAGTGGGCGACGGGGCCCCAGTGCATTCCGGCGTGCCGGGCGCGGGGCCGGCGGACGGTCGGCGGCATGCCGCCCGCCTTCTGGCGGGGCAGCCACACGAGCCGGCTCTCGACGGCCCGTAGCTGGCGGTCGATCCGCCGGTCGCGCAGGACCCCGTACAGGCTGGGGGCGAGCACCAGGGCGGCGACGGCGAGGACGGTGAGGTAGCTCAGGAACGTGTTCATGTCTCTACTTTCCTCCCGCTGGGAAAACTCGCACAGTGGCAGGACTGTCATGAAAGAACGAATTACTGCCACACTGGAGGCATGCTGACCAACGTGGCCGTGGCCCTCCTCGACGAGATCGCCGCCTTCGAGTTCGGGATCTTCTGCGAAGTCTTCGGAATCGACCGCAGCGACCACGGGCTGCCGGTGTACGACTTCGCCGTCTGCGCGGCGGAGGAAGGCCCCCTGACCATGTCCGGTACCGGTTTCACGGTCTCCCCGGAACACGGGCTGGAGCGGCTGGAGAGCGCCGACCTGATCTGCGTGCCCGCCTTCCGGGACGCGGGCACCCGCGTGTACCCGGAAGCGCTCATGGAGGCGCTGCGCCGCGGGGTGGACCGGGGAGCGCGGGTGCTCAGCGTGTGCAGCGGGGCGTACGTGCTCGGGGCGGCGGGGCTGCTGGACGGCCGGCACTGCACCACGCACTGGATGCACGCCGCGACGCTGGCCCGGCGCTTCCCGCGGGCCCTGGTCGACCCGGACGTGCTCTACGTCGACGCGGGCCCGGTGATCACCTCCGCCGGCACCGCCTCCGGCATCGACGCCTGCCTGCACCTCGTCCGCCAGGAGCACGGGGCGGAGGTGGCCAACACCATCGCGCGGCGGATGGTCGTACCTCCCCACCGGGACGGCGGGCAGGCCCAGTACATCGAGCGGCCGCTGCCGCGCACCTCCTGCGACACCGTCGGCGAGGTGATCGAGTGGATGGCCCGCCACCTGGACGAGGAGATCACCGTCGAGCAGCTCGCGGCGCGCGCGCACATGTCACCGCGCACCTTCGCCCGCCGCTTCCTCCAGGAGACCGGCACCACCCCGTACAAGTGGGTGCTTCGCCAGCGGGTCCTGCTCGCGCAGGAGCTGCTGGAGGCGACCGACGAGACGGTGGACGCGATCGCCGGCCGCTGCGGCTTCGGCAACGCGGCCGCGCTGCGCCACCACTTCCTGCGGACCCTGGGCACCACGCCGAATTCCTTCCGGCGCGCCTTCCGGGGCCCGCAGGCGGCCTAGCGGGCCGTAGGGGCTACGCGTTCGGGACGGTCTCGTAGCGCGGGGTGCCCTCTTCCATCTGCCGCAGGGCGTCCTTGCGGTCCCGCTTCGAGAGGCGGTCGATGTAGAGGTAGCCGTACAGGTGATCGGTCTCGTGCTGGAGGCAGCGGGCGAAGTAGCCGGTGCCGCGCACCTTGATCGGGTTGCCCTGGGCGTCCTGGCCCTCCACCTCGGCGTAGTCCGGGCGGGCCAGCGAGGCGTAGGCGGTCGGGACCGACAGGCAGCCCTCGTTCGAGTCGTCCAGCACCCGGGTGTCGGCGGGCAGCTCGACGAGCTTCGGGTTGACCACGACACCGGTGTGCCGCACACCGTCGTCGTCCGGGCAGTCGTAGACGAAGACCTTGGCGTCCACACCGATCTGGTTCGCGGCCAGGCCCACGCCCTCGGCGGCCTTCTGGCTGGCGAACATGTCGTCGATCAGCTGCGCCAGCTCTTCGCCGAACTCGGTGACGTCCTTGCACTCGCGGTGCAGGACCGGGTTGCCGACGACGGTGATCGGGCGGGCGGTGCCGCGCTCACGGTGGGCGAGCTCGCGCTCGGCACAGTCCTCCGTGTCCACGACGTACCCGTCGTTCACGACCTCGACGCCGACTACCTCGTTCTCCTGCTGCGACATGTCCGCCGTACGCCTTCCGTAAGTCCAAGTCACCGGTGGTCGCCAATGGCCACCGATGTGCCCGTACAGCCTACGGCCCTGCTCAGCAGACTTCTTCGAGATCCCGCCACTCGCGGGTGCCCGGGCTGTCCGCGACCCAGCCGTCGAGCAGTCCGCGCACCAGCCCGGGCGGCGCCGCGATCCCGCATTCGCGCTCGGGCACCCACAGGGAGCCGGCGGTGCGGTGCCCCAGCGGTCCGGGATGCCCCGGCTCGCTGTGGTCGTGCGGGTCCAGGTGCTCGCCGTCGCCCTCGTCGCTGGGCATCTCGCTCTCCGAGCAGGTCCGGCACAGCAGCCGCACCGACGAGGACCAGTCCTCCGCGGCGAAGCCCGCGTCCGAGGCCAGCTGCTCCAGCGCGTCACGGTCCGCCTCGGTGGCCGCCTCCAGCAGCACCACCCACGTCGGCACCGGCGACGGCGCCCACAGCTCGATCTCGTCGAAGACGGGGTACGAGGGACCGGCCGCCGTGACGCGCTCGCCGTGCGGGACCCCGTCGTGGAGCACGACCTCGCCCCAGCGCCGCCCCGAGGAGGGCAGCGGGATCGACAGGACCTCCAGCCGGGCCGGGTCCAGCCGGCGGCCCCAGACCACCTCGGCCTCGCCCTCGGGCGAGAGCCGTACGGCCGCGCTGCCGAGCTCCATGCCGACCGGTTCGCCGCTGCCCTTGGCGCCCGCGCCGTGCGCGTCGCCGGGCACCTTCAGCCCGTACGCCTGCCAGGCCCTGCGGGCCAGCGGCCAGTCCTGGAGCGCGGTCGCGGCGATGCCCACGTTCCACCAGTCCGGGGCGCCGGTCTCGCGGTCCAGCAGCGCCACGGCGCGCAGTCCCGCGGCCCGTGCCTGCTCCCAGTCGTGCCGGAACTTGTGCAGCAGGGCCAGATTGAACCAGGACTCGGACAGCCAGGGCTCCAGGTCCGCCGCTCTGGTCAGGAGCGCGCCCGCGTCCTCGTACCGCCCGTCGCCGATCAGCGTGAACGCGCGGTCGGTGGCCTGCCGCCACGAGGCGGAGGGCCGATGCCGTACCTTCCCGAAGATCCTCACGATTCCCGCCTGCCTGGGGGCACCCTCCCGGCGGTAGCCGGGGGTCAACGGTGCAGCCTTGCGGACACTCTTACTGGCATCCAACCATGCCCGCTCGGACGGCCGCTCATTACCCATGGGTTACCCAGGTCGGACGGGAACAACTCTGTCACGTCCACCCCTGGCCAGAACCCTCGCCAAGCACTCCACGACCTCCGGCTGGTAATCGTGCCCGGTGCCCAGCCGGAGCTGTTCCAGGGCGGCCAGTGAGCCGCCCGGGTGACGCCTCCCGCCGGCCAGGTCGTCGTACGCGTTCACCGTACGCACGATGCGGGCCAGGACGGGCTGCTCCCGGTACGGGTCCGCCTGCCGCTCCACCACCACGGCGACCTCCGCGGGCACCCCGGTCTGCCGGGCCACCTCCCCGCCCAGCCCGGCGATCCGGCGGGCCTCGGCGGCGGGCAGCTCGGCGGTGGCCCCGTCCGGAACCGGGTCGACGAGGGACAGCTGGCCGATGTCGTGCATCAGGGCGGCGTACTCCAGCACCGTGAGCTCCCGCTCCGACAGGCCCAGCTCCCGGCCCACGGCGCAGCTCAGGGCGGCGACCCGGCGGGAGTGGCCCGGCCGGGTGTAGCCGGCGATCTCGGTGGCGCGGGCCAGGGAGGTGATGGTCTGGCGGTAGGTGGTGCGGATCGCGGTGATCCGGTGGAAGGACAGCTGGGTCAGCAGCAGGGGCACGCTGAAGACGGGTATGGCCCACAGGCCGGCCACGGCCGCGCCGAGCGCCATCACGACCCCGGCGGCACAGATCGCCGCGCCGATGCCGAGCTGGGCGCGCAGTTCGTCGCGCAGCAGGGGACCGTACGGCCAGCCGGTGCGGGCCCCGGCCAGCGCTGCGGCGAGCACGGCCTCGCACAGGGCGGTGAGGCCGAGCAGGCAGAGCAGGAAGAGGACGAGCCACGGGCCTTGGCCGACCCGTTCCTCCAGCCGGCCGGAGTTGTAGAGCGGCTGGAAACACACGGCGGCGAAGGTGACGGTGAGCACCCGGCGGGACAGGTGGTCGAGGGCCGGGCAGCGGCCCCGCGCGATGTGCGGGACGATCCCGGCGAGGGCCGCCGCGACGACGACGGCGACGATCTGGAGCACCCCGTGCCGGGTGGGCTCGCCGGCGTTCTCACCGAGCAGGGCGTAGGCGAGGGCGCCGGCGGAGCCGAGCGGCGCGGGCAGGCGGTCGACGGAGCCGTCCTGCCGGTCCCGGCGGGCGAGCTCGCCGACGGCGATCAGCGCGCCGAAGGCGAGTGCGGCGCCGGGCTCGACGACGCCGTTCCACAGGGTGTGCGCGAGGGCGACGACGGTGAGCACGGCCGCGGCCCCCCGCACCGTCCACGCGGCAGCGGTCCTCATCCGCCCGCCCCGGCGCCGTCCGCATCGCGGCCGCGCCGTCCACCGGTGGGCGGCGCGTCGCTCCCCCGGCCGTCGGCCCCGGCGAGCGGCGCGTCCTGCGCGGGCAGGGCGGGCAGCGCCGTCCGCGCGGCCGATCGGGCCGTGCGGGCACCCGCGGGAAGCGGGCCGCCGTTCCTGCCGGGCGGGCCCGGCGCCGCCCGGACCCGGTCGGCAGGCGGAGCCGGCCCGGCCGGGCCCGGGCCCTGGCCGGGCGGTACGGACGGCCCCGGCCCGGGCACCCCGGTACCCGCAACCCCGGCGGGAGCGTTTCCGCTGATCACCTGGAGGTCATCGTCGGAGGTGACCACGGGGTGCCAGCCGTGCCGGCCGATGGCGCCCGTCAGGGCCCGCACCATCGCCGGGTCGAACTGGGCGCCCGCGCACCGGTCCAGCTCGGCCAGGGCCACCGGTACCGGCCGGGCCCGGCTGTAGGAGCGGGTCGAGGTCATCGCGTCGAAGGCGTCGGCCACCGCCACCACGCGGGCCAGTACCGGGATCTGCTCGCCGGTCAGCCCGTACGGGTAGCCGGAGCCGTCGACCCGCTCGTGGTGGTGCAGGATCGCGGACCGGGCCTCGCCGAGGAAGCCGATGCCGCGCACCATCTCGTGCCCGTACTCGGGGTGCAGCTCGATGATCCGGCGTTCCTCCGGGGTGAGCGGCCCGTCCTTGCGCAGCAGCCGGGTGGGGACGCCCAGTTTGCCGACGTCGTGGAGGATCCCGGCGATCCGCACGACCTCCATCCTGTCGTCGGCCATGCCCAGCTCCCGGGCGATCATCGCGGAGGCCTGGCCGACCCGCTCGCTGTGCCCGCGCGTGTAGCGGTCCTTGATGTCGACGGCCTGGACGAGGGCGCGGATGGTGGCCCGGTGGGCGGAGCGCTCGCGGTGGTACTGGGCGAAGACCCAGCAGGAGATGTACATCGGCAGCAGGACGAGGAGGGCGGCCGGGAGCCCGTACGGGCTGCGCCACATGACGGCCATCATCAGTCCGGCAAGGCCGTGGACGCAGTGCGGGGCGAGGGAGAGGGTGAGCAGTCCGCGCCAGGCGGTGGCGGCGGGCCGGCGTTCGGCGGTGGCCAGGACGCCGCCGTCGAGGGCGGTGAGCACCAGGCAGAAGACGACGGCCGCGGCGGCCGCGGGGAGCATCGCGTAGGGGAAGTCGGCCACCCACCCGGGAGGCCCGGACCCGACGGAAGGCCCTCCGCCGAGGGAGTCCGGACCGCGCAGCAGCCCGTACGCCCGGCCGGCGGCCCAGGCGGCCATGGCCTGCTGCGCGCCGTGCCACATCCGGCGCACCAGGGCGGGCCGCTCGGTCACGGTCCCCGCGCATCCGCCGGGCAGCGCCACGAGCGCGGCGGCGGCGGGCGGCAGCAGGAAGACGGCGGCGAGCACCACGGGGAAGAAGGAGCCGATGCCCTCGGGCACCCGGTTGCCCCGCAGCGGGCAGGTCTTGACGAGTTCGCAGCCGAGGTAGAGCACGGCGAGGAGGGCGGCGGCCGCCCAGGGCGTACCGGAATCCGTGAGGGCCGGGGTGACGCACGCCGCAGCCGCGAGGACGACGCACAGGATGTATCCGCGCGCCGCCGGCGGAAGTACCCGCATGGCGCTCTCCTCCCCTGGGCCGTTCCGGCCGGGTACCGATGCGGACCGGTACCGAATGGGGAGAATAAGTGGGGCCCCGAGCGACGGGGGCCACATTTTCGTATTGCGCCATGCGGACGCCCCCGGATTAGCACATTCGGGTGAACGAAGTGCCCTTCCGGGGGCGGCTGTTCAATGCGCTGCCGATCCGGTCAGCCGGTAGTCGGATTGTCGGCGGTGACGTCGTGATCGGGCACCGCCTGCCCCGAGCGGATCAGCTCGATCCGGCCCATGACCTTCGACCGCAGGTCGGTCGGCACGTCGTCCGACCCGCAGCAGCGCTTCACCAGCTTCTTCACGGCCTGTTCCAGGCCGTACTTCTCCAGACAGGGATTGCACTCGCCGAAGTGGGTCTCGAACTTCGTGCAGTCACTGTCGGGCATTTCCTGATCAAGGAACTCGTACAGGTGGTCCAGGACCTCAGAGCACTCTGTCTCGTGCGGCTCTCCGCAACTCATGAGCCCGAGCCTTTCCGGTCGTTCGACTCCCCCGCGCCCGCGGGAACCAGCCCGCGCTCACGGGCATAGTCCTCCAGCATTCCGCGGAGTTGACGGCGGCCACGGTGCAGTCGCGACATGACCGTACCGATGGGTGTACCCATGATGTCCGCGATCTCCTTGTACGCAAAGCCCTCTACGTCGGCAAGGTAGACCGCGATGCGGAACTCCTCCGGAATGGCCTGCAGGGCTTCCTTCACGTCCGAGTCGGGCAGGTGGTCGAGCGCCTGCGACTCGGCGGAGCGCAGTCCGGTCGACATGTGCGACTCGGCGCGCGCCAGCTGCCAGTCCTCGATCTCCTCCGCGGCGCTGCGCTGGGGCTCGCGCTGCTTCTTGCGGTAGGAGTTGATGAACGTGTTGGTCAGGATGCGGTACAGCCACGCCTTCAGGTTGGTGCCCTCGCGGAACTGGTGGAAGGACGCGTATGCCTTCGCGTACGTCTCCTGGACCAGGTCCTCAGCGTCGGCCGGGTTGCGCGTCATGCGCAGCGCGGCCGAGTACATCTGGTCGAGGTAGCCGAGGGCGTCCCGCTCGAAGCGCGCGTTGCGCTCCGGGGTCGTCTCCTCCGCGTGGCCTTCGTCGGTCCCAGCGACAGGACCCACCTCCTCCGACTGCGTGGCGGCTCCGAAAGCGGACCCGCTCGAATCGGAGAATAGTCGACCATCCCGGCCCTCCGCCGCCCGAAGCGCACTGCGCTTGGGGGCAGGAAGAACCGTCCAGTCCAGGTCAGCGGCCTGCCGACGGTTCTGACTGATGACCTGGGTCATGCGCTCCCTCTCCTCCGACAAGTTCCCGTACGTACCGACATCCGAGACAACAGAAGGGCCCGGCGGCGCATTCCCGCGTACCGGAAGGGTTTTCGGCCTTCCGCTCCCGCGGGCCGCTCCGGGCTAGCCGCCGGCCGGGAGCGCCAGGAGCCATCGCCCGACCGCCTCGGTGATCTTCCCGAGGGCCTCGTCCTGGGTCAGGTCCGCCTTCTTCGGCACGGCGAAAGCGTGATCGCCGTACGGGATCTCCACCAGCTCGTGCTCCCCCGCGGGGAACTCCTCGGGCCGCCCGAAGGGGTCCCGGCCGCCCTGGACCACCAGGGTCGGCCGGCCGGCCCCGGTGAGCTCCTCGGCGCGGGACTTCTCCGGCCGGCCCGGCGGGTGCAGCGGGAACGCCAGCGCCAGCACCCCGGCGGCGCCCAGCTCGACGGCGGTCCGGCAGGCCACCCGGGCCCCGGCGCTGCGCCCGCCCGCGACCACCGGCAGCCCGGGCTTCGCGAGCGCGGGCCACAGCGCGCGCCACCCCTCGTCCAGCACCTTGGGCGCGGCGGCGACCTTCTTCCCGGCGACCCGCCATGGCTGTTCGACCAGCGCGACCGTGATCCCGCGGGCGGGCAGGGCGGCGGCCAGGGCCTGGAGGTCGCGGGCCTCGATGCCGCCGCCGGCGCCGTGGCTGACGGCGAGCACGAGCTTCGCCGCGCGGGCGGGGTGCCAGGTGATGCGGGCCCCGCCCGCCGGGGTGTCGACGCTCTCGGTACGCGTGGTCATGCACCCATCCTGCCCGGGCCCGGCCCTAGAACAGGGTTGCCTCTTCGGGGGCGGCCAGCTCGTCGAGCAGCTCCGGCCCGTTGTTGCGGACGTTGCTGACGGCGGTGGACACCGGGTAGGCCCGCATCAGACCGCCCGGCGGCGGCGCCAGCAGTTCCCGCAGGGAGCCCTCGGTGTCGGTGTTCGCGGGGTCCAGCCAGGCGTCCCAGCGGTCCGGGGTGAGCATCAGCGGCATCCGCGGGTGGATCTCGGAGAGCGAGCGCGGCCCATCGGCCGGGGCCACGCCCAGGAGGGTGGTCTCGGCCTCGGTGGTGATCACCGAGCAGGTGACCCACCAGGCGAGCGGGTGCTCGTCGGGCAGGGTCCGGTCGCGCCAGAACTCGTATATCCCGGCCATGGCGAAGACGGAGCCGTCGGAGGGGAGCACGAAGTAGGGCTGCTTGCGGGCCCGCTTCTTCTTCCCCTCCACCTCCAGCTGCCGCTCGTCGTGGGCCGTGACCCACTCGTAGTAGCCGTCGGCGGGGACGATGCAGCGGCGCTGCGCGAAGGGCCGCCGGAAGGACGGCTTCTCGTGCAGGGTCTCGGACCGGGCGTTGATCATCCGGGCGGCGCCGTCGGGGTTCTGCGCCCAGGAGGGGACCAGGCCCCATTTCAGGGTGCGCAGCTGGCGAACCGGACGCGGGTGCGAAGCGTCCTTCAGTGGGCGGTCGAGGACGACGTGGACCTCTTTCGTCGGCGCCACGTTCCAGTCGGGGGCCAGTGCCTCCTCCGGCTCCCACTTCTCGATGCCGAAGGCCTCCACGAGGTCCTCGGGCTTACGACTCGCCGCATACCGTCCGCACATGGCTGCCACACTGCCATGTCACCCAGACACCACCGCAAGGAGTCCGCCACCTCATGGACAGCAGCACGACGGCCGGCCTGTGGGACCGGCTCACGGGCATACAGACCCCGCCCGACCGGTGGCTGGTGATCGTGACCGGCCTGGTCGCGCTGGCCGCCGTCGGTCCCCGCCCGTTGTGGCGGCTCTCGCGCAACGCCATCACGATCGCGCACGAGGGCGGGCACGGTCTGCTGGCGCTGCTGACCGGGCGGCGCCTGAGCGGGATACGGCTGCACTCCGACACGAGCGGGGTCACCGTCAGCCGGGGCAAGCCGACCGGGCTCGGAATGATCCTGACCGCCGCCGGCGGGTACACGGCACCCTCGCTGCTCGGGCTCGGCGGGGCGGCACTCCTCTCCGCGCACCGGATCACGCTGCTGCTGTGGGCGGCCACCGTCCTGCTGGTGGCGATGCTGATGATGATCCGGAACGCGTACGGGGCGCTGACCGTGGTGCTGACCGGCGGGGCCTTCCTCCTGGTGTCCTGGCTGACCCCGGCCGAAGTGCAAGCCGGCTTCGCCTATCTGGTGGTGTGGTTCCTGCTGCTCGGCGGGGTGCGTCCGGTCTTCGAGCTGGGGGCCAAGCGCAGGAACGGCGGAGCCCCGGATTCCGATGCCGATCAGCTGGGCCGGCTCACCCACCTGCATCCGGTGGTGTGGCTGCTGTTCTTCCACGTCGTCGCCCTGTGCTCGCTGATCGGCGGCGGCCGGTGGCTGCTCGCCCTGTGACCACCCCCTGAGACCGGACCGCGATCAAGATCTGGTGCCGGAGGAAGCCACTAAAGTGGGGGCCATGACCGAGACCCCCGCGCTCCCTGCCCTCTGGCCCGCTCCGCTCGCCGATGGGACCGTCCACGCCACCGTCACGGTGCCGGGGTCCAAATCGGTCACCAACCGGGCCCTCGTGCTCGCCGCGCTCGCCGCCGAACCCGGCTGGGTCCGCCGCCCGCTGCGCTCGCGCGACTCCCAGCTGATGTCCGACGCCCTGCGCGCGCTGGGCGTCGGCATCGAGGAGACGGTCTCCTCCAGCTCCGCCGGTTCCACCAACGGCGCAGTGGGCGGCGAGGCCTGGCGGATCATCCCGGCGGCCCTGCACGGCCCGACGACCGTGGACGTCGGTAACGCCGGCACCGTCATGCGCTTCCTGCCGCCCGTCGCCACCCTCGCCGACGGGGACATCCGCTTCGACGGCGACCCGCGCTCCTACGAGCGCCCCCTCGGCCAGGTCATCAGCGCCCTGCGCACGCTCGGCGCCCGGATCGACGACGACGGCCGGGGCGCGCTGCCGATGACCGTCCAGGGCGGCGGGGCGCTGGAGGGCGGCACGGTCGAGATCGACGCCAGCAACTCCTCGCAGTTCGTCTCCGCGCTGCTGCTCTCCGCCCCGCGCTTCAACCAGGGCGTCGAGGTCCGGCACGTGGGCGCCACCCTGCCGTCGATGCCGCACATCCGGATGACCGTGGAGATGCTGCGCGCGGCGGGCGCCCAGGTCGACACCCCCGAGGCCGGCGGTGAGAAGAACGTGTGGCGGGTCTCCCCCGGCGCGCTGCTCGGCCGCGACATGGTCGTGGAGCCGGACCTGTCCAACGCCCAGCCCTTCCTGGCCGCGGCCCTGATCACCGGCGGCACGGTCACCGTCCCGGACTGGCCGCGCCGCACCACCCAGCCCGGTGACGCGCTGCGCCGGATCTTCACCGAGATGGGCGGCTCCTGCGAGCTGACCGACGCGGGCCTGGTCTTCACCGGCACCGGCAAGATCCACGGCATCGACGTGGACCTGAGCGAGGTCGGCGAGCTCACCCCGGGCATCGCGGCGGTGGCGGCCCTGGCCGACTCCGAGTCGGTGCTGCGCGGGGTCGCGCACCTGCGGCTGCACGAGACGGACCGGCTGGCGGCGCTGACCAAGGAGATCAACGCGCTCGGCGGCGACGTCACCGAGACCGCGGACGGCCTGCGCATCCGGCCGCGCCGGATGCACGGCGGCGTGTTCCACACGTACGACGACCACCGGATGGCCACCGCGGGCGCGGTGATCGGCCTGGCGGTGGAGGGCGTACGGATCGAGAACGTGGCGACGACCGCGAAGACCCTGCCGGACTTCCCGAAGATGTGGACGGACATGCTCGCCGGGGACGCCGGTGGTTCCGGGACGCCCGGAGCGGGTGCGGGAGCGTAGGGCCCGTCATGCGCAGGTACGGCAAGCACACCGACGAGGACGATATCCGCCAGCGCCCCAACCCCAAGGGCAACCGGCCGCGGACGAGCATCCGGCCCAAGCACGAGGACGCGGCCGAGGGCTTCGTCCTGACCGTCGACCGCGGTCGGCTGACCTGCCTGGTCGAGGGCCGCTCCGTGCACGCGATGAAGGCGCGCGAGCTCGGCCGCAAGGCGGCGGTGGTCGGGGACCGGGTCTGGATCGTCGGTGACCTGTCCGGCAAGAAGGACACCCTGGCCCGCATCGTGCGGATCGAGGAGCGCAAGTCCGTCCTGCGGCGCACCGCCGACGACGACGACCCGTACGAGCGGGTGGTCGTCGCCAATGCCGACCAGCTGGCCATCGTCACGGCCCTGGCCGATCCGGAGCCGCGGCCCCGGATGATCGACCGCTGCCTGGTCGCGGCGTACGACGCCGGGCTGGAGCCGCTGCTGGTGCTCACCAAGTCCGATCTGACCTCCGCGGACAAGATCCTGGAGATCTACTCGACCTTCGGCCTGAACTACGTGGTCACCAACCGCGAGGAGCTCGCGACGGGCGACGCGGCCGACAAGGTGCGCGAGCGCCTGGAAGGCCGGATCACCGCCTTCGTCGGCCACTCGGGCGTCGGCAAGACCACCCTGGTCAACTCCCTGGTCGCGCCGGACCGCAAGCGGGCCACCGGCGTGGTCAACGCGGTCACCGGCCGCGGTCGGCACACCACCACCTCGGCCCTGGCGCTGCCGCTGCCCGGGATGGACGGTTGGGTCATCGACACCCCGGGCGTGCGCTCCTTCGGCCTGCACCACGTGGACCCGTCCCGGGTGATCCTGGCCTTCCCGGAGCTGGTCCCGGGGACGGAGGAGTGCCCGCGCGCGTGCAGCCACGACGAGCCGGACTGCGCGCTCGACAAGTGGGTGGAGGACGGCCACGCGGACCCTGCGCGGCTGTATTCGCTGCGGCGGCTGCTGGAGACGCGGGAGCGCCGCGAAGGCGACTGACCGTCCGGCGGGGCGTGCCGGGTTTGTCGGGGGCCCTGTCTGGACAAATGCATAATCCCACCAAGTGACGTGATGTCATGTGACGCGGAGAGGCATTCGACATGGCGTGGCTGCTGGTCGTGGTCGCGGGACTTCTGGAGACCGGTTTCGCGGTCTGCCTCAAGCTCTCCCACGGATTCACCCGACTGTGGCCGACCGTCGCCTTCGCGTGCTTCGCGCTCGGCAGCTTCGGTCTGCTGACGCTGGCCCTCAAGAAGCTGGACGTGGGACCGGCGTACGCGGTGTGGACGGGCATCGGCGCGGCCGGGACGGCGATCTACGGCATGGTCTTCCTCGGCGACCTGGTCTCCACCCTCAAGCTCGTCTCGATCTCGCTGGTCATCCTGGGCGTCATCGGGCTCCAGCTGTCCGGGTCGGCGCACTGAGCTGCCGGAGCAGCCCGAGCAGCCCGGCCGCCCCCGGCTCCTCCCCCGGGGCGATCACGTAGGAGAGGGCGAGGCGCACGGCGAGCTCGCACCGCTGCGGCCCCTCCCCCGGCATGAGCGCGGCGGCCGCCCTGTCGCGGACGGTCCGGGCCAGCTCACCGGGCCCGGGCGCCCGGCGTCCCGCGGCCGGCAGGCCCGCGTCCCAGCTGCCGGTGAGCAGGGCCCGTACGAGGGGATGGGCGCGGGCCGCCCGTACGGTCCACTCGGCGACGGAGGCGAGCCGTTCGGCGGCCTGGGCCGGGGCGGACAGGGCCCGGTCCACGCCGTCGAGGTAGCGGTCGGCCTCGCGCCGGACCAGGGCGCTGCCCAGGCCCGCCTTGCCGCCGAACTCGTTGTAGAGGGTCTGCCGGGATACCCCGGCGGCCGCGGCCACGTCGACCATCCGCACGGCCGGCCAGGGGCGCGCCGAGAGCGCCGCTCCCGCCGCTTCCAGTAAGGACTCCCGGGCTGTCGGCATCCGCGCCTCCCCGATCGGCTCTCCGGCAAGATTTGACGGGTCGACAGATCCTGTCAAGGGCGCGTCGGGGCCGCACTGTGGACGTCGTTCGCCCGGGTCCGGGAGTCTCGATACTGTTCGGGCATGCCCGAGTATGACGATGACCTGCGCCTTGCCCTCGAACTCGCCGACGCGGCGGACGCCGCCACGATGCAGCGGTTCCGCGCCCTCGACCTGAAGGTCGAGACGAAGCCGGACATGACCCCGGTGAGCGAGGCCGACCAGGCCGCCGAGGAGATCGTCCGGGCCGGCATCGCGGCCGCGCGGCCCGGCGACGCGATCCTGGGCGAGGAGTACGGCCTGCAGGGCGGCGGCCCGCGCCGCTGGGTCGTGGACCCGATCGACGGCACGAAGAACTACGTGCGCGGCGTGCCCGTCTGGGCGACGCTGATCTCCCTGATGGCCGAGGGCGCCGACGGCGTCTTCCGGCCGGTGGTCGGCGTGGTGTCCGCGCCGGCGCTGGGCCGCCGTTGGTGGGCGGCCGAGGGGCAGGGGGCGCACGCGGGCGGCACGCTCGGCGAGACCAGCGCGATCGGCGTGTCGAAGGTGGCCGGGCTGGGTGACGCCTCGTTCGCGTACTCGTCGCTGAGCGGGTGGGAGGAGCAGGGCCGGCTCGCCGGGTTCCTGGACCTGACGCGCGCGTGCTGGCGTACCCGCGGCTACGGCGACTTCTGGCCGTACATGATGGTCGCGGAGGGCTCGCTGGACCTGTGCGCCGAGCCCGAGTTGAACCTCTGGGACATGGCGGCCATCGCGGTCGTGGTCCAGGAGGCGGGCGGCCGCTTCACCAGCCTGGACGGGGTGGACGGCGTGCACGGCGGGAACGCCGCGGCCTCGAACGGGCTGCTGCACGAGGAGATGCTCGGCCTGCTGCGCCCGCGCGGCTGAGGTCGGCGCGCGCTGCTCGCGCTCCGTCGCGCGCCTTCTTGTCGGCCCTCCGGGTCCGTGGGAATCTGATACTCCCCACGCTTGTGCGCTTGTGAAGCCTTTCTCTAAAGGCGGCTCCACGGGCACACCCACCCAAGCGGGGGGCTCACCCCAGGAGGTGGCTCTCTTCATGCTCGTCCGTGACGCAATGAGCACCGTGATCCTCACCCTCGGACCCGCGCACACCCTCCGGCAGGCGGCCTGCCTGATGTCCGGCCGACGCGTCGGCGCGGCCGTCGTCCTCGACCCCGAGCACAGCGGAATCGGCATCCTGACCGAGCGCGACATCCTCAACTCGATCGGCGCGGGCCACGATCCCGACCGGGAGTCCGTGGGTGCGCACACCACCAACAACGTCGTCTTCTGCACTCCGGACGCCACCGTGCAGGAGGCCGCCGAGGCGATGGCGCACGGCGGCTTCCGGCACCTGATCGTGCTGGAGAACGGCGGCCCGGTGGGCATCGTGTCCGTACGGGACGTCATCCGCTGCTGGGCTCCGGCGCGGCGCACGGTCCCCGCGTAGGCGCGTCTCCACGCACGACGCCGGGCCACGGCCCTCCGAAGAGGGCCGCGGCCCGGCGTCCTGCTACGACAAGCGGTCCCGGATCAAGCGCGGAGGGCCTGGACCGCGGCTTCGAGCCGCTTGCCGAAGTCGCCGTCCGCCTGGCGGAAGTTGTCGATCGCGCGCTCGACGATGTCGTCGCGCGAGACCTTGGCGATGAAGCCGGACAGGTTCTCGATCAGACGGGCCTTCTCGTCCTCCGAGTAGAGGCGGTAGAGGTCGCCGGCCTGGACGAAGTCGGTGTCCTCGCTGTGCACGGCGGCGGCGTGGTTGCCCGTGCCGCCCGTCACGCCGATGGGCTGCCACAGCGGGCGGTCGGTCTGGTGCGGGCCGCCGAAGGAGTTCGGCTCGTAGTTCTTCGCACCCTTGTGGCGGCCGTCGTACAGGTAGCCGTCTCGGGAGTTGGTGCGCGCCTCGGTGGCGTGCGGGCGGTTCACCGGCAGGTGGTCGGCGTTGATGCCGACGCGGTAGCGGTGGGCGTCGCCGTAGCCGAAGAGGCGGCCCTGGAGCATCTTGTCCGGGGAGGGACCGATGCCGGGGACGAAGTGCGCCGGGGAGAAGATCGACTGCTCGACCTCGGCGAAGACGTTCTCCGGGTTGCGGTTGAGCTCCAGCTTGCCGATCTCGATCGGCGGGTAGTCCGCGTGCGGCCACACCTTGGTGAGGTCGAACGGGTTGAAGCGGTAGGTCGCCGCCTCGGCCGCCGGCATGATCTGGACCTGCACGGTCCAGCTCGGGAAGTCGCCGCGCTCGATGGCCTCGCGCAGGTCGCGCTGGTGCGAGTCGGGGTCCTCACCGGCGAGCTTGTTGGCCTCGGCCTGGGTGAGGTTCTTGATGCCCTGGTCGGTCTTGAAGTGGTACTTGACCCAGAAGACCTCGCCGGCCTCGTTGTTCCACTGGAACGTGTGCGAGCCGTAGCCGTTCATGTGGCGGTAGGACGCCGGGATGCCGCGGTCACCGAACAGCCAGGTCACCTGATGGGTCGACTCGGGCGACAGACCCCAGAAGTCCCAGACGTTGTCCGCCTCCTGCGAGCCCGTGTACGGGTCGCGCTTCTGGGTGTGGATGAAGTCGGGGAACTTGATGGCGTCCTTGATGAAGAACACCGGGGTGTTGTTGCCGACGAGGTCGTAGTTGCCCTCTTCGGTGTAGAACTTCAGCGCCCAGCCGCGGGGGTCGCGCACCGCGTCCGCGCTGCCGAGGTTGCCCGCGACGGTGGAGAAGCGCAGGAAGGTCTCGGTCTCCTTGCCGACCTCGGACAGGAACTTGGCACGGGTCCACTGGGAGACGTCGCGGGTCAGCGTGAAGGTGCCGTAGGCACCGGCGCCGCGGGCGTGCACCACGCGCTCCGGGATGCGCTCGCGGTTGAAGTGCGCGAGCTTCTCCAGCAGCAGCTGGTCCTGGACCAGGACGGGACCTCCGACGCCGGCGGTCTCGCTGTTCTGGTTGTCGGCGACCGGAGCCCCGGCCTCCGTGGTGAGCGGTCCCTGCGTCACGTGCGCCTCCTGCGTCATTCCTGCATGTCCTGTCCTTGGCGTATGCGGTACCCGATCCTACAATGGACTTTGTCTAAGTCAAGTAAGTATCCAAGTCCGCACCGGTTCGGGAGTTACACCGAATCCCCTCACTGTTAGGCTGATGTCTATGAGTGACCTGCTGGAACGACTCCGCGGACGCGGCTGGCGCATGACGGCGCAGCGGCGTGTCGTGGCCGAGGTGCTCGACGGTGACCACGTGCACCTGACGGCCGACGAGGTGCACGCGCGCGCTGTGGCCAAACTGCCCGAGATCTCCCGGGCGACCGTCTACAACACGCTGGGCGAGCTCGTCACCCTCGGCGAGGTCCTGGAGGTCTCCACGGACCGGCGCGCCAAGCGGTACGACCCGAACGCCCACAAGCCCCACCAGCACCTGGTCTGCGCCCAGTGCGGCGCGATCCGCGACGTCCACCCGGCGGGCAACCCGCTGGCCGACCTGCCGGACACCGAGCGCTTCGGCTTCGTCGTGTCCGCGGTCGAGGTCACCTACCGCGGGGTCTGCCCGAACTGCGCCGCCGCCTGACCCTGGACCACGAGAAGGGCCCGGACCCCACGGGGGTCCGGGCCCTTCTGCTTTCCGATTCGCCACCGGAAACGACTCAGGGCCCGGATCCATTGGATCCGGGCCCTGGGCCTTCAGTAGCGGGGACAGGATTTGAACCTGCGACCTCTGGGTTATGAGCCCAGCGAGCTACCGAGCTGCTCCACCCCGCGTCGGTAAACACGACTGTACGTGAAGCCTTCCAACAGATGCAAATCGCTTAACTTCCTGCCTTGACCCGGCCTTGACTCCCGGCCTCGCGGCACCACGCTCAGGGACTTCCGGCCTCGCGGCACCACGCTCAGGCGGACAGCTCCTCCGCGAGCGCGTCCCGCAGCCGCGCCGCCCGCTCCGAGACCTCCGCCGGCCCCAGCTCCATGGCGCGAACGCACCACTTCTGCCCCTCCGCGAGGTCCCCGTGCCGGGCCGCCAGCAGCCCCAGCCGCAGCGCCGCGCGGCCGTGGCCCGCCACCGCGGCCCGCGTCCACCACAGCGCGGCCTCCGGCTCGCTCCCCTCGCGGGCGAGCAGCAGCCCCAGGTTGAACGCCCCGTTGCGGGACCCGGCCTCGGCCGCCTCCCGGTACCAGCGCGCGGCGACGGCCAGGTCGCCGCGGGCGGCGGCCAGCATGCCGACCCGCACCTGGGCGCGGCGGTGCCCCAGCTCGGCGGCCCGCTCGTACCACTCCTCGCTCTCCGTCTTCGGGGCGCCGCCCACCGGCTCGCCCAGCGCGACCGGCTCCGGCGGCGGGGCCAGCGACTCCAGCAGCGCGGCCAGCCGGAAGGCAGCCTCCGCGCTGCCGCCGCCCGCCGCGCACCGCAGGTGCCGCTCGGCGGCGCGCTCCTCCCCGTCGCGGACCAGCGCGATGCCGACCTGGAGCGCCGCGTCGGTGTGCCCGGCCGACGCGGCCCGCTCGTACCACTTCAGCGCCGTGCGGTCCTCGTCGCGGCTGGCGAAGAGGATGCCGAGGTTGAACGCGGCGTCGACGCTGCCCGCCTCGGCCGCCTTCGAGAACCACGGCTCCGCGCCCGCCGCGTCCCCGACCTGCAGCAGCATGATGGCCAGCGCGTTGGCCGCCTCGCGGTGCCCCGCGTAGGCCGCCCGCCGGTACCACTGCTCGGCCTGCGCGGTGCGGTCCTGCGCGGCGCACAGCAGGGCGAGGTTGTACGCCCCGTTCTGGTCGCCCGCGTCCATGGCGGTCCGGTACCAGCGCTCCGCGGTCTGGGTCTCCCCGCGCGCGGCGTGCAGGGCGCCCAGCGCGTTCGCGGCGTTGCCGTCGCCGTCCTGGGCGGCCCGGCGCCACCAGGTGGCCGCGCTCTCCTCGTCGCCGGCGTCGCGCAGCAGGAAGCCGAGCGCGCACGCGGCGCGGGCCTCCCCCTGCTTGGCGGAGGTCAGGTACCAGCGCCCGGCCTCCTTGAGCTCCCCGCGCGCCTCCAGCAGCGCGCCCAGGTGCAGGGCCGCGCGCCGGTGTCCGCGCGCGGCGGCCTGCCGGTACCACTGCTCGGCCTCGGCGGGGTCGCCCTTGCGCAGGTGCCTGGCCAGCCGGTACGCGGCTTCGCGGTGCCCCTGTTCGGCGGCAGCGCGGAACCACCGCTCGACGCCCTTGTCGCCGCGGTGTTCCAGCAGGTCGGCCAGCCCGTACGCGCCCAGCGCATGGCCGGATTCCGCCGCCTGCCGCATCCAGTACTCGGCCGCGGGCTCGTCGCCGCGCTCGCGGAAGTGGCGGCCCAGGGCGTGCGCGGCCGGCGCGGATCCGGCCACGGCGGCGACCCGCCACCAGCCGGCCGCCTCTTCGGGGTAGCCGCGCTGGTGCAGCAGGACGCCGAGGTTGTTCGCGGCGGCCCGGTCCCCTTCGCCGGTGGCGCCCCGGAGGTACGGCTCGGCCCCGTCGAGGTCACCACGGCGCAGCAGCAGCGCGCCGAGCACGCTCATGGCACCGGGGTCGCCCTTGTCGGCGGCCACCCGGTGCCGGGCCTCCAGCTCGGCGTCGCTCGCCGCGTCGGTCTCGGCGAACAGCTCCTGCGCGAAATCCGCATCGGTCAGCGCGGTCTGCGCGTCGGCTACCGGAACCGCCCCCTGGGCCTCTGCGCCCGATTCGGTCTCCGCCCTCACAAACCGCCCTGTCTCCAGCAGAGTTGACCTCTCCCCCATAAATCCCATCGTCGCATCACCTGCTACCCGCGTACACCTGGTATGTCGCAGCCAGTGAGGTCACTACAGCGTTTTGTCGACATGCCCACAGTGGGGTAAGTCAAACACGCTCCTACCCCAACTCACCCGCGCCAGCTAACGCGTGTCCGCCCCGGGCACGACGAAGGCCCGGATCCCATGGATCCGGGCCTTCATCTTCAGTAGCGGGGACAGGATTTGAACCTGCGACCTCTGGGTTATGAGCCCAGCGAGCTACCGAGCTGCTCCACCCCGCGTCGGTGAAACCACAGTATCACGACGCGGGACGGAGCCATTACCCATTGATCATCAGCCGCTCGGACTGGGCGCCGGCTGCTTCGCCTCCGCGTCGATCGCCCGCTTCAGCGCCGCCTTGATCTCCTCCTGGGCCTTGCCGAAGGCCGCCCAGTCACCGGCCTGACGGGCCTTCTCGGCGTCCTCGACGGCCTTCTGCGCGTCGGCGAGGGCGGCCTTGACCGTCGGGTCCTGATTGACCGGGGGCGTGACGGTGCCCTCGCCCGGCGGCTGGACCGGGGGCACCGGCGTGGTCGGGGCCTCGGCCCCGAAGACCACGTTCAGCGCCTTCTCCAGCGTGTCCTCGAAGGCCGTCTGGCCGCCGTAGGTCACCAGCACCTTGCGCAGCAGCGGGTACTTCAGCCCGGAGCTGCGGACGTACACCGGCTCCACGTAGAGCATCCCGCCGTCGAGCGGCACCGCGAGCAGGTTGCCGTACTCGATTTCCGAGTCACCACCGCGCAGCAGGCGGATCGACTCGGCGATCTTCGGCTCGGACTGGAACTTGCTCTGCACCTGACCGGGGCCGTCCGGCGGCTTGCTGGTCGGCATCTTCAGGATTCTGATCTTGCCGTAGTCCGGGGTGCCCGGATCGGCGTTGACCGCCATGAAGGCGCTCAGGTTGGGCCGTTCGTTCGGCGTGAACGTCGTGGTGAGCGAGAAGACCTGGTCCTTCTCCTTCTGGCCCGGCATCTTCATCGACAGGTAGTACGGCGGAACCGCCGTGCCGGCCTTGGTCGTCGGGTCGTCCGGGACCGCCCAGGCCTCACTGCCGCTGAGGAAGGTCTGCGGGTCCGTGACGTGGTACCGGGTCAGCAGCTCGCGCTGGACCTTGAAGAGGTCCTGCGGGTACCGGAGGTGGTCCATGAGCGGCTTGGAGATGTCGCTCTTGGGCTTCACCGTGCCGGGGAACGCCTTCATCCAGGTCTTGAGGACCGGGTCCTCGGTGTCCCACTGGTACAGGTTGACCGAGCCGTCGTACGCGTCGACGGTGGCCTTCACCGAGTTGCGGATGTAGTTGACCTGGTTCTCCTGGGCCACCACCGCGCGCTGGCTGTTGGTCAGCGAGTCCGCGGTGCTCTGGCCCAGCGTGGTGCGCGAGGCGTACGGGTACCCGTTGGTCGTCGTGTAGGCGTCGACGATCCACTTGATCCGGCCGTCGATCACGGCCGGGTAGGGCGCGCCGTCGATGGTCAGCCACGGGGCGACCGCTTCGACGCGCTGCTTGGGCGTGCGGTTGTAGAGGATCCGCGAGCCCTCGCCGATGGCGCCCGAGTAGAGGATCTGCGGCTCGCTGAAGGAGAGCGCGTAGGCGGCCCGGTTGACCGGGTTGTCGAGGCTGACGCCGGAACCGCCCTTGTAGCTCGTCTCCTTCTCGCCCTTGTCGTCCGAGTAGTCGAGCTCCTTCTGCGGCCCGCCGACGATCGAGTACTGCTTCGTCTGCTCGCCGTAGTAGATGCGCTGCTCGAAGTCCGTGCCGAACATCCCCTTGGAGGGCAGGTCGGACTGGGTGAAGTCCGGGGCCCCCTGGTCACCGACGGTGGTGCCCTTGGCCGCGACCACGCCGTAGCCGTGCGTGTACTTGAAGTGGTCGTTGATCCAGTTGTTCTTCGGGATGCCGCCGATGTTCAGCTCGCGCAGCCCGATGACCGTGTCCTGGCCGCTGTACCGGTCCACGGCGAGCGTGGACGGGAAGGCGTAGTAGCCCTTGACCTGCTGGAGCTGCTGGAAGGCCGGCGAGACGATGTTCGGGTCCAGGATCCGGATGCTGGCCGTGGTGTCGGCCTGCGGCCGCAGCTTGCCCCGGTCCGCCGTCTGCGGGGAGCCCGGATAGTCCGTGACCTCGGAGCCCGCGATCCCGTAGGCGTCGCGCGTGGCCTTGATGTTCTTCTGGACGTACGGGGATTCCTTGGCCTGCTCGTTCGGCTGGACCTGGAACTTCTGCACGATCGCCGGGTACAGCCCGCCGATCAGGATCGCCGAGAGCACCATCAGGCCGAAGCCGATCACGGGCAGCTGCCAGGTGCGGCGCCACAGCGTCGCGAAGAACAGCACGGCGCAGATCGCGGCGATGGCGACGAGGATCGTCTTCGCCGGCAGGTAGGCGTTGGCGTCGACGTACCGCAGGCCCGTCCAGTTGTCCGCGGCCTTGAAGTCGCTGGACTTCACAGCGAGCCCGTACCGGTCGAGCCAGTACGCGACCGCCTTGAGCGTGACGAAGAGGCCGAGCAGCACCGACAGGTGCCCGGTCGCGGCGGCGGTGGCCCGGGCGCCCGGGCTGGTCACGCGCAGTCCGCCGTACAGGTAGTGCACGACGGCCGCAGCGATCACCGACAGCACGACCGCGGCGAAGCCGAAGCCGAGCAGGAAGCGGTACCAGGGCAGGTCGAAGGTGTAGAAGGACACGTCCATGTGGAACTGCGGGTCCTTCGTACCGAAGGTCACCCCGTTCACGTACATGAGCCAGGTCTTCCACTGGCCGGCCGCCGAAGCGCCCGCGATCAGGCCGACGAGCACCGCGATGCCCAGCAGCAGCCACTTCTTGTAAGGGGCGACGCTCATCCGGTAACGGTCGAGGCTCTGCTGCTCCATCGACATCGCGCTGAGCGGCGGCCGCAGCCGGTGGGCCAGCCAGATGTTGAACCCGACGGCACCGGCCATCAGCAGACCGAAGACGGCGAAGAGCCCGATCTTGGTCCACAGCGTGGTGGTGAAGACGGAGGAGTACTTCACGGAGCGGAACCAGAGCCAGTCCGTCCAGAAGCCCGCGAACATGATGAAGAGCATGGCCAGGACGGCCAGCACGCCCAGGGTCATGAGGAGAGTGCGGGCCCGCCGGGAGGGGCGGCCGACTCTCATCCGTGGCCCGGACGGGCCTCCGCCGCGGTCCGGCATCTGGAAAGCCAAGGTGCGCACCTCGAAAGTCGCTGGGTCTGCTGATGAACGGGCCCCCGATCGTAGAGCCCACTCATGCAACTTACTGAGGCTTTGGTCAGTTCCCGGTATCCGGTGGAAAGGAGGCAGGATGTTGCCCATGTCCAACGTTTCGCCTTCCCCCGGCACCCCCATGGCGGCCTCGCCGCTGACCCGTGCCTGCCTCGAGATCGACGAGTACGCGGCCGGCCTCGGCTGGGACCAGCCGGCCCGGCTGTTCGCCCTCGTCGACACCGCCCGGCTCAAGAAGCAGGAGCCGCGGCTCGCGAGCCAGCTCGGCCTCGACCAGGACGACGCCGGCAAGGCCTCCCTCACCCCGATCGAGCAGGACGAGGTCCCGGCCGGGACCCCGCTCGACAAGTTCCTGGGCACCATCGCCTGGCCCGACGCCGTCGTCGGCTGTGCGCTGACGGTGGAGCGGCTGATGCTGCCGCCGTCCGCGGAGGCCTCCGTACCGGAGGGGCTGAGCGACAAGCAGCTGTCGAAGTGGGTCGCCGGTCACCCGGAGCGGCAGGAGGTCCGCCTCACCGTGGCCGTGCTGCGCGACGGCTCGCGCGAGTCGGCCGTACGGCTGCGCGAGAAGGACTCCTCGACCGAGGTGCTCACCGGCGGGGGCCTGGTGCCCGGGCTGGCGGAGGCCCTGGCGGCGACCTTCTCGTAGGACCCCGGAGGGGGGAGGACCGGTCAGGGCTTGGCGCTGCACTGCGGCAGCCCGGCCGTGTCCCCCTTGCTGATCTTCTCCAGTGCCTTGGTGGCGTCGCCGATCATGGAGACCTTCACCAGGGTCAGGCCGTCGGGCACGTTCGTGGCCGCGGAGGCGCAGTTCTCGGCGGGCGTCAGGAAGTACTCGGCGCCGGCCTGGCGGGCGCCGATGGTCTTCATCTGGATGCCGCCGATCGGGCCGACCTTGCCCGCGTCGTCGATGGTGCCGGTGCCCGCGATGAACTTGCCGCCGGTCAGGTCCTCCGGGGTCAGCTTGTCGACGATGCCGAGGGCGAACATCAGGCCGGCGCTCGGGCCGCCGACGTCCGCGAGCTTGATGTCGATCGTGAACGGGAAGGTGTGGTCCGATCCGGCCCGGATGCCGACGATCGCGTGACCGTCGCCCTCCGCCTTGCCCGCGTTGATCGTCACCTTCGAGGAACCGGCGGGCTCGTGGTTCGCCTTCGCCGCCTCGGCCGCCTCCGCGGCGGGCACGATCGTGAACTCGACCGGCTCGCCCGGCTTGTGCTTGGTGACGAGCTTGGCCACGTCCTCGGGGGCGGTCACGGAGGCGCCGTCCACGGCCTTGATCACGTCACCGGCGTGCAGCTTGCCCTCGGCGGGGCTGTCCTTGACCACGGACGCGACGATCACGCGGGCGGTGACGGGGATGCCGAGCTGCTTCAGGGCCGCCACCTTGGCGCTCTGCTGCGACTGGCTGAACTCCTCGGCGTTCTCCTGGGTGGATTCCGCGTCGGTCTTGCCGTCCGGGTAGAGGTTCTCGTGCGGCACGACGATGTTGTCGCCCGACAGCCACCCGTACACCGCTTCCACCAGGCTCATGTCGTAGTCCGCGCCGGTGACGCGCACGGTCGTCATGTTGAGGTGGCCGCTGGTCGGGTACGTCTTGCGCCCCGCGACGTTGAGGACGGGCGCACCGTGCGAGTCGCCGAGCGTGTTCACGGTCGGGCCGGGGCTCATCTCGGAGTACGGGACCTTGATGAACAGCCCTGCGCAGAGCAGCGCGAACAGTACGAGGACGGAAGCGAGCATCGTCGCAGTGCGGCGTGGCATGGATCCGACAGTACGGGACGGCCTCGGCGGGCAGCCCTCGGGGCCGCTCCGTACGGGGTCCGCGCGCAAAACTCTCAGGGGATTCTCAGCGTGGCCCGTCAGACGGCGTCGGAACCGGAACGGGCCTCTGCCTTCGCCCTGGCCTGATCGGCGTTGCCCATGGCCTCGCGGAAGCGCGCGTAGCCGGCGAGCTCGGATATGTCACCTTGCGTGCGGTCGCGTGCCGCCCAGCTGCCCCATATCGCCGCACCTATCGCGGCGAACAGCGGAATCAGCAACCACGCCAAAGACGCCATGGGCGTGCCTCCCTACCCCGAACTACGTTTCGTTGGTGGCTTCAACGCTCGTGCCCGCGGGGGGGTTACGCAAATCGAGGGCGTGTTGCGCGGCCGAACGGGTGCGAGGCTACCCCCATGCGGGTGCCGCTCCGCGACCGGGGTTCAGCAGGCGCCGACCCACTCCTACGTGCCGTCGGCGAACGCCCCCTAGCAGGCGCCGACCCACTCCTCGGTGCCGTCGGCGAACGTCTGGTGCTTCCAGATCGGGACCTCGTGCTTGAGGTCGTCTATGAGCATGCGGCAGGCCTCGAAGGCCTCGCCGCGGTGCGGGCAGGAGACGGCGACGACGACGGCCAGGTCGCCGACGGCGAGGTCGCCCACGCGGTGCACGGCGGCCAGCGCGCGGACGGGGAACTTGGCCACGACGCGCTCGGCGACCCGGCGCATCTCGGCCTCGGCCGTCGGGTGGCAGGAGTAGCCGAGCGAGTCGACGTCCGCCCCGCTGTCGTGGTTGCGCACCGTGCCGACGAAGAGCGTCGTCCCTCCCGTCGCGTCGTCGCCGACGGCCTGGAAGACCTCGTCGATCGAGAGCGGGGTTTCACGGATCTCGAGCAGCCGGATCGGGTCCTGAGCGGCCTGCTCGCCGGGGTGGTCGAAGTGCGGTGCCATGCCTTCATCGTGCCCTAGTGGCTGACGAGGCGAAATAGCAGTTTCGCCCGTGCCGGACCCACACCCTTGGGAGCCTCCTACCAATCGGGCCCCGCCATCCAGCCCGGCCCACCACTCCAGTCCAGCCCGCAGGCGTTTGAGGCGCGGGGGTCGGGGGGCGGCGCCCCCGGCAACGGCGCCGCACCGGGCCGACGGCCGACCGCAGGTCAGATACCGCGCCGCTTCCGCGCCAAGCGGACGGCGGCGGCCGCGCCCAGCAGCGCCACCGTCGCACCCGCCGCACCCGCGGCCGTGGCGGCGTCCCGGCGGCCCAGCCGGCGGCCCGCGACCGTGTGGCGCCCCGAGACCTCCTGGAGGAGCTCGGCGAGCACCTCCTCGTTGGTCCAGCGCGGCCGCCACCCCGCCGCGTGCAGCCCGCTGACGCTGACCACCCAGGGGTGCATCGTGTACGCGAGGTCCCCGGCCGGGGACGGGGTCAGGCCGATCCGGTGCAGCCGGGCCGCCGCGCCCAGCGCGACCGCCGAGGGGAGCTCCATGCGGCGGATGCCGCTCAGCTCCTCGACCTCCTCCTGCTCCAGCCACCCCTCGCAGCCCACGGCCAGCTCGCCCTCGACCTTCTCCAGGGCCGCGTACTCCAGCGCGCTGACCAGGTCCTCGACGTGGCAGAACTGCCACGTCGGACGGGATCCCGCCACCACGAGGAGCCGGGGGGACTCGAAGTACCGGGTCAGGGCCGTGTCGGTGCCGCCGACGAGGACCGCCGGGCGGATCACGGTGACGTTCAGGCCCGGGTGCGCGCGCGGGGCCCGGCGGCCGAGGCGCTCGATCTCCAGCAGGTCGCCGACGCCGGTGGCCTCGGCGGTGGCCCGCAGCTCGGAGTCCTCCGACAGCGGGATGTCGTTGTCCGGGAGGGCGCCGTAGACCATCGCCGAGGTGCAGAGCACGACCCGGTGCACGCCGGCCGCGGCGGCCGCCGTGAGGACGGTCTGGGTCCCGCGCACGTTGTACGCCGTACGGGCCGCCGGATCCGTCTCCAGATCCAGGTCGAGGGCGAGGTGGACGACGACGTCCGCGCCGCGCAGTTTCTCGGCGATCGCGGGGTCCCGTACGTCCAGGATGTGCCACTGCGCGGCCGCGCAGTCGCCCCGCCGCTCGTCGATGGCGACGACCTGCTTGACCTCGTCGGAGGCGGCCAGCCGGCTCACCAGGGCCGCGCCGACCCCCGACGCGGCGCCGGTCACGGCGATCACGGGGCCTCGCACGGCCGGGTTTCGCGGCTGGCGAACGCCCTGGGGGCTGTCGCCGTGCTCGGGGCGGTCTTCGTCGTCGTTCATCGCGCGAAACTGCGGATCTGGGGAACTCACCGGGCGTCTCCAGCGGTTGTCTTCAGTAGGGACGCGCCGTGACGCGTACCCACCAGGTGATGTCCATCCTGCCGCAGCCCAGGAGTCGGCGGAGCACCGAGCCCGTATGCGGGCCGGGTGTCTACGCTGGGTGGTGTTGTCGGACCATTGCCCGTCGGCACCCGCCGGCGGCCCTACGAGCCGAGGAAACCCGTGAGCGACACCCCATTCGGATTCGGCCTTCCGCCGGAGGAGCCGGACAACGGCGACGAAGGCAAGAAGAAGGGCAGTCAGGGCGGTCAGGGCGGCCCGAATCCGTTCGGGTTCCCCGGCATGGGCCTGCCGGGCGGCGCGGGCGGTGCCGGCGGCGCGGGCGGCGCGGGCGGCGCGGGCGGCGCGGGCGGCGCGGGCGGCGCGGACAATCCGTTCGCCGCGATGTTCGGTGCCATGAACCCGAACGACCTCGGTGCCGCCTTCCAGCAGCTCGGCCAGATGCTGAGCTACGAGGGCGGTCCCGTGAACTGGGACATGGCCAAGGACATCGCCCGCCAGACCGTCGCGCAGGGCACGGCGGACGGCGTGAAGGACACGAGCGTCGGCATCGCCGAGAAGTCGGCCGTCCAGGAGGCCGTGCGCCTGGCCGACCACTGGCTGGACGGCGTGACCTCGCTGCCGTCGGGCGCCACGACCGCCGTGGCGTGGAGCCGCGCCGAGTGGGTCGAGGCGACCCTCCCGGTGTGGAAGGAGCTCGTGGACCCGGTCGCCGAGCGCGTGGGCGCGGCCATGGGCGGCGTCCTGCCCGAGGAGATGCAGGCCATGGCGGGCCCGCTGCTCGGGATGATGCGCTCCATGGGCGGGGCCATGTTCGGCCAGCAGATCGGCCAGGCCGTGGGCACGCTCGCGGGCGAGGTCGTCGGCTCGACGGACATCGGGCTGCCGCTCGGCCCGGCCGGCAAGGCCGCGCTGCTGCCGCTGAACATCGAGGCCTTCGGCAAGGACCTGAGCGTCCCCGCGGACGAGGTGCGGCTGTACCTGGCCCTGCGCGAGGCCGCCCACGCCCGGCTCTTCGCGCACGTGCCGTGGCTGCGCTCGCACCTGTTCGGCGCGGTCGAGGGCTACGCCCGCGGCATCAAGGTCGACACCTCGAAGCTGGAGGACGTGGTCGGCCAGCTCGACCCGTCGAATCCGGAGCAGCTGCAGGAAGCGCTGCAGGGCGGCATGTTCCAGCCGCAGGACACCCCCGAGCAGAAGGCCGCCCTGGCCCGCCTGGAGACGGCGCTCGCGCTGGTCGAGGGCTGGGTCGACGCGGTGGTGCACGAGGCCGCCAAGCCCCGGCTGACCTCGGCGGACGCGATGCGCGAGACCATGCGCCGGCGGCGCGCCTCGGGCGGCCCGGCGGAGCAGACCTTCGCGACGCTGATCGGCCTGGAGCTGCGCCCGCGCCGGCTGCGGGACGCCTCCCGGCTCTGGGCCTCGCTCACGGACGCGCGCGGTGTGGACGGCCGTGACGGGCTGTGGGAGCACCCGGACATGCTGCCGACGGCCTCCGACCTGGACGACCCCGACGGCTTCGTGCACCGCGAGCAGCTGGACTTCTCCGAGATCGACAAGATGCTCGGCGAGGCCGCCCAGAAGCGCGACAAGCGCGACCAGCGTGACCGGAACGACGAGGACGGCGAAGAGAAGAAGTGAGCCTGCACGAAGACGCGGTCCTGGTCCTGAAGGGCTACGAGGGTCAGCCCGAGCTGCGCGACGTCTATCTGGAGCACCTCGCCGCCCATCCGGAGGGGGTGTACAAACCGTGCACGGCCGGGCACCTCACCGGCAGCGCGCTGGTGATCGACCCGCCGCGGCGGCGCGTACTGCTGACCCTGCACAAGAAGCTGGGCATGTGGCTGCAGATGGGCGGCCACTGCGAGCCCGGCGACGACACCCTTGAGGCCGTGGCGCTGCGCGAGGCGGCCGAGGAGTCGGGCATCGCGTCCGGGCTGAGCCTGCTGCCCGGCGGCCCGGTGCGCCTGGACCGGCATCCGATCCCGGCGCCGTGCCACTGGCACCTGGACGTGCAGTACGCGGCGCTGGCTCCGGCCGGTGCGGAGGCGGAGATCAGCGAGGAGTCGCTGGACCTGCGCTGGTTCCCGTACGAGGAGGTGGCTGCGGTGGCCGACACGTCGGTGGTGCGGCTGCTGGAGGCGACCTTGGCGCGGCTCGGGGGCTGATCCCGGGCACGACGAAGGGGCGGTCCCTCGCGGGGCCGCCCCTTTCGCCTGCCTGCGAACCGCCGCCCGGGATCAGTCGACCGGGATCAGACGTCCGGGATCAGTTCCAGGCGTTGTTCTGGTTCTGCGCGTGGGCGCCGTGCTGGCCCATGCCGAACTGGGCCGCGACGCCCTGGCCGAGCTGGGCGTTCTGCGGCGGCAGCACCTCGCTGGGCTGCACCAGCGCGAAGCCGGTGCCGAGGAAGCTGAGCTCCCAGCCCTCTCCGGTGTTGCCGCGCCGCCGCCAGACTCCGCTGGAGTGCGTCTGGGCCTGCATCTGCACCCGCAGCGAGGTCGACCAGGCGACGATGGCGTCCGCGTCGGCGTTGACGTACTTGTCGGGCGTGACGTGCATCATCAGCGGCTGCCCGGAGGTCATCAGCGCGACCTTGCCGCGGCCGGTGATGTTGAGCTGGTACTTGCCGGAACCGGAGATCCCGTACTGGCTGTCCACCGCGATGACCTCGGTGTGCAGGGTGGAGTCCAGGGCCAGCACGTAGCTGCTGTCGACCGTGAGGCCCTCCTGGTCCACGTCCACGACGTGGACGTACTGGGCCAGGTTGGCCAGGTAGACCGTGCCCTGCCCGGAGCAGCGCATGAGGTCCAGGCCCTCGCCGGTGCGGCGGCGGGCGCCCCGCTGGCCGGCGCTCTGGTACTCGCCGTCGAAGTCGATGAGGCCCTGGTAGGCGACCATCGCGCCCTTGCGGGCGAGGACGTCGTCGGAGCCGGTCAGCGAGACCCGCAGCAGCTGCGGGTTCTGGATGGCGTACCGGTCCTGGGACTGGGCCTCGGCGTGGGCGAAAAGTGAGCTCTGCATGATGTGTCCCCTCCCCTCAGCCCCGGGCCCGGAGCCGGTCGGTGCTGTCCTCGCTGGGCTGTACGACGACGATGCCCTGGCCGGAGAAGGCCATCTGGTAGGCCTCCCCGCTGCCCCGGCCGATCATCGACGAGGCCTTGAAGCTGCGCTTGCCCTTGACCTTGAGATTCGGCGACCAGGCGACGAGCGCGTCCGGGTCGACGTACGTCTCGTCCTCGCCGCGGCCGCAGTCGACCACGATCGGGGTGCCGCGGGAGGTCAGGGCGACCCAGCCGGTACCCGCGACCTGCACGTTGAACAGGCCCTGGCCGGCGAACTTGGCAAGACCCTTGACCCGCTCGACGCCCCACTGGAGGTGCGCGTCGAAGGCGAGCAGGTTGGTGCCGTTGACCGAGAGCGAGTCGTTCTGGAGGTTGATGACGACGACGTCGGCGCCGTAGTCGGCGAGGTAGAGCAGGCCGTCGCCGGTGCACTTCATCAGCGGTGCGCCCTCGCCGGTGATCCACTGCGAGGCCATCTGGCGGACGGCCGGCGGGTTGGGCTCGTACTGCACGAAGCCCTCGTAGGCGACCATCGAGCCGGTGCGGGCGAAGAGGTCCTGGCCGCTCTGCATGGCGACCTTGAGCATGGCCCGGCCGTGGTTCTCCATGCGGGCCGTGACGGGCGTCGGGGCGAAGCCCGCGAGCTGCTGGTTCATTGCGTTCATGTCGGGCTCCCTCAGACCTCGTACGGCTGGACGACGATGAAGTTGCCGGGAGCGCCGCGGAACTGGAGGTTCACGGTCTCCCCGCTGTGGCCGGGGTAGGCGTTGCGCCGCAGCCGGACCTGGCTGGACAGGATCACCTGCGAGGCGGAGGACCACGCCACGATGGCGTTGCTGTCCGCGAAGGTGGTCGGGGTGACGGGCAGGACCACCGGGACGCCGTGCGTCTTGACGATGACCGTTCCCGTGCCCTGGAACTGCATGGTGAACAGGGCGCCGCCGGGGATGCCGTGGCCCTCGATGCGGCGGACCTCGTGCTGGAGCGACTCGTCGAAGGCGAGGACGGCCTCGGCGGAGACGCAGATCCCGTCGCCTTGGAGCTCGATGGCGTGCAGGTGGGAGCCGTCCTCGGCGAGGAAGACCTGGCCGCGGCCGGTGCAGCGCATGAGCTGCATCTCCTGGCCGGTGGCGTTGCCGACGATGCGGCCGGCGAAGCCCGCTCCCTTGTAGCTGAAGTCGACCTTGCCCTGGTACAGGACCATGCTGCCCTGGCGGGCGAGGACGGCCTGGCCGCCCATCGCCAGGTCGACGCGCATGAGCTGCGCGTTCTGCGGGGTCCAGCGGGCGCCCGTGGGGGCTTCCTTGTACGGCTGGAGGGCGGCCGCGAGCCCGGCGCCGACGGGGGCGGCCTGGGGGGCGTAGCCGGGCTGCTGGCCCGGGACCTGGCCGGGGACCTGCCCGGGGACCTGGCCGTAGCCCGGCTGCTGCCCGTAGGGCGCGGGGGCCGGCGCGGGCGGCGGGACCTGGCCCGGGTACTGGCCGGGAACCTGTCCGGGGACCTGGCCGTACGAGGGCTGCTGCGGCTGCGGCTGCCCGTACGGGGCGGGGGCCGGCGGGGCGAGCGGCGCGGCCATGGTGGGTGCGGCGTGCACCGGGGCCGGGGCGGCGGGCTGCTGGTACTGCGGCTGCGGAGCCGGGGTGGGCGCGGGGGCGCCGAAGGACGGCGCGGGCGCGGGAGCCTGGGCGGGCGCCGGGGCGCCGAAGGACGGAGCCGGGGCGGCAGCCTGCGGCGGCGGGGCGAACCCGGGCGCGGCCGCGGCGGGCGCCTGCTGCGCGGGCTGCGCCTCCTCGGCGACCTCGCCGCCGAAGTTCCTCAGCAGCGCGTCGAGGCCGCCGTCGAAGCCCTGGCCGACGGCGGCGAAGCGCCACACGTCCTTGAGGTAGAGGTCACCGAGCATCACGGCCCGCTCGGTCGTGAACTCCGAGCCGGTGAAGGCGTACCGGACGACCTCTTCGCCGCCGGCCACGATCCGGATGTAACCCGGACCGATCTGCGACATCTGTCCGGCGCCGTCGATGGTGGCGGTGAAGGACAGCTTGTGGATGGACGCCGGAATGCGGTCCAGGGTCACCCGGAAGGATTCGGTGTCACCGGACTGCGCGCCGAGTTGCTGAATGGACTCTTCCGGCGACTTCGGCTGGTTGAAGAAGACGAAGTAGCGGTCGTCCGACAGCTGCTCGTTGACGTCGAGCCCGAAACAGCTGATGTCGAAGGTGAGTCCGGGCCCGGCGATCTGGACGCCTACGTACAGATCGGTGCCCGCCGTGAGATCACTGATCTTGGCCTTGTGGCCGCGTTGGAATTCCCTGGCCATACGTAACGACCGTCCCCCATCCCGACTGTGAATGCGTGCCGCTCAGGCTAACGGCAACTGCCGACATCCGGCCAAGTCGGTACCGACCCGGTACATATCACGCTGTGTGACATGACGGGCGGGTACAGGATCTTCCGGCTCATTCGTCGCGGGCGGCGGGAACCTTCGGAAGGCGCTCGGCCGCCACCACTCCCTCCAGGTACCCGCGGGCCCGCTCGGTGCGCGGGTACGCCTCCAGCAGCTCCCAGAAACTGGGCCCGTGGCCGGGCACGAGGAGGTGGGCCAGCTCGTGCAGGAGCACGTAGTCGACGACGTACTCCGGCATGCCCTGGATGCGGTGCGAGAGCCGGATGCTGCCTTCGGCCGGGGTGCAGGAGCCCCAGCGGGTGTTCTGGTTGGTGACCCAGCGGACCGAGCGGGGGCGGGCGCGGCCGCCGAAGTACTGCTCGGACAGACGCTCGGCGCGCTCGGTGAGTTCCGCGTCCCCGAGGGTGCGTTTGCTCTCCTGGGCGGCGAGCTTGTCGAGCATGACACCCACCCAGCGCTGCTCCTCCGCCTCGGACATCCGGGCAGGGATGAGGACGACCGTACGGTCACCCTCGCGATAGGCGGATACGGTCCTGCGGCGGCGCGCGCTCCGGCGGACTTCGACGGCGCGCTGCGGTGGATCGGCGGACACGCCACGACGGTACCCGGTGGCGGCGGCTGAAGTCCCGCCCGTCCGGGGTTCGAACGTGAGCGATGCGGAGCCGATATCAGGAACGGCATTTCCCTTCATCTCATATGCCTAATACCCCTCGCCTGTGGACAAATTCACGCAGGGATTCCGGCGGACGGGCAGTGTTGTGGGAGAGCCGGAAAAAGGGGCGGCTCGAGTCCGCACGGGAAATCGAGGGGGATCGGTCATGTATCCGAAGGTGAAGCCCGCGCTGGCGCGGGCCTGGCGGGACCGGGAGACGGTGCAGTTCGGGGTGACCCCCGCCCACGCGGTGGTGCTCGGCCCGGTGGACACGGCGACGGGCACGCTCATCGACCGGATCGACGGGACGCGGGGGATGGAGCTGCTGCGGGCCGAGGCCACGGGCATGGGGCTGCCGGACGGCCAGGCCGACGCGCTCGTCAGGCGGCTGGCGGGGGCCGGTCTGCTCGACGACGCCACGGCGGGCGGCCCGCGGGCCCAGGCCGTGCGCGGTCATCCGGAGGTCCTGGAGCGGCTGGGGCCCGATCTGGGCTCCCTCTCCCTGGTCCACCGGGAGCCGGGCGGGGACTTGCGGGGTGTCGCCGCGCGCCGGGCGATACGGGTCCGGGTGCGCGGGAGCGGACGGGTGGGCGCCGTGATCGCCGCGGTCCTGGCGGGAGCCGGCGTGGGCCGGGTCGAGGTGCTCGACGGGGGCCGGGTGGAACCGGCGGACGTGGCGCCGGGCGGGCTGGATCCCGGGAGCGTGGGCCGGCTGCGGGCGGAGGCCGCGGGGAAGCTGGTGCGCGGGTCCGCCCCGGGGCGCGCCCCTCGGGCCGGGGAGGAGGAGGGGGCGGAGCCGCGGCTGGCCCTGGTGGTGGTCGCGCCGCGGGACGGGCTGCACGCCTGGGCACCCGATCCGGACACCGCGGCCGACTGGGTCGCCGCGGGCGTCCCGCACCTGTACGCGGGGGTGTTGGAGGGGACGGGACTGGTGGGGCCGCTGGTCCTGCCGGGGGCGACGGCCTGTGCGGGGTGCATGGAGCGCGACCGCGTGGACCGGGACGCGGCCTGGCCCCGGATGCTGGTCCAGTGGCGCTCGGCCCACCGCCGCCGCGCGAGCGCCGCCTGCGACCTGGGCCTGTCCACGGCGGTGGCCGGCCTGGCCGCGGCCCACGCGCTCTCCTTCCTCGACGGTGAACTGCCCGCGTCCACCGCCACCCGCTGGGAGGCCGCCCTCCCCTCCCTCCACTGGGAATCCGCCCCGGTCCTCCCCCATCCCGACTGCCCCTGCGGCGCGCACACGGAACGCACGGCCACCCCGCGGGAAGCCGGGGAAGGTGCCCTCCTCCGAGCCGCGAGGAGGTCATGACAGGATGCGGAGAACCGCTGTTCGCGGCCCAGCTGTCTGGGAAATGGAGGGGCGTATGTCTGATCTTCCCCGGAAGGCGGTCACCCGCACCGTCAAGCTGGCCGCGCTGCCGCTCGGCTTCGCGGGACGGGCCACCTGGGGCCTGGGCAAGCGGATCGGGGGCAAGTCCGCGGAGATCGTCGCGGGCGAGCTCCAGAAGCGCACCGCCGAGCAGTTGTTCCGCACGCTCGGGGAGCTGAAGGGCGGTGCCATGAAGTTCGGGCAGGCCCTGTCGGTCTTCGAGTCGGCGCTGCCCGAGGAGGTCGCCGGGCCCTACCGGGCGGCGCTGACCAAGCTCCAGGAGGCGGCTCCGCCGCTGCCCGCGGCGACGGTGCACCGGGTGCTGGCGGACCGTCTCGGTGCGGACTGGCGGGAGCTGTTCGAGGAGTTCGAGGACAAGCCGGCCGCGGCGGCCTCGATCGGGCAGGTGCACCGGGCGGTGTGGCACGACGGCCGGCAGGTCGCGGTCAAGGTCCAGTACCCGGGGGCCGGTGAGGCGCTGCTGTCGGACCTGAAGCAGCTGGGCCGGTTCGCGGGGCTGCTGGGGCCGCTGATCCCCGGCATGGAGATCAAGCCGCTGATCAAGGAGTTGCGCGACCGGGTCGCCGAGGAGCTCGACTACGAGCTGGAGGCCGAGGCCCAGCGGACCCACGCGGACGCCTTCGAGGACGATCCGGACGTGGTCGTGCCGGATGTCGTGCACCAGGGCGACCAGGTGTTGGTGACCGAGTGGATGGAGGGGACGCCGCTGTCGGAGGTGATAGCCGACGGCACCGAGGAGGAACGCGACCGCGCCGGACAGCTGCTGGCCCGGTTCCTCTTCTCCGGTCCCGCGCGCACGGGTCTGCTGCACGCGGATCCGCACCCGGGCAACTTCCGGCTGATACCGGGGGCGGACGGCCGGATGCGGCTGGGCGTGCTGGACTTCGGCACGGTCGACCGGCTGCCGGGCGGCTGGCCCAAGCCGATCGGCAGGTCGCTGCGGATGACGCTGGACGGTGACGCCGAGGGGGTCTACGGGCACCTGCGCGCCGAGGGGTTCGTGAAGGAGTCCATCGAGCTGGACCCCGACGCGGTGCTGGACTACCTCAAGCCGATCATCGAGCCGGCCGAGGCCGAGGAGTTCACCTTCACCCGGCCGTGGCTGCGCGGCCAGGCGGCGCGGATCGCCGATCCGCGCTCCCCCGCACACCAGTTGGGCCGGCAGATCAACCTGCCGCCTTCGTACCTGCTGATCCACCGGGTGACGCTGAGCACGATCGGGGTGCTGTGTCAGCTGGGCGCGACGGTGCGGCTGCGGGACGAACTGGACGCCTGGCTGCCGGGGTTCGCCTCCGCCGAGTGACTCCGTAGGACCCGGATCCCCGGCGTCACCACCAGGAGGAGTCGAGCCTGCCTTCGATCGCCCGGAGGTTGGCGCGCGCGCAGTCGACGCAGAAGTACTGTCTGGTCCCGTTCTCCACCGAGCAGGTCCAGGTGGGCGGGGCGCCGTCGGGGGACTCTGTGCCACAGCGCGCGCAGACAACGGGCTGGGCCTCGGATCCCGACGGGGTGGGGTGGGGAGTCGGCTGGTCCACCTCCAGACGATATCCCCGTGAGGGGTGGACTGCCGTCCGCAACGCACCGGGGGGACCGGTCCGTTCGGACCGGTCCCCCCGGGGATGCCGTTTTCGGCTCTTAGTGCATGACGGCCATGGCCAGCGCGCGGCGGGCGCGCATCGAGACGCGCTCGGCACGCCGCTGCATGCGGCGGGCCGCGACCAGGCGTACGGCGTGACGTTCGACGTCCACCTCACGCATGAGCTCGTCCATATGGGCGCGAGCCAGGGCTTCTGGGATGAGTTGCATTTCGCGGGTCCTGTTCTGACGCGAGGTGTTCGCGCCGGCGGTGATGAAGTCTGCGTGGGCGGCGCCGTGGGGCTGCTCGCTCGTGATGTGGGGGGTCATGAGGGCCTGCTTCAGGGGGTCGTGCGTCAGGGGGCGGTCGATGGTTCCGATGGCGGTCATGCCGTGACAACCGGGTTCTTGCGCGGGCGGCCACGGGGCCGCTTGCGGGCGACGACGACACCCTGGACGAAGAGCTCGCCACCCCAGACACCCCAGGGCTCGCGGCGCTCGACCGCTCCGGCGAGGCAGGCCTCGACCAGCGGGCAGGTGCGGCAGAGCGACTTGGCGTACTCGACGTCGGCCGGGGACTCGGCGAAGAAGACCTCGGGGTCGAAGGTGCGGCAGGGAACGGGTACGCCGAGGTTCTCGATGGCGTCGTCGAGCGCGGTCAGCGCGGTCAGCGGGGTCAAGGTGTGGTCCTCCGGGACTGCGGGCGGGGAGATCGTGTGGGTCTGCGTTACGGACGGGGCGTGCGCTTCGAGTTGCACGGTGGTTTCTTCCTCGTCGTCTTGGTCGGCTAGTCGTTCCGGCCGGTCGGCCGGGTTCGGCTGTCACCTGGTTCTGCCAGTCCCGAGGCTCCTTCGCTGCCTTGCCCCCTGTTCGGGGACAAACAGAAGGGCCGCGGATCCCGGGTGGGGTTCCGCGGCCCTGAAGGCGCCGGCCTGATCATGCGATCAGACTGGATCACTCCAGGGTTCGAGCCCACGGAAGGCCCACATCAGGTGGTGCTGCTGCTTCTTCGTCTGCTTCGTCTTGGCTCCGGCACCGGCTGCGGCCGCGAAGCCATAGGCGCCATGCGCCTGAGCTTCTGCTGCCAGTACTGCCACCGGTGCCAGGGTCGGTCGCTCGTTGCGCTCACTGACCGGAAGGGTCGCCAGCAGGGCGGGGCGGTCGGCGGAAATCGCGAACACACCGGTACCCAGAAGGGAGACGGAACCGAGCAGGCAGGAAGCGTCGACCGAGCGATCGGTCATTTTGGTGAAGGTCATGAAGCTGGTCACTGATCTCGCCTCCTCTCGGCGTCTCGGGGACGTGGCCCGGGGGCCTGTCCCATGCGTATTCGGATAAGTACAGCACGGATCCAGGGCTTCGGAGAAGCCACCGTTTCCGTTGCTAAGAACCTATGGGTCTTCGCTGGGCATGTGCAAACTATTTTTCCGACGAGTTTCTACGCGTCGGCAGGATCTTCTGGCACGGGCTCCTGACCTGCACATATGGCCAGGACCTCGGCTCCGTAGCGGTCGAGCTTGCGGCCGCCCACTCCGGAGATCATAGAGAGCTCGCGCGGCTCGGTGGGCGCGGCCTCCGCGATCGCCATCAGCGTCTTGTCCGTGAAGACGCAGTACGCCGGCAGCCCCTGCTCCCTCGACTGGCCCGCACGCCACTCCCGCAGCCGCTCGTAGAGCCCTTCGTCCATGTCGGACGGGCAGTCCTCACAGCGCATCAGTTTGAGCTCGCCGGCCTCGGTCAGGGTCTTGCCGCAGACCCGGCACAGGACCGGGCCGCGGCGGCCCCGCTTGCGCGGCCCGCTCTCGGTCGCGGAGCCCGGGCCGCTGCGAGGCACCGCGGAGCCCGGCCGCAGGCCGTTCAGGAAGCGGCTGGGGCGACGGGAGGCCCGGCCGCCCGGAGCCCGGGAGAGGCCCCAGGAGAGGGTCAGGTGCAGCCGCGCCCGGGTGACGCCGACATAGAGCAGCCTGCGTTCCTCCTCGACCTGCTCGTCGGTCTTCGCGTACGTGATCGGCAGCATGCCGTCGGTGAGCCCGACGAGGAACACGGCGTCCCACTCCAGGCCCTTCGCCGCGTGCAGCGAGGCCAGGGTGACGCCCTGGACGGTCGGGGCGTGCTGGGCGGCCTTGCGCTCCTCCAGCTCGATCGTGAGGTCCGCCAGGGTGGCTCCCGGCCGGGTCCGGGCGAAGTCCTCGGCGAGCCGGACCAGCGCGGCCACGGATTCCCACTGGTCGCGCACGGCGCCGGAGCCGGCGGGCGGCTCGGAGGTCCAGCCGGTGGAGCTGAGCACCGCCCGGACCTGGGAGCCCAGTTCCACGACGTCGTCGAGCAGCGGGTCGTTCCCGCCGGAGCGGGCGGCTCCGCGCAGCGCGAGGATCGCCTTCTGGACTTCGGCCCGCTCGAAGAACCGCTCGGCCCCGCGCAGCTGGTAGGGGACCCCGGCGTCGGCGAGGGCCTGTTCGTAGACCTCGGACTGGGCGTTGATCCGGTAGAGGACGGCGATCTCGCCGGCCGGGACGCCCGCGGCGATCAGGTCCCGGATCCGGTGGGCGACGCCCTCGGCCTCGGCGGGCTCGTCCGCGTACTCGGCGTAGACCGGGTCGGGGCCGGTCTCGCGCTGGGAGACCAGCTCCAGCCGGTGCTCTGCGGCGCGGCCCTTGGCCTGGTTCAGCAGCCCGTTGGCGAGGTGCACCACCTGGGGGGTGGAGCGGTAGTCGCGGACCAGCTTGACCACGGTGGCCTGCGGGTACTTGGTGCGGAAGTTGAGCAGGTGGTCGGGGGTGGCGCCGGTGAAGGAGTAGATCGTCTGGCTGGCGTCACCGACGACGCAGAGGCTGTCGCGCTCGCCGAGCCAGAGGTCCAGCAGCCGCTGCTGGAGGGGGCTGACGTCCTGGTACTCGTCGACCACGAAGTGCTGGTACTGGGTGCGGATCTGCTCGGCGATGTCGTGGCGGTCCTGGAGGATGCCGACGGTCAGGAGCAGCACGTCCTCGAAGTCGATCATGCCGCGGTCGCGCTTGAGCTGTTCGTACGTCCCGTAGATCTGGGCGATCTCGGCCATGTCCCGGGGTGCCTCGCGGCCCGACTTGAGGGCGGCGGCCGGATAGTCGGCGGGCACCGTCTGCGTGACCTTGGCCCACTCGATCTCGCCCGTGACATCGCGCAGCTCGCCCCGGTCGAGCCGGATCCGGCAGCGCGCGCCGGCCTCGGCGACGAGCTGGATCTTGCGCTCCAGGAGCCGGGGCACGTCCCCGCCGACCGCCTTGGGCCAGAAGTACTGGAGCTGGCGCAGGGCGGCGGAGTGGAAGGTCCGGGCCTGCACGCCGCCCGCGCCGAGGGCGCGCAGGCGTCCGCGCATCTCCCCGGCGGCGCGGTTGGTGAAGGTGACGGCCAGCACACTGGCCGGCATGAGCTGGCCGGAGCGGACGCCGTAGGCGATGCGGTGGGTGATCGCGCGGGTCTTGCCGGTACCGGCGCCCGCCAGCACGCACACCGGCCCGCGCAGGGTCGTCGCGACCTCGCGCTGCTCCGGGTCCAGGCCCAGGAGCACCGCGTCGGCCGAGTCGGCGGAGCCGGGGCCACCCGGGAACGATGGGGAGTGCGTTGCTGATGTCACCCCGCCATGCTGCCAGGTCTCGTGGGGCGGGCGGGAAAACCGTCCACAGGCGGCACGTATCCGTCGTATCAGTCACACCGGCCGGGCGGGGACGCCCGTACGGGAATGGCGGTGGGGTCGCGTACGTTCGAGTACTCGGACCACCGAGCCCTCACGAAGGAGAGCGCAGCATGCAGGACACGGGCACCGTCACGATGTACAGCACGACCTGGTGCGGCTACTGCCGTCGGCTGAAGACCCAGCTGGACCGGGAAGGCATCGCGTACAACGAGATCAACATCGAGCTCGACCCGGAGTCCGCCGCGTTCGTGGAGAAGGCCAACGGCGGCAACCAGACGGTTCCCACCGTGCTCGTGAAGTCCGTCGCCGGGAACGAGTCCGTCATGACGAACCCGAGCCTGGCCCAGGTCAAGCAGGCCCTCGCCGTCTGAGGAAACCTCACCCGTGCGCACCCGCGAGCACCGGAAAGGCCCCCGCCGAGGCGGGGGCCTTCTGCTGTGACGAACGTTACGCCGCCATCTTCGGCAGCGGCTCGCCGTACCAGAGCTCGACCAGCCGGGCGGCGATGGAGATCCCCGACGGGGGCAGCACCTCGCCCGTCTCGAACGCGGCGCGCAGCTCCTCGCGGGAGAACCAGCGGGCCTCCTGGATCTCCTCGCCGTCCACGGTGATCTCGGAGGTGGTGGCGCGGGCCGTGAAGCCCAGCATCAGGCTGTACGGGAACGGCCACGGCTGGCTGGCCACGTACTGGACCTCGCCGACCCTGACGCCCGCCTCCTCCCACACCTCGCGGACGACGGACTGCTCGATCGACTCGCCCGGCTCCACGAACCCGGCGAGGGTCGAGAAGCGGCCCTCCGGCCAGTGCACCTGGCGGCCCAGCAGCGCGCGGTCGTGCTCGTCGGTGACCAGCATGATCACGGCCGGGTCGGTGCGCGGGTAGTGCTCGGCGCCGCAGCCCGGGCAGCGCCGGATGTGCCCGGTGGCCGCGACCACCGTGCGCTCGCCGCAGCGGGAGCAGAAGCGGTGCATCCGCTGCCAGTTCTCCAGTGCCACGGCGTGCACCATCAGCCCGGCGTCGCGCGGGGAGAGCAGCAGTCCGGCCTCGCGCAGGCCGGCCGGGCGGGCCGACTGGTCCATGCGGCCGGGCAGCGCGTCCTTCTGCAGCGCGAAGTACCGTACGCCGTCCTCGTCCGTGCCCAGGAAATAGCGGTGGGTCTCGGTGACCGGGGCCTCGAAGGCCGGGGTCATCACGATGCCGGTGCCCCCGTCGGGGGTGTCGTCGATCAATACCTGGCCGCCGGAGACGACGAAGACACGGGTCGTCGGGTGGCTCCAGGCGGCGGCGAGCCACGCCTCGTCGAGGCGGTGGTGCGCGGCGCGGTCGATTCCGCTGGGCGCGGCGAGCGAGAGCGGGCGCTCGGCGAGCGGGCGCTCGGTATGGGTGCTCACAGGTACTTCCAACTCCCCCGGTGGTGGGACAAGGCAGGCGTGCGTCGGGTGTCAGGCGGTTGCGCGGTGGGTGGCGGCCAGGTCTCCCCAGAGGTAGGCGGTCGTCTCGACGCCCTTGAGGAGCAGGTCCAGTTCGACCTTCTCGTTCGGCGAGTGCCAGCCGTCGGACGGCACCGAGATGCCGAGGAAGAGGACGGGCGCGTCCAGGACGTCCTGGAGGTCCGCGGCCGGTCCTGAGCCGCCCTCGCGGGTGAAGCGGATCTTCTGGCCGAAGGCGCGGCCCATGGCCCGTACGACGGACTGCAGGGCCGGGTGGTCCAGCGGGGTCAGGCATGGCCGGGTGGGGGCGCCGAAGGTGATGGAGTGCCGGATCCCGTCCGGGATCCGGGCCGCGACCCAGTCCCTGACGGCGGCCTCGACCTCGTACGGGTCCTGGCCGGAGACCAGGCGGAACGACAGCTTCAGGTGGGCCTTGGCGGGCACGATGGTCTTGCCGCCGGGGCCCTGGTAGCCGCCGCCGATGCCGTTGACCTCGGCCGTCGGGCGGGCCCAGACCCGCTCCAGGGTGGAGTAGCCGGCCTCGCCGGAGGCCGCGTGGGACCTGGCCGTACGGAGCCACTCGGACTCGTCGAAGGGCAGCTCGGCGATGAGCGCGCGCTCCGCCTCGGTGAGCTCGGCGATGCCGTCGTAGAAGCCGGGGATCGTCACGCGCCCGTCGTCGTCGTGCAGGGCGGCGACCAGGCGGGCGGCGACGGCGGCCGGATTGGGCACCGCCCCGCCGAAGGCGCCGGAGTGGATGTCCTGGTCCGGGCCGTGGAAGTCGATCTCGCAGTCGGCGACGCCGCGCATGCCGGTGCAGACGGTGGGGGTGGTCTCGGACCACATGCCGGTGTCGGAGACGATCACGACGTCGGCGGCGAGTTCGGCGGCGCGGGCCTCGACGAGCTCGCGGAAGTGGATGGAGCCGGACTCCTCCTCGCCCTCGACGATCAGCTTGAGGTTCACGGCGGGGGCGGCGGCGCCTGTCGCTGCCAGGTGCGCGCGTACGCCGAGAGTGTGGAAGAACACCTGCCCCTTGTCGTCGGCGGCGCCGCGCCCGTACATGCGGCCGCCCTGGACCACCGGCTCGAAGGGGTCGGTGTGCCAGCCGTCGGCGAGGGCGGCGGGCTGCACGTCGTGGTGCCCGTACACCAGGACGGTGGGGGCCTGCGGGTCCTCGCTCGGCCAGTGCGCGAAGACGGCGGGGGCGCCGGGGGTCTCCCAGACCTCGGCCACCGGGAAACCGGTCTCCTTGAGCTTCGCCGCCAGCCATTCGGCGCTGCGGCGTACGTCGCCCGCGTGCTCGGGCTGCGCCGAGACGGAGGGAATGCGGAGCCACTCGGCGAGGTCGTCGAGGAAGGCGTCGCGGTGGGTGTCGATGTACGTGCGGACGACGTTGTCCGGCGGGGTGTCGCTCATGCCCACGAGCCTAGCTGTCCGCCTGATGGTCACCGCCGGTGCCCGATTTGCCTTGGAGGATCCGCTCAAGGCGGGCCCGGTCGGGGAGGTTGCGGGGGCGGATCACGCGGCCGCTGCGGACGTGGAGGAAGGCCGCGGTGACCTGGCTGAGCGGGGTGTTCGTGGCCTCGGCCCAGGCCAGGCGGTAGACGGCGAGCTGGAGGGGGTCGGCCTCGGTGGTGCGGCCGGTCTTCCAGTCGACGATCTCGTACGAGCCGTCGGGGTTCCGGTAGACGGCGTCGATCCTGCCGCGGATGACGCGGCCGGCGAGGGTGAGCTGGACCGGGGCCTCCATGCGGTGGGGCGGCCGGTCGGCGTACGGGCTGCGCTCGAAGGCAGCCTTGAGGGAGTCGAGGTCGGCCTCGTCGGCGATCTCCTGGTCGGAGCCGGCGCCGGGGAGGTCGGTGACGGGGTCGAGGACGTCGAGGAAGGGGAGCGGGAGCTCGTCGAAGCGGGACTCGACCCAGGCGTGGAACCGGGTGCCCTGGCGGGCAGCGGGCTGGGGGGGCTTGGGCATGGGGCGGGCGAGGTCGCGTACGAAGCCCTGCTCGTCGGCGGCGAGCCGGAGCAGCTGGCTCGCGGAGAGGGCGGCGGGCAGCTCGACGTCGCGGACGGCGGCGCGGGCGCGGCGGAGCTCGCCCTCCAGGGCGTCGAGGTCCCGGTCCCAGGAGGCGATGGCGCGGGCGTCCTCCGGTGCGAGTCGGGCTGCGCCGCCGCCGTGTCGGCCCCCGCCGGCCCAGGCCTCGCCGGCCCAGGGGTCATCACCGTCCGGGACGGTGGCACCGGTGCGCGGCTCCGCCGCCCGGCGGGCTCCGCCCGGGCCCTCGGCGTCGGCCCAGTGGGCCGCTTCCGGCCAAAGGTCGTCGTCAGCCGAGCCGGTGGACCGGGCCGGGTGCACGGGCACGGCTGCGCCGCCGGGCGCGGGCCGGGCTTCGGCCTCCGGCCAGAGGTCGTCGTCGAGCGGCGCGGTGGGGTCGGCCGGGGCGGATTCTTCCCCCACCCCGCCCCTTCCCGGAACCGGGGCGCTGCCCCGGACCCCGTCGGGGGTCGAGCCTGCGGCCCGTGGCGCGGGCACGCGTACGGCAGCATCCGGCCACGAGCCGGGGTGCGGCTCCGCCGGATGCGGGGCTTCGCCCCGGAGTCCGTCGGGCGTGGCTGCGGCGGCGCCCTCGGGCCGGGCTTCGTCGGGTGGCCAGGGCTCTTCGTCGTAGGACGGGTCCTCGCAGTCCGGGGGCCAGAGGTAGGACTCGTCCTCCGGCGGGGGCGGGGTCGCCAGGTAGGACTCCACCAGGGCGGCCGCCGCACGGCGCAGGGCGAGGGAGTGCGGGTCGAGCGGGAGGGGCCAGGAGTGGTCCGGGGCGGAGTCGTCGGCGAGGGACGGGTTCTCGGCGGCCGCTTCCGGCTCTTCGGCCCAGGCCTCGATCTCGCCGTGGCCCGCCTCGCAGTGGTCGTACAGGGCTTGGAGGAAGGCCGAAGGGCCGCGGCGCTTCTTCTGGGTCGGGCCCCACCAGTGGCCCGAGGCCAGCAGGAGCGAGCGGGGGCGGGTGAAGGTCACGTAGCCGAGGCGGAGCTCTTCCGTGGCCTTGTGGTCCTTCAGGGCCGTCTTGAACGCCTTCAGGCCGGCCGAGGTCCAGTCCGGGTCCGCCGGCAGGGTGGGGGCGTCGCCGCGCAGCGCGTACGGGAGCACCTTCGCGTACGAGGTCCAGGCTTCCGGCGCCTTCTCCTTCGGGAAGGAGCCCGCGCACAGGTCCGGAACGACGACCACGTCCCACTCCAGGCCCTTCGACTTGTGGGCGGTCAGGACCTTGACAGTGTTCTCCCCGCCCGGCAGGGCGTGGTCCAGCCCCTTCTCGTACTGGGCCGCCGTGCGCAGGAACGCCAGGAAGGCCAGCAGCGAGGCCTCGCCGTCCAGCGCGGCGAAACCGGCCGCGACGTCCATGAAGTTCGACAGCGTCTCGCGGCGGCGGGCCGCCAGCGCGTGCGGGGAGGCGGACAGCTCCACCTCCAGGCCGGTCGCGGACAGCACGCGGTGCAGGACGTCCATCAGCGGGTCGGCCAGGGAGCGGCGCAGGTCGCGCAGTTCCTGGGCGAGGTGTGCGAAGCGGACCCGGGCCTCCGCCGAGAAGGGGAGGTCGTCCGGGGCCTGTCCGGCGCCGTCGAGGAAGGTCTCCAGCGCGTCGGCCAGCGACACGATCTCCGCCGGGTCCACGCCCTCCACGGCCGCCGCGAGCCGTTCGTCCGGGTCCGCCCCGGCCGGCGCACGGCCCACCATGAGCCGCGCCCGGCGGCCCAGCAGGGCCAGGTCGCGCGCACCGATCCGCCATCGCGGGCCGATGAGGAGCCGGACGAGGGAGGCGTTGGCGCCCGGGTCCTGGAGGACCTCGCAGACCGCGACGAGGTCCGCGACCTCGGGGAGGTGCAGCAGCCCGGAGAGGCCGACGACCTCCACCGGGACGTCCCGGTCCACCAGTACCGCCTGGATCCGCGCGAAGTCCCCGGCCGAGCGGCACAGGACCGCGATCTCGCGCGGCTCGGTGCCCGTGCGGACCAGGTGGGCGACGGAGTCGGCGAGCCAGTCGAGCTCCTGGGCGTGGGTCTCCAGCAGGGCGCAGCGGACCTGCCCCGCGCCCTCGGCCCCCGGGCCGGGGCGCAGCGCCTCCACGCCCTCGTGCAGGGCGCGCAGCGGGGCGGCGAGCCCGTTGGCCAGGTCGAGGAGCCGGCCGCCGCTGCGCCGGTTCTCGCTGAGGGAGAGCCGGGTGGCGGGGGACCCGTCGGCGTGCGGGAAGTGTTCGGGGAAGTCGTCGAGGTTGGCCACGGAGGCACCGCGCCAGCCGTAGATGGCCTGGCAGGGGTCGCCGACGGCGGTCACGGCGTGGCCGGAGCCCGCGCCGAAGAGCCCGGAGAGCAGGAGCCGCTGGGCGACCGAGGTGTCCTGGTACTCGTCCAGGAGCACGACCCTGAACTCCTCGCGCAGCAGGGCGCCGACCTCGGGGCGGGTGGTGGCGAGCTGCGCGGAGAGGGCTATCTGGTCACTGAAGTCGAAGAGGTCGCGGGCGCGCTTGGCGGCGCGGTAGCGGACGACGAGCTCCAGCAGTTCGAGGCGGCCGCGCACGGCCTCGGGGACCTTGCGCAGGTCCTCGTTGGTGAGCTTCGTGCCGGCGAGCACGTCCAGCAGCGCGGTGTCGTACAGGCGCAGCCGCTCCGGCTCGACCAGGTGCTCGGAGAGCTCGCCGTCGAGCGCGAGGAGGTCGCCGACCAGGTCGGGGACGGACTTGGTGAGCGAGGGGTACGGGCCGGGGGCCTCGCGCAGCACCTTCGCGGCGAGCTGGAAGCGGGTGGCGTCGGCGAGGAGGCGGGAGCTGGGCTCCAGGCCGATGCGCAGGCCGTGGTCCTTCAGGAGCTGGCCGGCGAAGGCGTGGTACGTGGAGATGCGCGGCTCCCCGCCGGTCCCCTCGGCCCCGGCTTCGGCCCAGGCTTCGGCCGGGGACGGGTCCGGGTCGGTGATCCCGGCCCGCGCGAGGGCCGTGCGCACGCGCTCGGACAGCTCGCCGGCGGCCTTGTTGGTGAAGGTCAGGCCGAGGACCTGCTCGGGTGCGACCGCGCCGGTGCCCACCAGCCAGACCACGCGGGCGGCCATGACGGTGGTCTTGCCGGAGCCGGCGCCGGCGACGATGACCTGAGGGGCGGGCGGGGCGGTGACGCAGGCCATCTGTTCGGGCGTGAAGGGGATCCCGAGGAGCTCTTTGAGCTGCTCGGGATCGGTGAGGACGGACGCACGCGCGGACACGTAAAAAGGCTAGCCGCCCCCACCGACAGCCCCGACCGTCCCGCTCACTCGACCGTCTGGCGGCCCTCGGGGCGGGCGCTGCACGCGTTGCGGAAGGAGCAGTGGTCGCAGTGCTTGCCCGTGGCGGGCGCGAACCGCTCGTCCAGCACCCGGCCGGCGGCGGTCGCGAGCAGGTCGCCGACCCACTCCCCGTCGAGCGGCTGCTGGGCCTGGACCTTGGGGACCGCGTCGCCGCCGTCGCGCTGGGCCGCGCCCTGGCGGAGCTGGACGAGCTCGGCGCCGCCGGGGGTGGGGCGCAGGCCGTCGAAGACCTCGTCGACGGCGCCCTCGCGGACGGCGAGCTGGTAGACGGCGAGCTGGGGGTGGCGGGCGACCTCGTCGCGCGTGGGCGCGGACTTACCGGTCTTGAAGTCGACGACGTACGCACGTCCCTGCGGGTCCGCTTCGACCCGGTCCATGGAACCGCGGATGCGGACGGCGACCTCGCCGGCTTCGAGTGTGACGTCGAACTCGTGCTCCGTGGCCACGGCCGCCCGGCCCCCGCGGTCGGTGGCGTGCCAGCGCAGGAAGCGTTCGAGGGCGGCGCGGGCGTTGTCCTTCTCCTGGCGGGACTTCCAGGGGGCGTCGAAGGCGAGGGCGTCCCACACCGAGTCGAGGCGTTCCATGAGGACGGCCAGGTCGGCGGGGGTACGGCCGGAGGCGACCTCGTCGGCGAGGACGTGGACGACGTTGCCGAAGCCCTGGGCGGCGGTGGCGGGGGTGTCGGCCTTGACCTCGCGGCCGAGGAACCACTGGAGGGAGCAGGTGTTGGCGAGCTGCTCCAGGGCGCTGCCGGACAGGGCGACGGGCCGGTCCCGGTCGCGCAGCGGGACGCTGCTGCGGGTGGGCTCGTACAGGCCCCACCAGCGCTGCGGGTGCGCGGCGGGGACCAGCGGGCGGTCCTCGTCGTCGGTGAGCGCGGCGAGGCGGGCGAGGCGGCGGGCGGCGGCCTCGCGCAGGGCGGGCGAGGCGTCCGGGTCGACGGTGGTGGCGCGCAGCTCGGCGACGAGCGCGGGTACGGCGAGGGGGCGGCGGGGGCGGCCGGTGACGTCCTTGGGGGTGACCCCGAGCTCGGTGAGGAAGCGGGAGGGCTGGTCGCCGTCGTCGGCGGGGGCCTTGACGGCGGTGACGACGAGGCGGTCGCGGGCGCGGGTGGCGGCGACGTAGAAGAGCCGGCGCTCCTCGGCGAGGAGGGCGCCGGGGGTGAGGGGCTCGGCGAGGCCGTCGCGGCCGATGCGGTCGGCCTCCAGGAGGGAGCCGCGGCGGCGGAGGTCGGGCCACAGGCCCTCCTGGACGCCGGCGACGACGACGAGGGACCATTCCAGGCCCTTGGAACGGTGGGCGGTCATCAGGCGGACGGCTTCGGAGCGGGTGGCGCGGGCCGTCAACGTGTCGGCGGCGATGTCCTCCGCCTCCAGTTGTTCGAGGAAGTTGAGCGCGCCGCGGCCGCCGGTGCGTTCCTCGGCGCGGGCAGCGGTGTCGAAGAGGGCGCAGACGGCGTCGAGGTCGCGGTCGGCGTTGCGGCCGGCGGCGCCGCCGCGGCGGGCGCTGCGCTCCAGCCGCTGGGGCCAGGGGGTGCCGTCCCAGAGGATCCACAGGGCCTCTTCGGCGGTGCCGCCGCCCTGGAGCAGCTCGCGGGCCTTGCGCAGGAGCAGGCCGAGGCGCTGCGCTCCGCGGGCGTAGACGGGGTCGTGCGCGGTGAGCCGCTCCGGCTCGGCGAGGGCGCGCGCGAGCAGTACGTCGGAGGGCGCGGGCACCTTGACGCCGGCGGCGCGCTCCTCGTCCCGCAGGGCCCGGCCGAGCCGCCGCAGGTCGGCGGCGTCCATGCCGCCGAGGGGGGAGGTGAGCAGCGCGATCGCCGCCTCTACGCCTCCGGCGGGGTCAGCGGTGTCGGGACCGGGCCCCGGTCCCGCCTCGCCTGCGGGGTCCGCGTCGGCGTGGGGGGATGTTTCCCGCCCGCCCACCCCGAAGCCGCGAGCAGGCTCGCCCTGCTCATCACCTGCGGCCGCCCCGTCGGGCGCACCGGGCCTCGACTCCTCGCCGTTCACGGCGGCACCCGTGCGGGCGTCGCCGGCTCCGGGGCCGGGGACGGCCTCGGCGAGGCTCGGCCCCGACGTCACGCCTCCGGCGGGGTCGGGGCCCGGCCCCGGTCCCGCGTCGCCTGCGGCGGCGTCTGCGGCTTCCGCTTCGGCCGTCGGGGGCAGGGTCGCCGTGGCGATGAGGCGGAGGGCGGTCAGGAGGGGGGTGACGGCGGGTTCGTGGCGCAGGGGGGTGTCCGTGCCGTCGGTTTCGGTGGGGACGCCGGCGGAGATCAGGGCGCGGCGCATCGCCGGGAGGGTGCGGCCGCCGGCGCGGACCAGGACGGCCATGTCCTGCCACGGGACGCCGTCCTCCAGGTGGGCCCGGCGCAGGATGTCGGCGATGTTGTCCAGCTCGGCGCCCGCCGTCGGGTACGTGAAGACCTCCACCCGGCCGCCCTCCCGCACGGGTGCGAGGTTGCGGTGCGCGCGGACCGCCTCGGACGGCAGGCGCGGGACCGGCATCCGGGTGGTGAGGAGACGGGTCGCCGTCAGCAGGGCCGCGCCGGAGCGGCGGCCGACGGTCAGGGCCTTGACCCGCGCGCCCGGGAAGGCGGACTCGAAGTCGAGGATGTTGTTGATGTCCGCGCCGCGGAAGGCGTAGATCGACTGGTCGGGGTCGCCGAAGGCGACGAGCGTGCCGCCCCGGCCGGTCAGGGCCCGCAGCAGCCGCAGCTGCGAGGCGTCCGTGTCCTGGTACTCGTCCACGAAGATCGCGTCGTAGGCCGAGGCCAGGGCGGGGGTGCCTTCCGCCAGGAGGACCGCACGGTGGAGGAGTTCCGCGTAGTCCAGCGTGCCCTGCAGGTCCAGGACGTCCAGGTACTCGGAGAGGAAGGCGGCCGCGGCCTTCCAGTCCGGGCGGCCGATGCGGTCGGCGAAGGAGGAGAGGGCCTGCGGGCCGAGGCCCAGTTCACGGGCGCGGGCCAGCACCGCACGGACCTCGTCGGCGAAGCCGCGCGTGGTCAGCGCCGCCCGCAGGTCGTCGGGCCAGCGGATGGAGCGGCTCCGGCGCTGGCCGTCCAGCAGGGTGCGGACCATCACGTCCTGCTCCGGGCCGGACAGCAGCCGCAGCGGGTCGGCGAAGAGGTCGGTGTCCTGGTGGGCGCGGACCAGGCCGTAGCAGAACGAGTGGAAGGTGGTGGCCTGCGGAGCCCGCGCACCGCCGAGCCGCAGGGCGGCCCGGTCGCGCAGTTCCACCGCCGCCTTGCGGCTGAAGGTGAGGATGAGGACGCGGGCGGGGTCCGCCCCCGCCTCCACCCGGGCGGCGACCGCCTCGACCAGCGTGGTCGTCTTGCCGGTGCCCGGCCCGGCCAGGACGAGGAGTGGTCCGCCGGTGTGGTCAACCACCGCCCGTTGCGCTGCGTCCAGCACAGGGGGATCCACCCGTTCCGGCCCGGTGCGCACCAGGCGGTACGCGTCGGGGGTCCGCGTACGCCGCCGCTCGGCGCGGTGGCTTTCGGAGGAAGAGGTGATCACGTGGGGTGCCGGTCCTGGTGGGTCTGCGGGTGTTGCCGTGACGGCTCGCGGAGAAGCCGAAGAGGCAACGCTACGGCAACCGGCCGACGCCGCGCAGTCCCCCCGGGTACCCCGTACGGACGTTCGCACGGCTGCCCGATCGCCCGTCCGGGCCGCACATGGCCGAAGCTGTCAGGTGTGAGCCTCGTCGCGCGTGCCGTCCCGTCCGGGGTCTCCCGGGGCCCCGTCCCAGCGCGCCCGGCGCATGTCCAGCCGCGGTTCGCCGCCCGCCGTCAGGCGCAGCGGGGTGGCCTCGGCACGGTAGTGCTCCAGGGCGCGCAGCTCGTGGCCGGGCAGTGGTACGCCGTCCGCCCGCACCACGCGCCACCAGGGCACGGCTCCCCCGTACAGGGCCATGACACGCCCGACTTGGCGCGGACCTCCCTCGCCCAGCCATTCGGCGACGTCGCCGTATGTCATCACCCGGCCGGGCGGAATACGCTCGGCCACCTCAAGCACGTGCTCCGCGTACGCGGGCAGCTCCTCACTCATTCAGCACATGGTGCAGTACGCCGGAGGCCCGCCGGCGGAAGTCGGGGTTCCGGACCGGCGCGCACCCTGATGCCCCGCTGGCCCGTCGGTCCGTGCCACCATCTTCCGGGCGGTGACTGGTGATACGTGATCAAGAAGAGACGGATGTGACGACGAAGGAGCAGGGTGTGAGCCCTCCGAACGGCGCGGCGACGGACGACGGCGCGCGCCCAGACGACGGCGCCGCCTCCCGCCCCGAACCCGTTCCGGCGACCCGCCCGGAGGCCGCACCGGAGACCCCGCCGGAGGCCGCACCGAAGGCCACGCCGGATGTCCCGCCGAAGACCCCGCGCGCCGAGGGTGCCCCCGGCACCGCCGGCGGCTGCGGTACGGACGGCGCGAGCGGCGGCGACGCGGAGGGGCCGCACGGCCACGCGCCCACGGCGGCCGACCGCGTCGAGGTCGACGAGCCGCTGCTCGCCGCCCGCGTGCACCGGCCGTCCGACCTCGTACGCCTCCTCGTCGGCATCCTCGGCATCGCCGTCCTGCTCGCCATCGCCGCCTTCGCCCACGGCACCACGGTCGGTCTCGAGGAGGACATCAACAAGGGCACCGGCCAGGCACCGGACCTGCTGATCAAGGTCGCGGCGCTGGTGTCCAGCATCGCGGTGCTGCTGCTGCCGGTCGCCTTCGCCATCGAGCGGCTGATCAAACGCGACGGGCTGCGCATCGCCGACGGCGTGCTCGCCGCCGTCCTCGCGCACGGCGTCACCCTCGCCACCGACCTGTGGGTCTCCCAGGCGGCCCCCGGCACCATCCAGGACGCCCTCACCCGGTCGGCGGGCGGTGGGGCCCTCACCGACCCGGTGCACGGCTACCTCGCGCCCGTCATCGCGTACATGACCGCAGTCGGCATGACCCGCAGACCCCACTGGCGCGTGGCGCTGTGGGTGGTCCTGCTGCTCAACGCCCTCACCATGCTGGTCAACGGGTACACCACGCCCTTCTCGATCATCCTCACCGTGCTGATCGGCTGGAGCGTCGCCTACGGCACCCTCTACGCCGTCGGCTCGCCCAACGTGCGCCCCACCGGGCAGAACCTCCTCGCCGGGCTGCGCCGGGTCGGCTTCCAGCCGGTCAGCGCGATGCGCGCCGAGATGCCCGAGGGCCCCGAGGCGTCCGAGGTGAGCGACCGGGGCCGGCGCTACCACGTCACCCTGGAGGACGGCCCGCCGCTCGACGTGACCGTCGTCGACCGCGAGCAGCAGGCCCAGGGCTTCTTCTACCGGGTCTGGCGCCGGCTCACCCTGCGCGGCATCACCACGGGACGCAGCCTGCTGTCGCTGCGCCAGGCGCTGGAGCAGGAGGCGCTCCTCGCGTACGCGGCCATCGCGGCCGGGGCCAACGCGCAGAAGCTGATCGCCACCTCCGAGCTCGGTCCGGACGCCGTGATGCTCGTGTACGAGCACCTGGACGGCCGGACCATGGACTCGGTCCCCGACGAGGAGATCACCGACGAGCTGATCCGCAACGCGTGGGAGCAGGTACGGGCCCTCCAGTCGCGGCGGATCGCGCACCGGCGGCTCACCGGGGACGCCCTGGTGGTGGATCGTTCCGGCAACGTCATCCTCACCGACCTGCGGGGCGGCGAGATCGCCGCGGGCGATCTGGTGCTCCGGATGGACATCGCCCAGATGCTCACCACGCTCGGCCTGCGGGTCGGCGCGGAGCGGGCGGTGGCCTCGGCGGTGTCGGTGCTCGGCCCGGACGCGGTGGCGGACTGTCTGCCGCTGCTCCAGCCGATCGCGCTGAGCCGTTCCACCCGGGCGACGCTGCGCAGGCTGGCCCGCGAGCGGGCGGAGCGGCAGCGGGAGGCCGTACTGGAGTCCTCGCGGGCGGCGAAGGCGGCGCGCGAGGCGGAGTCCGCGGCCGCGGCCGGCCCGGCCGCCACGCCCGCCGCCTCCTCGGCGGCCGCCGACCGGAAGGCGGAGAAGAAGGCCCTGGACGACGCGCTCGACGGGGCCCGCGAGGAGGATCTGCTGAGCCAGATCCGCCAGCAGGTGCTGCTGATCCGCCCGCAGGCGCCGGTGGAGCCGGCCCGGCTGGAGCGGATCCGGCCGCGCACGCTCGTGTCGTTCATCGCGGGCGCGTTCGGTGCGTACTACCTGCTCACCCAGCTCGCCCACGTGGACTTCGCGACCATCGTCGGCGACGCGCAGTGGGGCTGGGTCGGTGCGGCCCTCGCCTTCTCGGCGCTGACGTACTTCGCGGCGGCGATGAGCCTGCTGGGCTTCGTACCGGAGCGGGTGCCCTTCCTGCGGACGGTGATCGCGCAGGTGGCCGGATCGTTCGTGAAGCTGGTGGCTCCGGCGGCGGTCGGCGGTGTCGCGCTGAACACGCGCTTCCTGCAGCGGGCGGGGGTCCGGCCCGGGCTCGCGGTCGCGAGCGTGGGCGCCTCCCAGCTCTTCGGACTGGCCAGCCACATCCTGCTGCTGCTGTCCTTCGGCTACCTGACCGGGACGGAGAAGACCCCCGAGATGACCCCGTCCCGGGCGGTCATCGCGGGGCTGCTGACGGTGGCCGTGCTGGTGCTGGTGGTGACGGCGGTCCCGTTCATGCGGAAGTTCGTCGTGACGCGGGTACGGGCGCTGTTCGCGGGTGTGGTGCCGCGCATGCTGGACGTGTTGCAGCGGCCGAAGAAGCTGGTGACCGGCATCGGCGGGATGTTGCTGCTGACGGGCTGCTTCGTGATGTGCCTGGACGCGTCGATCCGCGCGTTCGGGGGCGGCGAGGCCATCAGCTACGCGAGCATCGCGGTGGTCTTCCTGGCGGGCAACGCGCTGGGTTCGGCGGCGCCGACGCCGGGCGGCATGGGCGCGGTGGAGACCACGCTGACGCTGGGACTGATCGCGGCCGGGCTGGAGAAGGAGGTCGCGATCTCGGCGGTGCTGTTGTTCCGGCTGATGACCTTCTGGCTGCCGGTGCTGCCGGGGTGGATCTCGTTCAACTTCTTGACCCGCAAAGAGGCCATTTAGCCTCCGGCTCGGAATGCGGGTTCCGGGTGCGGGGTGCACCCCGCACCCCCTACGGTGCTCCGCGCCCGCGCCTCAAACGCCGGCGGGGCTGGAATGGCGCAGCCGCGGCGGGGGACCCGTTTGGGTCAGCGCGGGGGCGGGGGTGGCGGAGGGCGCCCAGGATGGAGGCATGCCGAGAAACGCCTGGCGGGTCACCGCCGCCGCCGCGCTCGCCGCCTCCCTGCTCACCACGGCCGCGTGCTCCGACGACGGCGAAGGGAGCCAGCCGAAAGCCGACGGCACCAAGCCGGCCAAGCCCCTGAAGTGGGGCGACTGCGACGCCCCCACCCCGGCCCAGGGCAGCGGCCCGGTCCCGCCCAAGGACTGGCAGTGCGCCACCCTCGACGTTCCCCGCGACTACGCCGACCCGGGCGGCGAGACCATCCCGATCGCCTTGATCCGCGCCAAGGCCCGCGACCAGAAGAATCGTCTCGGCTCCCTGGTCTTCAACTTCGGCGGCCCCGGCGGCTCCGGCGTCGCCACCCTCCCCGGCGCCGCCAAGGAGTACGAGGCCCTGCGCGCCCGCTACGACCTGGTCAGCTTCGACCCCCGCGGGGTGGGCGCCAGCGCCCCCGTCCGCTGCGAGGACGACAAGCAGCTCGACGTGTACTACTCCCAGGACTCCTCACCGGACACCCCGCAGGAGGAGAAGGCCTACGTCGACAACATCAGGAAGTACCAGGAGGCCTGCAAGAAGAACTCCGCCAAGCTCCTCCCCCACGTCGGCACCCCCGACGCCGCCCGCGACCTGGACCGCATCCGCCAGGCCCTCGGCGACGAGAAGCTGAACTACTTCGGTGTCTCCTACGGCACCGAGCTCGGCGGGGTCTACGCCCACCTCTTCCCCAAGAACGTCGGCCGGGCCGTCTTCGACGCCGTCGTGGACCCGACCAAGAACTCCGAAGAGGGGGCGATGGGCCAGGCCAAGGGCTTCCAGCTCGCCCTCGACAACTTCGCCCAGGACTGCGTGGACCGCGGCGACGAGTGCCGGCTCCAGGGCAGCACGCCCAAGGAGATCGAGGCCAACATCATCAAGCTCCAGAAGGAGCTGGCCGCGAAGCCCATCCCGGGCAGCGGGGCCCGGCAGCTCACCGAGAGCGCCGCCACCAACGGCATCGCGCAGGCCCTGTACTCCAAGGAGCTGTGGCCGCTGCTGGAGCAGGGCCTCGACGAGGCGGAGGGCGGGCAGGGGCAGCTGCTGATGGCCCTGTCCGACGCACTCAACGGCCGTGACCAGCAGGGGCGTTACAGCAACATCGGCGCCGCGAACACCGCCATCAACTGCGTGGACTCCAAGGACCGTTACACCCTGGAGGAGACCAAGGCCGGCCTGCCGGCGTTCCGTTCGGCCTCGCCCGTCTTCGGGGACTTCCTCGGCTGGGCGATGATGAGCTGCACCGACTGGCCGGTGCCCGGCACCTGGGAGACCCCGGACGTGTCCGCCCCCGGCTCCGCCCCGATCCTGGTGATCGGCAACACCGGCGACCCGGCCACCCCGTACGAGGGCGCCCGCAAGATGGTCGAGCGGCTCGGCCCCGGGGTGGGCGTGGAGCTCACGTACAAGGGCGAGGGCCACGGCGCGTACAACAGCGGTGACACCTGCGTGCAGGAGGCCGTGAACTCCTACCTGCTGGACGGGAAGGTGCCGGGCGCCAACACCGTCTGCGCCCCGACACCGGACGCCTCGCAGCCCCCCGCGCAACCGTCGGCCCCGACGGAACCCCTCGGAGCCTAACCCCGGCCCGCCGGGCCGACGGCGTGATCGTAGGGCCATGAAGAAGGGGTGCCCCGTACGGGACACCCCTTCTTCAGACCGCTACGTCTCAGTAGACCGGCTTCTCGGGCTCGATCTGGTGGACCCAGCCGATGACGCCGCCGCCGACGTGCACGGCGTCCGCGAAGCCCGCGGACTTCAGGACCGCGAGGACTTCCGCACTGCGGACACCCGTCTTGCAGTGCAAGACGATGCGCTTGTCCTGCGGCAGGTCCTGCAGGGCGGTGCCCATCAGGAACTCGCCCTTGGGGATCAGCTTCGCGCCGGGGATCGAGACGATCTCGTACTCGTTGATCTCGCGGACGTCGATGATCTCGATGGGCTCGTCGTTGTCGATCCACTCCTTGAGCTGCTTGGGGGTGATCGTCGAACCGAGCGCGGCCTCCTGGGCCTCCTCCGACACGACGCCGCAGAAGGCTTCGTAGTCGATGAGCTCGGTGACGGTCGCGTTCGGACCGCAGACCGCGCAGTCGGGGTCCTTGCGGACCTTGACCTGGCGGTACTGCATCTCCAGGGCGTCGTAGATCATCAGGCGGCCGACCAGCGGCTCGCCGACGCCCGTGAGCACCTTGATGGCCTCGGTGACCTGGATGGACCCGATGGACGCGCAGAGCACGCCCAGCACGCCGCCCTCGGCGCAGCTCGGGACCATGCCCGGCGGCGGGGGCTCCGGGTAGAGGCAGCGGTAGCACGGGCCGTGCTCGGACCAGAAGACCGAGGCCTGGCCGTCGAACCGGTAGATCGAGCCCCACACGTACGGCTTGTTCAGCAGTACGCAGGCGTCGTTGACCAGGTAGCGCGTGGCGAAGTTGTCCGTGCCGTCGACGATGAGGTCGTACTGGCTGAAGATCTCCATCACGTTCTCGGCTTCGAGCCGCTCTTCGTGCAGGACCACGTTCACGTACGGGTTGATGCCCAGCACGCTGTCGCGGGCCGACTCGGCCTTGGAACGGCCGATGTCCGCCTGGCTGTGGATGATCTGGCGCTGCAGGTTCGACTCGTCGACCTCGTCGAACTCCACGATGCCCAGGGTGCCGACGCCGGCCGCGGCCAGGTACATGAGGGCGGGCGAGCCGAGGCCGCCCGCGCCCACGGCCAGCACCTTGGCGTTCTTCAGGCGCTTCTGGCCGTCCATCCCGACATCGGGGATGATCAGGTGGCGGGAGTACCGACGGACCTCGTCAACGGTGAGCTCAGCAGCTGGCTCGACCAGGGGTGGCAGCGACACGGGGACTCCGTAGATGGTGACGTCTTAACGGTGGTTCTCTCCGTAACACTGCCACGCCCGTCTTCATTCCAAGACACCTGTCCCAATTCTTGAGACGATTTCGTCCCAGTACCCGGGCATCGAGGCCCACGGCTCACAGTCCCCGACGGCGCGCCGGTCCGTGAACCAGATCGTGCCCGCGCCCTGCCAGCGGGCGATCCGCATCGCCTCCTCCAGGTGCGTGCGCGGCACCCCGTGGACCAGGTGGCAGAACCGCTCCGGGGGATGGTCCGCGGTCCACTCCGCCACCTGCGACCAGCGGTAGTCGGCCCAGGGCCCGGAGAAGGTGACCAGTTGGTCGGCGGCCTCCGCGTAGCCCTCGTACGGGTGCGTCCCGTGCCCGAGCACGATCCGCAGGTCCTCCCCCAGACCGCGCAGGGTCTCGACGACCCGGCACACGGAGGCCAGGTCCGCCTTGTCGGCCGGGGTCTCGGCGAGGTAGAAACCGCCGACCCCGTACCAGTCGCGGAAGCGGTGGGCGTCGGAGACCAGCTCCCCGAACGACCGCGATCCGTCCCGCATCGCGAGATGGCCGAGGACCGTGCCGCCCGCGCCCCGCAGCTTCGCCGCCGCTTCCGTGCAGTGCGGGTCGGGCCGCCCGCCGGGGCCGTCCGTGACGTTGAGCACGGCCCAGTGCAGCGGGGTGCCGGGGCGGGTCAGCTCGGCCCACTCGACGGGGGCGAGCAGCGGGTGCGCGTAGCCGGGGATGCCGAGGCCGAGGCGGCCGGCCTCGGCCGCGGCGGCGGTCACCGGCCCCGGCGGCGTGGTCAGATGCGGCACGCCGCCTCCATCCAGATGTCCGCGAGGGATTCCTCCAGGTTGATCCGGGGCCGCCAGCCGAGCCGGTCGCGGGCGGTACGGACGTCCGCCTGCTGCCAGGTCCCGCAGCCGTCGGGGTACGGGTACGGCTGGGGGGCCGCGCCGGACAGCTGCTCCGCGGTGGCCTCGGAGCGGGGGGCTCCGATGGAGGCCAGCCCGCCCGGCCGGCCCGGGTGCGGATGGCCCTGCTGGGCTCCGCCGTGCGGGACGTCCAGCTCGTGCAGGGCGCCCCCGTACCCGGCGACCCGGGCCAGGACGGCGGCCGCGTCGCGCAGCCGGACCGCGCGGCCGGTGCCGATGTTGACGACGCCCTGGGCGGCCGACAGGGAGGCGGCGTGCACGGCCCGGGCCACGTCCCGTACGTCCACGAAGTCGCGCTGCACGCCGAGCCCGCTGAGCTTGAGCTCGCCGTCGCCCGACTGCATCGCGCGGCGCATTGCCTCGGCGAGCCGGCCGAGCGGGGATCCGGCGGGGGTGCCGGGGCCGACGGGCGAGAAGATCCGCAGGACGACGGCGTCCAGGCCGGAGCCGAGCACCAGCTCGGTGGCGGCCAGTTTGCTGACGCCGTACGGCCCGCCGGGTCTCGGCACGGCGTCCTCGGCCGTGGAGGACCCGGGCTGACTGGGCCCGTACTCGGCGGCGCAGCCGAGCTGCACGAGCCGCGCCCCGCAGCCGCTGCGGCGCAGCGACTCGCAGATCGTGGCGACGGCGACGGTGTTGTGCCGGGTCAGTTCCCGGGCCCCGCCCCGGGTGGCGCCGGCGCAGTTGATGACGACGCCCGGGTGGACGGCGTCGAGGAAGCGGGTGAGCGCGCCGGGGCTGCCGGTGGCGAGGTCGAAGCGGACGTCGGCGTCGTCGCCGCGGCCGAGCGCGGTGAGCTGGACGGCGGGGTCGGCGAGCAGCCGGTCGGCGACGTAGCGGCCGAGGTATCCGTTGGCTCCGATCAGCAGCACCCTCATGGCGAGACCCCTTGGTTGGTTGGCTGGCCGGTCATGTCTGTTTCTCCTTGCGGACGGGTGGGTGGATGGGGCGGGGTACGGGTACAGCGCCTCGGCGTCGGCTCCGAAGGTCGGTGGTCGTCCCTGCCCCGTCAGGGCCGCGCGTGCGCGGATGCACGGGACAGGGCGAGGAGGGCGTGTACGAGGAGTCCGGCCGCGGCGGCGATCGCCGCCGCCGGGACCGGGATCAGGGCGAGGGCGAGGGCGGCGCCGACGGGGCCGCGGTGGGCGCCGTGCCGGAGCAGGAGCCTCGTCAGGAACAGCAGCAGGGCGAGCGGCACGGCCACCGGGAGCGCGGTGCCGGCGAGCGCGGCCGCCCCCGCGGCGGCCGCGGTGAACAGGGCGACGGCCGCGAAGAGCAGGGGCCGGGCCCGGTCCGCGAAGTCCTCCAGGGCGCGGCTCCCGCCGAGCCGGGCCCGGGCCCCCGCGGCGAACGCGGCGGCGGCCAGGTGCCCGGGGGCGACGGCCAGCGCGAGGCCGACCGCGAGGGCGGCGCCGTGCCGGTGCGCGGCCCAGCCCACGAGGGCCGCGGCCAGCAGGTGCGCGGTGTACGGGAACCGGCCCCCGGCGCTCCGCCCCGGCCACACCAGGGCGGCGACGGTGACGGCCACGGCGACGGGCCCGGCCCACGCCGGCCCGACGGCGGCCGCGCCGAAGGCGAGGGCCCCGGGCAGCAGCGCGTAGCCGAAGCCCCGGAAGGCCGGGGCCCCTGCGGGGGCTCGGCCGGGCCGGCCGGCGGGGTGCTCCCCGCGCGGGCTCCGGGCGTACAGCTCCTCGGCGAGGGAGAAGACGTCGCGGTGGCGGAAGCGGGCGGCGGTGCGGTCGGTGATGCCGTGCGCCTCCAGGCCGGCGGCGATCTCCAGCGGGTCCACGGCCCGCTCGCACAGCTCCCGGTGCCGGTGCAGCAACGCCTTGACCGGATCCCCACCGGCCCGCCGCCGCCCGGGCGTCGCGTCCGCCCCGGCTGCGCGCGGCCCGGCCCCGTCTCCCACCCTGCCGAGGGCGAACTCAGCCTCGCCACTTCCGGCTTCGCCGGGGGCCAATCCAGCCTCGTCGGCGTTTGAGGCGCGGGGGTCCGGGGGCAGCGCCCCCGGCGACGGCGCCGCGCCGGACCGTGCACCAGAGGACGGCATCGCACCTGCGGCGCCGCTGCCGGGGCGCCGCCCCGGACCCCGCGCCTCAAACGCCGGCGGGGCTGATTCTGGCGCGGCCAGGGCTGCGAGATCCCGGGCCGGGGGTGCCGCCGGCCAGGCTGGAGTTGGCGCAGCCAAGGCTGCGAGATCTCGGGCCGAAGGTGCCATCGGCGAGGCTGGATTTGGCGCGGCCAAGGCTGCGAGATCCCCGGCCGGAAGTGCCGCCGACGGGGCTGGAAGAGGCGAGGCTGCGAGGTGCCAGACCGCAGGTGCCGTCGGCGAGGTTGCGAGGGGCCAGGGCTCGGGGGGCGTCAGGGGAGCCGGATGTGCCGGGGGGGCGGTCTGCGGGTCGACGGTGGTCATACGGCGGCCTCCGAGCTGGGGTCCGGGAGGGGCTCGGCCCAGGTCGGGCTGGTCCAGTGGCCCGGGACGCGCGCCTCCGGGGGCCGGGCGAAGGGGACCTCCCCGGCCGGCCGGGCGGAGCCCTTCGCCAACAGCCGCAGGTAGATCTCCTGGAAGGCGGCCACGTTCTGCTCGACGGTGAAGAGCTCAAGGGCCCGCGCCCGCGCGGCGGCGCCGAGCCGCTGCGCGCGCTCGGGATCGCGCAGCAGCGACAGGCAGGCGTCGGCCAGCGCCCGCGGGTTGCGCGGCGGCACGACGAGCCCGGTGCCGCCGATGACCTCGAACACCGCGCCCACGTCGGTGGAGACGGTGGCCCGGCCGCACAACATCGCCTCGGCCAGGGTCACCGGGAAGCCCTCGATGACGGAGGACAGCACGACGACTCGCCCGGCGCCGTACGCCTCGGCCGGGGACGGCGCGTCGGGCCCGCCGATCTCCTCGAAGGTGACGGGGTTCTCCCCGACCGTGACCGCGTCGGCGGCCTCGTCGGGGAAGAGCTGCGCGGCCAGCGAGCGGCAGTCGGCGAGGTAGCCGGGGGCCGCGGCGGTGGCGAAGATCCGCAGCCGGGTGCCGGGCGCGGCCCGGCGGACCTCGGCGAAGGCGTGCAGCAGGGCGATGAGGTCCTTGGTGGGCTCTACCCGGCCGACCCACACGAGCGTGTCGGGATCCCCGCAGTCCGCGGCCTCCCCGACGGAGGCGAATCGGTCCGCCTCCATTCCCGGATAGACGGTGCGCAGCCGTTCGCGGGTGGCCCCGCACTTCTCCTGCCAGCGCCGGGCGTGCGCGTTGCCGGGGGTCAGGAAGTCGGCCCGGGCGTAGATCTCGACGGCCAGCCGCAGGTGGAAGGCAGCGAGCAGGGCCCGTACGGCGGGGCGGTCGGCCGGCTCGCGCCGTGCGTCGAGCTGGGCGAGGTAGTGGGCCCGGAGCTGGACGCCGTACTCGGTCACCAGCAGCGGGACTCCGCAGAAGCGTTTGGCCAGCAGGCCCGGGAGGGCCGCCACCCCGCCCGCCGCCGCGTGGCAGATGTCGGCCGCGCCGAGACCGCCGGGGTCCTCGTACCAGTCGAGGGACAACGGCCGCAGCAGTCGCTCCAGTTCGTCCACGAACTCCAGCAGGTCGGTCACCTGCGCCGCCCGTACGGTGCCGCTCGCGCCCGGCGCCCGGCAGGCGGACTCCAGCGCGCGCACCGCGGACTCGGAGCGCAGTGCCGCATACAGCCCGCCCCGTTCGCGGGCGAGTTCGGCGAGTCCGTACAGCCCGGAGGCGAAGGGGTCGGGCGCGCCGGCGCAGATCCCCTGGACCAGCTCCCGGAAGCATTCGCCGAACCGTCGGCGCTCGCGCCGGGAGTAGCTGCGCCCGTCGTCGGCGGGGGCCCACAGGGGGGCCGTCCGGACGCTGGTGACGTGCTCGGGCAGCGGGACCCGTGCGCGTTCCTGCTCGGCGGTGCGGCTCAGTGCGTAGAGCTCGAACTCGTGCTGCGGGAGCCCGCGCACGAGCCGGTCGCACCACAGCCTCGCCTCTCCCGTCGCATACGGATAACCACCTTCCGTGACCAGTCCGATCCGCACGAGTGGCACCCCCGATCTCCCGTTCAGGCGGTCGCCGTCGGTCAGGCGACCCGCCGCGGGAGAACTCAAGCGGATATGCCGAAGGCGCGACGGACGGTTGTCCGTCGCGCCACCGGAAGGGGTGAAGAGTCGTAACTTTCCCGTACGGTTCGCGTTCGAGCACGCTAGAAGTACGGCCTGACGACTAGGCGAAGGCCTCCTGTCGCGAGGTGCGGCGCTCGGCGGCGAGTACGGGGTCCAGTGCCGGGACCGCGGCCAGCAGCCGGCGGGTGTACGCGTGGACCGGGCGGTCGTAGACCTCGTCCACCGGGCCCTCCTCCACGATCTCGCCGGCCCGCATGACGGCCACCCGGTCGCTGACCTGCCGGACCACCGCCAGGTCGTGCGCGATGAAGACCAGGGCGATGCCGAGCTCCCGCTGGAGCTCCGCCAGCAGGGCGGTGACCTGCGCCTGCGTGGTCACGTCGAGGGCGGAGACCGGCTCGTCGCAGACGATCAGCCGGGGGCGGGGCGCCAGGGCCCGGGCGATGCCGACCCGCTGGCGCTGGCCGCCGCTGAACTCGTGCGGGTAGCGGTCGTAGTGCCCCGGCTCCAGCCCGACGCGCAACAGCAGCTCCCCGACCCGGGCGCGCACGGCCGCCTCGTCCCGCTCCCCGGCCGCGCGCAGCGGGTCGGCGATGGACTCGCCGACGGAGCGGCGCGGGTTGAGGGAGGACACCGGGTCCTGGAACACCATCTGCACGCCGTCGGTGATCCCGACGGCCTCGGCGCCGTCCCGGCGCACCTGCCCGGAACTGGGCTGCAGCAGTCCGACGAGCATCCGCCCGAGCGTGCTCTTGCCGCTGCCGCTCTCCCCCACGATCCCCAGCGTCTCCCCGGCCCGCACGGCCAGCGACACCCCGTCCACGGCCACGACCCGCCGCTTCCCCCGCCCGAACTCCCGCCGCAGCCCGAACACTTCGACAACGGGCTCTCCGGCATCCTTCAGCCCCGCCGACGCCGAACCCGGCCCCGCCGCAGCCAAACCCAGCCCCGCCGGCGATTGAGGCGCGGGTCCGGGCAGAGCCCGGGAGGCCCGCGGCCCGTCCAGCCTCGGCACCGCCGCCAGCAAGGCCCGCGTGTACGGCTCCGCCGGTGCGGCCAGCACGGAAGCCACCGCCCCCCGCTCCACGGCGTGGCCACCCCGCATGACCAGCAGTTCGTCCACGCTCTCCGCCGCCACCCCCACGTCGTGGGTGACCAGCAGCAGCCCGAGCCCCCGCTCCTCCCGCAGCCCGTGCAGCAGGTCCAGGATCTGCGCCTGGACGGTGACGTCCAGCGCGGTGGTCGGCTCGTCGGCGATCAGCAGCCGCGGCTCGCAGGCCAGCGCCATCGCGATGAGGGCCCGCTGCCGCATGCCGCCGCTGAACTCGTGCGGCCGCGCGCGGGAGCGGCGTACCGCGTCCGGGATGCCGACCCGGTCCAGCACCTCGACGGCCCGCGCCCGCGCGGCCCGCCGGGTGACGTCCGCGTGGACCCGGTACACCTCGGCGATCTGGTCGCCGATGGCGTAGTACGGGTCGAGGGAGCTCAGCGGGTCCTGGAAGACCATCGCGGCGGTCCCGCCCCGCAGCCGGCGCAGCTCCGCGGCGGGGGCCGCGGCCACGTCGGTGCCGTCCACCCGGACGGTGCCGGTCAGCCGTGCGCCCGTGCCGCGGTGCAGTCCCAGCAGGGCCGCGGCCACGGTGGACTTGCCGCTGCCGGATTCGCCCACGAGGCCCAGGGCGCGTCCCGCGTCCAGGGTGAAGGAGAGCGCGTCCACGGCCCGTACGTACTCCCCCGCGCCGCCGACCGGGAAGTCGACCACGAGGCCGTCGACCTCCACCAGTGGTTCCGTCATGCGAGGGTCACCCTTCGGTCCGCGGCGGCGTACAACAGGTCGGCGATGGCGCCGGCGAGGACCACGGCGGTGCCGATGGCCAGGACGACGCCGACCACGACGGGCAGGTCCACGACCCGTACCCCGTCGATGAGGGTCTTGCCGAGGCCGGGGATCCCGAAGAGCGACTCGGTGAGCACGGCGCCGCCGATCATCGTGCCGAAGTCCACGGCGCTGAGCGCGATCACGGGGGCCACGGCGCCGCGCACCGCGTGCCGGGTGACGACGGCCCGCTCCCCCACCCCGTAGGCACGGAAGGTGCGGATGTGATCCTCGGCGAGTGTCTCCAGGGTCGAACTTCGGGTGAGCCGGGCGTACTTGGCGCTCTCGAAGAGGCCGAGCGTCACCCACGGCAGGAGCAGGTTCCAGGCCCACTGCTCGGGGTCCTCGGTCAACGGCACGTACGTCGGGAAGGGCAGCCACTGGAGGTAGGCGCAGACGCTCATGAGCAGCAGCAGGCCCAGGATGAAGACGGGGGTGCCGGTCCCGGCGAGCGTGAGGACGGTCAGGGCCCGTTCGGTGATGCCGCCGCGGCGCAGCGCGGACAGCAGTCCGGTGCCGACGCCGACCACCAGCCAGATCACCAGCGCGCCCAGCGCGAGGGAGAGGGTGGCGGGCAGCCGTTCCAGGATGAGCTCGGTGACCTGCTGGTCGTTCTGGTACGAGAATCCCAGGCAGGGCGCGTCGCAGTGCAGGACGAGCCCGGCGCCGCCGGAGTAGTCACGGCCCACCAGCAGTCCCTGGAGGAAGTGCAGGTACTGGGTGAGCGCCGACTCGTTCAGTCCGAGCTGTTCGCGCACCTGGGCGATCTGCGCCGGGTTGCAGCGCTCCCCGCAGGCGAGCCGGGCGGGGTCGCCGGGGGCGAGGTAGAAGAGGGCGTAGATGAGGACGGACAGGGTGAGCAGCACGAGCAGTGCGCCGCCGGTCCGTTTGAGTACGAACCGGGTCACTGCTCGCGCTCCTTTCTGGTGCCGACCCGCAGGCGGGAGCCTTCGCGCGGGTCGAGGGCCGTGCGGACGGCGTCGCCGAGCACGGTGAAGGCGAGCACGGTGACGAAGAGCAGCCCGGCGGGGAGGAGGACGTAGGCGGGGTCGGCGCGGAACCAGGTCTGGGCGCTGGACAGCATCTGTCCCCAGGAGGGGGTGGGCGGTTTCACGCCGACGCCGAGGAAGGACAGCGAGGCCTCGGCCACCATGGCGGTGGGGACCTTGATCGCGGCGTAGGTGATGACGGGCGCGGCCAGCGAGGGCAGCAGTTCGCGGCGGGCGATGCGCAGCGTGCTGTTGCCGGAGAGCCGGGCGGCGTCCACGAAGTCCAGGCCGCGCAGGGCGAGGGTCTGGGCACGCACCATCCGGGCGACGCCGCCCCAGTCGAGCAGTCCGATGATCAGGATCAGCAGTAGCGGCCGCGGGAAGTCGGGCGGGACCACGGCGGTGAGGGCGATGCCGAGCACCAGCATGGGCAGGGCGATCATCACATCGGTGAACCGGCCGATGAGCTGTCCCACGAAGCGGTTGCCGAGCGCGGCGGCGAGCCCGGCGGCCACCCCGACGGCGGTCTGTACGACGGTGGCGCCGAGGGCGACGAGCAGGGAGACCCGGGCGCCGTAGGCGAGCCGGGTGAACAGGTCGCGGCCGGTGCCCGGTTCGACGCCGAGCCAGTGGTCTGCGGAGATCCCGCCGAAGGAGCCGTACGGGACGCCGCCGCGCGCGGAGTCGACGAGGTCGTCGTGGTACGCGTTCGGGTCCTGGCCGGTGAGCTGGGCGAGCAGGGGTGCGGTGAGGGCGACCACGACGAGGAGGGCGAGGACGCCGCCGGCCGCGAGGGCCGCGGGGCGCCGGCGCAGGCGCCGCCCGATCTGGCGGCCGGCGCCCGCGCCCGAGGTGACGATCCCGGGCGCGGGCACCGATCGTTCGGCGGTGACGGTCATTTGACGGAGACCTGCGAGATGTCGAGGACGCCCGTCCAGTCGCTGATCACGACGTTCTTGACGTCCTTGCCGACGAGCCGCTTGTAGACCGGGTGGAAGAGCGGCACGTCGAGGGCCTGCTCACCGATCTTCTTGTCGAGGGCGCCCCAGCGCTTGCCTGCCGCCGCGAGGTCGGTCAGCTTGGCGATCTCGTCGATCTCGGCGTTGACGGCCGGGTCGTTCAGCTGCGCGTGGTTGTAGTTGGAGCCGTTGGTCACGATCTGCCGGCCGTCGAAGATCGGGGCGAGGAAGGGGCCGCCGGACGGCCAGTCGGCGCCCCAGCGGGAGAGGAAGAAGCCGGGGGTGTCCTTGGCGTCCCAGCGCTTCTCGTTGAAGGCGTTGTTCTCCAGTCCCTCCAGCTTGACGGTGATGCCGGCGGCGGCGAGGGACTGCTGGACGGCGGTGGCGACCTCGGGGCTGGTCTGGCGGTTCTGCGCGGTGGAGTGGGTCAGGGTGACGGTGAGGCCGTCGGGGAAGCCCGCCTCCGCCAGCAGCTGCTTGGCCTTGGCCGGGTCGCCGGTCTTGCCCGCCGGGAAGTGGTCGTACGGGGTGAAGCCGAAGGCCTCGCGCTCGGGCAGGAAGGTGGTGGCGGGCTCGGCGAGCGCGGAGCCGCCGGCGGCGTTGATCACGCTGGTGCGGTTGATGGCGTAGGAGACGGCCTGGCGCACCTTCGGGTTGTCGAAGGGGGCCACCTTCGGGTTGAAGGCCAGGTAGTTGACGTAGCCGAAGTGGCCGGTGCCGATGCGCCCCTCCAGCTCCTTGTTGCTGCCGATCTGCGCGAGTTCGGCGGGCCCGAGGTTGGTGTCGGTGGTGATGGCCGCCGCGTCGGGGCCGGAGCTGGTGGACAGGCGCTGGTTGATGACGGCGGAGTCCAGTCCGGAGCGGACGTCGATCTTGTCCGGGTAGGCCTTGCGCTCCTCGTCGGTCTTCTCGTCCCAGTGCTCGTTGCGCTCCAGGGTGAGGTGCTCGCCGTCGTTGTCGTTCTTGACGACCTTGTACGGGCCGGAGGAGACGGGATGCTCCTCGTACTTGACCCCGGTGTCCTTGGCCTTGGGGACGGGCGCGAACTGCGTCTGGGTGGCGACGAAGGGGAACTCGCCCTCGGGCTTGCGCAGTTTGAAGACGATCGTCTTCGCGTCGGGCACGACGATCGAGTCGAGGCCCTTGCCGCCGTCCTTGTAGGGGCCCTCGTACGTCTCCCCGCCGACCAGCCAGTCGCGCAGGTAGGGGGCGCCGCCCGACAGCTCGCCGGCGAAGGACCGCTCGATACCGTACTTGATGTCGGCGGTGGTGATCGGGGAGCCGTCCTCGTACTTCAGCCCGTCCTTGAGCGTGTACGTCCACTCGGTGGCGTCGGCGTTGGGCCTGCCCGTGTCGGTGGCCAGGTCGGGCACGACCTTGGTGCCGGCCGCCCCGGCTTCGCGGTTGCGGGTGGTCAGCGTGCGGAAGACCAGCGAGGGAACGTTTCCGCCGCCCGAGGTGTAGAGGCGGGCCGGGTCGAAGTCGCTCTGCGGCTCGGAGTTGAGGACGGTCAGGGTGCCGCCCTTCTGCGGCGCACCCCCGGCGGCGCCCGGCTTGTCGCCCGAACCGGCCTTGTCCGCGCCGTCCTTGGGCCCGCAGGCGGCGGCGCCCCCGGCCAGTACGAGGCTGACGGCGACCGCGGCCACGCGGCGCGATATGTGGGACTGACGCAACATCGGAGAAGGACCTCTCGGCGTGAAGGAGGAAAGGAGGAGAAGCGGGAGAAGGCCACGCCAGGGGCAGCGATCGGCGCCGGAGAGGGGTCACCGATGACGAAAAGAGCCGCGCCTGCGGGCATGCGTACACCCGGGCGCGGCGAAATACGGAAAAGGGTCGCGGCGCTTCAGGCGAGCGTCAGCGACAGAAGATGTCGGCCACGCTGTGCGCGGTCACACCAAGCAGCGCCAGCTCAATGGCGGCGCTCGCGGTCATGGTGTGGTGCTGCGACATGCGGAGAACCATCGCCGATGATCGGACGGATTGTCAACGCGGGTTCCGGCCCCGATGCTGCCTGACGACATCAACTACCGGGGTACACCCAGGGGTTGGCCTTGCACTGGATTCCGCCGATGTCGAGGGACTTCGTCTGCTGCTGCATGATCGGCGCGAGCGCGCCCGGGGTCTGGCAGTTCACGTGCCCGTGTCCGAGCCGGTGGCCGACCTCGTGGTTGATGAGCATCTGGCGGTAGGCGAACATCTGGTCCGGACCGTAGGTCGCGGATCCCTGCGCCCAGCGGAACGCGTTGATCATGACCCGGGAGGTCGACGCGGAGTCGCAGGAGACGTTGTCCACGGTGGTGTCGAGGTCGGACTTGGCGCACCAGACCCCGGTGGTCCCGGGGCTGGCCAGCGTGATCACGAAATCGGCCTCGCCGCCCGGCACCCGCTCGAAGGTCATCGTGCCCCCGTGGGCCCAGCTGCGCGGGTCGTTGAGGGTGCGCTGGACCGCCTCGGCGAACAGCTGCGGGTCCAGGCCCAGGCCCTGCTCGACGTCGACGCGGTAGCGCACGAGCCTGCCCTTGCCGGGGGCCTTGGCCACACCGGGCACGGTGTCGAAGGTCCCGGGGCCGGTGAGCTTCGCGTCGATCGGCAGCTGCTGGGCCATCTGCTGCTCGTACGTCAGCTCCGGTGCGGGTGCGGCGGAGGGCGCCGCGGGCGCGGCCGCCGCCGCGCCCGGGGTGGGGCGGCCGTCCGAGCGGGAGGCGGCCGTGTCGGACCGGCCCTCGCCGGGGGCGGCCGCGGTACCGGTCTTGGCGCCGTCTCCGTCCGCGATCACCTGGCCCGCGACGACGACGGCGAGGACGGTGGTGACGGCCGCGGCGGCCATGCCGGTGTACGTACGGACCTTCTGGCCGCGGCCGGAGCCGGGCGGCGGCTCCTCGACCGGATCGACCGGTGTGCGCGGCCCGGGCACGCGGCGGTGCGAGCCCGTGGAGGTGAAGGGGTCGGGCTCGGGAGCCCGGGACGGGGCCGGGGCAGGCGCCGGGGCCGGGGCCGGCTGCTCCAGGACCACCTGGGGGAAGCCCACCGCGGGAGTGCCGAAGGCCGGGGTGTCGCAGTCCAGGAGGGCCGCGCCCGCGGCGGGCGCAGCCGGGGCCGTGCCGCCGGTGGCGCGGCGGGGGCGCGGGACCCCGCGCCAGTCCCCGTACACGGAGTCGGGGCGGGCCCCCCAGGCGCCGCCGGGCTCGTACTGCTGGGGGTGCCCCCCGGCCCGGGCGCCGGCGAACGGCGGGTCCTGGGAGACGTACCCCTGGTGGTTCACGGTGGGTTCGGGCCGGTGCGCGGCGGCCTGTTCCTCGTACGGCCACGACTCGTACTCCGCCTGCGGCGGGGCGGGAGCGGGGGCCGCGGCAGGAGCCGTGGCCGGGCTCGGGCCCTTGCGACTATGTCGTCCCACGGTCCTCAGCCTCTGCCGTCTTCGGTATCTCGGTCGGTCTCGCCCTCGCCCGTGCCGGTGTCGTGCAGCAGCTCCCGGAAGGCGGCGGCGACCACCTCGGGGTACTCCATCATCGCCACGTGCCCGGCCTCGGGAAGGGTCAGCAGCCGCGAACCCCGGAAGGCGGCGGCGGCCCTGTGCGCCATACGGTACGAGACCAGTTGGTCCCGGCCACCGTAGACCAGCAGAGACGGCGCGAGAACCCGCTGCGCCTGGCGCCACAGCCCGTGCTGGCCGCCGAGGGTGTAGGCGTCGACGATGCCGCGCGAGGAGCGGGTCATCGCCTCCCAGAAGTACGGAAGGGCCATGCGCCTCTCCATCTCCTCCACGGCGTGGCGGAATCCCTCGGGTGTCACCCGGGAGGGGTCTCCGTAACAGAGGTCCGTCACCCCACGGGTGCGCTGCTCGGCGCTGAGGCCCCGCGTCAACCGGCTGAAGAGCCCCGCCACCCCCGGTACGGCGAGCAGCGCGGTCGGCACGGCCGACTTCTGCACGCGCAGTTCGGGCAGGGCGGGCGAGACCAGCGTGAGGGTGCGCACGAGGTCGGGCCGGACGGCCGCGACCCGGGTGGAGACGGCGCCGCCCAGGGAGTTCCCGAACAGGTGGACGGGACCGCGCCCGGCGGCGTCGAGGTGACGGATGACGGCGCGGGCGAACGCGGTGACGGAGTAGTCGCGGTCGGCGGGCGGCGGGGACCAGCCGAAGCCGGGCAGGTCCAGGGCCTCGCCGTCGACGGTGTCGGCCAGCTGCGCCATGAGGTCCGACCAGTTCTGCGAGGAACCGCCCAGTCCGTGCACGAAGAGCGCCGGCGGCAGCCCCGTGCGCAGGGGCGGGCGCACCCGCACGGCCAGTTCCAGCCCGGGCAGCGCGGCGGTGACCACCTGCTCTCCCTCGGCCACCCGGACGGCTCCCACCAGGGAGGACGGCTCGGCGGTGGACCGTACGCCCGGCAGCTCGGTCGAAGACATGCGGGCAATGTTACGAGACGATCACGCTCCACTTCCTGTGTTCGCGGTCACAGACACATGCGGATCCGGATCCGGATCCGCATAGCGGTGCATCCTCGATCCTCCTAGGCTCATAGGTGAGAGCAAGGAAGCGAGGGGAGCGGCATGACTGTCGACCCTGCGGAGCCGGACACCTTCCGGGAGCCATTCCCGGAAACCCTCGACCCTGAGGCGCCCGAGGCGGATGTGGCGGAGCAGCAGGCCGACCTCCGGCCGGACGAGGACGACCCGATGACCGGTGCGGAGGTGGGCGAGGCCGCGGACGGGGATGCGGCCGAGCAGGCGCGGGTGGTGCCGCTCGACGAGGACGACTACCGCTGACCGACCTCCGACCGACCGCTGACCAGCGCCTCCGGGCCGTCCGTACCGCGAGAAAACTCGGCTTGAACCCTCCAGATTCGGTTACCGAAAAGTACGATGGCGGGCGCGGCGCAGAGCGCACTGTGTTCTTAGAGAAAGTGGGAGGCGGCGTGACAGCCATCGAGCAGACCGAGGCAGCGCGTCCGCGGGGCACGCGACTGCCGCGCCGAGCCCGACGCAACCAGCTCCTGGGCGCGGCGCAGGAGGTTTTCGTCGCGCAGGGTTACCACGCGGCGGCGATGGACGACATCGCCGAGCGTGCCGGAGTGAGCAAGCCGGTGCTGTACCAGCACTTCCCCGGCAAGCTCGACCTGTACCTGGCGCTGCTGGACCAGCACTGCGAGGCCCTGTTGCTGGCCGTGCGCACCGCGCTCGCGTCGACGACGGACAACAAGCTGCGCGTGGCCGCCACGATGGACGCGTACTTCGCGTACGTGGAGGAGGAGGGCGGCGCCTTCCGGCTGGTCTTCGAGTCCGACCTGACGAACGAGCCGGCGGTGCGCGAGCGCGTGGACCGCGTCTCGCTCCAGTGCGCCGAGGCCATCTGCGAGGTCATCGCCGAGGACACCGGGCTGTCCCGGGACGAGTCGATGCTGCTGGCCGTGGGCCTGGGCGGGGTCTCGCAGGTCGTGGCCCGCTACTGGCTGTCCAGCGAGAGCCCGGTCGCCCGTGACACGGCGGTCGGCCTGCTGACCTCGCTCGCCTGGCGCGGTATCGCCGGCTTCCCGCTGCACGGCGCCGAGCCGAGTGCCGAACTGGGCTGAGCCGACCGGCCCACGGCCCGTACCTGCCGTTGTTCGCTGCCAGCGTGTCCGTTCCGCGCGGTCCCCATCCCCTCACCGGGCTAATGTGGACCGCGTACGGCGCGGCTGATCGCGCGAACCGGATCGTCGGAGGGACAAAGCCGTGGAGGTCAAGATCGGCGTGCAGCACGCACCCCGGGAGATCGTGCTGGAGAGCGACCTGAGCGCCGAGGAGCTGGAGAGCATCGTCACCGCGGCGCTGTCCGGCAACGAGCCGCTGCTGAGCCTCACCGACAACAAGGGCCGCAAGGTCCTGGTGCCGTCCGACCGCCTGTCGTACGTCGACCTGGGTGAGCCGAGCGTGCGCAAGGTCGGCTTCGGCGCGCTCTGAGAACTGTCGCGAACGGCCCGGTGGTTGCCTCCACCGGGCCGTTTCCCTTTCTTCCGCTTCGGGTAGGACGGCAGTGACCCGGTTTGCCCTGACGTATGGGAGAGACCTCATGCTGCTGATGGAAGTGCTCGGCTCCGCTCTGTTGGGCCTCGCCCTGTCCGCAACAGCCGCCCGAGTGCTCGCACGCCGCCTGCCGTCCCGGAGAGTGGTGCTGGTCAGCGGTGTGCTGGGGGCGTTGTTCGGGGCGTATCTCACCCACTTCGCGCTGGGTCCCGGGCACAACACCCTGACCGCGACCTTCGTCGGCGGGGTGCTCGTGTCGGCGGTGGTCCTGTCCCTGTTGCTCCGTCCGGCCGCCGGGCCCCGCAGGCCCGCCCGCAGGACTCCGTTTTCACTCCCGTCACAAGGCTGACCCCTGAGGATCTCCTGACGGACGTACACCGGCCCCGGCGCGCATCGTGCGCGCCGGGGCCGGTGTACGAAGCCCCATCGGGCTCTGCGGAGGGGGCCGTCCGATCAGGCGGCGAGGCCGAGGGCCGCCATCCGCTTGGTGTGCGCCTTGGTGATCCGGGTGAACATCTCGCCGACGGCCGCCAGGTCGAAACCGGCCGCCATTCCGTCGACGCCGCCGACCAGCATGGTCGAGAGGGCGTCACGCTCGGCGACCACGCGCTGCGCCTGCGAGAGGGCCTCGCCCATCAGCCGGCGGGCCCACAGCGCGAGCCGGCCGCCGCAGCGCGGGTCCGCCTCGATCGCGGCGCGCACCTTCTCGACGGCGAAGTTGCCGTGGCCGGTGTCGTCGAGCACGCCGAGCACGAGCGCGCGGGTGTCGGTGTCCAGGTGGGAGGCGACCTCGCGGTAGAAGTCGCTGGCGATGGAGTCGCCGACGTACGCCTTGACCAGGCCCTCCAGCCAGTCCGAGGGAGCGGTCTGGCGGTGGAAGTCGTCGACGCCCTTGGCGAAGGGCTGCATGGCGGCGGTGGGCTCGACCTCGATGGCCGTGAGCCGGTCCCGCAGGCGCTCGAAGTGGTGGAACTCGGCGGATGCCATCGCGGCGAGCTCGGCCTTGTCGTCCAGGGTGGGCGCGAGCTTCGCGTCCTCCGCGAGGCGCTCGAAGGCCGCGAGCTCTCCGTACGCGAGCGCGCCGAGCAGGTCCACGACGGCGGCCCGGTACTGCGGCGAGGCAGAGGCGGTCGCCCAGTCCTGGGAAGCGATGCCGACGGCTTCGTCGGGTGCGCTGTCGTCGGCGGGCGAGGCGTTTTCTACGGTCGACATGCTCCGCACAATAGCCCGCCGAATGGCCCTCCAAGGCACCACACCGGTTGACCGCCCGTCCAGCTAAACGCGTCTACCCGGTGAATTCACCCGACACACCTGCGCGATTCCGGGGTACAGTGGTAAAGCGCCTGCCGGATACTCGGCGGGCCATCCGAATGAGGATGCCCGGTCGGTGGCCCGATCGGCTCCAACCGACCGCCCTCGGTGTGGTGCGTACGTTCATGCGTACCGCCTCCCACGAGGGGCCCCCTCAGCGGCAGATGCGCCTGAGCGAAGGCTAGTGGTCCCGCGCAGCTTCGTACGTAGCAGTACTGCAAGCACGGCACGGTACGACCCCCCTCGCCGCCTCGCGCCGCGTCTCACAGAAGAGGCAGCACCCTGACTACGTTCCGAGACCTCGGGATCCTTCCCGAAACCGCCGAAGCCCTTGAGGCCGTCGGCATCGTGTCCCCCTTCCCGATCCAGGAGATGACCCTCCCCGTCGCCCTTTCCGGCACGGACGTCATCGGCCAGGCCAAGACCGGAACCGGCAAGACGCTCGGTTTCGGCCTTCCCCTGCTGGAGCGGGTCACCGTCCCCGCGGACGTCGAGGCGGGCCGGGCCACGCCCGGGCAGCTGACCGACGCCCCGCAGGCCCTCGTGGTGGTTCCGACCCGCGAGCTGTGCACCCAGGTCACCAACGACCTCCTGACCGCGGGCAAGGTCCGCAACGTCCGTGTGCTCGCCATATACGGCGGCCGCGCGTACGAGCCCCAGGTCGAGGCGCTCAAGAAGGGCGTCGACATCATCGTCGGCACCCCGGGCCGCCTGCTCGACCTGGCCGGCCAGAAGAAGCTCGACCTCTCGCACGTCCGGGCCCTCGTCCTGGACGAGGCCGACGAGATGCTCGACCTGGGCTTCCTGCCCGACGTCGAGAAGATCATGAACTACCTGCCGGCGAAGCGCCAGACGATGCTGTTCTCGGCGACCATGCCGGGCGCGGTCATCGGCCTCGCCCGCCGGTACATGACGCAGCCGACACACATCCGCGCCACCTCGCCCGAGGGCGAGGGCGTGACCGTCGCCAACATCAAGCAGCACGTCTTCCGCGCGCACAACATGGACAAGCCGGAGCTGGTCTCCCGCATCCTCCAGGCCGAGGGCCGTGGCCTGGCCATGATCTTCTGCCGTACCAAGCGCACGGCGGCCGACATCGCCGAGCAGCTGGAGAAGCGCGGCTTCGCCTCGGGCGCCGTCCACGGCGACCTGGGCCAGGGTGCGCGCGAGCAGGCGCTGCGCGCGTTCCGCAACGGCAAGGTCGACGTGCTGGTGTGCACCGACGTCGCCGCGCGCGGCATCGACGTCGAGGGCGTGACCCACGTCATCAACTACCAGACGCCCGAGGACGAGAAGACCTTCCTGCACCGCGTGGGCCGCACCGGCCGCGCGGGCAACAAGGGCATCGCCGTCACCCTGGTCGACTGGGACGACATCCCGCGCTGGCAGCTGATCAACAAGGCGCTGGAGCTGGACTTCCACGACCCGGTGGAGACGTACTCCACGTCCCCGCACCTGTTCGAGCAGATGAACATCCCGGCCGGCACCAAGGGCATCCTGCCGCGCGCCGAGCGCACGCGGGCCGGCCTGAAGGCCGAGAACCTGGAAGACCTGGGCGAGACCGGCGGCCGCGGTGGCCGTGGCGGGCGCTCCGGTCCGGCCGCTGCCGCCGTGGTGACCGAGGAGCGCCCCGCGCGCACCCGTACGCCGCGTCAGCGCCGCCGCACCCGTGGTGGTGCGGAGCCGGCCGAGGGCGCCGAGGCCGCCGCCGTCACCCCCGTGGTGGACGCGCCGGCCGCTCCGGCCGCCGACGAGCCGCGCCGGCCGCGCCGCCGCCGCACCCGTGTGGGCGCGGTGCCGGCCCAGGCCGTGGAGGCCGCTCAGGCCGTGGAGACCGCTCAGGTCGTGGAGGCCGCCCCGGCCTCCGTGGTCGAGGCTCCCGTGGCCGCGGTGACCCCGGTCGTCGAGGAGGCCCCGGCCCAGCCGCGGCGCGCCCGCACCCGCAAGGTCGTGGAGAGCGCACCGGAGCCGGACTTCCAGACGGCCGCGCCCGTCGAGCCCGCGCCCGTCCGGGCGCGCCGCCCGCGCAAGATCGTGGCGAGCGCCCCCGAGCCGGACTTCCAGATGGCCCCGCCCGTCGAGCCGGTCAAGGCGCGGCGCACCCGCAAGGTCGCGGCCGCCCCGGTGACCCCGGTCGCCGAGGCCGCCGTCGTGGCCGAGGAGGCGCCGGTCAAGCCGAAGCGCACCCGGACCCGCAAGGTCGCGGAGGCGGCTCCGGTCGCCGCCGAGGCCGGCGCGGTGGCCGTGGCGGAGGAGGCTCCGGCCAAGCCGAAGCGGACCCGTACGCGCAAGGTCGCCGAGGCCGCTCCGGTCGCCGAGGCCGCCGCCGTGGCCGAGGAGGCGCCGGTCAAGCCGAAGCGCACCCGGACCCGCAAGGTCGCGGCCGCCCCGGAGGCGTAAGCACCCGAGCACCGCACCGACGGCCCCGTCCCCCTTCCGAGGGGGCCGGGGCCGTCGGCGTACCCGGGGTCGCCCGGGGGAGGCTGCGCCCGGAATCTACGGGCCGGTAACCTCTGGCGCATGAGCAAGCCGCCGCGCCTGACCCTGCCCTCCGCCGCCCGCGCGTACCTCCTCACCACCGATCGCGGCGCCTTCGCCGTACACGAAGCCGGTGAGCCCGTCCGCGGCACCGCCCTGCTGGTCCCCGGTTTCACGGGCAGCAAGGAGGACTTCATCGGCCTCCTGGAGCCGCTGGCCGCGGCCGGATACCGGGTGGTCGCCGTCGACGGACGCGGCCAGTACGAGAGCCCGGGTCCGCGCGAGGAGGCGCCGTACGCCCTGGAGGAGCTGGCGCAGGACGTGCTCGCGCAGGCCCGCGCCCTGGGTTCGGACCGCGTGCACCTGGTCGGGCACTCGCTCGGCGGGCTGATCTCGCGCGCCGCGGTGCTCCGCGACCCCGCGCCCTTCGCCTCGCTCACCCTGCTGAGCAGCGGCCCCGCCGCGATCACCGAGGAGCAGCAGGCGCGTACGAAGCTGCTGGTGGCGGCGTTGGAGGCGATGGGTGGCGACATGCCGGCCATCTGGGCGGCGATGCGCGCCCACGACCCGCAGGACGCGGCCGCGGACTCCGCCGAGCTGGCGGAGTTCCTGCGGGGGCGGTGGGTGGCGACCGTTCCCGAGCAGTTGATCGTCACGGGCCGGGTGCTGATCTCCGAGCCCGACCGGGTGGCGGAGCTGAGCCGGACCGGGCTGCCGAAGCTGGTCCTGTCGGGGGCCGTCGACGACGCGTGGCCGGTCCCGCTGCTGGACGAGATGGCCCGGCGCCTGGGCGCCGAGCGGGTGGTCGTCCCCGGGACGGGGCACTCGCCGAACGCCGAGGATCCGGCCGTCACGGCCGCCGCGCTGGCCGCCTTCTGGGACACCTGCACCGGCTAGTACTTAGCCAGTGAAAAAATTTCCTTAGCGTAGGGAATGATTGCGGCCTACACTTCGTTGAACCCTCTGCAAGGAGAACACTGACGAAGGGAGAAGCCCCATGCGCTTCGAGATTCTGCGCCTGGACGACGTCGACGGATCCGCCGTGGACAGCACCGTCGTGGACGCGGCCTCCGTCAACCGGATCGTGCAGCAGGCCGCAGCCGTCGGCCAGCGCATTCTGATCCGACCGGCCGAGAGCGCGTCCATCTGACGCCCGCACGAAACCGTTCGCGCCCCCGCACCGATCCGGTGCGGGGGCGTTCGCATGCGCGGGGCCGTCGGGTCAGGCGCCCCGTACGACCTGGAGCACGCCGTTGATGATCTGCTGGACGGCGATCGCCGAGAGCATCATGCCGGCGAGCCGCGTCACGAGGACGACGCCGCCGTCCTTGATGACCCGGATGATCACCAGCGAGTAGCGCATGGTGATCCACAGCACGACGTGCATGGCGATGATCGCGGCCCAGACGGAGACCTGGCCGACGGCCCCGTCCGCCTTCTGCACGGCCAGGATCACCGACACGATCGCACCGGGCCCGGCGAGCAGCGGCATGCCCAGCGGCACCAGGGCCACGTTCACGTCCTTGGTCTGCTTCGGCTCGTCGGTCTTGCCGGTGAGCAGGTCCAAGGCGATGAGCAGGAGCAGCAGACCACCGGCGATCATCAGCGCCGGGACGGAGACGTGCAGGTAGTCCAGGATCTGCTGACCGCAGATGCCGAAGACGGCGATGACACCGAAGGCCACGCACACGGCCTGCCAGGCCATCCGGCGCTGCACCTTGACGGGGCGGCCGGAGGTCAGGGCGAGGAAGATCGGCGTGATCCCCGGGGGGTCCATAATCACAAAAAGCGTGAGAAAAAGGGATCCGAAGACGGCGAAATCAAACACAGTGATGCCTTGCAGGAGAGAGGGGTGTCGCGAAGAAAGGCGGGGACGGGTGGAGCGGGCCGGGAGGGGCCGGTCAGCGCTCGCGTCCGCCGGCGCCGGGCACGGGGAAGGCCCCGGTCGCGCGGCGCGTGATCTCGCCGTAGATCTCGGGGTCGGTCGTGCACTCCCCGAGGCGGCAGGTCTTGCGGCTGCCGTGGTAGTCGCTGGACCCGGTGGCCAGCAGGCCGAGGTCGGCCGCCAGGCCGCGCAGCCGCGCGCGGGTGCCGGCGTCGTGGTCCATGTGGTCCACCTCGATGCCGTCCAGGCCCGCGGCCGCCAGCTCGGCTATCGCGGACTCGGGCACGCAGCGGCCGCGCTTGACGGCGGCGGGGTGCGCGAAGACGGTGACGCCGCCGGCCGCCTTGACCAGGCGGATGGCGTCGAAGGGGTCAAGCTCGTGCTTCTCGGCGTAGGCGCGGCCGCCGTCGGCGAGCCAGTCGGGCGTGAAGGCGTCCGAGACGGTGGGCACGACACCCAGCTCGACCAGGGCGGTGGCGACGTGCGGCCGCCCGACCGAGCCCTCCCCGGCGATCCGCGCCACCTGCTCCCAGGTGACGTCGACGCCGAGCGCCCGCAGCTTGTCGACCATGGTCCGGGCGCGGGGGGTGCGGTCATCCCTGACGAGCTCCCGCTCGCGGGCCAGCTCGGGCTCCTCGGGATCGAAGAGGTACGCGAGCATGTGCACGCCGATCCCGTCGAGCCGGCAGGACAGCTCGGCCCCGGTCACGAGGGTCAGTCCGGCGGGAAGGGCCGCGAGGGCCTCCCCGTATCCGCCCACGGTGTCGTGGTCGGTCAGCGCGACCACGTCCAGCCCCGCGGCGGCGGCATTGCGCACCAGCTCGGCGGGGGTGTCCGTACCGTCGGACGCCGTGGAGTGGGCGTGCAGGTCGATGCGCACAGCCGAGCTCCAGAGGTCGTACGGACAGGTGGGGGACGCTCCAGGATAACCGGGCGGAAGGGGCGCCCCTCCCCGGAGGGATCTACGCCGGGCCCAGGATGCGCGGGCTCAGGGCCCCGCAAGGAAGGAGCTCGACCTCCGCTCCCGCGTCGCGGAGGTCGGTGAGGACGAGCTCGTCGTACATGAGGAGGCCGGACTGCTCCGGCCAGACGATGGCCCAGAGCCACAGGCCCCTCGCCTCCCCCGCGAAGACGGCCCGGTCGTCCGGGGCTCCGTTCAGGTGCCACAGCGGGGTCGGGCGGCCCGCGGCGACGACCTTGGTGTGCGGCTGCGACGAGACGTCGATGTGGGAGCCGGGGTCGGGTCCGTCGATGCCCGCGTACCGCGCACCGAGTCCGACGCCCAGTTCCTCGGCGACGAGCACCAGCTCGCCGATGCCGCCCAGCGGGCCGGGGCCCGAACAGGCCACGGCCGTCGCCCGGCCGCCGCTGCGGTCGTCACCGGCGGACGCGATCCCGGTGAACAGCCATCCCACCGGCAGCGGCCACGGCATCCACACCGGCACCCGGGACCGGTGCACCACCACGCCCAGGCCTTCGACACTGGGCGGGATGACGGGTTGGAGGGGGTGGACGGCGCCGTGCAGCGCACAATGCCAGGAGTCGGAGAAGAGTCCGGGCGCCCTGACCCGGCCACCGCACTTCGGGCAACTTGGTTCACCCCTCATAGGAAGCCACGCTCCTCCCCGCCCGGCCGCCAGTCAAGGCGCGGTCACCCGTCCGGGCCGTCAGTCCAGCGCGACGGCGGTACGCAAAGGGTCCCTCAGGTCCGTCCCGCGCGCGAGCCAGCGTTCCTGGAGGGCGGCCGCCCCGTGGACCCGTTTCCACGCGGCCTCGTTCGCCGTCATGGGGAGCAGGGGCAGGAACTGCACGGGATCCATGGGCTCGTCGAGCTCAAGGTCCTCCACCAGACCGCCGGGTTCCGCCACGAGGACGGAGCTGAAGGGGGCCCCGTCCCAGAGCGGATCGCCCACGTCCAGCGAGGCCCCGGGAGCCACGACGAGCCCCTCGACCTGCGGGGACGCGGCCAGCACCGCGAGCGGCCTGAGCAGTTTGTCGGTGGGCGCCAGTCCTGCCCGTACGGTCAGCACGAGCTCGGCGCGCGGGCCCCGTACGGGGTCGGCGACCACGGCGGTCGGATCGGTCATCGGGTGCGCGGACATCCCGAGGGTCGCGTACCGCACGAGGTCGCCCTCGGCGAAACGGAGTACCTCGATGCGGTCGGTGCCCAGGAAGGTGACGGCGGCGCGGGCGTCGGGTTCACCGAACGCGGTGCGCAGCCGGGCCTCGACGAGGGCCAGAATTTCTGCCATGGAGCGAGCATAGAACTCGTATCAGGCGGGTAAAGGGCGGGTCTTGACCATCCGTCGGCTGATAGTGTTGACAGCTGTTCGGGGCCGCATGCCGAAGCATGCCTGGCATCCCGGAGACAGGACCTCCCCCACGGGGGACCGGCCGGAGGAGGTGGGGCTGCAGTGGATCGAAGTCGATCGTGCAGTACCAATCGCTCTTCCGCATCTGTGACGGACGCCTCCCGCTCCGTTTGATCTCCTGATCAGTAGAAGAGCGACGGCAGAACTTTGTCCTCCCGTCCTGTTCCCTCCCCCGAGCCCGGGCGTGCCCGCCCGCGGTCGTGGAGGGTCTCCCACCCGTACGGTCCGCAGCCGTGCGTGCGAAGGAGCCTGCCATGTCGATGCTGCCCTACCTGCGTGCGGCCGTCCGCCCGTCGCTGCGCAAGTCCAGCCCCGCCCAGCCCGGCTACGACACCACCCGTGACCCGTCGGCGAGCAGCGCGGTGGTCGACTGCGCCGTGTACCGCGACGGCCGGCGGATGCTGGGGCCGGCGTGTCTGACGCCGCGTGAGGCGATCCGCCGGGTCCGCGAGGACGGCGGTTTCGCCTGGATCGGCCTGCACGAGCCCACCGGGGCCGAGTTCGCCGGGATCGCCGCCACCTTCGGACTGCACCCGCTGGCCGTGGAGGACGCGGTCCACGCCCACCAGCGGCCGAAGCTGGAACGCTACGACGACACGCTCTTCACCGTCTTCAAGACGATCCACTACGTCGAGCACGCCGAACTGACCGCCACCAGCGAGGTGGTGGAGACCGGCGAGGTGATGTGCTTCACCGGCCCCGACTTCGTCATCACGGTGCGGCACGGCGGCCAGGGTTCCCTCAAGGGGCTGCGCCACCGGCTCCAGGACGACCCCGACCTCCTCGCCAAGGGCCCCTCGTCGGTCCTGCACTCCATCGCCGACCACGTCGTCGACGGGTACATCGCGGTCGCGGCGGCCGTGCAGGACGACATCGACGAGGTGGAGAGCGACGTCTTCGCCGCCCCCGCCAAGGGCAGTACGCGCGGCGGCGACGCGGGCCGCATCTACCAGCTCAAGCGCGAGGTGCTGGAGTTCAAGCGGGCGGTATCGCCGCTGCTGCGCCCGATGGAGCTGCTGAGCGAACGGCCGATGCGGCTGGTGGACCCGGACATCCAGAAGTACTTCCGGGACGTCGCCGACCACCTGGCGCGGGTGCACGAGCAGGTGATGGGCTTCGACGAGCTGCTGAACTCGATCCTTCAGGCCAACCTCGCGCAGGCGACCGTCGCCCAGAACGAGGACATGCGCAAGATCACCTCGTGGGCGGCGATCATCGCCGTGCCGACGATGATCTGCGGGGTGTACGGGATGAACTTCGACCACATGCCCGAGCTGCACTGGCGCTACGGCTATCCGTTGGTCATGGCCACGATCGCCGCCTCCTGCTTCACCATCCACCGCGCGCTGCGCCGCCACGGCTGGCTGTAGGGCGGGCGGAGGGACCGCCTACCCTGTCCGCATGACTCTCAGCACGCTCGACCTGGCCCTCGTCGAGGAGGCCACCAAGAAGTCCGGCCTGATCTGGGTCCGCGGCGCCGGGGCGGACCGCGCCCTGTGGCACGCCTGGGTGGACGGCGCGGCGCACGTCGTGGGCGACGGGCCCGGTGAGCAGCCGTTCCCGGGGCTGGCGGACGGCGCGGCGGCCGAGGTGACCGTGCGGAGCAAGGACAAGGGCGGCCGGCTGGTGGCCTGGACGGCGACCGTGCGCGAGCTCCCGCCGCGCGGCGAGGAGTGGACGGCGGCGGTGGCGGAGCTCAAGGGCAAGCGGCTGAACGCGCCCGACTCCGAGGACATGACGGAGCGGTGGGCGCGGGAGTGCCGGCTGCTGCGGCTGGAGCCGGAGTCGGCGCGGTCCGAACTGCCGGACGGCTCGCTGGCCGCGGCCCCGCTCGCCTCCCCCGCGACCACGCGCAAGCCGATCCCGGCGGGCCTCCCGAAGCTCCTCCTGAAGCGCAAGAAGGCCGCCCGGGGTTAGGACGTTCCGGCGAACCGCTCCACCGCTCCGCCGCCCTGCCGTGCCCCCGGGGGGCGGCTCAGGGCTTGGTGGGATTCGAGCCCTGGCCGGAGCCCTTGGAGGGGGCCGGCGCGGGCTCGCCGCTCTGGTCCTTCGTCGTCGGCAGCTGGGTGCCGTAGTCGACCGTCTGGTCCTGCGCGGGCGGGTCCAGCTGGAACGGCTTGCCCCACTCCGCGAGTTCGACCCGGCCGGCGCCGCCTGCGCGCTCCATGAGCAGCGGGTACGGGGTCCCCTCCAAGGACACCGAGAGCTTGCCGCCCTTGCCCGCGTCCGCGGTGACCTGGACCGCGCGGGTGTGCCCGACCTTCGTGTAGGAGCCCTTGGCGAGCTCGCCCTCCAGGCCGAGCAGCCCGTCCAGCAGGACGTCCATGTCGGTGAACCCGCGGAACTGCTTGTACGAGGGGTCGCCCTCGGGCACCTTCACGTACTTGTCGCCGAGCTTGCCGGCCGAGTCGGACTGCCCCCAGAACGCCGCACTCGCCTTCAGGTACAGCTGCTCGCCCACGCGCAGCAGCTGGAAGGTGTCGTCCTTCGACTTCACCTCACCGGAGCCGCCGTCCGACTTCAGCCGCATGTCGAGGGTGAAGGACTTGCCGCCGCTCACCAGCGTGCCGGACAGGTGCACCGAGTCGGCGCCCGTGGCGGCCGCCTTCGCCTTCTCCTCGATCTTGTCGGCGGAGAGCTTGCCGACACCGTTCGTGCCCTCGTCGGGGTCCTCCCCGCAGCCCGTACCGGTGACGGCGAGGCCCGCGCACAGCACACCGATGAAGGCGGCGCGGCGCAGCCGCGCGGCAGGGAAGTAGGCGGTCACGTGCGGGTGCCTCTCGTCGGTCGTCTGCGAGCAGCAGGCAGCGTACCCGCCCGTACGCCGCCGCCCGCGACCGCGCCCCGCGTGACGGGGTGGGAGACCCCGCCGGGCCCCGGGCGGACCGCCCACCAGGACGCTTGCCCGCGGCACGGGCTAGCCTGAGGGCCCATAAGACTGTTGGTGGACGCTCTAGGAGGCGCTCGGATGGCTGCAGGCGCCCCGCGGATCTTCGTCTCGCATCTGTCGGGTGTGCCCGTCTTCGACCCCAACGGCGACCAGGTCGGGCGCGTCCGCGATCTGGTCGCGATGCTGCGCGTCGGCGGCCGGCCGCCCCGGCTGCTGGGTCTGGTGGTCGAGGTGGTCAGCCGGCGCCGGATCTTCCTGCCGATGACGCGCGTCACGGGCGTGGAGTCCGGGCAGGTCATCACCACCGGCGTCGTCAACATGCGGCGCTTCGAGCAGCGCCCCACCGAGCGGCTGGTCCTGGGCGAGCTGCTGGACCGCCGGGTGACGCTGGTCGGCAGCGGCGAGCAGGTCACCGTCCTGGATGTGGCCATCCAGCAGCTGCCGGCCCGCCGGGACTGGGAGATCGACCGGATCTTCGTGCGGAAGGGCAAGGCGGGGGCGCTGCGCCGGCGCGGCGAGACACTGACGGTGGAGTGGTCGGCTGTGACGGGCTTCTCGCTGGAGGAGCACGGGCAGGGCGCCGAGAACCTGGTCGCCACCTTTGAGCAGATGCGCCCGGCGGACGTGGCGAACGTCCTGCACCACCTGACGCCGAAGCGGCGCGCCGAGGTGGCCAACGCCCTCGACGACGACCGGCTCGCGGACGTCCTGGAGGAGCTGCCGGAGGACGAGCAGGTGGAGATCCTCGGCAAGCTGAAGGAGGAGCGCGCCGCCGACGTCCTGGAGGCGATGGACCCGGACGACGCGGCCGACCTGCTCTCCGAGCTGCCGGAGGACGACAAGGAGCGGCTGCTGACGCTGATGCAGCCGGACGACGCGGCCGACGTGCGGCGCCTGCTGTCCTACGAGGAGAACACCGCGGGCGGTCTGATGACCACCGAGCCGATCGTGCTGCGGCCGGACGCGACGGTCGCGGACGCGCTGGCCCGCGTACGGCAGGCGGACCTGTCGCCGGCTCTGGCGGCGCAGGTGTACGTGTGCCGGCCGCCGGACGAGACGCCCACGGGCAAGTACCTGGGCACCGTGCACTTCCAGCGGCTGCTGCGGGACCCGCCGTTCACACTGGTCAGCTCGATCGTGGACACGGACCTGCCGCCGCTGCGGCCGGACGCCTCGCTGCCCGCGGTGACCACGCACCTGGCCGCCTACAACATGGTGGCGGTGCCGGTGGTCGACGAGAGCGGCTCGCTGCTGGGCGCGGTGACCGTGGACGACGTACTGGACCACCTGCTGCCGGACGACTGGCGGGAGACGGAATTCCATTCCGAGGAGGCCCTGCGTGGCCAGTGAGCGAGGGCGCTTCGACCGGGGGCGCGGAGAGCAGGCGCGTGAGCGGCGGCGCGAGCAGATCCGGGAGCGGCGCGAGCAGGCCCGGATGCAGGCGCGTGAGCACGGGCTGGCGGCGGAGGCGGCGGACCGTTCCGCCGAACGGGCGGGAAAGTCGGCCCAGAGCACCGGGTCGAGCGCGCTGACCCGCTCGCGGGTCCGCCTGGACCTGCCGCGCGCGCCGCGGCGCTCACTGCTGCCCGAGTACGACCCGGAGGCCTTCGGGCGGCTGTCGGAGAAGGTGGCGCGGTTCCTCGGCACGGGCCGGTTCATCGTCTGGATGACCCTGGTCATCGTGGTGTGGGTGCTGTGGAACATCTTCGCGCCGGACGACCTGCGGTTCGACAAGTACCCGTTCATCTTCCTGACGCTGATGCTGTCGCTCCAGGCCTCCTACGCCGCTCCGCTGATCCTGCTCGCGCAGAACCGGCAGGACGACCGGGACCGGGTCAACCTGGAGCAGGACCGCAAGCAGAACGAGCGGTCCATCGCCGACACGGAGTACCTGACCCGCGAGATCGCGGCCCTGCGGATGGGTCTGGGCGAGGTCGCCACGCGCGACTGGATCAGATCCGAGTTCCAGGACCTGATCAAGGAGATGGACGAGCGGCGGCTATTCCCGGCGGAACGTGATGAAGGCGACCGCTGACAGGCTTTCCTGAGCCGTGCTACCGAGCCGTACCATCGGGGCATGGCTACCGACACAAGCTCCGCCGCCGTGCCTGAGCAGGACGCGATCCTGGACGCTCTGGCGACGGTGAACGACCCCGAGATCCACCGGCCGATCACCGAGCTCGGCATGGTCAAATCGGTGGAGATCGGCGACGGTGGCGCGGTCGCCGTCACGGTCTTCCTCACGGTGTCGGGCTGCCCCATGCGCGAGACCATCACCAAGAACGTCACCGAGGCCGTCGAGAAGGTCGCGGGCGTCACCTCCGTCGCCGTCACCCTCGACGTGATGAGCGACGAGCAGCGCAAGGACCTGGCGGCCACCCTGCGCGGCGGCACCGCCGAGCGTGAGGTCCCCTTCGCCAAGCCGGGCTCGCTGACCCGCGTGTACGCGGTCGCGTCCGGCAAGGGCGGCGTCGGCAAGTCCTCGGTCACGGTCAACCTGGCCGCGGCGATGGCGGCGGACGGCCTGAAGGTCGGCGTGGTCGACGCGGACATCTACGGCCACAGCGTGCCGCGCATGCTCGGTGTCGAGGGCCGCCCGACCCAGGTCGAGAACATGATCATGCCGCCGTCGGCGCACGGCGTGAAGGTCATCTCCATCGGCATGTTCACTCCGGGCAACGCTCCGGTGGTGTGGCGCGGACCGATGCTGCACCGCGCCCTGCAGCAGTTCCTGGCGGACGTGTTCTGGGGCGACCTGGACGTCCTGCTGCTGGACCTGCCGCCGGGCACCGGCGACATCGCGATCTCGGTGGCCCAGCTGGTGCCGAACGCCGAGATCCTCGTCGTCACCACCCCGCAGCAGGCCGCGGCCGAGGTCGCGGAGCGGGCCGGCTCGATCGCCGTCCAGACCCACCAGAAGATCGTCGGCGTCGTCGAGAACATGTCGGGCCTGCCGTGCCCGCACTGCGACGAGATGGTGGACGTCTTCGGCTCGGGCGGTGGCCAGAAGGTCGCCGACGGGCTGACCAAGACGGTCGGCGCCTCGGTGCCGGTGCTGGGCTCGATCCCGATCGACGTGCGCCTGCGCGAGGGCGGCGACGACGGCAAGCCGGTCGTCCTGTCGGACCCGGACTCCCCGGCGGGCGCGGCCCTGCGCGCCATCGCCGGCAAGCTCGGCGGCCGCGCCCGCGGCCTCTCGGGCATGTCCCTGGGCATCACCCCGCGGAACAAGTTCTAGCCGGGCACGGCCCGCACCGGGCCGCGCAGCACGGGAAAGGGCACCGCCGGCCGGCGGTGCCCTTTCCCGTACCCGCCCGCCTACTCGTACGTCGCGAGGTCCGCGATCGCCGAGAAGCCGAGGCCGTACGCGCTCATTCCGCGCCCGTAGGCGCCCAGGTGGACGCCGCTGCCGGTCGAGCCGGCCAGCACCCACCCGAACTCGGACTCGCGGTAGTGGAACGGCGTCGGCTCCCCGTCCACCGGCAGCGACAGCGTCGACCAGTCGTCCCCGGCCAGGTCGTCCGCGAGCTCCCACGCGGCCTCGGTCTGCTGGTCGAGCCAGTCGTCGCGCAGGGAGTGGTCCATCTGCCCCGGCCAGCTGTAGGCCAGCAGCCCGGAGCCGGCCAGCCAGGCCGCCGAGGAGACCGAGGTGGCCTCCAGGACGCCGGTGCCGTCGCCGCTGCGGCGCAGCGGGTTGCTCGCCACGGTGATGACCACCGCGAAGCGTTCCTTCTCCCCGGTGGCGATCTCGCCCCGGGCGGAGGGCTCGTCCCCGTGACCGGTGGAGCCGTGCTCCACGGTCCCGTCGGCGGCGGTGCCGACCTGCATCAGCCAGCGGGGGCCGGTGAAGGCCCCGTCCAGCCCGTACCAGGGGAAGTCGGCGGCCAGGAAGCCCTCGGCCGTCCGCCGGGCGGCCGGCAGCGGTGCGGCGGCCTCCTGCGGCTGTGTGTCGGTCTGCGCGTCGGTCTGCGGTTCCTGCACGGGCGCGGCGGCGGTGGCGGGTGCCTCGGCGGTTTGCGCGCCTACCCGGCTACTGCTCGTCGTCTCCATCTGAGCGGCCTCTCGTTCCGTGGGGTCCGGAACGGCCCTCCCCCTCGCTGGGCTGGGGGGACCCCCTCCCTCGGGCGTCCTGGGTCCGGACAACAGATGGAGGATAGCCACCCGACCGCGAAACGCCGGGCAGGCCGTGTGTCACGTGGCGTCGGCGTCGAAGCGCGAGCGCTGTTCCTGGGCCGGGGAGACGGGCTTCTTGAGCAGATCGGGGCCCGTTCCGATGGGCGTGGCGGCGGCCGATGAGGAGGGCGCCGCGGGGGTGGCCCCGTCGCCGTTCACGGCGTCGGTGACGTCGTTCAGCTCCTTGCGGAGGTCGAAGCTGCTGCGGAGTTCCCTGAGGTCCTCGTTCTCGGTCAGCTGCTTGCGGATGAACGTCTTCGGATTCAGGTCCTCGAACTCGAAGTCCTTGAATTCCGGGCCGAGTTCGGAGCGGATGTCCTGCTTGGCGCTGTCCGAGAACGCACGGACCTTCCGGATGAAGCCGGTCACGTCCTGAATGACCTTGGGCAGCTTCTCCGGGCCGAAGACGAGGATGCCGAGCACCACGATCGTGACAAGTTCGAGTGCGCCTATGTCGTTGAACACCTTGCCGCTCCTCGGCTCTCTATCACTTCGGGCCCGAACACACGGTACCCGGCGTTGTCCACACACCCATACCTGTGTGCGGCCTCCGTGACGCTTTCACCCGCCCGTCACCCGCCGCTCATGATCCGTTCGCCGATCCGAGGACCACTTGCAGCGTGCGTTCGCGGCCCTCGCGCAACACGGTGAGGGTGAGCGGATCGCCCGGGCGGTGCGCCCTGATCTTGATGATCAGCTCGTCACCGCCCCGGACACGCTGTCCGTCCACCTTGGTGATGACGTCGCCGGCCTTGATCCCGGCACGTGCGCCCGGCCCGTCGGCGACCACGGACGGCTTGCCGTCCTCACCCTTGTCCCCGACCCGGGCTCCGTCGCCCGTGTAGTCCATGTCGAGGGTGACCCCGATGACGGGGTGCGTGGCGCGGCCGGTGCGGATGAGCTCCTCGGCGACGCGCTTGCCCTGATTGATGGGGATGGCGAAGCCGAGCCCGATGGAGCCGCCCTGGCGGCTGGGGTCGTCCTTGTCGGCGCCGCGGATGGCGCTGTTGATGCCGACCACGTGGGCCCTGGCGTCGAGGAGGGGGCCGCCGGAGTTGCCGGGGTTGATCGGCGCGTCGGTCTGCAGCGCGTCGACGTAGCTGATGTCGCTTCCGTCGCCCTTGTCGCCGCCCGCGGTGACGGGCCGGCCGGTGGCGCTGATGATGCCGGCGGTGACGGTGTTGGAGAGGTCGAAGGGCGCGCCGATGGCCACCACCGGGTCGCCGACCTTCACGTTCTCGGAGTTCCCCAGGCTCAGCGGCCGCAGGCCCCGTACGCCGCTGACCTTGACCACGGCCAGGTCGTACCCGGAGTCGCGGCCGACCAGCTCGGCGGTGACGCTTTCGCCGGTGCTGAAGGTGACCGCTATCTCCTTGGAGTCGGCGACCACGTGGTTGTTGGTCAGGATGTGGCCCTGCTCGTCGAGGACGAAGCCGGTGCCCGTGCCGCTGCCCTTCTCGCCCCGCACGTGCAGGGTGACCACTCCGGGGAGCGCGGTGGCCGCGATCCCGGCCACGCTCTCGGGTGCCCGGCCCTTGTCGGCGACGGCGGCCTGGGGGAGCTCCAGCCGGGTGCTGCTCTGCCGTTCGGCGAGGACTCCGACGTAGCCGCCGACCCCGCCGGCGAGCAGGGCGGTTCCGGCGCTGAGGGCCGCCACCTGCCACAGCCGGAATCCGCGCCGGTCCTTGCCGCGGTCCACGACCTGGAGCGGCTGCTCGCCCCAGGGGTCGTAGCGCACCTCGCGGGCCGGCGGTTCGCCGTCCGGGCCGGCTTCGCGTGCGGCAGGGACGCGGTCCTCGGCTGCGGGCTCCCGCCACGCCCCCCGGCCCGCCTCGTCCCCGGCTCCGGGCCGCGGGGCGGGCACTGCCTCGGGGCGGCCGTCAGCCGTGCCCTCGGGCCGGCTCCACCACTGTGGAGCCGGATCGGTCTGCTGCCTGTCGGCCATGGGCGCTCCCCGCGTACCTGTGCGCATGTGCAGCTGATTCAACCAGCTCCGGGGTCAGCGCAGCAGGGAGATCGGACGCGCGGGGCTCGCAGGGGTGGGGTACATGGGCGGCAGGGGGGTCGCGGCGGTCGACAGGAGGGTCGGGACGGCCGCGGGCGTGGGCATGCGTTCCCGGACCGACGCGTCGGCCACGGGCAGGGCGGGGCCGGTCCTGGAGGCGGGCGCGGGGGAATCCCCCCGGACGTTCGGGTCCAGGCCGTCCTGCGGCAGCGCACCGCCCAGGGCGAGCGCGGCCAGTGACACGGCTCCGGCGGCGACGAAGGCGAACCGACGGCGCGGCCGGCCCACCTCGTGTATGCGGAAACCCTCCTGCTGCGGCCGGGCGGCCGGGGACAGCCCGTACGCGAACGCGTCGAAGGGGCCGGCAGCCGTCGGGCCCGGCGGACCGCCGAGAGGGCCGGAGGAGCCGTCGGAGCCGCCGCCCGGCAGCCCCTGCAGCCGCGCCAGCAGTCCCGCGGACAGCGGCGGGGGCGCGCTCTCCACGAACATGGTCTTCAGGCGGCGCTGGGCATCGGCCTCGGCCTTGCACTTGGCGCATGTCGCCAGGTGGGCCAGGACCCGCTCCCGTGCGTCGTGCTTCAGCTCCCCGTCCACCAGGGCGGCGAGCCGGTCGCCCAGGTGCTGTTCGGCAGGAGACGGACTGACTTCGCTCACTCGGCTCCGCCCTCTCCCCCGGCGCCGGGGGCGCCCATGGACACGCCCGCCAGGGCGCGCTGCTCCGCACGGGCCTCGGGAGACCGGTGCTTGAGCGCCTTGCGCAGGTGCGAACGGCCCCGGTGGATACGGCTGCGCACGGTGCCGAGCTTCACGCCGAGCGTGGCGGCGATCTCCTCGTACGACAGCCCCTCGATGTCGCACAGCACCACGGCCGCGCGGAACTCGGGCGCGAGGGTGTCCAGCGCCTGCTGGACGTCCGCGTCGAAGTGGGTGTCGTGGAGCACCTGCTGCGGGGACGGCTCACGGCTCGGCAGCCGCTCGGCGGCGTCGTCGGCGAGCGCGTCGAAGCGGATCCGTTGCTTGCGGCGGACCATGTCCAGGAACAGGTTCGTCGTGATGCGGTGGAGCCAGCCCTCGAAGGTGCCGGGCGTGTACGTGGAGAGCGAGCGGAAGACGCGGACGAAGACCTCTTGGGTCAGGTCCTCGGCATCGTGCTGGTTACCCGTCAGACGGTAGGCAAGGCGGTAGACCCGCGCGCTGTGCGTGCTGACGATCTCCTCCCACGAAGGAGGGGTCCACGCCTGGGAGCCCGCATCGGCGGCAAAGGTCGCGGTGGTTGCGGCGTCGGCGGTGTGGAAGCGGTCAGCAATGTAGGTCACGGATTTCGGCTCACCCGCCGACCAGAAGAGGCGTCTCAGCACGCCCCTACGATCCACAGGCGCAGCCGCACCTCCCCTGTCGGCTCTGGTGGTGTCCAGTGGAGTCCCTACCATAGCCACCCCCTCTGTCAGCTCCGGATAAGCGTTTTTGCAGTATCTTTACGCGGGATTTAGGTCCCGGAGCGGCCCCGGCCGTCGATCTGCCCGGCGCCGTCCTTCTCATCCCGCATACACCCTGCACAACGCCCGGTCCCATCTGCGGGTTCCCGACGTCAGCGGATACAGTCACCGTTGCGCCAACTATGGGGACAGGAGAGGGTCATTACCGGCAACCGGCAGACGAGCTGGGCGTTCGCCGACGCGTTTGTCGCCGAGGACGACGCTCTGCGATGGGCCCGCGACCGGTCCAGGGAAGCGGGCCTGCGCTCCGTCTCCCCCGGCACCGGGGCCGCGCTGCGCCTGCTGGCCGCCACCGCGGACGCCAAGGCGGTCGCCGAGATCGGCACCGGAACGGGCGTCTCCGGCATCCACCTCCTGCACGGCATGCGCCCCGACGGGGTGCTGACCACGGTGGATCCCGAGCCGGACCGGCAGGCCTTCGCCCGCCAGGCCTTCCGCGCCGCCGGCTTCGCGGGCAACCGCGCCCGCTTCATCCCCGGCCGCGCCCTCGACGTCCTGCCCCGGCTCGCCGACGGCGGGTACGACCTCGTCTTCTGCGACGGGGACCCCACCGAGTCCCTCGACTACCTCGCCGAATCGTTGCGGCTGCTGCGCCCCGGCGGGCTGGTGTGCTTCGAAGGGGTCTTCTCCGACGGCCGTACGGTCGACTCCGCGGCCCAGCCTGTGGAGGTGCTCCGCGTCCGCGAGCTGCTGCGCAGCGTCCGGGAGAGCCCGGCCCTGGAGGCGGCGCTGCTGCCGGTGGGCGACGGGCTGCTCTGCGCCGTCCGCCGCTGAGCGCCGCACGCCGGCCGCGCGGCCCCTCCTGGGCTCAGCTCAGGAGCGCGAAGGTGAGCGCGGCCGTGCCGCCCAGGGCGGCGCCGGCGAGCAGCTGAGCCGGGGTGTGCGCCTTCAGCACCAGGCGGGACCAGCCGACGGCGGCGGCGATCAGCGCCGCGGGGAGCACCGGCGGGCCGAAGACGAGCGCCAGGATCATCACCGCGCCGCCGGCCACCGACATGTGGATCGATATCTGCCAGCCGACCGTGACCAGCAGGGACGAGACGAGGCCCACGAGCATCGCGACGACGAGCGCGAAGACCTCCCCGGGTGCGCCGAGGACGTGCAGCAGGGTGATCCCGGCGACGACGGAGAGCAGGCTCAGACCCATCGGGACGAGCCGCTGGCGCCGCACCCGAATGTGCTGGTCGGTCAGTGCCCCCCGGCGGACGCCGAGGACGATGACGGCGATCGGGACCACGCCGCAGAACAGGGCGCCGAGCAGGCCCCAGCCGAGCCCGGTCCACGAGGCGGTGCTGTGCCAGCCGATCAGCAGGAGCAGGGCCACCACCAGGTTCGCCGGCGCCAGCACGTCGGAGAGGACCCGGGCCGCCTTCTGGCGGGGGCTGCAGTCCGCGAAGGCGGGCGGCGCAGGCGGGGAGAAGGTCACGGCGTGGCTCCGGAGGGATCTGTCCTCGAACACGACACAACGCTGCCCCGGCCGCTGATCGCGGTCGGGGCAGCGCAGAGAATGCAGAAGGTGGAAGTGCTGTCAGCGTCCTTGGGGGGTCAGCCGACGACCTTCTTCAGGGCGTCACCCAGGGCGTCCGCCTCATCAGGGGTCAGTTCGACGACAAGCCGACCGCCGCCCTCGAGCGGTACGCGCATGACGATGCCCCGCCCCTCCTTGGTGACCTCGAGCGGGCCGTCGCCCGTCCGCGGCTTCATGGCCGCCATGCTCGTTCCCCTTCCTGAAACCAGCTCATCGTCAGCCGACGGCCCCGTTCAGGCGCCTAATACCCGGCATCGAACACATTGCTTCCCAGCCATTATCCCGCATGTCAGGACCCGATGACCAACATCGCCCGGGAACGCTTGCGCAACGCGCTCGACCAAAACCACTCATTTCGGGGACCCGCCTGCGATACTGCGCCGCCGCACCCCGGGAACGGCTCCGGCTTTCTTTGACGCACATCACATGTGCGCACCGCGTCCGGTCCGCCATGCTGGCCCTTGCACCGGCCGGTACCGGCCGGTAGCCAAGCCCGCGACGAAGGGGGACCCCCTGCCATGGCCGACAGCGTGCTCTACGAAGTGACCGACGGACTCGCGACCATCACGATCAACCGTCCGGACGCGATGAACGCGATGAACACCGAGGCCAAGGTCGCCCTGCGCGACGCGGTCGAGGCCGCGGCCGGGGACACGGCGGTACGGGCCGTCCTGCTGACCGCGACCGGAGACCGGGCCTTCTGCGTGGGCCAGGACCTCAAGGAGCACATCGGCAACCTCGCCTCGGACCGCGAGAGCGGTACCTCGCTGACCATGAGCACGGTCGCCGACCACTACAACCCGATCGTGCGGGCGCTCACCGAGATGCCGAAGCCGGTCGTGGCCGGGGTGAACGGCGTGGCGGCCGGGGCGGGCTTCGGCTTCGCGCTGGCGGCGGACTTCCGGGTGGTCGCCGACACCGCCTCCTTCAACACCTCGTTCGCCGGGGTGGCGCTGACCGCCGACTCCGGGGTCTCGTGGACCCTCCCCCGCCTGATCGGCGGCTCCCGCGCCGCGGACCTGCTGCTCTTCCCGCGGTCGGTCAAGGCCCAGGAGGCGTACGAGCTCGGCATCGCCAACCGCCTGGTGCCCGCGGGCTCCCTGCATGCCGAGGCCGAGGCGGTGGCCCGCACCCTCGCCGCGGGCCCCACGGTCGCGTACGCCGCGCTGAAGGAGTCCCTCGCCTACGGGGCCTCCCACTCCCTCGCGGACGCCCTGGCCCACGAGGACGTCCTCCAGACCCGCGCGGGGGCCTCCGAGGACCACGGCATCGCCGTCCAGGCCTTCCTCGCGAAGCAGCCCCCGAAGTACCTCGGCCGTTAGGCTCCCGCCCGGGGACGCCGCCGCCGGTGCTCGGCCCCAGACCCCGCGCCTCAAACGCCGGCGAGGCTGAATGGTGCGGCGCAGCTGGACGGTGTGCGGCGCAAAGACCGGGCTCCGCCCCGCACCCCGCTCCTCAAACGCTGGCGAGGCTGAATGGTGCGGCGGGGTCGGATGGTGGGCGGAGGCCGGAGTAGCGCGCCGCAGCTGGACGGCGCGGCCCAAAAACCGGGGCTCCGCCCCGCACCCCGCTCCTCAAACGCCGGAGGGGCTGAATTTGCGCGGCGAGGCTGGATGGTGGAACGGGGCTGAGGGATCGGGGCAGCCGGGCCGGTTGGGACGGGGGTGGGTGTGTGTCGGGGTGATCCCCGCAGGGTGCCGAACGCAACGAGGCTGCGCTCTCCGACCCCTCGACACGTTCGGCGCC
>NZ_JOIR01000010.1 GCF_000720115.1 Streptomyces sp. NRRL F-2580
GCGGTGGGGTGGCCCGGGCCGGGGGTGGGGGGTCTTGGGGGGCGTCCGCCGAGCCGGCGTTGGCGCCTGGGGCGGACGCGCCTCGGGTGGGGGTGGGGTCGGACCAGCCGAGGTAGGCGCCGCAGTTGCCGCAGAAGTCGTCCGTCGCGCCGTTGGACGCACCGCACACGGGACACGCACGCATCGCCGTCACCTTCCTTCACCCGCGGGCGGCCCGGCCAGGACCTCCACGCGGCAGACCGTGTGGACGGGGCACAGGGTGCGGACGAGTGCGCGGACCCGGTCCGCGTCGACCGCGTACGCCTCCCCCTCGCGCCCCGGCCACACCCGGATCAGGACCTCGTCGGCCGGCGGAGGCGGCAGGTCCGCGCCCGCCGTACGGGACCAGGTGGCCCCGCCGTCCCCGCTGACCTCGGCGGACACGCCCAGGACCAGCCGCAGGGCCTCGGTCAGGCCGCGCCGGGTGCCGCGCCAGCGGTGCAGTTCCACCGCGCGGGCCACCGCCTCGCGCCGCAGCGCGGTCGGCCACCGGGGGTCGTCGATGCCGCCCACCCAGGAGGCCAGCCAGGGCAGGAAGTCGGCCGGGGCGAGCCGGGGGTCGAAGTAGGAGGGCAGGTTGTCGAGGGTGGTGAACACCGGGGCCAGGACCGTGTCGAGGCCCGCCGTGAACCGCTGGGCGAAGTCGTCGTCGGCGTACAGCGCGGGCAGTTGCCCGCCGATCGGGTGCGGGCTGGGGAGGCCCGGGACGGCGGCCCGGCTCATCCGCGCACCCCCGGCTCCGGCTCCGTCACGACGACCTGGTGCTGGTAGGAGAAGACGAGCGCGCCCGCTCCGATGTCGAGCCTGTCGACGGGGGCGCCGCGCCGCCCGGTGATCGGGTCGGCGGCGAACATGCGGATGTCCTCCACCAGGACGTCCCCGATGGCGCGTTGCACCACGCCGAACACCTCGCCGTACTGCACGGACCGCCCGAACGGCCAGCCGGTGCCGTCGGGTCCGCCGTGCAGCGGGTTGAGGTGGCGGAACAGCGCGGCGAGCGCCGCCTCGCGCACCCGGTCGGCGTCCGCGGCGGGCGCCGACAGCCGGGCGACCACGGTGACGCCCTGGTAGACGGGCGGTTCGACGACGAGGCGGGTGCCGATCAGGCGCCGTTCGTCGAGGCTGGTGGTGATCGCGGTGAGCACCTGGTCGGAGGGGATCAGCTGCTCGAACCGGAGCCGGTCGTCGCCCTCGTCGGCCACCGCGTCGGGCACCACCAGGACGCGGACCGCGCCCGCGCCGGCGGAGCCGTCCGCGGCGGGCAGGCAGCGGACGCGGCGTACCGAGGGTGCCGCCTGGCGGGCGATGATCTCGTAGTCCTCGGCGGTCACCGCGCGTTCCTGCATGCGCAGGGTCTCCGGCGCCCGCAGCTTGGCGTTGTCGACGGTCTCCCCGGCGACGCCGCCGCGCGCCGCCTCCCGGTTGGTGACGCGGGCGACGTAGGGGACGGAGCTGCGCAGGACGGAGATCGCGCCGCGGGAGACGTTGCCCGCGGGGCCGCCCCCGGTGCGGTAGTGGGCCACGCGGACCTGGGAGCCCTTGGGCGGTACGGCGCCGCAGGCGCGCAGGGTGCCGTCGGCCTCGCGCAGCACCGGCGGGAAGCCGAACTCGCCGGTGGTGGCGTTCACGCGGACGTGCCGGTCGTCGGCGGCGGAGCGGCCGAAGTGGTCCACCACCTCCCAGCGCTGCCATCCTTCGGGCGAGGACACCTCCACCACCGGGGGCTCCCCGTCGAGCAGGACGGGCGGGCGGCCGAGCCGGAAGGTCTGCCCCGCCACCCCCTCCGACTGGCCGAGCGGTACGTCGGTCACGCGCTCGGCGTGTTCCACGGTCATCGTGCCGCCGACGGTGAAGACGGCGGCCTCGCGCACGGTCGGGGACTCCGAGTAGAACGGCTGGCCGGGCTCGGGCTCGGTGACCCGGCAGCGCAGCCAGCCGGCGCGGGTGCCGCTGATCAGCGACGCGGTGTGCCCGGCCGGTACGTACACGATGACCTCACCGGGCCGGTTGAGGCCGCCGGTGCTGTCGGAGTCGGTCTCGCAGCGCTGCCACCGGCCGCCGTCCCACGCCTCCCACACCAGCGGGGGCTGGCGCGGGTCGACGCCGACGCCCTCGACGCGGCTGTCGAGGCGCACCGCGACCACGCAGCGCGGTACCGCCGTCGGCAGGCCGAACAGCAGGGCGTCGCCGGGTTCGGGCGTCGCCTGGAAGCACGGTATGTCGAGGCCCTCGGCGAGGGCGGCGGTGCGGTCGCTCTGCTCGCCGGTGCGGGGTGCGGTGACCAGGCGCGTCAACTCGCTGGGCACGATGCGCAGATCGTCGGTGGTGGCGAAGACCACGGCGTCCTCGGTCTCGCCGGCGGCGGTCGTCACCTCGGTGCCCGCGGGCAGCGTCAGCGTCTCGGGCTGCGGGGCGGACAGCCAGAAGTCGACGTCGGCGACGGCCGCCGACGGCGGGTACAGCCGGATGTCCAACAGGTCCAGGAACGCCAGGTAGTTCTTGTCCGGGACCCGGTTCAGCCGGTAGAGCAGCTGGTCCACGAGGTAGGCGAACGTCTCGATCAGGGTGACGCCCGGGTCGGAGACGTTGTGGTCGGTCCATTCCGGGGCGCGCTGCTGCACGTACCGCTTCGCCTCGTCGACGAGTTGCTGGAACCGGCGGTCGTCCAGGTTGGGGGAGGGCAGGGCCATCAGTCCGCGACCATTTCCTCGGCCCCCTCCTCGGAGGGGATCGTGTAGAAGGGGAAGACCAGGTTGCGCCGGTCGTTGGTGGTGCGCACCGTGTAGTGCACATCGATGTAGAGGGTGCCCGCCTCGACGGCGTCGAAGGCCACGACGACCTCGTCGACCGCGATGCGGGGCTCCCAGCGCTCCAGGGCCTCGCGCACCTGCTGGGCGATCCGCCCGGCGGTGTCGCCGTCGCCGGGGGCGAAGACGTACTCGTGGATGCCGCAGCCGAACTCGGGGCGCATCGGCCGCTCGCCCGGAGCGGTGCCGAGGACCAGCCGGATGGCCTCCTCCAGTTCGCGTTCCCGCTCGACCATGGCGATCCCGCCGGTCGGTCCGACCCGCAGGGGGAACGCCCAGCCGCGCCCGATGAACCGTTCGCTCATCACACACCGCCGATCAGGACGGTGGGGGCGCCGGTGAGGATCATCGCGCCGCACGAGGTCTGGTCGCGCGCCCGGGCGGCGGGCAGCCCGCCGATGAGCACCGTGCCCGTGGCGAGCGCGGCCGGGTTCGGCATGACCACGTTGCCCGGGCCCAGTGCGGCGTGCGGCGGGACCACGCAGACGTGGAGGCTGCCGACGACGGCGGCGGGTTGGCCGCCGATCAGCACCGTCGCCACCGACGCGGCGGCGCCGGGCGGTGGCGTGGCGATCCGGCCACCGTGGTTGGTGGGGTCGCCGGTACGGGCTGCGGCTGGCATCGGGTCCTCCTCGGGGGAAGCGGTCATGGTGCGAGTGACGGGGGGCAGGGGGGTCAGTTGATCCGGATGAGCCGGGCCTTGAGGGTGGCGAGCAGGCCGCCGTTGACGGTGACGTCGGCGGTTCCGTTCACCTTCACCGAGCGGCCGCCGATGCTGACCCCGGCGGTGCCGTCGATGTCCACCTGGCGGCCGGACACCTTCACCGTGCCCCGCCGGGCGTCCAGGGTGATGCCGTTCTTGTCCAGGAGGACCGAGGTCAGCGGGCGCCCCCGCCCCGCGTACACGGTGAGCTCGATGCGGTCCCTGCGGTCGTCCATGCGTACTTCGAGCCGCTCGTCCCCGGTCACCAGCCGCAGCCCGGAGGGGCCCGGCGCCGCCGCGTCGAGCAGCTCCACGCGGTGGCCCGAACGCGACACCACCGAACGCCGGTTCACCTTCCCGCTGGTCTTGTCGATCAGAGGTACGTCGTGCGGGGAGGGCTGGTCCACACCGTTGTAGAGCCCGCCGAGGACGTACGGGCTGTCGAGCAGTCCCTGCTCGAACCCGACGAGCACCTCGTCGTTGACCTCGGGGCTCACCACGCCGCCGCCGCCCTTGCCGCCCCACTGGACGGTGCGCACCCAGTCGGTGACGTACGTGTCGTCGAGCCAGGGGAACTTCAGGCGCACCGCCCCGCGCTGGGAGCCGTTCGGTTCGCGGACGTCCGTGACCACGCCGATCGCGAGCCCCGGGATGCGCGGGCCGCGCCCGGGCGCGTTGGCGCCGGTGACCAGGCCGGCCAGGGAGCGGTCGGGGCTGGAGCTGACCCACACGGTGGTGCGGTAGCCGCCGTGCGGCTCCAGGACGTGCTGCACGGCCGTCGCCGTGTACCGGCCGGAGAAGGCCTGACCCACGTTGCCGAGCGCGATGGCCTTGCCCGCCCGCAGCAGCGGGTTCCCCTCGGCGACGGCCTCCAGCTCGCCGAAGCCGGAGCTGACCTCGTCCGCCGCCGCCTTCGCGACCGCCGCGGTCTCGGCCTGCGTACGGTACGGGGTGTCGGTGACGGCCACGACGGACTTGCCGAAGCGTGCGGCGAACTGGGGGCTGAGGCCCGGCACCACCGTGTCGCTGACCACGGACGGCTGCTCGGCGACCAGCGGCCGCTTGGTGGTCACGTCCCAGCCGCGCACCTGCACCTTGGAGGCGCCGTCGGCGGCCGACAGCGCGGCCCGCAGGGCGAGGAGGTTCCTCCCGTACTCCAGGACCATCGGGTTGCGCACGGCCGACGTCGAGGGGGCGGGCGCCCCGGACGCCTTCACGGGCCGGGTGAACTGGAGCAGTCCTTTGTCGTCGACGCGCACCTGCGCGCCGCTCTCGCCCGCGAGGAACTGCAGGAAGTCCCAGTCGGAGACGTTCGCCTGGGACAGCTGCTTGTACGTCACCGGCGCCGCCTCCACCTTCCCGACGGCGAGGCCCGCTCCGGCGGCCACCTTGCGGACGATGGCCGCGGCCGTCATGTTGCGGTACGCCACGACCTTGCGGCCGCGCTGGAGGCGGTGCGCCTTGGAGTAGGCGCGCACGACGGTGAACGAGCCGGTGCGGTCCCGGTCGATCTCCAGGGCCGTGACCTCGCCGTTGAACAGCCGCTCCCGCGCCTGCCCCTTCACGGTCATCACCGACACCCGCAGCGGCGAGCCGATGGTGATGCCGGTGGCGCGCAGGAACTCGTGGTCGGGGTCGCGGTAGGTGAGCACCGCGGTGTCCGGCAGGCCCACGTTCTCGTCGACCACACAGCTCACCAGCTGCGCCGCCCAGATCTGCGGCAGTTCGCCGGGGGCTTCCACGATCGGGTCGGCCGCGAACGACCGGCCTCCGGATTCTGATCCGCTCACCGCTGCTCCTCCTCGCCGTGCTGGTCTTGCAGGGCCGGCACCACGAGTTCGGTGCCGGGGACGAGCGCCATCGGGTCGTCGATCCGGTTGGCCTCCGCGATGGCCCGCCAGGCCGTCGCGTCGCCGTACTCGCGCCAGGCGAGCATCGCCAGGCTGTCGCCCGCCACCACGATGTGCGTGCTGCGGGCGGTGCGTGCGCCGGAGGTCGGGTTCTGGCCCGGCGGGTCGACGCTCGCCTCCTCGATGGACAGCGAGCAGGTGGCCCGTAGCGGCTTGCCGTCCACGTCGAAGAGCGTGTACGACACCGACAGGTTCGACAGGACCCCGTCGAACGACGTCGTCCGCGCGCTGCCCCACTCGAAGCGCACCCAGGGGCTCGCCGGCTTCTTGCGGCCGAGGCTGGCGGGGGTCGGCACGCACGCCTTCATCAGCTTCTCCACCGCCTGCTCCACGGAGTTGTCGTGGGTGGCGGTGGCGTCCAGGAACACCTCCAGGCTGAGCGTGCGCGGACCGCTGCCCACGAACTCGGGCAGCGCCGACTGCCCCGCCATCCGGGACGGGGAGCGCCGCCACTCGGTGGTCTTGCCCAGTTGCAGGGTCGAGGGGTTGAACTGGAGGCCGAGCTTCGCGATCGTCCCACCCGGCTTGGCCCCGACCGAGGTCGGCGGCTCCTTGAGGGTGAGCTGGGCCCTGGCGCGGCTGGCGCGTGCCGATGAGGCCATGGCGTGGACTCCCTTCCGGAGCGGGGGCGAGGGACAGGACGGTCGTGGGCGGGGCGGCGGGCGGGGTGCCGGGGGGTCAGGAGGGCAGCAGGCCCTGGTGGGCGATCTCCAACGTCTCCACCGCGGCGGCGGAGTTGGCGGGGTCGAAGGAGGGCCCCTGCCAGCGCACGGGGACGATCCCGAACACCTGCCAGCTGATGATCCGGCTGAGGTCGGGCCGCAGGGCCACGATCTCCCCGTCCTTGGGCTCGACCCGCCGCAGCGTCTCGTCCAGCCAGCGGCCGATCTTCGCGGTGTCGGCGGTGACGGGCCGGGTGAGGGTGATGTTCGACCAGGTCACGCGGCCCGGCAGCTGCCACGTGAAGCCGTTGTTGCCGCCCTCGGCGTAGCTCTCCATCTCGACTTCGGCGCCCATGCCGGAGCAGGTGTGGAAGGCGCCCAGGTCGTTGCCGCCGATCGCCAGCCGGAAGAACACGCTGGTCGCGAAGATGTTGTCCGTCATCGGTCCGTCGTCCGTTTCTCGTCTACGTGGTCTCAGCGACGGCCGTCGAAGGGCCGGCCCGCGCGTTCCCGACCGCGCCGCAACTCGGTGCGCAGCAGGCGGGAGACCGGATCCAACAGACGGCGCGCGAGATCGTCCAGGTCGGCGTCGGGGACCTGTGGGGCCGCGTGCCGGTCGGCCGGGACGGACTTGGCACCGCCGCCGCCGCTCGGCCCGTGGCTGGTCGGCCCGGGGCCGCTCCGGCCGACCGGGGCCCGCTGCACCGGCGGGGGGCCCGCCGCGTGGGGGACGCCTGCCGTCGGCGCGGTGGCGGCCGCTGCCGGGGTGGCGGCGGGGGCCGGTGTCCTGGGGCGTACGACGGGTACGGGCCGCGCCGGCGACGCGGCCGGGGCCGGCTGCACCACGACCGGCGGTGCCTGTGGGCTCGTCACGGGCAGGGGGGTGGCCGCGGCGCGGGCGGGGGCCGACGCGGGCGCGGTACGCGGGCCGGGCGCCGGGCGCACGACGTGCGGCGGGCGCGCGCCGTGGCCGCCGCACGGCCCGTCCACCGCGGCGCGCTGGACCTGCCGCGATGCGCTCGACGCGGCGGGCCAGCGCGCTGCCACCACGGGACGGCCCGCCGGGCGGGGGGCGGGCGCGGCCGCGCTCCCCATGTCACGGGTGCCGAGGGACAGCGGCCGGGCCGCCAGGAGCTGGAGCGCGCGGGGCGCGGAGGGCGTCGTCGAGGCGTCGCCCGCGGTCTCGTCGGTGACCGAGCGGGCGACGACCAGCGGAACCGGGCGAGCGGAACCGGAGGGCGCGGCGGATGGGGTCGTACGGGGCTGTCCGGCGCCGGACCCCAGCACGGGCGCGCGGCCGGCCGGTGTCGACGCGGCCCCGGCCGCGAGTGCGCGCTGGATGTCGGCGTGGGACATGGGCCGGGCCGCCGCCCGGGCCCGGGACGAGGGGGAAACGGGCGGCGCCGCGCTCGGCGGCAGCGCGGTCAGCGGCGCGCCGAGGCCGGTGCGCACCCGCGGCGCGGACCGCCGTGTGGGCTCGGCGACACCACTGGCCGAGGGCTCGGCCTGGCGCTGGACCATGGGCATGGCCGGGGCGGGCGCGGTTCGGCCCGCCGGGGTGGCCGTGGGCGGGAGTTCGGTGAGGGGCGCGCCGAGCGGTGCGCGGCTGCGCGCCCGCTGCACGGGCACGTCCGACCCGGCCGTGGGCTCCGCGTGGCGCTGCGGGGACGGCTTCGTCCCCGCGCTGTCCCGCTCGGCCCGCTCGGCCCGCTGGACCATGGGCATGGCGGGGGTGGGTGCGGGTCGGCCCGCCGGGGTTGCGGTGGGCGGGAGTTCGGCGAGGGGCGCGCCGAGCGGCGGGCGGCTTCCCGCGCGCTGCTCCGGAGAGGACCCTGCGCTGTCGGGCTCGGTCTGGCGCTGGACGATGGGCATGGCGGGGGTGGGTGCGGGTCGGCCCGCCGGGGTTGCGGTGGGCGGGAGTTCGGCGAGGGGCGCGCCGAGCGGCGGGCGGCTTCCCGCGCGCCGTGGCGCTGCGCCGGGCGGTGCTCCGGGGAGGGCCCTGCGCTGTCGGGCTCGGCCTGGCGCTGGACCATCGGCATGGCCGGGGTGGGTGCGGGGGCCTGGGCTGCCGCCGGGCGGTCCGAGGGGGTGGCCGTGGGCGGCACATCGGTGAGCGCGGCGCCGAGCGGCGGCCGGCTTCCCGCGCGCTGCGCGGGCGCGCTCGGCCCGGCCGTGGGCTCGGCGTGGCGGTGCTCCGGGGAGGGCTTCGGCCGATCGCTGTCGGGCTCGGCCTGGCGCTGGACCATGGGCATGGCCGGGGTGGGTGCAGGGGCCTGGGCTGCCGCCGGGCGGTCCGTGGGCGGGAGTTCGGTGAGCGGGGCGCCGAGCGGCGGCCGGCTTCCCGCGCGCTGCGCGGGCGCGTTCGGCCCGGCTGCCGGCTCCGCCTGGCGCTGCGGGGTGCGCTGGGGCCCACTGCTGTCGGGCGTGTTGGCCCGATCGGCCGAGGTCTCGACCCGGCCCTGGACCGTGGGCTTCGCCGGGGCGGGCTGCGGCCCTGCGCTGTCGGGGTCGGCCTGGCGCTGGACCATCGGCATCGCCGGGGTGGGCGCGGGGGTCGCTGCGGGGTCGTCCGACGGGGTGGCCGCGGGCGGGAGTTCGGTGAGGGGGGTGCCGAGCGGTGCGCGGCTCGCCGCCCGCTGCACGGGCGTGTCCGAAGCACCCCGGGTGTGTACGGGAGCGGGGCGGACGGCGGGCACGCGGCGCCTGGGCGTGGCCGGGACCCGGGCGACGGTCAGCGTCCGGCCGACCGCGCGCGGCCGGACCGCGGCGGGCGTCTCCTCGCCTGTGCGGCCGGGACGGGCTCCCGCGGCCGCAGGGGCGGACACGGACCGCTGCACGGGCGGAGCGGACGGGGTGGTACCCCCGGCGGACGCTCCCCGGGGCGCCGATGCGTCGGGGACCACCGCGATACGGCGGATCAGCGGGAACGTCGGAGGCGTCGGCGCACGGTCGGGCGCGGCAGCGGGAACGGCCGCGCCGCTGCCCGTCGCCGCGGCCCGCTGTACGGCGGGAGCGGGCGTGCCGAGTACGGCCGCGGAGTGCGTGGACGCGCCACGCGTGCCCGGGCTGCCCGGGCTGCTCGGACGGGACGACGTACCGCCCGATATCTGCGGGGGGTGGCCCGCAGCGGGCGGCTCCGCCTCCTGCGGCTGCCGCAGTGCCCGCAGCAGCAGCGGGCCGCCGCCACTGGCGGCGGTGGCCGCGGGGCCGGCTCCGGCGGGGCGGGTGACCCCGCGTACGAGACCGGCCGGGGCGGACGGCAGCACGGCGTGGCCGAGCCCGGTGTCGAACGACGGGTCGCGCCACGCGGCCAGGCCGGACCGGAAGGCCAGCCCGTCGCTGACGCCGATGGCCGCGCGGGACACGGTCAGCACGGGCCGCGCCGTCATGCGCCAGCCACCGTCCCAGTCGCCGGGTACACCGGTCTCCGGTACTCCGGTCTCCGGTACCCCGGTCTCCGGTGCGGCCGACGCGCCCGGCGCGGACGGCTCCGCTCCGCGGCCGCTCGCGACCTCCGGCACGGCGGTGCGCCGACGCAGCCTGTCCCGCCATGCCATGCGTTCAACCGCCTTCGTTCACACGGGTGTTGATTCGAGCTATCTCGGTGACCCACTCCTGGCGCTCGCCGTGGGTCAGGTCGAGGATCTCGTCGCGTTGCCAGTGGAAGTGGTAGGCGATGTACGCGATCTCCTCCTTCAGTCGGGGGAGGGCGTACGTCACGATTCCCCCAGGCGCCCACCGGACAGGTCGACCTCGAAGCCGCCTTCGCAGTGCGGGCAGGTGACCGCCGCGCGGGTGTGCCCCTCGCTGTTGACGCGCCGGTAGAAGTCCTGGAGGAACGCGACGTCGGTCGCGTACATCCGCTCGACGATCCCGGCGTGCACGTCGGTGATGGTGCCGAGGCGGGTGATCACCTGGCTGAGCAGCACCACGCTCAGGTACGCCGGGTTCTCCTTGACCCGCAGGTCGATCTGCGGGCGCAGTTCGTCGCGGGCGGTGGCCAGGCGCATCGAGCCGTGCCGGTGCAGCGTGCCCGCTTCGTCGACGTACCCGCGCGGCAGCTCGAACTCGAACTCCGTCCGCAGGCCGTGGTCCTCGCGCGCCGCCGGAGCGGCGGCGGCCGGGGGCGCCGCCGCCTGCTCCGGGGCCGTCGTGGGCGCCGTGACCTGGAGGATCTCCTCCAGGCTTCCTGCCGTCACCGTACGACGTCTCATTCGACGATGATCTCCTCGAACACGATGGTCACGGATTCGGTGGCCGCGGCGGACTCGCCGGCCTTGAGGGAGGGGCCCTCCCACTTGGAGGCCCAGCCCTGCATCAGCTGGATGCGGCGGACGGTCGCGCCCGTGGAGTCCTTGATCTCGATGGTGAGGTTCTGCCGTGCGGTGTCGACGGCCCCGTTGTTCAGGGTCTCCTTGATCCACTTGGTGAACTCGCTGCTCTTGTCGAGTCCCCGGGTGATCGTGACCTCGCCGGCCTGGCGGGCGCCGGGCTGCTTGCGGATGATCTGCTTGCCCTCCGCGCTGACCTGGCGGACCTCGACGACCTCTTCCTCGACGGTCAGGCCGCTGATCTCCTGGATCGACTCGACCAGGTAACCACCGAGCTGTACGCCGAAGATATGGGTGGAAAGAGCATCGCCCTCTGCCATGACTGTCCTTCACCTTTCCTTGCTGCTGCCCCGGAGGGTCACTCGTCGATGAGGCTGGTGCTGTCGGAGAACTGGGCCAGCCGGAAGACCACGAACTCGGCGGGCTTGACCGGCGACACGCCGATCTCGCAGACCACGCGGCCCTGGTCGATCGACTCCTGCGGGTTGTTGTCCCGGTCGCACTTGACGTAGAACGCCTCCGCGGCCGTGCGGCCGAACAGCGCGCCGCGGCGCCACTCCTCGGTGAGGAACGCGGTGACGTTGCGCCGGATGCTCGACCAGAGCCGGTCGTCGTTGGGCTCGAAGACCACCCACTGGGTACCCAGGAGGATGGACTCCTCCAGGTAGTTGAAGAGGCGGCGCACGTTCAGGTAGCGCCAGGCCGGGTCGGAGGAGAGGGTGCGGGCGCCCCAGATCCGGATGCCCCGGCCGGGGAAGGCCCGTACGCAGTTCACGCCGATCGGGTTGAGCAGGTCCTGCTCGCCCTTGCTCAGGCGCAGTTCCAGGTCCACCGCGCCGCGGATCACCTCGTTGGCGGGGGCCTTGTGGACACCGCGCTCGGCGTCGCTGCGCGCCCACACGCCGGCGACGTGGCCGCTCGGCGGGACGGTCGTGTTGCGCCCGGCGGCCGGGTCGAAGACCTTCACCCACGGGTAGTAGAGGGTGGCGTAGCGGGAGTCGTATCCCGCCTCGTCGTTGCGCCAGGTGCGCACCTGCTGGGCGGAGAGCCCCGGCGGGGTGTCCAGGACGGCCACGCGGTCGCCCATCTGCTCGCAGTGCGAGATCACCGCGAGCTGTACGGTGCGCACGCCCTCGGAGTCGATGTCGCCGCGCTGGTAGGCGCTCATCAGGTCCGGGACCGCGACCATGGTGATCTCGTCGATGGTCTCCAGGCCTGCGAACCCGGTGCGGGCGGCGGAGTCGCCGACGTACTCGGCGGGGTCGAGCCGGGCCACGCCGTCGCGGCCGGCCGGGGCGGGCGACGCGGCGGGGGCGTCGGGCACGGCGACGGTCTGCGCGGCGGGCCGGGTCTGGGCCGCGCCCCGCTGCTCGGTGACCTCGATCAGCTTCGAGGCGCGGGCCTGGGTGACGAGGTAGCCCTTGACGTTCTTGCGGGCGGACACCTCGTAGGTCTCGGCGACCTGCTCGCCCTGGCGGACCAGGACCTTGAAGCGGTCCTCGGGCGGGTTCTCGCCGTCCGAGTCGGCGATCTCCACGGACACGCCGGTGACGCCCGGCCGGGCCGTGAGGACGAAGCCGCCGAGCTCGACGGGCTCCGCGGCGCGGGGCTGCGGGACGGAGCCCGCGGCGGCCGGTGCGGAGGAGTCCTGGGCCTGTCCGCCGATGCGGACGACGTAGGCGGCGCCGCCGCCGTTGGCGAAGTACCCGTAGACGGCGTGGGGCAGGTAGGTGCCCTCGCCGAAGCCGCCGAACCGCTGGGAGTACTGGTCCCAGCTGGTGACCAGGGTCGGCTCGTGGAACGGGCCGCTCTGGGCGAAGCCCACGAACGCGGCGACGGCGGTGCCGACCCCTTCGATCGGGCGAGCACCGGACTGCACCTCCTCCACGTACACGCCCGGGGTGAGGTACGTCGGCATGCTCGCTCCTTCGGGTTACGGCTCTGTGATCAGGTCTGATCAGATCTGTCCACAGCCTTTCCGGAGGTCGCCGTCGTGGGCAGAGACGTTCGGCCCTGGCCGGGGGCAAGTGCGCTGCCCTCCTGGTCGCCCCTGCCGGACCGGCCAGGCAGCGCGCTCACACCTCCGTGATCTGCCCCAGGTACGGACCGAACTCGCTCTCCAGGACCAGCCGGCCGAGCTTGCGGTACTCCTGGGCGACCGCCGTCACCACCTGGCCCATGGTCAGCGGTTCGCCCGACGCGGCCGCGAAGTAGGCGGCCGTCACGGCGCAGGCCCGGATCGAGCCTCCGGCCAGCTCGAAGCGGTCGGCGCAGAAGGCGAGATCGAGGTCGCCGGCCCGGGGCAGCCGCTCGCCCAGGCACCGCTCCCACAGGGCCAGGCGCTGGGTGGCGTCGGGCACGGGGAAGTCGGCGACCACGTCGAGGCGGCGGGTGAACGCCTCGTCGAGGTTGGCCCGCAGGTTGGTCGTCAGGATGGCGATGCCGTCGAAGGACTCCATGCGCTGGAGCAGGTACGCCGACTCCATGTTGGCGTGCTTGTCGTGGGCGTCCTTCACCTCGGAGCGCTTGCCGAAGATCGCGTCGGCCTCGTCGAACAGCAGGACCGCGTTGACGGCCGACGCCTCGGTGAAGATCCGCTCCAGGTTCTTCTCGGTCTCGCCGACGTACTTGTCCACAACGGTGGACAGGTCCACCACGTACAGGTCCATGCCGAGGTCGGCCGCCACCACCTCGGCGGACATGGTCTTGCCGGTGCCGGAGGACCCGGCGAACAGCGCGATCACCCCGCGTCCGCGCCCGCCGCCGGGCCGCATGCCCCACTGGCCGAGGACCTGGTCGCGGTGGCGGGCGCGCACCGCGAGTTCCCGCAGCCGGCGGTGGGTGGGAGCGGGCAGCACCAGGTCGTCCCAGCCCACCGCGGGCTCCACCCGGCGGGCGAGGCGGGCGAGCCCCGCGCCGTTCTGGGCCCGTACGGCGGCGCGCAGGTCGTCGGGGGAGAGCGGGCGGCCGTCGAGTGCGGCGGTGCGCACCGCGGTGTCGGCGGCGCGCCGCAGCTGGCCGGCGTCGAGGCGGTGCGCGGACACGGACCGGGCGAGCGCGTCGGTGTCCCCGGCCGCGCCGTGCTCTCCGGCGGCCCGCTCCAGCGCGTGCCGCCAGCGGGTGGCGTGCCGCTCGGGGGTGGGGGCCGCCACCGTGAGGGTGACGGGGGTGGCGGCCGCCCAGGCGGGTTCCCAGCCGCTGGTTCCGTACGTGAACAGGGGGATGCCGCGCAGCACGGTGCACAGGGTGCGCAGGACGCGGGCCCGCTCGTCGGGCTGGTCGGGCAGTTCCTCCAGCGGCCCGAGCAGCACGCCGGCGCCCGTCAGGCGGGCCTCGCGGGCGACGGCGCGGACGAGTTCGGGCAGGGCCCGGGCGTGTGGGGCCAGTGCCGCCGCGTCCAGGGCGAGGGGAGTGGGCCCGCACGCGTGCAGTGCGGCGGCCGCGAGGCCCGCGGGGTCGCCGCCGCGGGCCCGCAGGTGGACGTGGCGGGTGCCGCTGCCGGCCGCGGCGACGGCCCGGACCAGCTCGGCCGGTTCGACGGCCGGGTCGTCGGTGGCCGCGGCGAGCACATCGGCCAGCCGCGGGTCGGGCGAGGTGTCGCCGAGCAGGTGGGCGGTGACCCGGTCCGGTACGGCCAGCACCCGTGACAGGGGCGGCCGTTCGGGCTCGGTGACCTCCAGCAGACCGCCCGCGACGAGGGGGGCGGTGGGGGAGAGCCGGAACCGCGCGGCGGCCACGCCGGCGCGGCCGCACAGTTCGAGGGCGAGGCCGACGGTGGGCCGGCGGCGCGTCAGGTCGTCGTTGAGGTAGCCGTAGAGCCGTTCGAAGCGGGCGTCCAGGTCGGGCGCCAGGGCCACCAGGAGCAGGTCCACGTCGAGCGGCTCCAGCGCGAAGCGCGTGGCGAGGACGTCGAGCGGCGAGCCGGGCCGGGGCGCGTCCGGGGCGAGCGCGGGCAGGCCGGAGCCGTGCGGTCCGTCCAGGACGCGGGCGGCGGCCTCGGGCGTGAGGTACTGGCCCCGGTAGGGGTCGTCGGGGTCGGGATCGACGGCCCGGCGGAGCTCCACGGCCCGGCGTACCCGCTCCTCGACGAGCCGCAGGCGCGTCCACAGATGGGGGGTGGTGTCGGCCGGGGCCGCGGGCGCGGTCTCCGGCTGGACGGTGTGCGTCACGGCTGTCGTTCCCCCCGTCGGCGGCGCGCGGGTACGTTCGGCCGTGGCCGGGAGCCGCCGAAGCCCTCGGGTCCCGGCACGTTCAGCCCGACGTAGCGCAGGCGGCGCCGGCTCTCGGCCCCGTCCGCCTCGGCCCCGTCCGCCTCGGCCCCGTCCGGCTCCGGCCTGTCCGTTGCGGACCCGTCCGCTTCGGACCCTCCCGGATCGACCTGCGGTACGGAGTTCACCACGAGCCCCTCGGTGACCGGCGGGGCCGTGATCGCGCTGATGCCGGCCAGCGGCGCCTTCACGCGCAGCCCGAGGGACGGCTTCAGGTCGCCGCCCAGCGCCGACCACACGTCGGAGGCGGCCGGTGCGTCCATGCCGGTACCGCCCGCGTCCACGTCCACGATCAGGCCGAGTTCGGCGAGCGTGCCGGTGAGCAGGCGCGGGGGCAGCGTGTCGGTGTTGACGAGGCAGGAGAGCACCTGGGAGAGCAGCCGGTGCTCGTCCTGCGGTCTGCTCGCCCACGCGGTGACCAGGTACGTCAGCTCGAACCAGCGCGGCGGGGTGCGGCGCGCGACGACGAAACCGTCCGCGTCGTACACCTCGCCCGCGCCGCTGCCGCGCCGGGTGTGGTCCTCGCGGATGTCGTACAGGAACACGCAGACCGTGGGCGCGCTGCGGCGCGCCGCCCAGTCACTCGTCGGGGCGTCGAAGACCACCTCGATGCCCGACGCCTCCAGGCCGGACTCCGCCAGCAGCCGGCGCAGCCCCTCGTCGACTTCGTGGATCATCGGCGGGTCACCTCGTCGGGCGGCTGCACCGAGCCGCCGACCACGAGGAAGTCGGTCTGCACCGGCGAGAAGCCGGGGCCGCTCGCCGTGATGGTCCGGGGGCCCGTCTGGTCCTTGGCCAGGATCAGCAGCTGCCCGATGAACGTGCCGTCGCGCTGCGGGAACGTCGGTGCCGCGGCCGCCGTGATGCCCGGCTTCCACGTGAACCGCACCGGCACGCCGGGCGGGAAGTCCTCGCCGCGCACGGAGGTGACGAAGCCGGGCTTGCCGATCGGCGGCACGGCGACGATGCGCGGCTGGAGGATGCGCAGCTGCTGCTGGGCTGTGTTGTCGCGGGGGTCGGCGTCCGTGCCCGTCGTGGTCAGGTTGCCGGTCACCTGGGCGGTGAGCGCCTTGTCGGGGGTGAGGACGACCCGCAGGACGGTCCGGGCGCCCGGAGCCAGGTCCGGCAGGGCGCACTCCCCGAACGCGTCGCAGCCCGGCGGCATTCCGGCGCTCGGTACGCCCTGCGGGAGGCCGATGCGCAGCCGCAGGCCGGTGGCCAGGGCGTTGCGGCCGTTGCGGACGGTGTACGTGACGACGACGCGGCCGCCGACGTAGCCGGGGTTCGGCTGCGCCGTGATGCTCAGCCCGGGGCCGGCCGGGGGTGCGGGCGGCTCCGGCTGCGGCGCGGGCGTCGTCGGCGGGGCGGGGGTCGGCGGTGCCGGGGTCGGAGTCGGCGGGGTGGGGGTCGGCTTCGGGGGTACGGGTGCCTCGCGCACCGGCACCACGGTCCGCCCGGAGTTGTCGCTGGGTCGGGGGTCGATCACGGTGCCCGTGACGGACCAGTCCACCGGCTGGTCCCCGGGGGTGACGCCGGTGAGGGTGACGGTCACCGGGACGGTGGTGCCGGGGCGGACCACGCCCAGGGTGCAGGTCAGCGCGGCCGTGTCACAGGTGGCGCCGGGCGCGGTGAGCCCGGTGACGCTCACGCCGAGCGGGGGCGAGACGGTCAGCCGGGTTCCGGGTGAGGCCGCGGGGCCCTGGTTGACGACGTCCACGCGGACGGTGGCGGAGCCGCCGACGGTGAGCGGCGCGGCCTTCTCGGGTGCCCGTACCGCGAGGTCCACGGACTGCTGCACGCCGGGTTCCTTCTGGCGGCCCGGCAGGCCGGTGACGAGCAGGGTGTGGTCGCCGGAGGCCACGTCGACCAGCTTCAGCTTCTCCGGGCTGTTGGGGGCACGGGAGCCGCGGGCACTGAGCACCAGGCTCTTGCCGTCGGCGGTCCACGCGGCGTCGCGGGGTTGGAACGGTCCCTTGGCCGTGGGCTCGGGCAGTTCCCGGCCGCAGGCCCCCGGCACGTCGCGGGCGGCGTCGGGCAGCAGGACCCGGCAGCCACCGCCGGTCGCGGAGGCGAGCAGGATGCCGCTGCGCTCGTCGACGCGGCCGCCGCCGTTCTTGCGGTTGAAGGCGATGGTGGCGCCGTCCGGGGAGAACGCCGGGCTGTCGTCGATGACTTCGCAGGCACCGGGGCACAGGGTGGCGCTCAGGTCGCGCTGGCGGTCCAGGTGGTCCACGGGCACGGTCCAGACGTGCTTGTTGCCGCCGTTGCCGTTGATCACGAGGTTGCGGGTGAAGGCCAGGGTCGTTCCGTCGGAGGACCACGTGGGCTGGGCGTCGCCCAGCCGGGCCTGGCCGGCGGGCGGGGCGATCTCGCCGCGGATCGCGCCGGTGGCGGCGTCCGCGATCAGGATGCGCGCGACGCCCGTGTCACCGCCGACCCCGCCGGGCGAGGTCCGGGTGAACGCCAGGAGCTTGCCGTCGGGGGAGAACGTCGGGTCGGTGTCCCAGTCCTCGGGGCCGCGGCCGGCGAGCGGCAGGGCCGATGCGTTGGTTCCGTCGGCGTCCGCCATCCAGATCCGCTGGATCCGGGCTTCGGGCTCGCCCTCGAAGCGGGTCAGCACGATCCTGCGCCCGTCGGGCGTGTAGTTCTGCCGCTCGGTCCACGGGTCGGAGCCGGGGGCGGGCCGGAACAGCGGGTCCTTGGCCGGGTCGGTGTTGGTGTCGGCCGCCGGGTCCTCCTTGAGGATGTCCAGGCCGAGGTCGCGCGGGTCGGAGCCGTCCATCCGGGCGTCCTGCAGGGTCACCGCGTGCGGTCCGGCCGCCGAGGTCCGCTCGGCCACGACGCCGCCGCCGTTCAGCGGGCCGAGCCAGGTGGGCGATGCGACCTCGCGGTCCTCGCTGAGCACGAGCTGGGGGGTGTCCGCCGAGTGCGCGGGCACCCGGAAGACGTGGTCCCAGTCGCCCTTGCAGTCACAGGTGCGGTCGGGGCTGAGGAAGAGCAGACCGTTCCCGTCGGGCAGCCACGCTGCCCCGCGGGTACGCCAGTCGGCCTGGGCGCCGGCCAGCAGCGGGCCGTCGCCGCGCCCGTCGGTCCAGCGCAGGCGGGGCCCGGTCGAGTCGGCGGTGGCCGGGGTGGCGGTGTAGGCGATGACGTCCCGGTTCGCCTTGTCGTCCACCGGGTTCCACACCGGCTCGGTGGCCGTGCCGTTGGCCGGGTCGGTGACGCGGGTGGCGGCGCCGCCGCGCAGGGGACGTACGTAGACCTGCCGGCCGACGGCCTTGTCGCTGTCGGAGGAGTAGGCGAGGCGTCCGCCCTCCGGCGAGACCGTGGGGTGCTCCTCGTTCGCGGGGGAGTCGGTCAGCCGGGTGAGGCCGGTGCCGTCGGTGCGCACCAGCCACAGGTCGCGCTGGGTGCCGCCGCCGGCGGGGGCGGGCTGGGCCGAGTCGAAGACGACGGACCGGCCGTCCGGGGTCAGCCGGGGGTTCGCCGCGTCCAGGCCGCTGGTCAGGCGCCGCACCGAGCCGTCCGCGGCCCGCAGGTAGACCTGCGGGGTGCGCTCGTCGCGGCGGCCGACGAAGACCAACTGGTCGCCCAGCGCGGCGGGCTGGGTGTCCAGGTGGGCCGGTCCCTCACCGAACAGCGGTGTGCTGGACGTGCCGCTCACCACCCGGCCGAGGCTCCGGTGGCGCGTACCGGCGTACACGACCCGGCCGTCACCGGCGTCGGCCGCCAGGGGGCGCGCCTCGGCGTCGCCCGGGCCGGTGGCCGCCGTCACCGCGAGCAAGGGCACCAGCAGCAGCAGCGGCGCGCCGGCCCTCCCCCAGCGGCGTCGACGACTGCAGGAGCCACCCGTGCCCATCACGGTCCACCTCACAGTCAGGTACAGCATTCACGTATGACCTCGCCATCCTGCGGCCGGGCGGGTGCCGCCGGCAGGGCCGCGGGGCCGCACCCGGGGGAAGCACCCGGTGCGCTTTCGGGCAGCGGGGGGCGCGGCCCGCCCGGGGCCGACGGACCACCGGCGCCCGGCCGGGGGGTCAGATCAGCCCGTTGCGCAGGGCGTAGCCGACCGCGTGCGTGCGGTTGCGCAGGTGAAGCCGCGTGATGATCTCGTGCAGCACGTTCTTGACGGTCCGTTCGGAGTACGAGGTCTTGCGCGCGATCTCCGAGGTGTCCAGGCCCTCCGACACCAGGCGCAGCATGTCGGCCTCGCGCGAGGTCAGCGTGGACAGGGACACGGCGTGCGGGTCGAGCGTCGAACGCTGCAGGCTGCCCACGTGGTCGAGGAGTTTCGCGAGCAGGTCGCCGGGCAGTACGCCCTCGCCGTTGGCTATCGCCAGGACCAGGCGCAGGAGCCGGTCCTGGTCGGCATCGGTGCGCCGCAGCACGGCGGTGACCCCGCATTCGATGGCGCGCTGCAGGGCGTCCCCGGATTCGAACGTGCCGACCACGAGCCCGGTACGGGTGCCGGAGTTGTGGCGCAGCCGGTACAGCAGGGCGGCCGTCTCGTCGTCCACGCTGTCCACGGCGACGAGGGACACCTGTGCCTCGTCGGCGTCGGCGAGGTCGACGAGTTCGATCTCGGGTCGCTGGCGCAGCTGGTGGACGACCCCGACGTGCAGGACCGGGTCCGGCGCATACACGGCCACGGTGACCCGTTCGCCGGCGCCGGATGAGGAGACGGGTCGGTTGTTCTCAGGCTGAGGCATGTGTCGTACCTGTTCCGTGATGCGTATGTGGGGTTACGGATGGATGGGAAGGCTCAACGAGTCGTTCGGTGCGGGGAGTTGGTGAGCGTCCGCAGGGGCATCGGGGCTGCCCGGGGCGTTGCCCTCGCGTCCGTGGAAGTGGCCGGAGCGGCGCCGTAGCGTCGTGGCGTGATATCCCCAGCAGCCTCTTCCAGCCCTGGCGCGCCCGGCCTCGACATCCCGCCGGTCTCCGTGACGCCTGGCGGTACCGCGTCCACGAGCCTGACCGTCCGCAACGACAGCGACATCGTCGAGGCGTACCGCCTGGAGGTCGTCGGCGACTGCGCTGCCTGGGCCACGGTGGAGCCCGAGCGCGTCTCCCTCTACCCCGGCACCTCGGAAACCGTGACGATCCGGCTGGCTCCGCCCCGTTCGCCGCAGGTGCGGGCGGGGGACGTGCCGCTCGCCGTGCGCGTGCTGCCCACCGAGCACCCCGAGGCCGTGCGGGTGCCCGAAACCACCGTGCATGTCGAGGAGTTCCGGGAGCTCAGGGCTGAGAGCGCTCCCAAACGACGCCGCGGCTGGCTGCGCGGACGCTATCGGCTGGCCGTGCGCAACGAGGGCAACTGCCCCGTACAGCTGGGCTTCACGCCCGCCCAGCCGGGCGAGGAGCTGAAGTTCGCCTTCGCCCCCGCGACGCAGAAGCTGGAGCCGGGCGAGGCGGCCGAGGTGGGACTGCGGGTCCGCACCGGCAAGCCGGTGTGGTTCGGGACCCCGGTGACCTGGCCGTTCACGGTGGACGTGGCCGAGATCGAGGCCGAAGCGCGTGACGCCGGCGCCGGAGCCGGCGGTGGCCGTGAGGAGGGCGCGGAGCGGCCCGCGTCGGAGCGCGTCCGGGTGCCGCTGGACGCGGAGTTCGTCCAGATCCCGATCTTCCCGAGGTGGCTGCTCGCGGTACTGGCCGCACTGCTCGCCCTGCTGCTCGCCTGGTTCCTGCTGGTGCGCCCGGCCGTGCGCAGTACGGCGAAGGAGGCCGCCGAGGCGGTCCAGAAGAAGCCGGCGCCCAGTGCGGACCTGAACGGGCAGACCCCGGTGACCGGTGACGGCAAGCAGCCGGCCGGCGGGGGCAAGGGCACCCAGCCCGGTGCGGGCGGAGCCGGTACGGGAACCGGCACCGGCACCGGAGCGGGTGGCGGCGGGGGCGGTACGGGAGGCGGAGGCCAGCAGAGCTCGGCCACCATCGACCTGCAGACCGGCGCCGGACAGTCCAAGACCGGCACCTACACGGTGCCCGCGGGCAAGGCCTTCGGGATCACGGACATCGTCGTCGCGAACTTCCAGGGCGACGAAGGGGTGGTGACCATCGACTTCGGCGACCGCAAGATCACGACGATCGCGCTGGAGACGTTCCGCAACCAGGACTACCACTGGGTCACCCCCATCAGCATCACCGAGAGCCAGACTGTGACCGTGCAGGTGACCTGTGCGAAGCCGGGCACCCCGGCCACCGGCCGTCAGGCGCAGGAGTGTCACGAGGTGCTCAACGTGAGCGGTGTGCTGAGCGACCTCCGGTGACCCGAGCGGCACGGACATAGTCGGTCAGGTTGCACGCCGGGGCAAAGGAGGCCTTTGCCCCGGCGTCCGGAAATAGCTACTCCTGAGTATCGATCAGACGCTCCCCGTACGACTGTGCGCTTTCGTTTCGACAGTGCCCGGAACGGTTAACCCCGGTACGCACGGTCTCAGTTGACGGGGTGCCAAAGATGTCCTGATTTAGACTCTGCCTTTTCATCCGGTCAATGCGTGGGGACTCCCACCTGCTGACCGGACTCCAGGACCACCGTGGCCGCGCCGAGGTCGACCGTGTTCGGCAGCATCGCCTGCGGCCGCAGCAGGTCCTTCAGGAGAAAACGCTCAGATCGGCGCCGGACATCGCCTTCAGCCGGTCCGCGAGCCGGGGGTTCACCGCTTCGAGGCGCTGGACTCCACGACGGCCCGCTCCACCAGACCCGGCACGATGTCCCGGCCGGACGCGCTGAGCCCCTGGACGCATGTCCAGGGGCTCAGTCGCCAAACGGCGGACCGGATGGGAAACGGTCACGCCTGCGACGGGCTAGTCCTGTCGGGTTGTTGCACCTCGGCGGGTCCGCTTCATGGCGAAGAGGGCCGAGCCTCCGATGAAGGCCAGCGCGACTGCGGTGGCAGCCACGATGCTCGCCTCGCTGCTTGAGCCGGTCGTGGCGAGGTTCTGCGACGCCACCTTCGGCTGCCGGTCGGTGGCGGCGCTCACGGGGGCGAAGTTGACGCTCTTGGCGGTGTGGCCGGGGCGGAATTGACCCAGAGCGTCGTCGAGGCCACCGGGCAGGAAGCCGGCCCACGGGGGCTTGCCCTGGTCGGGGCCGTCGTGCCCCTGGCCGGGCGGCTTGCCGTGGTCGTCGTCGTGACCGTGGCCGGGCGGCTTGCCGTGGTCGTCTTCATGACCGTGGCCGGGCTTGCCGTGGTCGTCGTCGTGACCGTGCTCGCCCTCGTCGCCTTCGTCGCCCTCGTCGCCCTCGTCGTCGTGACCGTGGTCGTGGTCGCCCGAGTCACCCTTTTCGCCCTTGTCACCGCGAGGGCCCTTGGGACCGGCGGGTCCTGCCGGTCCTGCGGGTCCTGCCGGTCCTGCGGGTCCTGCCGGTCCCGCGGGACCCGCAGGTCCTACGGGTCCGACGGGTCCGGGGGATCCGCTGGGTCCGGGAGCCCCGTCGGGGCCGGGGGCGCCGGTCGGGCCGGGGGCACCCGTCGGGCCAGGGGCACCAGGGGCACCGGGGGCGCCGGGGCTGCCGTCGGGGCCGGGGGCACCGGTCGGGCCGGGGGCACCCGTCGGGCCGGGGGCGCCGGGGCTGCCGTCGGGACCGGGGGCACCCGTCGGGCCAGGGGCGCCGGGGCTGCCGTCGGGACCGGGGGCACCCGTCGGGCCGGGGGCGCCGGGGCTGCCGTCGGGACCGGGGGCACCCGTCGGGCCAGGGGCGCCCGTCGGGCCGGGGGCACCAGGGGCGCCGGGGCTGCCGTCGGGGCCAGGGGCGCCGGTCGGGCCGGGGGCACCCGTCGGGCCGGGGGCGCCGGGGGCGCCGGGGCTGCCGTCGGGGCCGGGGGCACCCGTCGGGCCAGGGGCGCCCGTCGGGCCGGGGGCACCGGGGGCACCGGGGCTGCCGTCGGGACCGGGGGCACCCGTCGGGCCAGGGGCGCCCGTCGGGCCGGGAGAGCCGGTGGGGCCGGGCTCACCCGTCGGGCCGGGAGGGCCGGTCGGGCCGGTCGGGCCGGGCGAGCCCGTCGGTCCGGGAGGTCCGGGCGGGCCAACGGCGCAGGCCGCCCTCGTGATGGTGTTGGTGTCCAGCGTGACCGCGCCATTACGCGCCAGGGCGCGGCCTTCGAGCACGGCGCCGGTGTTCAGCGTGATGGACGTCAGGGCCAGGATGTTGCCCTTGAACTGGGTGTTCGTGTCGAGCGTGGCGGAGCTGCCCACCTGCCAGAACACGTTGCAGGCATTTGCTCCCCTGATCAGGGCTACGACGCTGTTCGGAGCCGTGATCAGGGTCGAGGGGATCTGGAAGATGAAGACGGCGTCCGGGTTGTTCTGGCCGTCGAGAGTGACCGTGCCGGTGAGGTTCAGTGTCGACGAGGCCGTGTAGACGCCGGGCGCCAGCGTTAGTCCGCCGATGTCGGGCGGAGTGGCGGTGCCGGGGCCCCGGCTTGCCGCGTCGTTGTAGGCGATGACGAGGTCGGACTGCGCCTGAGCGGCGGCGGCGTCGGTGATGTGCTGCGTACCGTTGACGATGCCGGGCGGGAAGCCGGTCACCGATGTGCCCGGGTGGAGCCCCAGATCGCCGTTGATGACGGTGGGGCCCGTGTTGGTGACCGTCGAACCAGCCAGGACCGCGTAGTTGGTGGCGGTCCCCAGGTTCACGGGGGCTTCCAAGGCGTGCGCGAGGTTCGGCGTCAGGGCTGCCGCCGCCAGAAGCGCTGCGGGGAGCAGGACGAGGACTCCCCGTTTGAACAGACTGCGTCGAGGCCTTTTGTCGGGTGGACCCGACCGGATGACATCCAATGCCACAGCAGGACCTTTCTTGTTGCTTCGGGTCTCAGACCTCCCGGAGGAGGATCCCGAGCGCCCGCGACGATGGCGACTCAGGACCGCGAGCCCCCCTGCCCGCGCCGGCGTGCAGGCTCCCCCTGAGCGGGGACCGCGAGCGACTGCCTGCCCGAGGTAGTGATACGTCGTCACGCAGGAGTAGTCACGCATATTTCACAGCAATAGGGCGCAAATCGGAAAAAATGGTCTATGTGGGGGATGTGACGTCAGGAATCGCCGAACCGGCAGGGCAGCGCGAAGCCGGGCAGCCCCGTGGAGGGGATGCCCGGCTTCGACGAAGGTCAGGTCAGGGCCAGACCAGGCAGTACGGCTGGTGGCCCGCCTCGTGCAGGCGGTGGGAGAAGTCCTGCCACTCGTGGAGCAGCTGGTAGACGTTGAAGGCGTCGCTCGGGCCGCCGCGGTCCGGGACCGTGGACCAGATGAAGGCCGCCGCGCCCACCGACTCCTCGCCGATGCCCCGCAGCGGGTCGACCACCGTCATGGGGAGCTTGACCACCGCGTAGTCGGGGTGGAGGACGACCAGCTCCAGCGGCGGGACCTTGTGGAGGGGTATGCCCTCGATGCCGGTCAGGACCATCGCGGCCACCGTCTCCGGCTTGATCTTGGTGAAGAGGCCGCCCATGCCGAGCTCGTCGCCGCCCAGCTCCTCGGGCCGCATCGTGACCGGCACGCGGGCGGCCGTGGCGCCGTCGGGGGCGCCGAAGTACTTGTACGTCACTCCCATGCCACGGCCCTTGGGCAGATCCTCCGCCGGCGTCGTGGGTTCCGGGACGGCGTCGGCCGCCTCGGTGGCACGCCGGCGGTGCTTGCCCCGGCGGCGGGCCTCGCGGGCTTCGCGGGCGCGCTGGGGATCGAGGCCGTCCGTACCCTCGCCCGGTCCACCACCGCGTTGCATATCTCCACCCGACTGGTCTTGCTTGCCCCGGCCCCGCGGCCCCCGCCACGCAGCCTGATCATCATGGCAGTGACCTCCCCCGCGGCGACGCGGTGAAACGCCCGTCCGCAAGTCTGTCGCGGCCCTCTGAGACCATGGCTGGTGTGAGCTACCCGTACCCGTATGAAGCCCCAGTTTCGCAGACGCTCTTCGAGCGCGCCTCCCTCGTGACCCCCGGCGGCGTGAACTCTCCCGTGCGCGCCTTCCGCGCCGTGGGCGGTACGCCCCGGTTCATGGTGTCCGGGACCGGTCCGTACCTCACCGATGCCGACGGTCGCGAGTACGTCGACCTCGTGTGCTCGTGGGGACCGATGATCCTCGGCCATTCCCACCCCGAGGTGATCGCGGCCGTCCAGGCGGCCGTGGCCCGCGGCACCTCCTTCGGCACACCCGGCGAGGGCGAGGTGGCGCTCGCCGAGGAGATCGTGGCGCGCATCGAGCCCGTCGAGCAGGTGCGGCTCGTCTCCTCGGGGACGGAGGCCACGATGTCGGCGATCCGGCTGGCGCGCGGTTTCACCGGCCGTGCCAAGGTCGTGAAGTTCGCCGGCTGCTACCACGGCCATGTGGACGCGCTGCTGGCCGCGGCCGGTTCCGGCCTCGCGACCTTCGCGCTGCCGGACACCCCCGGCGTGACGGGCGCGCAGGCCGGCGACACGATCGTGCTCCCCTACAACGACCTCGAAGCGGTCCGGGCGGCCTTCGCCGCGCACCCCGGCGAGATCGCCTGCGTGATCACCGAGGCCGCGCCCGGCAACATGGGCGTCGTGACGCCGGCCGAGGGCTTCAACCAGGGGCTCGCCGACCTCTGCCGCGAGAACGGCGCCCTGTACATCTCCGACGAGGTCATGACCGGCTTCCGTACCTCCCGCGCCGGCTGGTACGGCGTCGACGGGGTCAAGCCCGACCTGATGACCTTCGGCAAGGTCATGGGCGGCGGCTTCCCGGCCGCGGCCTTCGGCGGCCGCGCCGACGTCATGGGCCACCTCGCGCCCGCCGGCCCGGTCTACCAGGCCGGCACCCTCTCCGGTAACCCGATCGCCACCGCCGCCGGCCTCGCGCAGCTGCGCCTGCTCGACGCGGCCGCGTACGAGAAGGTCGACGCGGTCTCGAAGGAGATCCAGGGCCTGGTCAGCGGGGCCCTGGCCAAGGAGGGCGTGGCGCACCGGCTGCAGACCGCGTCGAACATGTTCTCCGTCTTCTTCACCGAGGACGAGGTGCGCAACTACGACGACGCCAAGAAGCAGGAGAGCTTCCGCTTCAACGGCTTCTTCCACTCGATGCTGGCGCAGGGCGTCTACCTGCCGCCGTCCGCGTTCGAGTCCTGGTTCGTGTCCACCGCCCACGACGAGCGGGCGATCGAGCGCATCGCGGCGGCGCTGCCCGCCGCCGCCCGAGCCGCCGCGGAGGCCACCGCATGAGCAGCAGCGAGATCACCGTCGTGCACCTGGTGCGCCACGGCGAGGTGCACAACCCGGACGGGGTCCTGTACGGGCGCCGCGAGGGCTACCACCTCTCCGAGCTGGGCCGGCAGATGGCCGACCGGGTCGCCGAGCACCTCAAGGACCGGGACATCACCTACGTGGTGTCCTCCCCGCTGGAGCGGGCGCAGGAGACGGCCGAGCCGATCGCCAAGGCCCGCGGCCTGGGCCTGGCGACCGACACCCGGCTGCTGGAGGCGGAGAACGTCTTCGAGGGCAAGACCTTCGGCGTCGGGGACGGCGCGCTGCGCAAGCCCGGCAACTGGAAGCACCTGACGAACCCGTTCAAGCCCTCCTGGGGCGAGCCGTACGTCGACCAGGTGGTCCGGATGATGAGCGCGCTGGAGGCCGCGCGCGACGCGGCCCGCGGCCACGAGGCGGTGGCGGTCAGCCACCAGCTGCCGATCTGGATCGTGCGCAGCTTCGCGGAGAAGCGCCGGCTGTGGCACGACCCGCGCCGCCGCCAGTGCACCCTCGCCTCGCTGACGTCCTTCACGTTCCAGGGGGACAAGCTGGTGTCGGTGGGCTACAGCGAGCCGGCCCGGGACCTGGTCCCGGCGCACCTGCTGGCCGGGGCGAAGCCGGTGAAGGGCGCGTCCAAGGCGTTCGGCGCCTGAGGGATCGTTACGCCGTTCCGCGCCTCGTTCCGGGTGCTGGTCCGGGTGCCGGTCCGGGCGTCGTCAGCGCTTGATCGACGCTCTGTTACGAACCGTTACAGTTTTACCTAAATAAATACAAGTTGCGCCGGGAATCACCGTCCAGTGCTGCAAGTCGCTCTGAGTTGTCCGTTTATATGGATTTCGACGTGGGCTTGCGAGGGACGACGGGGAGGGTGGCGTGCGCGACTTCAGTCGAAGGGGAGTGCTCGGCGCTCGGACTTGGGGCTGCCGCCGCGGTGGGGATCGCGGGCTGCGGCGCGCCCGGCAAGGCCGGGCCCGGCACCCCCGGGCCGGTCAAGAACCCCAAGCCCGGCGGGAAGCCGGCGGCGAAGCTCATCGGTGACGGCTCCACGGCCGACACCGGCCCCCAGCCGAACCAGCCGGACCGGCCCGTGCCGCTGCAGCCGGGTGAGACCCCGCCCCAGTTCGTCGTCTTCAGCTGGGACGGCGCGGGTGAGATCGGCAACGGCCTCTTCCCCCGCTTCCTCAAGCTGGCCAAGGACCACGGCGCGGGCATGACCTTCTTCCTCTCCGGCATCTACCTGCTGCCCGAGGCGAAGCGGAGCCTCTACCAGCCGCCGAACAACCCGGTCGGGGCCTCGGACATCGGCTACCTCAAGGACGAGAACGTCCGCTCCACGCTCAAGTACGTCCGCGAGGCGTGGCTCGACGGGCACGAGATCGGGACGCACTTCAACGGCCACTTCTGCGGCGGCTCCGGCTCCGTCGGCCGATGGGCCCCGGAGGACTGGCAGAGCGAGATCGACCAGGCCGTGTCGTTCGTCACCAACTGGCGCACCCACACCGGTTTCACCGACCTCGACCCCCTGCCCTTCGACTACCGCAAGGAGCTGACCGGCGCCCGCACCCCCTGCCTCCTGGGCCGGGACAACCTGCTGCCGACCGCCCAGAGGCTGGGCTGGCGCTACGACTCCAGCTCGCCCGGCGGCCTCCAGGTCTGGCCGGTGCGCCGGTCCGGCGTCTGGGACCTGCCCCTGCAGTCCCTGCCCTTTCCCGGGCATTCCTTCGAAGTGCTGTCGATGGACTACAACATCCTCGCCAACCAGTCGAAGAACACCACGAGGGGCGTGCCCGCCAACTACCCGGCCTGGCGCACCCAGGCCACGGCCACCTACCTCGGCGGCTTCCGGCGGGCCTACGAGACCAACCGCGCGCCGCTCTTCATCGGCAACCACTTCGAGGAGTGGAACGGCGGCATCTACATGGACGCCGTCGAGGAAGCCCTCAAGGGCATGGCGGACAAAAGGGACGTACGGCTCGTATCCTTCCGGCAGTTCACCGACTGGCTGGACGTCCAGGACCCGAACCTGCTGGCCAGGCTCCGCGGTCTCGGCCCGGGCCAGTCGCCGGTCGGCGGCTGGAACACGTACCTGACCGCGGCCCGACCGTGGCCTGACCGCGGCCCGGCGCGACCCGACCGTGGGCCGCCCCGCGGTCCGACCGCGGCCGGTCTCCGCCCGTCCATTGCCTGACCAGGGCATTGACATCCCCGCGGGGGGCGCGGTAGATCCGCGAATTGCTCATGCGAAACTTTTCACATGAGCCTTAGCCGCGCCCGTGCCCGTCGAAGTCGCCGCCGCTCGACCGGCGGCCGCGCCACCCTGCTGACCGCGGTGGCCGTAGCGGGCGTCATGACCCTGACGTCCTGCAGCGGCTCTGGCGGCGGCAAGACGGCCTCCACCGGTGGCAACTACGTCACGGGCGCGACCGGGATCACCACCGCCGCCAAGGGGGAGCGCGACGACGCCCCCCAGCTCGACGGCGAGACCGTCGACGGCAAGACCCTCGACACCACCACCCTCAAGGGCAAGGTCGTCGTCCTCAACATCTGGGGCTCCTGGTGCCCGCCGTGCCGCGCCGAGGCCCCCGACTTCGCGAAGGTCTCCAAGGAGCTGGCCGACGCCGGCAAGGACGTCGCCTTCGTCGGCATCAACACCCGCGACAGCAGCCCGCAGAACGCGGTCTCCTTCGAGGAGACCTTCGGGATCACCTACCCGAGCCTCTACGACCCCGCCGGGAAGCTGATGCTCCGCTTCCCCAAGGGCACGCTCAACCCGAACGCGATCCCCTCCACGATCATCCTCGACCGGGAGGGCAAGATCGCCGCCCGCACCCTGGCCCCGCTGGGCGAGGAGAGACTGCGCTCGATGATCGACCCGATCCTCGCGGAGCAGTGACCTCGTGGTCGAGTACGTGCTGGCCGCCGAGGCGACCGGGGTGAACACCACCGTCCTGAACGGGGCGCTGCTGCTGGCGCTGCCCATCTCGGTCCTCGCCGGGCTGGTCTCCTTCTTCTCGCCCTGCGTCCTGCCGCTGGTCCCCGGCTACCTCTCCTACGTGACCGGCGTCAGCGGCGCCGACCTCGCCGAGGCGCGGCGCGGCCGGATGCTGGCGGGCGCGGCCCTGTTCATCGCGGGCTTCACCGTCGTCTTCGTCTCCACGGGCGCGCTCTTCGGCTACTTCGGGGAGACCCTCCGGGAGAACAACGAGATCATCTCCCGGGTCCTGGGCGGCCTGGTGATCGTTCTCGGCCTGTTCTTCATGGGCGCGATCCCGGGTCTGACGATGCGGGAGTTCCGCTTCCACAAGAAGCCGACGGCAGGCCTGATCGGCGCCCCGCTGCTCGGCGTGCTCTTCGGCGTCGGCTGGACCCCCTGCATGGGCCCGACCCTCGCGGCCGTCACCACGCTCTCCCTCGACCAGGCGAGCGCCGGCCGGGGCGCGCTGCTGACCGTCGCCTACTGCCTCGGGCTCGGCCTGCCGTTCATCCTCACCGCGATCGCCTTCCGCAAGGCGCTCGGGGCGTTCGGCTGGGTGAAGAAGCACTATGCGTGGGTGATGCGCATCGGCGGAGGCATGCTGATCCTGACCGGTCTGCTGCTCGTCACAGGAATGTGGGCCAGCATCGTCAGCGACATGCAGAGCTGGACCCAAACCTTCACGGTGGGGATCTGAGGACTACACGGACATGAGTACGACTGACAAGGCACCCACCGGGGCGTCGCCCGAGTCCGCCGCGGCGGACGCCACCTCCGCCACCGACCCCGCCATCGACTCCGCCGCCGCGGACGCCGCCGCGGACGCCGCGGAGGCCGTGGCCGGAGCCCAGCTCTCCACCGCCCCGCTGGACGACGGCCCGAGCGGGCCGGCCGTCGGCATCGGGGTGATCGGCTGGGCCCGCTGGTTCTGGCGGCAGCTCACCTCCATGCGGGTGGCGCTGATCCTGCTCTTCCTGCTCTCCCTGGGCGCCATCCCCGGCTCCCTCATCCCGCAGAGCAACGTCGACGAGATGAAGGTCGCCGACTGGAAGCGGACCCACGCCTCCTGGGTGACCGTCGCCGACAACCTCCAGCTCTTCGACGTCTACAGCTCGGTGTGGTTCTCCGCGATCTACCTGCTGCTGTTCATCTCGCTGGTCGGCTGCATCCTGCCGCGCTCCTGGCAGTTCGTCGGCCAGCTCCGCGGCCGGCCGCCGGCCGCCCCCAAGCGGCTCGACCGGCTCCCCGCCCACACCACCTGGCGCACCGGCAAGACCCCGGACGAGGTCCTCTCGTACGCCACGGCGGTGCTCCGCGGGCGCCGCTTCCGCACCGAGGCCGGCAAGGGGCACGTCGCGGCGGAGAAGGGCTACCTCCGCGAGGCCGGCAACCTGATCTTCCACGTCGCGCTGATCGTGATGCTGGTGGCCTTCGCCTGGGGCCAGTACTTCAAGTCCGAGGGCGGCAAGCTGGTCCTGCGCGGCACCGGCTTCTCGAACACCCTCACCCAGTACGACGACTTCAAGGCCGGCACCCTCTTCCACCCCGACGACCTGCCGCCGTTCAGCTTCACGCTGGACCGGTTCGACGCGACGTACGAGATGAGCGGCCCGCAGAAGGGCACCCCGCGCGACTTCAAGGCGTACGTCACCTTCAGCGAGGGCGCCGACGGCAAGCCGGAGAAGCGCGAGATCCAGGTCAACAAGCCGCTCCAGGTCGACGGCTCCAAGGTCTACCTGCTGGGCCACGGCTACGCGCCGATCCTCTCGGTGACCGACCCCACCGGCAAGGTGATCTACAAGGACGCCGTGCCGATGCTCCCGCAGGACTCCAACCTCACCTCCACCGGAGCCGTCAAGGTCACCGACGGCTACAAGGACAAGGACGGCAAGGCGGAGCAGCTCGGCTTCAACGCCGTCTTCGTGCCGAGCTACGCCGGCGAGGGCATGGGCACGATGTTCTCGCAGTTCCCGGCCCTGCTCCAGCCGCGGCTCATGCTCAACGCCTGGCACGGCAGCCTCGGCGTGGACTCGGGCCTGCCGCAGAACGTGTACGTGCTCAAGACGGACAAGATGCAGTCCTTCAAGGACGAGTCCGGCGAGCCGTTCAAGCAGAAGCTCAAGGTCGGCGACACGATGACCCTGCCGAACGGCGCGGGCACCGTGAAGTTCGAGGGCATCGAGCGCTGGGCCACCTTCTCCGTCACCCACCAGCCCGGCAGCGGCCTCGCCCTCGCCGGCGCGATCGCCGCGATCGCGGGCCTGGCCGGGTCCCTGTTCATCCAGCGCCGCCGGATCTGGGTCCGCGCGGTGGCCGGCCCGGACGGCGTGACCGTCGTCGAGATGGCGGGCCTGGGCCGCAGCGAGTCCACCCGGCTCCCGCAGGAGCTGGCGGCCCTCGCCGCCGCGCTGCACCAGCAGGCGCCGACCGCGCCCGCCGCACTTGCCGAACCACGTGTCGAAGAAACCCCTGAAGGAGAGCGCGGATGACGCCGCTCGCAGCCGCAGCCAATGAGAACCTGGCTCAGATCAGCAACTACCTGATCTATTCGTCGATGGCGGTCTACACGCTCGCCTTCTTCGCGCACATCGCCGAGTGGACCTTCGGCAGCCGCAGCAAGGTGGCCCGTACGGCCGCCGCGCTGACCGGGTCCGCGCAAGAGCGGGCCGCCGCCGCGCCCGCCGTGCAGGTCCGGGGCAAGGGCGGCAGCACCGCCGTCCTCGACCAACCGAAGGTCGTCACCCGTTCGGCCGCGGGCACCCGCGACGTGCCGGACGGCCCCGGCGCCGGCGGCGGCACCGTCCAGGGCGACCTCTACGGGCGGATCGCGATCTCGCTGACCGCGCTCGCCTTCCTCATCGAGGCGGGCGGCGTCCTCGCCCGCGCGATGTCGGTGCAGCGGGCCCCGTGGGGCAACATGTACGAGTTCTCGATCACCTTCTCCACGGTGGCCGTCGGCACGTACCTGGCGCTGCTCGCGCTGAAGAAGAACGTCCGCTGGCTCGGCCTGATCCTGGTCACCAGCGTGCTGCTGGACCTCGGCATCGCCGTCAAGATCCTCTACACCGACAGCGACCAGCTGGTCCCGGCCCTGCACTCGTACTGGCTGTGGATCCACGTCTCCACCGCGATCTTCTGCGGCGCCGTCTTCTACATCGGCGCGGCCGGCGCGGTCCTCTACCTCTTCCGCGACGCCTACGAGGGCCGGATCGCGAACGGCCGGACCGCGGGGAAGTTCTACGCGTCGGTCATGGAGCGGCTGCCCTCCGCGGCCTCGCTCGACAAGTTCTCGTACCGGATCAACGCGGCCGTCTTCCCGCTGTGGACCTTCACGATCATCGCGGGCGCGATCTGGGCGGGCGACGCCTGGGGCCGCTACTGGAACTGGGACCCCAAGGAGGTCTGGTCCTTCGTGACCTGGGTGGCGTACGCCTGCTACCTGCACGCCCGCGCCACCGCCGGCTGGAAGGGCCGCAAGGCCGCTTACCTGGCACTCTTCGCCTTCGCCTGCTGGATCTGGAACTACTACGGCGTGAACATGTTCCTCAACGGCCTGCACTCCTACTCGGGCGTCTGACCGGTTGGAGTGGGACGCTGGTGGCATGTCTCTCGTGAGCCACGCCACCAGCGAGCGCCGCGGCGAAGACCGCTGGCTGCTCCGCTTCGAGCTGCACCTGCCGTACTCCTACGCGGCGCTCTGGCCCGCCCTGACCACACCGGAGGGGCTGCGCGGCTGGCTGGCCGCGGCGGACGTCCTGGAGCGCAGGCTCGGCGGGGCGGTCACGCTGCGCTGGCTGAACACCGGGACCGTGGCGACCGGGCGGGTCACCGCCTGGGACGTGGAGCGGGTCGTGGAGTACACGGTCACCGAGCACGGGCGGATCCGCTTCCACCTGGAGGCGGTCGGCACCGATTCGACGGTGATCCGGTTCGTGAACGAGCGGGGCGGGCCGGAGGACGAGCGCCTCGACTGCCTGGCCGGCTGGCACGAGCACTTCGAGCTGCTGGAATCAGCCCTGTCCGGGCGGCCGGCGAACTGGGCGGCCTGGACGGACGCCCGCTGGTCCCAGCTGCGCGAGGCCTACGCCTCCTTCACCAGGGCGTAGCCAACCGCCCGCAGGCCGACCGTGCCCGAGCCGCCAGGGCCTGAGACGCCAGGGCCTGAGACGCCGGGGCCCGGGCCGAGCTCACCACACCGGGCGCAGGGGCGGCAGCCCGTCGTCCCCGTGGAGTGCGCGCACGAGGTGCCCCAGCTCCCGGCGCAGGACCGTGAGGTCGGCGCTCCCGGCCAGCTCGGCCTCCAGCCCGTGCAGGATCCGGCCCGCGACGGCGAGGTGGGTGTGGGCCGCCGCCGTCAGCACGACCAGCTTGCGGCGGCCGCCCCCGGGATGCGGCTCGCGCCGGACGTAGCCGCGCTTCTCCAGGTCGTCGACGATCTGTCCGGCGGCCTGCTTGGTCACCCCGAGCCGTTCGGCGAGCTCGGTGGCGGTGGCGCCGGGACCCTTCAGGGCCTGGAAGGCCATGCCGTGCAGGGGGCGCAGGTCCGGGTATCCGGCCTCGGCCACCCGCCGGGTGAACTCTCCCAGCATCAGCTGGAAGCCCAGGCCGAGCAGGAAGGTCAGCTCGACGCCCTCGTTCTCTTCTCTCGTCACGCAAATATGGTGACACGACCGAGTCAAGCTGCTTTACTCACCATGTCGAGTAAAGCAGCTTGACTCAGTCGCGCCCGAGAAGCCGAGGACCGCCTTGCACGTCATCACCGTTTCGCCCGAGCACGTCACAACGACCCCCAACGCCACCATGACCGGCCGCGCCGCCCCCAGCCGCGGCAGCTCCGAGCTCAGCACCTGGCACGTCGACATGGCCGCCGGCATCACCGGACCCGAGCACTCCGTCAACCGCGAGCAGGTCTGGCTGCTCACCGTCGGCTCCCTGGAGGTCACCTGCGACGGCCGCACGGAGAAGGTCGCCGCCGGCCAGACCCTGGTCCTGCCGCCCGACGTACCGCGCCGGATCCACGCCTGCGAGCACTTCGAGGCGTACGTGGCCATGCGCGCCGACGGCGTGGCCACCGTCCCGGGCACCGAAGGCACCCGCGTCCTGCCCTGGGCGCGGTGACCCGGACGACGGGGCCACTGTCCGGACAACGCACCTAGTCCTGGTCCCGGCCCTTGTCCTTCTTGTCCTTGTTCTCCTGCTCGTCGCGCAGGGACTTCAGGAACTCCGGATTGTCGTCCGGCGCGACCCACTGGGTCCGCCTCCGGGCTCCGCGGCCGCCGCCTCCGACGGCCGAGCGCTTCTTGCCCGCGAACAGCCACACCACCGGCCCGACGATCGAGAAGAGCAGGATGATGATCACCCAGACCACCTTGGGGAGGTGCTTGACCTCGTCCTCGGGCGTGTTCAGGCAGTCGATGAAGGCGTAGATGGTCAGCGCGAGGATCAGCAGGAACGGCAGATAGCGCAGCACGGTGTGGAACCGACTCCCCGGCAGTGACGGCAGGCCCGCTCGGGCCCCGGTGACACCTCCAGAGTAGTTGGTGACGGATACTTGCCCCTATGGCTTACGACGATCTCCGCTCGCTGCTCCGGGCTCTGGAGCGGGAGGGCGACCTCAAGCGCATCAAGGCCGAAGTCGACCCCTACCTGGAGGTCGGGGAGATCGTCGACAGAGTGAACAAGGCCGGCGGCCCGGCGCTCCTCTTCGAGAACGTCAAGGGCTCGGCTATGCCGCTGGCCATGAACGTCTTCGGGACCGACCGCCGCCTCCTGAAGGCCCTCGGCCTCAAGTCGTACGGCGAGATCAGCGAGAAGATCGGCGGCCTGCTCAAGCCGGAGCTGCCGCAGGGCTTCATCGGCGTCCGCGAGGCCTTCGGCAAGCTCGGCTCGATGGTGCACGTGCCCCCGAAGAAGGTGAAGGGCGACGCCGCGCCCGTCCAGGAGGTCGTCCTCACCGGCGACGACGTGGACCTGGACCAGCTGCCGGCGCTCTTCACCTGGCCCAAGGACGGCGGGTCCTTCTTCAACCTCGGCCTGACGCACACCAAGCACCCGGAGACGGGCGTGCGCAACCTGGGCCTCTACCGCCTCCAGCGCCACGACAAGCGCACCATCGGCATGCACTGGCAGATCCACAAGGACAGCCGCAACCACTACGCGGTCGCCGCCAAGCGCGGCGAGCGGCTCCCCGTCGCGATCGCCTTCGGCTGCCCGCCCGCGGTGACGTACGCGTCCACCGCGCCGCTGCCGGGCGACATCGACGAGTACCTCTTCGCCGGTTTCGTCGCCGGCAAGCGGATCGAGATGGTCGACTGCAAGACCGTCCCGCTCCAGGTCCCGGCCAACGCGGAGGTCGTGATCGAGGGCTGGCTGGAGCCCGGCGAGATGCTTCCGGAGGGTCCCTTCGGCGACCACACCGGCTTCTACACCCCGCAGGAGCCCTTCCCGGCGCTGAGGATCGACTGCGTGACGATGCGCAAGCGGCCGCTGCTCCAGTCGATCGTGGTCGGCCGGCCGCCGACGGAGGACGGGCCGCTGGGCCGCGCGACGGAGCGTTTCTTCCTCCCGCTCCTCAAGATCATCGTGCCGGACATCGTGGACTACCACCTGCCCGAGTCGGGCGGCTTCCACAACTGCGCGATCGTCTCGATCGACAAGAAGTACCCCAAGCACGCGCAGAAGGTCATGCACGCCATCTGGGGCGCGCACATGATGTCGCTGACCAAGCTGATCATCGTGGTGGACGCCGACTGCGACGTCCACGACCTGCACGAGGTGTCCTGGCGGGCCCTCGGCAACACGGACTACTCCCGTGACCTCACGGTCGTGGAAGGCCCGGTGGACCACCTGGACCACGCCTCGTACCAGCAGTTCTGGGGCGGCAAGGCGGGCATCGACGCGACGAAGAAGCTGCCCGAGGAGGGCTACACCCGCGACGGCGGCTGGCCCGACATGGTCGAGTCCGACCCGGCGACCGCCGCCCTCGTGGACCGCCGCTGGAAGGAGTACGGCCTGTGAGTTCCGACTTCGGCGGACCGGCGCTGTTCATCGGCGAGGACACGACGTTCCTCCTCCTCGTGCGCCCCGAGCTCGACCCGGCGGACCCGGGTGTCCGCGCGGCCGCCAAGCAGGCGGGCATCTCGCCCGAGGAATTCGCCGGCCCGGGCAACATGTGGACCCTGGTGCTGGACGACGACTTCGAATCCGACGGCGGCTTCGAGCTGCCCGGCGTGCGCGACTCCGAGGTCGACGACTTCGCGGAGCGGCTGCAGGCCGCGCTGGGCGCCGGCGGGCCGTTCACCGTCGAAGCCGGCGCCGTGCTCCGACTCGACGCCCGTCCGGAGGGCGAGGGCTACGTGTTCACGGTGCACGCCACCCCGCCCGAGCCCGAGGGCGCGCCCACGGTCTCCCTGGAGACGGGCACGATCCCCCGCGCGACCCTGCTGACCGACCTTGAGGACTTCCGCAGGAGCCTCGCGTGACCCCGAGACTGCGGACCCTCGTCGACGAGGTGCTCGACGGGCCGAGGGCCGAACTCGAACAGTTCCGGAGGGAACTCGCATGATGACCACCGCCGAGGGTGTCCTCGGACCGGGACCCGCGCCGGAGGCGGGCAACAAGGTCAGGGCGTTCCTGCGGCTCGTGATGATCGAGCACTCGGTCTTCGCGCTGCCCTTCGCCTACATAGCGGCGCTCACCGCCATGTTCCAGCTCGACCGGCACGTGCACTGGGGCGAGTTGCTGCTCGTCACCGTCTGCATGGTGGGGCTGCGGACCTTCGCCATGGCGGCCAACCGGATCATCGACCGCGAGATCGACGCCCGCAACCCGCGCACGGCCGGCCGCGAACTGGTCACCGGCGCGGTGTCGGTCCGTTCGGCCTGGACCGGCGCCGGGATCGCGCTCCTGGTCTTCCTCGGCTCGGCGGCGCTGCTGAACCCGCTCTGCCTGATGCTGGCGCCCGTCGCGGTGATCCCGATGGTGGTGTACCCGTACGGCAAGCGGTTCACGAACTTCCCGCACGCCATCCTGGGCCTGGCCCAGGCCATAGGGCCGATCGGGGCCTGGCTGGCCGTCACCGGAGAGTGGTCCTGGGACGCGGTGATCCTGGGCCTGGCGGTGGGCGTGTGGATCGGCGGCTTCGACCTGATCTTCGCCTCCCAGGACGTGGCCTCGGACCGCGCGGACGGCGTCAAGTCCGTCCCGGCCCGCTTCGGCGTCCCGGCCGCCCTGTGGGGCGCCCGCGGCGCGCACGTCGTGACCACGGCCCTGCTGGTCTGGTACGCCCTCGCCACCGACGCGGGCGCGCTGTTCTGGGCGGGCCTGGCGATCGTCGTCGTGGCCTTCTTCTACGAGCACACCATCGTGACCCCGCACGACCTGTCCCGCCTGAACCGCGCCTTCTTCACCGTCAACGGGTTCATCGGCATGGCCCTGTTCGTGTGCGCCTCGCTGGACCTCGTGGTCCGGGGCCTGACCTTCTGAGCAGCTCGGACCGGGCCGGCTGACGGTCGACACCTCCGAGCTGCCCGTGGACCCCTCTGTCGTCAGCCCGTGAGGGCGGGGCGGGTCGGGCGGCGGTAGAACAGGGCGGTCAGCACTCCACCGACCAGGCCGCAGAGGTGGCCCTGCCAGCTGACGCCCGCGTCCGTCGGGAGGATGCCCGTCACGATCGTGCCGCCCCAGACGGCCGCGATGCCCACGGCGACGGCGACGCCCAGCACCTTGCGTTCCACGAAGCCGCGGACCAGCAGGTAGCCGAAGAGGCCGAAGACGACGCCCGAGGCGCCCAGGGTCATGGTGTTCGGCGGGGAGATCAGCCAGGTGCCGATGCCGTCGGCCAGCATGATCAGCCCGCACACCGCGAGGAAGTGCCGGATCCCGGACAAGGCCGCTATGAAACCGAGGACCAGCAGCGGAACGCTGTTGGAGGCGACGTGGTCGAAGCCGAGGTGGAGGAAGGACCCCGTGACGACGCCCGTCAGGCTGTCCGGGTCGCGGGCCACGATCCCGTACGCGTCCAGCGCGTGTCCGGTGGCGTAGTCCACGGCCTCCAGGGCCCACAGGAGTGCGACCCAGCCCAGCATGAGCTTTCCGGCCGCCTTCGCCCGGTCGCTCTGCCGCCACTCGGCCTGACGGACCGTCGTGTTCGTCGTGCTCATCGTCTCCGTACCCCCTCGTAGCGCCCCAAGTGCGGAACGTCCGGGCACCTTACCGAGTGCCCGCCCGGGGTGGCCGGATAGTCTCGGAGGTATGACTGAGCGCAAGCGCACCCCGTGGGTGGTCGGGGTTTCCGGGGCGTCCGGGACGCCGTACGCGGCGGCGGTGCTCCGCGGACTGCTGGCGGCGGGGGAGAGCGTCGACCTGGTGGTCAGCCGGGCTTCGCGGCTCACCCTGTTGGACGAGACCGGGATCGCCTTCCGCGACGCGCACTGGCGGGACGATCTGGGGGCGTGGCTGCAGCGGGGAGCCGACGGGAAGCCCGGGACCTTCGCGCGGCCCGAACTGGACGACGTCCGGTACTGGGGCGCCGGAGACCTGGCCGCGGGCCCGAGTTCGGGCTCGTACCCGGCCAAGGGGATGCTGATCGTCCCCGCGTCCACGGCCTGCGTGGCGGGGGTGGCGCTCGGGCTGTCGAAGGACCTGCTCCAGCGCGTGGCGAGCGTGACGCTCAAGGAGCGTCGCCGGCTGGTGGTCGCGGTGCGGGAGACCCCGCTGAACGGGCAGACGCTCAAGGCCCTGGTGGCGCTGGACGAGGCGGGCGCTGTCGTGCTGCCCGCCTCTCCGGCGTTCTACGCGGGTGCGACGCACATCCAGGATCTGGTGGACTTCGTCGCGGGGCGGGTGCTGGACGCGGCAGGGGTGCCGCACCGGCTGTACCGCCGTTGGGAGGGGGAGCTGGGAGGGTCCCGTACTCCCCGGGAGGCGAACGGTGGTGACTAGGCCTTCTTGCCGGACAGCGGCTTGCGGGCCTTGTCGACGCGGTAGGCGGCGGCGGGCTGGTGGGCACGGGATCGGTTGGCCAGCTCCTGGAGCTGTCGCATGTGTGCGTGGGCCATCTCGATCGTGAACACGGTGAACCACTCCTGAAGATCGTCATCGATCTGTTGAAAGATTTCACAGGGTGTTGACCCTGTGTGCCTTAGATTCTATACCTAAACTTGCAGGATCGCCGAATAATGGAAGGCTCCACGTAATGGACACGGTGGACAGGCAGCTCATCCAGGCACTCCGGGAGAACGGTCGTGCCTCGTACGCGGAGCTGGGCCGTCTCGTGGGCCTCTCCGGCCCCAGCGTCACCGACCGCATCAACCGTCTGGAGACGGCCGGCGTCATCACCGGCTACCGCGCGACCGTGGACTCGCGTTCGCTCGGCCTCGGCGTCACGGCGCTGATCGGACTCTCCATGTCCGATGCCGCCGACCACGAGGACGTGGCCCGGCGGCTGCGCGACCTCAACGAGATCGAGGACTGCTGGTTCATCGCGGGCGACGACTCCTTCATGCTCAAGGTGCGCGCCAACGACGTGGACGGCCTGGAGAAGATCATCCGCAGGCTCTCCGGCACCAAGGGCGTCTCGCGCACCCGCACCACCATCGTGCTCTCCACGAAGTGGGAGAACCGGGTCGGGGAGCTGCCCGAGGAAGCCTGAGAGTACGGTGGGGCAGGGTTCGCAGGACTGGCAGAGGCATCTAGAGGAGGCGACCGGTACATGGACGCTGGGCTCAAGCGTGAGCTGGAGGAGAAGGTCCGCTCCGGCGAGCGGCTGACCCGTGAGGACGGCATCGCCCTCTACGAGTCGGACGACCTGGCCTGGCTCGGTGGCCTCGCCCACGAGGTGCGCACGCGCAAGAACGGTGACGTCGTCCACTTCAACGTCAACCGGCACCTCAACATGACGAACGTGTGCACCGCCTCGTGCGCGTACTGCTCGTTCCAGCGCAAGCCGGGCGAGAAGGACGCGTACACGATGCGCATCGAGGAGGCCGTGCGCCTGGCCAAGGCCATGGAGAACGACAACCTCACCGAGCTGCACATCGTCAACGGCCTGCACCCGAACCTGCCGTGGCGCTACTACCCGCGCTCGCTCTCGGAGCTGAAGAAGGCGCTGCCGAACGTCTCGCTGAAGGCGTTCACGGCGACCGAGATCCACCACTTCGAGACGATCTCCGGCATGTCGGCCTCCGACATCCTGGACGAGCTGATCGAGGCCGGCCTGGAGTCGCTCACCGGCGGCGGCGCGGAGATCTTCGACTGGGAGGTGCGCCAGCACATCGTCGACCACCGCACCCACTGGGAGGACTGGTCGCGCATCCACCGCCTCGCGCACTCGAAGGGTCTCAAGACCCCCTCGACGATGCTGTACGGGCACATCGAGGAGCCGCGCCACCGCGTGGACCACGTGCTGCGGCTGCGCGAGCTCCAGGACGAGACCGGCGGTTTCCAGGTCTTCATCCCGCTGCGCTACCAGCACGACTTCGTGGACATGCAGGACGGCAAGGTGCGCAACAAGCTCCAGGCGCGCACGACGATGGCGACCGGCGCCGAGGCGCTGAAGACCTTCGCCGTCTCGCGCCTGCTCTTCGACAACGTGCCGCACGTCAAGGTCTTCTGGGTGATGCACGGCGTGCAGACCGCCCAGCTCGCGCTCCAGCACGGCGCGGACGACATGGACGGCTCGGTCGTCGAGTACAAGATCACGCACGACGCGGACAACTACGGCACCCCGAACAAGCTGGGCCGCGACGACCTGCTGGAGCTGATCCGGGAAGCGGGCTTCCGCCCGGTCGAGCGCAACACGCGGTACGAGATCATCCGTGAGTACCCCGGCCCGGACGCGGGGCTGCGCGAGACCCCGCAGGCCATGCGCGTCTGACGCCCCGTCGGCCTGGTTCGACCCCCTCCCGGCGAGTTAACCCCGGCCCATGGGCCGGGGTTTAACTTTTTCTGGACGGGCCGATGAGGTAATGGGTAAACTTGCAAAATGACCCTTACTTTCACCCTGGACCCGGTCGTCGACCCTTCCCTGCGTGATGGAATCCTCGGGCTGTGGGCCGACGTCTCGAACGCGGGCGGCGCCGTGGGCTTCGTACCGCCGGTCACCTTCGACGACATCCGCCCCGCACTCGACAAGCACCTCGTCGGCGTCGCCGACGGGAGCTGCCGCCTGCTCGTCGGGCACGACGAGGACGGCTCGGTCGCCGCGACCGCCTTCCTCACCCGCAACGCCCACCGGCTGCAGCTCCACTGGCTCTGGGCGTACACGGTCATGGTCCATCCGCGCCACCAGGGCAAGGGCTACGGGCGCGAGCTGATGGCCGCGACGGAGGCCGCGGCCCGCTCCCTCGGGGGCGTCGACGCCATCCGCCTCACCTGCCGCGGCGGCCACGGCCTGGAGCACTTCTACGAGGCCTGCGGCTACAAGGAGGTCGGTCGCGTCCCCGGCGCCGTCCGGGTGGCCCCGGGCGACGACCGCGACGACATCACGATGCTGCTCCCGCTGTACTGACGGGCGCGGTGTCGCCCGCCCCGTACCCCGGAGGGCCGCGGCGCGGGCCCGGCGTGCTTCACTGGACGGGCACCAGCCGACGTACGACCACGACGAGAGAGAAGGGGTCACCGTGTCCCTCAAGCCGAGCGCAACGATCCGATACACCGCGATGCGCCTGGGCATCTTCGTCGGATGCCTCGTCGTCGTCGCGGGCCTCGTCCGGCTCGGCTGGGTGCCCGCCGGCCTCGGCGACGCCAACGCCGCCTGGATCGTGCTGCTCGCCCTCGTCCTCTCCGCGCCGCTCTCCTTCGTCCTCCTGCGCAAGCAGCGCGACGAGATGTCCCAGCAGATCTCCGGGCGCGTAACGGGTGCGAAGGAGAAGCTCGCCGCGAACCGCAGCCAGGAGGACGAGGTCGACGACGCGGCGCGCGTGCGCTCGTAACGGCACAGTTGGCTTCATCACACACCGAACCGCCCCAGCATCGGGTATACCGCCCGTAACGCTGGGGCGGTGGTGTTTTCCGGGTCGGCGCAAGAGGGCCTCGTGCGCCGTTGTCTCAAAGGGCCCCTTTGAGATTCCCAAAGGAGAAGTGTTAGCGTGTTGAACATGTTGACCACAGCCGCGCACCCGATGACCACGAGCGTCCCGCTCGTGATGCGCCTGCACGTCGACCTCTGCCGCCGCGCGTCCGCGGCCTGTTGCTGTTGAGCTGAATCGATACAGCAGCGGTCCCGGCCGGCTCCTTCCGGCTGCTGCCGCACCGCATCACCACCGCAGCACTTCCCCCCTGTCTTTGTGCGCCACCTCCGGAGAGTGTCCGTGTCCGCGACCCCCCAGGCCCCTGCCAAGGCCTCGTTCAAGTTCCCCTTCTGGGCCCAGATCGTCGCCGGTCTCGCCCTCGGTGTCCTCTTCGGCTGGATAGCCCGCAGCCAGGACATCAGCTGGCTCGCCACCACCCTGGAGAAGACCGGCGACATCTTCGTCCAGCTGCTGAAGCTGGCCATCGCCCCGCTCGTCTTCTTCGCGATCCTGGTGTCGATCACCAACCTGCGGAAGGTGAACAACGCCGCGCGGCTCGCCACCCGCACGCTGCTCTGGTTCATGATCACCTCGCTGATCGCGGTCGGCATCGGCCTCGCGATCGGCCTGCTGACCGACCCGGGTTCGGGCACCGGCCTCACCGCGGCCGACGGCAAGGAGCCGAAGAAGACCGGCTCCTGGATCGACTTCCTGACCGGGATCGTGCCCACGGACATCGTCACGCCGTTCACCGACCTGAAGGTCCTTCAGATCGTCTTCCTGGCCGTCGTCGCCGGTATCGCCGCCCTCCAGCTGGGCAGCAAGGCGAAGCCCGTCCTGGATCTCGCCGAGTCCGCCCTGGAACTGCTCCAGAAGGCTCTGTGGTGGGTCATCCGCCTCGCCCCGATCGGCACCATCGGCCTGATCGGCACCGCGATCGCCACCTACGGCTGGGACCTGATCGGCAAGTACGCGACCTTCACCGCCGACATCTACATCGGCTGCGCCCTCGTGATGTTCGGCGTCTACCCGCTGCTGCTCGCCACGGTCGCCAAGGTCAACCCCATCCAGTTCTTCAAGGGCGCCTGGCCCGCGATCCAGCTGGCCTTCGTCTCCCGCTCCTCGGTCGGCACCATGCCGGTCACCCAGAAGGTCACCGAACGCCTCGGCGTCCCGAAGGAGTACGCCTCCTTCGTCGTCCCGTTCGGCGCCACCACCAAGATGGACGGCTGCGCCGCGATCTACCCGGCGCTCGCCGCGATCTTCATCGCGCAGATCTTCGACGTGCAGCTGGGCATCAAGGAGTACCTGCTCATCGTCTTCGTCTCGGTCATCGGCTCGGCCGCCACGGCCGGTCTGACGGGCGCGACGGTCATGCTGACGCTGACCCTCTCCACGCTGGGCCTGCCGCTCGCGGGCGTCGGCCTGCTGATGGCGATCGACCCGATCCTGGACATGATCCGCACCGCCACGAACGTGGCCGGCCAGGCCCTGGTCCCGGTCATCGTCTCGGCCCGCGAGGGGATCCTGGACAAGGAGGCCTACGCCTCCGCCTCGGCCTCCCCGCTGGACGAGGAGCCCTCCTCCGCCCCGGCCCCGGTCGCCGTCGCGGCCTGATCACCGCTCTCGCCGCAGCCCCCGCCCCCGTCCGGGCGGGGGCTGCGGCGTGTCCGGACCCCGGGTCCGGACCCTGGTTCCGGACCCTGGTTCCGGACCCGGGGCCCGGTTCCGGAACCGGGTCGTCAGACGGTCCGGGCGCGGAAGTACGCGACCGTCGCGAGCAGGAACGGCACGGCGAACCACCACCGGCCCATCGCCCGCCGGAACACGGGGGTGATGGTGAGCAGCAGCCCGAGCAGACAGAGCACGACGGAGCAGTCGCCCATGAACCGGGCGTCGTCGCGGGTCGGGTCGTACGGCGATTCGGGCCGCAGGGCCAGGGCGACGTAGCACGCGAACGCGGCCGGGGCGTAGAGCAGTACGAGCGGGACGCCGAGCACCCACTGCAGACAGCCCCGGTCCTCGGGCAGGTCGATGTTCTCGCGGGGGAGCCTCATGACAGCGTCACCATCCGGATCCAGGCGATCGCCCCGAGGACGACCGGCGGGGCGAACCACCACGGGCCCAGCATCCGGCGGACCGGCGGGACGAGGGTGAGGAGGAACCCGGTCAGGCTGAGGCCGAGGGCGAGGAGACACACCGCCGTCGTCCCCGCGTACCCCTGGTCGTCCCACTCGGCGGCCGGCCCGTAGCGCACCGCCGTGTAGACGAAGAAGGCGTCGAGCAGGTTGACGAGGGCGAGCGGGACCCCGACGACCCACTTGAGCGGGCCGTGGTCCTCGGGCAGGTCGACGCCCGCGCCCGGGTGCGTCATCGCATCGCTTCCTTCACCTGGCCGAGTCCGTCGGTGAAATCATCGCCGTAGTTCTGGGCCTTCTGCGACTCCCAGTACGGGCCGCCGTTGTAGCGGGCCGCGATCTCGCGCATCTGGGCCTCGGTCAACTGGTCGGCCGGTACGTCCGCGTACGCGGTCTCCGCCTTGATCTGGGCCAGGTGGCCGGCGGCGATGAACGCGTTCTGCCGGTGGTCCTGGAGGGACTCCTCCACCAGGGCGCGCTGGGCGTCCGTGAGGTGCGCGGGGTCGTAGCCGAGGACCTCGGCACCGCGCCGCAGCTGGATGGCGATCGGCCCGAAGGACGTCTGGTCGGGCACGCCGCCGAGCCGGTGGGGGAGGTTCTCGGGCGTGATCGGGCTCAGCGGGAAGGCGGCCGCGTGGCGCAGGTGGTCCGTGACGTCGTCGGCGTAGCCGGGCTGCCCGGATATCTCGTTCCAGGCGATGCCCGCGACCAGCTCCACGGGCAGTCCCGCGTGCTCGGCGGCGGCCCGCAGGACCTCCTTGTTGCGGGCGATCCACCGGGCCTTCTCCGCGTCGCTCTCCGGCGGGTTCCAGTACATGTCCTCGCCCTGCGGCAGCCCGGAGATGCGCGTGCGGATGTCCTTGAGCTCGGGCGACATGTAGACGTCCCCGACCGTCCCGTGCACCTCCCGCTTCGGTCCGCTGCCCGGCAGGTGCGTCAGCGGGCTGTTGCGCGCCTCCTCGCCCTCCCGGCGCAGGTCCGCCATGGCGGCGTACAGGTCGGGCCGTTCGCCGCCGCGGATCCGCAGCTCGGGCATCAGCTCGTACGCCTGCTTCAGCGCGTGGACGCAGGCCTCGCGCGCCTCTCGTTCCACCGTCCGGGCCAGGTGGAAGCTGCCGCCCGCGTCGTCGTGGAGCCGGTTCGCCTCGTCGCGGATGTCGTCCACGTCCAGGGTGACCTCGGCCAGGAAGTCGAAGACGCCGGTCGTCGCGCGCATGTCCTCCCACTGGCACATCGGTTCCGCCTCCTGCGCGACCTTGGTGATCGCGGCGCCCTTGGTGGCGATGAGCGAGGCGAGAGCCCGCTCCGACCGCGTGCCGTTGCCGTAGTGGGACTTGGCGGTGGTGAGGGCCAGGGCGTAGGCGTGCAGGGCGCTCGCCGCCTTGTCGAATGCCTCGGCCATGTGCGTCACCAGCTCCCGGGCGGCGGTGAGGCGCGCGCGGTACGTCTCGCTCCCCTCGCTGTGCCACTGGGTGTGCCGCTCCGCCCGCAGGGCGGGTTCCTCGACCTGTACGAGGAGCTCGCGCAGCCGGCGGAACTCGTCGGCGTTGCGCTCGACGAGCGCGGGGTTGCACTCGGCGAGGAAGCGGACGTCCGCGTGGTGGCTCAGGCCGCCGCTCAACGGTCCTTGTCCTCCGGCTTCACGTACACGCCGGTGTCGACGACCATGCGGAGGAACGCGGCGGCGGTGTCGTCGTCGACGCGGGCGAAGCCGGTGCCGGTGGTCTTCAGGCGGGTGGCCAGGCCGGCGAACAGGGCCACCGTGTCCTTGAACTGGTCGTCGGCGAACCGCGCGAAGCGCAGGGCCTGCGCCGCGACATCGGGGTGCGCGCGGGGCGCGCGGGCCATCGTGCTCGCGTCACCGTCGGGCCGGCCCTCGTGCAGGAGCGCGGCGATCTCGATCAGCAGGTTCGCGTTGCCGTTGATGGACGGTGCCCCGGCCACCAGTTCCCCCGCGGGCGCCGGCTGATGGAGGCGCGGGGGAACGGGCTGCTCCCCGGCCTGCGCCGCGGCCTTGCACTCGGCCCACTCCGCGTCGAACGTCATGACTTCCCCCCGATGTGGTGGTCATGCGCATGTTAAGTCGGACCACCCCCCTCGCGCCCCCACCGCCCCTCACACCCCAAAACCCCCAACCCCTCGCCCCTGCGAGCCGCGCGAGCTCGGCGGTGGCGGTTACCGGGGCGCGGGTTTTCGGGATGCGGGGGGCCGGGGCGCGGGGGGCCGGGATGCGGTGGGGGCGGACGTTGAAAGACCCAAAGAACTGGGGGAAAGAACCAACCAACCCCACCAAACCCGGACCGTGTCGCTCGGATGGGTGAAACGTGGCAACTGGGCTGGATTTGGGGAGGGTTGGCGGGCATATGCTCGCCCCGACCACCACAGACATGAGACGGCCCCCGGCGGGACTGGCATCCCGGCCGAGGGCCTGACCAACTAGGAAGCAACACCTTCCCTATGGCTCCTCAGCACCTTAGCGCGCCGACGCGCGCAGCGGCCCGTGTTCGACCCGGGACCCCCCGATCCGGTGTCCTTCACGTCAACACGCCGCACAGGCGTCACTTCACCGTGGTGGGCAACCACCTCCTCCAGCACGCCGATCTGTCGGCGACGGCGATCGGGGTCGGCGCCTACATCCAGTCGCTGCCCGACGGGGCCCCCGTCGGGATCAAGGCGCTCACGGAGCGGTTCCGCGAGGGGGAGGTGCGGATCGCCTCCGCCCTGCGGGAGTTGGAGCGGCACGGCTACCTGGAGCGGCGGCGCGAACGGCTGGCGACCGGGCAGGTGGTGACCCGGACGTTCTCGTACAACAGGCCGGGAGCTGTCGCTGGTCCTGACCGCCCGCCGACTTCGGATGGGCCCCTGCCTTGCGATGATCCGCCGTCGCCTCTCGACGAGCCGCCGTCGCCTGCCGATGACCCGCCGTCGCTTGCGGATGACCCGCCGGCTTGCGATGACCACCCGTCTTCCGACGATCCGCCGCCTCCGGATGGCCCGCCTTCGCCTCCATCGTCACCGCTTCCGCTTCCGCCTCCGCCTCCGCCTCCGCCACTGCCGGTCCGGGAGCCCTTGCCGGCGCCGGGGTCGGGGCCGGCGTCGGCTCGGAGGGGTCGGGCCTTCGATGCTCTGCCCGTGCCGCGGGCGTTGCACCCCGGCGCGGCCGATCTGCTCGCCGGGCTGCGGCGGCACGATTCGCGGCTCCTGCTGTCCGAACGCGACGTACGGCGGCTCGTTCCGGGGGTATCGGCCTGGCTGGAGCGCGGGGCCGACCCCGAGGCGGTGGCGCGAGCACTGTCCAGCGACCTCCCCGAGCACATGCGCGACCCCGCGTCCGTCCTCGCGTACCGGCTCGGCGAACTGGTCCCGCCGCACCTCCCGCCCGCACCGGTGATCCGGCGGCCCAGACGGCCGGATCCCCTCCAGAACTGCGACAGCTGCGATCGCGCCTTCCGTGCCCCGGCTCCGGGTCGTTGCCGCGACTGTCCGCCGGCCGCCGCCTAGGCCCGGACAGGGCTCAGGGCTCAGGGCTCAGCGGGAGGTGACGGCCTGTTCCAGGAGGGCGTGCAGGACGCGCTGGTCCTGGGGGGTGAGGCCGGACAGGGGGGAGTCCAGGGCGAGCAGGGCCAGGAGGCGCTCGCGCAGTGCGGTGCCCTCGGCGGTGAGGACGAGGTGCTTGGCGCGGCGGTCGGTGGGGTGCGGGTGGCGCTCCACCAGGCTCTGCTTCTCCAGCTTGTCGACGACGAAGGTGGTGTTGGAGGGCTCGCAGCTCATGCGTTCGGCGAGCTCCCGCATGGTCATCGGCCCGCTCATCTCCCGCAGTGCGGTCGCCTGGGGCGCGGTGAGGCCGAGGGTGGCGGCGCGCTCCCGCACGTGCTCGGCGATCCGCTGCGCCAGTCCGTTCACCAGACCGCACAGCTGGCGCTCGGCAATGACCTGCTGCTCGGGGGGCGTCGTCATGCCACCACCCTAGCAAGTCCGTCAAGACTGAATATTTCCAGCTTGAATGATTCGAGCTTGATGTTTATGGTGACGTCGTCGCCGCGGGGCACGAACGCCGTGGCGACCTGATGACGACTCACGGAAGAGGACCCATGGCTGAGTTGACGGTGGACCAGGAGCAGGACGTACGGCTGCGCCGCCCGGCGGGCATCCGCTCGATACGGCTCGGCGACACGAAGGTGTCGTACGTGCCGGACGGCGATGTGCGGCTCCGGCCGCTGAGCGTGCTGCCCGGGACCACCGACGAGGTGTGGGCCGCGCACCCGGAGTACCTGGACGCCACGGGCCACCTCGTGGGCAGCGTCGGCGCACTGCTCGTCGAGCGCGGCGACCGCGCGCTGCTGATCGACGCGGGCTTCGGCCCGCAGACGCACGAGGCCCCGGACGGCCCCATCGGCACGATCCACGGAGGCGCCCTCGCCGACGGCCTGGCCGAACTCGGCCGCCGCCCGCAGGACATCGAGGCCGTGGCCTTCACCCACCTCCACGCCGACCACCTCGGCTGGGCCTGCCACCCCGCCCCCGGCGGCGACCAGCCGGTGTTCGCCCACGCCGACTACCTGATCTCCGAGCCGGAGTGGGAGCGGCGCGACCTCCTGGAGGACCAGGGCATGGGCGAGCAGGTCGCCGCCCTCGCGCCGCGGGTGCGTACCGTCACCGACGGGCAGGAGATCTTCCCCGGCGTGCGCGTGCGGATCACCGCGGGCCACACCGTCGGGCACGCCGAGTACGTCATCACCGGGGGCGGACGGCGCCTGATCGCCTTCGGCGACGCCATGCACTCCCCGATCCAGGTCGACCACCCCGACTGGTCCTCGGCCTTCGACCACGACCAGGCCCGGACCGCCGACCACCGCCACCGCCTCGTCGCCGAGCTGGCGGAGCCCGACACGATCGGCTTCGGCGTCCACTTCGCCGACGTCGTGTTCGGCCGCGTGCAGCGGGATGGAGAGGGTCCGGCCTGGCGCCCCCTGGATGCCTGAGCACTGGATCAGGTGAGAGGTATGGTGCTAGCGTCATTAGCACCATGTTGCTGAAGCTGAACATCGCGGACGACCGGCCCCTGCACGAGCAGGTGGCCGGGGCCGTGCGGCGGGCCGTCGCCGAGGGGGAGTGCGCCCCGGGGGACCGGCTGCCGCCCGCGCGGGACCTCGCGCAGGCGCTCGGGGTGAACGCGAACACCGTCCTGCGCGGGCTGCGCGCCCTGCGCGACGAAGGGGTGCTGGAGTTCCGGCGGGGGCGCGGGGTCACCGTGGCCGGCGGAGCCGACACGCGCTCCGCGCTGCTGGAGCGCGTACGCGAGCTGGTGGCCGACGGGGCACGCCTGGGCTACGGCAAGGACGATCTCATCGAAATGATCAAGGGGGCGCCGTGAGCCGGACGGGCACGGGCAGGAGTAGGAGTAGGAGTAGGGGCAGGGGCAGGGCGTTAGGGCTGGCCGGCTGGGTGGCCGGGGTCGGGGCGGTGCTGGTGGGACTGCCCCTGACGGCGAGTGCACGGCTGCCGGACCGGATGGCCACCCACTGGGGCGGCGGTGGCGGTGGCGGTGGTGGCGCGTCCGCGGCACCCGACGGCTCCACGTCGTTCGGGGAGTCGCTGGCCCTCCCGACGGCGATCTGGGCCGTACTGGCCCTGGGGGTCGCCGTGTTCACCGTGGCCCGGGCTCGGGCCGCGACCGTACTGCTGCCCAGTGGTGTGCTCCTGGCCGGCGCGCAGGCCGCGATCGTACGGGCCAACCTGGACCACGAGGACTGGCGGCAGGCCGATCCGCCGGACGGCCGGGTGGTGGCGGCGGTGCTCGCCGCGGCGGTCCTGGCGGCCGTTGCCGGAGCGTTGATCAACCGTCAGGGGCCGGTGACGGCCGTGAGCCCGGCCGCCGGTGCTCCCGTCATGGACATCCCCGCGGGCGAGCGGCTCGTATGGCTCGCCCGGACGTCGAACCCGTGGCTCCGGCTCACCGCCGCCGGCCTCGGAGCCGTAGCGGCCGTCGCCGCGGTCGCCGGGGCGGGCGGGCTGCTCGGGCCGGCGTGGCAGCTCGTCGCGCCGTTCGGCGTCGCCTCCGTGTCGGCGCTCGCCTTCTCCTCCGTACGGGCACGGGTCACCGGGCAGGGGCTGGAGGTCGGCTTCGGGCCGCTCGGGTGGCCCGTACGGCGCTGGGCCGCCGCGGACATCGAATCGGCCCGTGCCGAGGACCGGACGCCCACCCAGGTCGGCGGCTGGGGCTACCGGCTCAGCGGGCTCGGTACGACGGTGATGCTGCGCGCCGGGGAATGCCTGGTCGTCCGCTCCCGCGGCAAGGACTTCGCGGTGAGCGTCGACGACGCCGCCCGGGGCGCGGCCCTCCTCAACTCCCTCGTCACCGGCACCCGTTCGACGCCCCAGGCCCTGTCCTAGGAAGCGCGGCGGACCGTGCCCGCAGCCGCGCGGTGGTGGCTCGGCCGGGTGCCGTACACCCGCTGGAAGGCCACGCTCAGTCCGAAGGCGCTGCGGTAGCCGACCGAGGACTACGTCGCCCTGCTGAACCTGCTCAACGGCTGGATCGAGGAGCGCCGCTTCGCCACCCTCGCCGACGGCGTCCAGCGCGCCCTGGGCCGCGAGCCCCGCGACTTCGCCGACTACGTCGGCCGCACCGCCGCCGCCGGGGTGTGGCACTGATCGACGGGGGTGTGGCAGTGATCTGCACGCGGGGGCAGCCATCTCCACGCGTGCGGCACAGATCGGTGTCAGTGGCACCGATCGGTGTCAGTGGGGTGGAGCGTCCGTGAAGAAGGGCTCCGGGGGCTGGTCGGGCCGGGTTACCGCTACGTAAATTACCCGCGGTAACGCTCGTGCCGAGCCAAGGAGAGTGCGCCATGGGAGCCGAGCTGAAGCCCGACAGCCCCGCCGGTACCGCCAGCCCCATCAGCTCCGTCCAACCCGTCGAACCCGTCAAGACCGTGATCAACGGGGTGGTGCGCGAGGTACGGGTCCCCGCGCTCGTGGGCCCGCCGCAGCAGGGATCCCTCGGGGACATCCCCTTCGACAACGCCCACCAGGCTCCCCGCGAAGCGGTCCTCGCCCGCAAGGAGCGGGACGGGTCCTGGCGAGACGTCTCGGCCGCCGAGTTCGCGGCCGAAGTGCTCGCCGTCGCCAAGGGCCTGATCGCCGAGGGGCTGCGCGAGGGCGACCGGCTGGCGATCATGGCCCGGACGACCTACGAGTGGACCCTGCTCGACTTCGCCGGATGGGCCGCAGGGCTGGTCACCGTACCGATCTACCCCACCTCCTCCGCCCTCCAGGCCCGCTGGATCATCCAGGACTCCGGAGCCGTGGCCTGCGCCGTCGAGGACACGGCGCAGGCCCGGCTCATCAGCAACGAGCGGGCCCACCTGCCCTGGCTCGCCCACCTGTGGGAATTCGACACCGGCGCCGTGGCCCGGCTGATCAAGGCCGGGGAACGCATCCCCGACGCGGTGGTGCACAACCGGCGCGCCGCCCGTACGCCGGACGCCGTCGCCACCCTCATCTACACCTCCGGCACCACCGGGCAGCCCAAGGGATGCGTGATCACCCACGCCAACTTCTTCGCCCAGGTGGACAACGCGGTCGAACTGCTGCACCCCGTCTTCAAGTCCGTCAGCAAGGACCCGGCCTCCACCCTCCTCTTCCTCCCGCTCAGCCACGTCTTCGGACGCATGGTCGCCGTGGGCTGCCTGCGGGCCCGCGTCAAGCTCGGACACGCCCCCAGCATCAGCACCGACGACCTCCTCGCCGACCTGGCAGGCTTCCGGCCGACCTTCCTCCTGGCCATCCCGTACGTGCTGGAGAAGGTCTACAACACCGCCCGGGCCACCGCCGAGAGCATGGGCCGGGCCTCCTCCTTCGACCGGGCCGCCCGCATCGCGCAGCGCCTCGGCGAGCTGGCCAAGGGCAAGGCCCCCGGACTCGTGCTGCGCGCCGGCCGCGCCCTGTACGACCCGCTCGTCTACCGGCGGATCCGGGCCGCGCTCGGCGGCCGCGTCCGCTACATCCTGAGCGGCGGCTCCCCGCTGGGCCGGCGGCTCGCCGCCTTCTACACCGGCGCCGGCATCGAGGTCTTCGAGGGCTACGGCCTGACGGAGACCACCGGCGCGAGCACCGTGACCCCGCCGCAGCACCCCCGGCTCGGCACGGTGGGCTGGCCGCTGCCCGGCACGGCCGTACACATCGCGGAGGACGGCGAGGTGCTGCTGGCCGGCGGACACGTCTTCGCCGGCTACTGGAACAGCGGGCACGCCCTCCCGTACGGGAGCTGGCTGGCCACCGGCGACATCGGGGAGCTCGACGCCGACGGGTACCTCACCATCACCGGCCGCAAGAAGGACCTGATCATCACCTCCGGCGGCAAGAACGTGGCCCCCGCACCCCTGGAGGACTGGCTGCGCGCCCACCCGCTGGTCGGCCAGTGCATGGTGGTCGGCGACAACCGCCCGTACATCACCGCGCTGATCACCCTGGAGCCGGACGGGCTGCACCACTGGCGCCAGATGCACAGGAAGCAGGGCGTGCCGATGCGCGAGCTGGTGCGGGACGAGGAACTGCTGGCGGACCTCCAGCGGGCGGTCGACGAGGCGAACCGGCTGGTGTCGCGGGCCGAGTCGATCCGCCGCTTCGCCGTCCTGCCGGGCGAGTTCACCGAGGCGCGCGGCCACCTGACCCCGTCGATGAAACTCAAGCGGGGCGCGGTCGCCCGTGACTACGCGGACCGGATCGAGGAGCTGTACCGGGGCCCGCGGGACGCCTAGCGGCGGGCCGGGTGGGTGTGGGCCAGCCGGGCGGGTGTGGCCGGGCGGGCTGGGCGGGTTGGGGCTGCGTTCCTGTCCCGTCGGGGAGTGGTCCCCCCGACGGGACGGGGCGTGCCGGTCAGCAGTTGGCGTGCGTGGTACGGCCGGCGAAGCGGTCCGCCAGCCAGTTCCCGGCCGCCAGGGAGTGCGTGATCACACCGCTGACGTGCTCACCGGCCCAGACGGTGTCGAATTCGAGGTTCGCGCCCCGGGCGCACCAGTCGGAGCGCAGCCGGCGGCCCACCCCGTACGGGATCAGCTCGTCGGCGAGCGCGTGGTACTGGTACACCGGCGCGGCCGGGGCCGTCCGCCCGAGGCGGCTCTGGTTCAGCCGGGCCCGCCAGTCCGGCTGGGCGAGCGGGTCGCGCGTGGTCAGGTCGGAGATCCGCTTGAAGGAGCCGGCGATCGCGTCGATCGCCACGCAGTTCTCCTTCATCCCGGAGACCAGCAGCCGGCCCGCCGGGTTGAGGTAGGAGTCCAGCTTCAGCTCCGGGAAGGCCGCGTCCTGTCCGGCGGCCGCCATGAAGATGAGCCCGGAGCCGTAGGAGCCGTTGTTGTAGTCGGCCACCTCCAGCAGGTCGGCGGGGACACCGCCGGTGGCCGTGCCCTTCACCTGGAGCTCGGGGGCGTACGAGCCCTGCAGCTCGGCGGCCCAGCTGCTGGCCTGCCCGCCCTGGGAGTAGCCCATGATGCCGACCGGGCCGGTCGGCGACAGGCCCGTCCCGGGCAGCCGCTGGGCGGCGCGGGCCGCGTCGAGGACGGCGTGCCCGGCGGAGGGGCCGACCGTGTAGGTGTGGACGCCCGGCGTGCCGAGGCCCTCGTAGTCGGTGACGACCACGGCCCAGCCGCGGAGGGTGAGCTGCTGGATGAGGTTGGCTTCCATGGCGGTGCCGTGGGGGAGGTTGTCGCTCGGCGCGCAGGAGTCGCCGAGGCCGACCGTGCCGACGGCGTACGTGATCAGGGGGCGCGGGCCGCTCCGGCCGTCCTGCGGGACGATGACGGTGCCGGAGACGGTGTTCGGGGTCCCATCGGCGGTGGTCGAGCGGTAGTGGATCTTCCAGGCCCTGGTGTTGGTGGGCTGGCCGGGCAGCGGGTGGAAGGCGGACGGGGCGCTGGCGACGATGTCGCCGGGGGAGGAGGCGGGGGCGGAGACGGGGGCGGCGCCGGCGGTGGGGATCGCGGCCGGGACCGCCGAGACGGCCAGGGCGGCCACGGCGGCGAGGGCGGTGCTGCGCAAACGCATGGGGGGCTCCCAGAGGCTCGTTCCGTGCGGGGATCGGTGAGCCGAAGGTAGTGACCGACCAGTAGGAAGGTCGCTGACCGCGCAGCTCAGCTTTCCTGGCCCGAAAACGCACCCGCCGGGGCGCCCGTGTGCCGAATCAGGCGGCGCGAGCCCTGCTGCCGGCGTACGCCTGGTCCCGCTCGCCGGAGTCGGGCTTCATGGGGATGAGGCTGCCGGTGGAGGGCGTCATGCGGGAGGAGCCGAGGGCACTGGGGGCCACGCGGATGGCTCCCACGGCGATGGCGGCCTTGAGGAGGGCGAGGCGGTGGATGCTGGTCATGACGGTCTCCTTCAGGCGATGGCGATGGCGATGGCGATGGCGAACGGGAAGAGGGAAGCGGGGAGCGGGGAGCGGGGACCGAGCCCCGTGCATCCATTGCGCTCCATGCGAGACACCGCGTCACGCCACTGAATCCCGGGACTTGACAGCAGGCCCGGGGGCCGAACGAGGGCCCCGAACCCAGACGGCGGACCGGCCCTGGGCTGGGGGCTAGCTGCTCGACGCAATGCGGTAGGCGCCCGGGGTCGTGCCCGTCCAGCGGCGGAAGGCGCGGTGGAAGGCCGTGTCCTCCGAGAAGCCCAGCCGCGCCGCGAGCTCCGCGATCGGCTCGCCGCTCTCCGCCAGCCCCGCGATCGCCGCGTCCCGCCGCACGTGGTCCTTCAGCTGCTGGAACGAGGTCCCCTCCTGCTGGAGCCGGCGCCGCAACGTGGCCGGGGACACCGCGAGCCGCGCCGCCACCTCGCCGAGCGCGGGCAGCCGCGGCGACGTGCGCAGCCGCTGCGTCAGGGTCCGGCGTACCTGCTCCGCGACCGTGGTCCCGTACTCCGGGCGCGACAGCAGGTCGAACGGCGCGCGCCGGAGCATCGCGTCGAGTGCGGGCTCGTCCCGTACGAGCGGCGCGGTCAGCCAGTGCGCGTCGAAGGCGGCGCCCGTACGGTCCGCCCCGAAACGGACCGGGCAGTCGAAGAGGACCTCGTACTCCTCCTCGTGCGGCGGCGGGGGATAGGCGAAGGCGGCGTACGCCAGCGGGATGCGCCGCCCCACCAGCCAGCTGCTCAGCCGGTGCCAGATCGCGAGCACGCACTCGGTGAGGAAACGGTCCTCGTCCCGGGCGAAGTCGTTGCGCACGGTGAACCGGGCCTCGCCGCCCGCCACTTCGAGCGCCAGCTCCGGCCCGCCCGGGAACAGCCCGTAGAACGCGGCCGCCCGCTCCGTCGCCGCGCCCAGGTCACGGCAGCCGAGCGAGGCGTGACACATCATCGCGAAGGTGCCGGGACGGCTCGGGACCGGGCTCAGCGCGAGGAACTCGTCCTGCGTGGTCCGGTACAGCGCCCGGAACAGCCGGGCGAACTGCGCGGGCGTGATCCGCGCCCGGTCGTCGCCCAGCAGCAGCGGCGGGATCTGCGCCTCCTGGAGCAGCGGCACGGTGTCGATGCCGCTGCCGCGCGCCCCCGCGAGCAGGGCGCGTACGTGGTGCACGGTGATCGTCCGCCTCCCCATGCCTCGACGGTAGCCCGCGGCGGCGCGGGGCGATACGGACGTGCGCGGACCGGTGAGCGCTCGGGTCAGCAGGGGTGACGCTTCCGGTCATGCCGCGGCGGCCGTACGCCTGCCTAGCGTCGGGGGTCACCAACTCCCCCGGAGGGCATGCGATGGACGGTCGGCCGAGCACGCTGGCGGTGTTCACCCAGTGGACCGAGGAGCGGTACGGGCCGGAGACGGCCCTGCGGTTCCGGTCGCCCGACGGCGGGTGGCAGACCCGTACGTACGGGGAACTGGCCGCGGAGGTACGGGCCGTCGGGTGCGCGCTGCTCGGCCTGGGCGTCGCGGCCGGGGAACGGGTCGCCGTACTGGCGGAGACCCGGCCGCAGTGGACGTACACGCACTTCGGGGTGCTGGCGGCGGGCGCGGTCCTCGTACCGGTCTACCCGACGGCGGGGGAGGAGGAACTCGCCTGGGTCCTGTCGGATTCGGAGGCCGTCGTCGTGGTCTGCGACGACGGGAGACAGGCGGAACGCGTCGGGGCGCTCCGGGCGAAACTGCCCGCGCTGCGGTCGGTGGTGCTGATGGACGACCTGGACGACCTGCCTGGGGGGGGTGGGCCGGCTGGGGTGGGCGGGCCGGCCGGGGTGGACGCCGGGGCCGAGGCCGAGCTGCGGGCTCGGGCGGCGGCCGTGACCCCCGCCGCGGACGCGTCGATCGTCTACACCTCGGGCACGACGGGCCTGCCCAAGGGCTGCCGCCTCACCCACGGGAACCTGGGCGCCATCCAGGACGCCACCGTCCCCCTCATCAAGGGCGGGCCGGGGGACTCCACGTACCTGTACCTGCCCCTCGCGCACATGCTCGCCCAGCTGATCCAGTTCACGACCCTGCTGGAGGGCGGGGAGCTGTGCTACTTCGGCGGCCGGATCGAGGACGTGCTCACGGAGATCGCGGAAGTCGCACCGACCCATCTCCCCTCTGTTCCCAGGCTGTTCGAGAAGCTGCACTCGGTGGTCCTCTCGCTGGCGGAGTCCCGGGAGGGCGGCCGCGAACGCTTCGAGGAGGCCGTACGGGTGGGCATACTCGCGGCGGACGGCCGGCTGCCGGAGGACCGGCGGGCGGAGTACGAGGCGGCGGAGAAGTCCCTCTACTCCCTGGTCAGGGGCGCGTTCGGCGGCCGGCTGAAATGGGCGCTCACCGGCGGCGCCCCGATCGCCCCGGCGACCCTGGACTTCCTGCGCGCCTGCGGGATCACCGTCTTCGAGGGGTACGGGATGACGGAGTCGGGCGGAGTCATCTCCCTCAACCACCCGGAGGCGGCGCGCCACGGGACGGTCGGCCGTCCGATCGCGGGCTGCGAGGTACGGATCGCGGAGGACGGCGAGGTGCTGGCGCGCGGGGCGATGGTGTTCCCGGGCTACCACGCGAACGCCGCCGCGACGGCGCGGGCGCTGGACGGGGAGGGCTGGCTGCACACCGGCGACCTGGGGGAACTGGACGCCGACGGCTACCTCCGCATCACGGGCCGCAAGAAGGAGCTGATCATCACCTCCGCCGGGAAGAACCTCACCCCGACGGAGGTCGAGTTCGCCGTCCAGCGCTCGCGCTACGTCTCCCGCGCGGTCCTGATCGGCGACCGCCGCCCCTACCCGGTCGCCCTGATCACCCTGGACGCGGAGGAGATCACGGCCTGGGCGGCGCGCGAGGGCCTCGACCCGGGCCCTACCCCGGCCACGTACCCGGCGGTCCGCGCCCTGATCGAAGCGGCGGTGGCCGAAGCCAATGCCACGGTCTCCCGCCCGGCCCGCATCCGCGCCTTCCACATCCTCCCGGAGGACTTCACGACGGCGGCGGGCACCCTGACCCCGACCCTGAAACTCCGCCGCGCGGCGGTGGCGGAACGGTACGCGGAGGTGATCGAGGGGCTGTACGGGGGGTGAGGGTCTGGCGCAGCGCCAAGAGCGCCCGGCCCGCGCCTTCCCCAGCGAAGAGACAGCCGCATACGCACGGCGCGGGTTCGCCGCTGAGCACACGCCTTGAGTTCGGAGGAACCGGCACGGGGAGGGGGGCGTCCAGTGGTGCACAAGATCGATAACGGATCCAAGGAGTTCGGCATGACGGGCACGGCCACGCGGTACCTCCATCTCGTCCGGCACGGCGAGGCGCTGCCGGACGAGAGCGGGCTGACGGCGGGCGGCCGCCGGCAGGCCACGCTGCTCGGCCGGCGCCTCCGAGACGTCCCGCTCGCGGCGGTGCACCACGGCCCGCTGCCCCGGGCCGAGCAGACGGCACAGCTGATCGGCGACCAGCTGAAGGACGTTCCTCTGCACCGGTCGGAGGCTGCCGGTGACTACGTCCCCTACCTGCCGCAAAGGGAGGAGCTTCCGGCGGAATCCGCCGACTTCTACCTCCGCTTTCTCGAAGGTGCCTCTGACGAGGAGCGGGAGCGGGGACCTGGGCTGGTCCGCGAGGCGATGGAGCGGTTCACCGGTCCGGTGGACGGCGAAGAGGACCGCCACGAACTGGTCGTCACCCACAACTTCCTGGTCGCCTGGCTCGTCCGCGAGGCCATGCACGCTCCGAAGTGGCGCTGGCTCGGCCTCAACCACGCCAACGCCGCCCTGACGGTCATCCGGTACGCGCCTGATCGACCCGCCGCCGTCCTCTTCTCCAACGACATGCGGCACCTCCCCGCCGAACTCCGCTGGACCGGCTTCCCGCCCGAGCTGCACTTCTGACGCTGACGGACGATCCCCTGCCCGCCCCGGACGAAGTCACGGTGGCAGGGTTCACCGACACGCCGGACGGCGCACGGCACGCCGCCCGGTGGTCCGCGTCAGGCGCCCTCACCCGGCTGGAGGCGTGGTCGTCGCGAAGGTCAAGGACCGTTCCCCGCGCTGGAGCGCAGCCGGCACCACCGTCACCGAACTCGAACTGCTCCGGGGTACCGGCCACGCCTTCGTCCAGGGCATCAACGACGCGGGAACCAGCGTCGGCACCTCCGACGAACGCGCCGTGACGCGGGACGCGCAGGGCAAGGTCACCGCGCTGCCCCCTCCCGTCGGCCTCGGCCAGGCCGACCCGGTCGCGATCAACGCGGCCGGGAGCGTCGCGGGCGACATGGCGAGCTCCAGCGCCTGGCCGGTCCAGTGGCGGGCCGTCGTCTGGCGGTAGCCGTCGCCGGCCCCAGCCCGGGCCGGCGCCGTGGCGGCGCCGGCCCTGGGTGACGGGTCCGACTAGCGGGCGTCTTCCATGTCGTCGCCCGGAAGGCCGAACTCCGGGTCGAGGTCCGGGTCGAGGCCCGCGTCCGGGGCGGGGCGGGTCTGGTGGTTGTCGGCCGGGGGCCTCGGCGCCGGCTTTTCGGGCTTGGGCTCGGGCTTCGGCCAGGGCTTCACGTCGGGCTGGGGCTTCACGTCAGGCTGCGGCTTCACGTCGGGGTTGGGCCGCGGGGCCGGAGCGGAGTCCGGCCGCGAGCCGTTCGGAGCCGTGGGCGCGGGGGTGGGCTCCGGCCTCGGCCGGGGGCGGCCGCTCTGACGCTCGATGGCGAAGGCCTCGACCGTGCTCGTGGCGGGGCCCTCGGCGCGGACCAGGCCTCCGATGGCGTACACGCAGTGGTGCTTCGAGTCCCTGGGGCACGGCGCCGCGGCCACACCGTGGTCCGTGTGGCCCGTCGGCGTGGAGGGCAGCGTCACCCAGGCATTGGTGACCGGTGTGTAGGCCTCGACCGTGGTCGGCGCTTCGTCTCCGCCCACGGTGTAGATGCAGCCGTTGCTCATGCCATCGGGGCAGGGGGCCGTTGCCGCCCTCCCCAAGGTGCGGGCGGTCGGAATGTCGGCCGCGGGCCCCCATTGGTTGTTGTCGGGGTTGTAGAAGTCCACCGAGAGGGGGTTGGCGTTGGTCCCGCTGATGGCGTACACGCAGAGGTGGCGAGGGTTCGGGTCCCCGGGGCAGGGCGCGGCCGCGCCGGCGTGATCGGATCGGGTGGTCGGCAGGCTCGCCACGGAGGCCCACCGGTTGGTGGCCGGGTTGTACGCCTCCGCCGTGGCGGTGCCGGTGCCACCGAAGACGTACACGCACGTGCCCCGCAGGCCCTCGGGGCACGGTGCCGTGGCCGCCGCCGCGCGGGTGCGGTCCTCCGTCAGGGGCGTCAGGGACAGCCAGGCGTTGGTCTCCGTGCTGTACGCCTCGGCGACCCTGCTGGTCGCGGCTCCTACGGAACCCCCGAGGACGTAGACGCAGTCGCCCCGCACCCCGTTGGGACAGGGCGCCGTCGTTGCCGCTGCGTGGTCGCGGGGGGTCTTCAGCACGGGCAGCGTGGCCCAGGTGCCGCTGGAGGGGCTGTACGCCTCGAACTTCTCCGGACTGGCGATGCCGCCGGCGGCGTACACGCAGGTGCCGCGCAGCCCCTCCGGGCAGTCCGCTGCCGAGCTCGCCAGCCCGAATCTCGGGGTCGGCAGGTTCGGGACGGTCACCCACACGCCCTGCGCCGTCGCGGTCGTGGCCGACAGGGCCAGCAGCGGGGCCAGGGCGGCGACGGCGAGCCGTCGCCAGCCTCGGTGCGGGGCGCGGCCGGGCGGGGAATCGTCTTGGTCACTTCGTGCAGTGCGCCTCATGGGCACCTCTCGTGGCATGCCTCGGCAGGCTCTGCCGCGGCGGGAAGCGGGACACCTGCGAAGTTACATACGGTCATATGGCGTCGCGCGTCGTGACGGCCATATGCCTCAACGCCCCCGCCGGGGCCACCCCCCGCCCCGGCCCGGTCCCGGGCCGTCGGCGTACTCGCCCGGGCGTGGTCCCGGGCCTAACCCCGGGTCACCGGCCGGTAGGTGCAGACGTGGACGCCCGCCGGGCTGATGGTGGTCGAGGCCAGTTCGAGGGTGCGCAGCCCGCCGTCGGCCGGGAAGATCGACTTACCGCCGCCCAGGAGCACCGGCATGATCATGAGCCGCAGCTCGTCGACCAGGCCCTCGCCCAGCAGGGTGCGTACGAGGGTGGGACTGCCCATGACCACCAGGTCGCCGCCGTCGGCCGCGCGCAGCTCGCGGATGCGGGCCACGGCCTCGGCGCCGGCGATGCGCGTGGTGTTGTTCCAGGTCAGCTCGTCCTCGCCCAGCGTCGCGGACACCACGTACTTCGGGATGGCGTTCATCTGGTCGGCGAACGGGTCGCCGGCGCGGTCGGGCCACGCCGCGGCCATCGTCTGCCAGGTGCGGCGGCCGAAGAGCAGCGCCTCGGCCTTCGCCATCGCCTCGGCGAAGGCGCCGCCCACCACCTCCGCGTCGAAGAACGGGTGCGACCAGCCGCCGTGGGCGAAGCCGCCGTCGTTGTCCTCGCCCTGGCCGCCGGGGGCCTGTACGACGCCGTCGAGGCTCATGAATTCGGTGATGACGATGCGCATGGGGGTCTTCCTCTTCTTCGAGCTCTTCGAGCCGGTCGGCGTGTACGTGGTCGGCGTGTACGTGGTCGGCGCGTACGCGGTCGGTGCCTACGCGGTCGGTGCGTACGAAGGAGAGACTGCCGCGCTCGCCGGAATTCATCGCGCCCCCACGCGCTCGTGACGGTGACGCTGGTCACGCCGTCACCCGCCGGGCGTGGCTGAAAACGGACGACAGTGGCTGGTTCGGCAAGGGATGATGATCGATGTCTGTTCGAGCTCGCGTGCGCCCGGCTGACGCTGGGGGAACAGAACGTCTACCAGTCGTGCGGCGCCGCGACCGGCGTGACCCCACGTCACTTCTGGCCTGAAGGAAACCCTCCTGGTGCGTCCCACTCCTGCGACGGTCCTGCTCACCGCAGGTCTCGTCACCCTTCTCGGTGTTCCGTCCGCCGTGGCCGCCGAGGCCCCGCCCGCGCTCTTCGTGAACAACTCCGCCGACTCCTCCTGCACGGACGGCGGCCCCGGCTCGCAGGCCGTGCCCTTCTGCACCATCTCGGCGGCGGCCAAGGCCGTGGCGCCGGGCCAGAGCGTGCGGATCAAGACGGGCAAGACCTACGACGAGGCCGTCACCATCGGCAGCTCCGGCGCACCGGGCAACCCGGTCAGCTTCCTGGCCGACGGGCCGGTGGGCAGCACGGTGAGCCTCCGGCAGGCGCTCACCATCAGCGGCGCGTCGCACGTGGTGCTCCGCGATCTGAACGCCAACGGCGGCCTCAGGGTCAGCCGCTCCGCCGATGTCGAGCTGGAGCGGATCAGAACGATCGCCCCCACGACCGGGGCGTCCCTCGTGGTCGGCGACGCGAGCACGGACGTGCGCGTCAGCCGGGCGCTGCTGTACGGCAGCGTCCGGATCGAGGGCGGCGCCCAGCGCACCGTACTCAGCCGCAACGAGTTCCAGGGCGACAAGCCGGATCCGCTCGCCGTGGTGGACGCCCCCGGCACGGTCATCACGAACAACTCCGTCGCACTCGGCTGCGGCACGGCCGTTTCGCTCAGCGGCGGCTCGTCCGGCTCCGCCGTGTTCAACAACCTGATCAACGCCAAGGACCTGTCCGGTCCGTGCGACCCGGCTCTGGGACGCGGCGCCATCGCGGTGTCGCAGAGCGCCGCGGACGGGACCCGCTCCGACTCCAACCTGATCGCGGGCGATTTCAAGGCCGGACAGGTCTACAAGTGGGGCGGCGCCGCCCACCAGGACCAGGCGGCGTTCCACGCGGCGACCGGCCAGGGCGGCCGGGACCTCGTGGTCCCGTCGGCCGGGGAAGTCGGCACGAAGGCCGTCGACTCCGCCGACGCGACGGCACCCGGCGTGCTGCTCACCGACTCCAAGGGATATCCGGTCGTAGACGACGCCCGCGTGCCCAACACCGGCAAGGACGGCGGGTACCTCGACCGCGGTGCGCGCGAGGGCCAGAACTGGCTGGAGAGCACCCGGCTGGAGTTCGACCAGCCCTGGGCGCCGGCCGGGGCCGCCGTGAAGGCGACGGCCACCACGGTCAGCGCGTGGCCCGGTGGGCTCACCCACCACTTCGACTTCGGTGACGGCTCCGCCCCCGTCGTCACCAAGGAGACCACCGCCACGCACGTCTACAGCTCGCCGTGCGAGTGCACGGCGATGGTCACCGTGTACAACGACGCCCAGCTGAAGGTCGTCGCCGGGTACAAGGCCAAGGTGACGGCGCCCGGCCCGCTGACGGCCGGCTTCACCTCCAAGCCGTTCCTGCCGACCGCCGAGGACCCGCGGGCGTACGTCGCCCCGCTGACGGTCGAGGTCGACCCGCGGACCTCCACCGCGCCGTGGCCGGTCCAGCAGGTGGACGTGGACTTCGGTGACGGGGCCAAGGAGCGGGTGTCCGCGCTGGAGCCCGTCCGCCACGCCTACGCGCAGCCCGGCGACTACAAGGTGACCGTCACCCTCAAGGACGTCAACGGCGCCACCTCCGCGGTCAGCCGGACCGTGCAGGTCGCGTACGCCGCGTCCGGTTACGTGCCCCTGCACCCGTTCCGCGTCCTGGACACCCGTACCGCGGGCACCCCGGTGCAGGCCGGCGCCGCCACCCCGGTGGCCCTGCCGGTCGTCTTCTACAGCTCGGGCCCCCACCACACGGGCGGGGCCACCGCGGCCGTCCTGAACGTGACCGTGACCGGTGCCAGCCAGGACACCCACCTGAACGTCTGGCCCTCGGGCCAGCCGCGCCCGGCGACCTCGAACGTGAACGTCCGCGCGGGCGGCACCTCGTCCAACACCGTCACCGTGCCCATCGGCGCCGACGGCAAGGTCCTCGCCCAGCTCAACTCCGGCCAGGGGCACGTCGTCGTCGACTTCGTCGGCTACTACCAGCCCAACACCGGGCACCGGTTCACCCCGGTCACCCCGACCCGGCTCGCCGACACCCGTACCGCGGGCGGCGCGCTGGGCGGCGGCCAGACCCGGACCGTCAAGGTCGCGGGCGTGCGGAGCATTCCGCCGGACGCCACCGCCGTCGCGCTGAACCTGACCAGCACCGGTGCCACGGCCGGCACGCACGTGATCGCCTATGCCGACCCGACGAAGCGGCCCGCCACCTCGAACCTGAACCCGGAGCCGGGCAAGGACAAGTCCAACCAGGTCATCGTCCCGGTCGGCCCGGACGGCACCATCACCCTCTACAACAACGCCGGTTCCACCGACCTGGTCGTCGACGCGGTCGGCTACTACCTCGACGGCGGCGGCGGGGCCTTCTTCACCCCCGTCGTTCCCAAGCGCCTGGCCGACACCCGCACCACCGGCAAGCTCGCCCCCGGCGCGACCACCACGGTCCCCGGTCTGCCGGCCGACGCCGTCGGCGCGGCCCTGAACGTCACCGCGACCGACACCAGCGACGCCGGCTTCCTCACCGTCCACGGGTACGGGACCGCCCGCACGGACGCGAGCAGCCTCAACACCCGGCCCGGCGACACCGTTCCGAACCACGTCATCACCCCCGTCGGGGACGGCAAGGTCAGCATCTGGAACAGCTGGGGCGGCAGCAACCACGTGATCACCGACCTGCTCGGCTACTTCACCTACAGCCGGCCGTAGCGGTGCACACCGGTGCCCCGATCGGAAATCACTTCCGATCGGGGCAATCCGGTCAGGGAGTTGGGATCTCCGACCGTTCGGCCGCGAGACCCCGGTGAAGCCGAGACGAATGGTGCGTCACATCTGTCGGCGGGACGGCGAGTCGGGTTCGAATACCTGATAGACAGTGGATATTCACGGCTAGACCTGCCGTACACCCTTGACGGCTCCTGGGGGGATCGCCGCACTGTGAAGCCGCTTCACCGTCACCTCGTCAACACCTCGCGCAAGGTCCTGTGCACGGCCGCCCTCGCGGCCAGCCTGACCACCGCCGCGGTCGTGACCAATCCGTCGACCGCCGACGCGGGCGAGTCCGAGCCGACTCCGGACAGCCCGCAGGCCACCGACCGCGGTGACGCCCGGCTGGACCTGCCCGACACCGTCGCAGACCCGCCGCCCACCGGCGCGGGCGCGCAGGAGGGGGCCAGCGGGATACCCGCGACCGCCCTCGACGCCTATCACCGCGCCGAACTCTCGGTGGCGGCCGCGCTCCCCGGCTGCAAGCTGCCCTGGCAGCTGCTCGCCGGCATCGGACGGGTCGAGTCCGTCCACGCGTCCGGCTACGGGCTCAAGGCCGACGGCTACACCGAGAAGCCGATCCGCGGCCCCCGCCTCGACGGCAACGGCTTCGCCGAGATCCGGGACACCGACAAGGGCGAGTTCGACGGGGACGCCGTCTACGACCGCGCCGTCGGCCCGCTCCAGTTCATCCCCTCCACCTGGGCCACCTGGGGCGCCGACGGCAACGGCGACGCCAAGCGCGACCCGAACAACATCTACGACGCCGCGCTGGGCGCCGGGCTCTACCTGTGCGCGGGCGACCGGGACCTGTCGAACCAGGCCAAGCTCGACGCGGCGATCCTCAGCTACAACAACTCCCGCGAGTACGTGAACACCGTGCTCGGCTACATGCGGCAGTACCAGGACGGCGGCGCCGCCGAGGTCGCGAACCCGCCGGCCGGCAACTACCCGCCCGTGCAGCCGGGCACCCTGCCGACCCCGTCGCGGACCCCGATCACGCCGACGCCGACGCCGACGCCCAAGCCGACCCCGACGCCGACCCCCACCCCGACGCCCACGCCGACGCCGACCCCGGAGAAGCCGGCCCCGCACCTGCAGGACCTGACGGTGCTCGACGGGCCCGGGCTGACGGCCGAGGCCGGCGCGGCCTTCACCGTGATCCCGAAGGTCAAGCTGCTCCTGAGCGACGGCAAGCCCGCCACCGACCGCGAGGTGATCTTCGCGGTCGAGGAGGACACCACCGGCGGCACGCTCTTCGGGGCGGAGAAGTCCCTGGTGGTCAAGACGGGCTCCGACGGCATCGCCGCCGCGCCCGGCCTGAAGGCGGGCACCAAGGCGGGCACCTTCAAGCTGCGCGTCTCCGCCTACGACACCACCACCAGGCTCACGGAGAACTTCGAGGGCCGCGTCACGGTGACGGTCGCCGACAAGCTGTCGCGCCCGGAGGGCTCGAAGCCGCTGGAGGCGGTCGCCGGTACGAGCCTCAAGGGCGTGGAGGTCCTCGCCACGGCCGCGGGCAAGGCCGTCGCCGGTACGGAGACGGTCGCCGACCTGGTCGTGAAGGACGCGGACGGCAAGTGGGTCCCGGTGGACCCGGCGACCGCGAAGGCCCCGTACTTCAAGGACGCGGACGGCAAGAAGGTCTTCGGCCGCGTGCTCCCCAAGACGGGCGCCGACGGCAAGATCGTCCTGCCGGAGCTCTTCACCACGGACGCGGCCCCGGGCACGTACTCCCTGCGCCTGACCACCAAGGAGAACGTGACCCTGATCCTGGACATCAAGATCACCGCCCCCGGCACCACCCAGCCCCCGGCCTGAAGCCGACGGGCCCCCGGCCAAACCGGCCCGGGCCCCGGCCCGTACGGCAAGTGGCCCCCGGCACCGTCAAGGTGCCGGGGGCCACTGCCGTACCCCGCCCCCACCCCGGGAGGGAAAAGGCAGGAGCCCTGTCACCTCTGCTCGCGCAGAGGTGACAGGGCTCCTTGGGTACTGCTTTTCCAACCCGCGACAGGTTGGCCCAGGCGACTAGGCCGGGGTGACGTTCTCCGCCTGCGGGCCCTTCGGACCCTGCGTGACGTCGAAGTTCACCATCTGGTTCTCCTCGAGGGAGCGGAAGCCAGAGGCGTTGATCGCGGAGTAGTGGACGAAGACATCCGGGCCGCCGCCGTCCTGGGCGATGAAGCCGAAGCCCTTTTCAGCGTTGAACCACTTCACGGTTCCGGTAGCCATGAGCCCTCCTATGGGCCAAAGGGTCGCCCTGCTCCAGAACCTGCTAAGAAGTCTGAAAACTACAAAAGCCTGCGGGTCACATTCTCCGCAGGCCTCGTACTGCAAGGGAAACCAAACTGCAACTTGCGTCGAGCCTAGCACGCACCCCGCGGCGGAGACCAGAGGGAAAGATCACGTCACCCGGACGTTTGAGACCCGCCCGAAGGCTGACGCGGATGCGGGGGCTAGTCTCGCGATGTGGACGTCTACCGCAGCCGGCCCCGCGTCGGCCACATCCAGTTCCTGAACTGCCTTCCCCTCTACTGGGGCCTGGCCAGAACCGGCACGCTGCTGGACCTGGAGCTGACCAAGGACTCCCCCGAGAAACTCAGTGAACGCCTCGTCCAGGGCGACCTGGACATGGGTCCGATCACCCTCGTGGAGTTCCTCCGCAACGCCGACCAGCTCGTCGCCTTCCCCGACATCGCGGTCGGCTGCGACGGCCCCGTGATGTCCTGCGTGATCGTCTCGCAGGTGCCCCTGGAACAGCTCGACGGAGCCCGCGTCGCCCTCGGCTCCACCTCTCGTACGTCCGTACGACTCGCTCAGCTGCTGCTTTCCGAGCAGTACGGGGTACGTCCGGACTACTACACCTGCCCGCCCGACCTGAGCGTGATGATGCAGGAGGCGGACGCGGCCGTACTGATCGGCGACGCCGCGCTGCGCGCCTCGCTCCACGACGCGCCCCGGCTCGGGCTGACCGTGCACGACCTGGGGCACATGTGGAAGGAGTGGACCGGACTGCCGTTCGTCTTCGCCGTCTGGGCCGCCCGCAAGGACTACCTCGCCCGTGAGCCCGGCGTCGTGCGCGAGGTCCACGAGGCCTTCCTCGCCTCCCGGGACGTCTCCCTGGAAGAGGTCACCAAGGTCGCCGAGCAGGCGGCCCGCTGGGAGGCCTTCGACGCGGACCTGCTGGAGCGGTACTTCACGACGCTCGACTTCCGTTTCGGCCCCGATCAGCTGGCCGGCGTACGGGAATTCGCGCGCCGTACCGGACCCACGACGGGGTATGCCTCGGATGTGGCCGTGGAGCTGCTGAGCGCGGTGGTCCAGGAGTGCTGACCGGGTTTACCGAGCGGTAGCCGATTGTGTCGGGCGGGCGAATGCGAAGTTTCCCGGGAATTGACGCCTTTTTGCATTTCTGATCGCGGACGGGAAATGCAAAAGGGTGACGGGGCCTTCCCCCGCGCCCGCACGGCCTAGGCTGCTGCTCGGCCGGGTGGCACAAGGCGCCCGCGATCACGGGGGATTGGGGGACGCGATGCAGCCGCTCGAAGCCGGTGAGCCGCGGACCATCGGCACGTACCGGCTGCTCGGCCGGCTCGGTGCGGGTGGCATGGGCCGGGTCTACCTGGGGCGCAGTGCGGGCGGCCGGACCGTCGCCGTCAAGATCGTGCACCCGCACTTCGCCGCCGACGAGGAGTTCCGGGCCCGGTTCCGCCGCGAGGTGGAGGCGGCCCGGCGGGTGGGCGGCGAGTGGACCGCGCCGGTGCTCGACGCGGACCCGGAGGCACCGGTGCCGTGGGTGGCCACCGGATACGTGGCCGGGCCCTCCCTGGACCGGGCGCTGGCCGCGCACGGGCCGCTCCCCGAGTCCTCGGTACGGGCCGTCGGCGCGGGTCTGGCCCGCGCCCTGGTGGCCGTGCACGGGCTGGGCCTCGTCCACCGGGACGTGAAGCCGTCGAACGTGATGCTCACCCTCGACGGCCCGCGGCTGATCGACTTCGGGATCGCGCGGGCCACGGACGGCACCGCCTCGCTCACCTCCACCGGCGTCTCCGTCGGCTCGCCCGGCTACATGTCGCCCGAGCAGATCCTCGGCAAGGGCGTCACCGGGGCGGCCGACGTGTTCTCGCTCGGCGCGGTCCTGGCCTTCGCGGCGACCGGGCGGCCGCCCTTCACCGGGGACAACTCGGCCACCCTCCTCTACAAGGTGGTGCACGAGCCGCCCGAGCTCGGGGCGCTGCCGGCCGGGGAGCTGCGCGAGCTGATCGCGGCCTGCCTGGCCAAGGCGGCGGCCGAGCGGCCGTCCCCGGAGGCGGTCGCGGCGGCCCTCGGCGGTGCGCTGGGCGCCCCCGGCTGGCTTCCCGCGCCCCTGGTCGAGGAGGCCAGCCGGGCCGCCGTGGCACTGCTGGACCTCGACGCCGATTCCACCGGCGGCGGGTCCGGGCCGGGGGCCGGCTTCGGGGCGCCCGACCCGTCGTACGGGGGCGGCGGCGCCACGGCGGACGCCCCGTCGGGGCCGGTGCCGTTCACGGCCGCCTCGTACGGGGGCCCGGCGGGCGCCGGCTTCGCCGCGCCCGGCCCGTACCGGTCCTACGGGAGCCAGGGCTCGGCGCCCGGGGTGTTCGGGGCCCCGACCGGGACCGCGGGCTCGGGCGCCGGCGGCGCCGGCCCGTACGGCCCCTCCGGTCCCACCGCCGGTGGTCCGCTGCCCGGCCAGCGGACCGCCGCGGAGGGGACGGGGGGCCGGCAGATCAGCGTCAGGGCGGCCGGCCGCCGCTTCAGCTGCACCCTCGTCCTCGCCGCGGCCGCCGTGCTCGCGGGGCTGTCCGGCGGGCTGTACGGGATGGGCCTGCTGCCCGGCCAGGGGGACAAGGGGCGGGACGTCGCCTCGGACGGCCCGCGCACCTCCAGCCCGGCGGCCCCGGACGCCACCCGGCCCTCGGGGGCGCCGAGCGCGAGTTCAGCGGCCCCCTCCGGGACCCGCACCGATGTCCCCAAGGAGCTCATCGGCACCTGGAAGGGCACCGTCACCACCGCCCGGCTCGGGGCCTCCACCGAGTTCGAGATCACCATCAAGGGCGGAAAGAGCGGCGAGGTCGTCGCCCGGGACAAGTCGGTCCTGGCGGTCCTCGGCACCGACTGCAGCGGTGACTGGAAGCTGTCCTCCGCCACCGACCGCTCGCTCGTCCTGGACAGTTCGGGCAACCGCAACCCGGCTCCCGGGATCTGCTCCAACGGCTCCGCCGACGAGCGCTTCACCCTCAACGCCAACGGGACGCTGCACTACAAGTCCGGCGACAGCCCCGCGGGGAACCCCGAGGGCGACCTGACCCGAAGCCCGTGACGGGGCGCGGGAACCCCTGGCGTAGGCTGGATCGGTCCGGACCTTGACACAGACACACCGCCGAAAGGTGACTCACCGGTGACCGACCAGGCCGTTCTCCAGTCTGTCCTCGACCGCGCCGCCGCGGGGGGCCGGATCACCAAGGAAGAGGCGCTCGACCTCTACCGCCACGCGCCGCTGCACGCGCTCGGCCAGGCGGCCGACGCGGTGCGCCGCCGCCGCTACGCCGGTACCGAGCACATCGCGACGTACATCATCGAGCGGAACATCAATTACACGAACGTGTGTGTCACGGCGTGCAAGTTCTGTGCCTTCTACGCGGCCCCCAAGGACACCAAGAAGGGCTGGTCCCGCGACCTCGACGACATCCTGCGCCGCTGCGCGGAGACCGTGGAGCTCGGCGGCACGCAGATCATGTTCCAGGGCGGGCACCACCCGGACTACGGCGTCGAGTACTACGAGCACCACTTCTCCGCCATCAAGAAGGACTTCCCGCAGCTGGTCATCCACTCCCTCGGCGCGTCCGAGGTCGAGCACATGGCCCGGATCTCGGGCGTCTCGGCGGAGGAGGCCATCAAGCGCATCCACGCGGCCGGCCTCGACTCCTTCGCGGGTGCCGGCGCCGAACTGCTGCCGGAGCGGCCGCGCAAGGCGATCGCCCCGCTCAAGGAGTCCGGCGAGCGCTGGCTGGAGATCATGGAGATCGCCCACAAGCTGGGCGTGGAGTCCACCTCCACCATGCTGATGGGCACCGGCGAGACCAACGCCGAGCGCATCGAGCACATCGCGATGATCCGGGACACGCAGGACCGTACGGGCGGCTTCCGCGCCTTCATCCCGTACACCTACCAGCCCGAGAACAACCACCTCAAGGGCCGCACCCAGGCGACGATCTTCGAGTACCTGCGCATGATCGCCATCGCGCGGCTCTTCCTCGACAACATCGCCCACATCCAGGGCTCCTGGCTGACCGTCGGCAAGGAGGCGGGCCAGCTCTCGCTGCACTACGGCGCCGACGACCTCGGCTCGATCATGCTGGAGGAGAACGTCGTCTCCTCGGCCGGTGCCAAGCACCGCTCCAACCGCCAGGAGATCATCGACCTGATCCGCAAGGCGGGCCGCACCCCGGCGCAGCGCGCGACGACCTACGAGCACCTCCTGGTGCACGACGACCCGGCGAACGACCCGGTCGACGACCGCGTCGTCTCGCACATCTCCTCCACCGCCATCGAAGGCGGCACGGCGCACCCCGAACTGAAGCTCATCTCCACGAACTGACGCGTCCGACACGATGCTGACGCTCCACACCGCCGAACTCCTCGTATCCGGGCCGGGCTGCGCAGCGCTGCCCGGCGGTGCGGTCCTCGTCGAGGGCGACCGGATCGCCCGCGTGGGACCGTACGAGGACCTCGCCGCGGCCTTTCCGCACGCCCGCACCCGCCGCTGGCCCGGGGTGCTCACCCCGGGGCTGCGGGTGCGCGGGGCGGACGAGCTGCTGGAGCGCACGTACTACCCGGACGACCCGTACGAGGTCCCCGAGCTCGGCGCCGACCCGATCAGCGGTGAGGCCGCGCTGGAGGCGCTGAAGATGACCGAGGCGCGCTGGGGCAACAGTGCCCGGCGCGGCACGCAGAAGCTCCTCGCGCGCGGGGTGGTCGCCGTGTGCGGCCGCTTCACGGTCGCGTCGGTGCGCACGGCGGTGAGCCGCTCGGGGCTGGTGATTCTGCCGCCGGCCGCCTACGAGGGGCCGCCCGCCCTGGATCCCCTCGCCGGCCGGGACACGGCCGGGGAGGCCTTCCACGGGCTCCTGGAGCCGGGCGTCGTGGCCCGCTTCGCGGTCTTCGCGGTGGCGGACGAGGCGGAGTTGCTCGCCCGGGGCGCGACCACCTGCGTGGCCACGGTCATCGGCGGGCGACTGCTCCACCGTCGCCGCTGAGGCGTTCGACCTCGGCGCGCCGGGTGTCCTCGCGGGCGAGGGCCGCGAGCAGGCAGGCCTGCAGGCGGCTGATCCCGCCGAGCTTGGCCCTTATGTTGACCACGTGGAACTTGACCGTGCTGACGGACAGTTGCAGCTCGACGGCGAGTTCCCGGTTGGAGGCGCCGGTGGCCAGGCACAGGAAGACGGCCGACTCCTGCTCGGTCAGCTGTGCTTCGGCGCAGTGCGGGTCGGCGGGCAGGGTCCCGCCCGTCGTCTGCGGCCCGGCCGGTTCGCCGTACGACTCGTACGAGGGGAACCACGAGGGGACGCTGAAGCTGACGACGCGCACGAATTCCACTCCCCCCGAACCGCCCTCCTGCGGGCGACTCTCCCCCTTATGGGACGCGTGGACCGGACAGGTAGGTTCCATTCGGGTCGAACGGCCACGCGTTGGCCTTGCAGCCGAGCAGGCCCTTGATCTGCTGCATCATCGCAGGTGCGGGCTTGCCGGGGGCCGGGCAGGTCTCGTGTTCGCGGCCGATCTCGTGCCCGACCTCGTGGTTGACGATCAGCGCCCGGTACTCCTCCACCGGGCCGTTGAACTGCGGTGAACCCTCCTGCCAGCGCTTGAGGTTCACCACGACGGTGTGTCCGGCCCGGCAGTTGGTCTCGCCGATGAGCTCGGGCGTGACCACGTCGCACAGCAGGTCGGTGGTGGTGGGCGTCGCGATCTTTACGGTGAAGTCCACCGGCTGGCCCGCTCCGACGAGCTGGAAGCCGTACGCCGGGTCCCGGGTCCAGCCGCGCGGATCCGAGAGGATCGCCTCGACCGAGCGGGCGGCCGACTCCGGGTCGACCCCGCTGCCCTCCTCGACCTCGATCCGCCAGCGCAGCGCGGGACCCTTGCCCTTCGCCGCGCCGGCGGTGCTGGAGGCGGTGAAGGCGCCCGGCCGGGCGGGCGTGGCGGCGCCCGACGGCGTGGCCGACGGCTTCTGGGAGGGTGCGGCGGAGGACGGGGACGGTGCGGGGGACGGCTTGCCGCCGTTGGGGACCGCGTTCCCGGCTTCGTCGGCGGACTCCCCGTCCGTCGGCTCCGGCTGGACCGCGGTCCGGCCCCCGGCGGCCGTGGTGGCCTCGTCCTGGGGGATCAGCGCGTACGCGGTCGCCGAGACCGCGACGAGCGCGGCCGAGCCGAGGAGTATGGTGCGCCGCAGCCGCTTGCGCCGCTCGGCCCGGCGCCTGGCGCGCGGGCCGTTGCGGCGGGAACGACCAGTGGAATGGCCTGCCGGCATCGTGGAGCCCTCTGTTCGCGGCGGCCACTGCCGGACCGGCCGCGACTGGGCTCTGATCCGGTGGGTGACCCTCACCGGGCCGCACCCTGGGCAGTCAACGCGTCCGCGGGGGCGCGGCGCAACTGTCCTTCGGACCAGTTCTGCGGTGGGGAACGGGCCCGCCACTGCGGGGCACGGGCGGAGCCCCGGCCGTCGGGAGCGGCGCGGCCTGAGAGGATGGGGCCGTACCCGCCGATCCGCATCGCACACCGAGGGGCGAACGCCAGTGACAAGGGCCTCCCTGGACAAGCAGCCGCACGAAGTCGCCTCCATGTTCGACAGGGTCGCGGCGAACTATGACCTGACCAACGACGTCCTCTCCCTCGGCCAGGACCGGGTGTGGCGCAAGGAGGTCGCCAAGGCGGTCGACGCGCGCCCCGGGCAGAAGGTCCTCGACCTGGCCGCCGGGACGGCGACCTCCTCGCTGCCGTTCGCCGCGACCGGCGCGTACGTCGTCCCCTGCGACTTCTCCCTGGGCATGCTCCAGGAGGGCAAGAAGAAGCACCCCTGGCTGCCGCTGACCGCCGGCGACGCGACGAAGCTGCCGTTCAAGGACGACGTCTTCGACACCGTGACGATCTCCTTCGGCCTGCGCAACGTCCAGGACACCGACGCCGCCCTGCGCGAGCTGTACCGGGTGACCAAGCCCGGCGGCCAGGTCGTCATCTGCGAGTTCTCGGAGCCCACCTGGGCGCCCTTCCGGACGCTCTACATGGAGTACCTGATGCGCGCGCTGCCGCCGGTGGCCCGCGCCGTGTCGTCCAACCCCGACGCGTACGTGTACCTCGCCGAGTCCATCCGCGAATGGCCCGACCAGCCGACGCTCGCCGGGCTGCTGCAGAAGGCCGGCTGGTCCAAGGTCGCCTGGCGCAACCTGACGGGCGGCATCGTGGCCCTGCACCGGGGCACCAAGGCCTGAGGGTGGACACCGCGCCTTTCGATTACGGCGGGCTGCTGGAGCGGATCGTGGCGGACATCGCCCCGCTGCTGGGCAGCGGCACCCCGGCCGAGTACATCCCGGCGCTCGCCTCCGTGGACCCGCGGCAGTTCGGGATGGCGGTCGCCGACCTCGACGGCAACGTCTTCGGGGTGGGCGACTGGCAGGTGCCCTTCTCCGCGCAGTCCATCACCAAGGTCTTCGCGCTCGCCCTCGCCCTGGCCGAGGGCGGCGACAGCCTGTGGGAGCGGGTCGGCCGGGAGCCCTCGGGCAACCCGTTCAACTCGCTCGTACAGCTGGAGTACGAAAACGGCATTCCGCGCAATCCGTTCATCAATGCGGGCGCCCTCGTGGTCACCGACGTGCTCCAGACCCTGACGGGTGACGCGAGCAGCGAACTGCTGGAGTTCCTCCGGCAGGAGAGCCAGAACCCCGACATAGGCTTCGACGCCGAGGTCGCCGCCTCCGAGCAGTCGCACGGCGACCGCAACGCCGCCGTCGCCCACTTCATGGCCTCGTACGGCAACATCGTCAACCCGGTGCCGGCGCTGCTGGAGCACTACTTCTGGCAGTGCTCCATCGAGATGAGCTGCGCCGACCTGGCCCGTGCCGGACGCTTCCTGGCCCGGCACGGGCTGCGGGCGGACGGCTCGCGGCTGCTGACGCGCAGCGAGGCGAAGCAGGTCAACGCGGTGATGCTGACCTGTGGGACGTACGACGCGGCGGGCGAGTTCGCGTACCGCGTCGGCCTGCCGGGGAAGAGCGGGGTCGGCGGCGGGATCGTGGCGGTGGTCCCGGCCGGTGCGTCCTGGCCGTCTGGAGCCCCGGCCTCGACGCCCGCGGCAACTCGGTCGCGGGTGTGGCCGCCCTCGACCGCTTCACCACCCTGACGGGCCTCTCGGTCTTCTGAACGGGGCTCCGCCCCGAACCCCGCTCCTCAAACGCAGGAGGGGCTGGATTTGGCTGAGGCCGCACCATCCAGCCCCTCCGGCGTTTGAGGAGCGGGGTCTGGGGCGGAGCCCCAGGGCCGGGCGGAGCCCGGTCACTCGCGGCGCAGCGGCCCCGGTCAGCCCCGGCCGAGCGCCAGCTCGTAGCGCCGGGCCGGGTTGCCCGCCGGAGTGGTGAACTCCTCGGTCAGCTCCATCCCGAGCCGTTCCGCCACGGCCACGGACCGCGCGTTACGGGCGTCGATCATCGCCACCACGTGCGGAACACCGGCCGCCCGGACCCGTTCCAGCGTGGCCAGCGCAGCGGCATACGCGTAGCCCCGCCCCCACGCGGAGCGCCCCAGCCGCCAGCCGATCTCGATCTCGCCGACCGGCCCCCACGACTTCTCCGCGGGCCACGGCTGCGCGCCGGTGAAGCCGATCACCGCGCCCTCCCCGTCCAGCAGGGTCCACAGGCAGTAGCCCAGCTGGGCGTCGTGCATGCGCTGGCGCGCGGACAGCTCCTCGTACGCGGACAGTTCCGCGGGACCACCGAGGAACTCCATGACGTCGCGGTCGGCGAAGACCGCGTGCCAGGCGTGCGCGTCCTCGTCCGTGGGCACGCGGAGCTGTACGGCGGGAAGCGGCCGGGTCGGGGAGGTGGTCATCGGAGGCACCCTTCGGATCGCGATCTCTCTCGCTGCATAGACTGCACATGTCCGGTGCCGTTGGGCACCCTTTATCGAGCCTTCGGGAGACCCCGCAGTGACCGAGCTCCTCTCCGAACACTCCGCGGACGTGATCGTCGTCGGGGCCGGGCCCGCCGGCTCGACCACCGCCTACTACCTCGCCAAGGCCGGATTGGACGTCCTGCTGCTGGAGAAGACGGCGTTCCCGCGCGAGAAGGTCTGTGGTGACGGCCTCACCCCGCGCGCCACCAAGCAGCTGGTGGCGATGGGCATCGACATCTCCGAAGAGGCCGGCTGGCTGCGGAACAAGGGTCTGCGCATCATCGGCGGCGGCCAGCGGCTGCAGCTGGACTGGCCGGAACTCGCCTCCTATCCGGACTACGGACTCGTCCGCAAGCGCGACGACTTCGACGAGACCCTGGCCCGCCAGGCGCAGAAGGCCGGCGCCCGGCTGTACGAGCGCTGCAACGTCGGCGAGCCCGTACGCGACCCGCGCACCGGCCACATCACCGGCGTGCAGGCGAAGCTGGGCGACGAGAAGACCCCGGTCACCTTCCGCGCCCCGCTCGTCGTCGCGGCCGACGGCAACTCCTCCCGGCTGTCCCTCGCGATGGGCCTGCACCGGCGCGAGGACCGCCCGATGGGCGTCGCCGTCCGCACGTACTTCACCTCGCCCCGGCACGACGACGACTACCTGGAGTCCTGGCTGGAGCTGTGGGACCGGCGCGGCGCGCAGGACCGGCTGCTGCCCGGCTACGGCTGGATCTTCGGCATGGGCGACGGCACCTCCAACGTCGGCCTCGGCATCCTCAACTCCTCCTCCGCCTTCAAGGAGCTGGACTGGCGCGAGGTCCTCAAGGCCTGGTGCGCGTCCATGCCCGAGGACTGGGGCTACACCCCCGAGAACATGACGCAGCCGATCCGCGGGGCTGCCCTGCCGATGGCCTTCAACCGGCAGCCGCACTACACCAAGGGCCTGCTGCTGGTCGGGGACGCGGGCGGGCTCGTCAACCCGTTCAACGGCGAGGGCATCGCGTACGCCATGGAGTCCGGCCAGATCGCGGCGGACGTCATCGTGCAGGCGCACGCCCGGGCCACGCCGGCCCAGCGCGAGCTGGCGCTGCACAACTACCCGAAGGTGCTCAAGGAGACCTACGGCGGCTACTACACGCTGGGCCGCGCCTTCGTGAAGCTGATCGGCAACCCGAAGGTGATGAAGATCGCCGCGCAGCGCGGCCTGACCCACCCGGTCCTGATGCGCTTCACGCTGAAGATGCTGGCCAACCTGACCGATCCCACGGGCGGCGACGCGATGGACCGCATCATCAACGGCCTCTCGAAGGTGGCCCCGAAGGCCTGAACCGGGCGGTGGACGGCGGCGCCCGTGCGGGCGCCGCTCGTTCAGTCCTCCGTGGTCGTGGCTTCGGCGACGGCCGCGTCGGGGTCGGTGTCCGGGCGGCCGTGCACCGTACGGACGCACCTCGCCAGCAGCACCAGCCCGCACACCAGCAGCGCGGCCGAGGCGGTCCAGCCGAGCCCCAGCGTGAGCGGGTGCCCCGGCTTCTGCCAGGGGCGGGCGGTCGTCAGCAGCCAGCCCCCCACGGCGAGCAGGCCGAGCCCGAGCGCGGCCGGGACGGCGGTGGGGTCTGCGGTGGGGTCGCCGGTGCCGTGGGACTCGTACGGCTTCGGGTTCACGGGACCACCACCTCCGGGGGCGGGCCGCTCTGACGGTCAGGGCGCCGCCGCTATCTTCGCAGGGCCTCGGCCGGTTCGACACGGGCCGCCCGCCAGGCGGGATAGAGGCCGGCCAGCAGCCCGGTGACCAGGCCGACGAGCGGGGCCGCGGCGACGGTGACCGGATGGATCACCGGGGTCCAGTCCCGGGCGAGCGAGACGGCGACGACGGTCAGTTCGCCCAGCGAGGTGCCGACCAGCCCGCCAAGGGCCCCGAGGGCCGCGGACTCGGTGAGGAACTGCGCCGAGACGTGCCGGCCGCGGGCGCCCAGCGCCCGCCGCAGCCCGATCTCGCCGGTCCGCTCCAGCACGGCGACGAGCGTGGTGTTGGCGATCCCGACGGCCCCGATGACCAGGCAGATCCCGGCGAGCAGCAGGAAGAGCGCGCTCAGGTCGGAGGTGACGCCCGAGCACAGGGTGCGCGGATCCGGCGGCGGGACGGCCTTGAGGTACTCGGGGTGGTCGGGCCGCAGCGCGAGCGGGGCCAGGTCGGCGACCTGCCGGGCGGCCCCGAGCTCGGTGGAGATCAGCATGCTCGCGGAACCGGGCGACGGCGGGCCCCACAGCTGCTCCGCGGTACTGCGCGGGACGAGGACCGACATCAGGTGCTCGGGCCGGCGTTCCAGGTCGGCGACGATGCCGCCGACGGTGAAGGGCTCGTGGCCGATGTAGAGGGCGGGCCGGGTGGCCAGGGTGGTGATCCCGAGACGGGCGGCGAGACCGCTGCCGATGACGACGACGCGCTCGTGGCCGCGCTCCGCGAAGTCGTCGTAGAGCCGCCCCTGCTGGAGGGTCGGGACGAGGGCGGCGACGGCCCCGGGGGACGCCGCGACGACGGCCGCGCCGGTGGTGGCCTCGCCGGCGCCGGACGGCAGCGGGCCGACGGAGGTCCGCGAGTCCAGCCGTACCGTCCACATCTCCCCCGCGTGCTCGACGCCGGCGACCGCGCGCAGCCGCCGTTCGGCATCGGCGGGGAGGCCGGGCCCGGCGAACTCGTCCTGCTGCCCGGCGACGTCCTCGATGCTCACCTCGGTGGCGGTCAGGACGTTGAACCGGCCGTCGATCTGCGAGGAGATGGTGGCGGTGAGGCCGAGTACAGCCACGAAGCTGCCGACGCCGAGGACCGTGCCGAGGGCGGTGAGCGCGGCCCGGCCGGGGCGGCGCAGCATGCCGGCGACCGCCTCGGACAGGGCGTCGCGCAGGGACAGCCGGGTCGGTGCGACGGTGCTCACAGGTGCAGCCGCCCGTCGCGGATGGTGACGGTCCGGCGGCCGCGCCGGGCCACTTCGAGGTCGTGCGTGATGACGAGGACGGTCATCCCGGAGCGGTGGAGGTCGTCCAGCAGCCCGAGGACGGAGGCGGCGTTGGCCGAGTCGAGGTTGCCGGTCGGCTCGTCGCACAGCAGCAGCGAGGGCCGTCCGACGAGGGCGCGGGCGATGGCCACGCGCTGGCGTTCGCCGCCCGACAGCCGCCCGGGCACGGCGCCGGCCCGGTGCCCGAGACCGACTTGGTCCAGGGCCTCGCGGGCCCGTACGAGGCGCTGGGCGCGCGGAATTCCGGTGTAGAGCATGGCGAGGGTGACGTTCTCCAGGGCGGACCGGTGGGGCAGCAGGTGGAAGGACTGGAAGACGAAGCCGATGCGGCGGCCGCGCAGGGCGGTGCGCTCCCGGTCGGGAAGGGCCGCGGTGTCGATCCCGTCGAGGAGGTACCGGCCGCTGGTGGGGGAGTCGAGCAGTCCGGCGACGTTGAGGAAGGTGGACTTCCCGGAGCCGGAGGGGCCCACGACGGTGATGAACTCGCCGCGCCGCACGACCAGGTCGCAGGGGTGGAGGGCCTCGACGGGCGGCGGCCCGGGGTAGGTGAGGCCGACCCCGCGGAACTCGATCACGGGGGCGGCCCCGCGCGCCCCGGCTTCCGACGCTTCGGCCGCGCCCGCCTCGGTTTCGGACGCTTCGGCTTCGCCCGCCTCGGTTTCGGACGCTTCGGCTTCGCGCGCCCCGGCTTCCGACGCCTCGGCTTCGCGCGCCCCGGCTTCCGACGCCTCGGCTTCGCGCGCCCCGGCTTCGGACGCCTCGGTGTCGGCCTCGGGCGGCCCGGCATCGGGGGAGCCGGCCCGGGAGCGCCGCGGCAGGAGCCTCACTCGGCCGTCCCGCGGTTCTCGCGGGTCCCGCGGGGCGCGACCCCGATCACCACGCGGGTGCCGGCCACGAGGGAGCCCGCCTGGGCCGGGGTGACGGCCACGAAGCCGTCGCCGCTGGTGCCGGTGCGTACCTCGATGCGCCGCTGGCTGCCCTCGGCGGACACGGCGGTGACGACCGTACGCCCGTCCGCGCCGGCCGACACGGCGGTGACCGGGACCACGAGCGCCTCGCCGTCGGTGGCGGCGGACTCGATGGTCAGCCGGACGTCCTGACCGGCGAAGCCGGCGGGCAGCGGCTGGTCCGCGCGGACCACCATCCGGTAGCCGAGATCGGCTCCGCCGCCGCTGCCCCCGCCGGCGGAATCCCCGCCGCCCTTGGCGCTCTGGCCCTGGTCCTGCTGCTGCGGCCGGCCGGCGGGCTGCGCGGCGGACCGCTCGGCGGCGACCAGCGCCACCTTCCCGCGGACGTCGGTGCCGGAGACCTCCGAGGAGACCACCACCGCCATCCCGGCGCGCAGCAGCTGCTTCTTGTCGTCCCTGAGGTAGGCCTCGACGACGAGTTCCCCGGCGGAGAGCGTGAGCACCGGGCCCGAGACGGGGGAGCCGACGCGGGCGCCGACGGAGCTGACGCGGGCCGGGAAGGAGCCCAGGAACACGGTCTCGGCGGCGGGCAGCATCGGCCCGTCGGCGCCCTCGGCGGCCGCGAGCGCCGCCTGCGCCTCCGTGAGGGCCTGCCGGGCCCGCACCAGCTCCCGCCCGGAGCCGGAGCCCGCGCCGCCGCCCGCTCCCGCGCCCGCCGTCGTGCCGCCCTTGCCGGAGCCGGAGCCGGAGCCGGAGCCGGATCCGGCTCCGGCTCCGGCGGGCGCGGGGGTGCCCGAGGGGCCCGGCCCGGCGGTGGGTCCGCTGCCCTGACCCGCGGAACCGGCGGAGCCACTCGCGTCCTCGACGGCCCACGTCGCCGCCCGGACGGCCTCCCGCGCCGACTTGAGCGCCGCGCCGCCGTCGGCGACCGCGGGCAGCGGCTCGTACCCGATGGCCCGGTAGCGGGCGGCGAGCGCGGCCTTCGTACCGGCCCCGAAGACGCCCTTCGGGTCGGCGCCGGTGCCGTGCCCGAGCTCGCGCAGCGCCTGCTGGACCTGCGCGACGTCGTCCCCGGTGGCCCCCGGCTTGAGGTCCCGGTACATCGGCTGCGTGCCGTGCAGGGTGAACACCGGCCGCCCGGAGACCTCGGCGATCAGCTGGCCCGCCGTGACCGGGTCCCCGGCCTTCGGCGGCAGCTTGGTCACCATGGCCGCCCCCGACCCCGCGCCGTCGCCGGAGCGGATCCCCTGCGGGGACACCTCGACGCTCTGGTCGGCGACGACGGAGCCGCGCATCACCAGGGTCTGCGCGAGGACCCGCCGTTCGACCTCCGCCGTCAGGGCTCCCTGCGCGGGCGGGCCGGTCTCCGCGGCCACCTGCGCGGGGGACTTCACGAGCGTGGTGGCCAGCAGCCCCCCGATGGCCATCAGCGTGGCCCCGCCGACGACCCCGAGCACCACGCGCCGCCCCCGCGCGAGCCCGCTGCGGTCGTCCTCCGGGACCTCGGTGTGCTCCACGACGTGATCGAGCTCGCTCATCTCTGCGGCCGGCACTTCTTCAACGCCTCCACGTGGTCGCGCTTGAGCGCGGACCACTGCTCGGGAGTGCCCTTGGTCTGGTCGGTCTCACCGGTGACCGGGTCGGGGTCCGGGTACCAGGACACGCCCTCGGCCCGCAGGCACGCGGCCTCCTTCTGCGCGGCGGCGAGCTGCTCCGGCTCGGCCGGCCGGGGCTTCGCCGGGGCCGGCAGCAGCGACTCGCAGGCCTTGTGCGCCTCCTCGTTCCAGGGCTTCGACTTGTCCTCGCGGGGCGCGCCGTAATCGGTGTGGACGATGGCCACGCCGTGGTTCTTCAGGCAGTCGTAGTAGGCGATTTCCGCGGCGGTGGGCGGCGGACTGTCGCTCGCCCCGGGTTCGTCGTCCCCGCCGCCGCATCCCGTCAGCGAAATGCATATGAGGAGCAGTGGAGCGAAATAGCGTGCGTGCACGACGGGAGTTCCCTTGCGGCGGTAGAAGTGGGATCGGCGCGCCCGTGCGAGAAGTGCGAGGAGTGCGCGCCGGGGGATAGTAGAGAGCAGAAAGTGCGCGCACAAGTTCCTGGTCAGTAACCAGACATGACTGTCCATCAGGTGAGAAGGACTTGGTTTTCGGGCGCCGTGACCTGTTGAATCCCGGCCGACGGAGAGTCGTGATCATGTTCCGGCTCGACGTCGCCATTTCACCTGCAGAGGAGCAGATCATGAACAAGGCATTCCGCGTGCTGACCACGGGCGGCGTCGCCGCCGTATCGGTGTGCGCGATTCTCCTGGGCACGGCCGGACCGGCCGCGGCCATGGGCAAGGACGGAAATCTGGAAGTCGACGAGTTCGGTCTTTTCTACTACCAGAATCAGTCCGGTTGTGTCTTTGACCTGTACGGCGAGGACCTGAACTTCAACGACAACTACTTCAAGAGCGGGTGCACGGGTGCCGGGGCGCTCGTGAACGACAACACCGAGTCGTACAAGAACCGCGACGTCTACGCCTGGAAGGTCGCCACCGACGCGAACATCGACGGCAATGTCGGTGAGATCCCGTCGAACTATTCCGGCAACGCCTCGGCCACCTTCAAGAACAAGATCAGCTCGGCCACCTACACCCTCCACCCCTGATCCGGACGAAGGAGTTCCCTGCTATGCGCACCGCCCGGCGCCTGCGTCTCGTCGCCCCGGCCGTCCTGCTGGCCACGGCGCTGGCCGGATGCTCCGGCGCCGGCGGTGCGCAGGGCGGCGAACCGGAGCTCGGCCCCGTCGAGTCCAATCCGGCGACGGCCGCGCTGTCCTTCCCGATGGACGCGTACACGGACACCGAAGCCGAGCGGATCCGCATGGGCCAGGTCCAGCAGATGCTGGTCTCCCGGTGCATGGCCCGGTACGGGTTCACGTACGAGGGGGTGAAGGCGGCCGCCCCGTCCGGCGGCGGGGCGCCCGAGGACCGGCACCGGTATCTCTTCGGCCTGGCCGATCCGGCGTACGCGGCGGCCCACGGGTACGACAAGTCCGCGGGGGAGGGGGTGCCGGCCAAGCCCCCGGCGCCGCAGCTGAGCGACAGCGCCTACGTCGTGATGAACGGCGAGCAGCCGGGAGCCCAGGGCGGCAGGATCCCCGACGCGAACACCGAGGAGGAGGCCGCACAGCTGGACAGCGGCCTGATGGCGGGCGGGCAGAAGGTACCGGCCGGCGGATGCGCGCGGGAGGGCTACCGGAAGCTGTACGCGCCGACGAGGGACAGCGTGGACCTGCTCTTCACCTTCGGGCTGGCCTCGGAGGCGCACGAGCGGTCCCGGCAGGACTCCCGGGTCGTCGGCATGCTGAAGAACTGGGCGGCATGCATGGACAAATCGGGATACGGCGGGGTCGCCACCCCGTATGAGGTCATCGAGAAGCTGGGCCTGCAGGACGACAAGGGCGGCAGGAAGGCCGTCACGGCCGCCAAGGCCGACGTCGCGTGCAAGCGCGAGGTGAACCTCGTCGGGATCTGGGCCGCGGTCGAGAAGGCCTACCAGGAGCGGCTCGTCGAGGAGCACGCCGAGACGCTGGCGCTCTACAAGAAGCAGCGCGACGCACGCTTCAAGCTGGCGGCGAGCCTCGTCTGAGGCGGGCCGAAGGGCCGGTACTCCACCCCCGAGCGGGGGAGTACCGGCCCTTTCGTGCCTTGGTGACGATCCGGAGGATCAGAGGACGCGGACGGCGCCCGTCGGCTTGTCGTAGCTCAGGTTGCGCTCGACGATGCCCGTGCTGGGGTTCTGCGCGCCGACGAACTTGCCGCCGCCGACGTAGATGGCGACGTGGTACGCGCTGCCCTTGGAGCCCCAGTACAGGATGTCGCCCGGCTGAAGGGCGTTCAGGGACACCGAGGTGCCGGCCGAGGACTGCGCCTGGGACATGCGCGGCAGGGAGATGCCGGCCTGGCGGTAGGCGGCCTGGACGAGCCCGGAGCAGTCGAACGAGGACGGACCGGTGCCGCCCATGACGTACGCCTTGCCGACCTGCGCACGGGCGAAGTTGACGATCGCGGCGGCGGAGCCGGTGGCCGGGGCGGTGACGGTACCGGTGCCCTGGGAGCTGCCGGAGCCGGAGGCCGAGGTGCTGTTGAGGGAAGCGCGGGCGGAGGAGCGGGTGGCGCGCTCGGCCGCGGCCTTGCGGTCCGCCTCCTCCTTCTCCTTCTTCTCCTCGTCGGCCTTCTGCTGGGCCTCTTCCTTGGCCTGCTTCGCCTCGGCGGCGGCGCCGGTGCGGGCGCTCTCCTCCTGGGCGGTCAGTTCGCCCTCGAGGGCGGCGAGACGGGTGTTCTCGGCTGCCGTGGTGACGGCGGAGGAGACCTCGGCGGCCAGGTCCAGGTTGAGGACCGGCATTTCGAGCGTCGTCTCGGCCACGGGCTCGGACGGGGACGCGCTCGCGGTGCCGGCCATGGCCAGGGTGCTGAGGACGCCACCGGCAACTCCGGCGCGGACCGCGAGCTTCGAGGCGCTACGACGGGGCTTCCGGTGGCTGGGTATGTGAGCGGTGTGGGACATGAGGACAACCGCTATCAGGGCGCCCGGGGTCCCTTCAAGAAACGTGGGTTGCGCCACAGTTGCCCGCGAACGGCGCTAACCGGGCGCGTCCGGCTCCTTATTGACGCCGTAACGGGCGAAACGGACAGGCCTTCACAAGGCTGTGATCATGGGGTTTCTGAAATAAGTCCGAAATGATCCACGACCTACCATCCCTCCGCACAGATGGCCAAGCCCTCTTTCGGAAGCACGGATTCATAGTGGCGCAGGTCACAGGAGTGTCACGCGATGCGGACGCTGTGCCCCGGCCGTGACCTTCCTGTGAAGAGCCCGGGAGGTTCGTGAACGGATGCACGCGCTCGGGCGCCCTCCGCTCCCCTCCTCTGCCCCGCGTCCACCTCCGTACGCGCCCGCCCCCCGACCGGGCGACGTCGATCCCCTTATCACCGCCGCGTGCGTGGTGCCAATTTGCCTGCACCGGCCATCGTTTGATAGTGCTGCGCGCCCTCTACCTGCGGTAACGGGGTCGGATGTCACCTTTGGTGATCGTGTGGATGCTTCACGTATGAAGATCACCACTCGGTGGGCTTCATGATCGTTCGTCGGGTGGTGGAGATCACAAACTCGGTGTTGTAACCCGTGTCGCAGATCACAGACGAGCGGGCATAAGATGCGCACGAGTCCGGCTTGTGAACTGCCTCACATGCAAGCGCTCGATTGAAGCGTGATCTTCGCGAGGCGGCGCACGCGGTGCCGGCGGCGGTCCAACGGTCAAGGACGACTGGAAGGAGCGAGGAGCGTGAATGCGTACGCACCCATCCTCGTGCTCGGCGCCCTCGGCGCAGGGTTTGCGATCTTCTCCGTGGTCATGGCCACGCTGATCGGCCCAAAACGGTACAACCGGGCGAAGCTCGAAGCTTACGAGTGCGGCATCGAGCCGACACCGATGCCGGCCGGCGGCGGCCGCTTCCCCATCAAGTACTACCTGACGGCGATGCTCTTCATCGTCTTCGACATCGAGGTTGTCTTCCTCTACCCCTGGGCCGTCACCTTCGACTCCCTGGGGATCTTCGGGCTCGTCGAGATGCTGCTCTTCGTGCTCACCGTCTTCGTCGCCTACGCCTACGTGTGGCGCCGCGGCGGCCTGGAATGGGACTGAGGGGCTGAATTTTCCATGGGACTGGAAGAGAAGCTGCCGAGCGGCTTCCTGCTGACCACCGTCGAACAGGCCGCGGGCTGGGTGCGCAAGTCGTCCGTCTTCCCGGCGACCTTCGGCCTGGCCTGCTGCGCCATCGAGATGATGACCACCGGAGCGGGCCGGTACGACCTGGCCCGCTTCGGCATGGAGGTCTTCCGCGGCTCCCCGCGCCAGGCCGACCTGATGATCGTGGCCGGCCGGGTCAGCCAGAAGATGGCGCCGGTGCTGCGGCAGGTGTACGACCAGATGCCCGCTCCGAAATGGGTCATCTCCATGGGGGTCTGCGCCTCTTCGGGCGGCATGTTCAACAACTACGCGATCGTCCAGGGCGTCGACCACATCGTCCCGGTGGACATCTACCTGCCCGGCTGCCCGCCGCGCCCCGAGATGCTGATGGACGCGATCCTCAAGCTCCACCAGAAGATCCAGGGCGGAAAGCTCGGCGTGAACCGGGAAGAGGCGGCACGTGAGGCGGAGGAGGCGGCCCTCAAGGCCCTCCCCACCATCGAGATGAAGGGGCTGCTCCGGTGAGCGAGACCCAAGAGCCGGAGAACGGCACCACGGGCGACAACGGCGACAACAACGGCGGCAACGGCAGCAACGTCCCCGCGCCGCGCGACCAGGGACCCGAGGTCATCGGCGTCCGCAAGGGCATGTTCGGCGCCAGGAACGGCGGCGACACCAGCGGCTACGGCGGCCTGGTGCGCACCGTGGCCCTGCCCGGCGCGACCAGCCGCCCGTACGGCTCCTACTTCGACGAGGTGGCCGACGAGCTCGAAGGCGCCCTGGAGGAGCAGGACCTGCTCCCCGAGAACGCCATCGAGAAGACGGTGGTCGACCGGGGCGAGCTCACCTTCCACATCGCCCGCGAGCACCTCGTCCGGGTCGCGCGCACCCTGCGCGACGACCCGGCCCTGCGCTTCGAGCTCTGCACCGGCGTCTCAGGGGTGCACTTCCCCGAGGACAAGGGCCGCGAGCTGCACGCCGTCTACCACCTGCGCTCGCTCACCCACGGCCGGATCGTGCGGCTGGAGGTGTCCGTCCCGGACAGCGACCCGCACGTCCCGTCGCTCGTCCCGGTCTACCCGACCAACGACTGGCACGAGCGCGAGACGTACGACTTCTTCGGCCTGGTCTTCGACGGACACCCGGCCCTCACCCGGATCATGATGCCGGACGACTGGCAGGGCTTCCCGCAGCGCAAGGACTACCCGCTCGGCGGCATCCCCATCGAGTACAAGGGCGCCCAGATCCCGGCTCCCGACCAGCGGAGGTCGTACAGCTGATGTCCACTTCGAATCACGCCTCCGCCGACCACGCATCCGCGCGCGAGACGACCGAGGGCACCGTCTACACCGTCACCGGCGGCGACTGGGACGAGATCGTCCAGTCCGCGGCCAGGGCCGACGACGAGCGGATCGTCGTCAACATGGGCCCCCAGCACCCGTCCACCCACGGGGTGCTCCGCCTGATCCTGGAGATCGACGGCGAGACGGTCACCGAGGCCCGCTGCGGCATCGGCTACCTGCACACCGGCATCGAGAAGAACCTCGAATACCGGAACTGGACGCAGGGCACCACCTTCGTGACGCGCATGGACTACCTGACGCCGTTCTTCAACGAGACGGCGTACTGCCTCGGCGTCGAGAAGCTGCTCGGCATCACCGACCAGATCCCGGACCGCGCCACCGTCATCCGCGTCCTGCTGATGGAGCTCAACCGGCTCTCCTCCCACCTGGTGTGCATCGCCACCGGCGGCATGGAGCTGGGCGCGACCACGATCATGATCTACGGCTTCCGCGACCGCGAGCTGATCCTCGACATCTTCGAGCTGATCACCGGACTGCGCATGAACCACGCGTTCATCCGCCCCGGCGGCCTCGCGCAGGACCTGCCCCCGGGCGCCGTCGACCAGCTGCGCGAGTTCGTCAAGACGATGAAGAAGAACCTGCCGGAGTACGACAAGCTCGCCACCGGCAACCCCATCTTCAAGGCCCGCATGCAGGACGTCGGCTACCTCGACCTCACCGGCTGCATGGCGCTCGGCGCCACCGGCCCGATCCTGCGCTCCGCCGGCCTGCCGCACGACCTGCGCAAGTCCGAGCCGTACTGCGGGTACGAGAACTACGAGTTCGACGTGCCGACCACCGAGAGCTGCGACTCCTACGGACGCTTCCTGATCCGCCTGGAGGAGATGCGCCAGTCGCTGCGGATCGTCGAGCAGTGCCTGGAGCGCCTGGAGCCGGGCCCGGTGATGGTCGCCGACAAGAAGATCGCCTGGCCGGCGCAGCTGGCGATGGGCCCGGACGGCCTCGGCAACTCGCTCGACCACATCAGGAACATCATGGGCACCTCCATGGAGGCCCTCATTCACCACTTCAAGCTGGTGACCGAGGGCTTCCGGGTACCGGCCGGACAGGCGTACACGGCCGTCGAATCACCCAAGGGCGAGCTCGGCGTGCACGTCGTCTCCGACGGCGGCACCCGCCCCTACCGGGTCCACTTCCGCGACCCGTCCTTCACCAACCTGCAGGCCATGGCCGCGATGTGCGAGGGCGGCCAGGTCGCCGACGTCATCGTCGCCGTCGCCTCCATCGACCCCGTGATGGGAGGCGTCGACCGATGACCGTCAGTCCTCAGAACCAGGGGGTCTCGCTGGGCATGCCCCAGCTGCCGGCCCCCGACTTTCCGGCGGAGGTACGCGAGCGCCTCGAAGCGGACGCGAAGGAGATCATCGCCCGCTACCCCGACAGCCGCTCGGCCCTGCTGCCGCTGCTGCACCTGTGCCAGGCGCAGGAGGGCCACGTCTCGCGCACCGGAGTCCGCTTCTGCGCCGAGGTGCTGGGCCTGACCACCGCCGAGGTCACGGCCGTCGCGACCTTCTACACGATGTACCGGCGCAAGCCTTCCGGCGACTACCAGGTCGGCGTGTGCACGAACACGCTGTGTGCGGTGATGGGCGGCGACGCCATCTTCGAGGAACTCAAGGAGCACCTCGGGGTCGGCAACAACGAGACCACCCCCGACGGCAAGGTCACCCTCGAACACATCGAGTGCAACGCGGCCTGCGACTTCGCCCCCGTGGTGATGGTCAACTGGGAGTTCTTCGACAACCAGACCCCCGAGTCCGCCAGGGCGCTGGTGGACGACCTGCTGGCTGGCCGCGAGGTCTCGCCGACCCGGGGCGCGCCGCTGTGCACGTACAAGGAGACCGCCCGGATCCTGGCCGGGTTCCCCGACGAGCGCGAGGGCGCGGTCGAGGCGACCGGCGGCGCCGGTCCCGCCTCCCTGATCGGGCTGCGCATCGCCCGCGGCGAGTCCCCCCACGCCTCGATCGTGCACCCGAGGTCCGGGGCGCACGGCGAGACCCGTGGCGACACCACCACCGAGGGAGGGGAGGGATGACCGTGTCCTCCGAACTGAGCAATGGGGGCAGCACCTCCCGGCCGGAGGCCGGCGGCGGCACGAGCCCGGAAAAGCTCCTCGCGCCCGTACTGTCGGCCTTCTGGGACGAGCCGCAGTCGTGGACGCTGGAGACCTACCGTCGCCACGAGGGCTACGAAGGCCTGCGCAAGGCGCTCGCGATGACCCCGGACGACCTCATCGCCTACGTCAAGGACTCGGGCCTGCGCGGACGCGGCGGCGCCGGCTTCCCCACCGGGATGAAGTGGCAGTTCATCCCGCAGGGCGACGGGAAGCCGCACTACCTCGTCGTGAACGCGGACGAGTCGGAGCCGGGGACCTGCAAGGACATCCCCCTCCTCTTCGCCAACCCGCACTCCCTCATCGAGGGAATGATCATCGCGTGCTACGCGATCCGCTCGCAGCACGCCTTCATCTACCTGCGCGGCGAGGTGGTGCCGGTCCTGCGGCGCCTGCACGAGGCGGTGCGCGAGGCGTACGAGGCCGGTTACCTCGGGAAGGCTGCAGATAGGGAGAAGAGCGGCCTGGGGAGCGGGCTCGACCTCGACATCACGGTGCACGCGGGCGCGGGCGCGTACATCTGCGGCGAGGAGACGGCGCTGCTCGACTCCCTCGAAGGCCGGCGCGGTCAGCCCCGGCTGCGTCCCCCCTTCCCTGCCGTCGAGGGGCTCTACGCGTGCCCCACTGTCGTGAACAACGTCGAGTCCATTGCCTCGGTTCCCGCGATCCTGAACAAGGGCAAGGACTGGTTCAAGTCGATGGGGACCGAGAAGTCCCCCGGTTTCACGCTGTACTCGCTCTCCGGGCACGTCGCCGGCCCCGGCCAGTACGAGGCCCCGCTCGGCATCACCCTGCGCCAGCTCCTCGACATGAGCGGCGGCATGCGGCCCGGGCACCGGCTGAAGTTCTGGACCCCGGGCGGCTCCTCCACCCCGATGTTCACCGACGAGCACCTCGACGTCCCGCTCGACTACGAGGGCGTCGGCGCGGCCGGCTCCATGCTCGGCACCAAGGCGCTCCAGTGCTTCGACGAGACCACCTGCGTGGTGCGGGCCGTGACCCGGTGGACGGAGTTCTACGCCCACGAGTCCTGCGGCAAGTGCACGCCGTGCCGTGAGGGCACGTACTGGCTGGTCCAGCTGCTGCGCGACATCGAGGCCGGCAGGGGCGTCATGTCCGACCTCGACAAGCTGAACGACATCGCCGACAACATCAACGGCAAGTCCTTCTGCGCGCTCGGCGACGGCGCGGCCAGCCCGATCTTCTCCTCGCTCAAGTACTTCCGCGAGGAGTACGAGCAGCACATCACGGGCAAGGGCTGCCCCTTCGACCCCAGGAAGTCGACCCTCTGGGCCGACACGGAGGTGAACGCATGACCGTCACCACTACGGCCGCCTCCGGAGGAGACGCGGCCGTTCCGCCCGCGGACCTGGTGTCGCTGACCATCGACGGTGCCGAGCTGTCCGTGCCCAAGGGCACCCTCGTCATCCGGGCCGCCGAACAGCTCGGCATCGAGATCCCCCGGTTCTGCGACCACCCCCTCCTCTCCCCCGCCGGCGCCTGCCGCCAGTGCATCGTCGAGGTCGAGGGCCAGCGCAAGCCGATGGCCTCCTGCACCATCACCTGCACCGACGGCATGGTCGTCAAGACCCAGCTGACCTCCGAGGTCGCCGACAAGGCCCAGCGCGGGGTGATGGAGCTGCTGCTCATCAACCACCCGCTGGACTGCCCGGTCTGCGACAAGGGCGGCGAGTGCCCGCTGCAGAACCAGGCGATGTCGCACGGCAACGCCGAATCGCGGTTCGAGGGCAGGAAGCGCACCTACGAGAAGCCGGTCCCGATCTCCACGCAGGTGCTGCTGGACCGCGAGCGCTGCGTGCTGTGCGCCCGCTGCACCCGCTTCTCCAACGAGATCGCCGGCGACCCGATGATCGAGCTGCTGGAACGCGGCGCGCTCCAGCAGGTCGGCACCGGCGAAGGCGACCCCTTCGAGTCGTACTTCTCCGGCAACACCATCCAGATCTGCCCGGTCGGCGCCCTCACCTCGACCGCGTACCGGTTCCGCTCCCGCCCGTTCGACCTCGTCTCCTCCCCGAGCGTGTGCGAGCACTGCGCGGGCGGCTGCGCGACCCGTACCGACCACCGCCGCGGCAAGGTGCTGCGCCGCCTCGCCGCGGAGGACCCCGAGGTCAACGAGGAGTGGGTCTGCGACAAGGGGCGGTTCGCCTTCCGATACGCCCAGCAGCGCGACCGCTTGGAAACCCCGCTGGTGCGCAACTCCGCCGGGGTGCTGGAGCCGGCGAGCTGGCCCGAGGCCCTGGAGGCCGCGGCCAACGGGCTCGCCGCCGCGCGCGGCCGGGCCGGGGTGCTCACCGGCGGCCGGCTGACCGTCGAGGACGCCTACGCGTACGCCAAGTTCGCCCGGGTCGTGCTCGACACCAACGACATCGACTTCCGGGCCCGCGTGCACAGTGCGGAGGAGGCCGAGTTCCTGGCCGCCACCGTCGCCGGCACCGGCAAGGACCTCGACGGCAGGGGCGTCACCAACGCCTCGCTGGAGGCGGCCCCGGCCGTCCTCCTCGTCGGCATCGAGGCGGAGGAGGAGGCCCCCGGCGTCTTCCTGCGGCTGCGCAAGGCCCACCGCAAGCACAAGCAGCGGACCTTCGCCCTCGCCCCGTTCGCCACCCGCGGCCTGGAGAAGACGGGCGGCACGCTGCTGGCCGCCGCCCCCGGCACCGAGCCGGAGTGGCTGGACGCACTGGCCTCCCGGACCGGCCTGGAGGCCGGCGGGCCCGCGGCCGCCGACGCGCTGCGCGCGCCCGGCGCCGTCATCGTGGTCGGGGAGCGGCTCGCCGGGGTTCCCGGCGCGCTGTCCGCCGCCGTACGGGCGGCCGCCGCGACCGGCGCGAAGCTGGTGTGGATCCCGCGCCGGGCCGGTGAGCGGGCCGCCGTCGAGGCGGGCGCGCTGCCGTCCCTGCTGCCGGGCGGCCGCCCGGCCACCGACCCGCGGGCCCGCGACGAGGTCGCCACCGCCTGGGGCCTGGACGAGCTCCCGCACCGCTACGGCCGCGACACCGGCCAGATCGTCGAGGCCGCGGCCTCCCGCGAGCTCTCGGCCCTGCTGGTCGCGGGCGTCGAGGTGAGCGACCTGCCGGATCCGGTCCGCGCGCGGATCGCCCTCCAGGAGGCCTTCGTGGTCTCCCTGGAGCTGCGGCCCGGCGAGGTCACCGCCCACGCGGACGTGGTCCTCCCGGTCGCCGCAGTGGCCGAGAAGGCCGGCGCGTTCATCAACTGGGAGGGCAGGGTCCGCCCCTTCGAGGCGGCGCTCAAGCCTGACCAGATGACCCGCCGGCTCGCCCCGGCCGACGCCCGCGTGCTCCACATGCTGGCCGACGCCGCCGACCGGCCGATCGCGCTGCCCGACGTGCACGCCGTACGCCGGGAGCTCGACGCGCTCGGCCCGTGGGCCGGCGAGCGCGCCGCCGAACAGTCCGCCGACACCGCGCCGCTGCCCCGCCCGGGCATCGGCGAGGCGGTCCTCGCGGGCCATCGGCTCCTCCTCGACCTGGGCCGGCTCCAGGAGGGCGACGAGGCCCTGGCCGGCACCCGGCACGAGGCGAGCGCCCGGCTGTCGGCCGCCACGGCCGCCGAGACGGGCGTCAAGGACGGCGACGTCCTCGCGGTGACCGGGCCGGCCGGCTCCGTGGAACTCCCGCTGCGGATCACCGAGATGCCCGACCGCGTGGTCTGGCTCCCGCTGAACTCCACCGGCTCCGGCGTCCTCGCCGACGCCGGCGCCCGCCCGGGCAGCCTCGTACGCATCGGCCCGGCGACCCCGGCCGGCGCCGGCGACACCACTGCGGAGGTGGACGCGTGAACGCGGTACACGGTGACTTCGTACAACTGGCCGCGGAGGACCTGTCCCTGTTCGGCCGGGACGTCTGGTGGCTCGTCGTCCTCAAGGCGGTGTTCTGCTTCGCCTTCCTGATGGTGACCGTGCTCTTCTCCATCGTGTGGGAGCGCAAGGTCGTCGCCTGGATGCAGCTGCGCATCGGCCCCAACCGGCACGGCCCCTGGGGCATGCTCCAGTCGCTCGCCGACGGCGTGAAGCTGATGCTCAAGGAAGACCTCATCGTCAAGCGGGCCGACAAGGTGGTCTACGTCCTGGCCCCGATCATCGCGGCGATCCCGGCCTTCATGGCCATCGCGGTGATCCCCTTCGGGCCCGCGGACGACCAGGTCTCCATCTTCGGCCAGCGCACCAGCATGCAGCTGACCGACCTGCCCATCGCGATGCTCTACATCCTCGCGGTGGCCTCGGTCGGCATCTACGGCATCGTGCTGGCGGGCTGGTCCTCCGGCTCCACGTACCCGCTCCTCGGCGGACTGCGCTCCTGCGCGCAGATGATCTCCTACGAGATCGCCATGGGCGCGGCCTTCGCCTCGGTCTTCCTCTACTCCGGATCGATGTCGACCTCCGCGATCGTCGAGGCGCAGGAGGACCGCTGGTTCATCGTCCTGCTGCCGGTGTCCTTCATCATCTACGTCGTCACGATGGTCGGCGAGACGAACCGCGCCCCCTTCGACATGCCGGAGTCCGAGGGCGACCTCGTCGGCGGCTTCAACACCGAGTACTCGTCGATCAAGTTCGCGCTGTTCATGCTGGCCGAGTACGTCAACATGGTCACCGTCTCGGCGGTCTCGGTCACCCTCTTCCTGGGCGGCTGGCGGGCCCCGTACCCGATCAGCACCTTCTGGGAGGGCGCGAACCACGGCTGGTGGCCGATGCTCTGGTTCGTCCTCAAGGTGCAGCTGCTGCTGTTCTTCTTCATCTGGCTGCGCGGCACGCTGCCGCGCGTGCGCTACGACCAGCTGATGAAGCTCGGCTGGAAGGTGCTGATCCCGGTCTCCGTGGTCTGGCTGATGCTGGTCGCGACCGTCCGCGCGCTGCGCAACGAGGCGTACGACTTCAGCGAGATCGTCCTCTACGTCGGCGGCGGAGTCGTGGCGATCCTGCTGCTCTCCTTCGTCGCGGACCTCTTCCGTGACAAGCGCGAGAAGGCGCAGGCCGCCAAGGCCGTCGACGACGCCGCGCCCTTCGACCCGCTGGCGGGCGGATTCCCCGTACCGCCCAAGCCCGGCCAGCACCTGGCACCCGTACCCCGCAGGCGGCCTCGCAGCGAGCGGGAGCTGATTGTCAGTGGCGGGACGAATACTGAGAGTGACCGAGAGGAGGCTTGAGAGATGTCCGACGACGACAAGTGGCAGAACCCGGTGGCGGGCTTCGGCGTGACCTTCAAGGCCATGTTCAAGAAGCGCCTCACCGAGCAGTACCCGGAGCAGCAGAAGACGACCGCCCCGCGCTTCCACGGACGGCATCAGCTCAACCGGCACCCCGACGGTCTGGAGAAGTGCATCGGGTGTGAGCTGTGCGCCTGGGCCTGTCCCGCCGACGCGATCTACGTGGAGGGCGCGGACAACACCGAGGAGGAGCGCTACTCCCCGGGCGAGCGGTACGGCGCCGTCTACCAGATCAACTACGCCCGCTGCATCCTGTGCGGGCTGTGCGTCGAGGCGTGCCCGACCCGGGCCCTGACCATGACGAACGAGTTCGAACTGGCCGACGTCAGCCGTGAGTCGCTCATCTACACCAAGGAGCAGCTGCTCGCCGGCCTCACCGAGGGCATGGTCGAGGCTCCGCACGCGATGTACCCCGGCACGGAGGACACCGACTACTACCGCGGGCAGGTGACGGGGGCCGCCCCCGGCACGGTCCGCCAGGTCGCGGTCACCAAGGGCGAGAAGCCCGTGGACGAGCCGGTCCAGGCGTCCAAGGCCGAGGAGGCGCAGGCGTGAGCACCACCGCGGCAAGCCTCACCTCCACCGGCGAGGCCGTGCAGTTCTGGGTCCTCGGCACGGTCGCCGTCATCGGCGCCCTGGCCACGATCCTGATGAAGAAGGCCGTGCACAGCGCCCTCAGCCTGGCCGGGACGATGATCATCCTGGCGGTCTTCTACCTCGCCAACGGGGCGTACTTCCTGGGCGTCGTCCAGGTCATCGTCTACACCGGCGCGATCATGATGCTCTTCCTCTTCGTGGTCATGCTCGTCGGCGTCACCGCCGCCGACTCCCTGAAGGAGACCATCAAGGGGCAGCGCTGGCTGGCCGCCCTGTGCGGGCTGGGCTTCGGCATCCTGCTGATCGCCGGCATCGGCAACGCCAAGCTCACCCACTTCAACGGACTCGGCCGGATCAACTCCGCCGGACACGTCGAGGGCCTGGCACAGCTGATCTTCACCAAGTACGTCTTCGCCTTCGAGATCACCGGCGCGCTGCTGATCACCGCGGCCGTCGGCGCGATGGTGCTCACCCACCGCGAGCGCACCGAACGGGCCGCCACCCAGCGCGAGCTGGCCGAGAAGCGCGTCCGCGAGGGCGTGCAGCTCCCGCCGCTGCCCGCGCCCGGCGTCTACGCCCGGCACAACGCGGTGGACGTGGCCGGTCTGCTGCCGGACGGCACCCCGTCCGAGCTGACGGTCAGCAAGACGCTGCGCGCCCGCGGCCAGATCCGTGACGTGTCGAGCGAGGCGCTGAACGACCTGAAGGCGCTGGAGCAGGCGTCGGCGGAGCGCCTCGGCCGCGAGGAGGCATCCAAGTGAATCCGGTCAACTACCTGTACCTGGCGGCCCTGCTGTTCACCATCGGCGCGACCGGCGTGCTGATCCGCAGGAACGCGATCGTGCTGTTCATGTGCGTCGAGCTGATGCTCAACGCCTGCAACCTCGCCTTCGTCGCCTTCTCGCGGATGCACGGCAACCTCGACGGCCAGATCATCGCGTTCTTCACGATGGTCGTCGCCGCCGCGGAGGTCGTGGTCGGCCTGGCGATCATCGTGTCGCTGTTCCGTACCCGCCACTCGGCCTCGGTCGACGACGCCAGCCTGATGAAGCTGTAAGGGGTCGCTGTGGAGAACCTGATTGCGCTGCTGATCGCGGCGCCCCTGCTCGGAGCGGTGGTGCTGCTGTGCGGCGGCCGGCGCCTCGACAAGGTCGGTCACTGGATCGGCACCCTGCTCGCGGCCGTCTCCTTCGGGATCGGCGCCGCCCTCTTCGCCGACATGCTGTCGCGCAGCGGCGACGACCGGACCCTGCACCAGCGCCTGTACACCTGGGTCCCCGTCGAGGGCTTCCAGGCGGACATGGCCTTCCAGCTGGACCAGCTGTCGATGACGTTCGTCCTGCTGATCTCCGGGGTGGGCACGCTCATCCACGTGTACTCGATCGGGTACATGGAGCACGACGAGCGCCGCCGCCGCTTCTTCGGCTACCTCAACCTGTTCGTCGCGGCCATGCTGCTGCTGGTCCTCGCCGACAACTACCTGCTGCTGTACTTCGGCTGGGAGGGCGTGGGCCTCGCCTCGTACCTCCTGATCGGCTTCTGGCAGCACAAGCCCAGCGCGGCCACCGCCGCGAAGAAGGCCTTCCTCGTCAACCGCGTCGGCGACATGGGCCTGTCGATCGCGATCATGCTGATGTTCACCACCTTCGGCACCTTCACCTTCGGGCCGGTGCTCGCGTCGGTGGGCGAGACCTCCGAGGGCACCCTGACCGCGATCGGCCTGATGCTGCTGCTGGCCGCCTGCGGCAAGTCCGCGCAGGTCCCGCTGCAGTCCTGGCTCGGTGACGCGATGGAGGGCCCGACCCCGGTCTCGGCCCTGATCCACGCCGCCACCATGGTGACCGCGGGCGTGTACCTGATCGTCCGCTCGGGCGCCGTCTTCAACGGGGCGCCGGACGCGCAGCTGGTGGTCACCGTCGTGGGCGCGGTCACGCTGCTCTTCGGTGCGATCGTCGGTTGCGCGAAGGACGACATCAAGAAGGCCCTGGCGGGCTCGACGATGTCGCAGATCGGCTACATGATCCTCGCCGCCGGCCTCGGCCCGATCGGCTACGTCTTCGCCATCATGCACCTCGTGACGCACGGCTTCTTCAAGGCAGGCCTCTTCCTCGGCGCGGGTTCCGTGATGCACGGGATGAACGACGAGGTGGACATGCGCAAGTACGGCGCCCTGCGGAAGTACATGCCGGTCACCTTCGTCACCTTCGGACTCGGGTACCTGGCCATCATCGGCTTCCCGGGCCTGTCCGGCTTCTTCTCCAAGGACATGATCATCGAGGCCGCCTTCGCGAAGGGCGGCACCGAGGGGTGGATCCTCGGCGGCGTGACCCTGCTGGGCGCCGGCATCACGGCGTTCTACATGACCCGCGTCATGCTCCTCACCTTCTTCGGCGAGAAGCGCTGGCAGCCGGCGCCGGATCCGGACAGGACGCCGGGCGTGGAGCCCGGCGTCGAGGTGCACCCCGGCGAGCTGCCGCACCCGCACGAGTCCCCGAAGTCGATGACCATCCCGATGGTCATCCTGGCCTTCGGCTCGGTCTTCGCCGGCGCCTTCTTCGAGATCGGCGAGCGCTTCCTCAAGTGGCTGGAGCCCGTCACCGGTTACGAGCACGGCAACCCGCCGGTCAGCGCCATGACGGTGACCGCCTCGACCATGGTGGTCCTGGTCGTCGGCGTCGGCATCGCCTGGGCGATGTACGGCCGGCGGCCCGTCCCGGTCGTCGCCCCGCGCGGCTCGCTCCTCACCCGGGCGGCCCGCCGGGACCTGTACCAGGACGACTTCAACCACGTCGTGCTGGTGCGCGGCGGGGAGCACCTGACCCGCTCGCTCGTGTACGTCGACCACAGCCTGGTCGACGGTGTGGTCAACGGGACGGCCGCCTCGGTCGGCGGGCTCTCGGGCCGGCTCCGCAAGCTGCAGAACGGCTACGCCCGCAGCTACGCGGTCTCGATGTTCGGGGGCACGGTGGTCCTGATCGCCGCGACCCTGCTGATGAGGGCGGTGTGAAATGAGTTTCCCGCTTCTGACGGTGACGGCCGCGGTCCCCGCGGCCGGCGCGATCCTGACGGCGGCCGTCCCGGCCGCCCGCAGGACTGCCGCCAAGTGGCTCGCGCTGTTCTTCTCGCTGGCGACACTGGCCCTGGCCGTGCTCGTCGCGGTCCGCTTCGACCCCGGTGGCGACCGCTACCAGCTCACCGAATCCCGCCCCTGGATCGCCGACTTCGGCGTCCGCTACGAACTGGGCGTCGACGGGATCGGGGTGGTCCTCATCGGGCTCACCGCGCTCCTGATCCCCTTCGTGATCGCGGCCGGCTGGCACGACGCCGACCCCCTGGAGACCAAGAGCTCCCGGTGGCGGCCGACCCAGGGCTTCTTCGCCCTGATCCTGCTGGTCGAGGCGATGGTGATCATCTCCTTCGAGGCCACCGACGTCTTCCTCTTCTACATCTTCTTCGAAGCCATGCTCATCCCGATGTACTTCCTCATCGGCGGCTTCGGGGACCGGGCGCATTCCGGTACCGACGAGAACGCGGCCGCGCAGCGCTCGTACGCGGCGGTCAAGTTCCTCCTCTACAACCTGGTCGGCGGCCTGATCATGCTGGCCGCCGTCATCGGGCTGTACGTGGTCGCCGGGAACTTCTCGCTCCAGGAGATCACCGCCGCCCGCGCCGCGGGCACGCTCGACATGGCGACCAACACCGAGCGGCTGCTCTTCCTCGGCTTCTTCTTCGCCTTCGCGGTGAAGGCCCCGCTGTGGCCGCTGCACACCTGGCTGCCGAACGCGATGGGCGAGTCCACCGCCCCGGTGGCCGTCCTGATCACCGCGGTCGTCGACAAGGTCGGCACCTTCGCGATGCTCCGCTTCTGTCTCGGGCTCTTCCCGGACGCCAGCAAGTGGGCCACGCCGGTGATCCTGGTCCTGGCCCTGATCAGCATCGTCTACGGGGCGCTGGTCGCGGTCGGTCAGCGGGACATCAAGCGGCTGGTCGCCTACGCCTCGATCTCGCACTTCGGCTTCATCATCCTGGGCATCTTCGCGATGACCTCCCAAGGCCAGTCCGGCGCCACCCTCTACATGGTCAACCACGGCCTGTCGACGGCGGCGCTGATGCTGGTGGCCGGCTTCCTGATCTCGCGGCGCGGCTCGCGGCTCATCGCCGACTACGGAGGCGTCCAGAAGGTGGCCCCGGTCCTCGCCGGCACCTTCCTGATCGGCGGCCTCGCCACCCTCTCGCTGCCGGGCCTCGCGCCCTTCGTCAGCGAGTTCCTGGTCCTGGTCGGCACGTTCGCCCGGTACCCGGTCGTCGGCATCATCGCCACCGTCGGCATCGTGCTCGCCGCGCTCTACACGCTGGTGCTCTACCAGCGCACGATGACCGGCCCCGTGAAGGAGGAGGTCCGCACGATGCCGGACCTGCGCCTGCGGGAGCTGCTGGTGGTCGCCCCGCTGATCGCGCTGCTGATCGGGCTGGGCGTCTACCCGAAGGTGCTCACCGACATCGTCAACCCGGCGGTGGAGCACACCATGTCGGACGTGAAGCAGACGGACCCGAAGCCCGAGGTGGCTGTCGAGGCCAAGAACGGGGAGGCGGCGAAGTGAGCACAGTGACTTCCGCCCACAGCCTGTGGACACTGGCGGCCGAGGCACCGGTCGACCGGATCCCGGCACCGACCATCGAGTACGCACAGCTCGCACCCACGCTGATCGTGGTGGGCGCGGCGGTCCTCGGGATCCTCGTGGAGGCCTTCGTGCCCCGCAAGTCCCGTTACTACGTGCAGGTGTTCCTCGCCGTGGCGGCGCTGGCCTCGGCCTTCGCAGCGGTCGTCGGCCTCGCGGCCGGCGGGTACGGGTCGACGAAGGCCCACATCGCCGCGATGGGCGCCGTCGCCGTCGACGGTCCGGCGCTGTTCCTGCAGGGCACCATCCTGCTGGCCTCGGTCGTCGCGATCTTCACCTTCGCCGAGCGGCGCCTCGACCCGGCCGCGCACGGCAACCGGGTGGACTCCTTCGCCGCCCAGGCGGCGTCCGTACCGGGCAGCGACAGCGAGAAGGCCGCCGTCAAGGCGGGCTTCACCACCACCGAGGTCTTCCCGCTGGCCCTGTTCGCGATCGCCGGGATGCTGATCTTCCCGGCGGCCACCGACCTGCTGACGCTGTTCGTCGCGCTGGAGGTCTTCTCCCTCCCGCTGTACCTGCTCTGTGCCGTCGCCCGCCGCCAGCGGCTGATGTCGCAGGAGGCCGCGGTGAAGTACTTCCTGCTGGGCGCCTTCTCCTCCGCCTTCCTCCTCTTCGGCATCGCGCTGCTCTACGGGTACGCGGGCTCGGTCTCGTACGCGGTGATCGCCGACGTGGTCGACGGCACGGTCACGAAGATCGACCCGGCGCTGGCCTCCACCATGGGCAATGACGCGCTGCTGCTGATCGGCGGCGCGCTGATCCTCATGGGCCTGCTCTTCAAGGTCGGCGCGGTCCCGTTCCACATGTGGACCCCGGACGTCTACCAGGGCGCCCCGACCCCGGTCACCGGCTTCATGGCCGCCGCCACGAAGGTCGCCGCGTTCGGCGCCCTGCTGCGGCTGCTGTACGTGGTGCTGCCGGGCCTGCGGTGGGACTGGCGGCCGGTGATGTGGGCGATCGCCATCGTCACGATGCTGGCGGGCGCGGTCATCGCCGTGACCCAGACCGACGTCAAGCGGCTCCTCGCCTACTCCTCGATCGCGCACGCGGGCTTCATCCTGGCCGGTGTGATCGCTACCTCGGCGCAGGGCGTCCAGTCCGTCCTCTTCTACCTGGGCGCGTACTCCTTCGTGACGATCGGCGCCTTCGCGGTGGTCACACTGGTGCGCGACGCGGGCGGCGAGGCGACGCACCTGTCCAAGTGGGCGGGGCTGGGCCGGCGTTCGCCGCTGACGGCGGCCGTCTTCGCGGTGTTCCTGCTGGCCTTCGCCGGCATCCCGCTGACGTCGGGCTTCACGGGCAAGTTCGCCGTGTTCCGGGCGGCGGCGGAGGGCGGCGCGGGCGCGCTGGTCGTGGTCGGTGTCCTCTCGTCCGCGATCGCCGCGTTCTTCTACATCCGGGTGATCGTCCTGATGTTCTTCAGCGAGCCGAAGGCCGACGGCCCGACGGTGGCGGTCCCCTCGCCACTGACGATGACCACCATCGCGGTGGGCGTCGCGGTCACCGTGGTCCTGGGCGTGGCTCCGCAGTACTTCCTGGACCTGGCCGGGCAGGCGAGCACGTTCGTCCGCTGACCGGTTCGCCGTACGGACAGGGCCCGGCCCCCTTCGGGGAGCCGGGCCCTTCGCCGTTGCACGGGCTACTTCTCCGGACGGTGCCGGGGTGTGATCGCCGTGAGGTCGACATCGATGGTGAACGGTACAGAGACCTTCAGCCGGTCGTGGAAGATCCCCGTCGCGACGTAGGCGCCCGTGGCGGGATCCAACTCGTAGACGTAGACCACAGCACGTCCGTCCTTGTTCTCGACCCGCCAGAAGTGGACGATCCCGGCCCTGGCGTACTTCAACGGCTTGGTTTCGCGGTCACGTCCGACCGAGTCGGGGGAGACCACCTCGATGGCCAGCACCACTGCCTCGGCAGGGAACCGGGTCTGTTCCAGATCGTCTACGACGTCGGTGCGTACGACCACCACGTCCGGCTCGGGCCGATTCCGTTTGTCGATGTCGATCGTGAACTCGCGAAAGATCTCGAAGTCGGCCGGGGCCGCCGACCGCAACTGCCACTTGAACAAGTCGATCGCTCGCTCGTGGAAGATGCTCTGCGGACTCACGAAGACCAGGCTCCCGTCGATCAGCTCCGTGTGCGGAGGCAGATTCGGTAGCGTGTCCAGGTCGTCCGCTGTCCAGCCACCCGCAGGCGGGATGGGCCAGCGGGGTCCCGGCTCCGGCTCAGGCGGCGGCGCTGCGGGTTCGACGCTCATCAGTGCTCCCATGGGGCAGAGTCTCGCGAGTGCGTTCAGCGTATCGCCGGAGTTCTCGCGAAAAGCCGCCCTACGGGTGAGTCATATGCGCGGGGCACTTGAGGGCCGGGTTCCAGTTGTGGAAGCGGCCGGCCGGGTTCTTCTTGTACGCCCACATGTGCAGGTCGTAGTGCTTGGGCATGCCCGCCCAGTGGCCCGGCATCGGGCCGTCGAAGGGCAGCCCGAACATGCTCGGACGGTCGTCGGCGGTCTTCAGGTCCTGGTCCCGGTCGGTGTACATCCACTCCACGGTCTGCAGCTTGCGGCGGCCGTTGTGGTCCTTCTCGGTGCTGTAGAGGAGCGCGGTCGGCCTGGCCGGGTCCATCGAGCCCCAGTTGGCCTGCTTGACGTAGTGGTAGCCCATCGAGCCCACCCCGAACGGGTTGGTCATGCAGGACTCGCCCTTCGGGACGTACCCGTCCTTGAGGGCCTCCCGCTCGTCCACGTACTTGGCCGTCACTGCGATGGCCACCGCCATGTCCTTCATGGCCTTGGCATCGCGCGGGTCGGGGGCGGGCCCCTCGACCCCGTGCGCCGGAGCCACGGCGGCCAGGCCGAGCGACAGGGCGGCCGCACAGGTGAGGGCGGTCTTCAGACTGCGTACGGACATGGCGGCGGCTCCTGGCGGTGGGGGTACGGGGTACGGGTTCCCGCTTCGGTTCGTCCGTCCACCATCCCGGCCCGTCCGGTCCGCCGCACGCGGCGCGCCTCCGAACGGGGCCACCGTGCCCTCAGGCGCGGCCGGCGTACGCGCGGACGTCCGCGTCCGGGTCCGTGACCGCCGTGGCGAGCGCCGCCCGGGCCGCCGCGGTGTCCCGGTGGGCCAGCAGGGCGAGGACCGCGGCCTTGCGCACATCGGCGTTGTCGTCGGCCAGCGCCCCCGCCAGGGCCGGTACGGCCGCCCCGGGCGCGGCGGCCGACAGCGCGGCGGCCGCCCCGGCCCGGACCTGCCAGGCGGCGTCCGCCAGGGCCGCCACCGCCCTCCCGGCGTACCCTGCGGGGCAGCCGGCCGAGGCCAGCGCCGCCAGGGCGGCGCCCCGCACCAGCGGATCCGGGTCGCCCAGCAGCGGGTCCAGCGGGGCCGGGGCCGGGGCGTGCACCGAGGCCAGCCCCTTGGCCACCGCCACCCGGACCTCGCGGGCCGGATCCGCCGCGGCCGCGGCCAGCGCCGGGACCGCGTCCACCGAGACCAGGGCCCGCACCGCGTGGATGCGGACCTCCGGGTCGGCATCGGCCAGCGAGGCCGCGTACAGCCCGGCGTCGCCCAACCGCAGGGCCCGCAGGGCTTCGAGCGCGGCCGAGCGCACCGCCGCGTCGGGCACGGCCAGCGCGGTGCGCAGCCCGGCCGCCAGCTCCGGCCCGCCCGGCAGCACCTCCACCAGCTCGCGCAGCGCGGCCGCCGCGGCCGCCCGGACGGCGGGGGCCGTGTCCGCGAGCCGTGCGGCCAGGGCGGGCCCGGCCCCCGCGGGGACGGTCTCGCCGAGCGCGGCGACGGCCGCCGCCCGGACCGCGGGATCGGGGTCGTCGAGATAGGGGCCCAGGAGGTCCAGGCCGGGTGACTCCTCCGCCAGGGCGAGCAGTTCCAGGATCCGGGGCGAGGCGCTCCCGGCCGGCTCGGCGGGCGGGTCCTCCGGTCCGGCGGCCCCCTCCGTAGTCAGGGCCCCCACGAGCCCGGCCTCCCCGCCCGCGGGCCCGGCGTCCGACGGCCGCCCGGCCCCGGGCGCCGGTGGTGCTTCCGCCCGCCCCGCCGTGGCCACCGGCACCAGGGCGACCTCGCCCAGGTGCCGCGAGGGGCCGCCGGCCGGGGCGAACCCGTCCACCGGCACCAGGTACGGCTCCACCGGCCGGGCCGTGAACTCCATCGCGCCCGAGGCCGACTTGCGCAGGTCGAGGTGGTGCAGCCAGCCGGTGTCGTCGCGCTCCGGGTGGTCGAGCCGCTCGTGGTAGAGGCCCCAGCGGGACTCCGTACGGGCCAGCGAGGAGCGGGCCGCCATCTCCGCGCAGTCGCGGATGAAGGACACCTCCGCGCACCGCATCAGCTCGTGCGCCGTGGTCGCGCCCATCTCCGCGATCTCGCCGGTCATCCGGTCGAAGGCCGCCACGGCGAGGGAGAGCTTCGCGCCCGTCTTCGGCGGGGCGACGTAGTCGTTCACGAACCGCCGCAGCTTGTACTCCACCTGCGGCTGCGGCGGCCCGTCCGGATGGCGCAGCGGCCGGTAGATCAGCTCGTGGGCCGCCGCCACCTGGCCGGCCGGCAACTCGCCCTCGTACGCCGCGTACCGGGCCGCGTCCGCGCCCGCCAGATCGCCGAAGACGAACGCCCCGATCATGTAGTTGTGCGGTACCGACGCCAGGTCCCCGGCCGCGTACAGCCGCGGAACCGTGGTGCGGGCGTGGTCGTCGACGCGGACGCCCGAGGCCGAGTGGCCCCCGCACAGCCCGATCTCCGAGATGTGCATCTCGATGTCGTGCGTGCGGTAGTCGTGGCCGCGGCCCGCGTGGAAGGTGCCGCGCGTCGGGCGCTCGGTGGTGTGCAGGATCGACTCCAGCGAGGCCACCGACTCCTCGGGAAGGTGGCTGAGCTTCAGGTACACCGGGCCGCGGTCCGAGGCGAGTTCGGCCGCGAACTCCGCCATCATCTGCCCCGACCAGTAGTCGGAGTCCACGAAGCGCTCGCCGTGCCGGTTGACCTGGTAGCCGCCGAAGGGGTTCGCCACGTAGGCGCACGCCGGCCCGTTGTAGTCCTTGATCAGCGGGTTGATCTGGAAGCACTCGATCCCGGTGAGGGCCGCGCCCGCGTGGTACGCCATCGCGTACCCGTCCCCGGCGTTGGTCGGGTTCTCGTACGTCCCGTACAGGTACCCGGAGGCGGGCAGTCCGAGGCGCCCGCACGGGCCGGTCGCCAGGATCACCGCCCCCGCGCGCACCGTCACGAAGGCGCCCGTGCGGGTGTTGAAGGCGGCCGCGCCGACCGTCCGGCCGTCCTCGGGCGAGGTGAGGACGCGCACCGGCATCACCCGGTTCTCGATCCGGATCCGCTCCCGCATCTCGCGGCGCCGCAGCTGCCGGTAGAGGACCTTCTTGACGTCCTTGCCCTCGGGCATGGGCAGCACGTACGAGCCCGAGCGGTGGACCTGGCGCACCGCGTACTCGCCGTGCTCGTCCTTCTCGAACTTCACCCCGTACGACTCCAGCCGCTGCACCATCGCGAACCCGCGGGTGGCGGTCTGGCGGACCGTGGACTGGTCGACGACGCCGTCGTTGGCGCGGGTGATCTCGGCGACGTAGTCGTCGGGCTCGGCGCGGCCCGGGACGACGGCGTTGTTGACGCCGTCCATGCCCATGGCGAGCGCGCCGGAGTGGCGTACGTGGGCCTTCTCCAGCAGCAGGACGCGGGCCCCGTGCTCGGCGGCGGTCAGCGCCGCCATCGTGCCGGCGGTGCCGCCGCCGATGACGAGGACGTCGCAGGAGAGTTCCTCGGCGTCGCCGATCGCGGGGATGTCCACGGTGCTGCCTTTCAGAGAGAGTCGATGATCTGCTGCCGCAGGGCGGCACGGGCCGGCGCGCGCTCGCGGTCGCGGGGATGCGGTACGGAGACCACCTCGCCGGTGCCGAGCAGGGCGACGCGGTCCCCGACGAACAGGGCCTCGTCCACGTCGTGGGTGACGAAGACGACGCTCGCGCCGGTGCCGGCGAGGACGTCCACGAGGAGGTCCTGCATCTCGGCCCGGGTCTGGGCGTCGAGCGCCCCGAAGGGCTCGTCCATCAGGACGGCGCGCGGGCGCGCGGCGAGGGCGCGGGCCAGCTGCACGCGCTGGCGCTGCCCGCCGGAGAGCTGGTGCGGGAGCCGGTGGGCGTGGCCGCCGAGCCCGACGCGCTCCAGCCACTCCTCGGCGACCCGCCGCCGCTCGGCGCGCGGCAGCCGGCGGGAGCGCCGGATGGCGAGGGGGAGTTCGACGTTGGCGCGGACCGTGCGCCAGGGGAGCAGGGCGTCGTCCTGGAAGACCAGGGCGCGGTCGGCGGCCGGGCCGGTCAGCGGCCGCCCGTCCTGCTCGACCGTGCCGCCCAGCGGCGGCAGCAGGCCGGCCAGGGTGCGCAGCAGCGTCGACTTCCCGCATCCGGACGGGCCCACGACGGCCAGCACTTCCCCGGCCTCGACCGTCAGGTCGACCCCGTCGAGCACCACGTGCCCGCGGTGGCCGAGCCGTACCCCGCGCAGGGCGAGGGTGGCGCCGGGCCTTTGGGCGGCGTCGGGTTTCCGGGTGGTCAGGGTGGTCACTTCTGCGTCCCTCCGGTGGTCGTGCCCTGCGGGGCCGGTGCGCTCGAACGCCGCGCGGGCTGAACAGAGGGGCGGGGCCGAGGCGGGGTGGCGGGGGACGAGGACACGGCGGCGCGGGGGAGCCAGGACGTCAGGCGGCGGCCCGCGCGTTCCACGGCCGTGGAGGTCAGCCAGCCCAGCGCGCCGATGGTGACCATGCCGACGAAGACGCCCGGGTAATCGACCACCGTGTAGTCCTGCCAGGTGCGGTAGCCGACCCCGTACTCGCCGGAGATCATCTCGGCCGAGATCACGCAGATCCACGAGACGCCGATGCCGACCGACAGGCCCCCGAAGATGCCCGGCAGGGCCCCCGGCAGGACCACGGAGAACAGCACCCGCGCCCGCCCGCCGCCCATCGTCAGGACGGCCTCCTCCCACACCGGGGCCAGCGCCCGCACCGCGTGCCGCGTCGAGACCAGCACCGGGAAGAAGGCGGCCGCGCAGGTGATGAAGACGATCCCCTGCTCGTTGGAGGGGAACATCAGGATCGCCACCGGGACCAGCGCGATGGCCGGGATCGGACGCAGCACCTCCAGCAGCGGGCCCAGTACGTCGGCCGCGATCCGGGACCGGGCGACGGCCGTGCCCACCACCACGCCCAGGACGGCGGCGAGCACGAAGCCCGTCACGATCCGGCGCAGGCTGGAAGCCAGGTCCTGCCAGTAGCCCGGGGTCCGGGCCCGCTCCGCGAACGTCGAGGCGATCTCCCCCACCGTCGGGAACTGCTCGAAGCGCAGCCACAGGTTCACGTCGAGCGAGGTCAGCCCCTGCCACAGGAGGAGCGCCGCCGCGAGCGAAGCCGCCCGCAGCAGCCAGCGGCCGCCCGTCATGACGCCAGGGCCCCGGCCTCGGCGAAGCTCAGGATCCGCGCCCCGGATTCCCGGTGCTGGTCGACGTACGCCGTGGCGCCCGCCTGCGTGACGAAGGCGCGCAGCTCCGGCCCCTCGGCCACCCACACCGCCTTGTCCGCGAACCACAGCGTGCCGGTCACGGCGTCCGGCACGTACGCCGCCCGGACGTCCGCGCCGCGCGCCGCCTTCAGCAGCTCGCGCGGGGAGTCGAAGGACTGCGTGCGGCTCTGGCCCTTCAGCCACAGCTCGGACTGGGGGGCCGCCGCCTTCGGGTACTCCGGCGCGCCGGCCGCCGCCCGCCTCAGGGGCTCGGGGTCCACGAAGGAGTCCACGTCCACGTCGCCGACCAGCTTGCCCGCCTGTAGCACCGGCACGTCCTGCTTCAGGGCGTCGATCAGCTCGGGGCGCAGGGCGGGGTCGAAGGTGGCGATGCCGTTCGCGCCGTTGTAGAGGTACACGACCTCCGCCGGCAGGCCCGTCTCCTTCGCCACCGACTCGGCGGCCGCCACCGGCTCCGCGCGCAGGTGGTCGGTGGCCTTGCGCTGCGCCTTCAGGAAGTCGTCCAGTACGCCCGGCCGCTCCTTCGCGAACTTCTCGCGCACGGTGACCCCGTGGAAGGTCGGCAGGTTCAGCTCGGCGCCGTCGTACAAGGCCTTCGCCCTGCCCTCGTACGCCAGCTGCCCCGGCCACGCCACGAACTGCGACAGCGCGTCCGCGCTGCCCGCCTGGAGGGCCGAAGCTCCCACGCTGGGCTGCTGGTTGAGCTTCTGGATCCCGCTCTCCGGGTCGATCCCGGCGCGCTGCAGGGCCCGTACGAGGGTCCCGTCGGCGGCGGAGCCCACGCTGGTCGACACCTTCTTGCCGCGCAGGTCGGCGAGGGATCCGAGCTTCGAATCCGGCGCGGTGACGACGGTGTTGAGGCCGCCGCGCAGGTTGTAGCCGGTCACGGAGACGAGGTGGGTGGGCTGCTTGAGTTCCTTGCCGCGCGCCGCGTTGATGAGGAGCGGGAAATCACCCATCGAGCCGATGTCGATCTTCCCGGCGGTCATCTGGGCGGTGATCGGGGCGCCGGTGGCGTAGTCCTGCCAGTCCACCTTGTACGTGACGCCGTCCTGCTTGCCGCGCGCGGCGAGTTCCTGCTCGAAGTAGCCGAGGGAGCGCAGCAGGGTGCCGGCGGTGACGGTGTTGATGGTCTTGGACTGGTAGCCGACGGTCACGGTGACCGTCCTGGAGCCGGACGCCCCGGAGGCGTCGCCGCCGCAGGCCGTGGCGAGGGGGGCGAGCAGCAGGACGAGCGCGGGCGCGAGGGCCTTCGTACGCATGGGGTTGGGGCCTTTCACCGGAGCAGATAGGGCATGTTGACGGTGACCGCGCCGGTGGGACAGCGGGCGGCGCACGGGCCGCAGTACCAGCACTCGTCCACGTGCATGTAGGCCTTGCCGTTGTCCTCGCGGATCGCGAGCGAGTCGAGCGGACACATGTCGACGCAGAGGGTGCAGCCGTCGATGCACAGGGACTCGTCGATGGTCACGGGCACGTCGCCGCGCTGGGGGACCAGAGGCATGGCTGTCTCCAGGGAAGGGGGTGTGGCAGGGGTTCAGAGGGAGCGGCGCAGCAGGCCGCTCATGGTGATGCGGTCGCCGCGGAAGCGGATGAACTCCAGGTCCACGGGCCGGCCGTCGCGCAGGTGGGTGAGTCGTTCCAGCATCAGGACGGCGGCCCCGCGCGGGGCATGCAGGACGGCGGCGGAGTGCGCGTCGGCGTTGACGGCCTCAAGGGTGATCTCGGCGTGGCCGAGCGGCTGCCGGGTCAGCTGTTCCAGGAGCCGGAAGACGTCCGTGTTCTCCAGGTCGCAGCCCAGCAGTTCGGCGCCGATGTCCATCGGTACGTAGGTGAGGTCGAGGGAGAGCGGCAGTCCGTTCAGGCGCCGCAGCCGTTCGATGTAGAGCACGTCGGCGTGTTCGGGCAGGCCGAGGCGTCCGGCGACGGGGGCGGGGGCGCGCACGGGCCCGACGTTGCGGACCTCGTTGGTGACCCGGCCGTGCTCGTGCAGGGTCTCGGCCAGACCCTGCAGGCGGTCCAGGCCGTGCGGGTACTTCTCGCAGACGACGACGGTGCCGACGCCCGGCCGGCGCTCCACCAGCTGCTCGCCGCGCAGCAGGTCGAGGGCCTGGCGGACGGTGTTGCGGCCGGCGCCGTAGTCGGCGGCGAGGGTGCTCTCCAGGGGGAGGACCCCACCGGGGTAGCCGCCCGCCAGGATCTGGTGGCGGAGCAGGTCGGCGAGCTGTCGCGCCTGGTCCGCGCGCAGCCGCCGGCGGCGCGCGGCGGCGACCGGGACGGTGTGCGTGGCGGTGCGTTCGGCTGGCATGGCAGGGAACGTACCGGGGGCCCGGGGACGGTGGTGTTGCCGCAGTGTTGCGCCACCTGAGGGCGCATTCGCAAGGCTCTGAGCTGCGGTTTCGGCGGGGCGTCGGAAAGATCCGCCACCCCGCCGACCGAGGGGTGGACTAGCGCTGTCCCACGATGCGGCCGGTGACCTCGCCGAGGCCGACGCGCGTACCGTCCGGGCCGGGGGCCCAGGCGGTGAGGGTGACGGTGTCCCCGTCCTCCAGGAAGGTGCGCTTGCCGTCGGCGAGCTCGATCGCGTCCCGGCCGTTCCAGGTCAGCTCCAGCAGCGAGCCGCGCTGGCCGGTCTCGGGGCCGCTGACGGTGCCGGAGCCGTACACGTCGCCGGTGCGCAGGGAGGCGCCGTTGACGGTCATGTGCGCGAGCTGCTGGGCGGCGGTCCAGTACATCGACGCGAACGGCGGCCGCGCCACCTCCTGCCCGTTGATGGAGACGGTGATGCGCAGGTCGAAGCCGCCGGGGCGGTCGAGCTCGGCGTCGTCCAGGTAGGGCAGGAGCGGGAAGTCCCGGGCGGGCGGGGCGACGCGGGCCGCGTCCAGGGCCTCCAGCGGGGTGACCCACGCGGAGACGGAGGTGGCGAAGGACTTGCCGAGGAAGGGGCCCAGCGGCACGTACTCCCAGGCCTGGATGTCGCGCGCGGACCAGTCGTTGAGCAGGAACAGCCCGAAGACGTGGTCCTCGAAGTCGGCCAGCGGCACCGGGCGGCCCAGCTCGGAGGGGGCGCCGACGACGAAGCCGACCTCCGCCTCGATGTCGAGCTTGACGGACGGGCCGAAGACGGGCGCCGGGTCGGTGGGTGCCTTGCGCTGCCCGGAGGGGCGTACGACGTCGGTTCCGGAGACCACGATCGTGCCGGAGCGGCCGTGGTAACCGATCGGCAGGTGCTTCCAGTTGGGCGTGAGCGCGTCGCCGTCGGGGCGGAAGATCCGGCCGACGTTGGTGGCGTGGTGCTCGCTCGCGTAGAAGTCGACGTAGTCGGCGACCTCGTACGGCAGGTGCAGCGTGACCTCGTCGAGCGGCAGCAGGTGCGCCTCGACCGTGACCCGGTGGCCGGGGTCGGTCACCCAGGCGGTGAGCGCGCGGCGCACGTCGCGCCAGGTGGTGCGCCCGGCGGCCAGCAGCGGGTTGAGGGAGGACCGCCCGAGCAGCCCGGCGTACGGGGAACCGAGCGCGGCGGCGGCCGCCCCCGCGTCGAGCACGTGCCCGCCGATCCGCACACCGATGCGGCGGCGGTCCTCGGCGGAGGTCGAGAAGACGCCGTACGGGAGGTTGTGCGGCCCGAACGGGTCGCCCTCGGGGAGATCGAGGGGGCTCTGCTGGGGCATGGGGTGCTGCCTCGCTTTCGACGCGGTCCGGGGGTGTCCCGGGAGCTGGTTGACACGTTACGTGGCTGGCGGGGCGTGTGGGAGGCCGGATTCGCGCTCTATTTGTAGGACTTGTCCAAAGGGGTCCGTATCCTTGGCGCCGTGACTTCCGCCCCGCCTCCGGCCCTCCCCTATGCCTTGATCGCCACTGACCTGGACGGGACTCTGCTGCGCGCCGGGGACACCGTTTCGGCCCGTTCGTACACGGCCCTCGCGGCGGCCCGCGCGGCCGGCGCCCGGCACATCATCGTCACCGGCCGCCCGGTCCCCCAGGTCCGACACGTCCTGGACGGCCTCGGCTACACAGGGCTCGCGGTGTGCGGGCAGGGCGCGCAGGTGTACGACGCGGCGCGCGGGCGCCTGCTGCACTCCGTGGCCATGGACCGGGAACTGGCCGAGGTGGCCCTCGGCAAGATCGAGGCGGAGATCGGCGAGGTCTACGCGGCGGTGAACCAGGAGGGACTGGACGCGGAGATGCTGATAGGGCCCGGCTACCGGATGTGGCACCCGCACCTGCCGACGGTGCCGGTGCCGCGGCGGTCGGACCTGTGGGCCGCCCCGATCAACAAGGTGCTGCTCCAGCACCCGGAGCTGGACGACGACGAGCTGACGCGGGTGGCGCGGGCGGTGGTCGGGGACCTGGTGAACGTCACGATGGCGGGGGAGCACACGGTGGAACTCCAGCCGCCGGGCATCGACAAGGCCAGTGGGCTCGCGCGGGCGGCCGAAGTCCTGGGGGCGTCCCCTGCCGGGACGATCGCCTTCGGGGACATGCCGAACGACGTCCCGATGTTCGCGTGGGCCGCCCATGGGGTGGCCATGGCCAACTCCCACCCCGAGCTGGTCGCGGTGGCGGACGAGCTGACACTGTCGAACGAGGCGGACGGCGTCGCGGTGGTCCTGGAGCGCCTGTACGGCTGACCGCCGTCTCCGGGGCGCCCCCGCACCCCCGCGCCTCAATCGCCGGCGGGGCTGGATTTTGCCGGCGTCAGCCCTCCAGCGCGGGCCGCGCGATTCCAGCCCCTCCGGCGTTTGAGGAGCGGGGTCTGGGGCGGAGCCCCAGCAGCGGCGCCGCGCCGGGCAGGCGGCGGAACCCACCCCTGGACCCGCTCAGCCCGCCGCCCGAGGCAACCGCCGTTCCCACGTGCGGTGGAAGACCACCTCGCCCCCCTCCCGGCACACCACCTCGTTCGACGTCAGGAAGCCGCCCTCGTCGCACGAGATCTCCGCCCGGGTCTCCACCCGTACGTCCCAGCCCAGTTCGGGCCGGTGGAGCCGGATCCGCCACTGGGACCGGGCCCGCGCGGACAGCGCGTCGGCGTCCTGGATCTCGTACACCTCCTCCGCGTCCTCGCTGAACTCCAGGCCGTCCGGGTACACCCGCGTGCCCCCGTACCGCGGGTCCACCTCCAGCCGCCACGTTCCGCGCGCGACGTCCCGTACGACCACTCGCTCCGGGCGCGGTTCGTCCAGCGTGGCCGGGAAGGCGACCCCCAGCGGCGGCGCCTGCTCCGGCGGCTCGAACACGATCCCCCCGTCCACGGCCGGCGAGGCCGCCCGCACCGGCAGGGTCAGCGCGCTGCCCGCCGGGTCCAGGGTCCAGCCGGCCTCCGACCCGGCGCGCGGCCAGATCCACGGCCAGTACGCGGAGGACACGGCGAGCCGGATCCGGTGCCCGGGCGGGAAGGCGTGGCCGATGCCGTTCAGCTCGAAGGTGACGTCCTCGTACGAGCCCACCGGCCAGGGCACGGCCCGGTCCCGGCCCTGGCGGGCCGACAGGTTCAGCGCGCCCCGCGTGACCAGCGTCGAGGTCCCGTCCGGGGCGACGTCGCACAGCCGGGCCACGACCTGCCCGTACGGCACGTCGAGCCGCAGCCGCAGGGTCACCGAGGGCCGGCCCAGGATCTCCACCGGCTCCCCGGCCGCCACGGGGAACTCGAAGCAGGCCGACTTCGCGTCCTCCTCCCGCTGGTCCGGCGGCAGGTCGGCGTCGTTGCCGAAGGGGAAGAAGCGGCCGGCGTCCATCCCGGTGTGCTGCGGCGAGGCGACGTCCACCGGCGCGCCCTGGAACACGTACGGCACGGGGATCACGGACGCCGAGGGCCAGGCCTTCTCGCCGACCCAGCGGCCCGGGAGCTCCTCGTACACCGTCGCCGGCGGGTGCGAGTCGCTGATCCAGGCGCGCAGCAGCGGCTCGTCCATCACCCCGTTGTCGATGTCCCGCAGCCAGTGGTCCCACCAGCGCAGGGTCTCCTGGAGGAAGCCGATCGCCGGTCCCGGGGGCAGTCCGCGGTCCGGGTACTGGTGCGACCAAGGCCCGATGAGACCCCGTACCCGCCCGGACGGCAGGTGTTCGACCAGCCGCAGCACGGTGTCCCGGTACGGGTCGTGCCAGCCGCCGACCGCGAGCACCGCCGCGCCGATCGCCCCGTAGTCCTCGCAGACGCTGCCGTGGCGCCAGTAGGCGTCGCGGGTCTGGTGCGAGAGCCAGGTGTGGACCAGCGGTTCGACGGCCTCCAGCCGGTCCAGCCACTGCTGCCGCCAGCCGTCGCCGACGAACAGCGGGTCCGGCGGCCGGGAGGCGAAGGCCAGCATCGTCGCCGCCCAGGCGTGCATGTCCACGGCCAGCACCGAGCCGCCCATGTAGTGCACGTCGTTGTCGTAGCGGTCGTCCGTCGAGCAGACGGTGACGACCGCCTTCAGCGCCTCCGGGGCGAGGGCGGCGATCTGGAGGGAGTTGCAGCCGCCCCAGGAGATCCCGAACATCCCCACCGAGCCCGTGCACCACGGCTGCGCCGCCAGCCACTCCACCACCGCGACGCCGTCGGCCAGCTCCCGGGCGTCGTACTCGTCGCCGGGACGGCCTCCGCTGCAGCCGTGGCCGCGCACGTCCACCCGTACCGACGCGTAGCCGTGGCCCGCGTACCAGGGATGGCGCTGCCAGTCCCGCGGCGCGGTCCAGTCGGTGAGCCGGTACGGGAGGTACTCCAGCAGTGCCGGAACCGGCTGGTCCGTCACCGGCCGCCAGACGCGCGCGTACAGCTCCACGCCGTCGGCCATCGGGATCCGGACATCCTCGTGGGTGGTCTCGTACGGGAACGCGGTACGGATGATCATGCGGGAACCACCTCCATGGACCTCAGCGGACGGGGTGCATCGTGCGCCGCAGCCACGGGGCCAGCGCGATCACGGCGAGGCCCACCGCCACCGCGACGGCGCCGTTGAGGCCGAAGTACACGGGGTTCGACACCTGCCCGTACACCGTGACCACCGGGGCCTGGATGCCGTTGGCGAGCGCGAGGGAGAGGAACCACAGCGCCATCGTCTGGCTGCGACTTCGCGGACGCGGTGGCGAACGGCGGCCTGGGCATGGCCCCGGGCACCGCGGCCTCCGTCTCGGCGGCGTACGGGACCATGGTCTACCTCGTCTCCGTCGCCGGCGGATGGCTCGCCGACCGCATCTACGAGGATCGCCTGCATGCCGAGGAAGGAGAAGCGCTCCCAGACCTCCAGGCCGGATAGCGTGGCGAGGCCGCGCGGGTGGCCGAGGAAGGCGTGGTCGTCGCGGGGTGGCGGCCGCTCGTCCGCCGGATCCGCGGGCTCGTCCCTGTCGGTCGCAGTTCTGGACAAAACATATGCTCCGGTTGTTTCGGCTCTTTCAGAACATACCGGTGCGCATCGGACAGTGCTCGGGTGGTGGCCGGGAAGGCGCTCTCGGTGATCGAAAAGAGACCCGATACGCTGGCTTGAGTGATGGCAGCGACACATCGACAATCCATGTGATCGTCAGCGTGATCGTCAGCAGACAGGAGTACCCCTCGTGACCGTCGTCGGGCCGTTCGGACTGAGCGTGCGGGACCAGGCTCTTGAGACCGATGTCCAGGCCGGACTGGCCGCCGTCGAGGCGGGTCTGCTGGAGGCCACCAAGAGCGAAGTCCCCTTCATCACCGAGGCCGCACAGCACCTGGTCCGGGCCGGGGGCAAGCGGTTCCGGCCGCTGCTGGTGATGCTCGCGTCCCGCTTCGGGGATCCCCACGCGCCCGGAATCGTTCCTTCCGCCGTGGTGGTCGAGCTCACCCACCTGGCGACCCTCTACCACGACGACGTCATGGACGAGGCCGACGTGCGCCGCGGCGTGGAGAGCGCCAACGCCCGCTGGGGCAACTCGGTCGCCGTACTGACCGGCGACTTCCTCTTCGCCCGCGCCTCGCACATCCTGGCCGACCTCGGCCCCGAGGCCGTACGCATCCAGGCCGAGGCCTTCGAGCGGCTGGTGACGGGTCAGATCCTGGAGACGGCCGGTCCGCGCGACGGCCGCGACCCCGTCGCCCACTACCTCGACGTCATCGCCGGCAAGACCGGCTCGCTGATCGCCGTCTCCGGCCGCTTCGGCGCGCTCATGGCCGGCGCCGACGAGTCGGTCGTCGACATCCTCACCCAGTACGGCGAGCGGCTCGGCACCGCCTTCCAGCTCGCCGACGACGTCCTCGACATCGCCTCCGACGCGCACGAGTCCGGCAAGACCCCGGGCACCGACCTGCGCGAGGGCATTCCCACGCTGCCCGTGCTGCGGCTGCGCGAGATGGCCGAGCGGGACGGGCGCCCCGAGGACCTGGAACTCGTACGCCTCCTTGACGGCGACCTGACGGACGACGCCCGCCACGCCGAGGTGCTGACCCGGCTGCGCGCGCACCCCGCCCTGGAGCAGGCCCGCCGCGACACCGTCCGGTACGCGGAGGAGGCGCGGGCCACGCTCGCGCCGCTGCCCGAGTGCTTCGCCAAGTCGGCGCTCGAAGAGCTCTGCGACGCCGTGGTGCACCGCGCCGGCTAGGCCAGCGAGGGGTGTCCCGCACCCGCAGGATCGGAACGGGCCCTTCCGCCCCGGTGACCCCTACGGGTCCGGGCAGGAGGGCCCTTCCCGTGTCATCCCACGGTCGTACGCGCAGTTGCGTCCGGGGACTGACGCCCCGGCGCCGGTGATTTGGTCAGATGGAGTCATCAACCCCACCAGATCGGGTGAGCGCGGCGACACGGCGGTCGCCGCCGTCGACACAAGAGGGCAGGGCACTGACATGGCAGCGAACACGAAGACTTCTCGCAAGGTCGCCCGGTACGCCGTACCGGTGGCGGTGGCGGGTGTGGCCGCGGCGACCGTGGCGATGGTCCCGGCCTTCGCCAACGCCGGCGGGCCCGACCTGCCGAAGGTGACGGCGCAGCAGCTCATCGAGAAGGTCGCCGCCTCCGACGTACAGCAGCTGTCGGGCACGGCCAAGATCAGCACCGACCTGGGTCTTCCCAAGATCGCGACCGGACTGCTCGGCGGCGGTGGGGTCGCCGGCGGCTCCGCCAACCCGGAGGACAAGGTCGCGCAGCTGGCCAACGGCACGCACACCTTCCGCGTCGCGGCCGACGGCCCCGACCGCCAGAAGCTGACGTTCCTGGACGGCAAGGACGAGTACAGCCTCATCCACAACGGCGACGACGTCTGGGGCTACGACTCCAAGTCGAACGAGGTCTTCCACGAGAAGGACCCGCAGTCCGGCAAGGACGCCGGCAAGGACAAGGGCAAGGACCACAAGACGGCCGACCGGCTGGCCGCCTCCCCCCAGAAGATGGCCGAGGAGCTCCTGAAGGCCGCCGGCCCGACCACCGACGTCAGCGTGGGCGACACCGCGCAGGTGGCCGGCCGGGACGCCTACCAGCTGGTGCTCAAGCCCAAGCAGAGCGGCTCCACCGTCGGCTCGGTCCAGATCGCGGTGGACGCCAAGAACGGCGTGCCGCTGCGCGTGCAGCTGCTCTCCTCCCAGGGCGGCAAGCCGATCGTGGACGCCGGCTTCACCAAGGTGGACTTCGCCAAGCCGGCCGCCGACACCTTCGCCTTCACCCCGCCCAAGGGCGCCAAGCTGACCGAGGGCGTCGACGAGGCGGGCAAGGGCGACAAGGGCGAGGGGTTCAAGGCGCTGGAGTCCTTCCCGGGCCTGGACGGCCTGCTGGGAGGCCCGAACGGCCGGGGCGACGTGAAGGTGCTCGGCGAGGGCTGGGCGACCGTCGCGCGGATCGACTCGGGCGCCGGCAAGGGCTTGAAGGACTTCGAGAACTCGGCGAACGACAAGAACGCCCCGAAGGGGGCCAAGCAGTTCCTCGACTCCCTCGGGGACAAGGTCACCGGGAAGTTCGGCGAGGGCCGGGTCCTGTCGACCCGCCTGGTCAACGCCCTGGTAACGGACGACGGCAAGGTCTACGTCGGCGCGGTCACCAAGGACGCGCTGGTGAAGGCGGCCGACGCCAACAAGTAGTCACTCGGGCGGTCACCGCGCACGAGAGCGCCGCGAGGGTGGGCCGGGACTGTGTCCCGGCCCACCCTCGCGGCATTCCGGCTGCCCGTACAGCACGGCCGCTGTACGGTGTTGGACATGTCGAGACACGTCACCATCCGCCTGGACGAAGAGTTCCACGAACGCCTGAAGGCGCGCGCGGCGGCGCTGGGGACGACGGTCACCGCGCTGATCACCGAGGTCACGGAACGCGAACTCGACGAGGACCGGAAGAAGTTCCTGTCCGGCATAGAGGAGTTCGCCGACCACTGGAGCTACTTCCAGGAGCGGTTCGGGCATTGAAGATCACCATGGAGTGGGCCTGGACCGCTCTGGCCCACCATCTCCCGTCCGACCCCGCGGTCTGGGACCCCTCCGGGGTGGCCGCCGCGGTCGCCCGGCACCAGAACGACCTCGTCCTCGTGCCCGAACAGCCCGCCCCGGACACCGCGTGGCGGGCCGCCGCGTTTCTGCACACCCTCGCGGTGTGCCCGGCGCTGGAATCCCCGATGAACGAGTTCTACGCGGCCGCCGCGACCCGCTCGTACCTCCGCGTGGCCGGAGCCCGGCAGCTGCCCTCGCCGGAGGAGCTCGGCGACCTCGTGGAGGCGGCGAAGCTGGGGCGCGCGGACATCGCGGCCGTCGCCGAGGAGCTGCGCGCCCGGATCCAGGAACCGCTGCCGGCCTCGCTGCAGGGCCGCGCCGAGGAGGCGTAGCCGAGACGGCGGTGAGCCCCGGCACGATCGGGTCGGATCGTGCCGGAGCTCTCGGTGCTCTCGGTGCTCAGGCCGTGTGCCGCGTGGCCGGCGGTGCGCCTAGAAGGTGATCTTCCAGCTGTTGATGTAACCGACGTCCTGCGCGGCCGCGTCCTTCACCCGGAGGTTCCAGACCCCGTTCGCGACCTCGCTGGAGGCGTTGACGGTGTACGACTGCACGAGGTTGTCGGCGCTGCCGCCGGCGCGGTTGTGCAGGTTGTAGACCGTGCCGTCCGGGGCGACCAGGTCCACGATCAGGTCACCGCGGTAGGTGTGGACGATGTTCACGTCCACCTTGGTGGTGGCCGGGGCGTTGCCCGCGACGCCCGAGACCGTGATCGGCGAGTTGACCGCGGCGGCGGGGGAGTCGGGGATGTTCACGTCCGTCGTGCTCTCGAAGGACTGGCCCGGCGGGACCGGGGTGCCCGCCCCGAGGTTCCAGATCGCGTACGCGATGGCGTCGGCGTTGCGGTCCAGGGCCGTGTCGTTGATGTTCGACAGGCTGTCGCAGGAGGAGTGGTAGCAGCGGTCGAAGGCCTGACCGGAGGTGCCGCCCCACTTCTGCGCCTGGGCCGCCGTCTTGGTGTAGTCGGCGCCGGAGAACAGGCCGCCGACCGGGATGCCCGCGTTCTTGAACGGCGCGTGGTCGGAGCGGCCGTCGCCCTCGGTCTCGATCTCGGTCGGGATGCCGAGGCCCGCGTAGTAGTTCTTGAAGGTCTGCTCGATCGTCGGGTCGTCGTCGTAGACGAAGTAGCCCGGGTTCGGCGAGCCGATCATGTCGAAGTTCAGGTAGCCGGAGATCTTCGCCTTCTCGGCGGCCGGCAGGTTGTTGACGTAGTACTTCGAGCCGATCAGGCCCAGCTCCTCCGCGCCCCACCAGCCGAAGCGCAGGTGCTTCGTCGGCTGCAGGCCCGCACGGGAGACGGCGAGCGCGGCCTCCAGGACGGCGGCGCTGCCGGAGCCGTTGTCGTTGATGCCGGCGCCCGCGGTCACCGAGTCCAGGTGCGAGCCGGACATCAGCACCGAGTTGGGGTCGCCGCCCGGCCAGTCGGCGATCAGGTTGTAGCCGGTGGCGCCGCTGGAGGTGAAGGTCTGCAGCGTGGTCGTGAAGCCGGCCGCGTCGAGCTTGCCCTTCACGTAGTCGATCGAGGCCTTGTAGCCGGCCCTGCCGTGGGCGCGGTTGCCGCCGTTGTTCGCGGCGATCGTGGAGAGCTGCGACAGGTGGGCCTTGACGTTGGCCAGCGGTATGTCGGGCGGGGTCGGCGCCGCGGTGACCGCCGTGGGGGCGGCGAGGGCGGCGGGTGCGGTGGAGGCGATCAGGCCGGCGACCGCGAAAGCGGTCACGGCAGCAAGGCGCCGGGAGACGGACAGGCTCATGTGGGGGCTCCGGGATTCCGCGGGGATATGACGGAACGAGCGGGATAGAGCAGGTGAGCGTTAGTGCGTCAGTGCGAGCCTGATGTTCAGCGAGAGTATGACTGTCCGTCAAGACCACAATTCGGTCAGGGCAGTTCGGAAAACGGACGATCCCCGGTACGGGTGGTCCGTACCGGGGATCGTGAGGGCGGAGCGTTTGCCGGTGCGTACCCGGCGGCGGCTGTTACGCGGGCTCGCGGGCCGGCGCCGCCACGACGGCGGGGGCCGCCGCGAGGGCCGCCCGGGAGCGCCGAGCCGTGCGCAGCGCGTCCCAGGTCAGGAGCGCGAGCGCGGCCCACACCAGGGAGAAGCCGGCCCAGCGCTCGGGCGGCATGGCCTCGTGGAAGTACAGGACGCCCAGCCCGAACTGGAAGACGGGGGCCATGTACTGGAGCAGCCCGAGGGTGGACAGCGGGACGCGGATGGCGGCCGCCCCGAAGAGCACCAGCGGGATCGCGGTGACCAGTCCGGTCGCGGCCAGCAGGAGCGCGTGCCCGACGCCCTGCGAGGCGAAGGTGGACCGGCCCTGCGCGGTCAGCCACAGCAGGTAGCCCAGGGCCGGCAGGAACAGCAGGGCCGTCTCGGCGGCCAGCGACTCCAGCCCGCCCATGTTGAGCTTCTTCTTGATCAACCCGTACGTCGCGAACGAGCAGGCCAGGACCAGCGAGATCCACGGCGGCCGGCCGTAGCCGATGGCGAGCACGAGGACGGCGACGAAGCTGAGGCCGACCGCCACCCACTGCACGCGGCGCAGCCGCTCGCCCAGCACGAGCACGCCCATCGCGATGCTGACCAGCGGGTTGATGAAGTAGCCGAGGCTCGATTCGACGACGTGGCCGTTGTTGACCGACCAGATGTACAGGCCCCAGTTCACGCTGATCACCGATGCGGCCAGCGCGGTCAGGCCGAGCTTGCGCGGCTGGCGCAGCAGCTCCCGTATCCAGCCCCAGCGGCGCACCGCGAGCAGCGCCAGGCCGACCACGGCCAGGGACCACGTCATGCGGTGGGCGAGGATCTCCACGGCTCCCGCGGGCATCAGGAGCGGCCAGAAGAGGGGGACCAGGCCCCACATCCCGTATGCGCCGAATCCGTAGAGCAAACCCGTGCGCTGCTCGTTCTCCGCCTTCACGGGGCCTCCTGTACGACTTCCAGCCAACTTCCACGACCGTAGCGCCGCGCGGCCCGGATGTCATGCCCGTTCTTGCGAGATACTCATGACATCGCCAGGGGCTTGCGTGGCCGGGCCCGCCCCCGCCCACCTGAGAGCCGCACATGACGAAGCCCGGATCCCCCGCGAGATCCGGGCTTCGTACGGCTTCGTGCTGCTTCGTACGGCCGTGTGCGTGTCGTGCGGGTCAGCCGACGACGGTCCAGGTGTCGTTGCCGGTCAGCAGCGCACCGAGGTCGCCCTTGCCGCTGCGGTCGATGGCCGTGTCGAGCTGGTCCGCCATGAGGGTGTCGTAGACGGGCCGTTCGACGCTGCGGAAGACCCCGATGGGGGTGTGGTGCAGGGTGTCGGGGTCGGCCAGGCGGGAGAGCGCGAACGCCGTCGTGGGGCTGGCGGTCTTCGCGTCGTGGACCAGGATCCGCGACTCGTTGTCCGGGGTGACCTCCACGACCTCCAGGTCCCCGGTGGCCGGGTTGCGCACGACGCCCTTCGCGCCGTCCGCGCCGAAGCGGATCGGCCGGCCGTCCTCCAGCCGGATCACGGCCTCCAGCGCCTGGTCCCGGTCCTTGAGGACCTCGAAGGCGCCGTCGTTGAAGATGTTGCAGTTCTGGTAGATCTCCACGAGCGCCGTGCCCTGGTGGTCGGCCGCCGCGCGCAGCACCTCGGTGAGGTGCTTGCGGTCGGAGTCGACCGTACGGGCGACGAAGGAGGCCTCGGCGCCGATCGCCAGCGACACCGGGTTGAACGGCGAGTCCAGCGAGCCCATCGGCGTGGACTTGGTGATCTTGCCGACCTCGGACGTGGGGGAGTACTGCCCCTTGGTCAGCCCGTAGATCCGGTTGTTGAACAGCAGGATCTTGAGGTTGACGTTGCGGCGCAGGGCGTGGATCAGGTGGTTGCCGCCGATGGAGAGCGCGTCCCCGTCGCCCGTGACCACCCATACGGACAGGTCGCGCCGGGAGGTGGCGAGGCCGGTGGCGATGGCGGGCGCACGGCCGTGGATGGAGTGCATCCCGTACGTGTTCATGTAGTACGGGAAGCGCGAGGAGCAGCCGATGCCGGAGACGAAGACGATGTTCTCCTTCGCCAGCCCCAGTTCGGGCATGAAGCCCTGGACGGCGGCGAGCACGGCGTAGTCGCCGCAGCCGGGGCACCAGCGGACCTCCTGGTCCGACTTGAAGTCCTTCATCGACTGCTTGGACTCGGCCTTGGGCACCAGCGAAAGCAGTGTGCGGGACCCGTCGGTCACGGTCACCTCAGTCATTGATGGCCTCCTCGAGGACCTTTGCGAGCTGCTCCGCCTTGAACGGCATTCCGTTGACCTGGGTGTACGACTGCGCGTCGACCAGGTATTTCGCCCGGATCAGGATGGCGAGCTGCCCGAGGTTCATCTCCGGCACCACTACCTTCTCGTAACGCTCCAGGACCTCGCCGAGATTCCCGGGGAAGGGGTTCAGGTGGCGCAGGTGGGCCTGCGCGACGGGGAGTCCGGCGCCCCGCAGCCGGCGCACGGCGGCGGTGATGGGGCCGTAGGTGGAACCCCAGCCCAGGACCAGGGTGGTTGCTCCGTCCGGGTCGTCGACGTCCAGGTCCGGTACCCGGATGCCGTCGACCTTCGCCTGCCGGGTGCGGACCATGAGGTCGTGGTTGGCCGGGTCGTAGGAGATGTTCCCGGTGCCGTCCTGCTTCTCGATGCCGCCGATGCGGTGTTCGAGGCCGGGCGTGCCGGGAACGGCCCACGGCCGGGCGAGGGTCTCCGGGTCCCGCTTGTACGGCCAGAACACCTCGGTGCCGTCGGCGAGGGCGTGGTTCGCGCCGGTGGCGAACTTGACCTTCAGGTCGGGCAGGTCCGTGACCTCCGGGATCCGCCAGGGCTCGGACCCGTTGGCGAGGTAGCCGTCGGAGAGCAGGAAGACCGGGGTCCGGTAGGTGAGCGCGATCCGGGCCGCGTCGAGGGCGGCGTCGAAGCAGTCCGCGGGTGTCCGCGGGGCCACGATCGGGACGGGCGCCTCGCCGTTGCGCCCGAACATGGCCTGGAGGAGGTCCGCCTGCTCCGTCTTCGTCGGCAGACCGGTGGAGGGCCCGCCACGCTGGATGTCCACGATGAGCAGCGGAAGCTCCAGCGACACCGCGAGACCGATGGTCTCCGACTTGAGCGCCACACCGGGCCCGGAGGTGGTGGTCACCCCGAGCGCCCCGCCGAAGGCCGCGCCGAGCGCCGCGCCGATGCCGGCGATCTCGTCCTCGGCCTGGAAGGTCCGCACGCCGAAGTTCTTGTGCTTCGACAGCTCGTGCAGGATGTCCGAGGCCGGGGTGATCGGGTAGGAGCCCAGGTAGAGGGGCAGGTCCGCCCGCTGGCTCGCGGCGATGAGGCCGTAGGAGAGGGCCAGGTTCCCCGAGATGTTGCGGTAGGTGCCGGTGGGGAAGGCGCGGGTGGCGGGGGCGACCTCGTAGGAGACCGCGAAGTCCTCCGTCGTCTCCCCGAAGTTCCAGCCGGCCCGGAAGGCGACGATGTTCGCCTCGGCGATCTCCGGCTTCTTCGCGAACTTCTGCCGCAGGAACGTCTCGGTGCCCTCGGTGGGCCGGTGGTACATCCACGACAGCAGGCCCAGAGCGAACATGTTCTTGCTGCGCTCGGCCTCCTTGCGGGAGAGCCCGAAGTCCTTCAGCGCCTCGACCGTCAGGGTGGTCAGCGGTACCGGGTGGAGGTTGTACGCGTCCAGGGAGCCGTCTTCCAGCGGCGAGGTCTCGTAGCCGACCTTGGCCATGGGACGTTTGGTGAACTCGTCCGTGTTGATGATGATCTCCGCGCCGCGCGGCACGTCCGCGATGTTCGCCTTCAGCGCCGCGGGATTCATCGCCACCAGCACGTTCGGGGCGTCGCCGGGCGTGAGGATGTCGTGGTCGGCGAAGTGGAGCTGGAAGGAGGAGACGCCCGGGAGGGTTCCGGCGGGGGCGCGGATCTCGGCGGGGAAGTTCGGCAGCGTCGACAGGTCGTTTCCGAACGACGCGGTCTCCGAGGTGAAGCGGTCACCGGTGAGCTGCATACCGTCACCGGAGTCACCCGCGAACCGGATGATCACACGATCGAGACGGCGTACTTCCTTGCTGCCCGGGCTCGCCGGAGTGCGTTGTCCACCGACAACCGCACCCCCAGCCCCGTCGGCCTGCTCGGCTGGGCTGCTGACCTGGCTGGTCACTGAACTGGACCTCCTTCGAGGCGTGAGCACCCCCAGAACCCACCCTACGTCCGTAGGGATCAGGCTCCCCGGAGGCGACCACATTCTGGACCGTAGGACCGCCCCTTGAGACGACCCGACCGGTATGCCGTATCTGACAGAGTGTCAGTGGATCAAGATTTCAGATAAGTGAGAACGGCCAGCACACGTCGGTGATCCCCGTCACTCGGCGAGAGGCCCAGCTTCATGAAGATGTTGCTGACGTGCTTTTCCACGGCTCCGTCGCTCACGACCAGTTGTTTCGCCACGGCGGAATTGGTGCGTCCCTCGGCCATCAGCCCGAGCACCTCGCGCTCGCGCGGGGTCAGACCCGCCAGGACGTCCTGCTTGCGACTGCGGCCGAGCAGCTGGGCGACGACCTCGGGGTCGAGGGCCGTACCGCCCCGGGCCACCCGGACCACCGCGTCCAGGAACTCCCGTACCTCGGCCACCCGGTCCTTGAGCAGGTACCCCACCCCGGTACTCGAACCGGCCAGGAGTTCAGTGGCGTACTGCTCCTCCACGTACTGCGACAACACGAGCACGCCTATCCCGGGATAGTCCCGGCGCAGCCGTACGGCCGCCCGTACGCCCTCGTCGGTGTGCGTCGGCGGCATCCGTACGTCCGCCACCACCACATCCGGCAGCGCGTCCTCGGCCGCCAGCTCCGCGATCGTCTTGAGCAGGGCCTCAGCGTCCCCGACGCCCGCCACGACGTCATGCCCCCGGTCGGTCAGCAGCCGGGTCAGGCCCTCACGCAGCAGCACTGAATCCTCGGCGATGACCACCCGCACCCTGTCTTCCACGACTTTGCAGCTCCCGCGTCCACTCGTTCCCGCACTACACGACTCAGCCAAGCATCCCAGCCTTAAGTCCTGGTGAAGGCAGAGCCGGGACAACACGTGGGCGTCCGGGGCCACTTTTCCCGAACCGGAAGGTCACACATCGAGACGGGGCCGCGCCAAATCCAGCCCCGCCGACGTTTGAGGCGCGGGGTGCGGGGCGGAGCCCCGGTCTTTCAGCCTTGCCGGGCCTTCGAGACGTGGCCGCGCCAAATCCAGCCCCGCCGGCGTTTGAGGCGCGGGGTCTGGGGCGGCGCCCCAGGAAACGCACCCGCACCCGCAGCCCGCACCCGCACCCGGCACACACGAGCGGGACCCCCGCCCACCCCGGACGGGAGTCCCGCTCACCAGCAACGAAGGGGCCCGGGGGGCTACCCCCGGTCACGCCACGGCAGCTCCGCCGTGACCGTAGTCCCGACATCGGCGGGCGAATCCACCACCAGCACCCCATCCACCGCGTCCAACCGCCCCGTCAACCCCGCCAACCCGCTCCCCCCACCAGAGGCATCCGCTCCGCCCCGCCCGTCGTCCGCGACCTGGATCAGCAGCCGCCCCCCGGACTTCCACACGTCCACGGAGGCGGACCGGGCCATCGCGTGCTTGCTGATGTTCTGGAGCAGCTCCGAGACCGTGAAGTACGCGATCCCCTCGATCGCCGCCACCGGCCGGGCCGGCAGGTCCACGGCCACCCGCACCGGCACCGCACACCGCGCGGCCACCGACGACAGCGCCGCGTCCAGCCCCCGGTCCGTCAGCACGGCCGGATGAATCCCGCGGGCGAGGTCCCGCAGCTCCTGCAGCGCGATCTTCACCTCGCCGTGCGCCTCGTCCACCATGCGCGCGGCAGCCTGGGGATCCTCGGTGAGCTTCTCCTTCGCCAGCCCCAGGTCCATCGCGAGCGCCACCAGCCGGGCCTGCGCCCCGTCGTGCAGATCGCGCTCGATGCGCCGCAGGTCGGCCGCCGCGGTGTCCACCACCACGCCCCGGTCCGACTCCAGCTCGGTGACGCGGCTCGCCAGACGGGAGCGCCCGAGCAGGCCGCCGACCATGACGCGGTCGACGGTGGTCAGGGCCCGGATCACCCAGGGGGTGGCCAGGGTGAGCGCCAGCCCGGCGAGGCAGGCGAGGGCGATCTCCACGGGCGAATCGACGAAGAAGGAGTAGTCGTCGTTCTGGAAGAGCATCATCCCGGGCTGGTCGGTGTAGGTCGGGATGACCCAGAACCAGAGCGGGTACAGCAGGAGCGTCCAGCCCGACGCCCAGAACGTCAGTGCCAGGCAGAACCCGAACACCGCCCACGGGAAGTGGATCACGGAGTACAGCACGTGCCGCCAGGCGCTCCCGCTCTTGAGCAGCGCACCCATGGCGGCGAGGGGCCCGGCCTTCTTGGCCCGGATCGGCGCGGGCCCGGCGATGTCCGCCCCGAGCAGCACGCGCACCCGGGCCCGCTCCACCGCGCCGAACCCGCGGCACATGGCGAGCACGCCGGCGAGGACCGGCACGCCGAGGAAGGTGACGAGCAGCCCGGCGCCGAGGCTCACACCGGTGATGGCGAGCGAGAAGTACAGCGTGCTCAGCGGCAGCCCGATCAGCAGGTACCCGAACTCCCGCCAGGTCCGCCCCTCGACCGGAGCCCGCAGCACCGCGCCGACACCACCGCCCGTGCCCTTGTCGTTGTCCATGATCCCGACCCGCCCTTCCGCTCCTCGGCTACACCCCCACCCTGCCGCCCCACCCCACCCCCGAACCATGCAGCGAGTCGGCCTCTCGCCCGGGGGGTTAACCCCACTTCCGCCCAACCCACCCCCGGGCCGTTCGAAGCCCTGGCCGCTCCAAATCCAGCCCCGCCGGCGTTTGAGGCGCGGGGTCTGGGGCGGCGCCCCAGGAAGCGCACCCGCACTCGCACCCGCACCGGGCACACGCACCAGCCACACGCGAGCGGGACCCCCGCCCACCCCGGACGGGAGTCCCGCTCACCAGCAACGAAGGGGGCCCGGGGGGCTACCCCCGGTCACGCCACGGCAGCTCCGCCGTGACCGTAGTCCCGACACCGGCGGGGGAGTCCACCACCAGCACCCCATCCACCGCGTCCAACCGCCCCGTCAACCCCGCCAACCCGCTCCCCCCACCAGAGGCATCCGCTCCGCCCCGCCCGTCATCCGACACCCGTATCAGCAGCCGCGCCCCCGCCCGCCACACCTCCACGCTCGCGCCCCGCGCCCCCGGCCCCGCGTGCTTGCTCACGTTCTGCAGCAGCTCGGACACCACGAAGTACGCGATCCCCTCGATCGCCTCCGCCGGCCGCGCCTCCGGCAGGTCGACCGCCACCTTCACCGGCACCACGCACCGCGCGGCCACCGACGACAGCGCCGCGTCCAGCCCCCGGTCCGTCAGCACGGCCGGATGAATCCCGCGCGCGAGGTCCCGCAGCTCCTGGAGCGCCAGCTTCACCTCCCCGTGGGCCTCGTCGACCATCGCGGCCGCGCCCTCCGGGTCCTCCAGCAGCTTCTCCTTCGCCAGGCCCAGCCCCATCGCCAGCGCCACCAGCCGCGCCTGCGCCCCGTCGTGCAGGTCCCGCTCGATGCGCCGCAGGTCGGCCGCCGCGGTGTCGACGACCACGCCGCGGTCGGATTCCAGCTCCGCGATCCGCCGCTCCAGGTCGTCGGAGGGCGACAGCAGCCCCCGTACCATCGCGCGGTCCGCGTTCGCCAGCAGCCGCGCCACGTACGGCAGCACCGGCCACAGCACGAACAGGCCGGTCAGGGCTACCGTGAAGGTGAGCACCCCCCACGGCAGCCGGATCAGCTGGTACAGCACGGTCCGCCAGCCGACCGGGTCCTTGATGCTCGTCCACAACCAGGGGAAGAATCCGCCGGACCGCTTCGGACCGGGGATCGGGGTCGGCTCGTCCACCCGTACGCCGAGCAGCACGCGGGCACGTGCCCGGTCCAGCCGTCCCATTTGTCGAGACAGATAGAGACCGCATGCGAGCAGGGGAATTCCGATCGCGGTCACGGAAAGACCGCCCGTGACGGAAACCATGACAACCGCGTAAACGAATCCGACGATCGCCAACGGCAGATTGGTCAGCAGATGGGCGATCTCCTTCCACGTCACGGCGCTGAAAGCGGCGCGCACGGGAGGAGGCCGATCGTTGTCGGGGATGGCACGGCTCGTGGTCATGGGCCACAGCCTGTCAAGAGCGGCCCGCTGATGCCATGGGGTGTCCGGGGTGCTGTGAACGGGGGATAACCCCACCCTGTGTGAGGCAGGCCCTAGACTCCCGTCCGTACCAGATCGTCGACAGTGACCGAGGAGCGAGGAACGGACGTGCCCGAACCAACGGTATCGACCGTAACCGTGCTCGCGGCGGACTACTTCCGGAGTTATTCGGTCGTCGGTCTGCTGGCCGCCCTCGGTGTGCTCTTCGTGGCCGTGGCCTTCGGCGCCGGCCGCCTGCTGCGGCCCGTGGTCCCGACCCACGAGAAGCTGCTGACGTACGAATGCGGCGTGGACCCGGTGGGCGAGGGCTGGGCGCACACCCAGGTCCGCTACTACGTCTACGCGTTCCTCTACGTCATCTTCGCCGTCGACTCGATCTTCCTGTTCCCGTGGGCGACGGTGTTCGCCGCCGCCGGTTACGGCGCCACGACGCTGGTGGAGATGTTCATCTTCCTGGGCTTCCTGGCCGTCGGCCTGCTCTATGCGTACAAGAAGGGCGTCCTCGAATGGACGTGACACCTCAGCCGGAGCTGCTCCCTGAGCCCAAGCGCCTGGGAGTCCTCTCCCGCCTCGCCCCGGAACCCATGAAGGTGGTCCTGAACTGGGGCCGCCGGTACAGCCTGTGGGTCTTCAACTTCGGTCTGGCCTGCTGTGCGATCGAGTTCATCGCCGCGTCCATGGCCCGGCACGACTTCATCCGCCTCGGCGTGATCCCCTTCGCACCCGGACCGCGCCAGGCCGACCTCATGATCGTCTCTGGCACCGTCACGGACAAGATGGCCCCGGCCGTGAAGCGGCTCTACGAGCAGATGCCGGAGCCGAAGTACGTCATCTCCTTCGGCGCCTGCTCCAACTGCGGCGGCCCGTACTGGGACTCGTACTCGGTCACCAAGGGCGTCGACCAGATCATCCCCGTCGACGTCTACGTCCCGGGCTGCCCGCCGCGCCCGGAAGCGCTCCTCCAAGGCATCCTCAAGCTCCAGGAGAAGATCGCCCGCGAGTCGCTGGCCGACCGCTACGCGTCCGGGCCGTCCGTCTCCCAGCTCACGAGCGACCTGGTCACGGCCCCGCCGGCCCCCGGGAGCGGTGCGTGAACCTCTACGACTCCCTCCCCGACGCGGCGCCGACGGTCTTCGGAGCCGAGGCCGTCGCCGACTTCTCGTACGACGTCCTCACCGTGGACGTGCCCGTCGGCAGCTGGATCGCCGCCCTCGAAATCGCCCGGGACAAGCTGGGCTGCACGTACTTCGACTGGCTGAGCGCGGTCGACGAGCCCGGCACCGGCTTCCGGATCTGCGCGCACGTCGCCTCGCTGGAGAACCACCGCGTACGCCGCCTCCTGCTGCGCACGACCGTCCCGCACAGCGCCCCCTCCCTGCCGTCGGCGATCGCCGTCTACGCGGGAGCGGAATGGCACGAGCGCGAGACGTACGAGATGTTCGGGGTCGTCTTCACCGACCACCCGCACCTCGTCCACCTCCTCCTCCCGGAGAACTTCGAGGGGCACCCGCTGCGCAAGGACTTCGTCCTGGCCGCGCGCGTCGCCAAGGCCTGGCCCGGCGCCAAGGAACCGGGCGAGGCCCACGATCCGGACGCGCCGAAGCGCCGTCAGATGCTTCCGCCGGGCGTCCCGGACCCCAACGACTGGGGCCCGATGAAGGGCCAGCTCCCGCCGGCCCCCGCCCGCCCGGCCCGCACCCCGCGCGCCGCCGGCGCGGCGGGCGCCGCCGCGCGCACCCCGCGCGAGGGCGCCCCGGTCCGCCGTACCCGCTCGGTCGCCGAAGGCTCGGCCACCCAGCCCCCGGCAGCCGAAGCCCGCCCGCCCCGCCGCACCCGCTCGGTCGCCGAAGGCTCGGCCGGCCAGGCCGCCCCGGCGCCCCCGGCCCCCGAAGCCCCGGCCCGACCGCCGCGCCGCACCCGCTCGGTCGCGCAAGGCTCGGCCAGCCAGGCCGGCCCGGCGACCCCGGACGCCGAAGCCGGGGCCGCCCCCACCCCCTCCACCCCGGAGGACCCGTCGAGCGAGGCCGCGCCGGCGCCCCTGGCCCCCGAAGCCCCGGCCCGACCGCCGGGCCGCACCCGCAGCGCGAGCGACGGTTCCGCGAGCCAGGCCCCGACCGCCCCGGAGCCGGGGGAGACCCCGACGCCCGAAGCTCCCGAGGCCCTCCCGCCGCGCCGTACCCGCTCGGCGACGGAGGGCTCCGCGAGCCAGACCCCGGAGGCGCCGCAGCCCGCACCCGCGCCCCGCCGGGTCGCGCCCCGCAGCTCGGACGCCCCCTGGCACGACCCGAAGCCCGCCTTCGACGAGCCGCCAGCCCCGGCGAAGCCGACGGCGCCGGAGGCAGACGCAGACGCGGCGAAGCCCGAGGTCACCGAGCCGCAGGCCGACACCCCGCCGACCCCGCCGGAGGCGACCCGGCCGGAGGCGGACACGGCGAAGCCGGAAACCACGGCCCGGCAGGCCGAGACCCCGCCCCCCGCGCCGGAGGCAGACGCAGACGCGGCGAAGCCTGAGGCCACCGGGCCGCAGGTCGACGCCCCGCAGACCGCGCCGGAGGCAGACGCAGACGCAGACGCCGGCGCCCCCGACCCCCACACCCCCCGGACCCACCCCACCACCGACAACGGAGGCGACGCGTGAACGATGTCCTCGACGTCGCCCTGCGGCTGATCGTCGTCTTCGCCGTCTTCCTCGTGCTCCCGCTCGTCGTCGGGCAGACCGAGCACAAGGTGATGGCCCACATGCAGGGCCGCCTCGGCCCCATGTACGCCGGCGGCTTCCACGGCTGGGCCCAGCTCGTCGCCGACGGCGTGAAGTTCGCGCAGAAGGAAGACATCGTCCCGGCCAACGCCGACCGCCGGATCTTCCAGCTGGCCCCCGCCGTCGCCCTGCTGCCGTACCTCCTCGTCCTCCTCGCCATCCCCATCGGCCCGGGCGAGGGCGCGGTCGGCCAGGTCATCGACGCGGGTCTGTTCTTCGTGCTCGCCGTCATGGGCGTCGGAGTCCTCGGCTCGCTCATGGCCGGCTGGGCCTCCGCCAACAAGTTCTCCCTGCTCGGCGGCCTGCGCACCGCCGCCCAGCTGCTCGCCTACGAGCTCCCCATGCTGCTCGCCGCCGCCTCCGTGGCGATGGCCGCCGGGACGGTCTCCCTCCCCGGCATCGTGGAGAGCTTCGAGTGGTGGTGGCTGCCCTGGCAGATCGTCGGCGCGCTCGTCTTCTTCACCGCCGGCCTCGCCGAACTGCAGCGGCCCCCCTTCGACATGCCCGTCGCCGACTCCGAGATCATCTTCGGCGCGTACACCGAGTACACCGGCCTCCGCTTCGCGCTGTTCCTCCTCGCCGAGTACGCCGGCATCGTCGTCCTCTGCGCCCTCACCACCGTCCTCTTCCTCGGCGGCTGGCAGGGCCCCTTCGGCGCCGACGGCCTCGGCTGGGTCTGGACCCTGCTCAAGACCGGGATCCTCGCCTTCGTCGTGATCTGGCTCCGCGTGAGCTACCCGCGCCTGCGCGAGGACCAGCTCCAGAAGCTCGCCTGGACCGTACTCATCCCGCTCGCGCTCGCCCAGATCGCGCTCACCGGCATCGTGAAGGTGGCGATGAACTGATGCCCATCCCCGGATCCGGCCTCGCCAAGGGCCTGGCCGTCACGCTGCGCACGATGACGAAGCGCTCGCACACGGCCCAGTACCCCGAGGTCCAGCCCGAACTCCCGCCCCGTTCCCGCGGGGTCATCGGCCTGTTCGAAGAGAACTGCACGGTCTGCATGCTGTGCGCCCGTGAGTGCCCCGACTGGTGCATCTACATCGACTCCCACAAGGAGACGGTCCCCGCTTCCACCCCCGGTGGCCGCGAGCGCAGCCGCAACGTCCTCGACCGCTTCGCCATCGACTTCTCCCTCTGCATGTACTGCGGCATCTGCATCGAGGTGTGCCCCTTCGACGCCCTCTTCTGGTCGCCGGAGTTCGAGTACGCGGAGACCGACATCCACGAGCTGACCCACGAGCGCGACAAGCTCCGCGAGTGGATGTGGACCGTCCCGGCCCCGCCCGCGCTGGACCCGGCCGCCGAGGAGCCCAAGGAGATCGCCGCCGCCCGCAAGGCAGTGGAGAAGGCCGAAGCGGCGGCAGCAGCGGCGGCCGCGGCAGCCGAGGCCGCAGCCGCCACCGCGCCCGACGGCGGAGCCGAACCCCCGACCACCCCGACCCCGGAGGGAGACGCGTGACCCCCGCCGCCACCCTGGCCGCAGCCCAAGCCGCCGCCACCGGGCCCGGTTTCCTCTCCCCGACCGGCGTCGAGATCGCCTTCGTGCTCGTCGGACTCGCCGCCCTCGGCGCGGCCCTCGTCACGGTCACCACCCGGCAGCTGGTGCACGCCGCCCTCTGGCTGGTCGTCGCACTCGGCGGCATCGCCGTCGAGTACCTGCTGCTGACCGCCGAGTTCATCGCCTGGGTCCAGGTCCTCATCTACCTCGGATCCGTGGTCGTCCTCCTCCTCTTCGGGCTGATGCTCACCAAGGCGCCCATCGGCCGCTCCCCGGACGCGGATTCCGGCAACCGCTGGATCGCGCTCGGTGTCGCCGCCGTCGCCGCCGTGGCCCTGGTCTGGGTCGTCGTCGACGCCTTCCGCACGACCTGGATCGACCTCGACGGGCCGGTCCAGGGTTCGACCAAGGTCTCCGGCGAGATCCTCTTCCAGCACTGGGTGCTGCCCTTCGAGGCGCTCTCCGTCCTCCTCCTCGCGGCCCTGATCGGCGCGATCGTGCTGTCCCGCAGGAACACTCCCGCCGAAGACGGCGTCGCCAGTGACAAGGGGCAGCGCTGATGCACCTCGCCTACCCCGCGGTCCTCGCGGCGCTCCTCTTCTGCACGGGCCTGTACGGCGTACTCGCCCGCCGCAACGCCATCCTGGTCCTGATGTCCGTCGAGCTGATGCTCAACGCCGTCAACCTCAACCTGGTGGCCTTCGACGTCTGGCTGCGCGACGCCCTGCACGCCGGCCAGGCCCTCACCCTCTTCACCATCGCCATCGCCGCCGCCGAGATCGGCATCGGCCTCGCGATCGTGCTGATGGTCTACCGCAACCGCGGCACCTCCGACGTCGACCGGCTGCGCGACACCGCCGAAGGCCACGAGCCCGCCCAGAACTCCACTAACACCCCGAACACTCCGAAGACCCAGAGCGAGGTCACCGCGTGAGCACCACGACCCTCGCCGTGCTCGTCCCGCTGCTCCCCTTCCTGGGCGCGGTGGCGGGACTGCTCTTCGGCCGCACCGCCCCCGGGTTCGTCCGGCCGCTCGCGATCCTGCCGACGCTCGGCGCCGCCGTACTGGCCGTGATCGTCGCCGTCCGCCAGGGCGGCGGCCCGGCGATCAGCACGGCGACCGAGCTGACCCCGACCGGCTCGGTGCCGATCGACCTCTCGCTCTACCTGGACGGCTTCGCCGTGCTGGTCGCCGTCCTGGTCGGGCTCGTCGCCACTTGCGTACAGCTCTACTCGACGGCGTACCTCCGTGAGGACCCGCGCTACCCGTCGTATGCCGCTCTCGTCTCACTGTTCACCTCCGCGATGCTGCTCGTCGTCTACTCCGGCGACCTGATGGTGCTGCTGGTCGGCTGGGAGGTCATGGGCATCTGCTCGTACTTCCTGGTGGGCCACTACTGGGAGACCGAGGCGGCCCGCTCCGCCTCCCTGAAGGCCTTCCTCGTCACCAAGCTCGGCGACGTCCCCTTCCTGATCGGCCTGTTCGCGCTCGCCGCCGACGCCGGCTCCTTCCAGATCACGAAGATCCTGAGCACCGTCGCCGCCGGCGGCCTCGACCATCCGACGCTGATCGCGCTGCTCCTGCTCGCCGGAGTCGCGGGCAAGTCCGCGCAGTTCCCGCTGCACACCTGGCTCCCCGACGCCATGGCGGGCCCCACCCCGGTCTCCGCGCTGATCCACGCCGCGACGATGGTCGCCGCCGGTGTCTACTTCATCGCCCGCCTCCTCCCCGTCTTCGCGGCCTCCCGCGCCGCACTGGTGGTCATGGCCGTCATGGCGGCCGTCACGATGGTCGGCTCCGCCCTCGCCGCCCTCGCCCAGGACGACATCAAGCGAGTGCTCGCCTACTCCACGATCGGCCAGCTCGGCTACATGACCGGCGCCCTGGCCGTCGGCGACCGTGGCGCCGCCGTCTTCCACCTCCTGTCCCACGGCGTCTTCAAGGCGCTCCTCTTCCTCGGTGCGGGCGTGATCATCCACGCCGCCGGTACGAACTCCCTGGCCGCCATGTCCCGAATGGGCGGCCTGGCCAAGCGCATCCCCGACGCCTTCTGGACGATGACGATCGCGCTGCTCGCGCTCGCCGCGATCCCGCCCTTCGCCGGCTTCTTCTCCAAGGAAGCCGTCCTCGTCGCCGCCGAGCAGACCGCCACCGGCCACTCGGACTTCGCCCCGAGCGGCGCCGGCTGGCTCGTGCTCGTCGCCGGCGTGCTGACCGCCCTGCTCACCGCCGCCTACGCCACCCGGCTGTGGCTGATGGCCTTCCGCGGCCGGGGCGCAGCTGCCCCCGACCACGGCAAGGAGCCCGTCGCCATGACCGGCGTGCTGTGGCTGCTCGCGATCCCGTCGGTCGGCTTCGGCCTCGCCGCGGGACCCATCGCCGACTGGTTCGACGGCGAAGAGCTCACCCCGACCCTGGTCACCTCGGTCCTCGGCACGGGCGCCGCGGTCATCGGCGTGATGCTCACCTACGCCCTCTGGCAGCGCGCCGCGGCCCGCACGGCCACGGCCCCCGCCACCGCCGGAGCGGTCCCCGGAGCCGTCACCGGTGCCGTGCCCGTCATCGGAGCGGGCGCCCCGCAGCCCGCCGCCGTGGCCGCCGCCGCATCCGCGGCCACCGCCGCCGCCGAGTCCGCGGCCGAGACCCCCGAGGTCGCCGAGGTGACCCACGACCACCCCGCCGTCCCGGCCGGGCCCGCCCCCGACCCCGGACGCGCGCTCCTCGGCCCGCTGCACCGCCACGCCGCCGACGGCTTCCACCTCGACGCCGTCTACGACCGGCTCTTCGTCCGCCCCGTCCGGGCGGCGGCAAGCCTCGTCCGCTTCCTCGACCGCGAGGTCGTGGACACGTACGTCCGCGGCGCGGGCGCCGGCCCCCGGCTGTTCGGCAGCCTCGTACGCCGCGCCCAGACCGGCAACGTGCAGAGCTACCTGAGCGCCCTGCTCGCCGGCGCCGTGGTCCTGGCGATCGCCACCGCCGTCCTCGCCAACGTCAACGCCGGATCGTGAGCCGTGAGTCAGCCGTGATTGATATCAGCCCGTCCGTGATGCAGTTCCTTCTGGCGTTCACCATGGCCGCACCGCTCCTCGGCGCCGTCGCCGCGCTCCTGCCGGCCCCGCCCGGCCTCAAGGGCCGCAGCCCCGAACAGGCCGTGCTCCGCCACGGCGTGACCGTGACCGGAGTGGTCCTCGCCGCGGCGATCGCCCTCACCCTGGGCTTCGACCACGACGCCCCGTCCCGCTTCCAGGCGACGACGGACATCAGCTGGATCCCGGCGCTCGACGTCCGGATCCACCTCGGTGTCGACGGCATTTCGCTCCCCCTCCTCCTGATGACCGCGCTGCTCTTCTTCCTCTGCGCGCTCTACAGCTACTTCAAGCTCCCCGCGGGCCCCTCCCCGAAGGCCTTCGTCGCGCTGCTCCTCGTTCTCGAGTCCGGCACCCTCGCGACCTTCGCCGTCCTCGACCTGCTGCTCTTCTTCCTCGCCTTCGAGATGGTCCTCATCCCGATGTACTTCCTCATCGCCCGCTGGGGCGGTGCTCAGCGGCAGGCCGCCGCCTGGAAGTTCATCCTCTACACCCTCCTCGGCTCCGTGGTCATGCTGCTCGGTCTGCTGCTGATCGGACTGAAGAGCGGCACATTCGACATGGTGGCACTGGCCACTGACAACGGCCGCGAACTCACCCACACCACCCAGCTGCTGGCCGTCCTCGCCATCGGCATCGGCCTCGCCGTGAAGACCCCGATGTGGCCGCTGCACAGCTGGCTGCCGGACGCGCACACCGCCGCCCCGACCGTCGGATCCGTCCTGCTGGCCGGCGTCCTGCTCAAGATGGGCACGTACGGGTTCGTCCGCATCCTGCTCCCCGTCACCCCCGACGGCATGGCCACCTTCGCCCCCTACCTGGGCGCCTTCGCCGCCGTCGGCATCGTCTACGGATCGCTCGCCTGCCTCGCGCTGGCCCGCAAGGGGAACAAGGGCGACCTCAAGCGCCTCATCGCGTACTCCTCCGTCGGCCACATGGGCTTCGTCCTCCTCGGCATCGCGTCCATGACCCCCACCGGAGTCAACGGCGCCCTCTTCGCCAACATCGCCCACGGTCTGATCACCGGCCTCCTCTTCTTCCTGGTCGGTGCCCTCAAGGACCGCTACGGCACCGCCGACCTCGACACCCTCGCCGGAGCCACCGGCGCCGCCCTCTACGGCCGCGCCCCCCGCATGGGCGCCCTCCTCGCCTTCGCCGCCGTCGCCTCTCTCGGCCTGCCGGGCCTGGCCGGCTTCTGGGGCGAGATGCTGGCCCTCTTCGGCGCCTTCGACCCCGCCGAGGGCCTTTCCCGCCCCGCCTTCCTCACCTACATGGCCATCGGCGCGTTCGGCACCCTGCTCACCGCCGCCTACCTGCTGATCGTCGTACGACGCGTCTGCATGGGAGACCCCAAGGCCGGCCCCGAGCTCACCGTCGCGGACATCCAGCGCTACGAGTTCGCCGCCTGGACCCCCCTCGTCGCCCTCACCGTCCTCGCCGGCCTGTGGCCCGCGGTCCTCCTCGGCCTCACCGACCCGGCCGTCCAGAAGCTCCTCGCAGGAGGCAACTCATGACGGCCCTGACGGTCCTCGCCGCCGAGACCCCCAGCCTGGTCCAGTCCGTCGACTGGCTCGCCATCGCACCCGTGGTGATCACCGCCGCCGTCGGCCTGCTCGTCCTCGTCGCCGACCTCTTCGTGCCCGAGCGCAGCAAGCCGGTCCTCGGCTGGATCTCGGTGGCCGGCCTGGCCGCCGCGACCGCCACCCTGCTGCCGCTGCGCGCCGGCGACCGCACCACCTTCTGCCTGACCGGCGACCCGGCGGCCTGCAGCTACGTCGCCGACCACTTCGCGCTCGTCATCCAGTTCCTGGTGCTGGTCGGAGCCCTCGTCACCGCGCTGCTGTCGGTCACCGCCGTCCGCGACACCCGCATGCCCGCCGGCGAGTACTGGTTCCTGCTGCTCTCCTCCGCCGCCGGCGCGGCCCTGCTGCCCGCGTCCCGCGACCTCGCCACCCTGATCGTCGCCCTCGAAGTCGCCTCGCTGCCCGCCTTCGCCCTCGTCGGCATGCGCCGCGGCGACCGGCTCTCCTCCGAGGCCGCCCTCAAGTTCTTCCTCTCCTCCGTCACCGCGACCGCCGTGTCGCTGATGGGCGTCAGCTTCGTCTACGCCGCCACCGGCTCCCTGCACCTCACCCAGGTCGCCGACCGCCTCGAAGACGTCCCCGGGCAGCTCGACACCCTCGCCATGGCCGGCGTCGCGCTCACCCTCGTCGGCTTCGCCTTCAAGACCGCGGCCGTCCCCTTCCACTTCTGGGTCCCCGACACCTACGTCGGCGCCCCCCTGCCCATCGCCGGCTACCTCTCGGTGATCGGCAAGGCCGTCGGCTTCACCGGCCTCATCCTCGTCACCGTGATCGCCTTCCCGGCGTACTCCGACATCTGGGGCCCGGCCCTCGCCGTCCTCGCCGCGCTCACCATGACCGTGGGCAACGCCGGCGCGCTCCGCCAGTCCGCCGACCGCCCGAACAGCGCCGTACGGCTGCTCGCCTGGTCCTCCGTCGGCCAGGCCGGCTACCTGCTGGTCCCGATCGCCGCGGCCGCGTACTCCGGCCGCGACCAGATCGGCTCCACCGTCGCCTACGCCCTGATGTACGCCGCCGTGAACCTCGGCGCCTTCGCCGTGGCCGCCCTCGTCGCCCGTACGAAGCCGCTCCACCGCATCAGCGACTACCGGGGCCTGTACGCCGAGCGCCCGCTGGCCGCCCTCTCGCTGGCCTTCTTCCTGCTCTGCCTGGCGGGCCTGCCGCCGGGCATCATCGGGCTCTTCGCCAAGGTCACCGTCTTCCGGTCCGCGGTCGACGCGGGCCTGGGCTGGCTCGCCGTGGTCATGGCCGTCAACGTCGTCATCGCCCTCTACTACTACCTGCGGTGGACCGCGCTGCTCTTCCGCGGGCCGGAGGGCGCCGAAGCCGCCGAGGGCGCGCGGACCCGTACGAAGGCCCCCTGGCCGGTGACGGCGGCCATCATCGTCACCGCGATCACCGCCGTCGTGCTCTCGGGCGCCCCGCAGCTGGTCCTGCGCGTCGCGTCGGGCAGCCTCTTCGCGCAGTAGCCGTACGCCGCCGGACCCGCCCCTCACCCGTACGGGGCAAGGCCCGCCGCGGTCCCGCCGCCCCTCGGGAAGGGGCGGCGGCGGGCGGCCGCCCCCGTGCGCCCTGGGAACCAGACGCCCTCACCTCGCGTTGACCAGGAAGGGAGGGTCCACTGGACCGTAGACCCTCAGACCCATGACGGGGCTCCCCCTGCCGCACCACTTGGAGGGCGTACCGTGCACCGCCGGCACAACGGGCTCAAGACCGCCGTACTCCTCGGCGGGCTGTCCGCACTCATCATCCTCATCGGAAGCTTCTTCGGACGGACCGGCTTGATCGTCGCCGTCGTCATCGCCCTGGGGACGAACGCCTACGCGTACTGGAACAGCGACAAGCTGGCTCTACGCGCGATGCGCGCCCGCCCCGTCAGCGAGTTCGAAGCGCCCCAGCTCTACCGCATGGTGCGCGAGCTCTCCACGTCCGCGCGCCAGCCCATGCCACGCCTCTACATCTCGCCCACCGAGGCCCCCAACGCCTTCGCCACCGGCCGCAACCCGCGCAACGCCGCGGTCTGCTGCACCGAGGGCATCCTGCGCATCCTCGACGAGCGCGAGCTGCGCGGGGTCATCGGCCACGAGCTCAGCCACGTCTACAACCGCGACATCCTGATCTCGTCGGTCGCCGGCGCCCTCGCTTCGGTGATCATGTTCCTGGTGAACTTCGCCTGGCTGATGCCGGTCGGTCGGTCGAACGACGACGAGGGCCCCGGCCTCCTCGGCATGCTGCTGATCATGATCCTGGGCCCGCTGGCCGCCTCCGTGATCCAGCTCGCCATCAGCCGCTCGCGCGAGTACGAGGCCGACGCATCCGGCGCCCAGCTCACGGGGGACCCGCTCGCCCTGGCCAGCGCCCTGCGCAAACTGGACGCGGGCACCAAGCAGCTCCCGCTGCCGGCGGAGCCCCGGCTGGAGACGGCGAGCCACATGATGATCGCCAACCCGTTCCGTCCAGGTGAGGGCCTTTCTAAGATGTTCTCCACACACCCTCCGATGGCCGAGCGCATCGCCCGGCTCGAACAGATGGCAGGCCGCCGCCAATGAAGACAATCCTGAACGTCATCTGGCTCATCCTGAGCGGCATCTGGCTGTTCCTGGGATACCTCCTCGCAGGCGTGCTGCTCTGCATCACCATCATCGGCATCCCCTTCGGCATCGCAGCCTTCCGCATCGCCGTCTACGCCCTCTGGCCCTTCGGCTACACCACCGTCGAGCGCCACGACGCCGGCGCCGGCTCCTGCATCGGCAACGTCCTGTGGCTGGTCCTGGCCGGCTGGTGGCTGGCCCTGAGCCACATCGTCACGGGCATCGCCCTCTGCATCACGCTCATCGGGATCCCCTTCGGCATCGCCAACTTCAAGATGGTCCCGCTCTCCCTGCTCCCCCTGGGCCGCGAAATCGTCCCGACGGACGCCCCGTTCGCCTCCCGCTGACCGGGTTATCCACAGGGCGAGCGGGCTGTCGGTGGGGTGCGTCACCATGAACGCATGAACGAGACCGAGCAGTTGCTGGAGCAAGTCACCGACCGTGCGCGCAACTCCGCGCACGGGCACGGAAGGCCCTTGCCCGCGCCGTTGGGCAGCGGAGAGATCACCCGGGCCGAGGGCATACTCGGCTTCGCCCTGCCCCCGCTGCTCACCGCGTTGTACACCCGCGTCGGCGACGGCGGATTCGGCCCCGAATGCGGACTGCTGCCGCTGAGCCAGACCCTCCGGAGCTACGAGGCGCACCGCGCGTCCGGCTGGCGCTGGCCCGAGGGCGTGCTGCCGATAGCCGACTTCGGCTGCACCATGTACGCCTGCGTGGACTGCCGCTCCGAGACCGCCCAAGTGCTGCTGTTCGACCCCAGCCTGGGGGAGCCGGACCTCGCCTGGTCCGTCGACACCCCGAGCCTGGCCGGCTGGCTGCGCGGCTGGCTCGACGGCACCGCCTGGTTCTGCGAGGAGTCCGGCCTGGGGGAGGACTGCGACCTGGAGCTGGAGCCCTGGACCGAGTTCAGATCGCGGATCTGAAGCGGCTCCGCACCCCGTAGGCCAGCGCGCCGAGCGCCAGCACCGCCGCCCCCGCCACCGCCGACGCGAGGGGCAGCGCGCACGCCAGCACCACACAGCCGGACAGTCCGACCGCTGCCACGGCCCGCCCCTTGACACCTGAATCGAGAGTCCAGGCGGAGGCGTTCGCGATCGCGTAGTAGACGAGCACCCCGAAAGAGGAGAAACCGATCGCGCCCCGCAGATCGGCGGTGGCCGCGAGCACCGCCACGACCGCACCCACTGCCAGCTCCGCATGGTGCGGCACCTGGTGCCGGGGATGTACGGCGGCCAGCGCGCGCGGGAGATGACCGTCCCGGGCCATCGCCAGCGCGGTCCGCGAAACCCCGAGCACAAGGGCCAGCAGCGAGCCCAGCGCGGCCAGGGCCGCGCCCACCCGGACGACAGGGGCCAGTTCCGGCCGGCCGGCCGCCCGGACCGCGTCGGCGAGCGGGGCCGCCGACCGAGCCAGCCCGTCCGCACCGAGCACCGACAGCGCCGCCACCGCCACCGCGGCGTACACCAGCAGCGCGATCCCCAGCGCGAGCGGCACCGCCCGCGGGATCGTCCGTTCCGGGTCGCGCACCTCCTCGCCCAGGGTGGTGATCCGGGCGTAGCCCGCGAAGGCGAAGAACAGCAGACCGGCCCCCTGCAACAGCCCGGCGGCGTCCCAGTCCGAGCCGCTCAGCCGCCCCGCCCCGGCCGCACCCGAGGTCAGGCACACCACGACCACCCCGGCCAGCACCGCCAGTACCGCCGCCACGATCACCCGGGCGATCCGGGCGGACTTCTGCACACCGCCGTAGCTCGCGGCGGTCAGCGCCACCACCGCCGCGACGGCCACGGCGTGCTGCCGCCCGGGCCAGACGTACGCGCCCACGGTGAGGGCCATCGCCGCGCAGGACGCGGTCTTGCCGACCACGAACCCCCAGCCGGCCAGATGGCCCCAGAAGGGCCCGAGCCGCTCGCGCCCGTAGACGTACGTGCCGCCCGAAGCCGGGTAGCGGGCGGCGAGCCGCGCCGAGGAGTGCGCGTTGCAGTAGGCCACGAGGGCCGCCAGGGCGAGCGCGGCGAGCAGCGCACCGCCCGCAGCTCCCGCCGCGGGGGCGAGGGCCGCGAAAATGCCGGCGCCGACCATCGCGCCGAGCCCGACGACGACGGCGTCGGAGACGCCCAGGGTGCGCTTCAGCTGTTCCACGGGCGGAGGGTAACCCGGCTGGATGACGCCCTCCCGGCCGGGGAGCGGCGTCCGCATCCGCTCCCAGCCCTCCAGGGCGGTCAGACAGGCGTGGTCGAGGTGGCGCACACGCCCGGCACACACCTCCGCACCCCGCACACGCCGCGGCCCGGCGGTCGTGAGGACCGCCGGGCCGGCGTGGTGGCAGGTCTCGGACCTGGGTCAGCGGTAGTTCACGAACTGGATCGCGAAGTCCAGGTCCTTGCCCTTGAGCAGCGCCTGGACCTCCTGCAGGTCGTCACGGCTCTTGGAGCTGACGCGCAGCTCTTCGCCCTGGACCTGGGCCTTGACGCCCTTGGGACCCTCGTCCCGGATGATCTTCGCGACCTTCTTGGCGTTCTCCTGGGAGATGCCTTCCTCGATCGTGGCGAAGATCTTGTACTCCTTGCCGGACAGCTGGGGCTCGCCGGCGTCCAGCGCCTTGAGCGAGATCCCGCGCTTGACCAGCTTGGTCTCGAAGACGTCGAGGACGGCCTTCACGCGCTCCTCGGAGTTCGCCTCCATCAGGATCTTCTCGCCGGACCAGGCGATCGTGGCGCCGGTGCCCTTGAAGTCGTAGCGCTGCGAGAGCTCCTTGGCGGCCTGGTTGAGGGCGTTGTCGACCTCCTGCCGCTCGACCTTCGAGACGATGTCGAAACTGGAGTCGGCCATGTGCTGTGGCTCCTTGAAGTCGGTTTGATCACCCCGGAGGGCGCGGCCGGACATCCCCGGCCCGCTCGGCAAAGCCTAGCCACCGCACCCACCCGCATCGCTGATCAATCCGGTGGCGAAGCACCCCCGGTCATCAGGTATCGTTTACGTCGTTGCCAGGGAGCGCCGCCGCAAGGCGGAAAAAATGGCAGCAACTCTTGGCGGTGTGCCCGAGTGGCCAAAGGGAGCAGACTGTAAATCTGCCGGCTCAGCCTACCCAGGTTCGAACCCTGGCGCCGCCACGCGAAAGAAGCCCCTCTGATCTGCGGAAGCGCAGACCAGAGGGGCTTCTTCGTTAACGCCGGGACCACGGGGCTACGGCCGGGCCGGCTTCAGCGCCGTGGCCGGGGGTTCAGGAGCAGCCTGCGACCGTACCGGCACAGTTCGCGGGCAGGTTCTTGATGATCTTGCTCTCCTTGAGGGTCACGACCGCGCCGGCCTGGTTGTTGATGCCGCCGCCGACGCCGGCGGCGCGGTTCTCCGCCACCGTCGAGTGCTCCAGGGTCAGCTGGGTGGTGTCGCCGCCCGCATCCTCCGCGTTGTTGATGCCGCCGCCGTCGTGCCCGGCCGAGTTCGACTCGACCTTCGTCTTCTCCAGCGTCGCGGTGCCCGCGTTGTTGATGGCGCCGCCGTCGTTGCCCGCCTTGTTGTTGGCGAGGGTGGACTGCTGGATCTCCAGGGTCCCGCCCGCGGCGTTGTTGACGGCCCCACCGTTGAGACCGGCCCAGTTCTCGATGAGCTTGGTGTGCCTGATGTTCGCGGAGCCCAGGTTGTTGATGGCGCCGCCGCTGCCGTCGCGGGCCTCGTTGTTCGTGAGGAGGCCGTGCTCGACGGTCAGCGTGCCCTCGTTCTGGATGCCGCCGCCGTCCTCGTCCGCGGTGTTGCCCGCGACGGTGCTCTTGTGGAGCGTGAGGTTGCCGTTCGCGCTGTTGCTGAGGCCGCCGCCGTCACCCGCGTCGTCCGTGGCGGACGTCGCCACGTTCGTCAGGATCTCGGTGTCGACGAGGGTGACGTCGCCGCCCTCGTTGGAGATGCCTCCGCCGACCCCGCCCGCCTGGTTGCCGGCGACCTTGCTGTCCTCCAGGCGCAGGGTGCCCGCGTTGGCGATGCCGGCGCCGTTCCCCTCAGTGCGGCCGCCGGTCACGGTGATGCCCTTGAGGGTGAGGGTGGCGCCCTCGTCCACCGAGAGCAGGCGGAAGAACGGGCTGCCGCCGCTCACGGAGCGGATCAGGGTCGAGTTGTGGCCGACGATCGCGACGTTCCCGGTGATGGCCGGCAGGGCATTACCCGAGGTGTTGCCGTAGTCGATGTCGAAGCGGTAGGCACAATCCTTGGCCAGGTTGATCGTGCCGCCGTTCGTATTCGCCTGCTCCACGGCGGTGATCAGTGCGGCCACATCGCCACAGGCGATGGTCACCTTGGTCGGCGCCTGCGCCATGGCCGGCGAAGCCGCCATGCACATGCCCACGCTCGCCACCACGGCACATCCAGCGAGTACGAGACGATTCTTCATCGATGCCCTTCCTCTCGGTTACAAGCCGGGCAGCCCTCCTGCTCCTCTCCCTGCACGTGGAGAGGAGGAGGAACCTGATCATGGAGCCCGGCAAGACGGTACGAGTGGTATCGCTCGCGACGGGTCATCTCCCGCACCCTGGTCCGGACGCTCTGAGATTCCATTCGAATGGCGGTCGCCCGTTCGCCCCCGGCCCTGCGCAGCAAAGCCCCGCCCACGTCGATTCCGGGGGGCGGTCGCGCGAAGAACTCACAGGGCCCCAGGGCGGCGACATCCATGGCCCAGCACGGTGGCACCGACGGCGTCCGCGGGCGATCCCAAGCCGCCGGACCAGCAGAGCGCCAAGGTGGCCGAGACCAAGAAGCACGGCCACGAACGGCCCCGCCGGGCGTCACCTCGGTGAGCTCCCGCAGGGTAGGGCGGTCGGCGGCGACGGCGGCCGGGGCGGCGGTCCGGTGGCTCCCGTGGTTCCCGTGGCGTACCCGCTCATCGTTCCACCTGCCAGAAGCCGTCCCGCGCCCGACGACCCGGGCCGGGCGGGCTTCTCGCCGTCGCCCGCATCGTCGCGGGCTCCTGTTCGTTCACCGGGGGTGAAATGGACATCTGGCACACGGGGGAAGATCGGCGGCGGGGTGCTCGTCGCCCTGCTCGGCGCGGGGATTCCGGCTCTGATGGGAGCGGCCCTGCACACGCACGTGGGGGAGCCGTACCAGGAGACCCGGCTGTACTTCGGCACCGAACGCCCCGACGGCCGCGGGCCCATCGTGGAGCGGGAGTTCATGCGGTTCCTGGACCAGGAGATCACCCCCGCCTTCCCCGAGGGGCTGACGCTCCACGACGGGTACGGCCAGTGGCGCGGCAAGGACGGCAAGGCCATCCGCGAGACCTCGTACGAAGTGGTCCTGCTGTACCCCGAGAAGGAGGCCGGCGAGCGTAGCACGCGCATCGAGCGGATCCGGCAGGTCTACGAGGACCGGTACCAGCAGGATTCGGTCGGGCGGTCCGACGACAAGGTCAACGCCGGGTTCTGAGGCGCCGCCTGAATTCCCGTCCGGGCGGGCGTCCGAGCGACGGTCAGTTGCCCGCCACGTCCTTGACGGCCACTTGGACAGGGGTCGAACCGGAGACCAGCTCCAGCGTCAGCCCCGCCGTCGCCGGGGTCTCGATCAGCTCGGCCAGCACCGCCGCCACGTCGTCGCGCGGGACGGCCCCACGGCCCGTCTGTGCCTCCAGCCGGACCAGCCCCGTCCCGGCGTCGTCGAGCAGCGAGCCGGGGCGCAGGACCGTCCACTCCAGGCCCAGCCGGGTCCGTACGTGGTCGTCCGCCTCGCCCTTGGCCCGCAGATAGGCGTCGAAGACCTCGTCGCCCTCGTGGTGCGCGTCCGCGCCCATCGACGACACCATCAGGAAACGGCGCACACGGGCCCGTTCGGCCGCATCGGAGAACAGCACCGCCGCGCCCCGGTCCACGGTGTCCTTGCGGCCGATGCCGCTGCCGGGCCCCGCGCCGGCGGCGAACACCGCCACGTCCGCGCCGTGCAGGATCCCCGCCACGTGCTCCACCGAGGCCGACTCCAGGTCGCAGAGCACCGGCTCGGCGCCCGCCTCCCTGAGGTCGTCGCCCTGTGCCGGATCGCGGATGATGCCCGCGACCTCGTACCCGCGCGCGGCGAGCAGGCGCTCCAGCCGCAGCGCGATCTGACCGTGTCCACCCGCGATGACGATGCGCATGACCCGACCGTACGACGAGCCGGACGCCCACGCCCGCGAACGCACGGCGAACTTCAGGGACCGGGCTCCGTACGGCCCTGCCGGGGCAGGTCGAGCGCCACCGCGACCGCGGAGTCGCAGTACTCCCGTACGGCACTCGTACGGGCTACCACCCGCCCGCGGTGGATCACGATCCGGCTGTAGGCGAGGGACAGCACGCCCGCGATCCGGTCCCCACGCACGGCGAGCAGCTCCGCGGGGAAGCCGGCCTCCACCCGCACCTCCGGAAGGCCCATGGCCTCGCGGGCACAGGCGCTGACCGAGTCGTAGGCCTCGCCCGCCCGCAAACCGCCCTGGGAGGCCAGCAGGTACGCGGCCTCCAGCGGGTCGCCGCGGCCGACGGGGTTGCCAGCGTCCCTGAGGGCCCCGCTGCCGGCCGCGACGCGTACGCCGGCGGTCCGCAGCAGCCGCACGGGCGCGGTGCGCAGGCCGCGGCGTTCCAGGGCCGCGCAGTCGCCCTGGGGCAGGCAGGTCACCCGTACGCCCGCCGCCGCCAGTTGGTCGGCGGCGCGGGCCGCCGCGTCCAGCGGGAGCCGGGACAGACCGCCGCACGGCCCGATGGTCACCCCGGGGCGCAGCCCGCCCGCCATCGCGGCGAGCCGGGAGAGGCGGCCGGGATCGTCACCGTCCGTGTGCAGGTCCACGGGGCAGCCGTGCTCGGCGGCGAGTTCCAGGACGGCTTCGAGGAAGCCCGTCGGGTCCGGGTCCAGGTCCGGGCAGCCGCCGATCACGGAGGCGCCCATCTTGACCGCGTCCCGCAGCATGGCGAGCCCGTCCGCGCCGGCCACCCCGGTCAGCAGCCGGGGTACGGCCACGGCGGTGAGGTCGGTGAGCCCGCGCAGGGAGCGGCGGGCCTGGAGCACGGCCTCCATGGGGCCGATGCCGTGCACGTCGCCGATCCGCACGTGGGAGCGCACGGCGGTGGCGCCGTGGCCGAGTTGGAGCAGGGCGGCCTCCGTGGCCCGGCGCTGGACCTCGTCGGGGGTGTACGAGACGGGGCCCTCGCCGTCGGCGGTCAACGCGGTGTCCCCGTGGGCGTGGGGCTCGGCGGGGGCGGGGAGCAGCAGGTAGCCGCCCAGGTCGACCCGGGAGAGCGCGGGGGAGGGGAGGCTGCCCGCGGTGCCGACGGCCTGGATCCGGCCGCCGCTGAGGCGGACGTCGACGGTCCGGCCGTCGGTGAGGCGGGCTCCGGCGAGCAGCAGGGTGGTGGCCTCGGCTGCGGCCGCGTTGCCGTTGCCATGGCGGGGGGCTCGGAACGGCTGCTGCGGCTGGCTGTCGGACATCGCGCTCCTGCGGTGGCTCGGGCGGTTCCTGGGCCCCGGCCGCGGCCCACGGCCCAAGATCACGCAGCGTGCTCAGAGCCTAGGGCGCGGCGCACCCCGCTTCACGGAAGAGCGCAATAGTCGTACCGGTGTGGTGCCCGTAGCCGGGGGGTCTGGTGCTCGGGTGCGGTGGAGGACGCCCGTACGTGGTCCCCCGTGTGTGCCTCCCGATGGGTCGGGGCCGTCCTCGTGTGGTGTCCGTGCGGTGTGCGTGTGGTGCCCGTGGGTGCCCGTGTGCCATGTGATGCCCGCGGGGCGCCCGCGCGGATGTGAGACGGCACACATTCCGGCTGAAAAGTGGGGTGGGAGTGGTCGGTGGGTTGATCGAGAAGGGCCGCGCGACCCCCTCGGAGCCCGGTCCCCGCAAAGGATTTGGGCGATCGGCGGGCAACCGTGTAATGTCTTCATCGCTCGCCCCAATAGCTCAGTCGGTAGAGCGTCTCCATGGTAAGGAGAAGGTCTGCGGTTCGATTCCGCATTGGGGCTCTGGTGAGAGAGGCCCCCCACCCTCGGGTGGGGAGCTGATCACATCAAAGCGGCGTAGCTCAGTCGGTAGAGCAAGCGGCTCATAATCGCTGTGTCACCGGTTCAAGTCCGGTCGCCGCTACACACAGTAGCCGATTGCGGGGTCGGTCTCCCGGTCGGCTACTCTTGTATGCGTTCATCCGTCCCAATTTCCGTCAAGGAGCACTCACGTGGCTGCCACCGACGTCCGCCCGAAGATCACGCTGGCCTGCGTGGAGTGCAAGGAGCGGAACTACATCACCAAGAAGAACCGGCGTAACAACCCGGACCGTCTTGAGATGAAGAAGCACTGCCCGCGCTGCAACTCGCACACCGCGCACCGCGAGACCCGCTGACCCCAGCGAAGTCTCGAATAACAGGCACCGTCATGAGGTCGTCCCCTTCATTGGGGGCGGCCTTGTGTCGTTTCCGTGCCCGCCTTTGTCTTTCTTCTTGTTCTCGTGTCTTTCGTGTCCCTTCAACAGGAGGTAGTGAGCATGGCTCTCGACCAGTCCTTCGTGGGGCGGAGCTACCCGCCCACCGATCCGTACGAGGTCGGCCGGGAGAAGATCCGCGAATTCGCGGTTGCTGTGGGTGACGCCAATCCCGTCTACACCGACCCCGAAGCTGCCAAGTCGTACGGCTACTCCGACGTGATCGCGCCGCCGACTTTTGTGTTCGCCATCACTTTCAAGGCGGCGAGCCAGGTCATCGAGGACCCGCAGCTGGGGCTGGACTACAGCCGAGTCGTGCACGGCGACCAGAAGTTCGCGTACTCCCGCCCGGTGCGCGCGGGTGACCGGCTCTCCGTGACCTCCACCATCGAGACCGTGAGGTCCATGGCGGGCAACGACATCATCGACATTCGCGGTGAGGTCCACGACGAGACCGGCGAGCACGTGGTGACGGCGTGGACGAAGCTCGTCTCCCGCGCCCCCGAGGAGGCCTGACATGGCAGCGCAGATCCAGTACGCCGACGTCGAGGTCGGCACCGAACTGCCGGCGGCGTCCTTCCCCGTGACGCGCGCCACGCTCGTCCAGTACGCCGGCGCCTCGGGTGACTTCAACCCGATCCACTGGAACGAGAAGTTCGCCAAGGAGGTCGGACTGCCGGACGTGATCGCACACGGCATGTTCACCATGGCCGAGGCGATCCGTGTGGTCACCGACTGGGTGGGCGACCCGGGTGCGGTCGTCGAGTACGGCGTGCGCTTCACCAAGCCCGTCGTGGTCCCGAACGACGAGCGGGGCGGCCTGATCGAGGTCACCGGCAAGGTGGCCGCGAAGCTGGACGACAATCGCGTCCGCGTCGACCTGACGGCCATGAGCGCGGGTCAGAAGGTCCTGGGCATGTCCCGCGCGGTGGTCGAACTGGCCTGAGGCTGGGCGGCCGTCGGGGGGAGGCGGCGGGCGGGGTTTCCCGTCGGTCCCATCGTCCTCCCGTGGCGGGTCGGTCCCTTAAGGGCGCTCCTTCGTCGCGTCGCTTCGCGATGGCCTTCGGCCCCCCTTGACCGACCGACCCGCCACGGAAACACGAAGACAGCCGGGAAACCCCCAGGAGAACGGGCCGGGCCCCTTCTTTCAGGAGCGGCCACGTCGGTGGCCTTCGGGCCGGGTTCCGGTGCGCGTCACATCGCTACGCGCTTCGCGCGTCCAAGCGTCTGCCGGCCGTCCTGGGCTGCGCATAAGCCGCCATCCATCGCTACATGCTCCCCTCGGCTCAGCGGCCGGCGGTCGTCTTTCCCGCCAACCGGAGCCCCCTGCAGGGCCGTCCTCTTGACTTAGTTAGTGATTGAGCACTAACTTTGAGCCATGGCAAGGATGAGTGCAGATGAGCGGCGGGAGAGCGTTATTCGTGCGGCGATGCACGAGTTCGCGCGTGGGGGCTACTACGGGACCTCCACCGAGGCGATCGCCAAGCGGGTGGGTGTCTCGCAGCCGTATCTCTTCCGGCTCTTCCCGAACAAGCCCGCCATCTTCCTCGCCGCGGCCGAGCGCTGTATGAGGGATACGCGGGCGGTCTTCGCCGAGGCTGCCGAGGGGCTGCACGGCGAGGAGGCCACCCATGCCATGGCGAACGCCTACACCCGGCTGATCGCCGAGGATCCCGACAAGCTCCAGATGCAGCTCCAGATGTACGTCACCGTCGCCGCCGCCGAGGCGGCCGGGGACCATGAGCTCGGCGAGCTCGTGCGCAAGGGCTGGATGGAGCTCTGGGACACGGTCCACGTGCCCTTCGGCGGGGACGTCGGCGAGACCACGACCTTCATGGCGTACGGGATGTTGATCAACACCCTCGCCGCCATGGGGTTCCCGCCCGAGCACCGGGTCTGGGAGGGTCTCTACCCGTCGGCCCGCGCCAAGGGGCGCCTGGAGAAGTGAGGGCGCGCGAGATCGGCTCGCGCGCATTTCCATGGGCAGGAAAGTTAGTCAGCAATAACTAACAAGTCGCAGGGGGAATCGTGAACACGCAGGACACGGACACCAAGCTCCGGGGGCCCGCCATATGGGCCCTCATCCTCACCGGCACGGCCAGCTTCATGGCCGCGCTCGACAACCTGGTCGTCACCACCGCCCTCCCCGCCATCCGCGAGGACCTCGGCGGCCGGCTGGAGGACCTGGAGTGGACGGTGAACGCGTACACGCTCACCTTCGCCGTCCTCCTGATGTTCGGCGCCGCCCTCGGCGACCGCTTCGGCCGCCGCCGGCTCTTCATCGCCGGTCTCGCGGTCTTCACCGGCGCCTCCGCCGCTGCCGCGCTCTCGCCCGGCATCGACGCGCTCATCGCCGCCCGCGCCGTCCAGGGCGTCGGCGCCGCGGTCATGATGCCGCTCACCCTCACGCTGCTCACCGCGGCCGTACCGGCCGCCCGGCGCGGCATGGCCCTCGGGATCTACGGAGCCGTCACCGGCCTCGCCGTCGCCAGCGGGCCCCTGATCGGCGGCAGCCTCACCGAGCACATCTCCTGGCAGTGGATCTTCTGGCTGAACGTCCCGATCGGGCTGGCGCTGATACCGCTCGCCCGCCTGCGGCTCGCCGAGTCCACCGCCCCCGGCGCCCGGCTCGACATCCCCGGCACCCTGCTCATCAGCGGTGGCCTCTTCGGCATCGTCTACGCCCTGGTCAACGCCAACTCCGAGGGCTGGACCAGTGCCCCCGTCCTCACCGGCCTGATCGTCGGCGCCGCGCTCGTCGGCGGCTTCATCCACCACGGCTTCAACAACGCCAACCCGATGCTCCCCATGCGGCTCTTCCAGAACCGCGGCTTCCTCGGGATCAACATCGCCAGCCTGCTGATGTTCCTGGGCATGTTCGGCTCGATCTTCCTGCTCAGCCAGTTCCTCCAGGGCGTCGCCGGCTACTCGCCCACCGAAGCCGGCCTGCGCATGCTCCCCTGGACCGGCATGCCGATGATCGTCGCCCCGCTGGCCGGCATCCTCTCCGACCGCATCGGCGGCCGCCCCGTCGTCGCCGCCGGGCTCGCCTTCCAGGCCCTCGGCCTCGGCTGGTTCGCGGCGGTCCTGAGCACGGACGTCTCGTACGCCGCCCAGCTGCCGCCGCTGATCCTCAGCGGGATCGGCATGGCCCTCTACTTCGCCCCCTCCGCCAACGTCCTGATGTCCACCGTGGCCCCCGCCGACCAGGGCAAGGCCTCCGGCACCAACAGCGCCCTGCGCGAGGTCGGCGGAGCCCTCGGTGTCGCGGTCCTGGCCTCGGTCTTCTCCGCCCAGGGCGGCTACGAATCCCCGCAGGCCTTCACCGACGGCACCGTCCCCGCCCTGTGGATCGGCGCCGGCGCCGTCGCCCTGGCCGCCGCCTTCGCCCTGCTCCTGCCGCGCCGGCCGAAGCCCTCCGCGGTCCCCGCCGCCGTCGACGAGGTCGCACCCCTCCAGAAGGTGCCCGCCGCCGGCTGACCGCGCCCGACCCCGCTCGCCGGCCGGGGCCCGTGCGGGAGGAGGCCGGGAGAACCGCAGCACCGCCCGCGCACGAAGATCCGTACGCATCATCGCGAAGGAGCGCCCGCCATGCCCGACATCCCCTGGTCCACCCCCACCCAGGCGGCCCCCGACGCCGAGGTCTACGTCATGGCCTCCCGCTTCGAGACCGCCACCCTCGCCGGCGCCGTCAGGTTCTTCCTCAAGGCCCCCGGCATCGTCCTGCAGATCCGCAAGGCTCCCGGCGCCCACGGGGTCGCCCTGCGGGCCCGGGTCCTGCGGCGCACCTTCCTGACCCTCTCCGCCTGGGAGGACCGGGACGCGCTCTACCGGTTCGCGGGGAGCGAGCCGCACCGGTCCAGCTCCCGCGCGGCCGCCGCGTTCATGAAGGAATCGGCCTTCACCTTCTGGACCGTGCGCGCCGACGAGCTGCCCATCGGCTGGCAGGAGGCCGAGCGCCGGCTGGCCGAACAGAAGGCCGCCTCGTGAGTCACGGTCCGTGGCCCCGCAGGGATGCGAGGGACACGGACCGTACTCTTGTCCACGTGCAGGAACTCCACGACGCCCCCCTCGCCCCGCTGACCACCTTCCGTCTCGGTGGCCCCGCTGCCCGCCTGGTCACCGCGACCACCGACGCCGAGGTCGTCGCCGCCGTGCGCGCCGCGGACGAGAGCGGCACTCCGCTCCTGGTCATCGGTGGCGGCAGCAACCTGGTCATCGGTGACAAGGGCTTCGACGGCACCGCCCTGCGCATCGCGACCACCGGCTTCGTCCTGGACGGCACCACCCTGGAGCTCGCCGCCGGCGAGAACTGGAGCGACGCCGTCGCCCGCACCGTCGAGGCCGGCCTCGCCGGCATCGAGTGCCTCGCCGGAATCCCCGGCTCGGCCGGTGCCACGCCCATCCAGAACGTCGGGGCGTACGGCCAGGAGGTCTGCGACACGATCACCGAGGTCGTCGCCTACGACCGCACCAGCGGCGAAACGGTCACCCTGAGCGCCGCCGAGTGCGCCTTCCGGTACCGCAACAGCACCTTCAAGGACCAGCCCGAGCGCTACGTCGTCCTGCGCGTGCGCTTCGCCCTGGAGGACGCGGGCGGTCTGTCCGCGCCGGTCAAGTACCCCGAGACCGCCCGCGCCCTCGGCGTCGAAGCCGGCGACCGCGTCCCGGCCGCCACCGCGCGCGAGACCGTGCTGCGCCTGCGCGCGGGGAAGGGCATGGTCCTCGACCCGGCCGACCACGACACCTGGTCGGCCGGCTCCTTCTTCCACAACCCGATCCTGACCGACGAGGCGTACGCCGCCTTCCTCGCCCGCGTCCAGGACCGCCTCGGCCCCGACACCGCCCCGCCCGCCTACCCCGCGGGCGACGGCCGTACGAAGACCAGCGCCGCCTGGCTGATCGACAAGGCCGGTTTCACCAAGGGCTACGGCACTGGCCCCGCGCGCATCTCCACCAAGCACACCCTCGCCCTCACCAACCGCGGCGAGGCCACCACCGAGGACCTCCTCACCCTGGCCCGCGAGGTCGTCGCGGGCGTCCACGCGGCCTTCGGCGTCACCCTGGTCAACGAGCCGGTGACGGTCGGCGTCAGCATCTGAGGAGCCCCGGCCGCCCATGCTCTGTCCCCTGCACGGGGCCGGTACGGACCCCACCCGTCTCGTGGGGCGCACGCTCAGCAGAGTCGTCGCGTCCTGGCACATCAGCGACGGCGAACGCTCCGAGGCGCCCCTCGACGTCTGGCTGATCGACAGCGTCGGCGACACGATCCGGATCACCACCGGGTCCGACCAGTGCCTAATCGTCGAGTCCGCCCCGCCCCACGAGCCGTACGACATGGGGGAGTGGGGCCGCATCGAGGTCGGCGAGGACCTCGGCGACCACCCCTTCCTGCGCCACCTCGGCGAGACCGTCGCCTCGGTCGCCGAGTTCGCGCTGCCCGAGCAGGGCCGCACCCACCTGGAGATCGGCTTCCAGGACGGGCGCCGGGTGCGGGCCGACTGCTACGAGGGGGACCTGCGGCTCACCCGGTGAGCCAGTGGTCGATCCCGGCCAGCAGCTTCTCCTGTACGTCGGCGGGCGCGGCCGAGCCGCGGACGGACTGCCGGGCCAGCTCGGCGAGCTCCGGGTCCGTGAAACCGTGGTGGCGGCGGGCGATCTCGTACTGGGCCGCGAGCCGGGACCCGAACAGCAGCGGGTCGTCCGCGCCCAGCGCCATCGGCACCCCGGCCTCGAAGAGGGTGCGCAGCGGGACGTCCTCGGGGCGCTCGTACACCCCGAGGGCGACGTTGGAGGCCGGGCAGACCTCGCAGGTGATCTGGCGGTCGGCGAGCCGCTTCAGCAGCCGGGGATCCTCCGCGGCCCGTACGCCGTGCCCGATGCGGGCGGCGAGCAGATCGTCGAGGCAGTCGCGGACCGAGGCCGGGCCGGTGAGCTCGCCGCCGTGCGGGGCGGCGAGGAGGCCGCCCTCGCGGGCGATGGCGAAGGCCCGGTCGAAGTCACGGGCCATGCCGCGGCGCTCGTCGTTGGAGAGCCCGAAGCCGACGACCCCGCGGTCGGCGTACCGGACAGCGAGGCGGGCCAGGGTACGGGCGTCGAGGGGGTGCTTCATGCGGTTCGCGGCGATGAGGACCCGCATGCCGAGGCCGGTCTCGCGGGAGGCCGCGTCGACGGCGTCGAGGATGATCTCGACGGCCGGGATCATGCCGCCGAGCAGGGGGGCGTAGGAGGTGGGATCCACCTGGATCTCCAGCCAGCCGCTGCCGTCCCGTACGTCCTCCTCCGCGGCCTCGCGCACGAGGCGGCGGATGTCGTCGGGCTCGCGGAGGCAGGAGCGGGCGGCGTCGTAGAGCCGCTGGAAGCGGAACCAGCCGCGCTCGTCGGTGGCGCGGAGCTTCGGGGGCTCGCCGGCGGTGAGCGCGTCCGGGAGGCGCACGCCGTACTTGTCGGCGAGCTCCAGGAGGGTCGATGGTCGCATCGACCCGGTGAAGTGCAGGTGGAGGTGGGCTTTCGGCAGAAGCGTGAGATCGCGTGCGTGCTCCATTGGTTGATCCTGCCGTACCGCTGCGCTTGGCGGGAGGGGGTTTTACCTTTTTTGGGGGCTTGCCCGAACGCGAGAGCGGGGCGTGTGTGTGGGGTGCCCGGCGCTGCCCGGCCCCGCGCCTCGATCGTCGGCGGGGCTGGAGAGTGCGGCCGGCGCCGTGAACGGCCGAGCGGCGCCGCCCCCGTCGGGGTGGCGCCGCTCGGACCTTTGCTGCGGGCCGCTCTAGGCCTTGGCCTCCGCCAGGAGCTTCTGGATGCGGGAGACGCCCTCGACCAGGTCCTCGTCGCCCAGTGCGTAGGACAGGCGCAGGTAGCCCGGGGTGCCGAAGGCCTCGCCGGGGACGACCGCGACCTCGACCTCGTCGAGGATCAGGGCGGCGAGCTCGACGGAGCTCTGCGGGCGCTTGCCGCGGATCTCCTTGCCGAGGAGCGCCTTGACCGAGGGGTACACGTAGAACGCGCCCTCGGGGGTCGGGCAGACCACGCCCTCGATCTCGTTCAGCATCCGCACGATCGTCTGGCGGCGGCGGTCGAACGCGGTGCGCATCTCGTGCACGGCGTCCAGGTTGCCGGAGACGGCGGCCAGCGCCGCGACCTGGGCCACGTTGGAGACGTTGGAGGTGGCGTGCGACTGCAGGTTCGTCGCGGCCTTGACCACGTCCTTCGGGCCGACGATCCAGCCCACGCGCCAGCCGGTCATCGCGTACGTCTTGGCGACGCCGTTGACGACGATGCACTTGTCGGCCAGCTCGGGGACGATCGCCGGGAGGGAGACGAACTTCGCGTCGCCGTAGACGAGGTGCTCGTAGATCTCGTCGGTGAGGACCCACAGGCCCTTCTCGGCGGCCCAGCGGCCGATCGCCTCGGCGTCGGCCTCGGAGTAGACGGCGCCGGTCGGGTTGGACGGGGAGACGAAGAGGACGACCTTGGTGCGCTCGGTGCGGGCCGCTTCGAGCTGCTCGACGGAGACGCGGTAGCCGGTGGTCTCGTCGGCGACGACCTCGACCGGCACACCGCCGGCGAGACGGATGGACTCCGGGTAGGTGGTCCAGTACGGAGCCGGGACGATGACCTCGTCACCCGGGTCCAGGATGGCAGCGAAGGCCTCGTAGATCGCCTGCTTGCCGCCGTTGGTCACCAGGACCTGCGACGCGTCGACCTCGTAGCCGGAGTCGCGGAGCGTCTTGGCGGCGATCGCGGCCTTCAGCTCGGGCAGGCCGCCGGCCGGCGTGTAGCGGTGGTACTTCGGGTTGCGGCAGGCCTTGACCGCGGCCTCGACGATGTAGTCCGGGGTCGGGAAGTCGGGCTCGCCGGCACCGAAGCCGATCACCGGGCGCCCGGCGGCCTTGAGGGCCTTGGCCTTGGCGTCGACGGCGAGGGTGGCGGACTCGGAAATGGCGCCGATACGGGCGGACACCCGGCGCTCGGAGGAAGGCGTTGCAGAGGTCATGCGAGCAATCGTCCCAGACGGCAAAGAAGCGCCGCACACCGTTTCAGTCATCGGACCGGACCCGCACGGGACATGGGACGGACACTCACGGACACCCCGCCGGACGGCGACCGGAGCATGTCAGCCCGGGTGCTGTTCGACGTCAGGGCCCAGTTCACGTACACTCACCTGTCGTTGGACCTCGCCAGTCGCTGCAAAGCGTGAGCACTCCGTGCACTCGCCCGGATGCGGTAGGTTGGGGGACGCAAAGGGTCGTAGCTCAATTGGTAGAGCACTGGTCTCCAAAACCAGCGGTTGGGGGTTCGAGTCCCTCCGGCCCTGCTCCACACTCCTTCTCGGATGTGTGTGCGCAGGTACGTACTTAGATGCAACGCCGTGCGGCGCAACCGGGCGCGGTACGGCCACGACCCGGATTCAGGTGAGAGACGTGACGGACGCCCTGGGCTCCATCGACATGCCTGACGCCGAGGACGAGACGCGCGAGAAGAAGGCCCGCAAGGGCGGCAAGCGCGGCAAGAAGGGCCCTCTGGGCCGGCTCGCGCTTTTCTACCGCCAGATCGTCGCGGAACTCCGCAAGGTTGTCTGGCCCACTCGCAACCAGCTCACGACGTACACCTCCGTGGTGATTGTCTTCGTCGTCATCATGATCGGTCTGGTGACCGTGATTGACTATGGGTTCCAGGAAGCCATCAAGTTCGTCTTCGGCTGATCCCCGCGGAGGGCGGCGCCTTGATGGGTGCCGCCCGTTTTCGCATGTTCCACCACCTTTTGTATCCAGGAAGAAGCAGCCACCGTGTCTGACCCGAACCTGAACGCGAGCCACGACTCCGTCGAGTCCGTCGAGGACGAGCTCGACATCGTCGAGGCGGCAGACGCTGTGGACCCCGATGAGGCCGAGCACGCCGACGCCAAGGCGGGTGTCGCCGCCGAAGAGGCCGCGCTGCACGTCGAGGGCGAGATCGAGGACGACGCCGAGATCGAGGACGACGCCGAGGTCGAAGAGGCCGCCGACGAGGTCGAAGAGGACGTCGAGGCCGAGGCCGGCGACGAGGAGGCCGAAGAGGCCGCCCCGGTCGAGCCCGCCGAGCCCGTGGACCCCGTCCAGGCCCTGCGCGACGAGCTTCGCCTGCTTCCCGGCGAGTGGTACGTGATCCACACCTACGCCGGCTACGAGAAGCGCGTGAAGGCCAACCTGGAGCAGCGCGCCGTCTCGCTGAACGTCGAGGAGTTCATCTACCAGGCCGAGGTGCCCGAGGAAGAGATCGTCCAGATCAAGAACGGCGAGCGCAAGAACGTCCGGCAGAACAAGCTGCCCGGTTACGTTCTCGTCCGCATGGATCTGACGAACGAGTCCTGGGGCGTCGTGCGCAACACGCCTGGCGTCACCGGCTTCGTCGGCAACGCGTACGACCCGTACCCGCTGACCCTGGACGAGATCGTCAAGATGCTCGCGCCGGAGGCCAAGGAGAAGGCCGACAAGGCCGCCGCGGAGGCCGCCGGTCTGCCGGCGCCCGCCGTCAAGCGCACCATCGAGGTCCTGGACTTCGAGGTCGGCGACTCGGTCACCGTCACCGACGGCCCGTTCGCGACGCTGCAGGCGACGATCAACGAGATCAACCCCGACTCGAAGAAGGTCAAGGGCCTCGTCGAGATCTTCGGTCGCGAGACCCCGGTCGAGCTCAGCTTCGACCAGATCCAGAAGAACTGATCTTCTGAGACAACGCTTCCGGACAGGTCAGATCGCCCCGTAAAGGGCGGTCTGACCTGCTCGGTTTTCAGCCCCGCACCGATACCCGTTATCGTGGTGCGGTATGCCTCCATCCGGATGACCGGTTGGCGGCGAAAAACTCTCACTAGGACCCGGAGAGAGCAATGCCTCCCAAGAAGAAGAAGATCACGGGGCTCATCAAGCTCCAGATCAAGGCCGGTGCGGCCAACCCGGCTCCGCCGGTCGGCCCCGCGCTCGGTCAGCACGGCGTCAACATCATGGAGTTCTGCAAGGCCTACAACGCCGCGACCGAGTCGCAGCGTGGCATGGTCGTGCCGGTGGAGATCACGGTCTACGACGACCGCTCCTTCACCTTCATCACCAAGACTCCGCCGGCCGCGCGCCTCATCCTGAAGCACGCGGGCGTGGAGAAGGGCTCCGGCGAGCCCCACAAGACCAAGGTCGCCAAGCTCACGGCCGCCCAGGTCAAGGAGATCGCCGAGCTGAAGATGCCCGACCTGAACGCCAACGACATCGACGCCGCCGTGAAGATCATTTCCGGCACCGCGCGCTCGATGGGCATCACCGTCGAAGGCTGATCCAGCCCCCTCCAGCACCACCAGTGGTAGGACCAAGCGCTGGTCCGCACCACGACTCCACGCCTGAAGAAAACAAACAGGAGCAGAAGTGAAGCGCAGCAAGACTCTCCGCGCTGCGGACGCCAAGGTCGACCGGGAGAAGCTGTACGCCCCGCTCGAGGCCGTCCGTCTCGCCAAGGAGACCTCCGCGACCAAGTTCGACAGCACCGTCGAGGTCGCCTTCCGCCTGGGTGTCGACCCGCGCAAGGCCGACCAGATGGTGCGTGGCACCGTGAACCTCCCGCACGGCACCGGCAAGACCGCCCGGGTCCTGGTCTTCGCGACCGGTGACCGTGCTGCGGCCGCGGAAGCCGCCGGCGCCGACATTGTCGGCGACGACGAGCTGATCAACGAGATCGCCAAGGGCAACCGCCTGAACGAGTTCGACGCCGTTGTGGCCACCCCGGACCTCATGGGCAAGGTCGGCCGCCTCGGCCGCGTGCTCGGTCCCCGTGGCCTCATGCCGAACCCGAAGACCGGCACCGTCACGATGGACGTCGCGAAGGCCGTCACCGAGATCAAGGGTGGCAAGATCGAGTTCCGCGTCGACAAGCACTCGAACCTGCACTTCATCATCGGCAAGGTCTCCTTCTCCGATGAGCAGCTGGTCGAGAACTACGGCGCGGCCCTCGACGAGATCCTTCGTCTGAAGCCGTCCGCCGCGAAGGGCCGCTACATCAAGAAGGCCGCCCTGAGCACCACGATGGGTCCCGGCATCCAGCTGGACTCGAACCGCACCCGGAACCTCCTCGTCGAGGAAGACCCGGCTGCTGTCTGAGCCTGACGGCTCGCTGAGTGGCTGAACGGGCCCCTCGCCCCCTTCACAGGGTGGCGAGGGGCCCGTTTCCGTGTTTCGGGCCACATGTCCCCCGATACAGGCGTAATGGGGGCGAGATCCGGCCGAGGGGGCACGTAGGGCCGCCCTGAATTCGACGCACGATCATGGGGGAGAACACATGCACCAGGCTGTCCGGACCCGAGCCGGTATCGCGATCGCGGGTACCGCACTGCTCGTGGGCGGCCTCACGGCCTGCGGCGGCGAGAAGGCCGACGCGGGCAGTGGCAGGGCCGAGGGGGGCCACGGCGCGGACGCGAAGGCGCACTCGCCCGTGGAGGCGCTGAAGGCGTCCTACCTGAAGACGGTGGCCGCCAAGTTCGCCAAGGCGGAGCTGTCCATCGTCGGGGCCGACGGCAAGACCAGCACCCAGTCCGGTACGAAGGGCTGGTACCCGTCCAGCCACGACGTGCTGCTGAAGGGCGAGCGGCCCGAGACCCGCTCGATCATGATCGAGGACCTGGTCTACACCCGGCTGGACAAGCCCCTCAAGGGCAAGACCTGGATGAGGATGAACCTGGCCAAGGACGGCAAGCCGGGGGTCCGGCTGAACGACGACCCGGCCGAGTACCTGGCGATGGTGCTGGGCCAGGAGAAGCTGACCCACGTCGGGGCCGAGAAGACCGACGGCATCGACGCCCAGCACTACAAGGGCACCCTCACCAACGAGGACCTGCTCAAGGCGGACGAGTCCACCAAGGTCATGGAGGAGAAGAACCGCCAGTACCTCCACGAGTCCGTGAAGAACGTCAAGACCTTCGAGGTGGACCTGTGGATCGACAAGGACGGCTACCCCGTCCGCGTCGACAGCGTGAGCACGGACGGGACCGGCTCGACGAAGACCACGGCGAAGTTCTCGGACTTCGGGAAGGCCGCCCCGGTGCAGGCCCCGCCGGCCGACCAGGTCGTCGACCTGGAGGACAGTCTCAAGGACACCGACCAGAGCCTGAAGGACACCCGCGAGAGCCTGAAGGAGACGGACCAGAAGTTGAAGGACGTCGACGCGGACCTGAAGGAGGCCGACAAGACGCTGCGGGACGCCGGACTGGGCGGTCTCGGCGGCTCCTGAGGCCGGTCCCGGCGGCTCCGGAGGTCGGTCCCGGCGCCTCCCGGGTCGGCCGGGCCCGAGGCGATTTGCCTCGACTGGCGGCCTTCACGTACTCTTCCGGAGAAGCCAAAGACCGCTGGTCGTTGCCGTGCCCGCAAGGGAGCGGCGGCCGAAGGATCCGCTGAGTGCGGACGTCCTGCGCAGGTGTTCGTGGAAAAGCTCCCGGAGTGATTCGGTCGAGCTTCAGCCCCGTGCGCTTGCGCCGGGGCGTTTCGTTTTGTTCAGCCCCTTCTGAGCGGTCCTCATCACCCGGAAGGAGGCCGACGCTCTATGGCAAGGCCCGACAAGGCTGCCGCGGTAGCCGAGCTCACGGACCAGTTCCAGAGCTCGAACGCCGCCGTGCTGACCGAGTACCGGGGTCTCACCGTCGCGCAGCTCAAGACGCTGCGTCGTTCGCTCGGTGAGAACGCCCAGTACGCCGTGGTGAAGAACACGCTGACCAAGATTGCGGCCAACCAGGCCGGGATCACCGCGCTGGACGAGCACTTCGCTGGTCCGACCGCGGTCGCCTTCATCACCGGTGACCCGGTGGAGTCGGCGAAGAGCCTGCGTGACTTCGCCAAGGACAACCCGAATCTCATCATCAAGGCGGGTGTCCTTGATGGTAAGGCGCTCACCGCCGACGAGATCAAGAAGCTTGCGGACCTCGAGTCCCGCGAGGTTCTGCTCAGCAAGCTGGCCGGCGCGTTCAAGGGCAAGCAGTCTCAGGCTGCCTCGCTCTTCCAGGCGCTGCCGTCGAAGTTCGTCCGCACCGCGGAAGCGCTTCGCGTCAAGCTCGCCGAGCAGGGCGGTGCCGAGTAATTCGGCTCGCGCACTGATCCACGCCGCCTAGTGCGTGGGTCGTAGCGGGCCGTTACGCCCGCCTCTATATACATCCGGCACCTGCCGAATTAGTGGAAGGATCGCCCATCATGGCGAAGCTCTCTCAGGACGACCTCCTCGCCCAGTTCGAGGAGATGACCCTCATCGAGCTCTCTGAGTTCGTGAAGGCCTTCGAGGAGAAGTTCGACGTCACCGCCGCCGCGGCCGTCGCCGTTGCCGGCCCCGCCGCCGGTGGCGCTGCCCCCGAGGCCGCCGAGGAGCAGGACGAGTTCGACGTCATCCTCACCGGTGCCGGCGACAAGAAGATCCAGGTCATCAAGGTCGTGCGCGAGCTGACCTCCCTGGGCCTCAAGGAGGCCAAGGACCTCGTGGACGGCGCTCCGAAGCCGGTCCTCGAGAAGGTCGCCAAGGAGGCCGCTGACAAGGCCGCCGAGTCCCTCAAGGCTGCCGGCGCGGCTGTCGAGGTCAAGTAACACCTCTGGGGCCTCTCTGAGGCCCCAACCAAGGGCGATCACCCGTAAGGGTGGTCGCCCTTTGGCGTACCCGCAGTGCCTGACTTGCCCTGGTCTCGTTGGGGAGTAGGGTGATCATCGTTGCCCCGAAGCAGGGTCCGAAGATGATCCGCTCGGAGCAGGGGGCCTTGACGAACGGGACGCGGCGCGCAATTCTCAGACCCGTCGAGAGGTCGACCACCTCGATGCGAGATCCGAGGCATGGATCGACTACGAAGAGGGCAGTACTGATACGCGCTCTGTGTACGAGAGCCGCACGCGTGGGACGCAGGATCGGATGAGCACTGCGTTGGTGGAACGAGTTGGGGAAGGCCTGTTGCCGGTTTCCGGAAACCTGGTCTGGACATCAGTGAGCCAAGTGGCTACACTGACCCTTTGCGCTGCCTGTTAGCTGTCCCCTGCCCGTCGCCAGGGACATGCCCACGCTTGAGCACACTTGATTGATCCGCCCCGAACTGGCCTTTCAGCTGGATTTGGGGGGCTTGTCTTCTGTGTCTGCTGGGACCGGTACGCGCGTAGTGAGTCCGAGCCCTCGGAAGGACCCCCTCTTGGCCGCCTCGCGCAACGCCTCGACCAATACGAACAACGGTGCCAGCACCGCCCCGCTGCGCATCTCCTTTGCAAAGATCAAGGAGCCCCTCGAGGTTCCGAACCTCCTGGCGCTGCAGACCGAGAGCTTTGACTGGCTTCTCGGCAATGCTGCCTGGAAGTCTCGCGTCGAGTCGGCGCTTGAGAGTGGACAGGACGTCCCCACCAAGTCCGGTCTGGAAGAGATCTTCGAGGAGATCTCGCCGATCGAGGACTTCTCCGGGTCGATGTCGCTGACCTTCCGCGACCACCGTTTCGAGCCGGCGAAGAACTCTGTCGACGAGTGCAAGGAGCGCGACTTCACGTACGCGGCTCCGCTGTTCGTCACGGCCGAGTTCACGAACAACGAGACCGGAGAGATCAAGTCTCAGACGGTCTTCATGGGCGACTTCCCGCTCATGACCAACAAGGGCACCTTCGTCATCAACGGCACCGAGCGTGTCGTCGTGTCGCAGCTTGTCCGCTCCCCTGGTGTCTACTTCGACTCCTCCATCGACAAGACGTCCGACAAGGACATCTTCTCCGCCAAGATCATCCCGTCCCGGGGTGCCTGGCTGGAGATGGAGATCGACAAGCGCGACATGGTCGGTGTACGCATCGACCGCAAGCGCAAGCAGTCCGTCACCGTCCTCCTGAAGGCTCTCGGCTGGACCACCGAGCAGATCCTCGAGGAGTTCGGCGAGTACGAGTCCATGCGCGCCACCCTGGAGAAGGACCACACCCAGGGTCAGGACGACGCGCTGCTCGACATCTACCGCAAGCTGCGCCCGGGCGAGCCGCCGACCCGCGAGGCCGCTCAGACGCTGCTCGAGAACCTCTACTTCAACCCGAAGCGCTACGACCTCGCCAAGGTCGGCCGCTACAAGGTGAACAAGAAGCTCGGCGCCGACGAGCCGCTCGACGCCGGCGTGCTCACCACCGACGACGTCATCGCGACGATCAAGTACCTGGTCAAGCTGCACGCCGGCGAGACCGAGACGACCGGCGAGTCCGGCCGTTCGATCGTGGTCGAGACCGATGACATCGACCACTTCGGCAACCGTCGTCTGCGCAACGTCGGCGAGCTCATCCAGAACCAGGTCCGCACGGGTCTGGCTCGTATGGAGCGCGTCGTCCGCGAGCGCATGACCACGCAGGACGTCGAGGCCATCACGCCGCAGACCCTGATCAACATCCGGCCGGTCGTCGCCTCCATCAAGGAGTTCTTCGGCACCAGCCAGCTGTCGCAGTTCATGGACCAGAACAACCCGCTCTCGGGCCTGACCCACAAGCGCCGCCTGTCGGCGCTGGGCCCCGGCGGTCTGTCCCGTGAGCGGGCCGGCTTCGAGGTCCGTGACGTTCACCCGTCGCACTACGGCCGCATGTGCCCGATCGAGACCCCTGAAGGCCCGAACATCGGTCTGATCGGCTCGCTCGCCTCCTACGGCCGCGTCAACGCGTTCGGCTTCGTGGAGACCCCGTACCGCAAGGTCATCGACGGCGTCGTCACCGACGAGGTCGACTACCTGACGGCCGACGAGGAAGACCGCTTCGTCATCGCCCAGGCCAACGCCGGCCTGTCCGAGGACATGCGCTTCACCGAGAACCGCGTGCTGGTGCGCCGTCGTGGCGGCGAGATCGACTACATCGCCGGCGACGACGTCGACTACATGGACGTCTCCCCGCGCCAGATGGTGTCCGTCGCGACCGCGATGATCCCCTTCCTGGAGCACGACGACGCCAACCGTGCCCTCATGGGCGCGAACATGATGCGCCAGGCCGTTCCGCTCATCAAGGCGGAGGCCCCGCTCGTCGGCACCGGCATGGAGTACCGCTGTGCGGTCGACGCCGGTGACTCGATCCGTGCGGAGAAGGACGGTGTCGTCCAGGAGGTCTCGGCCGACTACATCACCGTCGCCAACGACGACGGCACGTACACCACGTACCGCGTCGCCAAGTTCTCCCGCTCGAACCAGGGCACCTCGGTCAACCAGAAGGTCATCGTCAACGAGGGTGACCGGATCATCGAGTCCCAGGTCCTCGCCGACGGACCGGCGACCGAAGAGGGCGAGATGGCCCTCGGCAAGAACCTGCTCGTCGCGTTCATGCCGTGGGAAGGTCACAACTACGAGGACGCGATCATCCTGTCGCAGCGCCTCGTGCAGGACGACGTCCTCTCCTCGATCCACATCGAGGAGCACGAGGTCGACGCCCGTGACACCAAGCTCGGCCCCGAGGAGATCACCCGGGACATCCCGAACGTCTCCGAGGAGGTCCTCGCGGACCTCGACGAGCGCGGCATCATCCGCATCGGTGCGGACGTCGTCGCCGGCGACATCCTGGTCGGCAAGGTCACGCCCAAGGGTGAGACCGAGCTGACCCCGGAGGAGCGCCTGCTCCGCGCGATCTTCGGTGAGAAGGCCCGCGAGGTGCGTGACACCTCGCTCAAGGTCCCTCACGGTGAGATCGGCAAGGTCATCGGTGTCCGCGTCTTCGACCGCGAGGAGGGCGACGAGCTTCCTCCGGGCGTGAACCAGCTGGTCCGCGTCTACGTCGCCCAGAAGCGCAAGATCACCGACGGTGACAAGCTCGCCGGCCGCCACGGCAACAAGGGTGTCATCTCCAAGATCCTTCCGATCGAGGACATGCCCTTCCTTGAGGACGGCACGCCGGTCGACATCATCCTGAACCCGCTGGGTGTCCCGTCCCGAATGAACCCGGGACAGGTCCTGGAGATCCACCTCGGCTGGCTCGCCAGCCGCGGCTGGGACGTCTCCGGGCTCGGCGAGGAATGGGCCGAGCGGCTGAAGGTCATCGGCGCCGACAAGGTCGCGCCGGGTACCAACGTCGCCACCCCGGTGTTCGACGGTGCGCGTGAGGACGAGCTCGCGGGCCTGTTCGAGCACACCATCCCGAACCGTGACGGCGACCGCCTGGTCCTCCCGTCCGGCAAGGCGCGTCTGTTCGACGGCCGCTCCGGTGAGCCGTTCCCGGACCCGATCTCGATCGGGTACATGTACATCCTCAAGCTCCACCACCTGGTCGACGACAAGCTCCACGCTCGGTCGACCGGTCCGTACTCGATGATCACGCAGCAGCCGCTGGGTGGTAAGGCGCAGTTCGGTGGCCAGCGCTTCGGTGAGATGGAGGTGTGGGCGCTGGAGGCTTATGGCGCCGCTTACGCCCTCCAGGAGCTGCTGACCATCAAGTCCGACGACGTCACCGGCCGCGTGAAGGTCTACGAGGCCATCGTCAAGGGCGAGAACATCCCCGAGCCGGGCATTCCCGAGTCCTTCAAGGTGCTCATCAAGGAAATGCAGTCGCTCTGCCTCAACGTGGAGGTGCTGTCCTCGGACGGCATGTCCATCGAGATGCGCGACACCGACGAGGACGTCTTCCGCGCGGCGGAGGAGCTCGGTATCGACCTGTCCCGGCGCGAGCCGAGCAGCGTCGAAGAGGTCTGACGGGCCTGACGGGGGGCTCGCTCAAGAGCCCCCCGTCATCCCCGGGACCGTTCAGACCATGATTGAGACTCGACCCCGAAAGAGGGATTGACGCACAGTGCTCGACGTCAACTTCTTCGACGAGCTGCGGATCGGCCTTGCCACCGCGGACGACATCCGAACCTGGTCGCACGGCGAGGTCAAGAAGCCGGAGACCATCAACTACCGCACCCTCAAGCCCGAGAAGGACGGACTCTTCTGCGAGAAGATCTTCGGTCCTACCCGGGACTGGGAGTGCTACTGCGGCAAGTACAAGCGTGTCCGCTTCAAGGGCATCATCTGTGAGCGTTGTGGCGTCGAGGTCACGCGCGCCAAGGTGCGCCGTGAGCGGATGGGCCACATCGAGCTTGCCGCTCCCGTCACCCACATCTGGTACTTCAAGGGCGTCCCGTCGCGCCTCGGATACCTGCTGGACCTCGCGCCGAAGGACCTCGAAAAGGTCATCTACTTCGCCGCGTACATGATCACGTTCGTCGACGACGAGCGTCGCACCCGCGACCTCCCGTCGCTGGAGGCGCACGTCTCCGTCGAGCGCCAGCAGATCGAGAACCGCCGTGACGCGGACCTCGAAGGCCGTGCCAAGAAGCTCGAGACCGACCTGGGCGAGCTCGAGGCCGAGGGCGCGAAGGCCGACGTACGCCGCAAGGTGCGCGAAGGTGCCGAGCGCGAGATGAAGCAGCTCCGTGACCGCGCCCAGCGCGAGATCGACCGCCTCGACGAGGTGTGGGCCCGCTTCAAGAACCTCAAGGTCCAGGACCTCGAGGGCGACGAGCTGCTCTACCGCGAGCTGCGTGACCGCTTCGGCACGTACTTCGACGGCTGCATGGGCGCCGCCGCGCTGCAGAAGCGCCTGGAGTCCTTCGACCTCGAGGAGGAGGCCGAGCGCCTCCGCGAGATCATCCGTACCGGCAAGGGCCAGAAGAAGACCCGTGCGCTCAAGCGCCTCAAGGTCGTCTCCGCGTTCCTGCAGACCAGCAACAAGCCCAAGGGCATGGTTCTGGACTGCGTGCCGGTGATCCCGCCGGACCTGCGTCCGATGGTGCAGCTGGACGGTGGCCGCTTCGCGACCTCCGACCTGAACGACCTGTACCGCCGCGTGATCAACCGCAACAACCGCCTGAAGCGCCTTCTCGACCTCGGTGCCCCCGAGATCATCGTGAACAACGAGAAGCGCATGCTCCAGGAGGCCGTCGACGCCCTCTTCGACAACGGTCGTCGTGGTCGTCCGGTGACCGGTCCCGGCAACCGGCCCCTGAAGTCCCTCAGCGACATGCTGAAGGGCAAGCAGGGTCGATTCCGTCAGAACCTTCTCGGCAAGCGCGTGGACTACTCCGCGCGTTCCGTGATCGTCGTCGGTCCCCAGCTGAAGCTGCACCAGTGTGGTCTGCCCAAGGCCATGGCGCTGGAGCTCTTCAAGCCGTTCGTGATGAAGCGCCTGGTCGACCTGAACCACGCGCAGAACATCAAGTCGGCGAAGCGCATGGTCGAGCGCGGCCGCACGGTCGTGTACGACGTGCTCGAAGAGGTCATCGCCGAGCACCCGGTCCTCCTGAACCGTGCGCCCACGCTGCACCGCCTCGGCATCCAGGCCTTCGAGCCCCAGCTGGTCGAAGGCAAGGCCATCCAGATCCACCCGCTCGTCTGCACCGCGTTCAACGCGGACTTCGACGGTGACCAGATGGCCGTGCACCTGCCGCTCTCCGCGGAGGCGCAGGCCGAGGCCCGCATCCTGATGCTGTCCTCGAACAACATCCTCAAGCCGGCCGACGGCCGTCCGGTCACGATGCCGACCCAGGACATGGTCCTCGGTCTGTTCTTCCTGACCACCGATGGTGAGCTCCGTGACACCAAGGGCGAGGGCCGCGCGTTCGGCTCCACGGCCGAGGCGACCATGGCGTTCGACAACGGCGAGCTGGCGCTCCAGTCGTCCGTCGACATCCGCTTCCCGGTGGGCACCATCCCGCCGCGTGGCTGGGTGCCGCCGGTCGCCGAGGAGGGCGAGCAGGAGTTCCAGCCGGGCGACAGCTTCCGTCTGCGCACCACCCTGGGCCGTGCGCTCTTCAACGAGCTGCTGCCCGAGGACTACCCGTTCGTCGACTACTCGGTGGGCAAGAAGCAGCTCTCCGAGATCGTCAACGACCTGGCGGAGCGCTACCCCAAGGTCATCGTGGCGGCGACGCTCGACAACCTGAAGGCGGCCGGCTTCCACTGGGCGACCCGTTCGGGCGTCACCGTGGCCATCTCCGACGTCGTCGTGCCCGAGGCCAAGAAGGCCATCGTCGCGGGCTACGAGGCGCAGGACGAGAAGGTCCAGAAGCAGTACGAGCGCGGTCTGATCACCAAGGACGAGCGCACGCAGGAGCTCATCGCGATCTGGACCAAGGCGACCAACGAGGTTGCCGAGGCGATGAACGCGAACTTCCCCAAGACGAACCCCATCTTCATGATGGTTGACTCGGGTGCCCGAGGAAACATGATGCAGATGCGACAGATCGCCGGTATGCGTGGTCTGGTGTCGAACGCGAAGAACGAGACCATCCCGCGTCCGATCAAGGCGTCCTTCCGTGAGGGCCTCACCGTTCTGGAGTACTTCATCTCCACGCACGGTGCCCGTAAGGGTCTGGCGGACACCGCCCTGCGTACCGCCGACTCGGGTTACCTCACCCGTCGTCTGGTGGACGTCTCGCAGGACGTCATCATCCGCGAGGAGGACTGTGGCACCGAGCGCGGTCTGAAGCTGAAGATCGCCGTTCGCGGTGAGGACGGCGTGCTGCGCAAGGCCGACGACGTCGAGACCTCGATCTACGCCCGCATGCTGGCCGAGGACGTCGTCATCGACGGCAAGGTCATCGCGCCGGCCAACGTCGACCTCGGTGACGTCCTGATCGACGCCCTGGTCGCCAACGGCGTCGAGGAGGTCAAGACCCGCTCGGTCCTGACCTGTGAGTCCGCGGTCGGCACCTGTGCCTTCTGCTACGGACGCTCGCTCGCCACCGGCAAGCTGGTCGACATCGGTGAGGCGGTCGGCATCATCGCCGCCCAGTCCATCGGTGAGCCCGGTACCCAGCTGACGATGCGTACCTTCCACACCGGTGGTGTGGCCGGTGACGACATCACGCAGGGTCTGCCGCGTGTCGTCGAGCTCTTCGAGGCCCGTACCCCGAAGGGTGTCGCCCCGATCTCTGAGGCCGCCGGCCGCGTGCGGATCGAGGAGACCGAGAAGACGAAGAAGATCGTCATCACGCCCGACGACGGCAGCGACGAGACGGCGTTCCCGATCTCCAAGCGCGCCAAGGTCATCGTGCACGAGGGCGACCACGTCGAGGTGGGCCAGAAGCTCACCATGGGTGCCACCAACCCGCACGACGTGCTGCGCATCCTCGGCCAGCGTGCCGTCCAGGTCCACCTGGTCGGCGAAGTCCAGAAGGTCTACAACTCGCAGGGCGTGTCGATCCACGACAAGCACATCGAGATCATCATCCGGCAGATGCTGCGCCGCGTGACGATCATCGAGTCCGGCGACGCGGAGCTCCTGCCGGGCGAGCTGGTCGAGCGGTCGAAGTTCGAGACCGAGAACCGTCGTGTGGTCACCGAGGGCGGTCACCCCGCCTCCGGCCGTCCGCAGCTGATGGGTATCACCAAGGCCTCGCTGGCGACGGAATCCTGGCTGTCGGCCGCCTCCTTCCAGGAGACGACCCGAGTCCTGACGGATGCGGCGATCAACGCCAAGTCCGACAGCCTCATCGGCCTCAAGGAGAACGTCATCATCGGTAAGCTCATCCCGGCCGGTACGGGCCTCGCCCGCTACCGCAACATCCGGGTCGAGCCGACCGAGGAAGCCAAGGCCGCGATGTACTCGGCCGTCGGTTACGACGACATCGACTACTCGCCCTTCGGCACCGGCTCCGGCCAGGCTGTCCCGCTGGAGGACTACGACTACGGCCCGTACAACGGCTGACAGCTCGTATGAAGAAACCCCCCGTCGCTCCGAGAGGAGCGGCGGGGGGTTTCCTCGTTCCCGGGTTCCCGGGTCCCCCGTTCCTGCAAGGACGGGGGACGGGGCGGGCTCAGGTGCGGCGGCGGCGGCGGAGGGTGGGGGTCGTGGCGCCGATGAGGATCATCAGGCCGAGGGTGCCGGCTGCCAGGCCGGGGGTGAGGCCCTTGGGGGTGAAGGTGCAGGAGAGCTTGTGGGTGCCCGGGGGGAGGTCCACAGCGAGCAGGCCGTGGAAGCTCTTGGCCGGGGCGGAGCACTCCCAGCCGGGGGCGTCGGTCACGGCCAGGACCGCCGTGCCGGTGGCGCCCCCGGGGAGGGCGGCCTCGATGGAGTGGCCCCCCGTGGTGACCTCGGTGGCGCCGGTGGTGGTCAGGTGGCGGACCGCGGTGTCGAGGGCCGCGCGGTTCAGGCAGCCCAGCGGGTGGTCGCCGGCGGTGGCGTCCTTGGTCTGCGTCCGCACCGTCGCGTCGATCCGGCCGGAGGCGGGGACCGGGCCGAGCGGGACGACTCCGGTCATCTCGTCCTCCAGCCGGTGCTGCGCGCCGCCCGTTTCGAGGGTCCCGTAGAGGGCGGGGGAGAACCAGTAGGCCTCGGAGCCGGGGGCGCACTGGGCGGCGTACGTCTGCTCGGTGGCGCTGCCCCCGCGGGTGACCTGCGGGACCTGGTAGACGGTCGCGCCCAGGACGTTCTCCTGGCGGGCGTAGACGCTGTCGGCCGGGTTGGGGGAGGCGTAGGGGCCGGTGCGGACGGTGACGAGCGGGGGCGCGGGGAACTTCGAGGCCGTCCAGGTGCCCGGGGCGGCCCCCGGGCGGACCCGCGCGCCGATCGAGAAGATCGCGTCGAGCACCGGGTTGTCGGCCCCGAAGAAGGTCCGGCCGTCGTTCTTGAAGCCGTAGCCGAGGGGTTCGAGGGCCTGGTACGTGGCCTCCGGGAGGTAGCTGCTGTAGTACTGCGGGCCCTCCGCCCGCAGGGCGAGGGCGTCGTTGTACGAGGTCTGCGGTGCGCCCGAGTCGGTGCGGTACGCGGGCCAGCCGGCCACGCCGCGGACCGCGTCGAAGTGGCCGGTGATCGACCGGTTCGAGGTGGCGATCGGCTTGGCCCAGCGCTCGCGGGCCCGCCGGGAGTCGGCGTTCGCCGCGGCGACGGTGGACTCGGCGAAGACCACGCCGATCATCAGGGCCGCCGCCACGGGGACGAGGAGGCGGCGCTTCTCGCCGAGGGAGAGCAGGAGGAGCGCGAGCAGCGAGACCGCGCCGCCGCCGAGCACGGCGGGCCAGGTCCAGCCGCCGAAGTCGTCGGTGTGGCGCAGGACGAAGGTGGCCGCGACGAGCAGGGCGGCGACCAGGGACAGGTGGAGGGGGCGCGGCCGGTTCGCCAGCGCCAGCCAGGCGACGATCACCACCATGCCGCTGAAGACGAAGGTCTCGCGGTACGGGTTGCCGTTCGGCACCGCCAGCCCGTGCCAGACGAACTGCGTCGGCGGGAACTGGAAGGAGGCGAGCACCAGCAGGGTCGCCGCCGCCCAGACCAGGCGGGTCCGCTTCGCCACCCGGGTGTTGAAGAGGAAGCTGCCTGCCAGGATCAGGCCCAGCGAGGCCACGTACAGGCGCGGCCGGCCGCCCCACAGGTGGGTGGCCGGGAGCATGCCGGCGAAGAAGACCTCGATGCGTACGGGGTCGAAGGCGGCGGCCTTGGTGGGCTGCGCGGCCCCGCTGGACAGGAACGACGGCAGGAGGAGCGGGAGGGTCAGCAGGACCCCGGTCCCGGCGGCCGTCGCGGCCCGCCACACGGCGCGCAGCCGCTGCCGGCCCGTCATGTCACGGGTGGCCAGGCGGATGGCCAACAGGACGCAGGCGGCCATCGTGGCCATCATCGCGGTGTAGAAGTTCCCGAACCAGGCGAGGGCGACCAGCAGGGCCACGCCCGGCCAGCGGCGCTCCTCCAGGCACCACTCGACGGCGATGCCGAGCATCGGGAGCGCGACCAGACCCCACAGCCACATCGGGATGTACGAGGCGTCGCTGAGCGCCCAGCCGCACAGGCCGTACGTGGCTCCGAGGACGCCCCGCTGCCACCACGGGCCGGGGTGCAGCTTGCCGAGGTACACCGTCATCACGGCCGCGGCGGCGCCCATCGTGAGCGGGGTGATCGCGAAGACCACCAGGTCGACGTGGGCGCGCGGGACGAGGACGGCCAGCCAGGAGAACGGGTTTCCGAGGTAGGTGTAGTAGTCGGACAGGAACTGCTGTCCGAAGCCGCCGCGCCAGCTGAAGAGCAGGTCGCCGGCGGCCTGCCCGTGGACCAGGTCCCACAGTGCCCGGTGGAAGGGCACGTACTGGTTGGCCTGGTCGTTGAGGGCGCGGCCGGTGTCGCCGAGGGGGAAGGTGCCGCGCGCCACCCAGGCCGCGCAGAACGCGGCCGAGGTGACGACGAAGGCGAGCAGGGGCCCGTAGAGCCGGGCGGCCCGGCGGCGGGTCCGCCGGGCGGGACCGGGGACGGGGTCGGGGGGAGGAGCGCCGACTGCGGTCTGCTCCGGTGCCACGGTCCCCAATGTCCTGCTCCCTGCTGCTCGACGGCAAGCCGCCAGTTTAGGTCGCCGGGGTGGGACGGTCCGCAGGACGGGCCGCCCCGTGCCCCGGCGGGAGCACCTACTGGCCGGTGACCTGCCAGGCCGTGACGGCGACGGCGGAGACGGCCGCGAGCGCGGTCACGCTGGCCAGGGGCCGGCGGGCACGCTCCAGGGAGTCCAGCCGGGCCTCGTGGTCGGCGGGTGGGCGTTGCCGTCGGTGTCGAGGCGGCGGGGGGCGGGGAGCGTGGTCTCGGCGGCGACGGCGTCGAGGACGTCGCCGTCGCCGAGGCCGGCGTCGTTGATGCGGCCGTGGCCGATGAGGTGGACGACGCCGGCCTTGTCGATCACCGCGTGGCAGAGGGGGCCGGGCCGGGAAGTTCGTCGTAGCCGTCGTGGCAGAGGGCGACGCTTTCGGCGCTGCCGCTGCTGACGGTGTGGTGCACGATCACGCCGTTGACCGGGCCCCAGGCACCCTTGTGGTTGCGGTTGTGGGTGCGACAGCCGGGGTACTCGACGACGTTCACGCCTTCGGCTTTGAGGGCGGCGAGGAGGGTGTCGGCGGTGAGGGGGGTGGCCACGTCGGGCTCCTTCGGGCATGGGAAAGCCCCGGCCGCGGATGTCTTTGCGTATGCGGGCGGGGCGGGGCGGTGGGTGTGGCGGTGCGGTGCGGTGGGCGGTGCGGGCCGTTGCCGGGGCTCCGCCCCGGGCCCCGCGCCTCAAACGCCGGCGGGGCTGAGATTGGTGCGGCGGGGCGGCAAGGGGCGGGCGAGGCCCCCGGACCCCGCGCCCCAAACGCCGGCGGGGCTGAGATGTGTGCGGCGGGGCGGCAAGGGGTGGGGCTCCGCCCCCGTGCCCCGCGCCTCAAACGCCGGCGAGGCTGAGATTGGTGCGGCGGGGCGGCCAGGGGTGGGGCTCCGCCCCCGGGCCCCGCGCCTCAAACGCCGGCGAGGCTGAGATTGGTGCGGCGGGGCGGCAAGTCGCGGATCGCGGACGAGGCCGGGGTGCACCGGGCCGCCGTCACCCGGCTGCTCCAGCGGCAGAGCATGCCCGACCTGGAGACCATGCGCCGGATCGCCCCGCTGCTCGGCGTCTCGGTGCGCGACATGCTGATCCGCTCCGGCCGGGTGGCCCCGGAAGAGCTCCCGCCGGCCTCCCCGGAGCCGGTCCCGGGCGGCCGGCGGCCCACCATCGAGGACTTCGCCCAGTGGCTCGGCGTCCCCGAGGTCCGCCGCGCGGTCTTCGCCAAGGTGGTCAGCCAGTTCCTGGAGCCCGACGTGGCCGACGGCGAGGTGCCCGCGGAGGCACCGACCGCCGCCGAGGCCCGCCGCCGCGCGCGGGACTGAGGCGGGGCTGACGCGGGACCCGTAGGACCGGGCAGGACCCGTGTGCGGCCCGGTCTCCGGGAGGAGGCCGATGCGTCCCGCTTGCGCGCAGTCGGTTTTCGTGCTGGGCATTTGTTTTGACCTACCTCTGTGAGGTAGGTACGCTCTGACCTTGTGCCTGGGGTGTGCCCTGGCTCCCGCGTGTGCATAAGACCCCGCGGAGAGTCGAGAAGAACACACTGCGATCTGTGCCTGTCTCACCTTGGTGAGAGCGTGCAGCTTCCGACACACCCGACCGCGTGGGTCGGGGGAGTTCCAGGTTAGTTTCACTACACGGCACACAGAAACCGGAGAAGTAGTGCCTACGATCCAGCAGCTGGTCCGGAAGGGCCGGCAGGACAAGGTCGAGAAGACAAAGACCCCCGCGCTTGAGGCTTCGCCCCAGCGTCGCGGCGTCTGCACGCGAGTGTTCACGACCACCCCGAAGAAGCCGAACTCGGCGCTGCGCAAGGTCGCGCGTGTGCGTCTGACCTCTGGCATCGAGGTCACCGCTTACATTCCGGGTGAGGGACACAACCTGCAGGAGCACTCGATCGTGCTCGTGCGTGGTGGCCGTGTGAAGGACCTGCCGGGTGTTCGTTACAAGATCATCCGCGGTGCGCTTGACACCCAGGCTGTCAAGAACCGCAAGCAGGCCCGCAGCCGCTACGGCGCCAAGAAGGAGAAGTAAGAATGCCTCGTAAGGGCCCCGCCCCGAAGCGCCCGGTCATCATCGACCCGGTCTACGCATCTCCTCTGGTGACGTCGCTCATCAACAAGATCCTCCTGAACGGCAAGCGCTCCACCGCCGAGCGCATCGTTTACGGCGCCATGGAAGGCCTCCGCGAGAAGACCGGCAACGACCCGGTCATCACGCTGAAGCGCGCGCTGGAGAACGTCAAGCCGTCCCTTGAGGTCAAGTCCCGCCGTGTCGGTGGCGCGACCTACCAGGTCCCCGTCGAGGTCAAGCCGGGTCGCCAGTCGACCCTGGCCCTCCGCTGGCTCGTGGGTTACTCCCGCGCCCGTCGTGAGAAGACCATGACCGAGCGCCTCATGAACGAGCTGCTCGACGCCTCCAACGGTCTTGGCGCTGCCGTCAAGAAGCGCGAGGACACGCACAAGATGGCCGAGTCCAACAAGGCCTTCGCGCACTACCGCTGGTAGTCCCAACCCACATCGAGACCGAGAGAAGACTGAGCCGATATGGCTACCACTTCGCTTGACCTGGCCAAGGTGCGCAACATCGGCATCATGGCCCACATCGACGCGGGCAAGACGACCACCACCGAGCGCATCCTGTTCTACACCGGTGTGTCTTACAAGATCGGTGAAGTCCACGACGGCGCTGCCACGATGGACTGGATGGAGCAGGAGCAGGAGCGCGGCATCACGATCACGTCCGCCGCGACGACCTGCCACTGGCCGCTCGAGGACGTCGACCACACCATCAACATCATCGACACCCCGGGTCACGTGGACTTCACCGTCGAGGTGGAGCGTTCGCTCCGCGTCCTCGACGGCGCCGTCACCGTGTTCGACGGTGTCGCCGGTGTGGAGCCGCAGTCCGAGACCGTTTGGCGTCAGGCGGACCGCTACGGCGTGCCGCGCATCTGCTTCGTCAACAAGCTCGACCGTACGGGCGCCGAGTTCCACCGCTGCGTCGACATGATCGAGAGCCGCCTTGGCGCGATCCCGATCGTCATGCAGCTCCCGATCGGTGCCGAGGCCGACTTCCAGGGTGTCGTCGACCTCGTCACGATGAAGGCGTTCGTCTGGTCCGCCGAGGCGACCAAGGGCGAGATGTACGACATCGTCGACATCCCCGACACGCACACCGAGGCCGCTGAAGAGTGGCGCGGGAAGCTCGTCGAGACCGTCGCCGAGAACGACGACGAGATCATGGAGCTCTTCCTGAACGGCGACGAGCCGTCCGTGGAGCAGCTGCACGCCGCCGTCCGTCGCATCATCCTCGGCTCCGGCAAGGGCAAGGGCGAGCCCACGATCACCGCGGTGTTCTGTGGCACGGCGTTCAAGAACAAGGGCGTTCAGCCCCTGCTCGACGCTGTCGTCCGCTACCTGCCGTCCCCCCTGGACATCGAGGCCATCGAGGGCCACGACGTCAAGGACCCCGAGGTCGTCGTGAAGCGCAAGCCTTCCGACGAGGAGCCGCTCGCGGCGCTGGCGTTCAAGATCATGAGCGACCCGCACCTCGGCAAGCTCACCTTCGTCCGGGTTTACTCGGGCCGCCTGGAGGCCGGCACTGCGGTGCTGAACTCCGTCAAGGGCAAGAAGGAGCGCATCGGCAAGATCTACCGCATGCACGCGAACAAGCGTGAGGAGATCGACTCGGTGGGCGCCGGCGACATCGTCGCCGTCATGGGCCTGAAGCAGACCACCACCGGTGAGACGCTGTGTGACGACAAGAACCAGGTGATCCTGGAGTCCATGGACTTCCCGGCCCCTGTCATTCAGGTCGCCATCGAGCCCAAGTCCAAGGGTGACCAGGAGAAGCTGGGTGTCGCCATCCAGCGTCTCGCGGAGGAGGACCCCTCCTTCCACGTTCACTCGGACGAGGAGACGGGCCAGACCATCCTCGGCGGTATGGGCGAGCTGCACCTCGAGGTGCTGGTCGACCGTATGAAGCGCGAGTTCAAGGTCGAGGCCAACGTCGGCAAGCCGCAGGTCGCGTACCGTGAGACGATCCGCAAGGCCGTCGAGCGTCACGACTACACCCACAAGAAGCAGACCGGTGGTACCGGTCAGTTCGCCAAGGTGCAGATCGCGATCGAGCCCATCACCGAGACCGACGGTCCGGCGTACGAGTTCGTGAACAAGGTCACCGGCGGACGCGTCCCGAAGGAGTACATCCCTTCGGTCGACGCCGGTGCGCAGGAGGCCATGCAATTCGGCATCCTGGCCGGCTACGAGATGACGGGCGTTCGCGTCACGCTTCTCGACGGTGGCTACCACGAGGTCGACTCCTCCGAGCTCGCGTTCAAGATCGCCGGCTCGCAGGCCTTCAAGGAGGCCGCGCGCAAGGCTTCTCCCGTGCTCCTCGAGCCGATGATGGCCGTAGAGGTCACCACGCCCGAGGACTACATGGGTGACGTCATCGGTGACATCAACTCCCGCCGTGGCCAGATCCAGGCCATGGAGGAGCGTCACGGTGCTCGCGTCGTGAAGGGCCTCGTGCCCCTTTCGGAGATGTTCGGCTACGTCGGAGACCTCCGCAGCAAGACCTCGGGTCGCGCCAGCTACTCGATGCAGTTCGACTCCTACGCCGAGGTTCCCCGGAACGTCGCTGAGGAGATCATCGCGAAGGCCAAGGGCGAGTAACTCTTCCGAGTACACGCTTTAGGCTTGTCACCGGATCCTCTGGGGCAACAGGAATAACTCCCGTTGCCCCGAGGGGCCGGCATTCCAGCAAAGATCACCTGGCGCCGATGAGTAAGGCGTACAGAACCACTCTCCAGGAGGACCCCGTGGCGAAGGCGAAGTTCGAGCGGACTAAGCCGCACGTCAACATCGGCACCATCGGTCACATTGACCACGGTAAGACGACCCTCACGGCCGCCATTACCAAGGTGCTGCACGACGCGTACCCGGACCTGAACGAGGCCTCGGCCTTCGACCAGATCGACAAGGCTCCTGAGGAGCGCCAGCGCGGTATCACCATCTCCATCGCGCACGTCGAGTACCAGACCGAGGCGCGTCACTACGCCCACGTCGACTGCCCGGGTCACGCGGACTACATCAAGAACATGATCACCGGTGCCGCACAGATGGACGGTGCCATCCTCGTGGTCGCCGCCACCGACGGCCCGATGCCGCAGACCAAGGAGCACGTGCTCCTGGCCCGCCAGGTCGGCGTCCCCTACATCGTCGTCGCCCTGAACAAGGCCGACATGGTGGACGACGAGGAGATCCTGGAGCTCGTCGAGCTCGAGGTCCGTGAGCTGCTCTCCGAGTACGAGTTCCCGGGCGACGACCTGCCGGTCGTCCGCGTCTCCGCGCTGAAGGCCCTCGAGGGCGACAAGGAGTGGGGCGAGAAGCTTCTCGGCCTCATGGCTGCCGTCGACGAGGCCATCCCGACCCCGCCGCGTGACACCGAGAAGCCGTTCCTCATGCCCGTCGAGGACGTCTTCACGATCACCGGTCGCGGTACGGTCGTCACCGGCCGTATCGAGCGTGGTGTCCTGAAGGTCAACGAGACCGTCGACATCATCGGTATCAAGGAAGAGAAGACCACCACCACGGTCACCGGTATCGAGATGTTCCGCAAGCTGCTCGACGAGGGCCAGGCGGGCGAGAACGTCGGTCTGCTCCTCCGTGGCATCAAGCGCGAGGACGTCGAGCGCGGCCAGGTCATCATCAAGCCGGGTTCGGTCACGCCGCACACCGAGTTCGAGGCCCAGGCCTACATCCTGTCGAAGGACGAGGGTGGCCGTCACACCCCCTTCTTCAACAACTACCGTCCGCAGTTCTACTTCCGTACCACGGACGTCACGGGTGTCGTCACCCTGCCGGCCGGCACGGAGATGGTCATGCCGGGCGACAACACCGAGATGTCGGTCGCGCTGATCCAGCCGGTCGCCATGGAGGAGGGCCTGAAGTTCGCCATCCGTGAGGGTGGTCGTACCGTGGGCGCCGGCCAGGTCACCAAGATCACGAAGTAATTCGTGCTCTGACCTGGTAGCTCGCTGAAGCGGGCACCAAGTTGCACTGAAGGGCCCCGGCCCATCGCCTCGGCGGTGGGACGGGGCCCTTCGGCGTTACGGGTCCGAGCGCGGGCCCGGGTACGCGAGAGGGCCGCACCCCCGGACGGGGTGCGGCCCTCCCGCGTACGTGCGGCGGGGTCAGTTCACGCGCAGGGACTCGGTGAACTCCAGGCAGGCGGCGTGGTCGGGCAGCAGCCCGGTCTCGATGGCCTCGGCCAGCGACGGGGCGGCCTCGTCGCGGGCGGACAGCAGCGGGACGTCCGCCGGCCATTCGATGCCCAGGTCGGGGTCGAGGGGGTGGACCGAGTGCTCGCCGGTCGGGTTGTACGTCTCCGAGCAGAGGTACGAAAGCGTGGCGTCGTCGCTCAGCGCGCAGAAGCCGTGGCCCAGGCCCTCGGGGATGTAGACCGCGCGGCGGTCCACGTCGTCCAGGCGGACGCCTTCCCACTTGCCGAACGTGGGGGAGCCGACCCGCAGGTCGACGATGACGTCGAGCACGGCGCCGCGCACGCAGGTCACGTACTTGGCCTGGCCGCGCGGCACGTCGGCGAAGTGGATGCCGCGGACCACGCCGGCGGAGGAGACCGAGAGGTTCGCCTGCGCCAGGTTCAGCGAGTGGCCGACGACCTCGGCCAGCCTGTCGAAGCGGTACCACTCGGTGAACAGGCCGCGCGGGTCGCCGTGCAGCTGCGGGGTGACCTCGAAGGCACCCGCTATGGAGAGTTCGCGGAACTTCATCGGGCGTCCTCCTCGTCGAGCAGCGTCAGCAGGTAGTTGCCGTAGCCGCTCTTGGTGAGGGGCTCGGCGAGCGCGCGCAGCTGCACCGAGTCGATCAGGCCGGCCCGCCAGGCCGCCTCCTCGATGCAGCCGATCTTGAAGCCCTGGCGCTCCTCGATCACGCGGACGAACTCGGAGGCCTGGACCATCGACACGAAGGTGCCGGTGTCGAGCCAGGCGGTGCCGCGGTCGAGGATGGTGACGTTCAGCTCGCCGGCCTGGAGGTACGCGTCGTTGACGGCGGTGATCTCCAGCTCGCCGCGGGCGCTGGGCTTCAGGCCGCGGGCTATCTCGACGACCTGGTTGTCGTAGAAGTAGAGACCCGGCACCGCGTAGCGGGACTTGGGCTTCTCCGGCTTCTCCTCGATGGAGATGGCCTGGCCGTTCTCGTCGAACTCGACCACGCCGTACGCGGTGGGGTCCGCCACCGGGTACGCGAACACGCGGCCGCCCTTGGCGCCGGTGTGCTGGGCGAGGCGGGTGCCGAGGCCACTGCCGTGGAAGATGTTGTCGCCGAGGATCAGCGCGACGGACTCGTCACCGATGAAGTCGGCGCCGAGGACGAAGGCCTGGGCGATGCCCTCCGGCCGCTCCTGGACGGCGTACTCCAGCCGCAGGCCGAACTGCGAGCCGTCGCCGAGCAGGCGCTCGAACTGGTCGCGGTCTTCGGGGGTGGTGATGATCAGGATTTCGCTGATGCCCGCCATCACCAGGGTGGAGAGGGGGTAATAGATCATCGGCTTGTCGAAGACGGGCAGCAACTGCTTCGAGACGGCCCGGGTCAACGGCCAGAGTCGCGATCCGGTGCCACCGGCCAAAAGGATTCCACGCATGGGTGAACCCTATGCGAGAGCGTGCGGGGGAGCCGAGCCAAGGGAATGTGACGTTCGGCAGGCCGCTAGACTCTTCGTATTATGCGCATCCTCGTGACCGGCGGCGCCGGCTTCATCGGTTCAGAATTCGTCCGCCAGCAGCTCGGTGCAGATGCCACGGCGCAGATCACTGTCTTCGACAAGCTGACGTACTCGGGCGTCGAGGCCAACCTCGCCCCGGTCGCGGATCACCCCGGATACACCTTCGTCAAGGGCGACATCTGCGACGCCGAGGCCGTCGACCAGGTGATGCCCGGCCACGACGTCGTCGTGCACTTCGCCGCCGAGTCCCACGTGGACCGCTCCATCGCCGGCGCGGGCCCCTTCGTGATGACCAACGTCGTCGGCACGCAGGTCCTGCTCGACTCCGCCCGCAAGCACGGCGTCGGCCGCTTCGTCCACATCTCCACCGACGAGGTCTACGGCTCGATCAACGAGGGCTCCTGGACGGAGGAGTGGCCGCTGGTGCCCAACTCCCCCTACTCCGCGTCCAAGGCGTCGTCCGACCTGCTGGCGCTGGCCTACCACCGCACCCACGGCATGGACGTGGTGGTCACCCGCTGCTCCAACAACTACGGGCACTACCAGTTCCCGGAGAAGGTCATCCCGCTGTTCGTCTCGAACCTGATGGACGGCAAGAAGGTCCCGCTGTACGGCCACGGCGGCAACGTCCGCGACTGGCTGCACGTCTCCGACCACTGCCGCGGCATCGACCTGGCCATGCGCAAGGGCCGCGCCGGCGAGGTCTACAACATCGGCGGCGGCACCGAGCTCACCAACAAGGAGCTCACCGGCGTCCTGCTGGAGGCCGCCGGCCTCGGCTGGGAGATGGTCGAGCAGGTCGAGGACCGCAAGGGCCACGACCTCCGCTACTCCATCGACATCAGCAAGATCGGCGCCGAGCTGGGCTACGCCCCGCAGGTCACCTTCGAGGACGGCATCAAGGCCACCATCGACTGGTACCGCGAGAACCGCGCCTGGTGGGAGCCGCTCAAGGTGAAGGCGGCCCTGCAGAAGTGAGCGCCAACCCGCGAGCCGGACGCTGGCTCGTCACCGGCGCCGCCGGGATGCTCGGCCAGGACGTCCTGGCCGTGCTGAAGGCCTCCGGGATCGAAGCCGTGGGCCTGCGCCGCGCCGACCTCGACATCACCGACCCGGCCGCCGTCCGGGCCGCGGTCGAGGGCGCCACCGTGGTCGTGAACTGCGCCGCCTGGACCGACGTGGACGGCGCCGAGACCGCCGAGGAAGCCGCCACCGCCGTCAACGGCACCGGCGTGCGCGTCCTCGCCGAGGCCTGCGCCGACGCCCACGTGCGCTTGCTGCACGTCTCCACCGACTACGTGCTGCCCGGCGACGCCTCGGAGCCCTACCGCGAGGACACCGCCACCGGGCCCGTGAACGCGTACGGCCGCTCCAAGCTGGTCGGCGAGCAGGCCGTGACCGAACTGCTGCCGCAGGACGGCTACGTGGTCCGCACCGCCTGGCTGTACGGCGAGCACGGGCCGAACTTCGTCGCCACCATGCTGAAGCTGGCCGCCCAGCGGGACACCCTCGACGTCGTCGACGACCAGCACGGCCAGCCCACCTGGTCCTACGCGCTGGCCCGGCACCTGGTCGAGCTCGGCCTGGCCGCGCTGAAGGGCCATGCCATGGGCGGGATCTACCACGGCACCGCGAGCGGCCGCACCACCTGGATGGGGCTCGCCCGCGAGACGTACCGGCTGAGCGGACTCGACCCCGAGCGGATCCGGCCGACCACCTCCGAGGCGTTCGTCCGCCCCGCCGTCCGCCCCGCCTTCAGCGTGCTCGCGCACGACCGCTGGGACGAGGCGGGCATGGCCCCGCTCGCCGACTGGCGCGAACAGCTGGCCGAAGCGCTGGCCACCCCCGGCTTCGCCGCACTGGCCGGACAGGCCCGGGACGGCCGAGCGGGATGAAAGCCCTGCTGAACAAGTTGAGCGCGGCGCTGCCGCCGGGCACCGTCGCGGTGGCCGGCGGCACCGTCGTGCTCGGCGCTGCCTCCTACGCCCACCTGGGCGTGGCCGGCCACAGCCTGTCCGACACGGGCTACGCGAACGTCTCCGTGCTGTGGACGATCGTGATGTCCATCGGCATCGGCATCTTCTTCCCGATGGAGCAGGAACTCACCCGGATCGTCTCGGCCCGCGTGGTCCTCGGCCAGGGCGCGGCCCCCGTGCTGCGCCGGGCCGGCCTGCTCACGGCGGGCATCCTCGGCGCGACCCTGCTCGTCCTCGTCCTCGGCGCCGGACCCATCGCCGACCTGCTCTTCCACGGGGACCGCGCCCTGGTGGCGGCGCTCGGCAGTGCCTTCGCCGGCATGGCCCTGTGCTACCTCACCCGCGGCGTGCTGGCCGGCCTCGGCCTGTTCGGCGCGTACGGCACCCAGCTGGCCGTCGACGGCGGGCTGCGCATCGTGCTGGCCTTCGGCTGCGCGCTCCTCGGCCTGCACTCGGCGCTGGCCTTCAGCCTCATCCTGGCCGTCGCGCCGGTCATCGCGACGCTGGTCACCCTGCCTGCGCTGCTGCGCGCGGTCGGGCCCGGCGAGCCGATCGCCTGGCGCGACCTGTGCAGCGGGCTCGGCCTGCTCGTGTGCGCGACCCTGCTGTCCCAGGTCGTCGTCAACGCGGCCGTCATGAGCACCAAGCTGCTGGCCCCGTCCGACAGCGCGCTGATCGCGGCGCTGATGAGCGCGACCGTGCTCGCGCGGGTGCCGCTCTTCGTCTTCGGCTCGCTCCAGGCCTCGCTGCTCAGCGGTCTCACCGCCGCGTTCACGGCCGGCGACCGGGTGGCCTTCTGGGCGATGCTGCGCCGGATCGCCATGGTCGTCGCCGCGCTCGGACTGCTCGGCGGCGTACCGGCCACGGTCCTCGGCCCCTGGCTCATCGAGGTGCTCTTCGGCACCGGGGACCCGGTGCTGGGCAGCTTCGACTTCTTCCTGCTGTCCGCCGGCACCGCGGCGTACATGTTCGCGATGGTCCTCGGACAGGCGCTCATGGTATTCAAGCGGCACAACCTGCAGCTGCTCTCCTGGGCCCTCGGCACGGCGGTCCTGGTGGGCATCACCTTGATACCGGGCGACGTGGCCGTGCGCGTGATCGTCGCCTACGCCCTCGGTTCGACCGCCACGGTCCTCGCTATGCTGGCAGCCCTCAGGCTGAGCTTCCCCGGAGCCGCCGCCACAGCCGGTGAAGGCCCCCGGCAGTTGGCCGACACAGGCAGCCCGGGTGTGGGAGCGGTCGGGAAATGACCATGCCTCCCCACGACGTCACACCGATCACCGAGCACTCGTTTGTGCCACATCCCGCTGGAGCTACCGTGTCCCAATACGACGATGTCTGGCTGGTCATACCGGCCTATAACGAGGGCCAGGTGATCGCCGACGTGGTCGAGGGGGCCCGCAAGACGTTCCCCAACATCGTCGTCGTCGACGACGGCAGCACCGACGACTCGGCCAAGCACATAGCCACGACCGGCGCCCACCTGGTGCGCCACCCGGTCAACCTCGGCCAGGGCGCGGCCCTGCAGACCGGCCTGACCTACGCGCTCGCCCAGCCCGGCGCCCGCTACTTCGCCACCTTCGACGCCGACGGTCAGCACCAGACCAAGGACGTCGAGACGATGGTCGGCGTGCTGCGCCGCGGCGAGGCCGACGTCGTGCTCGGCTCCCGCTTCATCGAGCAGAACGGCCAGGTGCCGTGGATCAAGCAGGTCGTGCTGCGCACGGCCGCCGCCGTCAGCCCGACCGCGCGCAAGCTCAAGCTCACCGACGCGCACAACGGCCTGCGCGTGCTGGGCCGGGAGGCCGCCGAGCAGCTGAACATCACCATGAACGGCATGGCCCACGCGTCCGAGCTCGTCGGCTTCCTCGCCGGCTCCACGCTGCGCGTCACCGAGGTACCGGTGGACATCCTCTACACCGACTACTCACGCGCCAAGGGTCAGTCCCTGATCAACGGCGTCAACATCCTTTTTGACATTTCGCTGCGGGAGCGTGGGCGTCGATGAAGTACTTCTGGATCCAGCTGCTGCTGATCGTCGGCTCGGTGTCGATGGCCCTGATGTTCATCCGGACCTGGGGCCAGGCGAAGAACCGCGCGTGGAAGCGCATCGCGTTCTCGGCCTTCGTCATAGTCAACGTGTACGCGGTGCTCCGCCCGACCGACGTCACCTGGCTCGCCCAGCAGCTCGGCGTCGGCCGCGGCACCGACCTGGTGCTGTACGTGATGGTGCTCGCGATGGGCTTTCTCACGCTCAACACCTTCCTGCGCTTCCGCTCCCTGGAGAAGAAGATCACCGACCTGGCCCGGACGGTGGCCATCAACGAGGGCGTCCGGCACAACGACGAGCGACTGGGTCAGGACGCAGTCGTCGCGCAGGCGACCCCGGAATCCGCTGCCGACGCCAAGGCCGAGGCCGGCGCCGGCTCCGACTCCGTGAAGGCCTGAAGCCGCATGGTGACCTTCGACTTCATGCTCCCCTACTACGGGGACGTGCAGCTGATGCAGGACGCCGTCCGCAGCGTCCTGGCGCAGACGGACCGGGACTTCCGCCTCGTCGTGATCGACGACGGCAAGGAGCCGGACGTACCCGGCTGGTTCGCACAGCTCGGTGACGACCGGGTCCACTACACGCGCAACGAGCAGAACCTCGGCATCACCAAGAACTTCCAGAAGTGCGTGCGGCTGTCCGAGGCCGACTACGTCGTCATCATGGGCTGCGACGACCTGCTGCACCCGCACTACCTGGAGACCGTGCGCGCGATCGTCGCGGCCCGGCCGGGCATCGGCATGGTCCAGCCCGGCGTCGAGGTCATCGACGGCGACGGCAAGGTGACGGCCGGCCTGGCGGACAACACCAAGAAGCGGCTGTACGCGCCGCAGGTCAAGGGCCGCCGGCTGATGGCCGGTGAGGAGCTGGCCGCCAGCGTGCTGCGCGGCAACTGGCTCTACTTCCCGTCGATCGCCTGGCGGGGCGAAGTCCTGCGCAAGGTGAACTTCCGCGACGACTACTCGGTGATCCAGGACCTCGCGCTCGTCGTCGACCTGCTCGAAGACGGCGAGGAGATGGTCATCGACAACTCCACCACCGTGTTCCAGTACCGCCGCCACGCGGTCAGCGAGTCCTCGGTGCAGGCCTTCTCCGGAACCCGCTTCGCCGAGGCCGAGCGGTACTTCTCCGCGGTCGCCGCGCGCATGGACGCCCGCGGCTGGCCGAAGGCGGCCCGCGCGGCCCGCTTCCACAGCGCCTCCCGTCTGCACGCGCTGACGATGCTCCCCGGAGCCCTGCGCCGCGGACACAAGGAAGGCGCTCGTACGCTGGCGAAGCACGCGTTCACCTCCGGCCAGAACTGAGCCGACTCCGCCCACCACGAAACGGACTGAGATGACACACCTGGCCCCCGAGCAGGTCGGTGAGGCCGGCGCTCCGGCGCAGCGGCCTGCCGAACCGGCCCAAGGCACGAGCCACTTGTCCCCTTCGCGGAGCGAGGCGTGGCTGTCCCGGCGGTGGGTGCAGGCCCTGGCCGAGGTCGTCGTCAGTCTGGTGGCGGCCCTCGGGTTCACGCTGCTGAGCACGCACATCAGCGTGAACCCGCTCGTGCGTGTCGGTCAGGTCAGCGGTCTGGCCAAGCTCCAGGTGTACGCGGCCGTCCTCGGTCTGCCGCTGCTCGCGGTCCTGCTCTACACCGCTTACCGCGGCGGCCTCCACCGCCACCAGCTGGTCAAGCGCCTGGTGTGCGCCGCCCTCGCCGGCCTCGCCACCGGCGTGGTGGCGGGCGGCGTGGTCGTCGCCCTGCGCGGTACGCTCTGGGGCCTCGGCGGCCAGGAGGGCGACCCGAGCGCCCTGATCGCCATGGCCAACTCCTTCCTGCACGGCGAGGGCCCCTCGGGCATCTACCCGCCGCTCTTCCCCGGCCTGATGGCCGTCTGGGCGAAGATCCGCTACGGCGGCATCGGCGGCGCCGGGTTCGCCCTCAAGGACTTCCAGATCTTCTTCACCGCGATCGCGGGCCCGATGACGTACCTGGCCTGGCGGCTGCTGCTCCGGCCGTTCTGGGCGCTGCTGATCGCCGTGCCCTCGGCCATCCTCTTCATGGACCCGATCCGCCCGTACAGCCACGCCAGCATGCTCGTCCTGCTGCCGCTGCTCGGCTACACGCTGCGCGAGATGCGCCGCGCCGGCGAGCAGCCGCTGCGCCGGGTGCTGCTCCGCGGCGCGCTCCTCGGCCTCGTCTTCGGCGTGGTGTTCCTCTGGTACTCCGGCTGGTACGTCTGGGCCGCGCCCGGCGTGTTCCTGCTGACGCTGTGCATCTTCCCGTGGCGCGCCGGCAAGGCCGTGGTCAAGCGGACCGCCGCGTTCGTCGGTGCCACCCTGCTGACGGCCGGCATCGTGGGCGCCCCGCTGATCTACCAGATGGCCCGGCTCGGTTCCCAGACCCCGGACCGCTACGCCTTCCTGGCCGTCTACGTCGACCCGGCGTACGTCCTGGGCTGGGTGTCCGACCGCTCCGGGAAGCTGGAGTACCAGACCTGGCCGGTGGCCGGCGAGATGGCGGGCCAGAGCGGCTTCGCCCTGCTGCTGCTGTTCGCCGTGGGCCTGGGAATCGGCCTGGCGCTGCGCAACATCATGGTCCTGACCGCCGCGGCCACGCTGGCCGGCGCCTGGCTGGCCCGCTTCTGGTTCGCCTCGCACATGGCGCACGACAAGGCCGTGCAGCTCTTCCCGCGCACCACCTGGATCATCATGTACTGCCTGATGATCCTGGCCGTCCTCGGCATGATGGCCGTGGTGAACCGGAGCTCCGGCTGGGCCGAGCGCACCCTGCGGCCGAGCGGCGCGGCCCCGGCCGCCCGCGTCGTGCCCCGGCGGGTCGTCGCGCAGCTCGCGGCCGGCATGGTGTGCGTGGTCGCGCTGTTCGCCACGATGGGCGCGTCCTGGTCGGTCAACCGGTACATGCCGCAGTCCGACAACATGACGATGGGCATCGACGCCTGGCGGGCCCACACCATCAAGAAGGCGGACGGCACCTGCCCGCGCTTCGCGCCGGACAAGAAGAAGTGCGCGGACATCGTCACGACCGACTGGAAGCAGAACGCCGACGACGGCGAGATCTGGTGCGGTGGCATCGGTCCGCTGAACTGGCAGGCCGTCTGCGGGCGCAAGGCGCCGGAGTCGGAGCTGAAGAAGGAAGAGCAGGAGCAGAAGGAGCGGGAGAAGGCGAAGAAGTAGCCTTCGTCCCAACCGAGGACCCCCGTCCCGCACTTCGTCGCGGACCGGGGGTCTTCGCGTATCCGTACCCGTGTTCGCCCGAGACCGACCCCCCTGATCGGGCCGGCGCCGGCGGCCAGTAGCATCCGGCCGGGCAGCCATTACTTCTGCATTACCACAGGGGCGGGGACGGACAACTTGAAACTAGGTCGTGTGCGCGGGACGGCTCTTGCCGCCGCGCTCGGTGTCGTGACGGTGCTCGGCATCCAGGGCGTCGCCAGCGGAACGGGTGCCTCCGACGGGGGCGAGGTGTCGCCCTACAGCACCCGCGCCCGCGAGAAGGGTCCGGTCGAGGGCGAGCTGCACCGGCTCGCGCTGAAGCCCAAGGGCAGGGGCGAGGCCGTCCTCTCCCAGCAGGGCACCGAGCCCTTCGGGCTCCTCGGCGTCTCCTGGAGCGACCCCGAGGCCGAGGTCAAGGGCAAGATCGAGGCCCGCACCCGGGACGCCGACACCGGCAAGTGGTCGAAGTGGGTCGTGCTGGAGCAGGCCGAGTCCGGCCTCGACGGCAAGCGCCCCGGGCTGCGCGGAGCCACCGAGCCGGTCTGGGTCGGCCCGTCCGACGGAGCCGAGGTACGGGTGGCCGGCGGCGCCGAGCTGCCCGCCGGCATGGAACTGAACCTGGTGGACCCGGGGGCCGGCGGCGCGAAGGCCAAGAAGAAGGGCAACCTGGGCCTCGGTCCGGCCGCCTTCGCCCTTCCCGCCGAGGACCCCACGCCGATCCCGCAGACCCCGCCGACCACGCCGGGACCGGAGTCGACCGCCCCGCGGCCGGACGTGGTCTCGCGCGTGCAGTGGGGCGCGGACGAGTCCCTGAACAACGAGGGCCCGATCTACCTCGCCGGAGCGAAGATCAAGGCGGTCTTCGTCCACCACACCGCCGCCACCGCGCCGTACGAGTGCTCCGAGTCCGCAGCCATCGTCCGGAGCATCCACAAGTACCACGTGGAGATCGAGAAGTGGCGCGACCTCGGCTACAACTTCCTCGTCGACAAGTGCGGCACGGTCTTCGAAGGCCGTCAGGGCGGTGTGGACCAGCCCGTCCAGGGCGCGCACACCTTCGGCTGGAACTCCGAGTCGACGAGCGTCTCGATCCTCGGTGACTACACGAACGCGGGGGCCTCGCCCGCCGCGCTCGAAGCCGTCTCCAAGGTCGCCGCGTACAAGCTCGGCCAGTACGACGGCGACATCAACGGCACGACGACGCTGACCGCCGGCGCCACCCAGAAGAACTTCTTCGGCAAGAGCTACACCGAGAAGCAGAGTTACGAGTTCAAGTCGCTCTCGGGCCACCGGGACGGCTTCAACACCCAGTGCCCGGGCAACTCCCTCTACCCGCAGTTGGAGGCGCTCCGCCAGACGGGCCCCGCGGCCCAGCTGAAGATCGCCTCGGTGAACGGGGCGCCGGCCGTGCCGGGCGCCACCTACCCCGGCGGCGCGGCCCTGACGGTCGACTGGACCACCAGCACTGCCAGTGGCGCGCTGAACAAGTTCGAGCTGCTGGTGGACGGTGAGGCCACCGCCGTCACCGACGGCACCGCCCGCAAGGCGACCGCCGTCGTGACCCACGGCAAGCACGAGGTCCGCGTCCGCGCGACCGCCGCGAACGGCAAGGTCTCCACGAGCCTCGCGGTCACCGTCGAAGCGGACGTCAAGGGCACCAAGTTCGTCCCCGTCGCGCCGAAGCGGCTGATGGACACCCGTACCGGCCTGGGCGTTCGCTCCGGCCCCGTGGGTACCGCCGGCGTGGTCACCCTGCCGGTGGCCGCCGCCACCGGTGGCACGCCCACCGCGGTGGTGCTGAACGTGACGGCGACCAACCCGACGCAGCCGAGCTTCGTGTCGGTGTACCCGAGCGGTACGACCCGCTCCAGTGCCTCGAACCTGAACTTCCGAAGCGGCTGATGGACACCCGTACGGGCCTCGGCGTTCCGGCCGGCTCGGTCGGTACCGCCGGTGTGGTCACCCTGCCCGTGGCGGGCGTCGACGGCATCCCGGCCACCGGCGTCAAGGCCGTGGTGCTGAACGTGACGGCGACCAACCCGACGCAGCCGAGCTTCGTGTCGGTGTACCCGAGCGGTACGACCCGCTCCAGTGCCTCGAACCTGAACTTCGGCCCGAAGCGGCTGATGGACACCCGCACGGGCCTCGGCGTCCGGCAGGGCCGGGTCACCGGGGGCGGTGTGGTCACGCTGCCCGTGGCGGGCGTCGGCGGCATCCCGGCCACCGGGATCAAGGCCGTGGTGCTGAACGTGACGGCGACCAACCCGACCGAGGCCAGCTACGTGTCGGTCTTCCCGAGCGGCACGACCCGCTCCAGCGCCTCCAACCTGAACTTCACCGCCGGTCTCACGATCCCCAACCTGGTGGTCGTCCCGGTGGTGGACGGCAAGGTCAGCTTCTACAACAACACCGGTTCCGTGGATCTCATCGCGGACATCACGGGGTACTTCAGCTAGGGGCGTGAACGCGTCTTTTCGCAGGTGAGGGGCTCCACACCGCAAGGTGCGGGGCCCCTCGCGCATGTCAGGTCAGGGAACGGAAACAGGGGGACACAGGGGACATGGGGACGAACGAGGGCGACAGGGCGGGCATCTCCGACGAGGAGCTGGCCCGGTTCATGGAGCAGGCCGCCCGGGGCGCGGGCAACGCACCGACCGAGCCCTCCGCACGGGCGCGGATGGTGACCGAACGGCTGCGGGCCACGCAGGGGCAGGAGCCGCCGGGCTGGCGGACCGGGCCCGGACGGCGCGAGCGCCGGCGTCCCGGGCGGCTGGGGGCCGCTCTGGCCGTCCTCGGCGTCGCCGCGCTCGCGCTGATCGCCGTACGGCCCGAGCTGGTGATCGACCGGCTCACCGGCAGGACCGAGGCCCGCCAGGAGGCCTCGAACGCCGCTCCGCTGCCCGGGGAGTCCGGCCGTCCGACCGCGCCACCGCCGTCGACGGCGCCCGACCAGCCGACTCTGCAGGAACCTTTCCGCGGCTCCCCGGCCCTCCAGTGGGCCGACGGGGCCGCCGGCATCGAGCTCCCCGCGGCCACGGCCGTCGGCGGGATGTCCCAGCAGCAGGTCGCGGACGCGCTGGAAAAGGCCAGGCAGTTCCTGATCGCGACCAACCTCGACCCGGCGACCCTGCGCGGGGAGCGGCCGGCCGCCGCCCTGGCGATCCTGGACCCCAAGCAGCCGGAGGTCCCGCAGCGGCTGGAGCAGTCCCTGACCAAGCCCACCGCGGAGAACACCCCGGTGATGCTCTTCACCCGCTTCGACCAGACGAAGGTCAAGCCGGTCGGTGACGTCGTCAAGGTGCGCGGCAGCATGCGCGCGGAGGCGGGGGAGCCCGGGGAACTGCTCGTGGTGACGGACTACACCTTCGTCCACCCCATGACGAACGGGGGCACGGGCGTGCAGCGCACCATCGTGCGCCGGCAGGTCACCCTGAGCCTGCTCGACCCGGCGCGCTGGGAGGCCACCCGGGGCCGGCTCCAGCTGCGCAAGTACGTCTCGGAGTGGTCGAACGTCGCATGCGAGACGGCCGACGGCTTCCTGCACCCTGACTTCCCGCGGGAGGCTCCGGCCGGGCCGGCGCCCACCGGTCCCGCCGTGGATCCGTACGACCGCAGCAGGGACATCGAGGGCGAAGGGTGCGGGACGGTCACGCGCTCCTGACCGGGGGAGGAGCCCCGCCGGGCGATGCGCGTGGTGCAGTTTGACCACTCAGCGTGGCGGGGTATTCTCTTCGGCCCGATTGGCCAGGTACGTGCCTCGTATGGCAGACTACTCAAGTTGCTCGGCTGAGTGCCGATGCTGCGCGCCTCCCGCCGGGAGGACCGGAAGCGAGTCCCACAGTACTCGTCGTTCTTAATCTGCCTCTCGGGGCAGCAATGGGGACGGACGTACGGGAATCTTCTGGGAAGCGTCAGCACGGTGCCCACCAGGCACTCGGTGGGTGTTTCTCCCCCGAAGCGCGGTCACAGGGACCGCACCCCCTTGGACGAGGGAATTTCCGTATGGAAATTTTCTGTAGAGGGAGTGCGACACGCCCGACCGCGTGGGTCGGAGGGAAGCGGCGGGATCCGTCCCGCAGCCGACCGAGAGCCAGAGCGTTTCCACATACAGACAGGACTACGGAGTAGCCATGGCGGGACAGAAGATCCGCATCCGGCTCAAGGCCTACGACCACGAGGTCATCGATTCCTCGGCGAAGAAGATCGTCGAGACGGTGACGCGCACTGGTGCGTCGGTCGCGGGCCCGGTGCCGCTGCCCACTGAGAAGAACGTGTACTGCGTCATCAAGTCGCCGCACAAGTACAAGGACTCGCGCGAGCACTTCGAGATGCGCACGCACAAGCGCCTGATCGACATCCTCGACCCGACCCCCAAGACCGTTGACTCGCTGATGCGCCTGGACCTTCCGGCCGGCGTTGACATCGAGATCAAGCTCTGAGAGGCGTCGAGAAGATGGCAAAGCAGATCAAGGGCGTCCTGGGCGAGAAGCTCGGCATGACCCAGGTCTGGGACGAGAACAACCGTGTCGTCCCGGTGACCGTGGTCAAGGCCGGACCCTGCGTCGTTACCCAGGTCCGTACGAACGACATCGACGGCTACGAGTCGGTCCAGATCGCCTTCGGCGAGATCGACCCGCGCAAGGTGAACAAGCCCCTCAAGGGCCACTTCGCCAAGGCCGACGTGACCCCCCGCCGCCACCTGGTGGAGCTCCGCACCTCCGACGCCAGCGAGTACACGCTCGGCCAGGAGATCACTGCTGAGGTGTTCGAGTCCGGCGTCAAGGTTGACGTCACGGGCAACAGCAAGGGCAAGGGCTTCGCCGGTGTCATGAAGCGGCACAACTTCCGGGGCCTCGGCGCCGGTCACGGTGTGCAGCGCAAGCACCGCTCCCCCGGTTCGATCGGTGGCTGCGCCACCCCTGGGCGTGTCTTCAAGGGCATGCGCATGGCTGGTCGTATGGGCAACGAGCGCGTCACCACCCAGAACCTGACCATCCACGCGGTTGACGCGGAGAAGGGTCTGCTCCTCATCAAGGGTGCGGTCCCCGGTCCGAACGGCGGCCTCGTCCTGGTCCGTACCGCGGCCAAGGGGGCTTGAGGTAATGAGCACCATTGACATCCTTTCGCCGGCAGGCGACAAGGCCGGTACCGTCGAGCTCCCCGCGGAGATCTTCGACGCGAAGACCAGCGTTCCGCTGATCCACCAGGTCGTTGTCGCTCAGCTGGCTGCTGCCCGTCAGGGCACGCACAAGACCAAGCGTCGTGGCGAAGTCCGTGGTGGTGGCCGCAAGCCGTACCGCCAGAAGGGCACCGGCCGCGCGCGCCAGGGTTCGACCCGTGCGCCGCAGTTCGTCGGCGGTGGCGTTGTCCACGGCCCGCAGCCGCGTGACTACTCCCAGCGGACCCCGAAGAAGATGAAGGCCGCCGCCCTCCGCGGTGCCCTCTCGGACCGTGCGCGTCACTCCCGCATCCACGTCGTCACCGGCGTGGTCGAGGGTTCCGCCTCCACGAAGGCCGCCAAGACGCTGTTCGGCAAGATCTCGGAGCGCAAGAACCTGCTCCTGGTCGTCGAGCGCGCCGACGAGGCCGCGTGGCTGTCCGCCCGCAACCTGCCCCAGGTTCACATCCTGGAGCCGGGCCAGCTGAACACGTACGACGTGATCGTCTCTGACGACGTGGTCTTCACTCAGGCCGCTTTCGAGTCCTTCGTGTCTGGCCCCAAGGCCGATGAGACCGAAGGGAGCGACGCCTGATGTCTGAGGCGACCGTTACCAGCAAGACCTTCACTGACCCGCGCGACCTGCTGATCAAGCCGGTTGTCTCGGAGAAGAGCTACGCGCTGCTGGACGAGAACAAGTACACGTTCATCGTCGCGCCCGGCTCCAACAAGACCCAGATCAAGCAGGCCGTGGAAGCGGTCTTCGGGGTCAAGGTCACCGGGGTCAACACGATCAACCGTCAGGGTAAGCGCAAGCGCACCAAGACCGGTTTCGGCAAGCGTGCAGACACCAAGCGCGCCATCGTGACCCTCGCTGAGGGCGACCGAATCGACATCTTCGGCGGCCAGGCCTCCTAACGGAGGTCTAGTCGTCCGGAATCGGACGAGGACTGAGAAATGGGTATCCGCAAGTACAAGCCGACGACCCCGGGCCGTCGTGGCTCCAGCGTCGCCGACTTTGTCGAGATCACGCGGTCCACGCCGGAGAAGTCGCTGGTTCGCCCTCTGCACAGCAAGGGCGGCCGTAACAACACCGGCCGGATCACCGTTCGCCACCAGGGTGGTGGACACAAGCGCGCCTACCGCGTGATCGACTTCCGTCGTCACGACAAGGACGGCGTGCCGGCCAAGGTCGCGCACATCGAGTACGACCCCAACCGCACCGCGCGCATCGCGCTGCTGCACTACGCCGACGGCGAGAAGCGCTACATCATCGCGCCGAAGGCACTCAAGCAGGGTGACCGGATTGAGAACGGCCCGACGGCCGACATCAAGCCCGGCAACAACCTCGCGCTCCGCAACATCCCGGTCGGTACCACGATCCACGCGATCGAGCTCCGTCCCGGTGGCGGCGCGAAGTTCGCCCGCTCCGCTGGTGCCTCCGTGCAGCTGCTGGCGAAGGAGGGCACCATGGCCCACCTCCGCATGCCGTCCGGTGAGATCCGTCTCGTCGACGCGCGCTGCCGCGCCACGGTCGGCGAGGTCGGCAACGCCGAGCAGTCGAACATCAACTGGGGCAAGGCCGGCCGCATGCGCTGGAAGGGCGTTCGCCCGTCCGTCCGCGGTGTCGCGATGAACCCGGTTGACCACCCGCACGGTGGTGGTGAGGGCAAGACCAGTGGTGGCCGCCACCCGGTCTCCCCGTGGGGTCAGAAGGAGGGTCGTACTCGCTCGCCGAAGAAGGCTTCGAGCAAGTACATCGTCCGCCGCCGCAAGACGAACAAGAAGCGCTAGGAGCGGGTTTAGATGCCGCGCAGTCTCAAGAAGGGGCCCTTCGTCGACGACCACCTCGTAAAGAAGGTGGACGTCCAGAACGAAGCCGGCACCAAGAACGTCATCAAGACCTGGTCCCGTCGCTCGATGATCATCCCCAGCATGCTGGGTCACACCATCGCGGTGCACAACGGCAAGACCCACGTCCCGGTGTTCGTCACCGAGTCGATGGTCGGCCACAAGCTCGGCGAGTTCTCGCCGACTCGCACCTTCCGCGGCCACGTCAAGGACGACCGGAAGTCGAAGCGCCGCTAAAGGCGGGGTGGTTACGACTATGACTTACACCGAAGGGACAACCATGGAAGCCAGGGCCCAGGCGCGGTACATCCGCGTCACGCCCATGAAGGCCCGCCGAGTGGTGGACCTTATCCGTGGCATGGATGCCACGGAGGCTCAGGCGGTCCTGCGTTTCGCCCCGCAGGCCGCGAGCGTGCCGGTTGGCAAGGTGCTTGACAGCGCCATTGCCAACGCCGCACACAACTACAACCACCCGGACGCCTCCACGCTGGTCATCAGCGAGGCGTACGTGGACGAGGGCCCGACCCTGAAGCGGTTCCGTCCGCGTGCGCAGGGCCGTGCCTACCGGATCCGCAAGCGGACCAGCCACATCACCGTGGTCGTCAGCAGCAAGGAAGGTTCCCGGTAATGGGCCAGAAGGTAAACCCGCACGGGTTCCGGCTCGGCATCACCACCGACTTCAAGTCGCGTTGGTACGCCGACAAGCTGTACAAGGACTACGTCAAGGAAGACGTCGCCATCCGTCGGATGATGACGTCCGGCATGGAGCGCGCCGGCATCTCGAAGGTTGAGATCGAGCGCACCCGTGACCGCGTGCGTGTGGACATCCACACCGCTCGTCCGGGCATCGTCATCGGCCGCCGTGGCGCCGAGGCCGACCGCATCCGCGGTGACCTCGAGAAGCTCACGGGCAAGCAGGTCCAGCTGAACATCCTCGAGGTCAAGAACCCCGAGCTTGACGCTCAGCTGGTTGCCCAGGCCGTTGCCGAGCAGCTCTCCTCCCGCGTCTCCTTCCGTCGCGCCATGCGTAAGAGCATGCAGGGCACGATGAAGGCCGGCGCCAAGGGCATCAAGATCCAGTGTGGCGGTCGTCTCGGCGGCGCCGAGATGTCCCGCTCCGAGTTCTACCGCGAGGGTCGTGTGCCGCTGCACACGCTGCGCGCGAACGTGGACTACGGCTTCTTCGAGGCCAAGACCACCTTCGGCCGTATCGGTGTGAAGGTCTGGATCTACAAGGGCGACGTCAAGAACATCGCCGAGGTTCGCGCCGAGAACGCTGCGGCCCGTGCGGGTAACCGCCCGGCCCGTGGCGCGCAGGGCGCAGGCGACCGTCCCGCCGGCCGTGGTGGCCGTGGTGGCGAGCGCGGCGGCCGTGGTGGCCGCAAGCCGCAGCAGGCTGCTGGTGCCGAGGCCCCCAAGGCCGACGCTCCCGCCGCCGCTCCGGCCGAGAGCACCGGAACGGAGGCCTGACCGACATGCTGATCCCTCGTAGGGTCAAGCACCGCAAGCAGCACCACCCCAAGCGCAGTGGTATGGCGAAGGGCGGTACTGAGGTCACGTTCGGCGAGTACGGCATCCAGGCGCTGACCCCGGCGTACGTGACGAACCGCCAGATCGAGGCGGCTCGTATTGCGATGACCCGCCACATCAAGCGTGGCGGCAAGGTCTGGATCAACATCTACCCGGACCGCCCGCTGACGAAGAAGCCTGCCGAGACCCGCATGGGTTCCGGTAAGGGTTCTCCCGAGTGGTGGATCGCCAACGTGCACCCGGGTCGGGTCATGTTCGAGCTGTCCTACCCGAACGAGAAGATTGCTCGTGAGGCGCTCACCCGCGCTGCTCACAAGCTTCCGATGAAGTGCCGGATTGTTCGGCGCGAGGCAGGTGAGTCGTGATGGCGACGGGAACCAAGGCGTCCGAGCTGCGTGAGCTCGGCAACGAGGAGCTCGTTGGCAAGCTGCGCGAGGCCAAGGAGGAGCTGTTCAAGCTCCGCTTCCAGGCGGCCACGGGTCAGCTGGAGAACAACGGCCGGCTCAAGTCCGTCCGTAAGGACATCGCTCGCATCTACACCCTGATGCACGAGCGTGAGCTCGGTATCGAGACGGTGGAGAGCGCCTGATGAGCGAGAACAACGTGACTGAGAAGACCGAGCGCGGTTTCCGCAAGACCCGTGAGGGTCTGGTCGTCAGCGACAAGATGGACAAGACCGTCGTCGTCGCCGTCGAGGACCGCGTCAAGCACGCCCTGTACGGCAAGGTCATCCGCCGTACGAACAAGCTCAAGGCGCACGACGAGCAGAACGCTGCCGGCGTCGGCGACCGCGTCCTCATCATGGAGACGCGTCCGCTGTCGGCGAGCAAGCGCTGGCGCATCGTCGAGATCCTCGAGAAGGCCAAGTAAGGCAATTCGCGCAAGCGAATTCCCAATAGACACAGTCTGAGGGGTTTCCCTCAGATTCGTTCCGCCAGGCTCGGTGGGGGCCTCGCTCCTCGGAGTGAAGCCCCCGCCGGGAACCGGCAGACAAACAGGAGATACACGTGATCCAGCAGGAGTCGCGACTGCGTATCGCCGACAACACTGGTGCAAAGGAGATCCTTTGCATCCGTGTTCTCGGTGGTTCCGGTCGCCGCTACGCGGGCATCGGTGACGTCATCGTCGCCACCGTCAAGGACGCGATCCCCGGTGGCAACGTGAAGAAGGGTGACGTCGTCAAGGCGGTCATCGTTCGCACCGTGAAGGAGCGCCGCCGCCAGGACGGCTCGTACATCCGCTTTGACGAGAACGCCGCCGTCATTCTGAAGAACGACGGCGACCCTCGCGGCACCCGTATCTTCGGCCCGGTGGGCCGTGAGCTGCGCGAGAAGAAGTTCATGAAGATCATCTCGCTCGCGCCGGAGGTGCTGTAAGCATGAAGATCAAGAAGGGCGACCTGGTCCAGGTCATCACCGGTAAGGACAAGGGCAAGCAGGGCAAGGTCATCGTTGCCTTCCCCGCCGACAACCGTGTCCTCGTCGAGGGTGTCAACCGGGTCAAGAAGCACACCAAGGCTGCGCAGAACCAGGCCGGTGGCATTGTGATCACCGAGGCCCCGGTCCACGTCAGCAACGTTCAGCTGGTTGTGGAGAAGGACGGCAAGAAGGTCGTCACCCGCGTCGGCTACCGCTTCGACGACGAGGGCAACAAGATCCGCGTTGCCAAGCGGACGGGTGAGGACATCTGATGGCTACCACTCCGCGTCTCAAGACGAAGTACCGCGAGGACATCGCGGGCAAGCTGCGTGAGGAGTTCTCGTACGAGAACGTCATGCAGATCCCCGGCCTCGTGAAGATCGTGGTCAACATGGGTGTGGGCGACGCCGCCCGCGACTCCAAGCTGATCGACGGCGCCATCAAGGACCTGACGACGATCACCGGTCAGAAGCCGGCCGTCACGAAGGCCCGGAAGTCCATCGCGCAGTTCAAGCTGCGCGAGGGTCAGCCGATCGGCTGCCACGTCACCCTCCGTGGTGACCGCATGTGGGAGTTCCTGGACCGTACGCTGTCGCTCGCGCTGCCGCGTATCCGTGACTTCCGTGGTCTGTCGCCGAAGCAGTTCGACGGCCGTGGCAACTACACCTTCGGTCTCACGGAGCAGGTCATGTTCCACGAGATCGACCAGGACAAGATCGACCGTACCCGGGGTATGGACATCACCGTGGTCACCACGGCGACCAACGACGACGAGGGCCGTGCCCTCCTTCGTCACCTCGGCTTCCCCTTCAAGGAGGCGTAAGCGAGATGGCGAAGAAGGCTCTCATCGCGAAGGCTGCCCGCAAGCCCAAGTTCGGTGTGCGTGCGTACACCCGCTGCCAGCGCTGCGGTCGCCCCCACTCCGTGTACCGCAAGTTCGGCCTGTGCCGCGTCTGCCTTCGTGAGATGGCTCACCGTGGCGAGCTGCCGGGCGTGACCAAGAGCTCCTGGTAAATCACCCTCGTCCGCAAGGACTTGGGCGGTACCAGGCACTCTCGGTAAGCATCTGGACGGTGGGTGCCCGGCCGCGCATGCCTTAGGCTTGTGTGGTTGGGCGTCCGCCGCCCATAACGACTTACTACGCCGTAGGTCCCCGCACCGCACCCGTCCCGCCACTGAGTGGGGAGAGGGATGGCGCATACAGGAAACCCCGGCGAGAGAGGCCGAAGGCCACTTCATGACCATGACTGACCCGATCGCAGACATGCTCACGCGTCTGCGTAACGCTAACTCGGCGTACCACGACACCGTCGTGATGCCGCACAGCAAGATCAAGTCGCACATCGCAGAGATCCTCAAGCAGGAGGGTTTCATCACCGGCTGGAAGGTCGAGGACGCCGAGGTCGGCAAGAACCTCGTCCTCGAGCTGAAGTTCGGGCCGAACCGCGAGCGCTCCATTGCGGGCATCAAGCGGATCTCGAAGCCCGGTCTGCGCGTGTACGCGAAGTCCACCAACCTGCCGAAGGTCCTCGGCGGCCTGGGCGTGGCGATCATCTCCACGTCCCACGGTCTCCTGACCGGTCAGCAGGCAGGCAAGAAGGGCGTAGGTGGGGAAGTCCTCGCCTACGTCTGGTAGTCGGGAACGGAGGAAAAGCAATGTCGCGAATCGGCAAGCTCCCCATCCAGGTTCCCGCCGGTGTGGACGTCACCATCGATGGCCAGACGGTCGCTGTGAAGGGCCCCAAGGGTTCCCTCGCGCACACCGTTAAGGCGCCCATCGCAGTCGTCAAGGACGAGGACGGCGTTCTGAACGTCACCCGCCCGAACGACGAGCGTCAGAACAAGGCCCTGCACGGCCTGTCCCGCACGCTGGTGGCGAACATGATCACCGGTGTGACCACGGGGTACGTCAAGGCTCTCGAGATCAGCGGTGTCGGTTACCGTGTCCTGGCGAAGGGCTCCGACCTGGAGTTCCAGCTGGGTTACAGCCACCCGATCCTGGTGGAGGCGCCCGAGGGCATCTCCTTCAAGGTCGAGTCGCCGACCAAGTTCACGGTCGAGGGCATCGACAAGCAGAAGGTCGGCGAGGTCGCCGCCAACATCCGCAAGCTGCGGAAGCCCGACCCGTACAAGGCCAAGGGTGTCAAGTACGCCGGCGAAGTCATCCGCCGCAAGGTCGGAAAGGCTGGTAAGTAGCCATGGCATACGGTGTGAAGATCGCCAAGGGCGACGCGTACAAGCGCGCTGCCAAGGCTCGCCGCCACATCCGCATCCGCAAGAACGTCTCGGGTACGGCGGAGCGTCCGCGCCTCGTCGTGACGCGTTCCAACCGCAACATCGTTGCTCAGGTCATCGACGACCTCCAGGGTCACACCCTGGCGTCCGCGTCGACCCTGGACGCTTCGATCCGCGGTGGCGAAGGCGACAAGAGCGCCCAGGCCCAGGCTGTCGGCGCGCTCGTCGCCGAGCGTGCCAAGGCTGCGGGTGTCGAGACCGTCGTGTTCGACCGCGGTGGCAACCGATACGCCGGGCGCATTGCCGCTCTGGCTGACGCCGCCCGCGAAGCCGGGCTGAAGTTCTAAGCCCCGGTTCCGGGACTCACGGACGTAACAGAGAGAGGTAATCCAATGGCTGGACCCCAGCGCCGCGGAAGCGGTGCCGGTGGCGGCGAGCGGCGGGACCGGAAGGGTCGCGACGGTGGCCCTGCCGCCGAGAAGACCGCTTACGTTGAGCGCGTTGTCGCGATCAACCGCGTCGCCAAGGTTGTCAAGGGTGGTCGCCGCTTCAGCTTCACCGCGCTGGTCGTGGTGGGCGACGGTGACGGCACTGTAGGTGTCGGTTACGGCAAGGCCAAGGAAGTTCCCGCGGCCATCGCCAAGGGTGTCGAGGAAGCGAAGAAGAACTTCTTCAAGGTTCCGCGCATCCAGGGCACCATCCCTCACCCGATCACGGGCGAGCGTGCCGCGGGCGTCGTGCTGCTGAAGCCGGCTTCCCCCGGTACCGGTGTTATCGCCGGTGGCCCGGTGCGCGCCGTTCTGGAGTGCGCCGGCGTTCACGACATCCTGTCGAAGTCGCTCGGCTCGTCGAACGCGATCAACATCGTGCACGCGACCGTGGCAGCGCTCAAGGGCCTGCAGCGTCCCGAGGAGATCGCGGCTCGCCGTGGTCTGCCCCTCGAGGACGTCGCCCCCGCGGCTCTGCTGCGTGCACGTGCCGGGGCGGGTGCTGCGTAATGGCTCGCCTCAAGATCACGCAGACGAAGTCGTACATCGGCAGCAAGCAGAACCACCGTGACACTCTGCGTTCGCTCGGGCTCAAGCGCCTGAACGACGTGGTCGTCAAGGAGGACCGCCCCGAGTTCCGCGGAATGGTTCACACCGTCCGCCACCTCGTGACGGTTGAGGAGGTTGACTAACATGGCTGAGAACAGCCCGCTGAAGGCCCACAACCTCCGTCCCGCCCCCGGCGCCAAGACCGCGAAGACCCGTGTCGGTCGTGGTGAGGCGTCGAAGGGTAAGACGGCCGGTCGTGGTACGAAGGGCCAGAAGGCCCGCTACCAGATCCCGCAGCGCTTCGAGGGTGGGCAGATGCCCCTCCACATGCGCCTGCCGAAGCTCAAGGGCTTCAAGAACCCGTTCCGCACCGAGTTCCAGGTCGTCAACCTGGACAAGCTCGGCGCTCTCTACCCCGAGGGTGGAGAAGTCACGGTGGCCGACCTGGTCGCCAAGGGCGCGGTTCGCAAGAACAGCCTCGTCAAGGTCCTGGGCCAGGGCGAGCTCTCCGTGGCGCTGCAGGTTTCGGTTGACGCCGTCTCCGCCTCCGCCAAGGAGAAGATCGCCGCTGCCGGTGGCACCGTCACCGAGCTCGTCTAAGACGATTTCAGTGGCTGAATAGCTCAAAACCCAACCGGGGGTGCCTCACATATGGGGCATCCCCGGTTGGTCGTTCCACGGGAGGCACACTCGCCGGTAAGGTGGCGTGCACCATTGCTTTGTCGTATACGTCGATCCCTCAGACCGTCACCTCTGACGCAGTAGCGCGGGGGTCGCAGGAGGCACCGTGCTCACCGCGTTCGCCCGGGCGTTCAAGACGCCCGACCTGCGCAAGAAGCTGCTCTTCACGCTCGGCATCATCGTGCTGTTCCGGCTCGGGTCCCACATCCCGGTACCCGGCGTGAGCTACAAGAACGTTCAGATCTGTGTCGACCAGGCGGGCAGCAGCAACGGGCTGTTCGGTCTGGTCAACATGTTCAGCGGCGGTGCGCTGCTGCAGATCACGATCTTCGCGCTCGGCATCATGCCCTACATCACGGCGAGCATCATTCTGCAGCTGCTGACCGTGGTCATCCCGAAGCTGGAGACCCTCAAGAAAGAGGGCCAGTCCGGCACGGCGAAGATCACTCAGTACACGCGCTATCTGACGGTCGCGCTGGCGATCCTGCAGGGCACGGGCCTCGTCGCCACTGCCCGCACGGGTGCCCTGTTCCAGGGCTGCTCCGCCGCCCGCGACATCGTCCCCGACCGGTCGATTTTCGCCACCGTCGTCATGGTGGTCACCATGACCGCCGGTACCTGCGTCGTGATGTGGCTCGGTGAGCTCATCACCGACCGCGGCATCGGCAACGGCATGTCGATCCTCATGTTCATCTCGATCGCCGCCGGCTTCATCGGCGCCATGTGGCAGATCAAGCTCCAGGGCAAGATCGCCGACGGCTGGGTCGAGTTCGGCGTCGTCATCCTGGTCGGCCTGGCGATGGTGTGTCTGGTGGTCTTCGTCGAGCAGGCGCAGCGCCGGATCCCGGTCCAGTACGCGAAGCGCATGATCGGCCGCCGTGCCTACGGCGGTACCTCGACCTACATCCCGCTCAAGGTGAACCAGGCGGGCATCATCCCCGTCATCTTCGCCTCGTCGCTGCTCTACATCCCGGCACTGATCGTCCAGTTCAGCGGCTCGACCGCGGGCTGGGCCACCTGGATCCAGAAGCACTTCGTCAAGGGCGACCACCCGTACTACATCGCGACCTACTTCCTCCTGATCGTCTTCTTCGCGTTCTTCTACGTGGCGATCTCGTTCAACCCCGAGGAAGTTGCAGACAACATGAAGAAGTATGGTGGGTTCATCCCCGGTATTCGTGCCGGTCGACCCACCGCCGAGTACCTGAGCTACGTGCTCAACCGGATCACCTGGCCGGGGTCGCTGTACCTGGGTCTCATCGCTCTTGTGCCGACGATGGCGTTGGCCGGCTTCGGAGCGAACCAGAACTTCCCGTTCGGCGGGACGAGCATCCTGATCATCGTGGGTGTGGGTCTGGAAACCGTGAAGCAGATCGAGAGCCAGCTCCAGCAGCGTAATTACGAAGGGTTCCTCCGCTGATGCGAATCGTCCTCGTCGGACCGCCCGGTGCGGGCAAGGGAACGCAGGCCGCGTTCCTTGCCAAGAACCTGTCGATCCCGCACATCTCCACGGGCGACCTGTTCCGGGCCAACATCAGCCAGGGCACCGAGCTGGGCAAGAGCGCCAAGTCCTACATGGACGCAGGGGAGCTTGTCCCGGACTCGGTCACCATCGGCATGGCCAAGGACCGGATGGAGCAGCCCGACGCCGCGAACGGCTTCCTGCTCGACGGCTTCCCTCGCAACCTCTCGCAGGCCGAGGCGCTCGACGAGATCCTCAAGAACGCCGACCTGCGACTGGACGCCGTCCTCGACCTGGAGGTCGAGGAGGACGAGGTCGTCAAGCGGATCGCCGGCCGCCGGACCTGCCGCAAGGACTCCGCGCACGTCTTCCACGTCACGTACGCGCCGCCGAAGACCGAGGGTGTCTGCGACACCTGCGGCGGCGAGCTGTACCAGCGCGGAGACGACTCCGAGGCCACGGTCCGCAACCGGCTCGCGGTCTACCACGCGGAGACCGAGCCGATCATCGACTACTACAAGGCCCAGGGCCTCGTGTCGACGATTCCGGCTCTCGGCGAGGTCGCGGAGATCACGCGGCGCGCGATGGACGCCCTCCCGAAGTAGTACCCCCGTAGGGCAAGAACGGCCGCGGTGTCCCCAGGGCATCGCGGCCGTACTGTTGAGAAGACTCGTACCGAGGCTGGAAGGCGTTTTTCATGGTCCAGATCAAGACCCCCGAGCAGATCGCGAAGATGCGCGAGGCGGGGCTGGTCGTCGCCGCGATCCACGCGGCGACCCGTGAGGCGGCCGTTCCGGGCGCCACGACGCATGATCTGGACATGGTGGCCCGCAAGGTGATCGCGGACGCCGGCGCCAAGTCGAACTTCCTCGGCTACGGCGGCTTCCCCGCGACGATCTGCACCTCGGTGAACGAGGTCGTCGTCCACGGCATCCCGGACGACAAGACGGTCCTCAAGGACGGCGACATCATCTCGATCGACGCCGGCGCCATCGTCGACGGCTGGCACGGCGACGCCGCGTACACCGCCTTCGTGGGGACTGGGCACGCCCCTGAGCTCGTGGAGCTCTCCCGGGTGACCGAGGAGTCCATGTGGGCCGGCATCGCCGCCATGAAGCTCGGCAACCGCCTTGTGGACATCTCCAAGGCGATCGAGACGTACATCAAGCGCCAGCCGCGTCCCGCCACCGGTGACCACAGCCTCGGCAAGTTCGGGATCATCGAGGACTACGGCGGCCACGGCATCGGGTCCGAGATGCACATGGACCCCCACCTGCTGAACTACGTCTCGCGCAAGCGGGGCAAGGGGATCAAGCTGGTCCCGGGCATCTGCCTGGCGATCGAGCCGATGGTCTCCCTGGGCACCGCCCAGACGGAGGTACTGGCGGACGACTGGACGGTCATCACGACCGACGGCACCTGGTCCTCGCACTGGGAGCACTCCATCGCCCTGACGGAGGCCGGTCCGATCGTTCTGACCAGCCCGGACTGCGGCAAGGCGAAGCTGGCGGAGTACGGAGTCACCACGGCTCCGGACCCTCTGGCGTAATGATCTACACTCTGGGGCACACTTTCCGGATTCGTCTTTCTGGGAGCCCTGACGTAGACTGACTCGTCGGCTCTCGTGCACATCCATGCCTGCAAGCGTGGCGCACCGAGCCGATCAAGGTAGCCGATTCGAAGGGCGAAGCGTGGCCAAGAAGCAAGGTGCCATCGAAATCGAGGGCACCGTGATCGAGTCCCTCCCGAACGCGATGTTCAAGGTGGAACTGCAGAACGGTCACAAGGTCCTCGCGCACATCAGCGGCAAGATGCGCATGCACTACATCCGCATCCTCCCGGATGACCGGGTCGTCGTGGAGCTGTCTCCGTACGACCTGACGCGTGGCCGGATCGTCTACCGATACAAGTAGATCTTGTCCTCACTCCTGCCTGGGCGTCTTGTCCCGGTGCGGGTGGTGGCACTGACCCGGAGAACCTCACCAACATGAAGGTCAAGCCGAGCGTCAAGAAGATCTGCGACAAGTGCAAGGTGATCCGCCGTCACGGCCGGGTCATGGTCATCTGCGACAACCTGCGCCACAAGCAGCGCCAGGGCTGACGCACGCCGACCGACCTGCCTTAACGCAGTTCTTCGCGCGACGTAAGAAAACGTACATACGCAGAATCCGCCCAGCCCTGCAAGGGGCCGGCGGCACCTCCGGCGGGGGCCGGGGACCCGGACGTACCACCACCCATTCAGGTGTGGTCGGCGGTCGGGACTGATTCTGCGGAAGACCCCCGAACACACAGGAGCCATTGAATGGCACGCGTTTCCGGTGTTGACATCCCGCGCGAAAAGCGTGTGGAGATCGCACTCACCTACGTCTTCGGTATCGGGCGCACCCGGTCCAAGGAGATCCTCGCCTCCACCGGCGTGAACCCGAACACCCGCGTTCGTGACCTGGCCGAAGAGGACCTGGTCAAGATCCGCGAGTACGTGGACGCCAACCTCCGTACCGAGGGTGACCTCCGCCGCGAGATCCAGGCCGACATCCGTCGCAAGGTCGAGATCCAGTGCTACCAGGGCATCCGCCACCGTCGCGGCCTCCCGGTGCACGGTCAGCGCACCAGCACGAACGCGCGTACCCGCAAGGGCCCGCGTCGCGCGATCGCCGGTAAGAAGAAGCCGGGCAAGAAGTAGTCCTGTTCAGCGGTCTTGCGCTGTAGGACCGACCACCTCCCGTAGGAGATTTAGATGCCCCCCAAGGGTCGTCAGGGCGCTGCCAAGAAGGTGCGCCGCAAGGAAAAGAAGAACGTCGCTCACGGGCACGCCCACATCAAGAGCACGTTCAACAACACCATCGTTTCGATCACCGACCCCTCGGGCAACGTGATCTCCTGGGCCTCCGCCGGCCACGTCGGCTTCAAGGGCTCGCGCAAGTCCACCCCCTTCGCCGCGCAGATGGCCGCCGAGTCGGCCGCCCGCCGCGCGCAGGAGCACGGCATGCGCAAGGTCGACGTCTTCGTGAAGGGTCCGGGCTCCGGCCGCGAGACCGCGATCCGCTCCCTCCAGGCCACCGGCCTCGAGGTCGGCTCGATCCAGGACGTCACCCCCACCCCGCACAACGGCTGCCGCCCGCCGAAGCGCCGCCGCGTCTGACGCAGCGGACGCACCTGTGCGTTCTTGAGTGTCCGGGCGGTACGAACCCCTCGCGGGGGACGTACCGCCCGTACCCTTGTAGTCCGCAGCTCCGGCTGCACCCCGTCGGGCGTCAAATAGTGGGCGTCCACGAATGAAGGAACACAGACATGCTTATCGCTCAGCGTCCTTCGCTGACCGAAGAGGTCGTCGACGAGTACCGCTCGCGGTTCGTGATCGAGCCGCTGGAGCCGGGCTTCGGCTACACCCTCGGCAACTCCCTGCGCCGCACGCTCCTGTCCTCGATCCCGGGTGCCGCTGTCACCAGCATCCGCGTGGACGGCGTCCTGCACGAGTTCACCACCGTGCCGGGTGTGAAGGAAGACGTCACCGACATCATCCTGAACATCAAGCAGCTGGTCGTCTCCTCGGAGCACGACGAGCCGGTCGTGATGTACCTGCGCAAGCAGGGTCCCGGCCTGGTCACCGCCGCTGACATCGCGCCCCCGGCCGGTGTCGAGGTGCACAACCCGGACCTGGTCCTCGCCACGCTCAACGGCAAGGGCAAGCTGGAGATGGAGCTGACCGTCGAGCGCGGTCGCGGCTACGTCTCCGCCGTCCAGAACAAGCAGCTGGGCCAGGAGATCGGCCGCATCCCGGTCGACTCCATCTACAGCCCGGTCCTCAAGGTCACCTACAAGGTCGAGGCGACCCGAGTCGAGCAGCGCACCGACTTCGACAAGCTGATCGTCGACGTCGAGACCAAGCAGGCCATGCGCCCGCGCGACGCCATGGCGTCCGCCGGCAAGACCCTGGTCGAGCTGTTCGGTCTGGCGCGCGAGCTCAACATCGACGCCGAGGGCATCGACATGGGCCCGTCCCCGACGGACGCCGCCCTGGCCGCCGACCTGGCGCTGCCGATCGAGGAGCTCGAGCTCACCGTTCGGTCGTACAACTGCCTCAAGCGCGAGGGCATCCACTCCGTGGGTGAGCTCGTCGCCCGCTCCGAGGCCGACCTGCTCGACATCCGCAACTTCGGTGCGAAGTCGATCGACGAGGTCAAGGCGAAGCTGGCCGGCATGGGCCTGGCCCTCAAGGACAGCCCGCCCGGATTCGACCCGACCGCCGCCGCCGACGCCTTCGGCGCCGACGACGACGCGGACGCCGGTTTCGTCGAGACCGAGCAGTACTAGAAAACTTGTGGGGGGCTCACGCCCCCCGCACCCCCCTCTCGCGACCGCTTGAGGGAACTGACTCCGGTACCTGACACGGCCGGTGCAGATTTGAAGGAGTAACAATGCCGCGTCCCGCAAAGGGTGCCCGCCTGGGCGGCTCCGCCGCGCACGAGAAGCACCTCCTCGCGAACCTCGCGAAGGCGCTCTTCGAGCACGGCCGCATCACCACCACCGAGGCCAAGGCCCGTCGCCTGCGTCCCTACGCCGAGCGTCTGGTCACCAAGGCGAAGAAGGGCGACATCCACAACCGTCGCCTGGTGCTGCAGACGATCACGGACAAGAGCATCGTGCACACGCTGTTCACCGAGATCGCCCCGCGCTACGAGAACCGCCCCGGTGGTTACACGCGCATCACCAAGATCGGCAACCGTCGTGGCGACAACGCCCCGATGGCCGTGATCGAGCTGGTCGAGGCCCTCACGGTCGCCCAGCAGGCCACTGGTGAGGCCGAGGCCGCCACCAAGCGCGCGGTCAAGGAGGCGGAGGCTGTCGAGACCCCCGCCGAGGAGACCAAGGAGGCCTGATCCCCCGGGATCACGCTTGCTTGATCGGCTCTGAACGGGCCCGCCCCTTCCGGGGGCGGGCCCGTTCTGCATTGCGGTGACTCTGAGAGGATCTGTCACGTGAGTGACGAGGTGGAGCCCGGGCACGTCCGGGTGCGGCTGGACCTGAGCTACGACGGCAAGGACTTCTCCGGCTGGGCGAAGCAGCGCGTGCTGCGCACCGTCCAGGGCGAGCTGGAGTCGGCCCTGCAGACCGTGATGCGGCTGTCCGAGCCGGTCGAGCTGACCGTGGCCGGGCGTACCGACGCGGGCGTGCACGCCCGCGGGCAGGTCGCCCAGTTCGACCTCGCCGAGGAGGTGTGGGCCGAGCACCACGACAAGCTGCTGCGCCGCCTCGCGGGACGGCTGCCGCACGACGTACGGGTGTGGAAGGTCGCCGAGGCCCCCGAGGGCTTCAACGCGCGCTTCTCGGCCATCTGGCGCCGCTACGCCTACCGCGTCGGCGACCACCAGGGGGGCGTCGACCCGCTGCGCCGCGGCCACGTGCTGTGGCACCAGTGGCCCCTCGACGTGGACGCCATGAACGAGGCCGCCGCCCCGCTGCTCGGCGAGCACGACTTCGCCGCGTACTGCAAGAAGCGCGAGGGCGCCACGACCATCCGCACGCTCCAGCAGCTCAGCTGGGAGCGCGCCGAGGACGGGATCGTCACCGCGACCGTCCGCGCCGACGCCTTCTGCCACAACATGGTCCGCTCGCTGGTGGGCGCCCTGCTGCACGTCGGCGACGGGCACCGGCCCACCGACTGGCCCGGCAAGGTCCTGCGGGCCGCCGTACGGGACTCCTCGGTGCACGTGGTCAAGCCGCACGGGCTGACCCTGGAGGAGGTCGGCTACCCGGCGGACGAGCTGCTGGCCGCCCGCAGCAAGGAAGCCCGCAACATGCGCACCCTCCCCGGAGCCGGCTGCTGCTGAGCGCCCGCCAATCCGGTTGGGTGGATCGGCACCGGACCGGGAGAATGCCGGGCATGGGACATCTCGAAGTCAGCCACCTGGAGTACTACCTTCCCGACGGGCGGGTCCTGCTCCCCGACGTCTCCTTCCGCGTGGGGGAGGGGTCGGTGGTCGCCCTCGTGGGGGCGAACGGGGCCGGCAAGACCACCCTGCTGAAGATGATCTCCGGGGAGCTCCAGCCGCACGGCGGCGGCGTGACCGTCTCCGGCGGTCTCGGCGTGATGTCGCAGTTCGTCGGCTCGGTGCGGGACGAGACGACCGTGCGGGACCTCCTGGTGTCGGTGGCCCAGCCGCGGATCCGGGAGGCCGCCAAGGCCGTGGACCGGGCCGAGCAGCTGATCCTGACCGTCGACGACGAGGCCGCGCAGATGGCCTACGCGCAGGCGCTCAGCGACTGGGCGGACGTCCAGGGCTACGAGGCGGAGACCCTGTGGGACGTCTGCACCATGGCCGCGCTGGCCATCCCGTACGACACCGCGCAGTTCCGCGAGGTCCGCACGCTGTCGGGCGGTGAGCAGAAGCGGCTCGTGCTGGAGGCGCTGCTGCGCGGGCCGGACGAGGTGCTGCTGCTCGACGAGCCGGACAACTACCTCGACGTCCCCGGCAAGCGGTGGCTGGAGGACCAGCTCAAGGCGACCCGCAAGACCGTGCTGTTCGTCTCGCACGACCGGGAGCTGCTGACCCGGGCCGCCGAGAAGATCATCAGCCTGGAGGCGAGCCCGATGGGCTCCGACGTCTGGGTGCACGGCGCGGGCTTCGACACCTACCACGACGCCCGCAAGGAGCGCTTCGCGCGTTTCGAGGAGCTCAAGCGGCGCTGGGACGAGGAGCACGCCCGGCTCAAGGCCCTGGTCCTGCGGCTGCGCAACCAGGCCGCGAGCAGCCCCGACATGGCCTCGCGGTACCGCGCGATGCAGACCCGCTTCCAGAAGTTCGAGGAGGCGGGCCCTCCGCCGGAGCCGCCGCGGGAGCAGGACATCCGGATGCGGCTCAAGGGCGGGCGTACGGGCGTACGCGCGCTGACGGTGGAGAACCTGGAGCTCACGGGGCTGATGAAGCCCTTCTCGCTGGAGGTCTTCTACGGCGAGCGGGTCGCCGTGCTGGGCTCGAACGGCTCCGGCAAATCGCACTTCCTGCGGCTGATGGCCGGCGAGGACGTCAAGCACACGGGCACGTGGAAGCTGGGCGCACGGGTGGTTCCCGGCCACTTCGCGCAGACGCACGCCCACCCCGAACTGTTCGGCCGCACCCTCGTCGACATCCTGTGGACGGAGGCGGCGAAGCCGCTCGGCGCGGCGATGGGCGCGCTGCGCCGGTACGAGCTGGAGCGCCAGGGCGACCAGCCGTTCGAGAAGCTCTCGGGCGGCCAGCAGGCACGCTTCCAGATCCTGCTGCTGGAGCTGGCGGGGACCACGGCGCTGCTGCTGGACGAGCCGACGGACAACCTGGACCTGGAGTCCGCGGAGGCGCTCCAGGACGGCCTGGAGGCGTACGAGGGGACTGTGCTGTGCGTCACGCACGACCGCTGGTTCGCGCGCACATTTGACCGTTACCTGGTCTTCGGTTCGGACGGTGTTGTGCGGGAGACTCAGGAGCCCGTCTGGGACGAACGTAGAGTCGAACGCAAGCGCTAGGGGGATACCGTCACCCCCTCGGATGAGTGAGGGGCAGGCGTCGTGGGGCTGCGGCCTAGCATCTGGCTGATGAAGTGGGAGAACCAGACCTCCGGAACGCCGGCCTCTGGGAGCCGGCTGATCGACTGGCTGCTGCGGCCGGCCTCCCGGTCCTTGCAGGTGCTCTCCCTCGCGGTGCTCCTCGGGGTCGCCGTCTCCACGAGCCTGCGCGCGAACTGGGGCTCGGACAACGCCTTCGTGGTCAAGGCGGCGCAGACGCTGCTCGCGGGCGGGTCCCCGTACGAGGACAAGCGCTTCCTCTACCTCCCCAGCGCCGTGATCATGGCGGTCCCGGAGGCCCTGCTGCCGCGGATGGTGCTGCAGTGGGTCCTGCCGGTCGGGATGTCGGGGCTGCTGGGCGCGGGCTGGCTGGCCGCGCTGCGGATGTTCTCGGTGCCGCTGCGCTCGCGCTTCGCGGTCGGCGGTTTCGCGGTCTTCGCCCTCGCCTACAAGCCGTACGTGAACCTCGTGCTGATCGGCAACTGGACCGCCATCTCGGCGGCCGCGCTGCCGGTGGCGCTGCTGCTCGCGCACCGGCGGTCGTGGGCGGCGGCCGGGCTGGTGGTCGGGCTGGCGATCGCGTGCAAGCCGATGCTGGTGCCGATCGGGCTGCTGTTCCTGCTCGCCCGGCAGTGGCGGGGGCTGGCCGCGGCGGTGCTGGTGCCGCTGGGGCTCTCGCTGGCCGGCGCGCTGATGATGCCGAGCCCGTCGCTGTTCTTCACCAAGACCCTGCCCTTCCTGCTCCACGGGCAGGACGCGTACGCGCTGCCCTGGGACGCCTCGCCGATCGCGGTGCTGCCGCGGCTGGGGGTGCCCGAGCCGCTCGCGGTGCTGTTCGCGTTCGCGGGGGCCGGGGCCGGTCTGTGGGCGGTCTGGGTGCGGTGGCACAGGCAGGACGAGGCCGACGGGGGTGAGCTGCGGCTGGTGGAGACCGCCTGCCTGGTGATGCTCGCCGCATTCCTGGTGTCGCGGCCGTCCTTCGACCACTACCTGCTGGTGGTGCTTCCGCTGCTGCTGGCCTCGGCGGTGCGGCCGGGCTCGATGCCCCGATCGCCCTGGTTCTGGCTGGCGTTGACGCCCCAGGTGGCCCTGGTCCCGTGGCCCTCGGAGCTGGCCCACAAGCGGCGCGCCTTCAAGGACTGCGCGACCCTGTGCGGGCTCGTGATTCTGCTGGCGCGTCGTGTGCTGCGCTCCGGTCGGGTTATTCTGGGGCCAGTAACAACTGCGGGGTCCCCACCCAGGACCGAACCGGAGTGCGCCGCGACGCCAGCAGAATCGGCATCGCGGACCGCGTTTTGACCCGTACGGGTCTGCTTGGGTATCCTGCTGGTTTGTTATGCGTATTGGCTTGCTCATTCTCACGTGAAAGGGCCTTGCGCCGGTCCACCGGACCGATGACCAGCGGTTCACACGGGTTGCGTCCCCGATGTGAACGAGGGCTGTCGTGATCGTCCGTGGTGACCCTGTCAGGACCTTCCCGTGGGGCTTGCGCCCGTGGGATACCACCACTGAAGAAGCGAAGGCATACGCGTGCGTACGTTCAGCCCCAAGCCCGGCGACATCTCGCGCCAGTGGCTCGTCATCGACGCCCAGGACGTTGTCCTCGGCCGTCTGGCGACCCAGGCCGCTGCCCTCCTGCGGGGTAAGCACAAGCCGACTTACGCCCCCCACATGGACATGGGCGACTTCGTCATCATCGTCAACGCCGACAAGGTTCACCTGTCCGGCAACAAGGCGTCGCAGAAGATGGCGTACCGCCACTCCGGCTACCCGGGTGGTCTCCGCTCCGTGCGCTACGACGACCTCCTGGCGAACAACCCGGAGAAGGCCGTCGAGAAGGCCATCAAGGGCATGCTCCCCAAGAACACCCTGGGCCGTCAGATGCTCTCGAAGCTGAAGGTCTACTCGGGCGACCAGCACCCCCACGCTGCCCAGCAGCCGGTGCCGTTCGAGATCACCCAGGTCGCGCAGTAGTTCCGGCCACCCCCTAAGACGTAGAAAATTCTGAGGAGCATCGTGGCCGAGACCACCGCCGAGACGACCGTCGAAGAGTTCGAGGGCAACGTCGAGGAGTACACCAGCGAGTCCGAGGTTGTCGTCGAGGGCGACTACACCTCCGAGTCCCTTGCCGGCCGCTTCGGCGACCCCCAGCCGGCCGCCGGCCTGGGCCGTCGCAAGAACGCCATCGCCCGCGTCCGGATCGTTCCGGGCACCGGCAAGTGGAAGATCAACGGTCGCACCCTTGAGGACTACTTCCCCAACAAGGTGCACCAGCAGGAAGTCAACGAGCCGTTCAAGCTGCTCGAGCTCGACAACCGCTACGACGTCATCGCCCGCATCTCGGGTGGCGGCGTGTCCGGCCAGGCCGGCGCCCTGCGCCTCGGCGTGGCCCGTGCGCTGAACGAGGCGGACGTGGACAACAACCGCCCGGCGCTGAAGAAGGCCGGCTTCCTCTCCCGCGACGACCGTGCGGTCGAGCGCAAGAAGGCCGGTCTCAAGAAGGCCCGTAAGGCTCCGCAGTACAGCAAGCGTTAATCTGCGCCTGCTGTTCTGCAACGAAACCGCCCCGGCAGCACTCTCTGTGCTGCCGGGGCGGTTCGTTTACCGCCACAAGCGGCAAAACCTGTCACAAGCGGTCACAATGCGATGCGGAAACTCGGGAGGACAACAGTGGGACGACTCTTCGGGACGGACGGTGTACGCGGCGTTGCCAACGCGGATCTGACGGCGGAGCTCGCGCTCGGCCTCTCCGTGGCGGCTGCCCACGTACTGGCCGAAGCGGGCACCTTCGCGGGCCACCGGGCGACGGCCGTGGTCGGCCGGGACCCCCGGGCCTCCGGCGAATTCCTCGAGGCGGCGGTCGTGGCCGGCCTCGCGAGCGCGGGCGTGGACGTCCTGCGCGTCGGTGTGCTGCCCACCCCGGCGGTGGCGTATCTCACCGGTGCGCTGGGTGCCGACCTCGGCGTGATGCTCTCCGCCAGCCACAACGCCATGCCGGACAACGGCGTCAAGTTCTTCGCGCGCGGCGGCCACAAGCTCGCCGACGAGCTGGAGGACCGCATCGAGTCCGTCTACGAGGAGCACCGCACCGGCGCCCCGTGGGACCGGCCCACCGGCTCCGGCGTCGGCCGGGTCTCCGACTACACCGAGGGCTTCGAGAAGTACGTCGCCCACCTCATCGGGGTCCTCCCCAACCGCCTCGACGGCCTGAAGATCGTCCTGGACGAGGCGCACGGCGCGGCCGCCTACGTCTCGCCCGAGGCCTTCGCCCGGGCCGGCGCGGAGATCATCACGATCGGCGCCGCGCCGGACGGCCTGAACATCAACGACGGCTGCGGCTCCACCCACCTCGGCCTGCTCAAGGCGGCCGTCGTCGAGCACGGCGCCGACTTCGGCATCGCGCACGACGGTGACGCCGACCGCTGCCTCGCCGTGGACGGCTCCGGCGCGGAGGTCGACGGCGACCAGATCCTCGCGGTGCTGGCGCTGGCCATGCGCGAGGCCGGCCAGCTGCGCGGGAACACCGTGGTCGGCACCGTGATGTCCAACCTGGGCTTCAAGCTGGCCATGGAGGGCGAGGGCATCCAGGTCGTACAGACCGGGGTCGGCGACCGGTACGTGCTGGAGTCGATGAAGGAGCACGGCTACGCGCTGGGCGGCGAGCAGTCCGGCCACGTGATCATCCTCGACCACGCGACGACCGGTGACGGCACGCTGACCGGCCTGCTGCTGGCGGCGCGGGTCGCGGCCACCGGCAAGTCCCTCGCCGAGCTGGCGGGCGTCATGCAGCGGCTGCCGCAGGTGCTGGTCAACGTTCCCGACGTGGACAGGTCCCGGGTCACCACCTCCGCGGAGCTGGCGGCGGCCGTGGCCGACGCCGAGCGTGAGCTGGGCACCACCGGACGGGTGCTGCTCCGTCCGTCCGGCACCGAGCCCCTCGTACGGGTGATGGTCGAGGCCGCCGACATCGAGCAGGCCCGCGCGATCGCCAGCCGTCTCGCGGACGTCGTGAAGTCGGCGCTCGGCTAGCAGGCCCACCTCCTAGAGGGCGCCTCCACCAGGTCTGCGTGGCGCACCCGGCTTCCGGATCATCCGGTTGTGCTGGGTGCGCCACAGCAGTTTCCAGGCGATGAGGGTGAGCGTCCCCGAGAGGATGATGCCGCCCAGGTTGAGTGCCAGCTGGATGCCCGAGCCCCACATCTGACCGAGGTCGCCGTAGCTGAGGGCCACGGCGGCGTTGGCGCCCGCCGGGACGGTGGTCACGGAGATCGCCACGCCGACCAGGGCACCGGCCTTCGCGGACGTCAGCGAGAGCATGCCGGCCACGCCCGCGAGCAGCGCCACGACAAACGAGAACGGGTCGGGCTGCCAGATGAAGCTGGTGTTCGGCCGTTCGTTCTCCAGCAGGTGCTCGTGGAAGAGCCCCAGCGCGTCCATGACCAGGCTGAAGACCGTCGTCGCGATGATCGCCGCCGTGAAACCGACCGCCAGCGCGACGAACGAGCGCCAGGCCAGTTTGGGTCTGCGCCGCACCAGACCGGTGCAGATGCCGGCGAGCGGGCCGAACTCCGGGCCGACCGCCATCGCGCCCACGATCAGCACGGCGTTGTCGAGCACGACACCGCACGCCGCGATCATCGTCGCCAGGATCATGAAGGCGGCGTAGGTGATGGTGAGGGTGGACTCCTCGTGCGTCGACTCGGCGAGCTGTTCCCAGACCACCGCGTCGGCGGCCTCGCCCGGAGCCTCCTCTTCCGCCTGGTCGGCGCGCCGGGAGATCGACAGGTCGATGTTCTCGACGGCGATCGAACCGGTCCGGTCGACGCCGAGGGCGCGCATCTCCTGGAGCAGTTCGTCGGCCGACTCGCGGGCGATGTCGCAGAGCACCAGGTCACCCTCCGGGTCGCGGGCGGCTCCGGGCAGGACGACCAGGTGGGTGGTGCCGACCGTCTGGTCGATCAGCTCCACCACCCGCTCCGTGAGGTGGTGCGGGGTGATCATCCGCAGATGCAGCATGCCCGCAGCGTAGCTTTCAGAGTTTGCGCAGGCTCAGCTTCTGCACCTTGTGGTCCGGACCCTTGCGGACGACGAGGGTGGCCCGGCCGCGGGTGGGTGCCACGTTCTCCAGCAGGTTGGGCTTGTTGATCGTCCGCCACATCGTCTGCGCGTACTCCATGGCCTCCTCCTCGGAGACCTGGGTGTACTTGCGGAAGTAGGAGAAAGGATTCTGGAAGGCGGTCTCGCGCAGCTTCCGGAAGCGGTTGAGGTACCAGCGCTCGATGTCCTCGGGGCGCGCGTCCACGTACACGCTGAAGTCGAAGTAGTCGGCGAGGGCGACGCGGGTGCGGCCGTCCGTGCCGGGGAGGGCCGGCTGGAGCACGTTGAGGCCCTCGACGATGAGGATGTCCGGGCGGCGGACGACGAGCTCCTCGCCGGGGACGATGTCGTAGATCAGGTGCGAGTAGACCGGGGCCCTGACCTCGTCCTTCCCGGCCTTGATGTCGGCGACGAAACGGGTGAGCGCGCGGCGGTCGTAGGACTCCGGGAAGCCTTTGCGGGAGGTGAGGCCGCGCCGCTGGAGCTCCTTCATCGGGTACAGGAACCCGTCGGTCGTGACCAGCTCGACGCGCGGGTGTTCGGGCCAGCGGGCGAGCAGGGCCTGGAGGAGGCGGGCGACGGTGGACTTGCCGACGGCGACCGAACCTGCGACCCCTATGACGAAGGGCGTGCCCTGCTGGGCGCCGTGCCCGTTGCCCGCGTCCCCGAGGAAGGTGTTCAGGGTGCCGCGGAGGTTGCTGGTGGCGCCGACGTAGAGGTTCAGGAGGCGGGAGAGCGGCAGGTACACGTCGCGGACCTCGTCGAGGTCGATGACGTCGCCGAGGCCGCGCAGCCGCTCCACCTCGTCGGCGGTCAGCGGCAGCGGGGTCCGCTCGCGCAGGGCGCTCCACTCGTCCCGGGTGAGGTCGACGTACGGCGAGGCCTCGGGGCCCCGGCGGTGGGCAGGGCGCGTGGGGTGCCCCTCCCGGCCGCGTCGCTCCGTTGCGTCGTCCGGCGTGCTGCTTCGTGGCGGCGAAGTGATCACACCGCCATTGTCGGGGCTCGGGGGCGGTTGTGGGTGGTGTGGTCGGTCACGTGCGCGGGGGCGGGGGAGGGGCGGGCGGGGGGTTGCGGCGGGGCGGGCTCGATTCGGGGCAAAAGGGGGCTCGCCCCGCTCACCAACCGGCGCACCTGGCCCTGCTGGCCACCGCCTGCGGCTCCGACAAGGCCGACACCAAGGCCGATGCCAAGCCGTCGGCGCCCGCCTCCTCGTCGGCCCCGGCCGCCCCGGCCGCCAAGGCGAAGACGGACGCCGAGCTGTCCGCCCTGATCCTGACCAAGGCCGATCTGCCGGACCACGTGGTCGTCGCCGTCCCGAAGGACGAGGTGGCGATCGGTGAGGCCGCGAAGGGCGACAAGGCCGAGTGCCAGCCCGTGGTCAGGACGCAGGGCACGGCCACCGTCGGTACGGCCGCCGGTGTGGCGCGGATGAAGGCCGTCGCCAAGCCCAAGGAGGGCGCCGGCGCCGAGGACGCGGCCACCGCGGGGCTGAAGGCCCTCGCCGGCACCCGGACCTCGGTGACCCTCGCCTCGTACGAGGGCAAGGGCGCGGAGGAGGCCTTCGCGGCCGTCAAGACCGCGGCCACCGCGTGCGCGGGCGGTTTCTCGCTGACGATGGAGGGCGAGAACACCAAGATCGACAAGGTGGTGTCCTCCGCTGCCACCGGGGGCGACGAGGCGATCGCCCTGACGCTGGAGGCCGACGTCGAGGGCACGAAGGTCACGACCGAGACCGTCGTCGTCCGCAAGGGCAACGTGCTGGCCACCCACACCGCGTCGGCCCTGGGCGTCGCGGAGAAGCCGACCGCCATCGTGGCCGCGCAGGTGAAGAAGCTCGGCTGAACCCCGCCCGACCGAACGGCAACCCCGCTCCGGCTCAGTCGCCGGGGCGGGGTTTTCGTCTTGTTCAGGTACGGGGCGCAGGGCCAACTACGGCGTACGCTGCGGCCTATGTGCGGAATTGTGGGTTACGTGGGAGCGCAGTCTGCGCTCGATGTGGTCATCGCCGGACTCAAGCGGCTGGAGTACCGCGGCTACGACTCGGCAGGGGTCGCCGTGCTCTCGGACGGCAGCCTGGCCGCCGCCAAGAAGGCCGGCAAGCTCGTCAATCTGGAGAAGGAACTGGTCGGGCACCCGCTGCCGGCCGGCTCCACGGGACTCGGGCACACCCGGTGGGCGACCCACGGCGGGCCCACCGACGCCAACGCCCACCCGCACCTCGACAACTCGGGGCGGGTCGCCGTCGTGCACAACGGCATCATCGAGAACTTCGCCGAGCTGCGGGCCGAACTCGCCGAGCGCGGACACCGGCTGGAGTCCGAGACGGACACCGAGGTCGTGGCGCACCTGCTGGCCGAGCACTTCTCGGCGACGGGCGACCTCGCGGAGTCCATGCGGCAGGTGTGCCGGCGTCTGCAGGGCGCCTTCACGCTGGTCGCCGTGCACGCCGACGAGCCGGACGTGGTGGTCGGCGCGCGCCGCAACTCGCCCTTGGTGGTGGGCGTCGGCGAAGGCGAGAACTTCCTCGCCTCGGACGTGGCCGCGTTCATCGCGCACACCCGGTCCGCGATCGAGCTCGGCCAGGACCAGGTCGTGGAGCTGCGCCGCGAAGGGGTCACGGTGACCACCTTCGACGGTGCGCCCGCGGACGTGCGGGCGTACCACGTGGACTGGGACGCCTCGGCGGCCGAGAAGGGCGGCTACGACTACTTCATGCTCAAGGAGATCGCCGAGCAGCCGAAGGCCGTCGCCGACACCCTCCTGGGCAGGATCGACGCGAGCGGCTCGCTGACCCTGGACGAGGTGCGCATCCCGGTCTCGGTGCTCCGGGAGGTCGACAAGGTCGTGATCGTGGCGTGCGGTACGGCCTACCACGCGGGCATGATCGCGAAGCTGGCCATCGAGCACTGGACGCGCATCCCGTGCGAGACGGAGCTGGCGAGCGAGTTCCGCTACCGCGACCCGATCCTGGACCAGCGGACGCTGGTCGTCGCGATCTCCCAGTCCGGCGAGACCATGGACACCCTGATGGCGCTGCGGCACGCGCGCGAGCAGGGGGCCAGGGTGCTGGCCGTCTGCAACACGAACGGGTCCACGATCCCGCGCGAATCGGATGCCGTGCTCTACACGCACGCGGGTCCGGAGGTGGCCGTCGCCTCGACGAAGGCGTTCCTGACGCAGCTGGTCGCCTGCTACCTCGTGGCGCTGTACCTCGGGCAGGTGCGGGGGACGAAGTGGGGCGACGAGATCCAGGCCGTGGTCCGCGAACTGTCGGACATCGCCGCGGCGGTGGACACCGTACTGGAGACCATGGAGCCGGTACGGCAGCTCGCGCGCTCCCTCGCCGACAAGAACACCGTGCTGTTCCTGGGCCGCCACGTCGGCTACCCGGTGGCGCTGGAGGGCGCGCTCAAGCTCAAGGAGCTCGCGTACATGCACGCCGAGGGCTTCGCGGCGGGCGAGCTCAAGCACGGGCCGATCGCGCTGATCGAGAAGGACCTGCCGGTGGTCGTGGTCGTGCCGTCGCCGCGCGGACGTTCCGTGCTCCACGACAAGATCGTGTCGAACATCCAGGAGATCCGGGCGCGCGGGGCGCGGACCATCGTGATCGCGGAGGAGGGCGACGAGGCGGTCGTCCCGTACGCCGACCACCTGATCCGGATCCCGGCGACGCCGACGCTGCTCCAGCCGCTGGTGGCGACCGTGCCCTTGCAGGTCTTCGCGTGCGAACTGGCGACGGCGCGGGGGAACGAGGTGGACCAGCCGCGTAACCTCGCAAAGTCCGTGACCGTGGAGTAGTGACCTGGATGGAGCTGTAGCACGTGATTATCGGCGTCGGGATCGACGTGGCGGAGATCGAACGGTTCGGCGCGGCGCTGGAGCGCACGCCGGGCCTCGCGCGGCGGCTGTTCGTCGACGCCGAGTTGACGCTGGCGAGCGGTGAGCGGCGCGGGACCGCCTCGCTCGCCGCGCGGTTCGCCGCGAAGGAGGCCCTGGCCAAGGCGCTCGGCGCGCCCGCCGGGATGCTGTGGACCGACGCCGAGGTGTACGTGGAGGACAGTGGGCAGCCGCGGCTGCGGGTGTCGGGGACGGTCGAGGCGCGGGCGCTGGCGCTGGGGGTGAAGTCGTGGCACATCTCGCTGAGCCACGACGCCGGCGTCGCCTCCGCCGTGGTGATCGCCGAGGGCTGACGCCCGCCGTGGGGCAGGCTGGTGCCATGCGTACTGCTTACAGCGTGGAGACCGTACGGGCCGCCGAGCGGGAGCTGATGGCCCGGCTGCCCGAAGGCGCCCTGATGCAGCGGGCGGCGGCCGGACTGGCCGCCGTCTGCGCGGGGCTGCTCGGACGGGTGTACGGGTCCCGGACCGTGCTGCTGGTCGGGCCCGGCGACAACGGGGGTGACGCGCTCTACGCCGGGGCGCGCCTCGCCCGGCGCGGGGCCGCGGTGACGGCGGTGCCGATGGACCCCGAACGGATGCACCCGGGCGGGCTGGCCGCGCTGCGGGCCGCCGGCGGCCGGGTCGAGGAGGCCGTCCCGCACCGCGCGGACCTCGTACTCGACGGGCTGCTCGGGATCGGCGGGCGGGGCGGGCTGCGGCCTGCGGCGGCCGCGCTCGTGGAACGGATCCCGTCGGGGGTCCCGGTGGTGGCCGTGGACCTGCCGAGCGGGGTGGACGCGGACACCGGCGAGGTGGCGGGGCCTGCCGTCACGGCCGACGTGACGGTGACCTTCGGGGCGTACAAGCCCGGTCTGCTGATCGATCCCGGGGCCTCGCGAGCGGGGGTGGTGCGGCTGGTGGACATCGGGCTGGAGCTGCCGTCGCCGCAGGTGGAGGCGTTGCAGCACGCGGACGTCGCGGGGCTGCTGCCGGTGCCCACGGCGTCGAGCGACAAGTACCGGCGGGGCGTGGTCGGGATCGTCGCAGGCTCCGCGCAGTACCCGGGCGCGGCCGTACTGACCGTGGCGGGGGCCCTGCGGGGCGGTGCGGGTGCGGTGCGGTACGTGGGGCCGGCGGCGGAGGCCGTGCTCGCGCGGTACCCGGAGACGCTGATCGGGCCCGGCCGGGTGCAGGCCTGGGTGGTCGGGCCGGGACTGGGGGAGGGCCGCGCGGGCGAGGTCGCGGACCTGCTCGCGGGCGACGTACCGGTGCTGGTCGACGCGGACGGGCTGCGCGGGCTGGACGCGGACGTGCTGCGGGCCCGGACGGCCCCGACGCTGCTGACCCCGCACGCGGGGGAGGCGGCGGCGCTGCTGGGGGTGTCGCGGGAGTCGGTGGAGGCGGGGCGGCTGGGGGCGGTGCGGAGGCTGGCGTCCCGGTACGGGGCGACGGTCCTGCTGAAGGGGTCGACGACGCTGGTCGCCTCCGGCGGTTGCGCGGTTCGGGTGAATCCGACGGGGAGTTCGTGGCTGGCCACCGCAGGCAGCGGGGACGTGTTGTCGGGGCTGGCGGGGTCGTTGCTGGCGGCGGGCCTGTCGGGGGCGGACGCGGGTGCGGTGGCGGCGTACCTCCACGGCCTGGCCGCCAGACTCACCGGCGGCCCCCTTCTGGCCCACCACCTGGCCGAAGCCCTCCCCACCGCGTGGCGCAACGCCGCCCGCCCGTGACCTCGCGCCGCGCCGCTGCCGGGGGCCGGCCCCCGGAGCCCCGCGCCTCAAACGCCGGCGGGGCTGGAATGGCGCGGCGAAGCCGGAGGGGCGCGGGGGCTGAAAGGCAGGGCAGGGTGGGGGTTCTGAGAGACTGGGGGCGATGAACGAGACACCGACGCGCGTGTACGCCGAGATCGATCTTGGTGCTGTACGGGAGAACGTGCGCGCACTGCGCGAGCGGGCACCCCGGGCCGAGTTGATGGCCGTGGTCAAGGCGAACGCCTACGGACACGGGGCCCTGGAGTGCGCCAAGGCCGCCCAGGAGGCCGGTGCCACCTGGCTGGGGACGGCCACGCCCGACGAGGCCCTCGCGCTCCGCGCCGCCGGCATCCGGGGGCGCCTCATGTGCTGGCTGTGGACCCCCGGCGGGCCCTGGCGGGAGGCCGTCGAGGCCGACATCGACGTGTCCGTCAGCGGTATGTGGGCCCTCGACGAGGTACGCGCGGCAGCCCGCGCGGCGGGCCGGACCGCGCGCATCCAGCTCAAGGCCGACACCGGCCTCGGCCGCAACGGCTGCCAGCCCGCCGAATGGGAGGCCCTGGTCGGGGCGGCCGTCGCCGCCCAGGCCGAGGGGACCGTCCGGGTCACCGGCGTCTGGTCGCACTTCGCCTGCGCCGACGAGCCCGGCCACCCCTCCATCCAGCTCCAGCTCGCCGCCTTCCGCGACATGCTGGCGTACGCCGAGAAGGAGGGCGTCGAGCCCGAGGTCCGGCACATCGCCAATTCGCCGGCCACCCTCACCCTGCCCGAGTCCCACTTCGACCTGGTGCGCTGCGGGCTGGCCGTCTACGGGGTCTCGCCCGCGCCCGAGCTCGGCACCCCGGCCCAGCTGGGCCTGCGGCCCGCGATGACCCTCAAGGCCTCCCTGGCCCTGGTCAAGACCGTCCCCGCCGGGCACGGCGTCAGCTACGGCCACCACTACGTCACCGGGACCGAGACGAACCTCGCGCTGGTCCCGGCCGGCTACGCCGACGGCATCCCGCGGAACGCCTCCGGGCGCGGTCCGGTGCTCGTCGCCGGCCGGATCCGCCAGGTCGCCGGGCGCGTCGCCATGGACCAGTTCGTGGTCGACTTGGATGGAGACCACGCCCTCGTCGGCGACGAAGCCGTCATCTTCGGGGACGCGGAACGCGGTGAACCCACCGCCGAGGACTGGGCACAAGCGGCGCACACGATCGCGTATGAGATCGTCACCCGTATCGGTGGCCGTGTGCCCCGGGTGTACCTGGGCGGCTGAGCGAGCGGAGTGAGGGCGGCGGCGTGAGCGAGAACTGGCGCAAGGCCGGCTGGGCCGGCGCCGCCATCGGCGTGATAGCCGCAGGCGCGGCGGCCGGTGTCGCGGTCGAGCGGATCACCGTGGGGCGCGGCATGCGCATGAAGGCGCGCCTGGCCCTCGACGCCGCCGGGGACTACGGCTCCCTGCGCGGCACCGAGGGGACCTGCCGGGCCGAGGACGCCACCGAGCTGTACTACGAGGTCGAAGAGGTGCCCGACGAGGGCAAGCGGCGCCGGCTGCGGCGCAAGGCCGCGTCCCCGGCCACCGTCGTCTTCTGCCACGGCTACTGCCTCAGCCAGGACTCCTGGCACTTCCAGCGCGCCGCCCTGCGCGGAATGGTCCGCGCGGTCTACTGGGACCAGCGCAGCCACGGCCGCAGCGCCCGCGGCCTCGCCCAGGCGGACGGCGAGCCGCTGACCATGGAGCAGCTCGGCCGCGACCTGAAGACCGTCATCGACGCCGCCGCCCCCGAGGGCCCGCTGATCCTCGTGGGTCACTCGATGGGCGGAATGACCATCATGGGATTCGCCGAGCAGTTCCCCGACCTGGTGCGCGAGCGCGTGGTCGGCGTGGCCCTGGTCGGTACCTCCAGCGGCCGCCTCGGCGAGGTGACGTACGGGCTGCCGTCCGTCGGGGTGGGCGCCGTGCGCCGGATCCTGCCGGGCGTGCTGAGGGCGCTCGGCTCGCAGGTGGAGCTGGTGGAGAAGGGCCGCCGGGCCACCGCCGACCTGTTCGCCGGCATGATCAAGATGTACTCCTTCGGCTCCCGGGACGTGGACCCGGGCGTCACGCGCTTCGCGGAGCGGCTCATCGAGGCCACCCCGATCGACGTGGTCGCCGAGTTCTACCCGGCCTTCCAGACCCACGACAAGACGGCCGCGCTCCGGCTGTTCGCGGACATCCCGGTCACCGTCATCGCCGGCGACAAGGACATGATCACTCCGCCGGGGCACAGCGTGGCCATCAAGGAGGCGCTGCCCGGCGCCGACCTCGTGGTCCTGGAGTCCACCGGCCACCTGATGATGCTGGAGCGCCCGGAGACCGTGACGCGGCTGCTCACCGGACTGCTGGCGCAGACCGGCGCGGTCCCGGTCCCCACACCGACTAACGTTGGCGCGCATGGAAGAAGTACCGCTGGAAGCACAGCGCAGCCAGGCGCCGGCACCTGAGGCCGAGGGCAGCGCAGAGACCCGGATCACCGTCGGCTCCCCGGACGCGATGCAGGAGTTGGGCCGCAGGATCGCCGCGCTGCTGCGCCCCGGCGACCTCGTCCTGCTGACCGGCGAGCTGGGGGCGGGCAAGACCACGCTGACCCGCGGCCTGGGCGAGGGCCTGGGCGTGCGCGGGGCCGTGACCTCGCCGACCTTCGTGATCGCCCGCGTGCACCCCTCGCTGACCGGCGGGCCGGCGCTGGTGCACGTGGACGCGTACCGCCTGGGCGGCGGGCTGGACGAGATGGAGGATCTGGACCTCGACGTCTCGCTGCCCGAGTCCGTGGTCGTCGTGGAATGGGGCGACGGCAAGGTGGAGGAGCTCTCCGACGACCGCCTGCACGTGGTGATCGCGCGCGCGGTCGGCCACGAGGAGGTGCTGGACGACGTGCGCGAGGTCGCGGTGCGCGGGGTCGGGACGCGCTGGACCGCCGGGGCCGGGCTGGACTCACTGGCGGGCGCCTTCTCGGAGTAAACGTACCGACAACTCGTCGGCAAGATATTGCGCTGGTGGCAGCCCTCGTGGTGACATGGTACCGAGAGTTTCTTAGGTATGCCTAAGTTCGGTGTCCCGGGGTCCAGGAGGCAGCCATGTCGGCACCAGCAGGAGCACAGCGCGATCCCCGCCCGTCCGTCGTCTCCATGCGGACGCTGCTCGCCGCCGGAGTGGCCGCCACCGCCGTCTCGACACCGCCCGCACGTGAACACGTGCCGGGCGGGCCCCAGGACGGCGCCGCACGCGAAGAGGCCGCTCCGGAATCCGAAGCGGCCTGAGTCGCAGTCGCACGTACGGGTGAAGGTCGGGGTTCCGGTCAGGGAACGACGACGACCTTCGAGTTGATCGTCGCGAAGGCCCACATCGCGTCGCCGTCGGCGCGCGTCATGCGGATCCCGCCGGTCTTCTTCGCCGCGTCGGGCGCCGGCGTCGCGCCGTCCAGCCGGGCACTGAAACCGACCGCCACACCCTCGGCGGTGGCGAACCGCACGACGTGCTCGATCGGCACGCCGTCCGAGCCGGTGACCGAACCGGAGCGCGAACCGACGATGTAGGTGCCCGCCTTCGGATGCACCGTGCTCGGCATCACCGTGAACGACTTCGGCTCCTGCCCGGCCTCGCCCACCAGCCACACCCGCTTTTGACCCACCGAGTACACGACGCGCGTCCCGGTGCCGGAGCCCTCCGGCACGGGCACCGGCTTCGCCGCGTCCTGCTTGGCGGCGGGCTGGCTCGGAGCGGGGGCCGGGTTCTGCGCGGCCGCCTTCGGGGGGCGCGGCGGCGCCGTGGCGGAGGCCTGGTAGCCGAGGAAACCGACCGCCGCCACCGCCACGATGGTGAGCCCGGCCACGATTCCCGAGCTGCTGCGTGCCACCTTGCTCCACCTCTCCGCGCTGACCGACACCCCGACCGATGCTTCGACCGATGACCGATGCTTCGACCGACAGTTCGGCCGACGGCTCGACCGATACCTCAGTGATCCCTCGGTCGAAAGGTAGCAGCCGCCCCCCTTTTTCGACCGGCCGCAAGGGGCGCGGCCGCCGGAGTCGTAGGCTGTTCGCGTGCTCCTGCTCGCTGTAGATACCGCCACGCCCGCCGTCACCGTCGCCCTGCACGACGGCGAGACCGTCCTCGCCGAGTCGAACCAGGTCGACGCCCGCCGCCACGGGGAGCTGCTGCTGCCCTCCGTGGACCGGGTCCTCGCCGAGGCCGGGGTGAAGCTCGACGCCGTCACCGGCATCGTCGTCGGGGTCGGCCCCGGCCCCTACACCGGGCTGCGCGTCGGCCTCGTCACCGCCACCACCTTCGCCGCCGTGCTGGGCGTGCCCGTGCACGGGCTGTGCACGCTCGACGGCCTCGCCTACGCCGCCGGCACCGCCGGGATCGAGGGCCCCTTCACCGTCGCCACCGACGCGCGGCGCAAGGAGGTCTACTGGGCCCGGTACGAGGACCCGCGCACGCGCGTCGCAGAGCCCGCCGTGGACCGCCCGGCCGAGATCGCCGAGCAGGTCGCGGGTGTGCCCGCGGTGGGCCAGGGCGCGCTCCTGTACCCCGAGGTGTTCCCGGACGCGCGCGGCCCCGAGCACCAGTCCGCCGCCGCGCTGGCCTCCCTGGCCGCGGAACGGCTGGCGGCGGGGGCGGACTTCCTGCCCCCGACCCCGCTCTACCTGCGCCGGCCCGACGCGCAGGTGCCCAAGAACTACAAGGTGGTCACCCCGCAGTGACCCCGGCGACCCCGCACACCCCGCACTCCCTGCGCGAGATGCGCTGGTGGGACATCGGGCCCGTGCTGGAACTGGAGCACGAGTTGTTCCCCGAGGACGCCTGGTCCGCCGGGATGTTCTGGTCCGAGCTCGCCCACGCCCGCGGCCCGCAGGCCACCCGCCGCTACGTCGTGGCCGAGGACGCGTCGGGCCGGCTCGTGGGATACGCCGGGCTGGCCGCCGCCGGCGACCTGGCCGACGTACAGACCATCGCGGCCGCCCGCGACCAGTGGGGGACCGGGCTCGGCGCCCGGCTCCTGACCGACCTGCTGCGGGCCGCCACCGCGTTCGAGTGCGCCGAGGTGCTGCTGGAGGTACGGGTGGACAACACCCGGGCCCAGAAGCTCTACGAGCGCTTCGGCTTCGAGCCCATCGGCTTCCGGCGCGGCTACTACCAGCCCGGCAACGTCGACGCGCTCGTCATGCGACTGACCGACCCCGCACAAGCACGAACTGAGAGCAGTGAGAGCAATGGCTGACGAACCGCTCGTCCTCGGAATCGAGACGTCCTGCGACGAGACCGGCGTCGGCGTCGTCCGCGGCACCACCCTGCTCGCGGACGCCATCGCGTCGAGCGTCGACGAGCACGCCCGCTTCGGCGGCGTCGTGCCCGAGGTGGCCTCGCGGGCCCACCTGGAGGCGATGGTCCCCACCATCGAGCGCGCCCTGAAGGAGGCCGGGGTCAGCGCCCGCGACCTCGACGGCATCGCGGTCACGGCCGGACCGGGCCTCGCGGGGGCACTGCTCGTGGGCACCTCGGCGGCCAAGGCGTACGCGTACGCGCTGGGCAAGCCGCTCTACGGGGTGAACCACCTGGCCTCGCACATCTGCGTGGACCAGCTGGAGCACGGCCCGCTGCCGGAGCCCACGATGGCGCTGCTCGTCTCCGGCGGGCACTCCTCGCTGCTGCTGGCACCCGACATCACCTCCGACGTACGGCCGCTGGGTGCGACCATCGACGACGCGGCGGGCGAGGCCTTCGACAAGATCGCGCGCGTGCTCCAGCTGGGCTTCCCCGGCGGCCCGGTCATCGACCGGCTCGCGCGCGAGGGCGACCCGAAGGCGATCAACTTCCCGCGCGGGCTGACGGGGCCGCGCGACGCGGCGTACGACTTCTCCTTCTCCGGGCTGAAGACGGCTGTGGCGCGCTGGATCGAGGCGAAGCGGAACGCCGGCGAGGAGGTGCCGGTGCGCGACGTGGCGGCATCCTTCCAGGAGGCCGTGGTCGACGTGCTCACGCGCAAGGCGATCCGGGCGTGCAAGGACGAGGGTGTCGACCACCTGATGATCGGCGGCGGTGTGGCCGCCAACTCCCGGCTGCGGTCGCTCGCGCAGGAGCGGTGCGACGACGCGGGGATCGTCCTGCGGGTGCCGCGGCCGAAGCTGTGCACGGACAACGGCGCGATGGTGGCGGCGCTGGGCGCGGAGATGGTCAAGCGGAACCGGGCGCCCTCCGACTGGGACCTGTCGGCGGACTCCTCGCTGCCGGTGACGGACCCGCATGTGCCGGGGACGTCCCACGGGGGCGGCGACGGTCACGACGACGGCCACGGTCATGCGCACGGCCACGGACACGGCCACGGACACAGTCACGACCACGACCACGTGCACGAGCTGAGCAAGGACAACCTCTACTCATGAGCACCGTCGCGCTGATGTGGGAGGTCCGGGCCGCCGACGGCCGGGGCAACGAACTCCTTGAGTGGGCAAGGGCCCAGGTCCTGGCCCGGGAGCCGGTGCGCCGCGAGGTGTTCCGGGCGCCGCAGGACCGCGTGCTCGTGATCACCTGGTGGGAGGCGGCCGAAGGGGTGTCGGCGGACCTTCCCGAACTGCCGGAGCCCGCGGCCGACTTGATCACGCGGGCGGTGCACCGCTGGCGGTTCGAGTCGGTGGAGGTCGACGGGGCCTGACGGTTCCGGCCCGGTCCGGCCCGGTCCGGGCGTGGTCCCGGGCTGCGGCTATGGTCATGTGCATGCCTCGCCGTGACCTGCCGCCTCCGCCGCCGCCCGCGCACCTGCGCGCCTGGCCGGACGAGGGCCACGTACGGGCCGACCGTGCGCGCTTCCTGCACGACCTGGCCCAACGCAGCCTGGGCATCGGGCGGTTGCTGCTGCTCTGGGCCGTCTCGGCCGTCTTCGCCCTCGGCTGGTCCTTCGTGGGCATGGCCCTGATGGCCTTCGAGCAGGGCGACCCGGTCTCGTTCGTCCTCGCGCTCGTCTTCCTCGTACTGGGCGCCGGCGTGCTGGTCCCGGCCGGGTTCTGGTTCGCGTGGGGCGCCCGGCGCGACCGCGAGGTGCGGCGGCTGCTGTGCGCGTGGGCCGAGGCGGGCCGGGACCCGGAGGCCGACGCCCGGATGCGCGCGCCCGGCCGGAGCCTGACCTGGCTGCTGGCCTCCCTCGCCCTGGGCGTGGCCGGGCTGTGGGTGACCTTCGGCGTCGCCGTCTCGGCCCGCCCGGGCCAGGAGACGTACGGCGAGGTCACGTACTACATGGGCCTCGGCATGATCCTGTGGATCACCGCTCTCCTGGGCATCGCCAAGGCCGCCGCCCACTACCGCTGGGCCCTACGCACGACCCGCACGCCACCCACGCCGTAACCACAGCCCCGACGCCTGCGAGCCCCCGCCCCCCAGCCGGCCTCCCGGGCCCACGTCTGCGCCCGCGCCGGCCGGGCTGCGCCGGTACCTGGGCTGGGCCCGGGCCCCTCGGCTGTGCCCGCGCCTGGGCTGCGCCCGGACCCCTCGGCTGTAACCGCGCCTGGCTGTGCCGGTACCTGGGCTGCGCTCACGCCTGGGCTGTGCTGACGCCGGGCTGTGCTCACGCCTGGCTGTGCCCGCGCCTGGCCGGCGCCCCGGACGCCTCGGCTGTGCCCGCGCTTGGGCTGCGTCGGCTGCGCCGGTTCCGGGCGGCTCCAGCCCCGTGCCGGCTACGCCAGGCGGGCCCGCCGCACCTGCTCCGCCGGCTGCCCGGGTAGCGCAGGTTGCGGGGCCGTCGTGTGCGCCCCGTCGGCGAGGCCCGTCGCCCGGCCGCGGCCGCGCGGGGGTCGCTGCTCAGGCGTCGCCGCAGGCGGCCCCGCAGGCGGCCCCGCAGGCGGCCCCGCGGGAAGTCACCGTTCGAGCATCGCCGCAGGCGGCCCGGCGGGGTGGCCGATCAGCATCGACGGAGCGCCCGCCACCCGGGTCAGGAAGACCGTCGCGGAGTTCGGGCCCTGCGGTTTGACCTTCTTGCGCAGTTCCTCCGGTTCGACCGCCGAGCCGCGCTTCTTCACGGTCAGGATGCCGACCCCGCGCTCGCGCAGCAGGGCCTTCAGCTTCTTCAGGCCGAACGGCAGCACGTCCGTGATCTCGTACGCGGTCGCGTACGGCGTCGCGCGCAGCTCGTCGGCGGTGATGTACGCGATGGTCGGGTCGATGAGCCGGCCGTCCAGCTGTTCGGCGACCTCGGCGACCAGGTGGGCGCGGATGACGGCGCCGTCGGGCTCGTACAGCCAGCGGCCGACCGGCCCGGCCGGCGGATCGGGCAGCGGATCGGTGGTCCGCAGCCCGCGCGGCCCGGGCAGCAGGGTGGCGCGCACGGTCCCGGGCGCGGTCCCGAACCACAGCACCGCCTCCTTGACGTCCCCCTGGTCGGAGATCCACTCGGCCTCGGCCTCCTCCGGCACGGCCTCGTGCGGGATCCCGGGGGCGATCTTGATGGCCGCGTACTTCGCCGTACGGGCGGTGGCGACGGCCCAGGACAGCGGCGGCGAGTACGACTCCGGGTCGAAGACCCGCCCGCGCCCGCCGCGCCGGGCCGGGTCGATGAAGACGGCGTCGTAGCCGGAGGTGTCCACCTCCGTCACGTCCGCCTCCCGCACCTCGATCAGGTCCCCCAGCCCCAGCGCCTCGGCGTTGGCCCGCGCGACGGCGACCGTCAGCGGGTCGCGGTCCACCGCGAGCACCCGGATGCCGAGCCGGGCCAGGGCGAGGGCGTCGCCGCCGATGCCGCAGCACAGGTCCGCGAGGCTGCGTACGCCGAGGGCCGCGAGCCGCTCCGCCCGGTACGAGGCGACGGACGCGCGGGTGGCCATCTCGCCGCCGCCGGGCGTGAAGTACATCCGGAAGGCGTCCTCGGCGCCGAACTTCGCCACCGCGCGCTGCCGCAGCCGGGCCTGCCCGAGCGCGGCGGAGACCAGCCCGGCGGGGTGCTCACGGCGCAGCCGGGTGGCCACGGCGAGCTCCTGGGCGGGGTCGTAGTCGCGCAGCCAGTCGAGGAGGGCGCGGCCCTCGGGGGTGAGGAGGGCGGCGAAGTCTTCGGGGGTCACAGGTCCATTGTCGGCGACGGGGCGGACCCGGACGGTGTGGGCCAGTCGAAGGAAGGTGCGACCGCGTTCGCGGTGTCTTCCGGGAAGCCCGTGTGTCGGGTGCCAGGATGCGCTGCTATGCAGCTAGTACGACAAAAGGAACATAACTCGCAACAGGGTCACCGGTACGCGGCGGGTTCGCGCAGCCGGTTCGGGGTGGCCGTCGCAGCCCTGCTCGTCGCCGCCCTCGGAACGGCATGCGGCTCCGGCGGATCCGACGGGCCGGACAAGGCCGCGAAGGAGAAGGCCGCCAAGGCCGCCGAGGCGGGCGCCGCGGGTGCGCTCAGCGCCGCCGAGAAGGCCAAGGCGGCCCAGCAGGCACGCGTCGCCGCGGCGAAGCGGTGGGGGCTGCGCAAGACGCCGCTCACCGCCCCGGCCGCGCCGAAGGAGAAGCCCGAGATCACCACGCGCGACGGCTTCGAGGTCGAGGACCAGGAGGAGTACCCACCGGTCTTCACCACCGTCCCGACCGAGGACAAGGTCGTCTTCCTGACCATCGACGACGGGTCGGAGAAGGATCCCGAGTTCCTGAAGATGATGAAGGAGCTGAAGATCCCGTACACGGCCTTCCTCAGCGACTACGTCGTGCGGGACAACTACCCGTACTTCAAGGAGATGCAGGCCGCCGGCGTCACCCTGAACAACCACACGATCAACCACCGCTACATGCCCGGCCTGTCGTACGAGCAGCAGCGCGAGGAGATCTGCGGTCAGCAGGACATCATCCAGAAGCAGTTCGGCAAGCGGCCGACCCTCTTCCGGCCGCCGTACGGCAACTACAACCAGGACACGCTGCGCGCGGCGAAGTCCTGCGGCATCAAGGCCGTCCCGCTGTGGAACGCCGAGGCGTTCACGAACCGCATGGACTACCGCGAGTGGGACCGGGACCTGCACCCCGGTGACATCATCCTCACGCACTTCCGGGGTAAGGAGGACTGGAAGGGCACGATGCCTGACATGATCCGTCATGTCATGAAGACCGTCACGGACAAGGGGTATGCCGTGGCTCGCCTGGAGGATTATCTGTGAAGCACGCGCGCCGGTTCGTAGCCGGAACGCTGGCGGCCGGCGCGCTCGCGCTGTCCCTGACGGGGTGCGGGGACAGCGCGGACAGCAGTGGACGACTGGGGCGCACGACGCAGGGGACGGAGTCCGCGTCCAAGGACCCGAAGGGCTCGAAGGACCCGAAGGGTGCCGACGCCGCCGGGCCGTCGGCGCCCGCGACGCCGGCGCCGGGGGGCGCGGGCGACGAGGCGTACCGGAAATGGGGCCTGACGGCCCCGCTCGCCTACGCGCCGAAGCCCGCCCAGAAGCCGCAGATCCCGAAGGCGGCCCCCGGCAAGGTCCCGGTGATAGACCGAATACCCGTGCCGGCCGGGGAGAAAGTGGTCTTCCTGACCTTCGACGACGGCGCGGAGAAGGACCCCGAGTTCCTCAAGATGGCGGCCGACCTCAAGCTGCCCATCAGCATGTTCCTGACGCACAGTGTCGCGTCGGCAGACTACGGGCACTTCGAGAAGCTCCGCGACAACGGCTCCGGCAGCACGATAAACAACCACACGCTGACCCACCCGAACCTCCGTACGCTCTCCTTCGCGGCGCAGAAGAAGGAGATATGCGGCCAGCAGGACCACCTGCAACAGCGCTTCGGCACGCGCCCGCCGCTCTTCCGCCCGCCCTTCGGCAACTACAACGACGACACCCTCCGGGCAGCCTCGGAGTGCGGTGTCTCGTCCCTCGTCCTGTGGCGGGTGTCGATGCAGATCAACAACTTCCAGTACGCCGAGGGCTCCGCCCTCCACCCGGGCGACATCGTCCTGGCCCACTTCCGCGGCCCGGCCGAACTCAAGGGCACCACGGAAACCCAGATGACGACGCGCATGCTCCAACGCATCCAGGAACAGGGCTACCGCATAGGCCGCCTGGAGGACTACTTGTAGGGGCCTGGCTCCCGAAGCCAGGCCCCGCCCCCGCCCCCTACGCCCGCACCACCGGCGTGATCGTCGTTTCCGCCGGGCCGCGGGCGTCGGCCTCGCGTTGGCGTTCCGCGCTGTCGCTGATGCGGAGCAGGAGGGCGATCATGATCCAGTTGGCCAGGAGGGAGGAGCCTCCCTTGGCCAGGAAGGGGAGGGCCTTGCCGGTCAGCGGGATCAGGCCCGTCACGCCGCCCGCGACCACGAAGACCTGCAGGGCCAGCGCCGAGGCCAGGCCGACCGCCAGCAGTTTGCCGAAGGGATCGCGAGCGCCGAGTGCCATGCGCAGCCCCCGCTGCACGAGGAGTGCGTAGAGGATCAGGACGGCCATGACCCCGGCCAGGCCGAGCTCCTCGCCCACCGTGGTCAGGATGAAGTCGCTGCGTCCCGCGAAGGCGATCAGCTCGGGGTGGCCCAGCCCGAGGCCCGTGCCCGAGATGCCGCCCGTGCCGAAGCTGAACAGCGCCTGCGCCGACTGGTCCGAGGTGATCCCCGGCGGCCGGTTCTCCCAGTAGTACGACAGCGGGTTGAGCCAGGCCGCCACGCGCGCCTTGACGTGGGGTTCGGTCGAGCCGACGACGAACGCGCCGACCGAGGCCATGACCAGGCCGCAGACGATCCAGCCGGTGCGCTCGGTGGCGACGTACAGCATGACCACGAACACGCCGAAGAAGATCAGCGAGGTGCCGAGGTCGCGCTCGAAGACCAGCACCAGCATCGAGACGATCCACACCGTGACGATCGGCGCGAGCTGCCGCATCGGGGGCAGCCGCACGCCCAGGAACCTGCGGCCCGTCAGCGCCAGCGAGTCCCGGTGGATGACCAGGTACCCGGCGAAGAAGACCGCGATCATGATCTTCACGAACTCTCCGGGCTGCAGCGAGAAGCCGAAGAGTTTGATCCACCGCTTCGCGCCGTACGTGTCCGCGCCGAAGAAGGCCGGCGCGATCAGCAGCACCAGAGCGACGGCCATCGTGATGTAGATGAACCTCTGCAGCAGCCGGTGGTCGCGCAGCAGCGCCAGTACCAGGAGGCAGGCGGCGACCCCGACCACCGTCCACATCAGCTGCCCGGGGGCGTTGGCGTCGGAGTTGTAGCGCTCGATGTAGCCCTGGTCGAGGCGGTGCAGCAGCACCAGCCCGAGCCCCGTCAGCAGCATGGCGATGGGGAAGACCAGGGGGTCCGCGTAGGCCGCGAAGCGGCGCACGCCCAAGTGCCCCACCAGGGACAGCAGGGTCATGCTGATGGTGAAGCCGGCGAGGTTGGGCGGCAGCTCGCCGTTCATGGCGAGGCCCGCGGCGGCGTGGCCGAAGACGGCGATGGCGATGACGAAGACCAGGAGCAGCGCCTCCGTACGGCGGCGGGCGCCCGCCGACGTCAGGGGCTTCAGTCCACGCACGGGATGCCGCCACCGTCCTTGGGGGAAGACGGGGAGGACGAAGAGGGCGGGGACGACCCCTCGCGTGACGCCTCAGGTGACGCCCCATGTGACGCCGGAGGTGCGGACGCGGCGCCCGGGGCGCCGGGGCTCGCGGCGGCTTTGGGTCCGATCTGCTCGGCAATGAGGCGCTTTATCTTCATATCATCTACGACGTTGATGTCCTCCCCATGGTTCCTTCCGAAGCCTTCGATGGGAAGTGTCGTGAATTGCACCTTCCCCCGGACAGGCTCTTCGCCTGCTTCACGAACGCCGGCACGTCCCATCCCTCGTCCGTGGCCACGTCCTGCTTCGCGGCGTCGACCAGCTTGAGCAGCTCCACGGGGTCGGTGAAGGTCCCGGCCGACGTCCAGGTCGCCCATGTCCAGACCGTGCCGCTGGCGCACGAAGGCGAGCGATTGCCGGCCGTCGAGCGTCTGCGGCCCCACGGGGAAGGTGTTCGCGTTGTATCCGCCGATGTCCGAGCTGCCGGCGTGCAGTTGGTCGAGGACCTCCTCGGGCAGCTTCTCGCCGTTCTGGTCCCGGCGGCTGTCCAGGCCCATGAGGCTTGGGTTGCGCGCTCGTCCTGCGGGGACCCACGCCCTGCGGGCGGCTCGACGGTGTGGACCAGTGCCGGGTGCCCTGCGGGCGGCTCGACGGTGTGGGCCGGTGCCGGGTGCCCTGCGGGCGGCTTGGTGGTGTGGTGGGTCGGTGCCCCGCACGAGGGTCTCCTCGGCTCGCGCCTGCGGGGATGGTCCAGCTGTGCGGCCTGGGTTGCGCGCTCGTCCTGCGGGGACCCTCCTGCGTGTCCCCGCCCCACGCCCCGGCTTCGACGGCGGGAGGGGAGTGGGGACGTGCCGGGGTGTCCCCGCAGGACGAGCGCGCAACCGCCCTCGGTGGCCGTGACATGCCCGCAGGCGCGAGCCGAGGAGACATCCCGGCGCGGCGCCACGGACCGACCCCCGCCGACAAGCCCGCTGGGAGTCCTGCCGAGCTGGCCGTACGGCAACCGCGCCATGGACCGACCCCCGCCGACAAGCCTGCTGGGAGTCCTGCCGGGCTGGCCGTACGGCAACCGAGTCGCGGCCGACCCTCGCCGACTAGCCCGCTGGGAGTCCTGCCGGGCTGGCCGTAGGGCAACCGCCCGCGGACCGACCCCCGCCGGCAAGCCGCTGGAAGTCCTGCCGAGCTGCCCGCAGGGCGACCCGCGGGTCCGGGTGGGGCCCGGGGAAAACGACACCCCCGGCGGCCAGAATTGGCACTCCGCTTGACCGAGTGCTAATCGCCGGAATAGTCTCGCACCTGGCACTCGCCCCTGGTGAGTGCCAACACAGCGACAGGCAGATCCGGCACCCGCGACGACGGATCGACCTGGTCGCCACCTCAGACAGTTAACCCCGGATCTCCGAAGGGGGAGGTCGGATCGTGACGACCGCCAGCTCCAAGGTTGCCATCAAGCCGCTTGAGGACCGCATTGTGGTCCAGCCGCTCGACGCCGAGCAGACCACGGCCTCCGGCCTGGTCATCCCGGACACTGCGAAGGAGAAGCCCCAGGAGGGCGTCGTCCTCGCGGTGGGCCCGGGTCGCTTCGAGGACGGCCAGCGTCTCCCGCTGGACGTCACCGTCGGCGACATCGTGCTCTACAGCAAGTACGGCGGCACCGAAGTGAAGTACAGCGGCGAGGAGTACCTCGTCCTCTCGGCTCGCGACGTGCTCGCGATCGTCGAGAAGTAATTCTCTTCATCAGTACTGCTTTGAGCTGCGCCCCTGGTCACCCCGCTGATTGCCGGGCGGCGAGGGGCGCAGTTCGTTAAACCCGAGTTTTCGAGAGGGCTGAACCGCTCCCATGGCGAAGATCCTGAAGTTCGACGAGGACGCCCGTCGCGCCCTCGAGCGCGGCGTCAACAAGCTTGCCGACACGGTCAAGGTGACGATCGGCCCCAAGGGCCGCAACGTCGTCATCGACAAGAAGTTCGGCGCCCCCACCATCACCAACGACGGTGTCACCATCGCCCGCGAGGTCGAGCTGGACGACCCGTACGAGAACCTGGGCGCGCAGCTCGTGAAGGAGGTGGCGACCAAGACCAACGACATCGCGGGTGACGGCACCACCACCGCCACCGTGCTGGCCCAGGCGCTGGTCCGCGAGGGTCTGCGCAACGTCGCCGCGGGCGCCTCCCCGGCCGCCCTGAAGAAGGGCATCGACGCCGCGGTCAAGGCCGTCTCCGAGGAGCTCCTCGCGACCGCCCGCCCGATCGAGGACAAGTCCGACATCGCCGCCGTGGCCGCGCTCTCCGCGCAGGACTCGCAGGTCGGCGAGCTCATCGCAGAGGCGATGGACAAGGTCGGCAAGGACGGTGTCATCACCGTCGAGGAGTCCAACGCCTTCGGCCTGGAGCTGGAGTTCACCGAGGGCATGGCCTTCGACAAGGGCTACCTCTCCCCGTACATGGTCTCCGACCAGGAGCGTATGGAGGCCGTCCTCGACGACCCGTACATCCTGATCAACCAGGGCAAGATCTCCTCGATCCAGGACCTCCTGCCCCTGCTGGAGAAGGTCATCCAGGCCGGCGGCTCCCGCCCGCTGCTGATCATCGCCGAGGACGTCGAGGGCGAGGCGCTCTCCACCCTCGTCGTCAACAAGATCCGCGGCACCTTCAACGCGGTCGCCGTCAAGGCCCCCGGCTTCGGTGACCGCCGCAAGGCGATGCTCCAGGACATGGCCACCCTCACCGGTGCCACCGTCATCGCCGAGGAGGTCGGCCTCAAGCTCGACCAGGCCGGTCTGGACGTACTGGGCTCCGCGCGCCGCGTGACCATCTCCAAGGACGACACCACCATCGTCGACGGTGGCGGCAGCTCCGACGAGGTCGTCGGCCGCGTCAACCAGATCAAGGCCGAGATCGAGTCCACCGACTCGGACTGGGACCGCGAGAAGCTGCAGGAGCGCCTGGCGAAGCTCGCCGGCGGCGTCTGCGTCATCAAGGTCGGCGCCGCCACCGAGGTGGAGCTCAAGGAGAAGAAGCACCGCCTTGAGGACGCCATCTCGGCGACCCGCGCCGCGGTCGAGGAGGGCATCGTCTCCGGCGGTGGCTCCGCGCTCGTCCACGCCGTGAAGGTCCTGGAGGGCAACCTCGGCCTGTCGGGCGACGAGGCCACCGGTGTCGCGGTCGTGCGTCGCGCCGCCGTCGAGCCGCTGCGCTGGATCGCCGAGAACGCCGGTCTCGAGGGTTACGTCATCACCTCGAAGGTCGCCGAGCTCGACAAGGGCCAGGGCTTCAACGCCGCCACCGGCGAGTACGGCGACCTGGTCAAGGCCGGCGTCATCGACCCGGTGAAGGTCACCCGTTCCGCGCTGGAGAACGCCGCCTCCATCGCCTCCCTGCTGCTCACGACCGAGACCCTGGTCGTCGAGAAGCCGGCGGAGGACGAGGGCGACGCCGGTCACGGCCACGGTCACGGCCACAGCCACTGATCGCGCACCACGCAGAGAAGGCCCCGTTCCGCAGCCGCGGAACGGGGCCTTCCGTGTGGTTCGGCCCTGGGCCTCAGGATCCGTAGGGCGATCCCGAGCCGCCCATCTGGCGCTGCAGCGCTCCGGGGTTGTAATGCCACCAGCCCTCGACGATCTCTCCGTTCAGGCACCGGAAGGTGGTGGTCCCGGACATCTCGTACGTCTTCCCGGTCGGTGCGACCCCCATGAACGTCCCCTTGTGGGTGCCGCGCCAGTTCCACACCGTCGTGACCATGTCGCCGTCGGCCAGCTGGGCCGTCGGCTCGAAGGTCATGTCGAAGGCGGCGCGCCAGGTCTCCATGTCCGACCGCATGGCGTCGCGTCCGATGGCGGTGGATTCCTCCTTGCTGGCGTCGTGGTCGATGTAGTTCGTCGCGAAGCACTCGTCCAGGACGCTCATGTCGCCCTTCATGGCCGCTTCCTGGAACACGCGGTCGGCGAGCTGCTTGTTGAGGTGCTCGTCGCGGACCACGTCGAGGTTCATGAACTTCGGCATTCCTTCGCAGAGGGCCACCATTTCCTTGAACATCCGGTCCGTTTCCGGGAGCTGAGAGTTCTTCATGGCCTCCTCGTACGAGGCGAATTCCACCATGTCCACGTAGTGGCTCGGGGCCTCGCGGTCCTGGCCGATCATCGTGTGCGTGGCGGTGCGCCGGCCGCTGCTCTGCTCCGCCCAGCGGTCGATGAGCGCGTTCATCTCATCGAACCGCTTCGTCTCGTAATCGATCACTTGTACGAATGTCATCGCGTCGCCTCCCGCTGGAGATGGGACATGTCCAGTTTAGGGAGGGTTCGCCCGTTTGGCGGGCCCGGCGGCGGCTTACCGACGGGTCGCGCGCACCGACGGGTCACGAACGCTACTGGGGTCCGTACTTGCGGCCCGTACGCGAGGACACCCCGCCCAGCAGCCCGCGCGGCGTCAGCTTCACCACGCCCATCAGCGCCTTGTACCGCGGGTCCGGGATCGACACCGTCTTGCCCCGCGCCAGATCGGCCAGGGCCGCCGCCACCAGCTTGTCGGCGTCCAGCCACATCCAGCCCGGGATGTTGTCCGTGCCCATGCCGGCGCGCTGGTGGAACTCCGTGCGCACGAAGCCGGGGCACAGCGCCATCAGCCGCACCCCGGAGCCCGCCAGGTCCCGCGCCGCGCCCTGGGTGAACTGCACGACCCAGGCCTTGCTCGCCCCGTACGTGCCGCGCGGCACGAAGGCGGCGACCGAGGCCACGTTGATCACGCCGCCCCGGCCGCGCGAGCGCATCGACTCGGTGGCCGCCGAGGTCAGCCGCAGGACCGCTTCGATGTGCACCTTCAGCATGGTCAGCTCGTCGGCCATGGAGACTTCGAGGTAACGGCCCTTGTTGCCGAATCCGGCGTTGTTGACCAGCAGGTCCACCGGGTGCGTCCGGTCGCCGAGGCGCTGCTCCACCGCCGCGATGCCCTCCTCGGTGGCGAGGTCGGCGGCCAGCACCTCGGCCTCGATGCCGTGCCGGTCGTGCAGCTCGGTGGCCTGCTCGCCGAGCCGCTTGGTGTCGCGCGCCACCAGCACCAGGTTGTGCCCCTGGGCGGCGAGCCGCCGGGCGAAGGCGGCGCCGATGCCCGCCGTGGATCCCGTAATCAACGCAGTCGTCATAGGCGCAACCTAGCCGCCCCGGGTGACGGTGCTACCGCGCCCCGGCGCCGGCCCCGTGCTTCTCCATGTACCGGCGCACCCGCTCGTGGGCCTCCGGCTCCATCGCCGCCCCGGCCGCCAGGGTGCGCGGCAGCAGCACGCGTTCGGTGGTGAAGGCGCGGAACCACATCTCCACCGTCACGTCGTGGTCCGGCCGGTGGACGATCTCGACGGGGTCGCCGGGGGAGACCGATCCCTCCCGGATCACCCGCAGGTACGCGCCCGGCCGGGCGGCCTGGGTGAACCGCTTGACCCAGCCGCCCTCGCCCAGGACCCCCTGGAAGGTCCGGCACGGGATGCGGGCCGAGGCCACTTCGAGGACGAGGTCCGCGCCGACCCGCCAGTGGTCGCCGAGCCGCGCGGTGTTCAGGTCGATGCCGGAGGTGGTGAGGTTCTCGCCGAAGATCCCGCCGGGCAGCTCGCGGTCCAGCTCGCCCGCCCACCAGTCCAGGTCCTCGCGCGCGTACGCGTAGACGGCCTGGTGATCGCCGCCGTGGTGGCGCCGGTCGCAGACGGCGTCGCCCTCCAGGCCGCTGCCGCGCCCGGTGGCCTTCGGGCCGGGGGCGCTGACGCGGACCGGCCCGGGGACGGGGCGCTTGCCGATGCCCGTCACCCCGCCCTCGGCGTCGGTGTAGTCGACGGCCGTGGCGCGGCCGAGGTTCACGGAGATCAGTTGCATGGTGCCCATGGGGACACGCTAGCGGCGAGCGGGACCCAAAGAGTCCCAGTGGGATTCGCACGGCAGTCAAAGCAGGGCTTATGATCGAAGGGTGATCGAGGCACGTCATCTCCGGGTTCTGCGCGCCGTCGCCGGGACCGGATCCTTCTCCGCCGCCGCCCGCGAGCTCGGCTGCACCCAGCCCGCCGTCTCTCAGCAGATGAAGGCGCTGGAGCAGTCGGCCGGCACGCCGCTGCTCATCCGCACCGGCCGCGAGATGCGGCTGACCCAGGCCGGTGAAGCCCTGGTCCGGCACGCCGCCGGGATCCTGGCCGGGCTGACCGCCGCCGAGGAGGAGGTCGCGGCCATCGCCGGGCTGCGCGCCGGCCGGGTCCGCCTCGTGTCCTTCCCCAGCGGCAGCTCCACGCTGGTGCCGACCGCGCTCGCGGCGATGCGCGCCGAACACCCGGGCACCCGGATCTCGCTGGTCGAGGCGGAGCCGCCGCGGTCGGTGGAGATGCTGCGCGAGGGCGACTGCGACCTGGCCCTCGCCTTCCGCTACGGCGGGGCCGCCGGCTCCGCCGCGGAGTGGGAGGACCTCGTGGTGCGGCCGCTGCTGACGGACCGGCTCGTCGGGCTGGTCCCGGACGGGCACCGGCTGGCCGGGGCGGAGCGCGTGGGCATGGCGGAGCTGGCCGACGAGCCCTGGATCGCGGGCTGTCCCCGCTGCCGCCGCCATCTGGTGGAGGTGTGCGAGGGCGCGGGCTTCACCCCCCGCATCGACTTCGCCACCGACGACTATCCGGCGGTGGTCGGCCTGGTCGGCGCGGGGCTGGGAGTGGCGGTGCTGCCGGAGCTCGCGGTGGAGTCCGTACGGGCCAAGGGCGTGAGCACGCTCGTCGTGGAGCCGGCCGTCGAGCGGGAGGTCGTGGCGCTGACCCTGCCCGACCTGGCCCGGGTCCCGGCGGTGGCCGCGACCCTGGCCGAGCTGGAGCGGGCCGCCACGCGCTGACGACCGCGCCGGGCGGCCGGGCTCGGCCGACCACGCGCACGCGCCGGTCGCGCCGCGCGACCGGCCGTACGCACACACTCAGCGGGGTGCGTACGGCCGAACGCGTGAACTCCGGGCCCGGAGGCGACACGCCCGGGCGTGCAGGTGATTCGCAGAAACGTTCCTTCGGACGTTTCGTCGAGTGCTCAGTCCGGAGCGATCGGCCCGATCGCACTCGACGCCGGGATCAGACGGTGCCGGGCGCGGCCCATCAGTTCCTCGCGTTCGTCCTCGGTCAGGCCTCCCCACACTCCGTAGGGCTCGCGGACGGCGAGTGCGTGCGCGGCACATTCCGCGCGGACCGGGCATCGCATGCAGACCTCTTTAGCCGAGGCCTCGCGCGCGCTCCTGGCCGCGCCCCGCTCGCCTTCCGGGTGGAAGAAGAGGGAGCTGTCGACCCCGCGGCAGGCAGCCAGCAGCTGCCAGTCCCAGAGGTCGGCGTTCGGTCCGGGGAGGCGGGAGAAATCTGCCATTGGTAGTCCTCTTGGTGCCGGTACTGAGGCGGATACGGTCGATGTCTCCAAGGGTCTCCACACCTACTGTCGGAGTAGATGTAAATATGACTCATTGGGAATCTAGCCTCAGACACGTGCCAAACGGAAGGAAAGCCGCCAAATAGGGCATAGCTCCAGATGGAGGACAGGTGGCTTGTGGCGTCACCGCCGTGATCGCTTCCTCACGTAGAGTGCCGAAGGTGTCCGTCCGACCCGTAACTCTTTCGAGTGACCATCGTTGAGAGTGCGAAGGCGGTTGAACCAATAAGTTCTCGGACAGGTGTCCGGGGGCATCGACCGCACAGGTGACGATACGTACCAGCCTGGAGGCTCAAGGTGACGCGCATCAGCAGCTGCGGAGGGCGGTCATGACATCCGTCCTCGTCTGCGACGACTCCCCGCTTGCCCGAGAGGCGCTCCGTCGCGCGGTTGCCACCGTGCCCGGCGTCGAGCGTGTGACGACGGCTGCCAACGGCGAGGAAGTCCTCCGCCGCTGGGGTGCCGACCGCTCCGACCTGATTCTGATGGATGTACGGATGCCCGGGCTCGGCGGTGTGGAGACGGTCCGTCGGCTGCTCTCGGCCGACCCCGGCGCCCGCATCATCATGCTGACGGTCGCCGAGGACCTGGACGGCGTGGCCCTCGCGGTCGCCGCCGGCGCCCGCGGCTACCTGCACAAGGACGCCTCGCGCGCCGAACTGCGGGCCACGGTCACCCAGGCCCTGGCCGACCCGACCTGGCGACTGGCCCCGCGCCGGCTCCGCTCGGCCGAGATGGGCGCCGCGCCCACGCTCACCGCGCGCGAGATCCAGGTGCTGGAGGGCATGAGCCACGGCCGTTCCAACGCGGAGATCGGGCGCGAGCTCTTCCTCTCCGAGGACACGGTCAAGACGCACGCCCGCAGGCTGTTCAAGAAGCTCGGCGCCTCGGACCGGGCGCACGCCGTGGCACTCGGATTCCGCTGGGGTCTGGTCCGCTGACCCGCAGGTCCGGGCCGGGCCCGGACCGGTCCGCCGCAGACCGCGGATCGTCGAGAGCGGTCCCGTCCGCCAAGCGCGGACGGGGCGGCGCGCCGCCCTCGATTCCGGTGTAGCCCTGTCCCGCCGTACCCGGTGCGCACCCGGGGGTTGGCGGGGCACAATCCGGGGGACGTCTCGCTTCGTGCGCGATGCCGCATCCTTGAGGGTGTGGAGTCTCTCGGAGACTATTCGGCCGAGCGGGAGGGGAGGGCGCAGATGACGAGCTCAGGCGCACCCGCTCATAACGCTTCGATGCACAACAAGGGCCACGGTGCCGCGGATGCTCCGGCGCCAAGGCACCATGGATTGATGCGCGACGACGAGGCCCTGGGGTCACCCGCGGCCACAGGCCCCACCGGCGCCGCCAAAGGCGGTAGTGCCGGGGGTGTCAGCGCGCTCGTACGCAGGGCCGTCGAGGGCGACGAGCAGGCCACGCACGACCTGCTCGCCTTCGTGCACCCCCTCGCGATCCGCTATTGCCGCACGCGGCTGTCGCGGCTCCCGGGTGACGCTCGTCACTTCGTGGAGGACCTGGCGCAGGAAGTCTGCGTCGCCGTCCTGATGGCCCTGCCCCGCTACCGGGACACCGGGCGGCCCTTCGAGGCCTTCGTCTTCGCCATCGCCGCGCACAAGGTCGCCGACCTGCAGCGGGCCGCCATGCGGCACCCGGGCAGCACGGCCGTGCCCTCCGACGAGATGCCGGAGCGGCCCGACGACTCGCTGGGCCCTGAGGAGCGGGCGCTGCTCAGCAGCGACGCCGCGTGGGCCAAGAAGCTGCTGGCCAACCTGCCGGAGAACCAGCGCGAGCTCCTCGTCCTTCGGGTGGCCGTCGGGCTGACCGCGGAGGAGACCGGGCAGATGCTCGGAATGTCCCCCGGAGCCGTGCGCGTGGCACAGCACCGGGCGCTCAGCAGGCTGCGGGCACTCGCCGAGCAGTAGGAGAGTCGTAGGAAGCGACGAATCTTCTGCTTGACCTTGGTCGTGGAATGAGACGCGTCGGGATCCCGTTAGCATGGACATCCGCGCTGAGCAAGACCATTGGGAAGGTGTCATGACCGCCGACGGAGTGCCCGACAAATTCGCCACGCTCGGACTGACCTACGACGACGTGCTGCTGCTGCCGGGCGCGTCGGACATGTCGCCTGACGCGATCGACACCTCTTCCCTCATCTCCAAGAACGTCCGGGTGAACGTCCCGCTGCTGTCCGCGGCCATGGACAAGGTCACCGAGGCCCGCATGGCCATCGCGATGGCCCGCCAGGGCGGCGTGGGCGTGCTGCACCGCAACCTCTCCATCGTCGACCAGGCCAACCAGGTCGACCTGGTCAAGCGCTCCGAGTCCGGCATGGTCACCGACCCGATCACGGTGCACCCGGACGCGACCCTCGGCGAGGCCGACGAGCTCTGCGCGAAGTTCCGCATCTCCGGCGTCCCGGTCACCGACGCCGCCGGCAAGCTCCTGGGCATCGTCACCAACCGCGACATGGCCTTCGAGTCGGACCGCGGCCGCCAGGTGCGCGAGGTCATGACCCCGATGCCGCTGGTCACGGGCAAGGTCGGCATCTCCGGCGTGGACGCCATGGAGCTGCTGCGCCGCCACAAGATCGAGAAGCTTCCGCTGGTCGACGACGCGGGCATCCTCAAGGGCCTCATCACGGTCAAGGACTTCGTCAAGGCCGAGAAGTACCCGAACGCCGCCAAGGACAAGGACGGCCGGCTGCTCGTCGGCGCGGCCGTCGGTGTCGCCGGCGACGCGTACGAGCGCGCCCAGGCCCTGATCGAGGCGGGCGCCGACTTCATCGTCGTCGACACCGCCCACGGTCACTCCCGCCTGGTCGGCGACATGGTCGCCAAGATCAAGTCGAACTCCACCGTGGATGTCATCGGCGGCAACGTCGCCACCCGCGACGGCGCCCAGGCGCTGATCGACGCCGGCTGTGACGGCATCAAGGTCGGCGTGGGCCCCGGCTCCATCTGCACCACCCGCGTCGTCGCCGGCATCGGCGTCCCGCAGGTCACCGCGATCTACGAGGCCTCGCTCGCCGCCAAGGCGGCCGGCGTCCCGGTCATCGGCGACGGCGGCCTCCAGTACTCCGGCGACATCGCCAAGGCGCTCGTCGCGGGCGCCGACACGGTGATGCTCGGCTCGCTGCTCGCGGGCTGCGAGGAGTCCCCGGGCGAGCTGCTCTTCATCAACGGCAAGCAGTTCAAGTCCTACCGCGGCATGGGCTCGCTCGGCGCGATGCAGTCCCGCGGCGACCAGCGCTCCTTCTCCAAGGACCGCTACTTCCAGGAGGGCGTGGGCGGCGACGACAAGCTCATCCCCGAGGGCATCGAGGGCCAGGTCCCGTACCGCGGCCCGCTCTCCGCGGTCGTGCACCAGCTCGTCGGCGGCCTGCGCCAGTCGATGTTCTACGTCGGCGGCCGCACGGTCCCCGAGCTGCAGGACCGGGGCCGCTTCGTCCGGATCACCTCGGCGGGCCTCAAGGAGAGCCACCCGCACGACATCCAGATGACGGTGGAAGCGCCGAACTACTCCCGCAAGGGATAGCAGCCGACCCGGAGGGGCGGGCCCGGGAGACCGGGGCCCGCCCCTTCGGCGTGGGGCCGCTCGTCCGTACAGCGGTCACCGGAACGCGGGCCCCCGGGGTTCGGGGATACTGGACGGGCAGACCCAGAGGAAAGGCCACCACACGTGACTGAGATCGAGATCGGGCGCGGCAAGCGCGGCCGCAGGGCGTACGCGTTCGACGACATCGCCATCGTCCCGAGCCGGCGTACCCGGGACCCGAAGGAGGTCTCGATCGCCTGGCAGATCGACGCGTACCGCTTCGAGCTCCCGTTCCTGGCCGCCCCCATGGACTCGGTCGTCTCCCCGCAGACCGCGATCCGCATCGGCGAGCTCGGCGGCCTCGGCGTGCTGAACCTCGAAGGCCTGTGGACCCGGTACGAGGACCCGCAGCCGCTGCTCGACGAGATCGCGGAGCTGGACGAGGAGTGCGCGACCCGCCGTCTCCAGGAGATCTACTCCGCGCCGATCCAGGCGGACCTGATCCGCCGGCGGATCAAGGAGGTGCGCGACTCGGGCGTCGTCACCGCCGCCGCGCTCTCCCCGCAGCGCACCGCCGAGTTCTCCAAGGCCGTCGTCGACGCCGGCGTGGACATCTTCGTGATCCGCGGCACCACGGTGTCGGCCGAGCACGTCTCGGGCGCCGCCGAACCGCTGAACCTGAAGCAGTTCATCTACGAGCTCGACGTCCCGGTCATCGTGGGCGGCTGCGCCACCTACACGGCGGCCCTGCACCTGATGCGCACCGGCGCCGCGGGCGTCCTGGTCGGCTTCGGCGGCGGCGCCGCGCACACCACGCGCAACGTGCTCGGCATCCAGGTCCCGATGGCGACCGCCGTCGCGGACGTGGCCGCGGCCCGCCGCGACTACATGGACGAGTCCGGCGGCCGCTACGTGCACGTCATCGCCGACGGCGGCGTGGGCTGGTCGGGCGACATCCCGAAGGCCGTCGCCTGCGGCGCGGACGCCGTGATGATGGGCTCCCCGCTGGCCCGTGCCACCGACGCGCCCGGGAAGGGCAACCACTGGGGCATGGAGGCCGTCCACGAGGACGTGCCGCGCGGCAAGAAGGTCAACCTGGGCGTGGTGGGCACCACCGAGGAGATCCTCACGGGCCCGTCGCACACCATGGACGGCTCGATGAACATCTTCGGTGCCCTGCGCCGCTCGATGGCCACCACCGGCTACAGCGAGCTCAAGGAGTTCCAGCGGGTCGAGGTCACCATCGCGGACTCGCAGCACAGCCGCTGACCGCTCCGCCCGTACGCCGGAGGGCCGGCACCCCGTGTGGGGTGCCGGCCCTCCGGCGTACGGGGTGTGGCCCGGTCAGTCGCCGACCTTCTTGGCCGCGCCGAAGGCGGCGAAGCCGCCGATCCCGAGGAAGACGAAGGACATGATGTCCGCGCTCTCCTTCCAGAGGTCGTTCAGGCCGCCGACGCCGACCTCGCTGAAGACCTCGCCCACGCCGACGTTGCCGTAGTCGGCGATCGCCAGCGCGATGAAGAAGACCTGGCCGAGGTAGACGGCGCCGAGGGAGAGCACGACGGCGATCACGGGCAGGATCGGGTTGCGGCCGCCCACCTTGCCGGCGGCGAGGCCGACGAGGAGGCCGACGCCGATCGCGGCGTAGCCGATCTCGCGGTCGATGGCGTTCATGATGCCGCCGTACGCGCCCGCCGCGACGAGGGCCGCGACGACGGCCGCGGCGATGCCGAGACCGAAGTTGCCGGTGCGGGCCGGGGCGGGGGCGGGCGCCGGGCTGAAGGAGTCGGGCGCGGGCGGCGTGAAGTTCTGGCTCATGTGGGAAATCCCCCCCAGGGATTCGCGGGGCACACGTGTCCTGGGGACGTATGTGCGAGATAAGTGACGCCGCAGGCTAGCAGTCCCGTCGGACATTCACAGGGAGGATTTCCCGGCCGTCAGAGGCGGTGGGCCGCGCCCACCGGGCTGGCGCCGCGCGTGTCCAGCAGCAGCTGTGCCTTCACGGCGAGACCTTGCAGGTCGTAGGTGCGGTGGTGCTGGAGCAGGATCGTCAGGTCGGCGTTGGCCGCCGCCTCGTACAAAGATTCGGCACGGGGGACCGGCTGGTCCCTGACCCGCCAGCCCGTGATGTACGGGTCGTGGTAGCTGATCAGCGCCCCCAGGTCGAGGAGGCGGCTGGCGATCTCGCGGGCCGGGGAGCCCTCCTGATCGGCGAGGTCGGGCTTGTAGGTGACGCCCAGGAGCAGGACGCGGGCGCCGCGGGCCGATTTGCCGTGCTCGTTCAGCAGGGTGGCGGAGCGCTGGATGACGTACTGCGGCATCCGGTTGTTGATCTCCTGGGCCAGGCCGACCATGCGCAGCGGGTGACCGGGGGTGCGGGTGGTGTGGGGGAGGTAGTTCGGGTCGAGGGGGACGCCGTGGCCGCCGACCCCGGGGCCGGGGCGGAAGGCCTGGAACCCGTACGGCTTGGTCTCGGCGCAGCGGATGACGTCCCACAGGTCGACGCCCAGGTCGTGGCAGAGGACCGCCATCTCGTTCATGAGGGCGATGTTGACGTGCCGGTAGTTCGTTTCGAGGAGCTGGACGGTCTCGGCCTCGCGCAGTCCGCGGGCGCGGACCACCTTCTCGGTGAGGCGGGCGTAGAAGGCGTGCGCGGACTCGGTGCAGGCGGGGGTGAGGCCGCCGATCACCTTGGGGGTGTTGGCGATGCCGTGGGTCCGGTTGCCGGGGTCGTGGCGGCTGGGGGAGTAGGCCAGGTGGAAGTCCCGGCCGGCCCGGAGGCCCGAGCCCGCTTCGAGGATCGGCCGCAGGTAGTCCTCGGTCACGCCCGGGTGGACGGCGGATTCGAGGATCACGGTGGTGTGCGGGCGCAGCCGGGCGGCGAGCGCGTGTCCGGCCTCTCCGATGGCGGAGAGGTCCAGTGCGCGGTCGGCGCCGAGCTGGGTGGGGGCGCAGATGACTGCCGTGCGGACCCTGCCGAGCTCGGCGGGGTTGGTGGTCACCCGGAAGCCGGCCGCCGACATGCGGCGGATCTCGGCGGCGGTGAGGGTGGAGTCCGTGACCGGACCGCTGTCGTAGCCGACCGTCTCGATCCCGGCGGCTACGGCCGCCTGGGCGAGCGGGAGGCCGAGATGGCCGAGTCCGATGACGGCGAGATCTGCGGGCATGGGGGTGCCGTCCCTTCCCTGACATGAGGGGGCTGCCGCGCAAGTTCTCCAGGGGGCAGGGGAGCTGGCGCAATGTCAGACTAGGCGTATATATGACAGATATGTCGCATTCCGGGGCAAAGGTCATCGTTGTGTTGTCCACAGGCGGTGGCTGATGTGGGTGCGGGCGGTCAGAATCGTGAAACGGGGGCATGTGAGCGGGATCTCACCCGCACCAACGGGAGGCAGCCGTGAGGACAGCGACACTGGGGCCGGCGCAGCGGGCCGAGGCCCTCGCCCGGATGGCCGAGCGGGAACTGGACGTCCTGGTGGTGGGCGCGGGCGTGGTCGGCGCCGGCACCGCGCTCGACGCGGTCACCCGGGGCCTGTCGACCGGCCTGGTGGAGGCGCGGGACTGGGCGTCCGGCACCTCCAGCCGGTCCAGCAAGCTGATCCACGGCGGCCTGCGGTACCTGGAGATGCTCGACTTCGCCCTCGTACGGGAGGCGCTGAAGGAGCGCGGCCTGCTGCTGGAGCGGCTGGCCCCGCACCTGGTGAAACCGGTGCCCTTCCTGTACCCCTTGCAGCACAAGGGCTGGGAGCGGCTGTACGCCGGCTCGGGCGTCGCGCTGTACGACGCGATGTCGGTCTCCAGCGGGCACGGGCGCGGCCTGCCGGTGCACCGGCACCTGTCGCGCAAGCGAGCCCTGCGGGTGGCTCCGGCGCTGCGCAAGGACGCGCTGGTGGGGGCCCTGCAGTACTACGACGCCCAGATGGACGACGCGCGGTACGTCACCACCTTGGTGCGCACGGCCGCGGCGTACGGGGCGCACTGCGCCAACCGGGCGAGGGTCATCGGCTTCCTGCGCGAGGGTGAACGGGTGGTCGGCGCGCAGGTGCGGGACGTGGAGGCCGGCGGTGAGTACGCCATCCGCGCGAAGCAGGTGGTCAACGCGACGGGGGTGTGGACGGACGACACCCAGGCGCTGATCGGGGAGCGCGGGCAGTTCCACGTGCGGGCCTCGAAGGGCATCCACCTGGTCGTGCCGAAGGACCGGATCCACTCCAGCACCGGGCTGATCCTGCGGACCGAGAAGTCGGTGCTGTTCGTCATCCCGTGGGGGCGGCACTGGATCGTGGGGACCACGGACACCGACTGGGACCTGGACAAGGCCCACCCGGCGGCGTCCAGCGCGGACATCGACTACCTGCTGGAGCACGTGAACTCGGTGCTGGCGGTGCCGCTGACGCGCGACGACGTCCAAGGCGTGTACGCGGGCCTGCGGCCGCTGCTCGCCGGGGAGTCGGACGCGACGAGCAAGCTCTCGCGCGAGCACACGGTGGCGCACCCGGTGCCCGGGCTGGTGGTGGTGGCCGGCGGCAAGTACACGACGTACCGGGTCATGGCGAAGGACGCCGTCGACGAGGCGGTGCACGGACTGGACCAGCGGGTGGCGGAGTGCGTGACGGAGGACGTCCCGCTGGTGGGGGCGGAGGGGTACCGGGCGCTGTGGAACGGGCGGGCCAGGATGGCGGCCCGGACGGGTCTTCACGTGGTGCGGGTGGAACACCTGTTGAACCGGTTCGGGTCGCTGACGGAGGAACTGCTGGAGCTGATCGCCGCCGATCCGGGACTGCGCGAGCCCGTGACCGGGGCGGAGGACTACCTGCGGGCGGAAATCGTGTACGCGGCCTCGCACGAGGGGGCGCGCCACCTGGACGACGTGCTGACGCGCCGGACCCGGATCTCGATCGAGACCTTCGACCGGGGGACGCGGTCGGCCCGGGAGTGCGCGGAGTTGATGGCTCCGGTGCTGGGATGGGACGAGCAGCAGATCGCGAAGGAAGTGGAACACTACGAGAAGCGGGTCCAGGCGGAGCGGGAGTCGCAGCGTCAGCCGGACGACCAGACCGCGGACGCGGCGCGGCTGGGGGCGCCCGACATCGTTCCGTTGTAACTCCGGAATGCGCGACGGGGAACCGCGGACCCGGGGGGTCCGTCCGTTGCGGAGTGAGGAACAATGAGGGTTCTGCCGGGGCGGGTTATCGCGGGCCCCGGCCGCCGGGTCGCTCAGCCGCCGGGGCAGGCGGAGCAGCGGCAGGATCGCAGAGGGGACGCATGTCGAAGCCGGAGCACACCGAGTCACCTGCGGGGTCGCCTGCGGCGACGCCTGACAGTGTGAAGTCTTCGGCTGGCCGCGCGCCTTCCGGGGCACCTGTGGCGAAGCCCGTCCGTGAGGAGCCGGCCGTCGCGGCCGAGGCGGCGAAGCCGAGCAGCGAGCAGGCGGAGGCCGAGGGCGCGCCTGCGGCGGAGCCTGACGACGCGAAGGCTGCCGGGTCGCCCGCGGCGAAGCCCGAGCCCGAGGACGCCCGGCCGGTGTCCGCGAGGCCGAAGCTGAGCAAGGGCGCGCCTGCGGCGGCGAAGGCCGAGCCTTCCGGCGTACCCGCCGACGTGGCGAAGCCCGGCAACGCCGAGGGGGCCGCCGCGAAGCCGAAGCTGAGCAAGGCCGCGCCTGCGGCCAAGTCCGAGGCCGAGCCCGAAGACGCGAAGCCCGTGGCCGGAGCTTCGGCTGCGAAGCCGGGGGCGGGAGCGGGGAAGGCCGCGCCGACCAAGGCGGGCGAAGGGGTCAACCCCGTAGTCGAGAAGGCGGATGCCATGGCGGCCGCCGTCAAGGCCGCGGCGGCGAAGGCGGCCGGCGGCGGGCAGGACGAGGGACGCCTGCTGGCCGGGCGGTACCGGCTGGGAGCCGTGCTGGGCAAGGGCGGCATGGGTACCGTCTGGCGGGCCCAGGACGAGACCCTGGGCCGCACGGTCGCCGTCAAGGAGCTCCGCTTCAGCACCGGCGTCGACGAGGACGAGAAGCGCCGCCTCATCACCCGCACCCTGCGCGAGGCCAAGGCCATCGCCCGGATCCGCAGCGGCGGCGCCGTCACCGTCTACGACGTCGTCGACGAGGACGGCCGGCCGTGGATCGTCATGGAGCTCATCGAGGGCCCCTCGCTCGCCGAGTTCGTACGGGAGAACGGTCCGCTGACCCCCCGTCGCGCCGCCGAGGTCGGCCTCGCCGTGCTCGACGTGCTGCGCGCCGCGCACGGCCAGGGCATCCTCCACCGCGACGTCAAGCCCTCCAACGTGCTCATCGCCGGAAACGGCCGTGTCGTCCTCACCGACTTCGGTATCGCGCAGGTGGAAGGCGACCCCTCCGTCACCTCCACCGGCATGCTCGTCGGCGCCCCCTCCTACATCTCCCCCGAGCGCGCCCGCGGCCAGAAGCCCGGCCCGCCCGCCGACATGTGGTCGCTCGGCGGCCTGCTGTACGCCTCGGTCGAGGGAGTGCCCCCGTACGACAAGGGCTCCGCGCTCGCCACCCTCACCGCGGTGATGACCGAGCCCGTGGACCCGCCGAAGAACGCCGGACCGCTGGCCGAGGTCATCTACGGCCTGCTGGTCAAGGACCCCGCGCTGCGGCTCGACGACGCCCGGGCGCGGGCCCTGCTCACCGCCGTGGTCAACGCGCCCGAGCCGGTGCCGGCCCCCGTGGCCGCCCCGGCCGCCGCCGAGGAGACCCGGCAGATATCGCTCGCGGACGCCAAGGCGGCCGCGGAGAAGGCCGCCGCGGAGAAGGCGGCCGAGAAGGCGGCGAAGAAGGAACGCGAACGCCGCGAGCGCGAGCAGCGCGAACGCGCCCGCGCCGCACTGAAGTCGGCCCGCAAGGCGGCCACCGCCGCGGCGGCCACGCCGGCCGTCTCGGCCGCGGAGCCGCCGAAGGCCAAGCCGTCCCCCGTCGCGGCGCCGCTCACCGACGTCATGCCCCGGCGCACCATCGCGCTCGCGATAGCGGCCGTGGTCGTGGTGCTGGCCGTGGTCGGCTCGCTGATCGCCTACGCCATGAGCGGCGACGACAAGGGCGCCAAGAACGAGGGCAAGGGCGGGCAGCCGAGCGCCTCCGCCCCCAACAAGCAGGCCTCCCCGAAGCCCTCGGGGAACACCGGCGATTCGGCCGGCAACGGCAACGGCAGTGCGGGCGCCGGTGCCAATGGCGGTACCGGCACCGGCACCACCACCGGTACAGGCGGCGAGCCCGGCCAGGGCCAGCAGTCCCCGGCCGCGAGCCAGGGTCAGGGCGCCACCTCCGGCGGCGCCGGCGGCGCCGCGCTCCCGGCGGGATACGCCATGATGCAGGAATTCGGGTTCCACTTCTCGATGGCGATGCCCGAGGGCTTCAAGCTCATAGACATAGCGGGCGAGAACTCCGGCGGCATATACGCCCGCGAAAGCGGCGGCTTCCCCCGGATCCAGGTCGACTACACCAAAAAGCCGGGCGACGACGCGCGCCTCGCCTGGACCAACTCGGTCGCCAATGTGGCCGGCAGCAGCAAGGGATACCGCACGCTCCGGATCGACCAAGTGGACTACCGGGGCTATCCGACCGTCGCGGACTGGGAGTTCGAGCGGGAGCAGAAGGGGATGAAGGTCCGGGTGCTCAACCGCGGCTTCAAGCTGGACGCCACGCACGGCTACGCCATCATGATCAGCTGCGCCGCCGACCAGTGGGACGGCGCCGAGTGCACCCAGATGCGCAACACCGCCTTCGAGACCTTCCAGCCGCTCGGCTGACCCCGGGACGCGGGCGCCCCCGGCGACGTATCGTGTCAGCGGGGCCCTGGGGGGCCCGACGCACTCGGGGGAGGCGATGTGGAGGAGTACGCGGGCCGGATCCTGGCCGGCCGCTACCGTCTGCCGCTGCCGCCGTCCGACGAGTACGAGCTGGTCGAGACCCGGGCCTTCGACACGCGCAGCGGGCAGGAAGTCCTCGTCCGGCAGGTGCCGTTGCCGGAGGTCGTGGACGCCGAGTTGCTGGACGGGCCGCGGCCCGTCCCGGCGGCGGCGCGCCGCTCGCCCGGCGATCTGCCGGCCGTGCGGCGTGCCATCGAGGCGGCGCAGGCGGCGGCCTCGATTCCGGACCATCCCCGGCTGGACCAGGTCTTCGACGTGTTCGCCGAGGGCGAGTCGCTGTGGATAGTGAGCGAACTCGTCCCGGCCAGGCCGCTGGCCGCGCTGATAGCCGATGAACCGCTCAGTCCCTACAGGGCGGCTGAGGTGGCGTCGGACGTCCTGACCGCGCTGCGGGTGCTGCACGCGCACGGCTGGACGCACCGGAACATCACCGTCCGGACGGTGCTGGTGTGCGACGACGGCCGGGTCGTGCTGACGGGCCTGGCGGCCGGCGCGGCGGAGGAGGCCCTGTGCGGCTACGACCCCGTCCCGAGCGCCGCCGACTCCGACGGCGGAGGGGGCTGGGGCGCGGCTCCCGCCACGGCTCCCGCCCCGGCTCCGGCTCCGGGTCCGGGGTGGACTCCCGCGCCGGGGCCTGCCCCTGCGCCTGCCCCTGCCTCGACTCCGACTCCGGCCCCGACGGCCGCCCCCGCCCCGGCGCCCGAGCCCGGTCCCGCGCCGGACACCTCCGCCGGGTACGCCCCGCTCGTGGCTCCCGGGTACGACACCGGACCCCGGTACACCGATCACATCACCCCGGACCGACCACAGGACCGGCCCGACCTCCAGGCCGCCGCGCGGGCCGGGGCCATCGCCGCCTACCGGGCCGGGGCGCGGGCCGCCGCCGCCAAGGTCGGCGAGCAGCGCCAGACAGATCCCGTCGTGGTGCCGGAGCAGAGGCCGCACGGGTCGACCCTCCCGCAGGGGTACTCGTACCCGTACGGCGGCCCGGAGACGGCCTCCGCCGCCCCCTGGCACGGTGCGACCCCCCGCAACCGCCCGGCGCTGCCGGCCCCGCAGGAGCCGGACCCGCAGGAGGCGCCGGACCAGGAGCCGGCCCGGGACGCTCAGGCCCCGCAGGAGCCCCCGGCAGGGCCGCAGCCCGGGCCCGTGCCGGAACCGCACCGCCGGGCCGACCCACCGGCGCAGCCGCCCGCGCTGCCCGCCCAACTCGCCCTGCCGCAGGGCTACCACCAGGCCGAAGCCCCGAACCTGCCGTCCCCGGCCCCGGCCCCGTCCTCGGCCCCCGTGCCGGCACCCGCCGACCCCGATCGTCCGCAGCCGGCCGGTCCCGGTCCCGGTCCCGGTCCCGGTCCCGGTCCCGGTCCCGGTCCCGGTCCCGCCGCGGCCGGCTGGGCCGGACCCCGGACCGGGCTGGACGCCGAGCGGGCGCGCCAGACGCGCATGGCCGTCGTCGGCGCCGTCACCGAGCGCTGGGCTCCCGAACAGGCCGGCCCCGTCCTCGGGCACTGGCAGCTGGCGCCCCCCGTCGGGCCCGCCACCGACCTCTGGGCGCTCGGCGCCCTGCTGTACCGCGCGGTGCAGGGGCACGCCCCGTACCCCGAGGACAGCGTCGCCGAGCTCGTCGACATGGTCTGTGCCGAACCGCCCGCCTTCGCCGAGGAGTGCGGGGCGCTGCGCCCGGTCGTGGAGTCGCTGCTGCGTCAGGACCCGACCGAGCGGCCCGACTTCGAGGAGCTCCGCGGCTGGCTGCGCTCGCTCGTACGGTCCGCCCCGGAGCCGGACGCCGGGTTCGGGATGCTCCCGATGCCGGAGCCGGATCCCGCGCGGCTGCCCGTCGTACGCCGCCGCGGCGAGGTCCACGGGCGGCACCGCAATCCCGCCGCGCCCCGCAAGCCGCGCGCCCTCGGCCGGGCCCTGCTCGTCGGGATCCTGGTCCTGCTGGCCGGGGCCGTGGCGTACGCGATGCTGTTCATGCCCCGCTCCGGCACCCCGGAGCAGCAGGGTGACGCCCGCGGGAGCACCGCGCGGCCGTCGTCGAAGCCGAGTCCCTCGCAGGTGCCCACCGGTACGCCCGAGTCGAAGCCCGCGCCGCAGACGACCGCGCCCGCCTCGTCACCGGCCGCCCCCGCTTCCGCCCCGCCCGGCTACACCACGCAGCAGGACCCGGAGCACTTCGAGATCGCCGTCCCCGAGGGCTGGGAGCGGCGCGGGATCAACGAGTCGGGCCAGGTGCGGTACACCAACGGGCCGTTCGTCCTGACGGTGGTCCCCGGCCGGGACAAGGTCCAGGGCAATCCCGACCCGGCGGCGTACCAGAAGGACAAGGAGCCGGAGCTGACCCCGTACCGCACGTCCACCTGGTCGACCGTCGGGGACGTCAAGACCACCAAGGTGGGCCAGCAGCTGCAGGCCACGGGCCGGTACACGTGGATCGACGGGACCGGCCGCAACGTCTTCGCCCGCAACTTCGTCGTCGCGCTGGGCGGCAGCTACCACGTCGTCCTGGTCACGGGCCCGGAGGACGAGCAGTCCAAGGTCACCGAGGTCTTCGAAAAGGCCACGACGAGTTACAAGTCGGGCGGATGAGCGGATACTGACGACGGATCAGTACGGCGATTGCGTCACAGTGCGGCCTTTCGGCGGCCGGGCGGTTCCGGCAGCCCCCGTGGGCTCCGTAATCTGGCCTGAAGTGCAGAGAGCGGCGGGATTTCGTGGAACAGCAGACAGGTGGGGGCGCCGTGCTGGCGGGCCGGTACCGGCTCGTCGAGCCGATCGGCCGCGGCGGCATGGGCAAGGTGTGGCGCGCGCATGACGAGCTGCTCCACAGGACCGTCGCGGTCAAGGAACTGACGGCGGGTCTGTACGTCGCCCAGGCGGACCGGGACGTCATGCACGCCCGGACGCAGAAGGAGGCCCGGGCGGCGGCCAGGATCCAGCATCCGGCGGTGGTCGTCGTGCACGACGTGCTGGAGCACGACGACCGGCCGTGGATCGTCATGGAGTACATCGACGGCCCCTCCCTCGCCGAGGCGGCCAAGGCGGCCGGGCGGATCGAGCCCCGCGAGGCGGCCCGGATCGGGCTGCACGTGCTGGGCGCGCTGCGCGCCGCCCACGCGGTCGGCGTACTGCACCGCGACGTGAAGCCGGGCAACGTGCTGCTGGCCAAGGACGGCCGGGTGCTGCTCACGGACTTCGGGATCGCCGCGATCGAGGGCGACTCCTCGATCACGCGGACCGGCGAGATCGTCGGTTCCATCGACTACCTGGCTCCCGAGCGGGTCACCGGCGGGATCCCCGATCCGTCCTCGGACCTGTGGTCGCTGGGCGCCACCCTCTACACGGCGGTGGAGGCGCGCTCGCCGTTCCGCCGTACGTCGCCCATCTCCAGCCTGCAGGCCGTGGTGAACGACGAGCCGCCGGCCCTGCGCCAGGCCGGGGCCCTGGGCCCGGTCATCACGGCCCTGCTGCGCAAGGACCCGGTGGAGCGTCCTTCGGCCGACGAGGCCGAGCGGATGCTGCTGGAGGCGATGGAGGGCCGGGAGCCGAAGGCGGCGCAGGCGTACGTGCCGACGCGCGCGGTGACCCAGGACGAACTGGCCCCGGCGCAGGAGCCGTCCGCCGAGCCGGCCGCGCCGGCGGAGCGCGGGCACACGGCGGCGCAGCCGGCCGCGCAGACGACCTCGCAGACGGCCCCGCTGCCGGAACCCGCCGCGACCGCGCCGGTACCCGCGCCCGTGGACCCGGGGAGCGGCTGGCTCAAGCGGGCCGCGGGCATCGCCCTGGTGGCGGCGCTGCTCGGTGGCGGCGGTGTGTTCGGGGTGCTCAAGTACACCGGCGACGCGGGGAGCGGCGGCGCGGACAAGAACGTCAACGCCCCCGACGTGAAGGACGGGGGCGGGAAGCCGCAGGCTGCGGCCCCGCCGGCCGGCTACACCAAGGTCACCGACCCCATCGCCGGCTTCACCCTGTTCGTCCCGGAGGGCTGGACGCGCAAGGCGAACGGCGACCAGATCGACTACACCCCGGACGACGGGAAGCACTTCATCCGGATCGCCTCCGACTCCACCCCGGACTACGGGACCCCGTTGGAGCACCTGGTCGACCTGGAGAAGCAGGTGGCGAAGCGGACCGACTACAAGAAGGTGCGGATGAACCAGAACACCTTCCGGGACAGCACCCGGGCCGCGCTCTGGGACTTCAGCTGGACGGAGAAGCAGAACCACCCCGGTCCGCGCAGGGCCAAGGAGCAGATGTACGTGGCCCAGGACGGCACGGAGTACGCCATCTACATGTCGAGCCCGGTCGCCGACTGGGCCACGACCGAGCAGCAGTTCGACATCGTGCTCAGCGGCTGGGAGTCGCCCGCCCAGAAGCCCTGATCCCGTCATCCTGCCAGCGATCACTGGCGGAAATGGCAAAATCCGGTTACCGGCGGGTACCCAAAGACTGTCCGGCGCAATACGCTCACCGGCATGACGGACTCGCAGGCCCCGGCCCCCCTCCGCACCGCACCGGAACCCACCAACCCGGTCGCCCCGGCCCCGGCCGGTGCCCGCACCGCCGCCGACGTGGTGACCCCCGATCTGGTCGCCCGGCTGACCCGCGGAGTGCTCGGCTCCGGGCGCACCGCCAACCACACACCCTTCACCGGGGACCGGCTGGCTGAGCTCCCCGAGGCCACCCCCGAGGACGTGGCCGAGGCCTTCGAACGGGCCCGCGCCGCCCAGCCCGCCTGGGCGGCCGTCCCCGTCGCCAAGCGGGCGGCCGTGCTCCTGCGCTTCCACGACCTGGTCCTGGACCGGCAGGCCGAGGTCCTCGACCTGATCCAGCTGGAGACCGGCAAGGCACGCCTGCACGCCCACGAGGAGGTCCAGGCGGTCGCCATCGCCGCCCGCCACTATGGCAGGAAGGCACCCTCGTACCTGCGCCCCAAGGGCCACACGGGCGCCATGCCCACCCTCACCAAGGTCACCGAACTGCGCCAGCCGCGCGGGGTCGTCGGCCAGATCGCCCCCTGGAACTACCCCCTGGAGCTGTCGGTCGGCGACGCCCTGCCCGCCTTCGTCTCCGGCAACGCCCTCGTCATGAAGCCCGACACCGAGACCGCCCTGACCGCCCTGTGGGCCCGCGACCTGCTCATCGAAGCCGGGCTGCCCGCCGACGTCTTCCAGATCGTCCTCGGCGAGGGCCCGGTCGTCGGCCCCGAGGTGGTCCGGCACGCCGACTACGTCTCCTTCACCGGCTCCACCCGCACCGGCCGCGAGGTCGCCCGGGGCGCGGCCGACCGTCTCGTCGGGGTCTCCCTCGAACTCGGCGGCAAGAACGCCATGCTCGTCCTGCACGACGCCGACGTGGAGAAGGCCGCCGCGGGCGCCGTCCGCGCCTGCTTCTCCTCCGCGGGCCAGCTCTGCATCTCCATCGAGCGGCTCTACGTCCACGCCTCGATCGCCGACGCCTTCGTCGAGCGGTTCGCCGCCCGCACCAAGGCCATGCGGCTCGGCAGCTCGCTGGCCTACGGCGCCGACATGGGCTCCCTGGTCGGCGAGCGCCAGCTGGAGACCGTACAGCGGCACGTGGACGAGGCCGTCGCCAAGGGCGCCACCCTCGTCGCCGGCGGCACCGCCCGCCCCGACATCGGCCCCCTCTTCTACGAGCCCACCATCCTCGACGGGGTCGAGGCGCCGATGGCGGTGTGCGGCGAGGAGACCTTCGGCCCGGTCGTCTCGATCTACCGCTTCACCGACGAGGACCAGGCCATCGCCGAGGCCAACGCCACCGCCTACGGCCTGAACTCCAGCGTCTGGAGCAAGGACGCCCGCCGCGGCCACTCCGTCGCCGTCCGCCTGCGCACCGGCACCGTCAACATCAACGAGGGCTACGCCCCCGCCTACGGCAGCGCCCGGGCCCCCATGGGCGGCATGAAGGACTCCGGCCTCGGCCGCCGCCACGGCTCCGAGGGCATCCTCAAGTACACCGAGGCCCAGACCGTCGCCCACCAGCGGCTGCTCCCCATGGCGCCCTCGCTGGGCATGGACGACGAGAAGTACGCGGCGTTCATGACCCGCAGCCTCAAGATCATGAAGGCCCTCCGACTGCGCTAAGGGGTATCCGTGTCGCACGACGACGCATCCGACGCCGCATACGACTACGACGTCATCGTCATCGGATCGGGCTTCGGCGGCTCGGTCTCGGCCCTGCGCCTGACCGAGAAGGGCTACCGGGTCGGCGTCCTGGAGGCAGGGCGCCGTTTCACCCGCGAGAGCCTGCCGAAGAACAGCTGGGACCTGCGGAACTACCTGTGGGCCCCGGCCCTCGGGCTGTACGGGATCCAGCGGATCCACCTGCTCGGCAACGTCATGGTGCTCGCGGGCGCCGGCGTGGGCGGCGGCTCGCTCAACTACGCCAACACCCTGTACGTGCCGCCCACCGCCTTCTTCGAGGACCGGCAGTGGGCGTCCATCACCGACTGGCGCGACGAACTGGCCCCGTACTACGACCAGGCCCAGCGGATGCTCGGGGTGCGCCTCAACCCGACCATGACCCCCTCCGACGTCCACCTCAAGGCCGCCGCCGAGCAGATGGGCGTGGCGGACACCTTCCACATGGCCCCGGTCGGCGTCTTCTTCGGAGACGGGGACGACGCCGAGGGGCACGCGAAGGCCCGCCCCGGCCAGGAGGTCCCCGACCCGTACTTCGGCGGCGCAGGCCCCTCCCGCAAGGCCTGCACCGAATGCGGCGAGTGCATGACCGGCTGCCGGCACGGGGCGAAGAACACCCTCAACGAGAACTACCTGCACCTCGCCGAGCGCGCCGGCGCCGTCATCCACCCCATGACGACCGTCACCGCCCTGGCCGACCACCCCGAGGGCGGCTACCGCGTCCGCACGGTCCCCACCGACGGCCGCCGCCGGGGGAAGGCCAAGGTGCTGCGCGCCCGGTACGTGGTCGTCGCGGCGGGCACCTACGGCACGCAGACCCTGCTGCACACGATGAAGGACCGCGGAGAGCTCCCGCGCCTCTCCGAGCGGCTCGGGGAGCTGACCCGGACCAACTCCGAGGGCCTGGTCGGCGCGCAGACCGACGACCGCCGCTACCGCAGACGGCACGGCGACGGCCCCGGCAAGGGGCAGCGGGCCGACTTCACCCGGGGCGTGGCGATCACCTCGTCCGTGCACCCCAACGCGGACACCCACATCGAGCCGGTCCGCTACGGCAAGGGCTCCAACGCCATGGGGTTCATGACCATCCTCCAGGTCCCCCACAGCAGGCACCGGGTCCGCGCCTGGCTGGCCAGGACCGCGAAGCACCCGGTGCAGCTGGCCCGTTCGCTGTCCAACCGGCGCTGGTCGGAGCGGACCATCATCGGCCTCGTCATGCAGTCGCTGGACAACTCGCTGACCACGTACCGCAAGCCCGGCGGGATCGGGAAGGGCCTGCTCACCGCCCGCCAGGGCCACGGCGCCCCCAACCCGGTGCAGATCGCGGAGGCCACCCGGGCCGCGACCCTGCTGGCCGAGGAGATCAACGGCTTCCCGGGCAGCAACATCGGCGAGTTGATGGGGACCCCGCTGACCGCGCACTTCCTCGGCGGCTGCCCGATCGGGGCGTCGGCGCAGGAGGGCGTGGTGGACCCCTACCACCGGCTCTACGGGCACCCGGGCATCTCGGTGGTGGACGGCTCGGCCGTCTCCGCGAACCTCGGGGTCAATCCGTCGCTGACGATCACGGCGCAAGCGGAACGGGCGATGTCGTACTGGCCGAACAAGGGCGAGCAGGATCCGCGGCCCGGACAAGGGGCGGCGTACGTCCGCCTGGAGGCGGTGGAGCCGGCCCGTCCGGCGGTCCCGAAGGAGGCCTTCGGCGCGCTGCGCCTGCCGTTCCTGGCGGTTCCCGAGGTTCCGCCGCGCCGGTCATGACGGCGGCGGGTACCGCGCTCCCCCTCCGAGCGCGGTACCCGCCGCGGTACATAGGTGACAGATGTTCAGCCTTGATGGTTGTACCGGAATCTGGCGGGCCGGTCTGTGGCGTCGATCACACAGGGAAGTGTGCAACTGCGACTGATCTTCGTCAGTCAACGGCTGCATGAGAAAGCGCATCTCCTTGCTGGCTGCCTGCGGCCTCGCGGCCGTGGCGCTGGCCACCACTCCCGCACACGCGGCGGACCCCGAATTCCGGCTGGCCGGCCCGGCCGAGACCGGCCTGCGCCCCCACCCCGGCGCCGGCGGTCAGCCGCAGAAGACCTCGGTCGAGTTCCGGGTCCTCAACGGCACCGACAAGACCTTCGACCGCCAGAGCACCTTCACGATCGACCTCACCCCGCTCAAGGGCGTCGCCGACGTCACGCTCGCCGAGCACCAGAGCTCGGACTGCACGCTCACCGCCACGGCCGTCACCTGCAAGCGCTGGGCGCTGTGGACGGGCGACTCCACCGTCGTGGACCTGAAGCTCACCGCGGCCAAGGACAGCACGGTCGGCGCGACCGCGGACCTCACGCTGACCGGCAAGGCCGAGGGCGCCACCTTCAAGGCCGCCACCACCAAGGTCCGGGTCGGCGGCCCCGACCTGGTGCTGGAGCCCGCCGCGCTCAAGGCGGAGCAGAAGCCGGGCGACAAGCAGGACCTGCCGATCATCTTCGCCAACAAGGGCACGGAGCCCGTCCGGGGCGTGCTGCTCGAAGTGCGCACCACGCACGGCATCGGCCTGGTGGAGCGGTACGACAACTGCTCCTACTCCGAGGACACGGGCGCGGACCGGTCGCGGAACACGGGCTGGACCACGGCGCAGTGCCTGCTCGAAGGCGAGTACCTGCCGGGCAAGGTCTACGGGGTCGAGGGCGCGCTGACCCTCAAGGCCGCCCCGCACGCCTTCGTCGACGCGGTGACCTACGCGGTGTACGCGAACGGCGACCAGCCGAAGGCCGACAAGCTCCGCAAGGCCGCCGGCGGCAAGCAGCTGACCCTGAAGGAGCGGGCGCCCAAGGCCTCCGCGCAGGTGGTGGACCTCGACCCCTGGAACAACGTCCAGGAGTTCGACTTCGCGACGCGCAACACCGCCGACCTCGTGGCCACGCCCGTGTCCCTCAAGGGCAAGGCCGGCGAGACGGTGCGGGCCGAGTTCGGCTTCCGCAACAACGGCCCCGCGTGGGTTGCGTACCTGCGTTCCGGTGAGGACGTCGCCCGTACGGACATCGTGATCCCGGCGGGCGCGAAGGTCACCAAGGTGCCGGAGCGCTGCCAGGGGGTCAACGCCGACGGCACCCACCGCGAGCAGACCCTGGGCGCGCCGCGCTACTTCTGCTCCACCGGTCACGTCGTGGGGGAGAAGGAGAACTTCGCCTACCCGTTCGAGCTGAAGATCGAGACGGTCGTCGAGGACGCCAAGGGCTCCGTCTCGGTCGGCCAGTGGACGCCGGGCGGCACCCAGCCCCAGCGGTGGGACCCGAACCACGCCAACAACAAGGCGGCCCTCGTGATCAACGCGAAGGGCGGCGGCACCACGCCGAGCCCGACGCCCACGACCTCGGCGACCCCGAGCGCCTCGGCCACCCCGACCGCGACCCCGACCGCTTCGGCGACCCCGGGCAGCGGCGCCGGCGCGAAGGCGAACGGCGGCCTGGCCTCCACCGGCACATCGGCCGAGACGATCGCCTTCGGCGGCGCCGCGCTGGTGGCCGCGGGCGGCGCACTGGTCCTGGCGTTCCGCCGCAAGGCCGCCGGGCGCGCGTAACCGCGTACGCGCGACGGAACAGAACGGCCGGCCCGGGGCGTCCCCAGGGCCGGCCGTCCTCAAGGGGTGACCGGGCTGCTGTCCCCTGCCGTCCGGTCACGCGAAGGAGCGAGGTCCCACGACGCACGCTCCACGGGGCGTACGTCTCATCGCTCCCGGCGGAGCCACGCGTGGTGATGCGGTTCCACGGCTGGCTGCCGCGGTCATCCTCACCAACGAAGGGTCCTGGGGGCGGTCACGGGTCCGGAAGGGTGACGAACAGCCGTCACACGCGGCCCCGGCACAGCTCCAGCAGGGTCATGGCGAGGGCCGTGCCGGGCTTTCCGAGGGCGTCGCTCCAATGCGAGAGCACCTCCATCTCGCGGGTCAGGTGCACCCGGCGGCCGCCCGACGCGATCCGGGCGTCCTGGATGACCGTCGAGACGGCCATCCGCTCCTGGATCAGCCCGATGATCCGGTCGTCGATGGCGTCGATGCGCATCCGGGAGTCGGTGATCAGCTGCTCGGGGGTGGTGGTGATCGTGGTCATGGTCTTCTCTCCTGTCGGGTGTGGCCCGCAGGTCCGGAGGAACGCCAGAGCGCCCCGGTCCTGTCGGACCGGGGCGCTCTGGGAAGTCAGCGGCTCAAGCGAGCATCACGAGGACCCATGGCGACCGGACCGGCCGGTGCCATAGGTAAAGAGGAAGCTCAGCTGCTTGCGCATGAAGGGGATTATTGCCTTCCGTCCCGCTCCAGGCCAAGCCGATTCGGATGGTGAGACGAAGAGGGACTGACGGCCCCCGTTAGAATCGACAAAACAGCCACCTCTTCCGCCGGAAGGCCGCCCCGTGCCAGAAGCACCCTCCGCCGCCCACGACAGCGCCCCGGACACGGTTCTCGTCGTCGACTTCGGCGCCCAGTACGCCCAGCTCATCGCCCGCCGCGTCCGCGAGGCACGGGTCTACAGCGAGATCGTGCCGAGCTCGATGCCCGTCGACGAGATGCTGGCCAAGAACCCCAAGGCGATCATCCTCTCCGGCGGACCGTCCTCCGTGTACGAAGCGGGCGCCCCGCAGCTCGACCGTGCCATCTTCGAGGCCGGGGTCCCCCTCTTCGGCATGTGCTACGGCTTCCAGCTGATGGCGACCACCCTCGGCGGGCAGGTCGACAACACCGGCGCCCGTGAGTACGGCCGCACCCCGCTGGCCGTCTCGAAGGCCGGCTCCACCCTCTTCGAGGGCACCCCCGAGAACCAGTCGGTGTGGATGTCCCACGGCGACGCCTGCTCCGCCGCCCCCGAGGGCTTCACCGTCACCGCGTCGACGAACGTCGTCCCGGTCGCCGCCTTCGAGAACGACGAGAAGAAGCTGTACGGCGTGCAGTACCACCCCGAGGTGATGCACTCCACGCACGGCCAGCAGATCCTGGAGCACTTCCTCTACCGCGGCGCCGGCCTCGCCCCCACCTGGACCACCGGCAACATCGTCGAGGAGCAGGTCGCGGCCATCCGCGAGCAGGTCGGCGACAAGCGCGCCATCTGCGGCCTCTCCGGCGGCGTGGACTCGGCGGTCGCCGCGGCCCTCGTCCAGAAGGCCATCGGCAAGCAGCTGACCTGCGTGTACGTCGACCACGGTCTGATGCGCAAGGGTGAGACCGAGCAGGTCGAGAAGGACTTCGTCGCCGCCACCGGTGTGCAGCTGAAGGTCGTCGACGCGCAGGAACGCTTCCTGAACGCGCTCGCCGGCGTCTCCGACCCGGAGACCAAGCGCAAGATCATCGGCCGCGAGTTCATCCGCGTCTTCGAGCAGGCCCAGCTGGAGATCCTCCAGGAGGAGGGCCCCGCGGTCGCCTTCCTCGTCCAGGGCACCCTGTACCCGGACGTCGTCGAGTCCGGCGGCGGCACCGGCACCGCGAACATCAAGTCCCACCACAATGTCGGCGGGCTCCCCGACGACATCGAGTTCGAGCTCGTCGAGCCGCTGCGCCAGCTGTTCAAGGACGAGGTCCGGATGGTCGGCCAGGAGCTCGGCCTGCCGGACGAGATCGTCCAGCGCCAGCCCTTCCCGGGCCCCGGCCTCGGCATCCGCATCGTCGGCGAGGTCACCAAGGAGCGCCTGGACCTGCTGCGCGAGGCCGACGCCATCGCCCGCCACGAGCTCACCGCGGCCGGTCTGGACCGCGAGATCTGGCAGTGCCCGGTCGTGCTGCTCGCGGACGTCCGCAGCGTCGGCGTCCAGGGCGACGGCCGCACCTACGGCCACCCGATCGTGCTGCGCCCCGTCTCCTCCGAGGACGCGATGACCGCGGACTGGACGCGCATGCCGTACGAGGTGCTCGCGCGGATCTCCACCCGCATCACCAACGAGGTGCCGGAGGTGAACCGGGTGGTCCTCGACTGCACGAGCAAGCCCCCGGGCACCATCGAGTGGGAGTAATCCCCGAGTAGTCCCCGAGCAGTACCCGGCACCGCACGAAACGAAGCCGCCGCTCCCCTCCGGAGCGGCGGCTTCGTCGTATGTATGGCCAGTTCGCGGGGGCGCCGGTACTTTGCGCCGCGACCCGAGGACGACCGTGGGCGAACGCAGCGACCGTAAAGGAGGGCCCCATGCCGGACCGGCCCGTACCCGTGCCCGTGGAGCGGCTCGGTTTCGAGATGCCGCCCGTGCACGACACCGTCGAGGCGGCGCGCGCCCACCGCAAGGAGCGGCTCGCCGGGGCGCTGCGGCTGCTGGGCCGGCTGGGGTACGAGGACGGGGTGGCCGGGCAGGTCACCGCGCGGGACCCGGAGTTCGAGGACTGCTACTGGGTGAACCCCTTCGGGCTGCCCTTCGCCGCGCTCACCGCCGGCGACCTGCTGCTGGTGGACGGGGACGGGCGGGTGGTCCGCGGGGAGCGCCGGGTCAACGAGCTGGCCTTCGCCGTGCACGCGGCGGTCCACCGGGAGCGCCCCGAGGTGGTGTCCGTGGTCCGCGCGCAGGCCCCGTACGGCCGCGCCCTGGCGGCGCTGGGCGAGCTGCTGGCCCCGATCACCGAGGAGGCCTGTGCCTTCTACGAGGACCACGCGCTGCTGGACGAGTACGCGGGGACCGAGTCGGCCGGCCGGATCGCGCTCGCGCTGGGCCCGTACAAGGCGCTGATCCTGCGCAACCGCGGGGTGCTGACGGTGGGGGACTCGGTGGACGCCGCCACGTGGTGGTTCATCGCGGCGGAGCGGGCGGCGCAGGTGCAGCTGATCGCGCGGGGGGCCGGGAAGCCGGTGCTGATCGACCACCGGGCCGCGGTCGCCACCCGTGGGCGGTTCGGGTCCGATCTGGCCGCGTGGGTGAGCTGTCAGCCGCTGCTCCGCGAGGGGGACACGCCGGTGGCGTCAACATCATGAACCGTTAATCACCTGCTCTGACATCGTGCGCAATCCGGAGCACTGCCGCAGTGGTGCACAATTCGCTGGCATTGCACCGTAGTTCAGAGAGGCGGCACGTCCGTGGCTGTCCAAGAGATGTCCAGAGGTACCCATACCACGGCCTGCACCTGCGAGGAGTGCGCACGTGAGGGCCACCGCCGCGCCGTCGTCGCGTTCTTGGAGAAGCGCGACGAGTTCGCCTCCGGGCTGGGCGTGCCCGCCGCCGTGGCCCACTCGCTTGGCGCCTCCCGCCAGTGGGTCTCCGACGAGCTGACCCTGTCGGCCCGTACCGTCGCCGACCGGGGCCGGGAGGCCGGGAACTCCTGGCTGTACCTGTTCTCGCGGCGGGCCGTCCTCGCCGTGTGGATCGCCGCCGGGGTGCTGCTGCTGGTCCAGGTCGCCGCCGCGCTCGGCACCGGCTGGTCCCCGGCGCGCACCGCCGGGCTGCTGGCGGCCGTGGTGCTGGCCGTGCTGCTCACGGTCGCCGCCCGCGCCCAGTCGGTGCGCGGCGGGCTGCTGGCCCCGCTGGTCGGTGAGGACAACCGGCTCTCCACCTCCAAGGCGGTGCCCGGCGCCTGGGTGGTGCTGACGGCGTTCGCCACGCTGCTGCCCGCGCTGCGGCTGGCCGCCTCGGTGCCCGGCCCCGAGCGGCAGGCGCTGTACGCGGGCCTCGCACTGGACCGGGCGCTGCCGCTGCTGGCGGTGGTCTCGCTGACCTCGGGGGTGGCGGTGCTCGTACGCCGGGTGGTGTCCGTACGGATCATGGGGCAGCGGCTGCAGAAGCTGCCGGCGGACAGGCCGCGCGGAGTGGACCTGCTGACGGACGACGCGGGCCGCGGGAGCTTCCCGGACGCGCAGTACGTGCTCGTCTCGACGGTGGTGCTGGCGTACGCGGCGGCGTCGCTGGCCCGCTTCCCGGACCGGCTGCCGCAGCTGCCCTGGGCCCTGGCCCTGCTGGTGGCGCTGTCGGCGGCGGTGTACCTGGCGGCGAAGTACGCGGAGGGCACCCGCCCGCTCGTGCTGTCGGTGGTGCGCAGACGGGAGCCCGGGGACCTGGACGCGGCCGTCCGCCCCGGGGACGACATCGAGATCCGGGGCGTGGGCTTCGTGCCGCCCGGGGCGCAGACGCCGGAGATGCTGGCCCGGCTGGTGGTGCGGATCGGGGCGGTGCACGTGCACGTGCCGCTGGTCCCGGTGCCGGGCGGGTTCACGAACCCCTCCGACACCGTGCTGACGGTGCCGGTCCCGGCGGAAGTGGAACCGGGCCGCATCGAGATCCAGGTGGTCACGGCCGCCGGAGTGGAATCCAACCGCTGCACCATCGACGTTGCCGAGTGATCGGGGTACACATGTCCCGTGACTCGAACCGATGTTCTTGAAGCCGAAGCCCCTCGTGACGCGGTGGGCCTGCGCGAGCTGGCGTCCCGGCACGCGCTGCTGCCCCTGCGGATCTTCCTGGGCGTGACCTTCGTATACGCGGGGCTGGACAAACTGACCGACTCCGCGTTCCTCTCCGCCAGCGGTGACGGATCCATCGGCGACCTGATGCGCGGGGTGCGCGACACCTCCGCGGTCCCCGCCCTGGTGGACCTGTCGCTGAACTCCCCCGTCGGCTTCGCCGTGGCCCTGGCCATCGGGGAGATCCTGGTGGGCCTCGGAACCCTGGTCGGACTGCTGACCCGTGTCGCGGCCCTCGGCGGGGCGCTGATCGCGCTCAGCCTGTGGCTCACGGTGTCGTGGGCGGTGACCCCGTACTACTACGGCAACGACCTCATCTACCTGATGGCCTGGATCCCGCTGATCCTCGCCGGAGCCCCCTACCTGTCGCTGGACTCCGTGATCCGGTCGCGCCTGTCCCGGCGTACGGCGTAGGTCACCATCCCGACCAGGGCGGCGAACGAGAGACCGCCCAAGGTCATCGGGATGACGAGGAACCACGGCAGGTCGGCCTCGCCGGTCGCGTCGAGCAGGTACAGCACGCCCGCCGCGACGAGGACCAGCCCCGCGAGGAGCCGTCCGGGCTGGAACTCATGACGCCGCACGGGCCACCTCCACCTGTCCCACACCCGTGTTCAGGTGCAGCTCGATCGTTCCGCCGGCTTCGGTGCCGGCGGCCGGCGCCAGCGTCGCCCGCCGGTGTTCGCCGCCGCTGCGGATCCGTACGTCCCGGCTCGTCTCCCCGGGCATGTGGATGTCGCCCAGGCGGACCGAGACGTCGGCCTCGGCCGTCACCTCGCGCGGCAGGATCACCTTGAGCTGACCCGCGTCGAGCGAGGCACGCACCGGGACGGTCGCGCCCTTCGGCACGTCCAGGCGGCTCAGGTCCAGGACGGCGAGCCCGGTGCCCGCCTCGTACGACGGCCGTACGTCGGCCACCGCGGCGGGCCGCCATTCGGTCCGCCGCCAGTCGGTGCCGATCTCGCTCGGGAGCGCCGAGGCCACGGCGAGGAGCCCGGCGGTGACGACCGCGAGCAGGATGGTGCCGAAGCCGGTGCGGCCCTTGACCGAGCTGACGGCGAGGCCCAGGCCGAAGACGGCCAGCGCGCCGGCGAGGCCGATCTGCAGGGCGTGGCCGAGGGTGCTGCCCTCCCACACCGAGGCGGTGGAGACGATCCCGGCCAGCAGGGCCAGTACGAACACCCGGCCGCCGATCCCGCCGCGCGGGCGGGGCGCCGTCGGGACCGCTTTGGGGACCGCCGCGGCGATCGGGCCCGGTGCGCCGGCGACCGCGTCGTCGTCCGGTCCCCACAGGTAGCCGGTCGACCCGACGGGGCCGGTGGTGCCGTCCTTGACGAGCGGGTCCCGCCACCAGGAGGGTCCGCCGGGCGCCGGCGGGGCCTGGGTCTCGGGGGTCGGCGGGCGGTGGCCCGCCGCGTCCTCCGCCTTCGGCGGGAAGGTGTGCCGGTGCCGCTGCGACCAATACGCCGCCCCGCCCAGGGCGAGGGCGGCCAGCACCGAGAAGACCGCCAGCCCGCCGTTGTCCAGCATCGACAGGAACAGCGCGCAGCCCACCAGGGCCGCGAACACCGCGGCCAGCGTGGCGCCTTCGACCCGGCCGGTCAGCAGCTTCTTCGCCTCGCTGTCCTCCTCTCCCTCCTGGGGGAGCAGCAGCCACGCGAAGCCGTAGAAGATCAGGCCGACGCCGCCGGTGACCGCGAGGACACCGAGGACGATGCGGAAGACCACCGGGTCCAGGTCGAAGTACCGGCCCAGGCCGCCGCACACGCCCGCGAGGACCTTGTCGCGCTTGCTGCGGCGCAGGGGCGGCCGGGCGTCGGCTGCCGGGGGACCCCCGGCGTCCGCCGCCGGGGCTTCGTGTACTTCGGTCATGGGTCCATGGTGACGGGCCGCGGTGGCGCCCGGCACCGGGCCCTACCCTGGCGCAACCCTGATATCCCCCGTGGAGAAGTGGGGGGATGCCCTGATGCCGGGCCGCGGCCGCGCGTGTGACCCTTGGTGACATGCCCGTAGCCGCCGCTCCCCGTACCCCGCACGCACCGGACGTCGACGAACCACCGCAGCGCAAGCTCTACCGCAGCGCGGACGGCCGGATGCTCGGCGGCGTCGCGCGCGGTCTCGCGGGGCACCTCGGGCTGCCCGTGATCTGGGTCCGGCTCGCGTTCCTCGGCCTGTTCATGTGGGGCGACGGGCTGGGCGTGCTCCTGTACGCCGCGTTCTGGGTCTTCGTGCCGCTCGGCGTCGGCGGCCGCAGCGGGCACCGCTCCTTCTTCGAGACGCTCTCCGACGGCAGCCGCCGCCTGCGCAAGCCCGACCGCGGGCAGATCGCCGCGCTGATCGCCCTGTCCGTCGGCGCGGGCATCTTCATCTCGAAGGTCCAGGTCGGCGGCGCCTCCGGCCGGTACGTGTGGCCGACGCTGCTCGTCGGGGCCGGTGTGGTCCTCGTATGGCGGCAGGCCGACAACGCCCGCCGCGCCCACTGGACCACGGCCGCCGGGCGGCACGGGCGCCTGTTCCAGGTGGCCCGCGCCCTCGCCGGAGTCGCCCTCGTCGGTGTGGGCCTGACCGTCTTCCTCGTCGTACGGGGCTCCGCCGCGCAGCTCGGCAACGTCCTCACCGCCACCCTCGCCGTCCTCGTCGGCGTCGCCCTGCTCGCCGGACCCTGGCTGATCCGGATGACCCAGGACCTCTCCGAGGAACGCCTGATGCGCATCCGCGCCCAGGAGCGCGCCGAGGTCGCCGCGCACGTGCACGACTCGGTGCTGCACACCCTCACCCTGATCCAGCGCAACGCGGAGGACGTCGGCGAGGTGCGCCGGCTCGCGCGGGCGCAGGAACGGGAGCTGCGGAACTGGCTGTACAAGCCCGAGGGCACCGGCAAGGAGGAGGGGGAGGAGCCCGCCACCCTGGCGGACGCCGTGAAGAAGACCGCCGCCGAGGTGGAGGACCACCACGGCGTCCCCATCGAGGTCGTCGTCGTCGGCGACTGCCCGCTCGACGAGAGGCTGGCGGCACAGGTCCAGGCCGCGCGCGAGGCGATGGTCAACGCCGCCAAGTACGGTGGCGAGGGCGGGCCCGTGCAGGTGTACGCGGAGGTGGAGGGGCGGACCGTCTTCGTGTCCGTACGGGACCGGGGGCCGGGCTTCGACATCGACGCGGTACCGGACGACCGCATGGGCGTACGAGAATCGATCATCGGCCGGATGCAGCGCAACGGCGGGACCGCACGGCTGCGGTCCGCGCCCGACGGCGGCACGGAAGTCGAGCTGGAGATGGAGAGGGCGGCGAACGCAGGATGACCGAGGACAGCGCTGTGACGGAGACCAGGAGGGTCCGGGTGGTCCTCGTCGACGACCACCGGATGTTCCGCACCGGAGTGCAGGCCGAGATCGGCGAGACCGCGCGGACCGGGGTCGAGGTCGTCGGCGAGGCCGCCGACGTCGACCAGGCCGTCACCGTCATCACCGCCACCCGGCCCGAGGTGGTCCTGCTCGACGTGCACCTGCCCGGCGGCGGCGGGGTCGAGGTGCTGCGCCGCTGCGCCCCGCTGATGGCGGCGGCCGAGAACCCGGTGCGGTTCCTCGCGCTGTCGGTGTCCGACGCGGCCGAGGACGTCATCGGGGTGATCCGGGGCGGCGCGCGCGGCTACGTCACCAAGACCATCACCGGCACCGACCTGGTGGACTCGATCTTCCGCGTGCAGGACGGGGACGCGGTGTTCTCGCCGCGGCTGGCGGGCTTCGTGCTCGACGCCTTCGCGTCGACGGACGCGCCGCCGGTGGACGAGGACCTGGACCGGCTCACCCAGCGCGAGCGCGAGGTGCTGCGGCTGATCGCGCGCGGGTACGCGTACAAGGAGATCGCCAAGCAGCTCTTCATCTCGGTGAAGACGGTGGAATCGCACGTCTCGGCCGTGCTCCGGAAGCTCCAGCTGTCCAACCGCCACGAGCTGACCCGCTGGGCGACGGCCCGCCGCCTGGTGTGACGTACCGCCCGCTCTGACCTGCGGGTGTGACCCACACCGCAGGTCGGACGGGCAACCGGGGCAGGTCGCGCCGCCCTCTACGGTGGCGTGATGAGCTTGACGGGGACCCCCTTCTTCGTGACCGTGATCGCGCTGACCGCGATCGCCGTCGTCCTGCCGCTGGCCGTGTGGAGCAAGGTGCGCGGGCCCGCCGTCATGCGCACCGCCGTACGCGCGCTGATGATGGTGTTCGCGCAGGTCACCGCCGTCGCGGTGGTGTTCGTCGCGGTCAACAGGGCCGAACACTTCTACGCGTCCTGGGGCGACCTGTTCGGCACCGGGAAGTACGTCACCGCAGCCCCCGACCTCGGCCCGGACGGGCTCGGCGGGAAGAAGGTCGAAGAGGCCCCGAAGGTCAAGCAGCAGTTCCAGCCCGTCGAGGGCCTCGGCGGCCGGGTCCGGAAGACCGAGCTCGACGGCAGGATATCCGGGGTCAAGGGCGACGTCATGGTGTGGCTGCCGCCGCAGTACGACGACCCGGCCTACAAGGACAAGAAGTTCCCGGTGGTCGAGCTGATCCCGGGCATACCGGGGACGGGCAAGTCCTGGTTCCAGGGGCTCAAGGCGCACGAGGTGCTGGAGCCGCTGATGAAGAGCGGCAAGGTGCAGCCGTTCATCCTGGTCTCGCCGCGCGCCATGCTCGTCGGCAACGGCGACACAGGCTGCGCGAACATCCCCGGCAAGGTCAACGCGGACAGCTGGTTCAGCGTCGACGTCCGCAAGATGGTCGTCGACAACTTCCGAGCCTCGGAGGAGGCCCGCACCTGGGGCGTGGCGGGCTACTCGGCCGGCGCCTACTGCGCCGCCAAGCTGGCGATCCTGCACCCCGACCGCTACAGCGCGGCCGTCTCCCTGTCCGGCTACAACGACCCCGGCCAGGAACCCTCCTCACTGGTCGCACAAGACCCGCAGCTGCGCACCACGCACAACCTGAAGAACCTGCTCAAGGCCGCGCCCACGCCGCCGGCGGTGTCGCTGTGGATGTCGGGGGCCGAGCAGGACGGCTACCTGTCCGGCATGGACCTGAAGGGCCTCGCGCAGAAGCCGACCGCGGTGCACGCGGAGAAGGTGGTCGGCGGCCACAACCTCGAATCGTGGTCCAAGCAGCTGCCGCAGACGTTCGGCTGGCTGAGCGGCATCGTCAAGGCGCCGTAGGCCGCGCCGGGCCCGATGCGGTCACGCCGGGCGGGAGGCACCGGCCCAGGGCATCGAGTCGACCGGTGCCAGGCGGACCGTCGACCCGGGGCGCGGGGCGTGGATCATCTGGCCGTTGCCGATGTAGAGGCCGACGTGGGTCACCCCGGAGTAGAAGAACACCAGGTCGCCGGGGGCCAGCTGGTCGCGGGACACGCGTCGGCCGGCGTTGATCTGGGTGTAGGTGGTGCGGGGCAGGGAGACCCCGGCCGAGCGCCAGGCCGCCTGGGTCAGGCCCGAGCAGTCGAAGGACCCCGGGCCCGTCGCGCCCCAGACGTACGGCTTCCCGATCGCCCCGTACGCGAAGGCCACGGCGCGGGCCGCGCGGGAACCTTCCCCGGCTACCGCCGGGAGGTGCCCCCCGGGCGGCGGGGTGCTGCTCTTCGGGGCGGCGGGCGAGGCGGCGGGCGAGGCAGCGGGCGTCTCGGCCTCGTAGGCGGCGCGCTCCTCGGCGGTGAGCTTGGCCAGCAGGCGCTTGGCGGCGGTGAGCTTGTCCTCGATCACGGCCTTGTGCGCGGAGAGTTCGTCCTGCTTGGCGCGGAGGTCGGCGAGCTGTCCCGCGGCCTGCTCCCGGAGCTTCCCGACCTCGTCGAGGCGGCGGCGCACGGTGGTGATCCCGGCGGCGTTGCGGTCCCCGGCGCGGGTGATGAAGGAGGCCTGGGAGAGGTACTCCTGCGGGTCGGCCGCCAGCGCGAGCTGTACGGCGGTGCCCAGGGACCCGCTGCGGTACTGGGAGGCCGCGAGCGTGCCGAGCGCGCTGCGGGCGGTGTTGAGCTGGTCGGCCTTGCGTGCGGTCTCCTCGCGCAGGCCGGTCAGCGCGCGCTCGGCCTCGTCGGCCTTCTCCTTCGCCCCGTTGTACTGCTCGGTCGCCGCCTCGGCCTCCTCGTAGAGCCGGTCCACCTCCGACTTGACCTGGGAGGGGGTGGGCCGGGGATCGGCCTGGGAGGTGCCTTCGAAGGCGGTGGCGGTGGCAGCGCCCGCGAGGGCGAGGGTGGCGGCGGCCGTCCGTGCCGTGCCGCCGGAGAGCGGGCGCTGCCTGGGCTTTCGATGACTGGCCACGGGGGCCTCACGTCCTTTTCCCTGTCGCTGACGCTGGGTCTTGGGGGAGGACGCTAAACCTGAAAGTAACGGGCCGATGTCGAGATGATCCGAACTGATCGGATGTGGCGGATCGATAGCCGTCAGTGCCAGAGGACGGCGATAAAAATATTGATCATGGTCAGTCCGCCGACCGCGCCGAACATCGCCTTCTCGACCTTCTCCTCGTCGCGCTTGACGTAGACGAGGGCGAGGATCACGAAGAGGATCGCGAGCTTCACACCGACCTTGACGTTGTTGACCGGCGTGCCGTCCATCTCGTTGAAGCCGACCAGCAGTACGCCCGTCACGAGCATGGTGAGCGCGCCGTGCAGCATGGCCGGCGTGAAGCGGGCGGTGCCCGCGCTCATCGCCTTCATCTGGGTCAGGAAACCGCCGAGCAGCGACGCGATCCCGATGATGTGCAGGCCGACGAAGACATTGATGAGTACGTCCATGCGGACGAGCGTACGGGGCGGTCCGATCAGCCCAGGAAGCGGACCAGCTCCTCGGTCACGGCCTCCGGCCGCTCCTCCGGGAGGTAGTGGCCGCTGCCGTCGAAGCAGCGGGGCGGTCACGGGGGAGTAGCCGTACGGAAATCCCGTACGGTCGATCGGAACTGTACGAGATCTTCGAACGGTCTGACAATGTCCGTACGAGATCTGCGTACAGTGGGGGCATGGCTGCCGCTGCTGACCTGACCCACCCCGCCGCCGACCGCATCGAGCTGGTCGAGGTGCTGGCCGCGCTCGGGCATCCCGTGCGCCTGGAGATCGTCCGCAAGCTGGCCTCCGGCGAGGAGGCGTTCTGCGGCGAGGTCGTGCCCGACCTGCCCAGATCGAGCGTCACGCACCACCTCAAGGCGCTGCGCGAGAGCGGAGTGATCTGCCAGCGGCCCCGCGGCCGCAAGCTCTACCTCGCACTGCGCCGCGACGATCTGGACGAGTGCTTCCCCGGTCTGCTGGAACTCGTCCTGGCCTGTCGGTCCCGCCCCCTAGACTCGGAATGCGATGAGCAGCCTCTTTGACGACAGTTTCCTGGCGGACCTCACCCCCTCCGACGAGGTCCCGCCGCCGCCCGAGGACCACGGCGCCCCGGAACCGGGCGCGGACGATCTCTTCGGCGGGCGCTTCGACGTGCCCATGAGCAGGGACGCGTACTACCGGGACGGCGCCCCCAGGCCCGTCATCGACCCGGCGACGCTCCTGCACGGGCTGAACGAGCAGCAGGCCGCGGCCGTGGTGCACGCGGGCTCCCCGCTGCTCATCGTGGCCGGCGCCGGCTCCGGCAAGACCCGGGTGCTGACCCACCGCATCGGACACCTGCTGTCCGCGCGGAACGTCCACCCCGGCCAGATCCTGGCGATCACCTTCACCAACAAGGCCGCCGGCGAGATGAAGGAGCGCGTCGAGAGCCTGGTCGGCCCGCGCGCGGGCGCCATGTGGGTCTCCACCTTCCACAGCGCGTGCGTCCGCATCCTGCGCCGCGAGTCCAAGCGGCTCGGCTTCACCTCCTCGTTCTCCATCTACGACGCGGCCGACTCGAAGCGCCTGATGGCGCTCGTCTGCCGCGACCTGGACCTGGACCCGAAGAAGTTCCCGCCGAAGTCCTTCAACGCCAAGATCTCGAACCTGAAGAACGAGCTGATCGACGAGGAGGCCTTCGCCGACCAGGCCGTCGACGGGTTCGAGAAGACCCTCGCCCAGGCGTACGCGATGTACCAGGGGCGGCTGCGCGAGGCGAACGCGCTCGACTTCGACGACATCATCATGACCACGGTGCACCTGCTCCAGGCGTTCCCCGACGTCGCCGAGCACTACCGGCGCCGCTTCCGACACGTCCTGGTGGACGAGTACCAGGACACCAACCACGCCCAGTACACGCTCGTGCGCGAGCTGGTCGGCACCGGCTACCCGGACCTGCCGCCGGCCGAACTGTGCGTCGTGGGTGACGCCGACCAGTCGATCTACGCCTTCCGCGGCGCGACCATCCGCAACATCCTCCAGTTCGAAGAGGACTACAAGGACGCGACGACGATCCTGCTGGAGCAGAACTACCGCTCCACGCAGACGATCCTCTCCGCCGCCAACGCGGTCATCGAGCGCAACGAGAACCGCCGCGCCAAGAACCTGTGGACCGAGGCCGGCACCGGCGCCGTCATCACCGGCTACGTCGCGGACACCGAGCACGACGAGGCGCAGTTCGTCGCCGACGAGATCGACCGGCTGACGGACGCGGGCGACGCCAAGGCGGGCGACGTCGCGATCTTCTACCGGACCAACGCGCAGTCACGCGTGTTCGAGGAGATCTTCATCCGGGTCGGACTGCCCTACAAGGTCGTCGGCGGCGTCCGCTTCTACGAGCGCAAGGAGGTCCGCGACGTCCTCGCGTACCTGCGCGTCCTCGCCAACCCGGAGGACAACGTCCCGCTCCGCCGGATCCTGAACACGCCCAAGCGCGGCATCGGCGAGCGCGCCGAGGCGATGATCGACGCCCTCGCGATGCGCGAGAAGATCACCTTCCCGCAGGCGCTGCGGCGCGTGGACGAGGCCTTCGGCATGGCCGCCCGCTCGACGAACGCGGTGAAGCGGTTCAACGTGCTGATGGAGGAGCTCCGCACGATCGTCGACTCGGGCGCGGGCCCGGCGGTGGTCCTGGAAGCGGTCCTGGAACGGACCGGCTACCTCGCCGAGCTGCAGGCGTCGACCGACCCGCAGGACGAGACGCGGATCGAGAACCTCCAGGAGCTGGCGGCGGTGGCGCTGGAGTTCGAGCAGGCGCGGGAGGCCGCGGCGGCCGAGGCGGCCGAGACCGGAGCCCCGGCTCCCGGATCCGGCACCCTGGCCGAGTTCCTGGAGCAGGTCGCGCTCGTCGCCGACTCCGACCAGATCCCCGACGAGGACACCGAGGGCACCGGCGTCATCACGCTGATGACCCTGCACACCGCCAAGGGCCTGGAGTTCCCGGTGGTCTTCCTGACCGGCATGGAGGACGGGGTCTTCCCGCACATGCGCGCGCTGGGCCAGACCAAGGAGCTGGAGGAGGAGCGCCGCCTCGCCTACGTCGGCATCACGCGGGCCCGCGAGCGGTTGTACCTGACGCGGTCCAGCATGCGCAGCGCCTGGGGCACCCCCTCGTACAACCCGCCGTCGCGGTTCCTCGAGGAGATCCCGGCCGAGTACCTCCAGTGGAAGCGGACGGGTGCCACGCAGAAGCCGGCGGGACCGATGCGGAGCTCCGGCTACGGGTCCTCCGCTTCGGGGAAGGCGACCTTCGGCACCTCGCCCGAGGCGTTCCTGTCCTCGTCGCGTACGAAGTCGGGCCCGTCCGGGTTCGCGACGCGGCGGGCCGCGGACAAGCCGGTCATCGCCCTGGTGGTCGGGGACCGGGTCACGCACGACCAGTTCGGGCTCGGCACCGTCATGGAGGTCAAGGGAGCGGGCGCGGACGCGCAGGCCACCATCGACTTCGGGGACGACAAGCCCAAGCGGCTGCTGCTGCGTTACGCGCCGGTGCAGAAGCTCTAGTGCTGTGACCGGAAAGGTTCACCGGGGCGCGACGCCCGGCACGGCACCTCGCCGCGTTGTCGGACCGGGCAGGTACGTCCAGTACGAGCCTCGGCCCTCCGCCTTGCCACGCCAGCGGGTCGATCGCGGAGCCGCCACCGGGACGGACCTCGAAGTGGAGGTGCGGGCCGGTGGAGTTGCCCGAGTTGCCGGAGTAGGCGATGACGTCGCCCGCCTTGACCTTGCCGCCGCGGATCTTGGTGGAGCTGAGGTGGCAGTACCAGGTCTCGGTGCCGTCGGGCGCGGTCACTATGGCCATGTTCCCGTAGGCGCTGTTGTACTGGGTGCGCACGGTGCCGTCGGTGGCGGCCATGACCGGGGTTCCGTAGGAAACCGGGAAGTCGATGCCGGTGTGCACGGACATCCACATGCCGCCGGCCTGGCCGAAGTTGGCGCTCAGGCCCTGCTGCGTGACGGGGATGGCGAACTTGGGACGGGCGGCCTCCTTGGCCGCTGCCTCCTCCGCCTTCTTCTTCTTTTCCTCTTCCTGGCGTTCGCGCAGGTCGATGCGCTCCTGCGTGCGGCTCGCGCGGTCCGCGAAATCGCCCGCGTCGGCGCTGAGCGCGACCAGTTGGGTGTCGAGCTTGGTGTTCGCCGCGACGGGCTTCACCGAGGCCGGGTCGGGCGCGGCCATCGTGGTGGTGTCCTGGGCGGGCTTGTCCGTGTCGGTGAGCCCGCCGACGGAGGCGGCCGCCACGCCCGCGACGCCCATCACGCACGCGGAGGGCACGGCCACGGTCAGCAGGGCGGAACGCTTCGCCGGAGTGCGGCGACGGCTGTTGCCGGCGGCCTTGGCGTTGCCCTTGGCTGCGGTCCGGCGCGCGGCGCGCGGAGCGGCGGTCACGGGCATGGCCTGCGTGGGGAGGTCGTGGACCTCGTGCGCGGCGTGGAGTTCGTGGACCTCGGGCAGCTCGTGGACCTCGGACGCCGGGGACGCCTCGGGCGCCTCGGCGCTCGCGTCGGAGAGCACATCGAAGACCGCGGTCTGGCTGTAGCCGTCGGCGTACGCGTCGTTTCCGGCCTGGGTCCCGGCGTCGTAGCCGACGGAGGTCGTCCCGTACGCGTACTCCTGTGCCTGCGGCTGCTGCTGCTGCGGCCGCTGCTGCGCGGGCTGGTACTCGTATCCGTACGGGTACGCGGCCTCGGGCTGCGCCGGGGTCTCCGCGACGGTGTTCCAGGCGGTGGCGTCGTAGGCGCCGGTCTCGGTGCCGGTGGTGCCGTAGCCCGGCATCGCCCAGTGTCCGGTCTGCTCGCCGGAGGCGTCGTAGCCGAAGGAGGTCGGCTGGTACTCGGTGTAGCCGGAGTGGTCCGCGCCTTGCGTGTTCCAGGCGCTCGCGTCCCAGGTCCCGGTGGTGTCCTCGGGTGCGGCCTGGGTCGGGATCGTGGACAGGTAAGGGTCCTGCGAGGTCCACGCGGTGGTGTCGTACGCGCCGGTCTCGTAGGAGCCGTAGGCGGCGTAATTGACCCCCTGGCCCTGCGTTTCATAGGAAACGTAGGTCGAGTCACCAGCGAAAGTGGTGGTGGTAAGGCCGTCATACCCGGCATCCGGGTACTGGCCCGACGAGGGGCGGTCGTTCACCAACTTCTCTTTCGCCTCGGCAGTGGGGCCTGGGTGGCCGGGAACGCGTGGTTCACCGGAGGAGAGCAGTGGCGTGACTGTACCCGTCGGTTACTCGCAACGACAATCTTCGCCGGGTCTCGGGATTGCCGGAACCGGGCATTCAGCCGCCTTTCGGTCGCCGAAAGACGCACCCTTGGCCTTGAGTTCGAAATTCGTTCGACTGGAGGTCGCGCGGCGGCTAGGCGACGGAAGCGGCCTCCGAGTCCGCGACGGCGGCCAGACCGGGCCCGTCGAGGATGCGCCGGACCGCCGCGATGACGGCGGGGTGCGCGGGCAGCGCGAGGTGCCCGATCCCGGTGACCTGCACGTTCTCCACGAGCAGATCCGGATGCTCGATCCGCGCGGTCCCGACGGGAGTCATCAGCGCGTCCAACTCGCTCCAGAACGCCACGCACCGGGTGGCGCATCCTGGCGCGGGCGCGGCGAGTTCGGCCAGCACCTCGGAGTCCGGGCGCATCTGCCGCACCAGCGGGTGCGCGTCCATGAAGGGTGCGACCCGCGTGCCGGAGTGCGGGGTGCCGAGGGTGACGAGGGTCCGGACCCGGGTGTCGCCGCCGAGGCGCTGCACGTAGTACCGGCCGACCAGGCCACCCAGGCTGTGCCCGACCAGGTCCACCCGCTCCTGCCCGGTGCGCTCGCACAGTTCCTCGACACGACGGGCGAGATGGCGGGCGGTGACGCGCAGGTCGAGGGTGAAGGGCGAGTAGTTGTACGCCTCCACGTGCCGCAGGCCGCCCGCCCCGAGGGCGCGGCGCAGGAGCACGAAGACGGACCGGTTGTCGGTGAATCCGTGGAGGAGGAGGAGGGGCGGGCGTGTCGCGGGCGCGGCGGCGGTGAGCTTTTCCTGGCACACTCCGGTCGGATAGAGGAGGAGGTGCCCGCCGAGCACCACCACCTCGAGCGCGCCGGCCCGCAGGGCGGCACCGGACGTGGGTATGGACGCGGGTATGTGCAGCCCCATCGACGGCCTCCCCTGAGCCTCTTGGGACCCGGGGCTCTTGCGCCACCGTGCCGTGCGGCTGTCGGCGCGGTGGCGCAATGCCGTCCCACGTGTGATTTCCCCCTCGTGATTGACCGCGAAACGGTGGCGTGCGCGATGCTGTACTTAACGTTCGTTCACTCGGGAGGCAGTGCGATGGGTGTGACCGGTCCGATCCGTGTGGTGGTGGCCAAGCCGGGTCTCGACGGCCACGACCGCGGGGCCAAGGTGATCGCGCGGGCGCTGCGGGACGCGGGCATGGAGGTCATCTACACCGGCCTCCACCAGACCCCCGAGCAGATCGTGGACACCGCCATTCAGGAGGACGCCGACGCGATCGGCCTCTCGATCCTCTCCGGCGCCCACAACACGCTGTTCGCGCGCGTGCTGGAACTGCTCAAGGAGCGCGACGCGGAGGACATCAAGGTCTTCGGCGGCGGCATCATCCCGGAGGACGACATCGCCCCCCTCAAGGAAAAGGGCGTGGCCGAGATCTTCACCCCGGGCGCGACGACGACGTCCATCGTGGACTGGGTCCGAGCGAACGTCCGCACCTGACAGCCCCGCCGGCGTGTGAGGCGGGGGTCCCCCCGGACGGAGTCTGGGGGAGGGTCTGGGGCGGAGCGCCAGGTCGTTGAGCCGCACCGGACCGCCCAGCCCGCCCCCCGGGGAGGGATCAGGCGGCCGGCGCCAGCTCGGAAAGCATGGCCGCGCGCAGCCGAAGCGTGGCCACCAGCCGCTGAAAGGCCTCGGCCCAGTACGCGGCCGCGCCGGGAGCCGCGTCCGGCGGCTCCTCCGTGGCCGCGGTCAGGGCCTCCAGCCGGCCGGCCTCCGCAGGATCGAGGCAGCGTTCGGCCAGGCCCATCACCCCGCTGAAGCTCCACGGATAGCTGCCGGCCTCGCGGGCCATGTCCAGCGCGTCCACCACCGCCCGGCCGAGCGCCCCCGCCCACGGCACGACGCACACCCCGAGCAGCTGGAACGCCTCCGACAGCCCGTGGGCCCGTATGAACTCGGCGACCCACTCCGCCCGCTCCGCATCCGGCAGGGTCTCCAGCAGCTTGGCCCGCTCCGCGAGCGAAGCCGTGCCCGGACCCGCGGCGGGCGATGCGGACGGCGGGCCGAGCAGGGCCCGCGACCACGCCGCGTCGCGCTGACGCACCGCCGCCCGGCACCACGCCGCGTGCAGTTCCTCCGTCCATCCCTCGCCCTCGGCCGACGGCAGCGCCACGATCTCCGCCGGGCCGAGCCCCCCGAACCGCTCCCGCCAGCACGACAGCGGCGCCGCCTCCACGATCTGGCCGAGCCACCAGGCCCGCTCCCCGCGTCCGGCGGGCGGCCGCTTGACCACCCCGTCGCGGAGCATGCCCGCATCGCACTCGGCCGGCGGGGTCACTCCCTCCGGGCCCACACAGGCCAGGGCGCGCTCCGCCATCCGGCCGGCCAGGGCCGATCGCGGCAGCGCCGACAGCAGTTCGGCGGCCGTCGCGCGGACGTTGCGGCTGCGGTCGCCCAGGGCCGCCTCCAGGAACGCCTCGTCCCCCTCCCACAGCCCCACGCGCAGCGAATCGAGGAACATCAGCCGGTCCTCGGCCCGTTCGGTGGCCCAGGTCGTCGCCAGCAGCCGCGTCGCGGCCGCCGCCTCGTGTGCCCGTACGGCGCCGAGCAGCGCCACCCGCTCCGCGAACAGCCCCTCCTGCCACAGCCGTTCGACCCCGGCCGGGTCGGTCACCTCGGGCAGGTCCCCGGTGCCGCCCGCCCCGCCGCGCAGGGCGAACCGCCAGTCCGGATTCAGCCGGGCCAGCCACAGCCCGCGCGTGCCGGCCAGGGCCAATGCCTGCGGACGCAGGTCCGTACGGGCCCGGGCCGCGTCCAGGAGCGCCGGTACCAGGGCGGCCGGCGCGCGGTAGCCGTACCGGCCGGCCGCGGCCAGCCACTGGGGCAGCAGCTCCGTCAGGTCCGGGGCGGCCCCGCGCCGTCCGCCGCCGCTGCCCGCGGCCGTCCGGCCGGCGAGCAACTGGGCGAGCCGGCGGCCGGCCGCCTCCGGTGGCGCCGGGCGCGGATCGCGGGGCGCGGGCTGCGGATGCGGGCCCGCCGCGGCCGGCCGCAGCCCGGCTCTGCGCCGTACGGCGTGCACGGCCGCCGCGTCCAGCAGCGCTTCCGGCGAGCCGGCCGGGCCACCGCCCCCGCGCCGGTCGGTGCCCAGCAGCGCGGCGCCGACCAGCTCCTCCCACTCCCCGTACCCCTCGTCACCCTTGCTCATCGGGCCCCTCCCTCGCCGCTCGTCCTTCTTCGCGTCCTGCGCCCCGGTCCCGCCCCCTCCGCGGGACCGGGGCTGTCGTGCGTTCGTGTACTGCGCTCAACTGGCGTGGTTGTCGTTCATGCAAGCCCCCCGGCTTCTCGTCGTCACAGCGCCGGCGCCCCCGCGCCGCCGCACCCTCCTCGTGCCGCGTGCGACGCTCCCCGGCGCCCACGCGTTCCCTCCCCGCCGCCCCTGTGTGACGGCACACGTCCCCCCAGGCCCCCTGCTGTGTGTGGTGTTGTCAGCCCGCGCTCAGGACAGGGCGACCGGCTCGGGAGAGTCCGGCTGCCAGGCCGTCAGCGGGGTGAAGCCGCGGTGGCCGCACTCGCCGAAGACCGTCACCGGGCCCCCGCCCGACAACGCGGCCAGCTGCCAAAGGCCCGAGCGGGAACGGCTGCCGGCCCCGGTGAGGGGCACCGGCAGGGCGCAGGTGCCCTCCGCGTCCGCCAGCTGCCAGCCGAGCTCGCCCGGTATCGGGATCACCGGGCCGAGCACCACCGGCCAGGACTCCAGCCACGGGTCCTCCCGCACCGCCGCCCCGTACGCCTCCAGCGCCGCCCCCGTGCTCACCCCGGCCGGAACCCCGGCGCACGGAACGGCCGCCGAGAGTCTCTCCCCGAGGTCCGCCCGCAGCCCCGCCGATCCGGGCCGGAAGCGGACCTCCGCCTCCAGCACCAGCCCGACCGGCAGCGACAGGCCCGGCGACCGCCCGGGCGGTCCGAAGTCCAGTACCAGGGCGGGCCTTCCGCCCTGCAGTCCGCGCAGCCATATCCGGCGGGTGGTGAGCCGGCCGTCCGGTGACACCGAGTCGTACTGGGCCAGCACCAGCCAGCGGTCCCGTACGGCCTCCGCCTCCCCGGAGGCCGGCAGTCCCACCCGGCTGCGCACCGTCGCCGCCAGCTGTTCCGGCAGCCCGGCCACCCCCAGCCAGGCCCGGTCCAGCAGGTGCAGCAGCGCCGCCTCCTCCAGCATCCGGGCGGGCCAGCCCGGGCCGCAACTGGGTATCGTCCCCAACTCCCGCACCCGCGAGGCCAGTCCGGGTGCCTGCGCGTCGACCATCCGGGCCGCGGTCTCCTCCCACCCCGCGTAACCGGCCTGTTCCTGGCCCGCGAGGCCGCCGCGCACCAGATCGGCCAGCCGCTGTTCCAGCTCGGTGACGCCCGCGCCGACGCGGGCCGCCCGCCGCTCGGCCCGCTTGCGCGCCCCCTCCTCGTCCACCGGGCCGCCCGCCCCGGCGGCGGGACGCGCGGCCTTGGCCGCCCGGTCCGCCAGCCACTGCGCGGCCCAGTCCGGCGCCTCGCCCGGCTCGCCGACCCCCTCGGCGGACCAGAGCAGCAGCAGCCCCAGCGCGTGCTTGCACGGGAACTTCCTACTGGGGCAGGAGCACTTGTAGGCCGGTCCGGCGAGGTCCACGACCGTCCGGTACGGCTTGCTGCCGCTGCCCTTGCACAACCCCCACACAGAACCGGAAGCGGAACCTCCGATCTGCGACCACGGACCCGCCCCTCCGAGTCTGCTCCCCGCTTTACGTGAGGCATCGTCAGGAGCCAGAGCCAGTACCTGTTCCGCTGTCCAGCGGACCCCCTGCTCAGTCATGTGTTCCACCGTAGAGACCCCCACTGACAATCGCTCTGACCTGCAACGACGTCATGAGCAGGGCCCGTTGTCAGTGGTGTGGTGCACCTTGGATGCAGCAGTCGGAAGCGGCTGCCGAGCCTTGGAGGGGGACCATGACCACGCCCGAGAACGAACGCCCGGCCGAAGCGCTGCGACCGCACGCCGAAGACGCTTTCGCACACGAACTGAAAGCCCTCGCGGCCGCCGACGACCGGCCCCGTCCGGCCCGCTGGAAGCTCTCCCCATGGGCCGTCGCCACGTACCTGCAAGGCGGCACGCTCGACGACGGCACGGTCATCACGCCCAAGTACGTGGGACCGCGCCGCATCGTCGAGGTCGCCGTCACCACCCTGGCCACCGACCGCGCCCTGCTCCTGCTCGGCGTGCCCGGCACCGCCAAGACCTGGGTCTCCGAACACCTCGCCGCCGCCGTCAGCGGGGACTCCACCCTCCTCGTCCAGGGCACCGCCGGCACCCCCGAGGAGGCCATCCGGTACGGCTGGAACTACGCCCGGCTCCTCGCCCACGGCCCCAGCCGCGAGGCCCTCGTCCCCAGCCCCGTCATGCGGGCGATGGCCGAGGGCATGACCGCCCGGGTAGAGGAGCTCACCCGCATCCCGGCCGACGTCCAGGACACCCTCATCACCGTCCTGTCCGAGAAGACGCTGCCGATACCGGAGCTCGGCGAAGAGGTGCAGGCCGTGCGCGGCTTCAACCTCATCGCCACCGCCAACGACCGCGACCGCGGGGTCAACGAGCTCTCCAGCGCGCTGCGCCGCCGCTTCAACACCGTGGTGCTGCCGCTGCCGCTGCCCGCCACCGCCGACGCAGAGGTCGACATCGTGGCCCGCCGCGTCGACCAGATGGGCCGCGCCCTCGACCTGCCGGCCGCCCCCGAGGGCCTGGAGGAGATCCGCCGCGTCGTCACCGTCTTCCGCGAGCTGCGCGACGGGGTCACCGGCGACGGCCGTACGAAGGTGAAGTCGCCCAGCGGCACCCTGTCCACCGCCGAGGCCATCTCCGTCGTCACCGGCGGCCTGGCCCTGGCCGCCCACTTCGGGGACGGCGTGCTGCGCCCCTCCGACGTGGCCGCCGGCATCCTCGGCGCCGTGGTCCGCGACCCGGCCGCCGACAAGGTGGTCTGGCAGGAGTACCTGGAGGCCGTGGTCCGCGAGCGCGACGGCTGGAAGGACTTCTACCGGGCCTGCCGGGAGGTGACGGTATGAGCCCGAGCCCAGGGGGCCCGCTGCTGCTGGGCGTACGGCACCACGGGCCCGGCTCGGCCCGCGCGGTGCGGGCGGCGCTCGACGCGGCCCGCCCGGCGGCCGTGCTGATCGAGGGGCCACCCGAGGGGGACGGGCTGCTCGCGCTGGCCGCCGATCCCGGGATGCGGCCGCCCGTGGCGCTGCTCGCGCACGCCGCGGACGACCCCGGCCGGGCCGCGTTCTGGCCGCTCGCCGACTTCTCCCCGGAGTGGGTGGCGATCCGCTGGGCGCAACGGGCCGGCGTACCGGTGCGGTTCATGGACCTGCCGGCCGCGCACTCGCTGGCGGCGGCGGAGCCGGGCGCCGACCAGGCCGATCCCGGGGCGGTCCGGGTGGACCCCCTCGCGGTGCTGGCCGAGACCGCCGGGTACGACGATCCCGAACGCTGGTGGGAGGACGTGGTCGAACACCGGGGCGCCGGCGGCGCCGGGAGCGCGGGGGAGGAGGCGCTCGGCGCGTTCGAGGCGCTCGGGGAGGCCATGGGAGCCCTGCGCGAGGCGTACGGCGACGGCGGCCACCACCGCGACCTGGTGCGCGAGGCGTACATGCGGCAGCGGATGCGGGCGGCCCGCCGGGAGTTCGGCGACGCGTACGCCGTCGTGTGCGGGGCCTGGCACGTCCCGGCGCTGCGGGCGAAGACCACCGTGGCCGCCGACAAGGCACTGCTCAGCGGTCTGCCGAAGGTCAAGGTGGAGACCACCTGGGTGCCGTGGACCCACCGCCGGCTCGCCCGGGCCGGCGGGTACGGCGCCGGGATCACCTCGCCCGGCTGGTACGCCCACCTCTTCGAGGCCAGGGACCGGCCCGTCGAGCGGTGGCTGACCAAGGTCGCCGGCCTGCTGCGCGCGGAGGACCGGCAGGTCTCCTCGGCGCACGTCATCGAGGCGGTCCGGCTGGCCGAGACCCTCGCCGTGATGCGGGGACGGCCCCTGCCCGGCCTGACGGAGACCCTCGAAGCGGTCCGGGCGGTGATGTGCGACGGCTCTGACATACCGCTCGCGCTGATCGAGGACCGCCTGGTGGTCGGCGACGTGCTCGGCGAGGTCCCGGACACGGCGCCCGTCGTACCGCTCCAGCGGGACCTGACACGGCAGCAGCGCTCACTGCGGCTCAAGGCCGAGGCGCAGGACCGCGAACTGGAACTCGACCTGCGCAAGGACACCGACGCGGCGAAGTCCCTGCTGCTCCACCGGCTGCGGCTGCTCGGCATCGGATGGGGCACCCCGGCCGCCTCCCGCGGCAGCACCGGGACCTTCCGCGAGACCTGGCGGCTGCGGTGGGAGCCCGAACTGTCGGTGCGGGTCGCCGAGGCCGGGATCTGGGGCACCACCGTCCTCGCGGCGGCCACCGCGAAGGCCGAGGCCGACGCGGCCGGCGCCGAGGAGCTGGGCGAGGTGACGGCGCTCGCCGAGAGGTGCCTGCTGGCCGGACTGTCCGAGGCGCTCCCCGCCGTACTGCGGGCCCTCGCGGACCGGGCCGCGCTGGACACCGACGTGGCGCGGCTCGCCAAGGCCCTGCCCGCGCTGGCCCGTTCGCTGCGGTACGGGGACGTGCGCGGCACGGACGCGACGGCGCTGGGCACGGTCGCGGCCGGGCTCGCGGAGCGGATATGCGTGGCGCTGCCGCCCGCCTGCGCGGCCGGCCTGGACGCCGACGCGGCGGCGGAGCTGCGGGGCCACGTGGACGGGGTGCACGGAGCGGTGGCGCTGCTGGCCGACACCGACGAGGGGCTGCGGGAGCGCTGGTCCGCGGTGCTGCGGACGCTGGCCGGCCGGGACACCGTGCCGGGGGTCATACGCGGCCGGGCGGCCAGGCTGCTCCTCGACGACGGACGGCTGCCGGCCGAGGAGACGGCGCGGCTGATGGGGCTCGCGCTGTCCCCCGCCACCCCTCCGGCCGACGCGGCGGGCTGGATCGAGGGCTTCGCGGGCGGGAGTTCGGGCGGGGGCACGCTGCTGGTCCACGACGACCGGCTGCTGGGGCTCATCGACACCTGGCTGGTGGGGGTGCCGGAGCGGGCCTTCACCGATGTACTCCCGCTGCTGCGGAGGACCTTCGGGGCGTACGAGTCGGGGGTGAGGCGGAGCCTGGGCGAGCTGGTGCGGCGGGGGCCGGGCGGTCCCGCGGCTGCCGTGCCGGGCTTGGCGCCCGCGGGTTTCGGCCCCGAGCTGGATCCCGTGCGCGCGGACGCGGTGGTGGGGCTGGTGCGGATGCTGCTTGCCGGGTGAGGTGCCGCGCCGCTGCCGGGGGCTCGGCCCCCGGACCTCCGCGCCTCAAACGCCGGCGGGGCTGGAGTGGTGCGGCGGGGCTGGATGAGCGGGGCCGGATGGAAGAGCCAGGTGGACACGACGAGTGCCGGGGGACTGACGGATGGGTGGTACGGACATGGGCGCGCGGGTACGACACGGAGCCGCGGACCCCGCCGGAGGCGAGCGGTTGCGGCGGTGGCGGATGGTGCTCGGTGGGGGCGAGGCCGAGGGGACCGGGTGCGTGCTCGCCGGGCGGGACGCGGCGATGGATGCCGCGCTCGGGGCGCTGTACGGGGGCGACGGGGGGTCCCGTAAGGGATCGGGGGCGCGGTCGGCGGGGCTCGGCGGGTCCGCGCCGAACGTGGCGCGCTGGCTCGGGGACATCCGCACGTACTTCCCCAGCTCCGTGGTCCAGGTGATGCAGCGCGACGCGATCGAGCGGCTCGGCCTGTCCACGCTGCTGCTGGAACCGGAGATGCTGGAGGCGGTGGAGCCGGACGTGCACCTCGTGGGCACGCTGCTCTCGCTGAACAAGGCGATGCCCGAGACGACCAAGGAGACGGCGCGGGCCGTGGTCCGCAAGGTGGTCGAGCAGCTGGAGAAGAAGCTCGCGGCGCGGACCCGGGCGACGCTCACCGGCGCCCTCGACCGGTCCGCGCGGATCAGCCGGCCGCGCCACCACGACATCGACTGGGACCGCACGATCCGGGCCAACCTCAAGAACTACCTGCCCGAGTACCGCACCGTCGTCCCCGAGCGGCTGATCGGGTACGGCCGTGCGGCGCAATCGGTGAAGAAGGAGGTGATCCTCTGCATAGACCAGTCGGGTTCGATGGCGGCCTCCGTCCTCTACGCCTCCGTCTTCGGCGCGGTGCTGGCCTCGATGCGCTCGATCGCGACCCGGCTCGTCGTCTTCGACACCGCCGTCGTGGACCTCACCGATCAGCTCGACGACCCGGTCGACGTCCTCTTCGGCACCCAGCTGGGCGGCGGCACGGACATCAACCGCGCCCTCGCCTACTGCCAGTCGAAGATCACCCGGCCCGCCGACACCGTCGTCGTCCTGATCAGCGATCTCTACGAGGGCGGCATCCGCAACGAGATGCTCAAGCGGGTCGCCGCGATGAAGGGGGCGGGGGTCGAGTTCGTGACCCTGCTCGCGCTGTCCGACGAGGGAGCCCCGGCCTACGACCGCGAGCACGCCGCCGCGCTCGCGGCGCTCGGCGCGCCGGCCTTCGCCTGCACCCCCGACCTGTTCCCGGAGGTAATGGCCGCGGCACTGGAGAAGAGGCCCCTGCCGACACCCTGAAGGCCCCGTCCCGGTCCGTTGTGTGAATGGGTGAATCGCACGAACTTCCAGTTCAACCGTGAGGCGATCTGTGACAGGTATCACCGCTCAGGTGTGATCTGCGATTTAGGGACCTACGGCCCGCGGGGATAACCTGCGGGACGGACATGCCGCGTCCACGGTCACCGTGTGCGCCTTCCTTGTGACAGCGCCGTCACGTTGCCCTCCGCGGCACGCCCACGCAGATAGCAGACAACCGCGAATCACTGCGAATCTTTAAAAAAGACAAGGGACGGACGCGCGTGGACCTGTTCGAGTACCAGGCGAGGGACCTCTTCGCCAAGCACGGTGTACCGGTGCTGGCCGGTGAAGTCATCGACACGCCTGAGGCGGCTCGCGAGGCCACCGAGCGGCTGGGCGGCAAGTCGGTCGTCAAGGCGCAGGTGAAGGTCGGCGGCCGCGGCAAGGCCGGTGGCGTGAAGCTGGCCGCCACCCCGGACGAGGCCGTCGCCCGGGCGACGGACATCCTCGGCATGGACATCAAGGGCCACACGGTCCACAAGGTGATGATCGCCGAGACGGCTCCCGAGATCCTGGAGGAGTACTACGTCTCGTACCTCCTCGACCGCACCAACCGCACCTTCCTCGCCATGGCGTCGGTCGCGGGCGGCATGGACATCGAGCAGGTCGCCGAGGAGACCCCGGAGAAGCTCGCCAAGGTCCCGGTGAACGCCAACGAGGGCGTGACCATCGAGAAGGCCCGCGAGATCGTCGCCCTGGCGCAGTTCCCGGCCGAGGTCGCCGAGCAGGTCGCCGAGGTCCTCGTGACCCTGTGGGCGACCTTCATCGCCGAGGACGCGCTCCTCGTCGAGGTCAACCCGCTCGCGAAGGTCGCCTCCGGCGACGTCATCGCGCTCGACGGCAAGGTCTCGCTCGACGAGAACGCCGAGTTCCGCCAGCCGGGCCACGAGGAGTTCGTGGACCACGCGGCGGCGAACCCGCTCGAGGCCGCCGCCAAGGCGAAGAACCTCAACTACGTCAAGCTCGACGGTGAGGTCGGCATCATCGGGAACGGCGCGGGTCTCGTCATGAGCACCCTCGACGTCGTCGCCTACGCCGGCGAGAACCACGGTGGCGTCAAGCCCGCCAACTTCCTGGACATCGGCGGTGGCGCCTCCGCCGCCGTCATGGCCAACGGTCTCGAGATCATCCTCGGCGACCCGGACGTCAAGTCCGTCTTCGTCAACGTCTTCGGTGGCATCACCGCCTGCGACGAGGTCGCCAACGGCATCGTCCAGGCGCTGCAGCTGCTGAAGGACAAGGGCGAAGAGGTCACCAAGCCCCTCGTCGTCCGTCTCGACGGCAACAACGCCGAGCTGGGTCGCAAGATCCTCTCGGACGCCAACCACCCGCTGGTCCAGCGCGTGGACACCATGGACGGCGCGGCCGACAAGGCCGCCGAGCTCGCGGCTGCGAAGTAAGGGCAGAGGTCACAGACTCACATGGCTATCTTCCTCAACAAGGACAGCAAGGTCATCGTCCAGGGCATGACCGGTGCCACGGGCATGAAGCACACCAAGCTGATGCTGGCTGACGGCACCAACATCGTCGGCGGCGTGAACCCGCGCAAGGCCGGCACCACCGTCGACTTCGACGGCACCGAGGTCCCGGTCTTCGGCTCCGTCGCCGAGGCGATGGAGAAGACGGGCGCCAACGTCTCCGTCCTCTTCGTCCCGCCGGCCTTCGCCAAGGCCGCCGTGGTCGAGGCGATCGACGCCGAGATCCCGCTGGCCGTCGTCATCACCGAGGGCATCGCGGTGCACGACTCCGCCGCCTTCTGGGCGTACGCGACCGCCAAGGGCAACAAGACCCGGATCATCGGCCCGAACTGCCCGGGTCTGATCACCCCCGGCCAGTCCAACGCCGGCATCATCCCGGGCGACATCACCAAGCCCGGCAAGATCGGTCTCGTGTCCAAGTCCGGCACGCTGACCTACCAGATGATGTACGAGCTCCGTGACATCGGCTTCACCTCCGCCGTCGGCATCGGTGGCGACCCGGTCATCGGCACCACGCACATCGACGCCCTGGAGGCCTTCGAGGCCGACCCGGAGACCGAGCTGATCGTCATGATCGGCGAGATCGGCGGCGACGCCGAGGAGCGTGCGGCGGACTTCATCGCGAAGAACGTCACCAAGCCGGTCGTCGGTTACGTCGCGGGCTTCACCGCCCCCGAGGGCAAGACCATGGGCCACGCGGGCGCCATCGTCTCCGGCTCCTCCGGCACCGCGCAGGCCAAGAAGGAGGCCCTCGAGGCCGCCGGCGTGAAGGTCGGCAAGACGCCGACCGAGACCGCGAAGCTGGCGCGCGAGATCCTGAACGCCGCTCAGTAAGCAGTCCCCGTACGGACGCACGTACGGATGCACGGAAGCACGGGCGTGGCCCGCACCCCTCGGGGGGTGCGGGCCACGCCCGTTCTCATTCGACCTTCGGGGCGATCCTGGCCGGCCCGGCCTCCGGATCGGCGCGCAGCTTCTCGTGGAGCTGCCGGCGCTGCTCGGTGAGCTGCTGGGGGCCGCTCAGCGGGGGCACGCCGGAGACGCTCTGGCCGGGTGCCTGAGGAGGCTCGTAGTGGTTGGGCGCGGTCATGGCGGTGTAGCCGGTGGCGGTGGCGATCACCGCGGTCAGCCCGAGGGCCCCGCGGCTCCACAGCCGTACGCGCCGCTCGCCGCCGCCCCGTACGGCCGCCGCCGGGCGCGGGGCGAGGGGGGCGGCCGGCCGCAGCGCGGTGAACAGGTCGCGCAGCAGCGCCGACTGTTTCTCGGGCGGTACCTCGGCCAGTTGGGGGATCCGGTCGGCGAGGTCGGCGTGCGCGTGCACGAGGCGGATGCCGGCGGTGGGGGTGCTGGCCTCGGTCTCGGCGGCGGTGTCGGGAAGGTCGAGGCCGACGCCGTCGTAGAGCATGACGGTCCGGCGGTGGCGCGTGGGCAGCGAGAGCACGGCGGCGAGCAGGATGCGGTCCGCGGGGTCGGCGGGGGGCGCGTCGTGCCGGCGGTGGGCGCGCCGGAACCGGTGCCAGGGGGAGAGGGCGTAGTCGTACGCGACCGCGCGCACCCAGCCCACCGGGTCCGGGTCGGTGGCCACCTCGGGCCACCGGGCCCAGGCACGGGTGAACGCGCGCTCCACGGCCTTCAGGGCGAGGGTCCGGCGGCCGGTGAGCAGGTAGGTCTGCCGGGCCAGGGCCGGGGCGGCGTGGTCGTAGAGGGCGTCGAAGTCCGCGGCCGGTCCTGTCGTCCGGCCTGCGGCCGAGAGTGCGGCGGGCGCGGCGGGCACGGCGGGCGCGGCGGGCGCGGCGGATTCGGCGGGCGGGGCGGGTGCGGTGGGTTCGGCGGGTGCCTCCGCCGATGCGGGCTCGGCGGGCTGCGCCGTCCGGGGCGTGTCGGCGGCGAATGACGTCCCGGCGGGCCCGTCTGACGTGGTGTCGGCCTGCTCCGGGGCGGCCGCCGGGGCCGCGAGGGCGGCCAGGAAGACCGCGTACGCCTCGCGGTTGCGGCCGCGGGGGTCCGTGCGGCCCGTTTCCCAGGAGCGGACCGTCGCCGCGGTGACGCCCACCGCCGCCGCGACCTGCTCGTGCGTCAGATCGGCCGCTTCGCGCAGCCTGCGCCGCTCCTTGCGGGCGGGCAGGCTCAGCTCCGGGGCCGATGAGGAGGTCGTATCGACGCTGCGTGTCATGCCACACTCCCCGCGACCCGACCGCTCTGGGCGAAAAAGTACATAAACGTATATTGGGCGACACCACGGACATTCGCCTGTTACCCGTCCATAGCGCGTGTCGTTGGCACCATGGCGGGGTGACCCAAGTGACCGAACGCGGGACCTCGTTGCCGACGGCCCCGCGAGCCGGTGCGCGGCGCCGTTCGCCCGCCACCGCGGCATGTGTGGCGGGCGGCGCCGTGGCGGCCGGACTCGGGCTCGGCTTCCTCGCCGTGCTCGTCATCGTGCTGTGGATCAGCTCCCCCTACCCCGACAGCGGACCCGGCGGCGCGCTGCACCTCGCCGCCGGGCTGTGGCTGCTCGCCCACGGGACGGAGCTGGTGCGGTACGAGACCCTGTCCGGCGTGCCCGCGCCCGTCGGCCTGATCCCCCTGCTCCTCGTCGCCCTGCCGGTGCTCCTCATGCGGCGGGCCGCCCGGCTGGGGAGCGCCGAGGAGGAGGACGAGGAGGTGCTGCCCGCCGGCGCCGTGTTCTCGGCCGTGCTCTGCGGGTACCTCGCCGTCGGGGCCCTCGCCACGGTGTACGCGGCCGGCGGCCCCATGCCGGCCGACCCGATCAGCGCGGCCTGGCACGTCCCGCTGGTCGCCGCGCTCGCCGCCCTGGGCGGGGCGTGGGGGGCCAGGGGGCGTCCGCTCGGGCCGCTGCCGCCCTGGCTGCCAGGGGGAGTGCGGAGGGCCGTCGTACGCCCCCGGTACGCGCTGGCGCTGCGAGCCGGGGTGGGCGGGGCGCTGGTCCTGCTGGGCGGCGGCGCGCTGCTCGTCGGCGCCTCGCTCGCCTGGCACGGCGCCGAGGTCCAGACCTCGTTCCTGTCGCTGACCGGGGTGTGGTCGGGCCGGTTCGCGGTCCTGCTGCTCGCGCTCGCGCTGATGCCGAACGCCACCGTCTGGGGTGCGGCCTACGCGCTCGGGCCCGGCTTCGCCCTCGGCGCCGACGCCACCGCCACACCGCTCGGCTTCGCGGGGCAGCCCGGGCTGCCCCGGTTCCCGCTGCTGGCCGCGCTCCCGGCCGAGGGGCCCGGGACCCCGCTGACCTGGGCGGTCGCCGGAGTGCCGGTGGTCGCCGGGCTGGCGGTGGGCTGGTTCGCGGTCCGCCGGGCGCGCGAGGTCTCGTACGGGGAGACCGCGCTCACGGCGGCGTTGGGCGCCGTGGTCTGCGGGCTGGTGATGACCGGGCTCGCGGTGGCCTCGGCGGGGCCGCTGGGCTCGCGGCGGCTGTCCGACTTCGGGCCGGTGTGGTGGGCCACCGGGGCGGCGGCCTGCGCGTGGACGCTGCTGCTGGCGGTGCCGGTCGCGGTGGCGGTGCACGCGTGGCGGAACCGGCCGGCCAGGGGGTTGGCCGCGCTCGACGCGCTGTCCGCGCTGGACGTGGACGAGGTGGTGGACGACCGCTGGCACGACAGCGGTGTGCGGGAGGTTCGGTGGGCGGCGATGCGGAGGGCTGCGGGGGCGCTGGTTCCGGAGATCGGGGCCGAGCCGGAGCCTCCGGCGGTTGCGGTGGTGGCTTCTGCCGCGGCTCCGGTTGCGGCACCTGTTGCAACTCCTCTTGCGCGGGTTGCGCGGGTTGCGCGGGCGCCCCGGGCGGTGACCGTCGTGTCGGGGCGGGGGCTGGATCTGACGCCGATCCTGAGCGCGGCAAAGCCGGTGGATTTGCCGGTGGATCCGGTGCCTCCGGTGGATCCGGTGCCTCCGGCTGCGCCCTTGGCTCCGCCGGTGGTGGGGGCGCGGGTGCTGGCCCGGCGGAAGCCGCCCGTCTGAGGCCGGGTGCGGCGCCGTTGCCGGGACGCCGCCCCGGGCCCCGCGCCTCGAACGCCGGCGGGGCTGAAAGATCGGGGCGCCGCCCCGGGCCCCGCGCCTCGAACGCCGGCGGGGCTGGAGTGCCGGGGCGGGGCTGGAGTGTCGGCGAGGCTACTGGCGGACCTTCAGGACGTCGCCCAGGACGTTGTTCGGGAGGAGGGTGTTGCACTGGAGTTCCGCGGACTTCGTGAGGGCGTCGTCGCGGCAGACGTAGAAGTCCTTGTACGCGAGCTGCAGGCCGTACGAGCTCATCGCCAGCAGGATCGCCAGGGAAGCCGTGACCAGGCCGCTCACGGCCGCCGTGCGCTGGGGGCGGGCCGCCGGGCCCAGGGCGTCCAGGCCCGTCGGGGCGCCCGGCTCACCGGTCGCCGCCGCGGGCTTGCCGCGCAGGGCGCTGATGCCCCAGTACAGGGCGAGCGCGCCCAGCAGCAGCCCCATCGACGGGATGCCGAAGATCCCGAAGAAGAAGCCCCACATGCCGGCCAGCAGCGCGTAGCGGGCACGGCGCTGGATCGGGTCCGTCGGGTCCCAGCGTGCCGGGCCCTGTCGGCCGTCGGAGTCCCCCGGGTCCTCCCCGTTCCCGCCGCCACCGCCGTTGCGCGGCTGCCAGGGCTGGTCGGGCCGGCCTTCCGGCGGGGCTGCGAAGGGGTTGTCGTCGGTGGGGGAGTCGGGCTGACGGCGGTCCGGCATCGGGTGTGTTTCTTCCCCTGTGTCATGGACGTCGTGGTGACGTCGTGTCGAGGTGAGGCCAGTTTGCGACTTGTACGCCAGACGCTACCGCCCGGCCGTCCCCCCGTCCCTCGGGGGCCGTCCGGTGTGCCGGTATCGTTGCAGGCGGTCGGTGGCTTCGTATGGTTCCCCGTATATCGGTACCCCGAAGTTTCGTATGACCACACAAAGACGAACACCGCAATTCCCGCGAGAAAGGGCCTCCCATGGCCGCCTCCCGCCTGGTCGTGCTGGTCTCCGGCTCCGGCACCAACCTCCAGGCCCTGCTCGACGCCATCGACGCCCACCCCGGCGGATCCGAGGGCTTCGGCGCCGAAGTCGTCGCCGTGGGGGCCGACCGCAAGGGCATCGCCGGCCTGGAGCGGGCGGAGAAGGCCGGGATCCCCACCTTCGTCTGCCCGGTCAAGGACTACGCGAGCCGTGCGGAGTGGGATGCCGCCCTCACGGAGGCGACCGGCGCCCACGCGCCGGACCTCGTCGTGTCCGCCGGGTTCATGAAGATCGTGGGCAAGGAGTTCATCGACCGCTTCGGCGGCCGGTTCATCAACACCCACCCCGCCCTCCTCCCCGCCTTCCCCGGTGCGCACGGCGTACGGGACGCGCTCGCCTACGGCGCGAAGGTCACCGGCTGCACGGTCCACTTCGTGGACAGCGGCGTGGACACCGGTCCGATCATCGCCCAGGGTGTGGTCGAGGTCAGGGACGAGGACGACGAAGCCGCTCTCCATGAGCGCATCAAGGAAGTCGAGCGCCAGCTGCTCGTCGATGTCGTGGGGCGCCTGGCCCGGCACGGCTACCGCATTGAGGGACGAAAGGTAACAATCCAGTGACCGCCGCAGACATCGCAGCGAGCAACGACCCGACCACGACCCAGCGGCCGATCCGGCGTGCGCTCATCAGCGTCTACGACAAGACGGGACTGGAAGAGCTGGCCCGCGGGCTGCACGGGGCGGGCGTCGCGCTCGTCTCCACCGGCTCCACCGCCTCGAAGATCGCCGCGGCCGGGGTGCCCGTCACCAAGGTCGAGGAGCTGACCGGCTTCCCCGAGTGCCTGGACGGCCGCGTCAAGACCCTGCACCCGCGCGTGCACGCCGGAATCCTCGCCGACCTGCGCCTGGAGGACCACCGCAACCAGCTCGCCGAGCTGGGCGTCGAGCCCTTCGACCTCGTGGTCGTCAACCTGTACCCGTTCCTGGCCACCGTCCAGTCGGGTGCCACCCCCGACGAGTGCGTCGAGCAGATCGACATCGGCGGTCCGTCGATGGTCCGCGCCGCCGCCAAGAACCACCCGTCGGTCTCCGTCGTCACCAGTCCCGAGCGGTACGCCGACGTGATCGCCGCGGCCCAGGGCGGCGGCTTCGACCTCACCGCCCGCAAGCGGCTCGCGGCCGAGGCCTTCCAGCACACCGCCGCCTATGACGTGGCCGTGGCCTCCTGGTTCACGAACGCGTACGCGCCGGAGCCGGAGGCGGTCCTGCCGGAGTTCCTCGCGGGCGCCTGGGAGCGCAAGTCGACCCTGCGCTACGGCGAGAACCCGCACCAGGCCGCCGCGCTCTACACCGACGGGCAGCCGGGCGGGCTCGCCAACGCCGAGCAGCTGCACGGCAAGGAGATGTCCTTCAACAACTACGTGGACACCGAGGCCGCGCGCCGCGCCGCCTACGACCACGACGAGCCCTGCGTCGCGATCATCAAGCACGCCAACCCGTGCGGCATCGCGGTCGGCGCGGACGTCGCCGCCGCCCACCGCAAGGCGCACGCCTGCGACCCGCTGTCGGCCTTCGGCGGCGTGATCGCCGTCAACCGTCCGGTGACCGTCGAGCTCGCCGAGCAGGTCGCCGAGATCTTCACCGAGGTCATCGCGGCCCCCGCCTACGAGGACGGCGCGGTCGAGGTCCTGGCCAAGAAGAAGAACATCCGCGTCCTGAAGGTGGACGGCACCCCGCACCAGCCGGGCGACCTCAAGCCGATCTCGGGCGGCACGCTGCTCCAGCAGTCGGACGTCTTCCAGGCCGAGGGCGACGACCCGGCCAACTGGACCCTCGCCACCGGCGACGCCCTCTCCGAGGCCGAGCTCGCCGAGCTGGCCTTCGCGTGGAAGGCCTGCCGGGCGGTCAAGTCCAACGCGATCCTGCTGGCCAAGGACGGCGCCTCGGTCGGCGTCGGCATGGGCCAGGTCAACCGCGTCGACTCGGCGAAGCTGGCCGTCGAGCGGGCGGGCGCCGAGCGCGCGCAGGGCTCGTACGCCGCCTCCGACGCCTTCTTCCCCTTCCCGGACGGGCTGGAGATCCTGACGGCCGCGGGCATCAAGGCCGTGGTCCAGCCGGGCGGTTCGGTCCGTGACGAGCTGGTCGTCGAGGCCGCGCGGAAGGCCGGTGTGACCATGTACTTCACCGGGACCCGCCACTTCTTCCACTGAGCCCCGAAGGCCCGGTGACGGCGAAGGCCGCGTCCCGCACTGCGGGACGCGGCCTTCGCCGTGTGCGTACGGGAGGAGCTCAGTACTGGGGGCGCCGGAAGTAGTCGCCCGCCTTCGCGAGGCCCACGATGACCGTGATGCCGAGGGCGAGGGAGACCAGGGACGGCAGTGCGGCGATCACGGTGAAGCCGGCCGGGGTGTGCTCGTCGGCGCTGAGCGCGACCATGTTCCCCAGCAGGCCGACAGCGGCGAAGAGGACCTGGAGCGATCCGTAGAGGATGCCGGAGACGCGGACGCCGCCGCGGCCCTTGGCCATCTTGGCCGCGGTCAGGATGGGCCACAGGGCCACGGCGATGAAGAAGAGGCCGATGGCGACGCCCAGGGTGCCGGCGATGGCCCCCGCGTCCTCCGCGGAGGAGCTGGAGGAGCTGGACTCCGAGAACGCCGTGGCGAACACGGCGCCGCCGACGATGAAGAACAGGCCACCCAGTACCTGAAGGCCGCCGACGATGAAGAGGATGACGCGGGCCGCCTTCGCGCCGCCGGGCATCTCGTGGAAGGGAGCGCCCGGGTATCCGACGGGACCGCCCGGGTATGCCTGCGGTGCCTGCTGCGGATAGGCGTAGCCGCCCTGCTGCGGGACGGCCTGCGGGGCCTGCTGCGGATAGCCGTAGCCGGGCTGGCCCTGCGGGGCCTGGGGCGGCTGCTGTCCGTACGGATGGTGCGGGTCGCCGAAGCTCATCTTGGGGTGTTCCTCCGTGGAAGTGCGGGGACGCACGGCAATGAGCGCGGAGGAATCCTGCACGGTGCGGTCCGCCCCCCGGCACTGCCCGCGGCACTCAGTCGTTTTCATCGTCGTCCGGCGGCCGGGGCTTGTCCAGTTCGTTACGGTGCGGCCGGTGACTTGTTGTGCAAGTGCAATGAACCCTGCACACCTGTGAGCGCCTTGACTGGAACCGGGGCCACCTCATCCGGGAGGATGGAGGCATGACCGCCCAGATTCTCGATGGCAAGGCCACCGCCGCCGCGATCAAGTCCGAACTGACCGCCCGCGTGGCGGCCCTGAAGGCCCGGGGCATCACCCCCGGCCTCGGCACCCTCCTGGTCGGTGACGATCCCGGCAGCCGCTGGTACGTCAACGGCAAGCACAAGGACTGCGCCGAGGTCGGCATCGCCTCCATCCAGCGCGAACTGCCCGCGACGGCCTCCCAGGAGGACATCGAGGCGGTCGTGCGGGAGCTCAACGCCAACCCGGACTGCACCGGCTACATCGTCCAACTCCCGCTCCCCAAGGGCATCGACACCAACCGGGTCCTGGAGCTGATGGATCCGCTGAAGGACGCCGACGGCCTGCACCCCATGTCGCTCGGCCGCCTGGTGCTGAACGAGCCGGGCCCGCTGCCCTGCACCCCGTACGGGATCGTCGAACTGCTGCGCCACCACGACGTCGGGATCAACGGCGCGCACGTCGTCGTCCTCGGCCGCGGGATCACCGTGGGGCGCTCCATCGGCCTGCTGCTCACCCGCAAGTCCGAGAACGCCACCGTGACGCTCTGCCACACCGGTACGCGCGACCTCTCCGGGCTGCTGCGCCAGGCGGACATCATCGTCGCGGCGGCCGGCGTGCCGCACCTGGTCAAGCCGGAGGACGTGAAGCCGGGCGCGGCCGTGCTCGACGTGGGCGTCAGCCGCGACCAGGACGGGAAGATCGTCGGCGACGTGCACCCCGGCGTGGCCGAGGTGGCCGCGTGGATCTCCCCGAACCCCGGCGGAGTCGGCCCGATGACCCGGGCCCAGCTGCTCGTCAATGTCGTCGAGGCGGCGGAACGGACCACCAGTGCAGGCTGAACGGGACGCGGAGCACTCCGGGCGCGCGGGCGGCGGCGGCGCGGCCGCGGCGAACGGCACGCCCGTCCCGTCCGGCGCGCCGGTCACGCCCGTCACCCCGGGCGCGGTCGCCGCGCCCGCCTCGCCCGCGGACGAGGCGCGCCGGTCCCGGCGCTTCCCGTCCATCACCCGGGACACCGCCCGCCCCGAGGGCAGCGGCCGCGCCGTCCCGGGGGCGGTGTCCACGCCCGCCCGTCAGTGGCCGATGCTCAGCGTGCTCGCCGCGACCGCGGCCGGGCTGCTGACCACCGCGGTGGGGCACCCGAAGGCCGGCTGTCTGGCGATCGGCGTGGCCCTGATCGCCGCCTCCGTGATGCGGCGGGTGCTGCCCTCGGTGGGGATGCTCGCGGTGCGCTCCCGCTTCACGGACATGATCACGTACGGGCTGCTGGGCGTGGCCATCACGCTGCTCGCACTGGTGATCGAGCCCAAGCCGCTGCTGGAGATCCCGTTCCTGGAGAGCGCGGTCCGCTTCACCGTGCGGTGAGGGACGCCGGATGGCGATTCGCCTTCCGCTACCTCGTACGGGTGAACGGGGGTCGCTGCAGGCCCGCGGGCTCCAATGAGACGTCAGTCTCGGTGGAGAACGTCAGTGCTGTTGTGGGGATGGGGAGGGGGTTGCTGGTGGTGCGCGGTGGGGGTAGGCGGAGGGCCCACCGGCGGTGCCGAGGTCCTGCGGAGTGTCGGCGAGCACCTTGGCCGGCATGCCCGTGCCGATCTGCTTGAGCGGGTACGGATCGGCACGGTGCCGGTCAAACAGAATCGGCGGGCGGAGCGTAAACGCGCACTGACGAAAGTGTCGTCGTCCCGGTGGGCAGGGGCCATCACTCGTGCGTCCGAGGACCAGTTCCAGCTGTCCCTTCGGTGCCTGTTCGATGAGCGGGCGTCCCTGCGCCGGACCATCGCGAAGATTCGTCAGCGTCTGGCGGCGCCCTGCGGTCGGCGAGGGCGCGGCAAACGCAGCAAGACCTTCCGCCGCATCGTCACCGGACTCCCCGCCGCACGCTTCAGGGAACGGCTGCGCGACATGGCCCACCACGCCGGCCTTGTCGTCGTAGCGGTCGATCCGGCCTACACCTCCCGCTGGGGCGGCCGGCACTGGAAGGCCCCGCTCCAGCAGCAGTCAAAAACCACGCTCGTCACCGGCCACCACGCGGCCGCGACGGCATTCGAAGGCGCGCCCTCGGACACGGGATACGGCGTCGGCCAGGTGTGACCGCACACGACCAGAGGATCGTGGCGCGGAGAGCTACCGGCCAGACCGTCCCCCGCCCGAGGGCACGCGGGACCACGAGCCCGCCAAGGACCACAGGCACGCCCCACCAGGGCACCAAGACCTGCCGGAGCCGAAGCGACCAGCTCGCGCTGTTCCCCGTCTCCCAAGACCGTTCGGGGAGACAACCGGCCAGTCCGGATTGCGGCGATGCGGCCCACCCCGGCCGACATCGCTGGGAACGGTCGGATAGCCTGACCGCCGGATGTCTCTTCACATCAAGATTCACGGGAAGCGGCGTCCTCCAGCACATGGGGCGGGGACGCCCCACCGCCAGCTGTCTAACGGAGAAGGCCATGACCCGCACTCCTGTGAATGTCACCGTCACCGGCGCCGCCGGCCAGATCGGCTACGCGCTGCTCTTCCGCATCGCCTCCGGTCACCTGCTCGGCGCGGACGTGCCGGTCAAGCTCCGTCTTCTGGAGATCCCCCAGGGCATGAAGGCCGCCGAGGGCACCGCCATGGAGCTCGACGACTGCGCCTTCCCGCTGCTCAAGGGCATCGACATCTTCGACGACCCGAACCAGGGCTTCGCCGGCGCCAACGTCGCGCTGCTCGTGGGCGCCCGCCCGCGCACCAAGGGCATGGAGCGCGGTGACCTGCTCTCCGCCAACGGCGGCATCTTCAAGCCGCAGGGCGCCGCGATCAACGCGAACGCCGCGGACGACATCAAGGTCCTGGTCGTGGGCAACCCCGCCAACACCAACGCGCTCATCGCGCAGGCCGCCGCCCCGGACGTACCGGCCGAGCGCTTCACCGCGATGACCCGCCTGGACCACAACCGCGCGATCTCGCAGCTCGCGCAGAAGACCGGCGCCGCCGTCTCCGACATCAAGCGCCTCACCATCTGGGGCAACCACTCGGCGACCCAGTACCCGGACATCTTCCACGCGGAGATCGCCGGCAAGAACGCCGCCGAGGTCGTCAGCGACGAGCTGTGGCTCGCCGACACCTTCATCCCGACCGTCGCCAAGCGCGGCGCCGCGATCATCGAGGCCCGTGGCGCGTCCTCGGCCGCCTCGGCCGCCAACGCCGCCATCGACCACGTGCACACCTGGGTCAACGGCACCGCCGAGGGCGACTGGACCTCGATGGGCATCCCGTCGGACGGCTCCTACGGCGTCCCGGCCGGCCTGATCTCCTCCTTCCCCGTCACCTGCAAGGACGGCAAGTACGAGATCGTCCAGGGCCTGGACATCAACGAGTTCTCCCGCACCCGCATCGACGCCTCCGTCCAGGAGCTGTCGGAGGAGCGCGACGCGGTCCGCGAGCTCGGCCTGATCTGATCCGCCCTTCCCGCCGAGGAGTGCGCACACCTCGGCGGGAAGGACGGACCCGAGCGCCCCGGCCCCATCCGGCCGGGGCGCTTTGGCGTGTTTTCGCCTGTCGCTTGAAATAAGGGATATCTAAAGTCGGTCGGTGACCGAGAGCCCGATTCCCCCTCAGCCCACCGGCGGGCGGCAGGACGACCTCCACCGCGGCCGTCCCCCCGTCGAACCGGCGTTCAGCGAAGCCGGCCGCTTCCTGTGCGCGGGCACCTACATCGACGCCGGGTACCGCGATCGGGTGATCAAGGAGCTGTACGTCCACGAGGAGCGGATCGTCGCACCCTCCTACGGGTTCGACGCCTCGCGCGTCCTCGCCCACGCCCTGCGCGCCCGCCGCGCCGAACTCGGCTGGGCGCTCGGCGTACTCGGCGCCTGGTTCGTCGGTTCCGTGCTGACCGGGGGCGCCCTCGCGCTGCTGCTCGTCCCGTTCCTGCTGCTGAGCCTCGCGGGCTGGCTCGGGGCCCGGTCCGGACTGCTGGCGCGCCTCCTGTCCATCGTGGTGCGGATCTACGCCTGGTGGAACCTGCTCGTCCTGCTGTTCCTGATCCTCTTGGTCTGGCTGGCGCTGCTCGGCGCCTTCGACGACACGGGCGGCTCCATCGGCCTCGGCGCCCTGATCTTCTCGCAGGGCATCGGTGGCGTGGCGACCGGATTCGTCATCGGGTGGGTGCCCGCGGTCTTCGCCGCGGTCGTCACCGTCGTGGGCCTCCAGCGCGGGTATGTCGCCCGGACCATCGCCAACGACCTCAACCGGGACCGGTACGCCCACCGGCCGACCGATCCCGCCGAGGCGGAGGTGGGCGTACGGTTCGCGCGGGTGCGGCGGCGAATCGTCGACGAGCAGCACTCGCCGCTGATCATGTACGACATCAACCACCCCTTCGCCGGGGCCGGTCAGGCCTACCGCCCCTGGCAGGAGTCCTTCGAACTGCGCCCCCGCGAGGACCTGCCCGAAGGCACCGCACCGGACCAGCTCACCAACGCCCGCATCCTGGAGGCGATCGTGCCCCTGGTGGAGCGGCTGCGGGTGCCCTCGCCGCACGGGTCCCCGGAGGCCCGGGCCGCCGTACTGGACCGGATGCAGGAGCTGGTCGTCGACCAGTGCGTGTTCCTGCCGGGCGACGGACTGGGGCACCGTGACGAAGGCCCGCACCTGCGGGCGGACTTCGAGACGCACCGGGCCGCGGCCATCGAGGAGGGCGGCGAACGCCGCCGGCACTTCCTGCGCATCCGCGTCGGCGGCTGGGACGAGAACATGGTCGTCACCCTGTTCGTACGGGTCCACACCCAGGGCGGGATGATGATGGTGGAGATGGCCCCGCACGTGCTGCTGCCCGTCCACGTCGCCTTCCACAACGCGGACGCGGACGCCCACCGCTACCTGAACAACAACCGGTTCGGGAAGGTGCTCTGGGCCCTGCGGCACACCCCCGGCTCCTTCACGGCCTCCCTCGTCACCCTGGGCCGCGGCGTCGCGAGCTGGGTGCGGATCGCGGCCGGCGGTCACGGCGGCGCCCGGCCGGAGGGGCCGCGCGTGTCCGTGCGCGAACTCGCGGCGCAGGACAACGGTTCGCTGTTCCACCTCATGGACCTCGACAGGTACTTGAAGACCATTCAGGACCGGGTCATCGCCGGTATTACCTTGGTCCTGCACGAAGCCGGCTGGCACACCGAGGCGTTCGCGCGGCGCGCCGGCATCCACATCGAGAACTACGTGGGTGCGGCGTACGACAGTGCGATCAGCATGGGCGGCAGCGGCAACCACAACAGCACGCACAGGGGGAGCCATGGCGGCAGATAGCGGAAGCGGCAGCGGCAGCGGGCCGGAGCCCAGAGTGCGGATCGGCAGCTTCCGCGACAGCGCGGTCAGTTTCGGCGGCTCCAACAACACCAACACCGTCCACCACGGCGGTACGGACGCGGCCGCCCCCGGCGCGGCGCAGCTGCTGGAGGCGGTACTGAACCTGCGCGCGGCCCTCGTGCGCGTGCCCCGGGGCGAGGACAGAACCGCCCTCGACGCCGAACTGGACGGGATCGCCGAGCAGTTGGAGGGCGCCGAGACGATCCGCCCCGGCCTGCCCGCCCGGCTGCGCGCGGCGCTGGAGCGGTGGGCTCCGCTGGTGGAGTCGGTGAGCGCGGCCGCTGCCCTGGGCAGCCTGCTCGGCATGCTGGGGGGCTGAGCGGTGGCTCCGGCACAGCCGCCGTCCGGCCCGCGCCGCTGGGACGCGCAGGCACAGCGCTGGGTGGCGGACCCGGCGCCGGCGGAGCCGCCGTCCGGGCCGCCGCCGGGCCTTCCGCCGGTCCCGCCGCAGCCGCCGGGCGCGCCGCCGGTGTACGACCCGCTCGGGCCGGGGGCTCCGGCCCCGCCCCCGTACGGGGCCCCGACCGCGCCGCAGCCGCCGTACGGCTCCGACCCGGGATACCTGCCGCCCGTACCGCCGCAGTCCGGTCACGTGCCGCCCTCCGGCGGCCCGCGCGGCCGGTGGCGGACTCCGGTGACGGCGGCCATCGCGGTCGCCTCCGTCGCGATCGGCGCCGGGGCGGTGTGGTTCCTCGCCCGGGACACGGACGACGCGAACCGCGCGGGGGAGAAGAACGGGACGGTGGCCTCGGGTACGCCGTCGTGGTCCGGCGGGGAACCGTCCGGCACGGCGACGATGAAGCCCACGGCCTCCGGCTCCCCGACGTCCGGGGCCGGCGGGAGTGCGAGCCCGAGTCCGAGTCCGACCGGCACCGGGCCGGGGACGGGGGCGGGGGCCCACGAGACCAAGCAGGACCCGGCGGGCTTCACCGTCGCCGTCCCGGCGGGCTGGGTGCGGGAGGAGCTCAAGGAGGGGGTCTTCTACCGATCGCCCGACCGGACCGCGCTGATCCAGGTCTTCCGGGTGTCGGAGCCGGAGCTCAGCCCGCTCGACGCGGTCAAACAGGCCTCCGGGTACCTGCGGAGCGCCACCCGGGGGTACGAGGAGGTGCGCGTCGGCCCGGTCCCCGGCGGCTCCGGGGCGGCCGAGCTCGTCTACCAGTACGACAGCGACGAGTCGAACGGGCTGCGGCGGGGCGTCGAACGCGTCCTGTTCGCGTCGGACGGCGGCAAGTGGGCGGTGCTGACCGCGGGCCCGGCCGGCGAGTGGCAGGTCACGCAGGACCACCACGCGGCGGCGCTGGCCGCGTTCCGGCCGGCCGGCTGACCGGGTTCGTCGGCTGACCGGGTTCGTCGGCGGGCCCGGTCCGCCGGCCGGGACGCCCGGCGACGCCGGTCAGGACTGGTACATGCCCGGCTTGTAGTGGCCCGGCACCATGCGGGTGGTGACCCCGATGCGGTTCCAGACGTTGATCGTCGCGATCACGGCGATCAGCTGGGCCAGTTCGCGCTCCTCGAAGTGCTTCGCCGCCTTCGCGTACACCTCGTCGGGCACGAACCCGTCCGTCAGGACGGTGACGGCCTCGGTGAACTCGATCGCCGCGAGCTCCTTCTCGGTGTAGAAGTGCCGCGACTCCTCCCAGGCGGCCAGCTGCACGATCCGGTCGACGCTCTCACCGTGCGCGATGGCGTCCTTGGTGTGCATGTCGAGGCAGAAGGCGCAGTGGTTGACCTGCGAGGCCCGGATCTTGACGAGCTCGACCAGGGCCGGGTCCAGGCCCTTGCGGGAGGCGATCTCCAGGGCCAGGACGGCCTTGTAGACCTCGGGGGCGAGCTTCGCCATCTGCATGCGGGGGGTGTGCTCGGGTGCGTGTTCGTGTGTGGTCGTCATGTGATCCACCCTAGGAGCCGGGCGGCCCGCGGATATGGTCCATATTCATGACGGAATCGTGGGCCACTTTCGGCGCCGACCTGCACCTGCACCTGGACCTCGCCGCCGGCCGGCGGCTGCGGGCCGGTCTCACCGAGGCGCTGCGCGAGGCCGCGCGCAGCGGGCGGCTGGCGGCCGGGACCCGGCTGCCGTCCTCCCGCACCCTCGCCGCCGACCTGGGCATCGCACGGAACACGGTCGCGGAGGCGTACGCCGAGCTGGTGGCCGAGGGCTGGCTGACCGCCCGCCAGGGCTCCGGCACCCGGGTCGCGGAACGGGCCCGTCCGCGCCGGGCCGCGGCGGCCGCCCCCGTACGGCGTCCCACGCGCAAGGGGCCCTCGTACAGCCTGCAGCCCGGCTCCCCGGACCTGGGCGGCTTCCCGCGCGCGGCCTGGCTGTCGGCGGCCCGGCGGGCCCTGACCGACGCGCCGAACGAGGCCTTCGGCTACGCGCTCGACGCGCGCGGCCGCGTCGAGCTGCGGCAGGCGCTGGCCGGCTACCTGGCGCGGGCCCGCGGGGTGTACGCCGACCCGGACCGGATCGTGCTGTGCGCGGGCTTCCTGCACGGGCTGACCCTGCTGGCCGGTGTGCTGTGGGGGCGGCGGGTGCGGGAGGTGGCGGTGGAAGGGTACGGCCTGGACTTCCACCGGAACCTGCTGGAGCGGGCCGGGCTGCGGACCCGGCCGCTGGTGGTCGACGGGGAGGGAGCCCGCACCGCGGAGCTGACCGCGTCGGCGGGCGCGGTGCTGCTGACCCCGGCGCACCAGTTCCCGACGGGCGCGGCCCTCACCCCGGGCCGCCGGGCGGCGGCGGTCGACTGGGCCCGGACCACGGGCGGGCTGATCCTGGAGGACGACTACGACGGGGAGTTCCGCTACGACCGCCAGCCGGTCGGCGCCCTCCAGGGGCTGGACCCGGACCGGGTCGTCTACCTCGGCACGGCCAGCAAGTCCCTCGCGCCGGGGCTGCGGATGGGCTGGATGGTGGTCCCACCGGGGCTGCTGGACGAGGTCCTTGCGGCCAAGGGCCCCACGGACTGGGCCTCCAGCGCGCTGGAACAGCTCACGCTGGCGGCGTTCATCACCTCGGGGGCATACGACCGCCACGTGCGCGGGATGCGGCTGCGGTACCGGCGGCGCCGGGACGAGCTGGTGGCGGCGGTGGCGGGCCGGGTCGGGGTGTCGGGCATCGCGGCGGGGCTGCACGCGGTGCTGGACCTTCCGGCGGGGACGGAGCGGTCGGTCGTGCAGTCGGCCGCCTGGCAGGACCTGGCCCTGCACGGCCTGTCGAGCTTCCGGCACCCGGAGGCGGAGGTCGCGCCGCGGGACGCGCTGGTCGTCGGCTACGGGACTCCGTCGGACAGCGCGTGGTCCCCGACCTTGGCAGCCCTCGCCGCCGCGCTCCCGTAAGGGGCCGTACCCGCCCGCGGCCCGGCTGCCGGGGCTCCGGCCCGCACCCCGCTCCTCCAACGCCGGAGGCGCTGAAAGGTCGCCTCAAACGCCGGCGGAGCCGGATTTGGCCGACGCCGGCACAATCCAGCCCTTCCGGCGTTCGAGGAGCAGGGCCTGGGGCCGGAGCCCCAGCAGCGGCGGCGCGGCCGGACGGGGCCTGGCAATTGCAGCCCCGCCGGCGTTTGAGGCGTGGGGTTCGGGGCGGAGCCCCGACACGACGGGCCGCAGGTGACAGACGGCCAAGACGACCGTCCTGGTCACCCGCCCGGGGACGGAGCCGCCGGTTCGCCGAAGCGGGCGAGGGCCAGGGAGCCGGCGACCGCGACGGCGAAACCGGCGACGGCGAGCCAGGTCAGGCCCTCGCGGGTGCGGTCGCCGAGCCAGACCACGCCCACCGCGGCCGGGCCGATCGTCTCGCCGAGCACCAGCCCCGCCGTCGCCGCCGTCACCGAGCCGCGCGCCAGCGCGGAGGTGAGCAGCAGGAAGGCCGCACCGCCGCCCAGCAGGAGCGCGTACAGCGCCGGATCGCGCAGGTCCCAGGGGGAGTCGATCAGCCGCACCGAGACCTCGACCACGCCGAAGCCCGTCCCCGCGGCCAGACCCAGGACGAGCGCCCGCGGCCCGTCCGGAAGCCGCCCCGCCACCGCGCCGACCACCAGCACCAGCCCCGCCACCGCCAGCAGCACCAGCTCCAGCGCGAGCGACCCCGTTCCCGAGCCCTCCTCCCCGGCGGCGAGCCCGAGCATCAGCAGTCCCGCGCACACCATCCACACCGCTCCCCACTCCGCCCGGGACAGCCGCACCCGCAGCAGCCGCGCCGCGACCACCGCCGTCACCGCCAGGCTGGCGGCCAGCGCGGCCCCCACCGCGTAGATCGGGATGCGGCGCAGCGCGATGATCTGGAGGACGAAGCCGACCGCGTCGAGGCCGAGACCCAGCAGGTACCGCCACTGCCGTACGGCGCGCAGGAACAGCGCCGCGTCCACCCCGGACCCCGAGCCCGGCTCCGCCGCCCGCGCCGCGACCGCCTGCAGAACGGACGCCGTACCGAAGCAGACCGCCGCACCGAGTGCGCAAATCATCCCAATGAGCACGAACTGACTCTAGGTCACGGATCTCACGGCGGCCGGATTCCATCGGCCCGGGCCACCGCTCTACTCTGTCGGCAGCACGCCAGGCCCCAGGGGGAGCAGCAGACATGGACAGCAGCAGCACCAACCAGCGCCGTATGCGCTCGGGCGCGGTCGCCCTCGGCGGCATGGGCCTGCTCGCGGCCACCCTCGTGGCCTGCGGCAGCAGCGACGAGCCCGACAAGCGCTGCGCGTCCCGCTCCACGCTGGAGCACCTGAACAACAAGGAGTGCAAGAGCGGCGGCCGCGGCGCGTACTACTACGGCGGCTACGTCAGCAGCGGCAAGGTCTCCGGCGGCAGCTTCGACAAGTCCGCCGTCACCCGCGGCGGCATCGGCGGCCACAGCAGCTCCGGCTCCAGCGGCGGCTGAGGAAACCGGAACCCATGCAGCGGCACACCATCGAGCCCCGCCCCGGCTGGCAGAAGACCGTCGAGGAGCAGGGGCTCATCTATCCCCTCACCCGCTACCCCGACGACACCCTGCGCCCCTACTGGGACGAGAGCGCGTACTACTCCTTCTCCCTCCCCGAGGTCGAGGCCCTGGAGAACGTCGTCGAGGAACTGCACGCCATGTGCCTGGCGGCCGCCGCGCACATCGTCGAGCACGACCGCTTCGCCGACCTCGGCATCACCGATCCCGGGCTCGCCGCGCTGATCGCCGAGTCCTGGCGCCGGCGCGCCGAACAGCCCTCCCTCTACGGCCGTTTCGACCTGCGCTACGACGGCACCGGCAGCCCGGCCAAGATGCTGGAGTACAACGCCGACACCCCCACCTCGCTCGTGGAGGCGGCCAGCCCGCAGTGGTTCTGGATGGAGGAACGGTTCCCCGGCGCCGACCAGTGGAACAGCCTCCACGAGCGCCTCGTCGACGCCTGGCGCCGCCAGGCCGAGCTGCTGCCGCCCGGCCCGCTGCACTTCGCGCACTCCGAGACCGACGAGCTCGGCGAGGACCTGATGACGGTCGCCTACCTCCAGGAGACCGCCGAGCAGGCCGGCCTCGACACGCACGCCCTCTCCGTCGAGCAGATCGGCTGGGACAGCCTGTCCGGCCGGTTCGTGGACGAGAAGCTCCGCTTCATCCGCAGCTGCTTCAAGCTCTACCCGTGGGAGTGGCTGGCCACGGACGAGTTCGGCCCGCAGGTCCTCGGCACGTACGACCACGGCGGTGGCACCGGCACCACCTGCTGGATCGAGCCGCTGTGGAAGATGCTGCTCTCCAACAAGGCGCTGCTGGCGATCCTGTGGGAGCTCTTCCCCGAGCACCCGAACCTGCTGCCCGCCTACCTCGACGGACCGCGCGAGCTGGCCGAGGCCGGATCCGCCGGCTATGTCGCCAAGCCGCTCCTCGGCCGCGAGGGCGCGGGCGTCACCCTGCACGAACCGGGCGGGGGCGGCGAGCCCTTCGTGCCGGAGGAGGGCGAGCGGTACTGCTTCCAGGGCCTGGCCCCGCTGCCCGACTTCGACGGCAACCGGGTGGTGCTCGGCGCGTGGGTCGTCGAGGACGAGGCGGCGGGGCTCGGCATCCGCGAATCGGCGGGGCCGGTCACGGACGAGTACGCCCGCTTCCTGCCCCACGTGATCCTCTGAGTCCCGTCCGGGGGCTCAGGCCAGGACCGCCCGGAGCTGGTCCAGCCCCCAGTCCAGGTCCTCCTTGCTGATCACCAGCGGCGGGGCGAGCCGGATCGTCGATCCGTGGGTGTCCTTCACCAGCACCCCCCGCTCCATCAGCTTCTCGGAGACCTCCCGGCCGGTCCCGTGGCCCGGGGCGATGTCCACGCCCGCCCACAGCCCGCGGCCCCGTACGGCGGTCACGGCGCCCCCGCCGACCAGCAGGCCCAGCTCGTGGTGCAGGTGGTCGCCCAGCTCGGTGGCGCGCTGCTGGAACTCGCCGGTCCGCAGCATCGCGATCACCTCCAGGGCGACGGCGCACGCGAGCGGGTTCCCGCCGAAGGTGGACCCGTGCTGCCCGGGCCGGAACACCCCGAGCACGTCCCGGTCGGCGACGACGGCCGACACCGGCACCACACCGCCGCCGAGCGCCTTGCCGAGGATGTAGACGTCGGGGACGACCCCCTCGTGCTCGCAGGCGAAGGTCCTGCCGGTCCGCCCCAGCCCCGACTGGATCTCGTCCGCCATGAAGAGGACGTTCCGCTCGCGGGTCAGCTCCCGTACGCCGCTCAGGTATCCGGCCGGCGGCACCAGCACCCCCGCCTCGCCCTGGATCGGCTCCAGCAGCACGGCCACGGTGTTCTCGGTGACGGCGCGGGACAGCGCGGTGAGGTCCCCGTACGGGACGATCTCGAAGCCGGGTGTGTACGGACCGAAGTGGTCGCGGGCGTCGTGGTCCGTCGAGAAGGAGACGACGGTCGTGGTCCGGCCGTGGAAGTTGTCGGCGGCGACCACGATCTTGGCGTGTCCGTCCGGGACGCCCTTGACCTCGTAGCCCCACTTGCGGGCGGTCTTCACCGCCGTCTCCACGGCCTCCGCTCCCGTGTTCATCGGCAGCACCATCTCCTTGCCGCACAGCGCGGCGAGCTCGGTACAGAAGTCGGCGAACCGGTCGTGGTGGAAGGCGCGCGAGGTGAGCGTGACCCGCTCCAGCTGGGCCCGGGCGGCATCGATCAGACGCCGGTTGCCGTGTCCGAAGTTGAGGGCGGAGTACCCGGCGAGCATGTCGAGGTATCTGCGGCCCTCCACGTCGGTCATCCACGCACCGTCCGCGGACGCGACGACGACGGGCAGCGGATGGTAGGTGTGCGCGCTGTGCGCGTCGGCGGAGCGGATGACATCAGCAGTTGTCGACACGGGGTCTCCGATCGTCCGTCTTGCCCGGTGCGGTGGTGACGAGGGTGGCGTCACCCTTCTTATCGTCGTCTTCCTATCGTCGCTCCGATGCCGGATGCAGAAACCTTCCGCGTCGCGCGGCGGCTAAGGTGGGCGGTACGCACGGCGACTGGCGCACGGAGAACGAACTCCGGGGGAGCCGTGCGCGTTCGACCGCATTCAGGGCCGCTCGCCTGGGCCTCGCGGGGTACCGATCACATCGACCCCGGAGGAGCCCGCCATGTCCGCGAGCCGCCATCCCGCCCTTTCCGCGACCGACCCCGAACTGGCGTCGTTCGTCGCGGCGGAGGAAGTCCTCCAGGCGCAGACCCTGCGCCTGATCCCCAGTGAGAACTACGTGTCCGCGGCCGTCCTGGAGGCCTCCGGCACCGTGCTGCAGAACAAGTACAGCGAGGGCTACCCCGGCCGCCGCTACTACGAGGGCCAGCAGAACATCGACCGCGTCGAGGCCCTGGCGGTCGAGCGGGCGAAGGGCCTGTTCGGCGTGGACCACGCGAACGTACAGCCGTACTCCGGCTCGCCGGCCAACCTGGCCGTGTACCTGGCCTTCGCGAAGCCGGGCGACACCGTGATGGGCATGGCCCTGCCGATGGGCGGCCACCTGACGCACGGCTGGGGCGTCTCGGCGACCGGCTCGTGGTTCCGGGGCGTGCAGTACGGCGTCCAGGCCGACACCGGGCTCATCGACTACGACGCCGTGCGCGACCTGGCGCTCGCCGAGCGGCCCAAGCTGATCTTCTGCGGCGGCACCGCCCTGCCGCGCACCATCGACTTCGCGGCCTTCGCGTCCATCGCCGAGGAGGCGGGCTCGGTCCTGGTCGCTGACGTGGCCCACATCGCGGGCCTGATCGCGGGTGGCGCGCACCCGTCCCCGGCGGGTCACGTGGACGTCATCTCCACCACGACGCACAAGACCCTGCGCGGTCCCCGGGGCGCGATGCTGATGTGCCGCGAGGAGCACGCGAAGGCCATCGACAAGGCGGTCTTCCCGGGCCTCCAGGGCGGCCCGCACAACCAGACGACGGCCGGCATCGCGGTGGCCCTGCACGAGGCCGCCCAGCCGTCCTTCACCGCGTACGCGCACGCGGTCGTCGCCAACGCGAAGGCGCTGGCGGCGGCGCTGCTGGAGCGGGGCTTCGACCTGGTCTCGGGCGGCACCGACAACCACCTGATCCTGATCGACCTGACGGGCAAGGACGTGCCGGGCAAGGTCGCGGCGAAGGCCCTGGACCGGGCGGGGATCGTGGTGAACTACAACACGGTCCCGTTCGACCCGCGCAAGCCGTTCGATCCCTCGGGGGTGCGGATCGGTACGCCGTCGCTGACGTCCCGCGGGCTGTCCGCGGAGCACATGCCGCTGGTGGCGGACTGGATCTCGCGCGCGGTCGACGCCGCCGCGAAGGGTGACGAGCCGGCCTTGGCCGCGGTCCGCGCCGAGGTCGCCGACCTCATGGCCGCCTTCCCGGCCCCTGGCCTCCCGCTGTCCTGACCTGTGCCGCCGTTGTGGGGCTCCGCCCCGGTCCCCGCGCCTCGAACGCCGGCGGGGCTGGATTGGCGGAGCCCCGCGCAGCGGTGTCGGCCTGGCCCGTCCCGGAACGGAAAGCGGTCGCTCGGCCGGGGCTGGATCCGGACGGGCCGCTACCGCCCGGTACCCCCGCAGCGCACCGGCACCCGCGGCGCGACCCGGAAGGATCCGGCCAGTGGCGGGCCCGAGCCCGCCCCCGCACCTGAGAGAATGGGGCCATGGCTTCTGATCGTCCTCGCGCGCTCTCCGGCATCCAGCCCACCTCCGGTTCGTTCCACCTCGGGAACTACCTCGGAGCCATTCGCCAGTACGTCGCCCTCCAGGAGACGCACGACGCGTTCTACATGGTCGTCGACCTGCACGCGATCACCATGCCGCAGGATCCGAAGGACCTCCGCGCGAACACCCGCCTCTCCGCCGCGCAGCTGCTCGCCGCCGGTCTGGACCCCGAGCGCTGCACGCTCTTCATCCAGAGCCACGTGCCCGAGCACGCCCAGCTCGGCTGGGTCATGAACTGCATCACCGGCTTCGGCGAGGCCAGCCGGATGACCCAGTTCAAGGACAAGTCCGCGAAGGGCGGCGTCAACAGCGCCAGCGTCGGCCTGTTCACGTACCCGATCCTGCAGGTCGCCGACATCCTGCTGTACCAGGCGAACGCCGTCCCCGTCGGCGAGGACCAGCGCCAGCACATCGAGCTGACCCGCGACCTCGCCGAGCGCTTCAACCAGCGCTACGGCCAGACCTTCACCCTGCCCGCCGCGCACATCGTCAAGGAGGTCGCGAAGATCTACGACCTCCAGGACCCGGCGATCAAGATGTCGAAGTCCGCGTCGTCCCCCAAGGGCCTGATCAACCTCCTCGACGAGCCCAAGGTCACCGAGAAGAAGATCAAGAGCGCGGTCACCGACACCGAGGCCGAGATCCGCTTCGACACGGAGAAGAAGCCCGGCGTCAGCAACCTGCTCACGATCTACGCCACCCTCACGGGCGAGACGATCGCCGAGCTGGAGGCGAAGTACGAGGGCAAGGGCTACGGCGCGCTGAAGACCGACCTGGCCGGTGTGATGGTCGATTTCGTCACACCGTTCAAGCAGCGCACCCAGGAGTACCTGGACGACCCGGAGACGCTGGATTCCATCCTGGCCAAGGGCGCGGAGAAGGCCCGTGCGGTCGCCGCCGAGACCCTCGCGCAGGCGTACGACCGCCTCGGTCTGGTGCCCGCCAAGCACTGACGAACGCAACTACGGACAGAGGGCCCTGGCAAGAACGGGGGTGCTGCCGCCACACTGGGGCGGCAGCAGTCCACAGCGACAACCGGAGGAGAGATACGTGGGGACCGTAACGCTCGGCGTTTCGATCGCGGTCCCGGAGCCGTACGGCAGCCAGCTCCAGCAGCGGCGCGCCGGCTTCGGGGACGCCGCCGCGCACGGCATCCCCACGCACGTCACCCTCGTGCCGCCGACCGAGGTGGAGGCGGACCGGCTCCCGGCGATCCGGGCCCACCTCGCCGAGGTCGCGGCCGCCTCCTGCACCTTCCGGATGCGGCTGGGCGGGACGGGAACCTTCCGCCCCCTCTCGCCGGTCGTCTTCGTCAAGGTCGTCGAGGGCGCCGCGGGCTGCACCCGCCTCCAGGGCGAGGTCCGCGACCCCCACGGGCCGCTCAACCGTGAGCTGGCCTTCCCGTACCACCCCCACGTCACCGTCGCCCACGGGATCTCCGAGGAGGCGATGGACCTGGCGTTCACGGCCCTCTCCGAGTACGCCGCCGAGTGGCTGTGCGAGGGCTTCGCGCTCTACGAGCAGGGCTCGGACGGGGTCTGGCGCAAGCTGCGCGAGTACCCCTTCGGGAGCGGTGCGAACGGCGTACCGCCGCAGCCGGGCTGCCCCGCGGGCGAGGCGGCGGGAGCCACCGGGGCCACCGCTCTGCCCTCCTGACGGAGCGGGCGCAGGGTCAGCCGGGCGGTGCGCCGGGCGCGGAATCTCAGCCTTCGCAGGACCAGCGTGTGGAACGGGCGGCCGTCAGGGCGCGCTTCGGAAAAAGTCACAGTCGACGACCGTAGTACCCAAAACGGACAATCCCGGCTATTGAGGTCGGCTCATTTACGGTGACCCCATGGACTGGTTGCGGAAACTCCCGGTGATCGGGCCGCTCGTGGCCCGTCTCATGCGGACCCACGCGTGGCGCTCGTACGAGCGCCTCGACCGCGTGCACTGGACGCGGCTCGCCGCCGCCATCACCTTCATCAGTTTCCTCGCGCTCTTCCCGCTGATCACCGTGGCCGCCGCGGTGGGCGCGGCGCTGCTCAGCGACAAGCAGCTGGACCAGCTGGAGAAGAGCCTCACCGAGCAGGTCCCGGGGATCTCCGACCAGCTGAACATCGGGGGGCTCGTCGCGAACGCGGGCACCGTCGGACTCGTCGCCGGCGCCCTCCTGCTCTTCACCGGCATCGGATGGGTGGGCGCGATGCGCGACTGCCTGCGCGCCGTGTGGGACAGGGACGACGAGGACGACGGGAACCCCATCGTCCGCAAGGGCAAGGACGGGCTCGTCCTCCTCGGCCTCGGCGGGGTGGGCCTGGCCTCGGCCGCCGCCTCGATCTTCGGCGCCTCGGCGGTCGGGAAGTCCGCCGACTGGCTGGGCATCCCGGAGGAGGGCGCGGGCGGCGTGGGGCTGCGCGCGGCCGCCTTCCTCGTCGGCGTCGTGGCCGCCTTCCTGCTGCTGCTCTACCTCCTGACGCTGCTCCCCGGGGTGGAACCGCCGCGCCGCCGCCTGATCGAGGCGGCGCTCATCGGCGCGGCGGGCTTCGAGCTGCTGAAGCTGCTGCTCAGCGGCTACATGCGGGAGGTCGCCGCGAAGAGCATGTACGGGGCCTTCGGCGTGCCGATCGCCCTGCTGCTCTGGATCAACTTCACGGCGAAGCTGCTGCTGTACGTCGCGTCCTGGACGGCCACCCGAGACGCGGACGAAAACCAGAATCCCCAGGTGAGGGCCGACGCAGACTCGTCCGGGTGAATCCCGGGCCCGGCTCCGGCGGGCGTCGGGCCGTTCTGACCGAGGGGTCCGGGCCGGGCCCCTCGCGGGGCCGGCCCGGACCGCGGTCACACCAGGTCCTCGCCCCGCCCGCGGCGGCCGCGGGGCCAGCGGCGGTTTACCACGAAGGCGCCGCCCGCCAGTACGGCCAGCACGCCGCCCGCGATGCCCAGCGCGGCGCCCACGCTGCCCGAGCCCTTCCCGGCCGCCGACGGGTTGTTCTCGTGCGACTGGGCCGGGGATCCGTGGGAGGAGGTGTCCGCGCTCTTCGGCGGCACCAGCTCACCCACCGGCCTGACCTTCCCGGCGGCCGCGAAACCCCAGTCGAGCAGCGCCGCGGTCTCCTCGTAGACCGAGTTCGCACCGCCCGCGCCCGGGTTCATCACCGTGACCAGCAGCTTCCTGGAGCCCTGCTGGGCGGCGCCGGTGAAGGTGGCGCCGGCCATGGTGGTGTTGCCGTTCTTCACCCCGGCGATGCCCTTGTAGGGGGAGAGCCCGCCCGCGCCCGTCATCAGCCGGTTGGTGTTCTGGATCTCGAAGAACTCACGCGGCTTCCCGGGCTCCTGGCGGCCGGGGAACTTCGCCTCGGCCGTTCCGCAGTACTCGCGGAAGTCCTGCTTCTGCAGGCCGGAGCGGGCGATGAGCGTCAGGTCGTACGCGCTCGACACCTGGTCGGGGGCGTCGTACCCGTCGGGGGACACGACATGGGTGTCCAGTGCCTGGAGCTCCTCGGCGTGCGCCTGCATGTCCTTGACCGTCTTGTCGATGCCGCCGTTCATGGCCGAAAGCACGTGCACGGCGTCGTTCCCCGACCGCAGGAACACCCCGAGCCACAGGTCGTGGACCGAGTACTCGAGGTCCTCCTTGACGCCGACCAGGCTGCTGCCCTGGCCCACGCCCTCCATGTCCTGCTCGGTGACCTTGTGGACCTGTTCCTTGGGCAGGCTCGGCAGCACGGTGTCCGCGAAGAGCATCTTCATGGTGGAGGCCGGGGGAAGCCGCCAGTGGGCGTTGTACGCCGCCAGGACCTCGCCCGACTCGGCGTCCGCCACGATCCAGGACCGCCCGGTGAGGTTCGTCGGCAGGGCGGGAGCACCGGGCAGCAGGTTCACCTGGGTCCCCGGCTGGCCGAGCAGGGATCCGCCGACCGTGGACATCGACGCGGGCGGCGCGGGCGCCTGCGGTGCCTTGGCGGGGCCGCCCTTCCCGTCGGCCGGCGGGGTCGGCGCGGCGTGGGCGGGGGCCACCAGAAGGGAGGGCACCAGCAACGCGGCGGAAAGGACCGTCAGCGCGGTCGTCTTGGCAGACACGCAGGTGAAAGTACCTCCCGATGAGCTGCCCGGCGTCGCGGACCGGCCATTTCGGTGCAACCACCCCCGGGACAGCCCACCCCGGCGCGTCCGTCCTGGGGACGAATCCGATACTGAGGGCATGAAACTCAGCCGTGCCGCCTCCTGGTTCCTGCTCGCCTTCGGAGTGTGGAGCTGGTTCATCTGGGTGTCTTTCGTCCGGAACCTGTGGAGGAACGGCAGTGGCCAGGCCTTCGATGCGGCGGGCGATCCCACTTCCTACTTCTGGGTGCACCTGACGCTCGCGGTGACGTCCTTTCTCCTGGGGACGGCGGTCGGTGTGATCGGGTTGCGCGGGGTCCGGGCCCTGCGGCGTGAATCACGCACGGGCACGGGCGCGGGCACGGGCGCGGGCACCGGCGCGGGCACGGCCGCCGGCACGGGTGATCCGGCGTGACGATCCTCGTCTTCGCGCTCGTCGCGCTCGCGGTCTGCGCCCTGCTGGTGCTGGTGCACCGCTGGCTGTGGATCCGGCTGGTCCGCGACACCACGGCGCCCGGCGCCCGCACCCGCCGCATCGGCACGGCTCTGACCATCGCCCTGCCCCTCCTCTCTGTGGCCGCCCTGACCACGGGTCGTGCCGGAGCCCCCTTCTGGCTGCAGCAGACGGTGGCCTGGCCGGGGTACCTCTGGCTCGCGGTGCTCCTGTACCTGACCCTGACGATGCTGGTCGCGGAGCCGATCCGCGCGCTGTTGCTCCGCCGTCTGGCCCACCGGGTCCCCTCCGGGGCGGTCGCCGGACCTCCCGCGCCGCAGACCGTTCCCCGGGCCGCCGCCGTGGCCGTCGGCACCGTCGCCACCGGGACCTACGGTGTGCTGCGCGGGCCGAGCGTGCGGCGGGTGCAGGTCCCCCTCGCCAAACTGCCGCGCGCGGCCCACGGATTCCGCATCGCCGTCGTCAGCGACGTCCACCTCGGTCCGGTGCTCGGCCGCGCCCACACCCAGCGCATCGTCGACACCGTCAACCGCACCCAGCCCGACCTCATCGCGATCGTCGGCGACCTCGTCGACGGCAGCGTCCCCGACCTCGGGCCCGCCGCTGAGCCGCTGCGCCGGCTCAGCGCCCGCCACGGCTCGTACTTCGTGACCGGGAACCACGAGTACTTCTCCGGGGCGCAGCAGTGGATCGACCACGTCCGCGAACTCGGGCTGACCCCGCTGGAGAACGCCCGCCGCGCCCTGCCCCACTTCGACCTCGCCGGCGTCAACGACATCCAGGGGGAGACGGAGGGGAAGGGCCCCGACTTCCAGGCGGCCCTCGGTGACCGGGACCGGTCGCGGGCGGCCGTACTCCTCGCCCACCAGCCCGTGGTCATCCACGACGCCGTCCGCCACGGCGTCGACCTCCAGCTCTCCGGCCACACCCACGGCGGCCAGCTCTGGCCCGGCAACTACCTCGCCGAGCTCGCCAACCCCACCGTCGCCGGGCTGGAGCGCTACGGGGACACCCAGCTCTACGTGTCCCGCGGGGCCGGCGCCTGGGGACCCCCGGTCCGGGTGGGCGCGCCGTCCGACATCACGGTCGTGGAACTCGCCTCATATCAGGCCTGACCGCCCGAACCGGCAATGACCCGCGGCAAATCGGCGTTCCCGAAGCTGGATTCCGGCAGAAGAAGGACTACTTGAAAAAACGAGGGCCTGCGAGGCAGTCGCTGGTGCCCAGTGCCTCTCTGCCGGCACCGGGGTCTGGCGCCTGTGGGAACTCGACTGGCTCTGAGCACGGCGTCCCGGGCCTACGCGGGGTCCGGCTTCGGGTCCGGGTCCGGGTCCGACGCCTTGCGCCGGGCCCCGGCCGTGGCCGTCTGCGCCATGCCCGGCAGGAAGTCCGCGAAGAGTTCGTGCACTTCCCGCACCAGCGGCCGCAGCACCCGGAACCGGGCCAGGACGATGCCCCGCGTCGTCAGCTGCGCGCCGCGCTCGGCGAGCCGCCGCGTCTTCTCGCTGTTCGGGGAGCGGTCGAAGACCCAGTACAGGACCAGGCCCATCTGCGAGAGCCACATGAGCTCGGGCAGTACGTCGGCCAGCTCGGCCGGCACCTTGGTCTTCGCGCCCGCCAGCACCTCGCGGTGGATGTCGATCGCCGCCTGCCGCGCCGTCTCGGATTCCGGCGAGAACGGGCTCAGCGGACTCTCGGGGTCGGCCGCGTTCTTGAAGAACTGCGAGGCGAACTCGTGGTACGGGGCCGCGATGTCCATCCAGCTGGTCAGTACGCCCGCGAGCCGCTTCTGGAGATCGGTCTCGTTGTCCAGGATGGGCCGGACCGCTGCCTGGTGTGCCGCGCCGATCCGGTCGTAGAACCCCTGGACCAGGTGTTCCTTCGATTCGAAGTAGTAGTAGGCGTTGCCGACCGAGACACCGGCCTCCTTCGCGATACCCCGCATCGTCGTCTTGTCGAAGCCGCGCTCCTGGAAGAGACGGAGCGCGGTTTCGAGGATGAGCGTGCGGGTCTGCTCGCTCTTGGGAGCCTTCTGATCAGTCACGGTGGATGAGCCTATCGGGGGACGGAGCAGTGGTCGTCACAGGCCGGTCCCTCCACACCTTCGGGCGCTCCTTCGGTCCGTACCGCCTGCCGCCAGGCGGAGGCGGTGTACATGGCCGCCCGGGCGAAGGGCCGGCCGGCCGCGGTGGCCAGCCAGTTGGCCTTCGGCCGGTGTTCCGCCAGCGCCCACAGGCACACGATGAAGGCGTCGGTCCCGGTCCACACCTGCCCCGAATCGCCGATCACGGTGATCTCCTTCAGCGTCGACGCGTGGTCGAGCCGCGGGTACCGGCGGTGCGCCTCCCATGAGGCCGCGGGGACCAGGGCGAGCGGGACCAGCCAGCGCTGCGCGAGCAGCCAGTGCCGGATGTGGACGCAGAGCGGGCAGTTCGCGTCGTACAGGACGGTCAGTTTCCGCACCGCTCCCGTCGGGGCCACGGCTCAGGCCCCGGTCGGCACGGTCCACCCCTGCGGGGCGACGGGCGGGGTCTGCTGGCGCTCCATGACGCCCCGGCGGCGCATCTTGTTCAGCACCCACACGTTCCCGAGGTGCATGACCCCGAGGACCAGCAGGACGACGCCGAGCTTGACCGAGAGGGCCTCGAAGAGGCCGCGGGCGGTGTCGATCTCCTCGTTCGACCTCAGGTAGAGCGTCACGAAGCCGATGTTCACCAGGTAGAAGCCGACCACGAGGAGTTGGTTGACGGCGTCCGCGAGCTTCTCGTTCCCCTGGAGGACGTCGCCGATGAAGACCCGGCCGTTGCGGCTGAGCGTGCGGGCCACCCAGACGGTGAGACCGATGCTGACCAGCAGGTAGATGACGTACGTGACCACGGTGAGGTCCATGGACCCAGCCCCCTTGAACGCGTTCAAATGCTTACGTCGTTGACTGTAGGGCCTTTTTTGAACAAGTTCAAGCGAACGGTCGGAGGCTCTCCTGCACGCTCGGCGACGCCCGCGTCACCTTCGTCAAGAACGGCTCCAAGGTCAGTACGCCCCCCGGCGCGCGCACGTCGCGGGCCTGAACGGCGGCCGCAACGGCTTCGGGACCGACCGGGCCGGCGAGAAGGCCGTCGAACTGAGCGCTGGCCACCACGAGCTGAGCGTGGCCCAGGCCGTGCTGAGGGTGCACTCCCGCGTCGCCGACCTCTACGACCAGCCGATGAACCAGACCCGCACCAGCAGCTGCGCCTCACCTTCCAGGAGCTGCGGGAGCGGCAGGAGGACGAGCTCGTCAACAACCCGGAGTTCGTGCTGCTCCACATCGCCGCCTTCGGCAACGAGTGCAACAAGTGCGGCATCGGCCTCGGCACTGTCGAGGTCGACGGCCACCACATCCCCGCCTGGCGGGGGGTGCCGATCCTGCCCCGCGGGAAGATCCCGCTCACCGGGCAGCACACTTCCTCGATCATCGCGGTGCGCACGGGCGAGGACAACGACGGCGTGATCGCCCTCTGCCAGACCGGCCTGCCGGACGAGTGCGAGCCGGGGCTCAGCGTCCGTCATGGGCATCGACGAGCGGGCGGTCATCTCGTGGCTCGTCACCGCCTACTACTCGGCGGCCGTCCTGGTCCCGGACGCCGTCGGCGTCCCTGGAGAACGTCGAGGTCCGTCCGCGCGCGTGAGGGCGGGGGAGCCCGCCGGCCGGGGCCCCGGCCCGCTCCGTCCCGTCAGAAGCTCAGCGAGCGGGCGTAGTTCACCTGGGACATCACCCACTGGTAGGAGCCCGCGTTCGTCGCCGGAATCATCGTGGAGTGGTGGCGGCCGCCGCTGGTCACCGTGACCTGGATGTAGCCGGTGGTGGTCTTCTCCTTCATCAGGAGGAAGAGCAGGCCGAGCAGGCAGAAGATGAAGAAGACGATCGCGAGCACGACCGCGTGCGCCGGGATCTTCTCCTCGGTGCGCGAGAAGTCGGTCGCGTTCCACATCGCGCCCTTGAGCGGCATCGGACCCGACGGGGTGATGATCTGGTCCCCGGCGATGGTGATGTCACCGAGGGACAGGCCGGCGCCGCCGGCCGGGGCGGCGGCGGGGTAGCCGGGGGCCGGCAGGCCCGCGCCGCCGATGGTCGGCTGGTAGGCCGGGGGCGCCGGATAGGGCTGCGGGTAGCCGTAACTGGCCTCGCCCGGGCCCCACTTGTAGTCGCCCTGGCCGGGAGTACCGGGCTGGCCGCCCTGGCCGCTGGGGTCGTTCGCGTACGGATTCGGCTGCTGCTCGCTCATATGGCCGATCCTTCCACAACGACCCCCCTCCCCGTACGCCGCTCAGAGTGCCGCTTCGAGGATCTTGGTCACCCGGTCGATGACGTCCTCCTTGGCCGCCTCGGGGGTGGGGAGGAAGGACCAGGTGGCGATCCGTGCGCCGTGCCGCGTGCCGAAGACGCCGTTGGAGTACTGGGCCATGCTGCCCGTCTTCCCCCAGATCTCGGTCCCGTCCGAGAGGGTGTGGAACGTCAACCCGCCCTGGCTGTACGGCTGTTCCTTGGCGGCCTTGGACAGTTCGGGCTTGACGAAGAGCTGTCGCTGTTGGGCCGGGGGCAGCAGGCGGCCGCCGAGCAGGGCCTTCATGAAGCGTTCCATGTCGGGGGCGTTGGAGATCATCCCCCCTTCCGCCCAGGCCCACGGCTCCTTCGGGGTCGGTGCGGCGAGGGAGGGGGTGGGCATGGAGGCGTCCCCCGCCTGCGGGACGTACGTGTGGCGCAGGCCGAGCGGGCGCGCGATGCGCCGCTGGACCTCCTCGGCGTACGAGCGGCCGGTGACCTTCTCGATGGCCAGGCCGAGGATGAAGTAGTTGCCGCCGTTGTACTGCTGCCTGGTGACGGGGTATTCGGGTGCGGGGCAGCCCTCCCGGGTCCAGGCGGCCACGACCCGGTCCGGGGTCAGGCCCATCCCGTCCTGGAGCGTCCCGCAGGGCATGCCCAGGCCGCTGGTGTGGCTGAGCAGCTGGCCGATGGTGATCGGCTTCCAGTGCGCGGGGACGGTGTCGGGGAGGACCTCGCGGATCGGGGTGTCCAGGGTGAACCGGCCCTCCGCGACCAGCTGGAGCACCACGGTGGAGGTGAACACCTTGGTCATGCTGCCGATCCGGAAGGAGGCGGCGGGGTCCTGGGAGAGCGGACCTGTCGCCTTCGTCCAGCGCACGCCCGGCCCGGACACCCGCACCATCGTGCCCGCCGCGACACCGCCGGGGGCCATCGCCTTGGCCAGGGCCTCCTCGTCGACCGACGGGCGGTGGCCGAAAACCGTGCCCGTGCCGGTGCCCGACGCGGGGGCCGGGTGCGACTGGGCCGAGGCCGGCAGGGCGCTGATCGCGAGCGATGCCACGGCCGCGCCGGCGGCTACCAGGGTGATCCAACGGGCCTTGCGGAAAGCGGACTTCGCGGAGTTCGTCGTCATGGCCGTAAGCCTGCCGTGAGCATGATCGGCCAGCCATGGGGGACGTCCCCCACTCGACCCTGACGAGCCCCCGAGCAGACGTGAGGCCCGTACCCCGAGAAGGGGTACGGGCCTCACGGCGGGTGCCGGCCTCAGTCGAGGCGCGTCAAGAAGGCTAGAAGCGGCGCGTGATCAGGGCACGCTTGACTTCCTGGATCGCCTTCGTGACCTCGATGCCACGGGGGCACGCGTCGGTGCAGTTGAAGGTCGTGCGGCAGCGCCACACGCCGTCCTTGTCGTTCAGGATCTCCAGCCGCTGCTCGCCGGCCTCGTCACGCGAGTCGAAGATGAAGCGGTGCGCGTTGACGATCGCCGCCGGGCCGAAGTACTGGCCGTCGTTCCAGAACACCGGGCACGAGGACGTGCACGCGGCGCACAGGATGCACTTGGTGGTGTCGTCGAAGCGCTCGCGGTCCTCGGCGGACTGCAGGCGCTCGCGCGTCGGCTCGTTGCCCTTGGTGACCAGGAACGGCATGACGTCGCGGTACGCCTGGAAGAAGGGCTCCATGTCGACGACGAGGTCCTTCATCACCGTGAGGCCCTTGATGGCCTCGACGGTGATCGGCTTCTCCGGGTTGATGTCCTTGATCAGCGTCTTGCAGGCGAGCCTGTTCTTGCCGTTGATCCGCATCGCGTCGGAGCCGCAGATGCCGTGCGCGCACGAGCGGCGGAAGGTCAGCGTGCCGTCGAGGTCCCACTTGATCTTGTGGAGACCGTCGAGCACGCGCTCCTTCGGGTCGATCTCGACCTGGAAGTCCTGCCAGGTCGACTCCTCCGAGATCTCCGGGTTGAAGCGGCGGATCCGGAAGGTGACCGTGATGAAGGGCGAGGCGGCGGCCGCCGCCTCCATCTCGTCCGTCTTGGACAGGGTCGGGGTGGCCATCAGTACTTACGCTCCATCGGCTGGTAGCGGGTGACGACGACGGGCTTGTAGTCCAGCCGGACGGAGTCCTTGCCGTCGTCGCCGACCTCGCGGTACGCCATGGTGTGGCGCATGAAGTTGACGTCGTCGCGGTTCGGGTAGTCCTCGCGGTAGTGACCGCCGCGGGATTCCTTGCGCGCCAGCGCGGACACGGCCATGACCTCGGCCAGGTCGAGCAGGTTGCCCAGCTCGATGGCCTCCAGCAGGTCCGTGTTGAAGCGCTTGCCCTTGTCCTGGACGGACACGTTCTTGTAGCGCTCGCGCAGCTCCGCGATCTTCTCGACCGCGGTCTTGATGGTCTGCTCCGTACGGAACACCATCACGCACGCGTCCATCGTCTCCTGGAGCTCCAGACGCAGGTCGGCGACCCGCTCGTTGCCCGTGGAGTTGCGCAGGCGCTCGACGAGGTCGACGACCTGCTGCGCCGGGTTCTCCGGGAGCTCGACGTAGTCGTTCTCCTGCGAGTACCTGGCCGCGGCGATGCCGGAGCGCTTGCCGAAGACGTTGATGTCCAGCAGCGAGTTGGTGCCCAGGCGGTTCGCGCCGTGCACCGACACGCACGCGACCTCGCCGGCCGCGTACAGGCCCGGGACGACGGTGGTGTTGTCCGCCAGGACCTCACCCTCGACGTTGGTCGGGATGCCGCCCATGGCGTAGTGCGCGGTGGGCTGGATCGGGATCGGGTCCGTGTACGGCTCGATGCCCAGGTAGGTGCGCGCGAACTCGGTGATGTCCGGGAGCTTCGCGTCGAGCTGCTCCGGCGGGAGGTGCGTCAGGTCCAGGTACACGTGGTCACCGGCCGGACCGCAGCCGCGGCCCTCACGGATCTCGGTGTAGATGGAGCGCGAGACGACGTCACGGGACGCGAGGTCCTTCATGACCGGCGCGTACTTCTCCATGAAGCGCTCGCCGTCCTTGTTGCGGAGGATGCCGCCCTCACCGCGAGCGCCCTCCGTCAGCAGGATGCCCATGCGCCAGATGCCCGTCGGGTGGAACTGGAAGAACTCCATGTCCTCCAGCGGCAGGCCGCGGCGGTAGCAGGCCGCCTGGCCGTCACCCGTGAGGGTGTGCGCGTTGGAGGTCACCTTGAAGAACTTGCCGGTGCCGCCGGAGGCGTAGATGACGGCCTTGGCCTGGAACACGTGGATCTCGCCGGTGGCGAGCTCGTACGCGACCACACCGGCCGACTTCTTGACGCCGTCCTCCTCGACCAGGAGCTGGTCCAGGACGTAGAACTCGTTGAAGAACTCCACGCCCTCCTTGACGCAGTTCTGGTACAGCGTCTGGAGGATCATGTGACCGGTGCGGTCCGCGGCGTAGCAGGACCGGCGGACCGGGGCCTCGCCGTGGTTGCGCGAGTGGCCGCCGAAGCGGCGCTGGTCGATGGTGCCGTCCGGGGTGCGGTTGAACGGCAGGCCCATCTTCTCCAGGTCGAGGACCGCGTCGATGGCCTCCTTCGCCAGGATCTCGGCGGCGTCCTGGTCGACCAGGTAGTCACCGCCCTTGACCGTGTCGAAGGTGTGCCACTCCCAGTTGTCCTCTTCCACGTTGGCCAGCGCGGCGGCCATGCCGCCCTGCGCGGCGCCCGTGTGGGAGCGGGTGGGGTAGAGCTTCGTCAGCACCGCGGTGCGGCTGCGCTTCGTCGACTCGATGGCGGCGCGCATGCCCGCGCCACCTGCGCCGACGATGACGGTGTCGTACTTGTGGATCTTCATTGGTTTCGCCTCAGCCCCGTTGCCTAGCGGATGTTCGGGTCGAAGGTGAAGATCACCAGCGTGCCCAGAAGGATGGTGAACACCGTGGCGGTGTAGAGCAGGCCCTTCAGCCACAGCCGCGTGCCGGCGCGCTCCGCGTAGTCGTTGATGACGGTACGCAGACCGTTGGCGCCGTGCAGCATCGCCAGCCACAGCATCAGCAGGTCCCAGACCTGCCAGAACGGGGAAGCCCACCGGCCGGCCACGAAGGCGAAGCCGATCTTGGAGACGCCGCCGTCGAGCACCAGCTGGATCAGGAGGTGCCCGATGACCAGGACGACGAGCACGATGCCCGAGAGGCGCATGAAGAGCCACGCGGCCATCTCGAAGTTGCCGCGGGTCGAGCGCGGGGTCTTGCCCGTGCGCTTGCGCGGGGCCTCGATGTACGGCGCCGGGTTGTCGACGTCGTAGAGCGAGACGCCGGTCACGGAGCCGCCGTCGCCGGCGCCCTTGGTCATGTCGACGGAAGAAGTGTCAGAAGACATGCGTGTCACTTCCCGAACAGTTCAAGGTAGGCGTGGCCCAGTACGGGGTACAGGGCCCCGACCATCAGCACGATCCAGATGCCCACGACGGTCCAGAGCATCTGCTTCTGGTAGCGGGGGCCCTTGGACCAGAAGTCCACGGCGATCACACGGAGACCGTTGAGCGCGTGGAACAGGATGGCGGCGACGAGGCCGTACTCCAGCAGCGCGACGATCGGAGTCTTGTAGGTAGCCACCACGTCGTCGTACGCCTCGGGGGAGACGCGGACGAGTGCGGTGTCGAGGACGTGTACGAACAGGAAGAAGAAGATGAGGACGCCGGTGACTCGATGAGCCACCCAGGACCACATTCCTTCCCGGCCGCGGTACAACGTTCCAGCCGGCACGGAAAACCCTCCGGAAGCGGGGCGGGGGCCAGCCGGCTTCTTTGTCGGTCGGGCCCGGCCGGGTACGGTCCTCCGGCCCCGGACATCGTAGCGACGCTTTGTCGGTTCCCTTGCGCGGGGGCCATCGGTGTGATCAAACAGGCACGTACGGACTATCCCACAGGGGCGAATAGCCCGATTTCCGTGGCACTCGGCCCATCCGTCGAGGTCAGCCAGCGTGTCAGATCCCAGAGCCGGTCCTGGGCGACGCAGCGCAGCTCGTCCGCGGAGATCGAGCGCTCCTCGTCCACCTCGTGCGTCATCCTGCGGCGGATCGCCCCCAGCAGCTGGTCCGCCTGCTCCTCCCGCGGATGCCCGGCGAGGCTGATCACGAAGGCGTGGCCGAACTTCCGTTCGTACTCCGCGTGCGCCGCGTCCAGGGCCAGCAGGGCGGCGTACGGCGCGCCGTGGTCCAGCTCCGCCGAGGACTCCGCGGCCAGCGCCTCGGTCAGGTCGGCCTGCGAGAGGTCGTACGAGGCCTCGTCCGCGGCGGCGAGCAGGGCGTCCGGATCCGGGTAGGGGCGGTGGGTGGCCATCCGGTGCGCCCAGCGCCGGCTCCCGCAGCACTGCAGCAGGACGGCGTGGGCGGCTTCGGGGGACAGGGCGTTGAACCGCGCCAGTCCTGAGCCGTGAGAAGGATCGGGGCAGCCGCGGGCCTGTGCCGGAAGGTGGCTGGACAGCGGGGGGCTCCTCGGGGCGCGGCGCGGGTGTACCGCCACGCTAGCGACGGGAGGCAGGGTGTGTCGTACCCATATGGGGATTTCACCCGGAAGTGAGCCGAAAGGATGACGTGAGCGCCACAGCCAGGCCCGGGAAGTCGTCCGGGAGGGGGAGGGCGACCGAGGCCGCCACCCCCCACAGGAGAGGCCCCGGCCGCCATCCGTCACGGACTCGTGCGACAAGCCCGTACCCCTGTCAGCGCCCTGAGTGCGTTTTGTGTCACACCTCGCTCCGCACAGGGTTGGTTGCGCGTTGTATCACTCGTGGACGGGAGGTGCTGGAAAGCCGTAACGTGCTGATTTGCGCCACACGTACAGGACAGTGAACGGGTTGGGGACTTTGCTGGGGGACGACGCGGAGCTGACCGCCGCGGTGCTCGCGGCACAGGACGGCGACGAGAACGCGTTCCGTGCTGTGTACCGCGCCGTGCACCCACGCCTGCTCGGATACGTACGCACGCTCGTCGGAGACGGCGACGCGGAGGACGTGACCTCCGAGGCCTGGCTGCAGATCGCCCGCGACCTCGACTCCTTCACCGGCGACGCCGACCGCTTCCGCGGCTGGGCCGCCCGCATCGCCCGCAACCGGGCCCTCGACCACATCCGCATGCGCGGGCGCCGTCCCGCCATCGGCGGCGACGACACCGAGCTGGCCGCCTGGGCCGCCGACTGCGACACCGCAGGTGCGGCGATGGAGTCCCTCTCCACCGGCCGGACCATGGCGCTCATCGCCCGGCTCCCGCAGGACCAGGCCGAGGCCGTCGTCCTGCGGGTCGTGGTCGGGCTCGACGCCAAGAGCGCGGCCGAGACCCTCGGCAAGCGCCCCGGCGCCGTACGCACCGCAGCGCACCGGGGCCTGAAGAAGCTGGCCGAGCTGCTCCGCGAAGAGGGCTCGGACGGCGGCTTCGGGCCGGACCCGGGCACCGGCGCGGAGCCGGGCGCGGCGGTCGGCCATAATGCCGGTGGCCAGCCGTGGGACGGCGGGGGCGGGAGGGATCTCGACGCCGTACCCGCACAACGCGGCCGAGGTGGGGGCTTCGTGGAACAAACCGGTGTGACGCATTCACGTTGGCGGACGCAGAAGGACATGTGATGGCCGACGAGCGCAACAGGTGGCTGGACCAGGCCGCGGCGGACAGACTGCTGCGCGGCGAACCGGCGGAACCTGTGGGGCGGGCCGGCGCCGAACCGCGTGCCCGCATCGAGGCCGCGCGCCTGCGCGCCGCGCTGGACGCCCTGGAAGCCCTGGGCGCGGGCGGCGAGCTGCCGCCCGCGGGCACGGAACTGCCCGGCGAGGCCGCGGCCGTGGCCGCCTTCCGCACGGCGCGTGCCGCCGGACCCTCCGCACAGCGGTCGGACCGCACCGCGACGGCCGGATCCGGCGAGCCCGTGGTCGATCTCGGCCGTCTCGTCCCCTCCTTCGCCCCCGCGCCCCGGCGCGCCCGGACCGTGAGCTTCGGCCTGGCGGCCGCTCTGGCGAGCGTCGCCGTCGGCGGCCTCGCCGCCGCGGCGGGCGCCGGGCTGCTGGACCGCGGCCGGCACGACACCGCGGGACCCGGACCGGCGATGTCCGTCAGCGCCGGCGAGAACGCGGAGCCGGGCATCGGCAGCGGAGCCCCGACGCTCACCCCGAAGCTGCTGCCCACCCCGCTGCCCAACGGCTCGAATTCGACGGTCACCCCGGGTCCCACACTGTCCCCGGGCCCGGACGGACGCACGGTGCCGGGCACCGCGGCCGGCGCGGGCACCTCGTCGGGCACATCGGGCACCGGCGGCGCGGGCAAGGACACCGGGAGCGACCGGAGCGCCGCGGGCGGCACGGGCGACGAGGACCGGGGCCGGGACACCTTCGGCAGCGGGGACACCGGCAAGGACCGTGAGCGGCGCGAGCGGGAGACCCTGCTCAAGGCGCTCGACCTCTGCCAGGACTACCGGTCGGGACGTCTCGACGACGACCGCCGCGAGCGGCTCTCGCGCCTGGCCGACGGGCTCACCCGGATTCCGGACTACTGCAAGTCGGTGCTGGACGGGGACTCCGGCGGCAAGCGCCGCGACACCCCGCTCGGGGACGGGACGCTCAAGGCCCCGACCCTGGCCCCGGCGCTTCCGCGGGGCTCGACGGGCCTGCGCACCGGCCTCTGACACATGTGCTGACCCGCCTGTAACACTTTTCGAACCGGCGGCGCAGTACATATCGAGCCGACTGGTCATCGGCCGCGCATGAGCCGGGGTTCCCCCCGTACCCCTGGGCTCTGCGCAACCGGCGCGGGCGGGGCACGTTCCCCCGGCCCTGCCCGCGCCCTTTACCTCGACCCCGGCGGCCGGCCCACGGCACGCGAAACAACAAGGCCTTCGACCGGATCCCGGTCGAAGGCCTTCTGCGTGGGCTCGTGGGGCCGCGCGCATCACCAGTAGACGACGACCTTGTCGCCCACGTTCACCTGGCCGAAGAGCGTCGACAGCTTGCCCTTGTCGCGGACGTTCACGCAGCCGTGCGAGGCGCCGGCGTAGCCGCGGGCCGCGAAGTCGGCCGAGTAGTGCACGGCCTGGCCGCCGCTGAAGAACATCGCGTACGGCATGGACGTGTGGTAGAGCGTGGACGTCCACTCCTTCTCCTTGCGGTCCACCTTGAAGACGCCCTCGCGGGTCGGGGTGTTCTCCGAACCGAAGCGCACGTCCATGGTGGAGATGACCTTGCCGTCGATCATCCAGGCGAGGGTCCGGCTCTCCTTGCTGATGCACATGACCCGGCCCTCCATGCAGCGCGGGTCCGGCGCGTCGACCTCGTTGACGGTCGGCGGGCGCAGCTCGTCGGCGGTGGGCTTCTTGCTGGCGCTCTGGATCTTCTTCCAGGTGGCCTCGTCGACCGAGCCGGTCGCGGTCAGACCGTTCTTCGACTGGAAGGACTTGACCGCGGCCGTGGTCTTCGAGCCGTAGAAACCGGTCGGCGCCACCGACATCAGCTTGAGCTGCCGCAGGCGGGCCTGGAGCTCGCGCACCTGGTCGGTGTCGTCGCCGTTGGCCATGATCTGCTTCACCGTGGGCGAAGGAGAGGCCGACGGGGAGGCCGACGCGGAGGCCGACGGCGACGGCGACGGCGAGGCCTCGCCGGGCTTGTTGTCGGTGGTCGGGGAGGCTTCGGGAGTGGCGCCCGCCGTGGGCGAGGACGGAGCCGAGGGAGTGGAGCCGGCGGACTCCGACTTCTGCGGCCCGCAGGCGGTCGCGGCGAGCGCGACGGCGGCGGCCACCCCGATCGTGCGGATTATGAATCTCTGGCGCTGCATTGCAGTCCCCCGGTTTCTACGTCGTGTATCTAGGTGATGCCTGGCGCGCGCGGAGAGTTGCACCGGGCCACGGGATGTTGCGCCATTGTGACCAGCAGCCGTCCGCGGCCTTACGAAGCGATGTGCGGGCAAGTTTGTACCAGCCCCGGGCCCGGTAGCTCTACGGAGGTCTTCGTCACATGGCACGCACCGAGAGCGGACTCCCGATCGAACCCGTCTACGGGCCCGGCGACCTGACGGGGTGGGACCCCGCGGCCGCCCTAGGCGAACCGGGTGAATTCCCCTACACCAGGGGGATTTATCCGAACATGTACACCGGCCGCTCGTGGACGATGCGGCAGTACGCCGGTTTCGGCACCGCCGCCGAGTCCAACGCCCGCTATCGGCAGCTCATCGCGGGCGGCGGCACCGGACTGTCCGTCGCCTTCGACCTGCCGACCCAGATGGGACACGACTCCGACGCCCCGCTCGCGCACGGGGAGGTCGGCAAGGTCGGGGTCGCCGTCGACTCGCTCGACGACATGCGGACGCTGTTCGACGGGATCCCGCTCGACCGCGTCTCCACCTCGATGACCATCAACGCGCCCGCCGCGCTGCTCCTGCTGCTCTACCAACTGGTCGCGGAGGAACAGGGCATTCCGGGCGAGCGGCTGACGGGCACGGTCCAGAACGACGTCCTGAAGGAGTACATCGCGCGCGGCACGTACATCTTCCCGCCCGAGCCCTCGCTCCGGCTGACGGCCGACACCTTCCGCTACTGCCGGGCCGAGATCCCCAAGTGGAACACCATCTCCATCTCCGGCTACCACATGGCCGAAGCGGGGGCCTCGCCCGCGCAGGAGGTGGCCTTCACCCTCGCCGACGGCATCGCCTACGTCCGTACGGCCCTGGCCGCCGGCATGGCGGTCGACGAGTTCGCGCCCCGGCTCTCCTTCTTCTTCGTCTCCCGCACCACCCTCCTGGAGGAGGTCGCGAAGTTCCGCGCCGCCCGGCGGATCTGGGCCCGCGTCATGCGCGAGGAGTTCGGGGCGCGGGATCCGAAGTCGCTGATGCTGCGCTTCCACACCCAGACGGCCGGGGTCCAGCTGACCGCGCAGCAGCCCGAACTGAACCTCGTACGGGTGGCCGTGCAGGCGCTCGCCGCCGTTCTGGGCGGCACCCAGTCCCTGCACACCAACTCCTTCGACGAGGCCATCGCGCTGCCGACCGAGAAGTCCGCCCGCCTCGCGCTGCGCACCCAGCAGGTCCTCGCGTACGAGACGGACGTGCCGCACACCGTGGACCCCTTCGCCGGGTCGTACGCCGTGGAGCGGATGACCGACGAGCTGGAGGCGGCCGCGCTCGCGCTGATGCGGCGGGTCGAGGACCAGGGCGGGGCGGTGGCCGCGATCGAGAACGGCTTCCAGAAGGGCGAGATCGAGCGCAACGCCTACCGCATCGCGCAGGAGACCGACGGCGGGGAGCGGGTGGTGGTCGGCGTCAACCGTTTCGCGCTGGACCGGGAGGAGCCGTACGAGCCGCTGCGCGTGGACCCGGCCATCGAGGCGCGGCAGTGCGCGGCACTGGCGCGGCTGCGGGCGGAGCGGGACGCGGCGGCGGTGACGGCGGCGCTCGGGGCCCTGCGGGAGGCGGCCGCGGGAACGGAGAACGTGCTGTACCCGATGAAGGAGGCGCTGCGGGCGCGGGCCACGGTGGGGGAGGTGTGCGGGGCGCTGCGGGAGGTGTGGGGGACGTACGAGCCGACGGATTCCACATGGTGAAACCCACTGGACTGTCAGGTGTGTCCTCGTGGGACACTCCTGCACATGCTGGGTGTCACCGATCTGCCGACGTACCTCGCCGGCCTCGTACTGATCATTCTCCTGCCGGGTCCGAACTCGCTGTACGTGCTCTCCGTCGCCGCCCGGCGCGGGGTGCGCACCGGATACAAGGCCGCCGCCGGCGTGTTCACCGGCGACGCCGTGCTGATGCTGCTGACCGCCGTGGGCGCCGGAGCGCTGCTGCGGGCGAGCCCGGTCGTGTTCACCGTGGTGAAGTTCCTCGGCGCCGGGTACCTGGCCTGGCTGGCCGTGGGGATGATGCGCGGCGCCTGGGCGCTGTGGCGCACGCGCCGGGAGCGGGACGAGGCGCGGGCCGCCGCCCCCGCCGAACCGGGCGAGAACGAGCGGCCCTACCGGCGGGCGCTGCTGATCAGCCTCCTCAACCCGAAGGCCATCCTCTTCCTGATGTCCTTCTTCGTGCAGTTCGTGGACCCGTCCTACGCCTACCCGGCGCTGTCGTTCCTGGTCCTCGGCGGCCTGCTGCAGACCGGCAGCTTCGCGTACCTGACGCTGCTGATCTTCGGCGGCACCCGGCTCTCGGAGGCCTTCCGCCGGCGCAAGCGGCTGTCGGCCGGGGCCACCTCGGCGGCGGGCGTGCTCTTCCTCGGCTTCGCGGCCAAGCTCGCCGTCAGCTGAGAGCGCGGCGCACCCGGCCGAGCCGCCGTACGGCCCGGCGCACCGCGCGGCTGCGCGGCAGGAACGAGAGCTGCGCCGGGATGCCGCCCGGCAGCCCCAGCGAGGTCAGCCGGCGCCGGGTGAAGTACCGCCGGGTGCGCGCGTCCAGGTGCTGGGCCAGGTAGGCCTCGGCCGCCGGCCGGCGCGCGGCCAGGATCTGCGGCTGCATGGTGAACCCGACGGCCGTCAGCAGCGCGGCCGGCTCCGCCCGGACCTGCTCCGGCGTCGGGGGCGTCCAGGCGCGCACGGCCTCCGCGTCGGCGAGGTCCGGGAGCAGCGCGTCCACCAGCGCCAGCGGGACCCGGTTGCTGTTCGGGTACGGGGTCAGGCGGGCCAGGACCGCATCCGTGCCGGTCCGCGCCACCGGCAGCCCGTACAGGGTGGCGGCGGTCAGCAGGCCGGTGGAGAAGCAGCCGACGACCAGCGCCGGACGCAGCCGCTGGTAGAGGGTCTCGGCCAGCACCGGCGCGGCGATCACGGTCAGCCGCGCGCCGAGCCGCTCGGCCTCCTCCTCGGCCCGGCGGGAGTACGCGGCCGGGGCGCCGGGGTGCGGTTTGAAGACCAGCTCGCGGTGGCCCAGGGCGTGCGCGCCCCGGACCATCGACACGTGGAGCTCCTCCTCCTCGGCCAGGGTCATCAGGTCGAGCGCCGACAGGTACTGGCCCAGGAGCAGCGCCGGGGGCTCCGCCCTGGGGGCCTCGGGCGCCTCGGGGGTTTCGGTGGCCTCGGCGAGCTCGGCGAGGACCTTGAGGAAGGACTCCGTCGGCACCAGCTCCTCCCGCGCCCCGAACTCCGTCAGCAGCAGCGGCTTCAGCCCCGGCACCAGGTCCACGTGCAGCACCCGCCGCACCCGCATCCCGAGCTGCGGGTCGAGCCGGAAGCGGGTGGGCCCGTAGCTCATCAGCCCGTCGGCGTAGACGTCGACCGCCGCGCCGGGGAACAGCCGGCACAGGGTCTGGGCCGGCGGCACCTGCAGGGACTCCACGACCAGTTCGACGCGGTCCTCGCCGAGGCCCCACAGGGAGCGCAGCTGCCGTTCCCAGATCGGGACGTCCTCCGCGCGCGGGGCCCAGGTGCTCGGGTGCTGCGGCTCGATGACCCGGTTCCAGTCGAGCACCTCGTCGAAGCGGGTGCGCAGGGCGGCGAAGCCCGGCATGTCCGCGACCCCGGGGGTGACCTCGGCGGTGACGGCGTGGTTGCTGGTCAGCAGGATCCGGCGGCCGGCGGGCGGGAAGGCGCCCGCGTCGATGCCCGCCGCGAGCGTGGCCGCGCCGTAGAGGGTGGAGGCCAGGAAGATCTGGGTGGGCATCAGGTGGCCGCTCCCGACGGTGTGCGGCGGCTGCCGCGCACGCGCCGCAGCAGGGTGGAGCGTTCGATGTCCATCGAGTCCAGGACCTGGTCCAATACGTCCTGGGGCATGCGGCCGAGCGCGGCCGCGCTCATCGAACGGAGTTTCTTGGCCACGGCCGGTTCGAACCTTTCGATGGATCCGAAATGGTGCGCGATAATCGCGCAATACGTTCGGACGGCTTTCGGGAGCAGCAGGCCGGATTCCCGGTCCGCGATGACATCCGCCAGCACTTGATCAAATGCCCGGATGAAATCGAGCTGCCGTTCGTCCCCGATCTGAGTCAGGGACGTGGAAACCCCGCGCCGGTAGAAGATCCCGGGCAGGCCCACCGCGGCGAAGGACTCCGCCTCCCGGTGCAGCCGCCAGATCCACGGCCGGTCCTCGGCCGTCCGCAGCCCGTCCGTGAAGTGCAGCACCCCGCGCTCCAGCAGCCGCCGGTGGTACATGCCGGCCCAGGCGTACGGATAGTCCACCGAGGTGGCCCGGTCGACGGGCAGGATCGCGGTGCGCGGATCGGCGACGACCGACTGCGGGCCGTGGGGGACGCGCTGCACGCTCCGCGTCCTGCCCGTGCACCGCACATGGTCGGTGCGGACGAAATCGCAGCTCAGCGCCTCTATGGCGGCCAACGTGCGGGCCAGGTGGCCGGGGGCCAGCCAGTCGTCCCCGTCCAGGAAGGTGACGTACTCGCCGTGGGCCGCGTCCAGGCCGGTGTTCCGCGCGGTGGCCAGACCGCCGTTCCGCTCGTGTCTGAGGTGCACCGCCCCGGGCAGCTCGCGCGCCGCCCGCTCCAGCAGGCCGGGCGTCCCGTCCGTCGAGCAGTCGTCGACGAGCAGGAACTCGAAATCCTCCCGGGCGTTGAGTTCGAGACTCTTGAGGGCATCCGGTGCGTACGTCTGCACGTTGTAGAACGGCACGACAACAGAGAGCTTGGGCACTCGCGAGACATTAGGGCGCCGCCTGGCATTCACTGTGGCCCGGATGCGGATTCCACGTGAACGGCGCGGGGCGGGCGAGTTAACCCGTGCGCTTTCGCATTTCGTCGACGCGTTGTTAACCCGCTGTTGTGCGTTCGTTGGGCCGATCACCGAAATTGCGGAATAGCTTCTGCCGCGTGCCAGAACGCAAAAGCGTCGCCGTACTCGCCGATTCCGATACGCGATGGAAATGGGGCGCACTCACCGCCCGCCGTCTCGTCCCCGACCCCCAGCTCACCGGATACCTGCTGCGCGGCCGCGCCACACCCACCGCGCGCCAGCTCGGTGAGGTGGGGGTGCGGGCCGACCGGCTGTCCGAGGTGACCTGCGCGGAGTTCCTCGCCGAGATCGAGCGGGAGCGCTACGACGTGGTCGTCCTCGCCCTCGTCGGCGGAGCAGTCCAGGCCGTCCTGCACGGGGCCCGCGCCCTGTGGCCGAACCCCGCGAAGCGGCCCGTCTTCGTCACCGGATACGTGGGCGTCGTATACGAGAAGCTCGCCGACGGGCTGCTGCTGCGGCACGGGGCCGACCTCGTCCTCGCCAACTCCCGTCACGACGCGGAGCGTTTCCAGGCCGTGTACGAGGGGGTCGGCGCGGACGCCGGAGCCGTCACCGAGACCGCGCTGCCCTTCCTGGGCGGGGCGCCGTACGAGCCGGCCGGGAGCAGGGCCCACACGGTGGTCTTCGCCGTCCAGCCCTCCGTGCCCGACAGCCGCGCCGACCGCGCCTACCTGCTGGAACGGGCCGCCGCGCACGCACGGCTGCACCCCGACCGAGAGGTGCTGATCAAGCTGCGCAGCAAGCCCGGGGAGCACACCACGCACCTGGAGGAGCAGCCGTACCAGCGGCTCGCGGAGAAGATCCCGGGCGGACTGCCCGCCAACTGCCGCCTGGTGTACGGGAACATGGGCGAGGTGCTGGACGGCACCGACCTGCTGGTCACCGTCTCCTCCACCGCCGCCCTGGAGTCCCTGCACCGGTCCATCCCGACGGCGATCCTGACCGACCTCGGCATCCGCGAGACCCTCGGCAACCACCACTTCCTCGGCTCCGGCTGCCTGGCGTCCTGGGACCAGCTCGACTCCGGGCTCCTCCCGGAGGGCGATCCGGTCTGGCTGGCGGCCCAGGGCGTACTCCCGGGGGCCGCGGCGCCGGGCGCGTCCGCGGCGAGCACGCCCGCCGCGACCCCGGCCGCACCGTGGCCCGAGGCCCTCGGCCGTGCCGGGGGCCTCGCCCCGGGCACGCCGGACCCGGCCGCGCCGCGTCCGCCCGCCGGGCCCGCCGCCGGCGTGGCGCACGACCCCTACGCCGTCGCCCGGGCGAAGGTCGCCGGGCTGGTGGCCGCGACCCGGCTGCCCGCCCTCGCGCCGTACTACACGCTCACCACCGCCCCCCGGTACCTGCCCGGGATCCTGGCCCGGCACCACCTCGCCCCCGACGGCACCCCGCTGCCCGGCGCGGTGCGCCCGACGGCGGGCGAGTCCCGGCTGCGCCGCCGGCTCCGCGCCCACCTGCGCGAGGCCGCCCGCGGCGCGTACCGGCACGGCGTGCAGCGCGTCGCCCCGGTGATCCGCAGGCTGGGGGAGCTGTGAGCCCCCGCGTCCTCGCCGTCATCCCGGCCCGCGGCGGCTCCAAGGGAGTTCCCGGCAAGAACCTCGCCGAGGTGGCCGGCATCCCGCTCGTCGCCCGCGCCGTCCGGGCCTGCCGCTCCGCGCCGACCGTCACCGACGTGGTGGTCTCCACGGACTCCGACGCGATCGCCGCGGCCGCCCGCGCCGCCGGAGCCGACGTGATCGCCCGCCCGACCGCGCTCTCCGGCGACACCGCGAGCAGCGAGGCCGCCCTCCTGCACGCGCTCGCCGCCTTCGAGGAACTCCACTCCGTCAGCGTGGACGTGGTCCTCCTCGTCCAGTGCACGAGCCCGTTCCTCACCACCTCCGACGTCGAGTCGGTCGCCGTGGCCGTCACCTCCGGCGCGGCCGACTCGGCCCTGACCGTGGCCCCCTTCCACGGTTTCCTCTGGCGCTGCGGGGCCGACGGCTCCGGAGCCGGGGTCAACCACGACCAGGCGTACCGCCCCCGGCGCCAGGACCGGCCGCAGGACCTGCTGGAGACCGGCGCCGCCTACGCGATGGACGCCGACGGCTTCCGCGCCGCCCGCCACCGCTTCTTCGGCCGCACCCTGCCCGTCGCCACCGACCCCTCCCGGGTCCTGGAGATCGACGACCCGCACGACCTGGAACGCGCCCGCCTGCTCGCGCCCCTGCTCGACCCGCACCCCGCACCGCCTCCACACCCCGAGCCACGCCTCGACCCGCAGCCCACACCCCGCACACCCCCGCACCGAAGGACGCCCCCTGCCATGACCTCCACCCCGGACCCCCGCCTGCGCACCTTCGGAGCGCGTACCGCGGGCCCCGGCCGCCCCGTCTACGTCGTCGGCGAGATCGGCATCAACCACAACGGCGACCTCGGCAACGCCTTCGCCCTCATCGACGCCGCCGCCGAAGCCGGCTGCGACGCCGTGAAGTTCCAGAAGCGCACCCCGGAGATCTGCACCCCGCGCGACCAGTGGGACATCGAACGCGACACCCCCTGGGGCCGGATGACCTACATCGACTACCGCCACAAGGTCGAGTTCGGCGAGGACGAGTACCGCGCCGTCGACGAGCACTGCGCCAAGCGCGGCATCGACTGGTTCGCCTCCCCGTGGGACACCGAGGCGGTCGCCTTCCTGGAGAAGTTCGACGTCCCCGCCCACAAGGTGGCCTCCGCCTCCCTCACCGACGACGAGCTGCTGCGCGCCGTGCGCGCCACCGGCCGCACCGTCGTGCTGTCCACCGGCATGTCCACCCCGCAGCAGATCCGCCACGCGGTGGAGGTGCTCGGCAGCGCCAACATCCTCCTCTGCCACGCCACTTCCACCTACCCGGCCAAGGCCGAGGAGCTCAACCTGCGGGTCATCAACACCCTGCGGGACGAGTACCCCAACGTCCCGATCGGCTACTCCGGCCACGAGACGGGCCTGCAGACCACCCTCGCCGCCGTCGCCCTCGGCGCCACCTTCGTCGAGCGCCACATCACCCTCGACCGCGCGATGTGGGGCTCCGACCAGGCCGCCTCCGTCGAGCCGGGCGGCCTGACCCGCCTGGTCCGCGACATCCGCACCATCGAGGCCGCCCTCGGCGACGGGGTCAAGCGGGTCTACGAGTCCGAGCTCGGCCCCATGAAGAAGCTCCGCCGAGTCCGGGGCGAGCTGGCAGCCGTCTGACCCCCAGGTCCGGCGCGTACGAGTTCCGCCCCCCGACAAGGAGTACGTGGTGACCCCCTCCGCCTCCACCCTGGCGTTCGTCGAGAGCCCGGTCCAACTCCTCAACGTGCTGGAGTGGGCGTACGCGCGCAGCGCCCCGGCGGGCCCCGGGCCGCAGCAGTCGCAGCTGGACGGGGTCCCGCGCCAGCGCGGGCCCCGCTCCGGCGGGGCGGAACCCGGCCCGGACCGGGCCCGGGCGCACGGGGACGGCGGGGCCGGGCCGGCCGCCGCACCCGCTCCGGCGGGCGCGGGGCCCTGCGTCAGGATCGTCGTCCTGCCGCCCACCGACCCCATGTCCCGGGGCCAGCTGCGCCGGATGGCCGCGCTGGCGCGGGACGAGGGGTACGAGGTGTGCTGGCAGGAGGCGCGCGGCAGCCGGTTCGCGCCGCTGAAGGCGCTCGCCGCGCTGGCGCGCGACGTCCGCGCGGCGCGCACGGTCGTCATCGGCGACCCCTTCTCGCGCTACGTGCAGCTGCTGCTCACCCTCGTACGCGCCGAAGAGCTCGTGGTGGTCGACGACGGCACCGCCACCATGGAGTTCGTCGCCCAGACCGCCCGCGGCGAACGCCTCGTACGCTGGCACCGGGTCGGCGGTGGGGGACTGCCCGGCCGGGTCCGCGGGCTGGCGTACGCACCCGTCTCGGCGACCGCGCGCCGCCGCTTCACCCCCGTCCGGGGCCGCGGCCACCGCGTCGAGGTGTTCAGCTCGATGCCCGTCACCGCCCACGGCGCCATGACCCTGCGGGTCAACGACTTCGCCTGGACCCGCGCCCGCTTCGGCCCGCCCCGCCTGACCAAGGGCACCGACCTGGTCGGCACCTCGCTGGTGGAGACCGGTGTGGTGGACCCGGCCCGCTACCTGGAGGCGGTGCGCGCCCTCACCCTGGAGCACGGCGCCACCCGCTACTTCGCGCACCGCCGCGAGTCCCCGGAGAAGCTGCGCGCGCTGAGCCGGGCGACCGGGCTGGAGATCGTGCGCCCGGACCTGCCGCTGGAGCTGATCGCGCGGCGCGGTCCCGTCGGCCGGACGATCGTCAGCTTTCCGTCCACCGTCGTCCACACGCTGCCGTACGCCCTGACCGGCACCGGTGTGACCGTCGCCGTATGCGATGTGGACCCCGCCTGGCTCACCGGCACCGCGTCCGCGCGCGCCCGCAGCTTCCTCGCCGGGGTCACCGACACCGCCCGTGATGTGCGCAGACTCCCTGCCCAGGCGGCCCCCACGGCCGGATGAGCGCGCGAGTTTACCCCCACGGGCACCCGGTCATGCGCCAGAGGCCGTGTTTCTTTCCCCTAACGGCATGAACTTTTGTGGATCCCCGGCCAGTTGACCCGTCCGTGCGCCTACCCTTCAACGGGTGAACCAGTTGATGTCCCGCGAGTCCCAGACCGCCCAGCCCGCCGCGTCCGACCGGCCCGAGCTGCCCGGCACACTTCCGGACCACCTGCGTACCGAACTGATCGCCTTCCGCCGGGACTTGCACATGCACCCGGAGCTCGGACACCAGGAATTCCGTACCACCGCGGCGATCAAGGCCCGGCTGGAGAAAGCCGGCCTGCGACCACGGGTGCTGACGTCCGGCACGGGCCTGATCTGTGACGTCGGCACCTGGGACGGGGGCCGGCCGATGCTGGCCCTGCGCGCGGACATCGACGCCCTGCCCATCCCGGATGCCAAGACGCACGTCTCGTACCGCTCGACCTTCCCGGACCGCGCCCACGCCTGCGGCCACGACGTGCACACCGCCGTCGTCCTCGGCGCCGGCCTGGTGCTCGCCGAGCTCGACCGGCAGGGGCTGCTGCCCCGCCCCGTACGGCTGCTCTTCCAGCCGGCCGAGGAGGTGCTGCCGGGCGGGGCCACCGACGCCATCGACTCCGGGGTGCTGGACGGCGTGGGCCGGATCGTCGCCGTGCACTGCGACCCCCGGGTCGACGCGGGGCGGATCGGGCTGCGGGCCGGCCCCATCACCTCGGCCTGCGACCGGCTGGAGGTCACCCTCTCCGGCTCCGGCGGGCACACCGCGCGGCCGCACCTGACCACCGACCTGGTCACGGCCGCCGCCCGGGTGGCGGTGGACGCCCCGGCCCTGCTGGCCCGCCGGATGGACGCCCGCTCGGGGATGTCGGTCACCTGGGGCCGGATCGAGGCGGGGCACGCCTGCAACGTCATCCCGATGCACGCCGAGTTGTCCGGAACCGTCCGGTGCCTGGACCTGAACGCCTGGCACGAGGCGCCGGACATGCTCTACGCGGCGATCGACGAGATCGCGACCATGCACGGGGCCAAGTTCGAGATCGACCACGTGCGCGGGGTGCCGCCGGTGGTCAACGATCCGGTGATCACCGAGTTGCTGCGCGAGGCGATGACGGCCCGCTGCGGCGCCGAGTCGGTCGAGGACACCGAGCAGAGCCTGGGCGGGGAGGACTTCTCCTGGTACCTGGAGCACGTCCCCGGCGCCATGGCCCGCCTGGGGGTCCGCGCTCCGGGGGACACCGCCAAGCACGATCTGCACCGCGGTGACTTCGACGTGGACGAGGACGCGATCGCGGTCGGAGTGGAGTTCTTCACGGCCGCCGCGCTGCTCGACGGGCGTCGCGCCGTCTCCGCCCGGTAGCGGCCGGAGCGACGTTCCTTACAACATCGACGATTCTCCCGTCGGGCGTGTCCAGCCCTTGGTACACAAGGGCTGGACACGTGAGGAGTCACCAATCGGTCACTGTCCGGTTCACGACGATCCGATAACGACTCATGAACGGGCCTTTAACTGACATCTACGCGCGTTACGATCGCCGCGAAACCAGCGCCGGTCGTGGCGCTTCGGTCAGGTTTTGAAGGAGCCTCCCCTTGCGCCGGATCACCAGGATCGCCACCGTGGGCATCGCGTCCGCGGCGCTGGCCCTCTCTGCTACCGCCTGTGGCGGTAAGAAGTCCTCTGACGCCTCCTCCTCCCCCTCGGAGTCGGGTCAGAAGTCCGCTGCCATCGCGTACGACATCGGCGGCCGCGGCGACCAGTCGTTCAACGACGCCGCCTACGCCGGCCTGAAGAAGGCCGAAACCGATCTCAAGATCAAGGGCGCCGAGGCGGAGCCCACCGACGGCGAGGGCGAGGCCGACAAGGTCCAGCGCCTCACCGAGCTTGCCCGCAAGGGCAACAACCCGGTCATCGGCGTCGGTTTCGCCTACGCGCCGGCCATCAAGAAGGTCGCGGCGAAGTTCCCGGACACCACGTTCGCGATCATCGACGACACCTCGGTGACCGGCCCGAACATCGCCAACCTCGTCTTCAACGAGGAGCAGGGCTCCTACCTGGCCGGCGTCGCCGCCGCCAAGGTGTCCAAGACCGGCACGGTCGGCTTCATCGGTGGTGTCGAGGTTCCGCTGATCAAGAAGTTCGAGGCGGGCTTCACCCAGGGCGTCAAGGACACCAACCCGAACGCCAAGGTGCTCTCCCAGTACCTGACCCAGCCGCCGAACTTCGAGGGTTTCGCCAAGCCCGACCTCGGCAAGGCCGCCGCGCAGGGTCAGATCGACGCGGGCGCGGACGTCGTCTACGCCGCCGCCGGTCTCGCGGGTTCCGGTGCCATCGAGGCCGCTTCGGCCAAGGGCAAGTGGGCCATCGGCGTCGACTCCGACCAGTACAACCAGGCCGGTCTGGCGAAGTACAAGGACTCCATCCTGACCTCGGTCACGAAGGACGTCGAGGACTCCGTCTTCAACGTGATCAAGTCGGTCCAGGACGGCAAGCCGACCACCGGTGAGATCCGCTACGGCCTGGACAAGGACGGCGTCGGCCTGGCCGACTCCAACCCGAAGTACAAGGCGATGACCGACGTCACCGCCGCGGTGGAGAAGGCCAAGGCCGACATCATCGCCAAGAAGATCGAAGTCAAGACCGCCCCGTAAGGCCGTCTCCGACAGGTAGTCCTGGTCTCCGGGGTCCGGGATGCGGTCTCCACCGCTCCCGGGCCCCGAGCCACGTTCTGTGATCACTAGTCTGTGACCAAGTGGCCCCGTGGCCGCCAGTTTTCACTTCCGACAGTGCTACGCGCGTAGAAGCATCGTGGACGCGATACTTTCACTCCCCGCCCTGTCCCCCCCTGCCTTCCGCTCCTTCCGCGCCAAGGAGAGTGCGTCATCAACGCGTCCAGCCCGCCCCCCGCCGTAGAACTGCACGGCATCACCAAGCGCTTCCCCGGCGTCGTCGCCAACAAGGACATCGCGATCACCGTCCGCAAGGGCACGGTCCATGCCCTGATCGGCGAGAACGGCGCCGGCAAGTCGACCCTGATGAAGATCCTCTACGGCATGCAGAAGCCGGACGAGGGCACCATCGCCATCGACGGGGAGCAGGTCTCCTTCAGCACCCCCGGCGACGCCATCGCCCGCGGCATCGGCATGGTGCACCAGCACTTCATGCTCGCCGACAACCTCACCGTCCTGGAGAACGTGGTTCTCGGCGGCGAGAAGCTCCACGGCATCGGCGCCAAGGCCCGCAAGAAGATCAAGGAGATCTCGGACGCGTACGGCCTCGGCGTGCGCCCCGACGCCCTGGTCGAGGACCTCGGTGTCGCCGACCGCCAGCGCGTGGAGATCCTCAAGGTCCTCTACCGCGGTGCGCAGATCCTCATCCTCGACGAGCCGACCGCAGTGCTCGTGCCGCAGGAGGTGGACGCCCTCTTCGACAACCTGCGCGAGCTCAAGGCCGAAGGCCTGACCGTCATCTTCATCTCGCACAAGCTGGGCGAGGTGCTGAAGGTCGCCGACGACATCACCGTCATCCGGCGCGGCACCACGGTCGGCACCGCCGACCCGAGGACCGCCACCACCAAGCAGCTCGCCGAGCTGATGGTCGGTGCGGAGCTGCCCTCGCCGGAGACCCGCGAGTCGACCGTGACCGACGTCCCGATGCTCCAGGTGAAGAACCTGACCCTCGCCGCGAGCGACGCCGTCGTCGCCGAGCCGGAGGTCCTGGCGCCCGCGGTCGCCGCGGACTCCGCGATCATGGAGCACGTCGAGGTCGGCCGCCTCCTGCTGGACGACGTCAGCTTCACCATCCACAAGGGCGAGATCCTCGGCATCGCCGGTGTCGAGGGCAACGGCCAGACCGAGCTGATCGAAGCCCTCATGGGCATGGCCTCCACCGACGCGGGCGTGATCACGCTGGACGGCACGGACATCACCAAGGCCCCGGTGCGCAAGCGCCGCGAGGGCGGCATCGGCTACATCCCCGAGGACCGGCACCGGCACGGCCTGCTGCTGGAGTCCCCGCTGTGGGAGAACCGCATCCTCGGCCACGTCACCGAGGCGCCCAACTCCAAGCGCGGCATCCTCGACCCGAAGGCGGTCCGCAAGGACACCGAGCGGATCGTGCGCGAGTACGACGTCCGCACGCCCGGCATCGAGGTCACCGCGGCCTCGCTCTCCGGCGGCAACCAGCAGAAGCTGATCGTCGGCCGCGAGATGAGCCACAACCCGAAGTTCCTCATCGCCGCCCACCCCACCCGCGGTGTGGACGTCGGTGCGCAGGCGCAGATCTGGGACGCGATCCGCGACGCCCGCCGCGAGGGCCTGGCCGTCCTGCTCATCTCCGCGGACCTGGACGAGCTCATCGGCCTGTCCGACACCCTGCGGGTGATCTACCGCGGCCGCCTGGTCGCGGACGCCGACCCCGCGACCGTCACCCCGGAGGAGCTCGGCACCGCCATGACGGGCGCCGCCTCCGGGCACCTGGAAGCCACCGACAACCACTCCGCCGCTGCCGACGGTGACACGACGGAGGATGAGGCCCGATGAAGAAATTCGACAAGGACCGGCTGCTCCTCGGCTTCGCCGGGCCGGTGCTGGCCCTGGTCAGCGCCTTCCTGCTGACCATGATCGTGCTGGCGGCGACGGGCATCGACCCGATCGAGCCGCTGCGCCTCATGGTGGAGAACGCCGGCTACGAGGACGTCCAGGTCCTCATCGTGAACCAGGCCGGTACGTACTACCTGGCGGCCTTGGCCGTGGCCATCGGCTTCCGGATGAACCTCTTCAACATCGGCGTCGACGGCCAGTACCGCCTCGCGGCGATGCTCTCCGCCGTGGTCGGTGCGGCCGTGGCCCTGCCGGGCCCGCTGCACCTGCTGCTGATCATCCTCGTGGCCATGCTCGTCGGTGCCTTCTGGTCCGGCATCGCCGGTGTCCTCAAGGCCAAGCGCGGGGTGAGCGAGGTCGTCTCCACGATCATGCTGAACGCCATCGCGACCAGCCTGATCGCCTGGCTGATGCTGACGAAGAACCTCGGCGTCCAGATCGCGGGCTCCAACGACCTGACGACCGGCGACATCGCCGAGTCGGGCTGGTTCCCGGCCGTGTCCCTCGGCGACGGGCTGGAGCTCTACGGCTTCACCTTCGTCGCCTTCGCCCTCGGCATCGTCTACTGGTTCGCGCTCAACCGGACCCGCTTCGGCTTCGACCTGCGCGCCACCGGCGCCAGCGAGTCCGCCGCCCAGGCTTCCGGCGTCGACGCCAAGAAGATGATCATCACCTCGATGCTCATCTCCGGTGCGGTCGCGGGCCTCGCCGGCATGCCGCAGCTGCTGGGTGAGACGCACACCTACAACCTGGCCTTCCCGGTCGGTGTCGGCTTCACCGGCATCACCATCGCGCTGCTCGGCCGCAACAGCCCGGTCGGCATGCTCTTCGCCGCGTTCCTGATGGCCTTCATCGACAAGGCCTCGGCCTCGCTCGACCAGGCCGGGTACGCGAAGGAGATCGGCACGATCATGAAGGGCCTGATCGTGATCGCGGTCGTCGTCTCGTACGAACTCGTCGGCCGCTACGGCGTCCGGCGCCAGCAGCAGAAGGTCGGCGAGGAGCTCGCCGCCGGGCACGCCATCAAGACCGACAAGGAGGTCGCGGCGTGAGCACCAGCACTGTCTCCGCGACGGCTGCCGCCCCGAAGAAGTCCGGCGGTCGCAAGAAGCTCACCCTGCCCTGGATCATGCTGATCATCGCGGGCGGCCTCGCGCTGATCTCGCTGGTCCGCCTGATCAGCGGCGCGAACGACCTGACCTCCGTCGGCCAGGTCTCCGGCGCGCTCTCGCTCGCCGTGCCGATCGGCCTCGCCGGCCTCGGCGGTCTGTGGGCCGAGCGCGCGGGCGTCGTCAACATCGGCCTCGAAGGCATGATGATCCTCGGCACGTGGTTCGGTGCCTGGGCCGGCTACCAGTGGGGTCCGTGGACCGGCGTCATGGCCGGCATCATCGGCGGCGCCATCGGCGGCCTGCTGCACGCGATCATCACGATCACCTTCAACGTCAACCACATCGTCTCCGGTGTGGCCGTCAACATCCTGGCGCTGGGCTTCACCCAGTACCTGTCGAACTTCACCTTCGCGGACGCGCCGGGCGGCTCCTCCAAGCAGTCGCCGCAGGTCGAACCGATCTACAAGATCACCGTTCCAGGGCTGTCGGACTGGATGTCCGACCTCCAGGCCAAGCACTGGTTCTTCGTCTCGGACCTCGCCGGCGTCATCGGCGGCCTGGTCACCGAGCTGTCGCTGCTGACCATCGTCGCCCTGCTGCTGATCCCGGCCACCTGGTGGGTGCTGTGGCGGACCACCTTCGGTCTGCGGCTGCGCTCCTGTGGTGAGAACCCGATCGCCGCCGAGTCGCTGGGCGTCAACGTCTACAAGTACAAGTACATCGCCGTGATCGTCTCGGGCGGCCTGGCCGGCCTCGGCGGCGCGTTCCTGTCGATCGTCGCCAGCCCGATCTACCAGGAGGGCCAGACCGGCGGCCGCGGTTACATCGGTCTCGCCGCGATGATCTTCGGTAACTGGATGCCGGGCGGCATGGCGCTGGGCGCGGGCCTGTTCGGCTTCATCGACAGCCTCAAGCTGCGCGGTGGCGCCACGAACGTCCACGCGATGCTGCTGCTGATCGCCATCGTGCTGGTGCTGGTCTGCGCCTGGCAGCTCTACAAGAAGAAGTACTTGCAGGCCGGCATCTCGGCGGCCTGCGCCGCGCTGCTGTTCGTCTGGTACGCGATGACCGACTCGGTGCCGAGCCAGTTCGTGGACGCGGCCCCGTACGTGACCACGCTGCTGGTGCTCGCGCTGTCCGCGCAGCGCCTGCGGATGCCGAAGGCGGACGGCATGCCGTACCGCAAGGGCCAGGGCAAGTGACCCCGGCCCACGCCGTGGACTGGGAAGCCCTGCGGACGGCCGCCCGGGACGCGATGTCCCGGGCGTACGCCCCGTACTCGGGCTTCCCGGTCGGGGTCGCCGCCCTCGTCGACGACGGCCGCACCATCGTCGGCTGCAACGTGGAGAACGCGAGCTACGGACTCAGCCTGTGCGCCGAGTGCGGCCTGGTGTCCTCCCTCCAGGCCACGGGCGGTGGCCGCCTCACGCACTTCACGTGCGTCGACGGCCGGGGCGAGATCCTCGTGCCGTGCGGCCGCTGCCGGCAGCTGCTCTTCGAATTCGGCGGACCGGACCTGCTGGTGGAGACCCCGAAGGGGATCCTCCCGCTGGCGGAGATGCTGCCCCAGGCCTTCGGGCCCGACCACCTGAGATAGCCGTGCCGACGGCCCTTCGCCCCCTGCCGGGCGGAGGGCCGTCGTACTTTCGCAAACCCCTCTCTCTATGCGCGTAGAAGGAAGCACCACATGGACGTCATCTCCGTCATCCGGACCAAGCGGGACCGCGGTGAGCTGAGCCCCGAGCAGATCGACTGGGTCATCGACGCGTACACGCGCGGTGTCGTCGCCGACGAGCAGATGTCGGCGCTGGCGATGGCCATCCTGCTGAACGGCATGAACCGCACGGAGATCGCCCGCTGGACCGCGGCGATGATCGCCTCCGGTGAGCGCATGAACTTCGACTCCCTCTCCCGCCCCACCGCCGACAAGCACTCCACCGGCGGCGTGGGCGACAAGATCACCCTCCCCCTGGCCCCGCTCGTCGCCGCCTGCGGCGCGGCCGTCCCGCAGCTCTCCGGCCGCGGCCTCGGCCACACCGGTGGCACCCTCGACAAGCTGGAGTCCATCCCCGGCTGGCGCGCGCTGCTGTCCAACGAGGAGATGCTGCACGTCCTCGACACCACGGGCGCCGTCATCTGCGCGGCCGGCGACGGCCTGGCCCCGGCGGACAAGAAGCTCTACGCGCTGCGCGACGTCACCGGCACCGTCGAGGCCATCCCGCTGATCGCCTCCTCGATCATGTCCAAGAAGATCGCCGAAGGCACCGGCTCGCTCGTCCTGGACGTGAAGGTCGGCACCGGCGCCTTCATGAAGAACATCGAGGACGCCCGCGAGCTGGCCCGCACCATGGTCGGCCTCGGCACGGACAGCGGCGTCAAGACCGTCGCGCTGCTCACCGACATGTCCACGCCGCTCGGCCTGACCGCCGGCAACGCCCTCGAAGTCCGCGAGTCGGTCGAGGTCCTGGCCGGCGGCGGCCCCGCCGACGTGGTCGAGCTGACCATCGCCCTGGCCAAGGAGATGCTGGACGCGGCGGGAATCAAGGACGCCGACCCGGCGAAGGCCCTCGCCGACGGCTCCGCGATGGACCACTGGCGCCGGATGATCGCGGCCCAGGGCGGCGACCCGGACGCGACCCTGCCGGTGGCCCGCGAGCAGCACGTGGTCACCGCCCCGGCCTCGGGCGTCCTGACCCGCCTGGACGCGTACGGGGTCGGCGTCGCCGCCTGGCGCCTCGGCGCCGGCCGCGCCCGCAAGGAGGACCCGGTGCAGGCCGGCGCGGGCGTCGAGCTGCACGCGAAGCCGGGCGACACCGTCACCGCCGGCCAGCCGCTGATGACCCTGCACACGGACACCCCGGAGAAGTTCGAGTACGCCCTGTCCGCGCTGGAGGGCACGTACGACGTCTCCCCGGCCGGCACGGCCTTCTCCGCCACGCCGATCATCCTGGACCGCATCGCCTGACCCAGGGCCCCGATCCCGTCGGCGCGGCTCCCCGTCCGGAGCCGCGCCGACGGCTTTTCCCAGGCCGGGCAGGGCCTCGCGCGGGACGGGCCCGCCCCGTTGTCGCGGCCCCGCCGATGAGTTCCGGTGGGCCGGGCAGTCATCCCCTCGTGGAGACCAGACGACTCGTACTGCCCGGGCCCGGCCGAACCGCACACGACACCGCGCGGCTGTGCGCCCGGCTGGCCCGGCTGTACGAGGGCGGGGCGACGGCGGTGGAGTGCGATGTCGGGGCCGTCACCGCGCCGGACCTGGCCGCCGTCGAGGTGCTGGCGCGGCTGCGGCTGACCGCCCGCGGGCGCGGGCGTTTCACCGTGACCGGCGCCGGCCCCGTCCTACGCGCCCTGCTGGACCTCGTGGGACTCGTCGAGCTGCTCGGGGAGTCCGAAGAGGGGGAACCAGCGGGCGGTGTCCAGGAAGGCGTTGAGCCCGACGATCCTGCCGTCTGAGATCTCCAGGACCTGGAGCGCCCACGGGGTGTGGCCCTTCCCGTCGGCGGCCGGCCGGTACTGCCCGAAGGCGGGCAGGCCGTTCGCCGTCGTCGGGACCAGCCGCGAGCCCTTGCAGCCGATGCCCTGGTTCAGGTGCCAGGCCGCGATGTCCTCGTGGCCGCGCAGCCACAGGTCGAACGGCGGCATCGACAGGACCGCGTCCTCGTGCAGCAGCGTGGTGAGCCGCGTGATGTCGTACGCCTCGAAGGCGGACACGTACCGCTCCAGCAGCTTCGCCTGGTCCGGGTCGAGCGGGTCCGCCGGATCGCTGTCGCGGATGCCCTGCGAGGCCAGGGTGGCCCGGGCGCGCTGCAGGGCGCTGTTCACCGAGGCCACCGTGGTCTCCAGCAGCCGGGCGACCTCGTCGGCCTTCCAGGCCAGCACCTCGCGCAGGATCAGCACCGCCCGCTGCTTCGCCGGCAGGTGCTGCAGCGCCGCGACGAAGGCCAGCCGGACGGACTCCTTCGCCAGCGCCATCTCGGCCGGATCGGCGGTCTGCGGCAGCACCCGGCCGTCCGGGACCGGCTCCAGCCAGGTCACCTCGGGCCGCTCGTTGAGCACGGCGGAGGCCTGGTGCTGCGGGGCGGTCAGGTCCATGGGGCGGGCCCGCTTGTTCCCCGCGTTCAGCAGGTCCAGGCAGACGTTGGTGGCGATCCGGTACAGCCACGACCGCAGGGAGGAGCGGCCCTCGAACTTCTCGTAGGACCGCCAGGCACGGACGTACGTGTCCTGCACGGCGTCCTCGGCGTCGAAGGAGGAGCCGAGCATCCGGTAGCAGTAGCCGGTGAGCTCGACCCGGTACCGGTCCATCGCCGCGTCGAGGTCCGTCTTGATGGCGAGGTCGCTCATGTCCGTTCATCCCCCTGCTGGTTCGGCTACTCCCGAAACTATCGGAGGCCTCTGACAACGGCAGCCGGAAGCGCTCGGAAGACGCAGGTCTGTCGATGTCAAGTATCTTGACGTCAAGATTGAAATGGGGCAGGCTTCGCCATGTATCTCGACATCGAGATACCTGGACGGTGGATGCGGGGGCCAGGGATGCGGCGCGGCGGGGAGATCCGGAAGGCACGGCAGGGGGAGGCCGGGCTGCTGGCGCAGTTGCGCCGGCCGCCGGGCGGCCGGGACGCGCGGATCATGCTGCTCGCCCAGTTGCTGGACCGCGCGGGCACGGGCGTGTGGGCCGCGTCCTCCGTCCTGTACTTCACCTTCGTCGTCGGCCTCGACGCCGGGCGGCTCGGCCTGCTGCTGGGCGCGGCCGGAGTGGCGGGCATCGCCGGATCGCCGCTGGCCGGCCACCTCGCCGACCGCTTCCCGCTCCGCGCCCTGCTGATCGGCTGCCACCTGGTCCGCCTCGGGACCCTCTGCGCGCTGCTGGTCGTCACCGACTTCGCGGTGCTGCTGCCCGTCTTCGCCGTCACCCACCTGGGAGACCGGGCGGCCAAGACGCTGGAGATGCTCTTCGCCACCCGCGTCGCGGGCGAACGGCGCGCCACCTACCAGGCGCTGTCGCGCAGTTCGGCCAACGCGGGCTACGCCCTCGGCGCCGGTCTCGCCGCCATCGGCCTGGCCGTCGGCACCCGGGGCGCCTACCACGTGCTGATCCTGGCCAACGCGCTGTCGTTCCTCGTGGCCGCGCTCCTCGTGTGGCGCACCCGGGAGCCGCGCGGCCGCGGGCTCGTGGCCGTGCCCCCCGGCGGCGCCGCGCCGGGCACGGCCCCCGTGGCGACCGCGTCCGGACCCGCGCCGAGCGCCTGGCGGGACCGCGGCTACCTCCGGTTCGTCCTGCTCGACATCCCGATGAACCTGGACGACTCGATCCTCGGCGTCGGCCTGCCCCTGTGGCTGGTGAGCCACACCACGGCGCCGCACGCCCTGATCCCCGCCTTCCTGGTCGTCAACACCGTCCTCGTCGTCGTCCTGCAACTGCGGGTGTCGGCGCGTTTCCAGGGCGCCCGCGCCGCGACGCGCGCGGTCGCCCTGTACGGGGTGACCACGCTCGCGTGCTGCGTCCTGCTGGCCGCGGCGGCCGGCGGTGGGATGTGGACCGCCTCGGCGGCCCTGCTCGCCGCGGCGGTGCTGGCCACCGCGGCGGAGCTGATGCGCTCGGTGAGCTCCTGGGAGCTGGCGGTCTCCCTCGCGCCCCCGCAGGCGCGGGCCTCGTACCTCGGCGTGGCCGGCATGGCCCAGTCCGTCCAGAAGTCCGCCGGCCCGCTGCTGCTCACCGGCGCGGTCATGACGGCCGGCCCCGCGGGATGGCTGGTCCTCGGGGCGGCCGTGGCGGGCCTGTCCCTCGTCCAACGGCGCTCCGGCCTGCGGCGGTTGGACGAGCTGCGGGCGGTGGCCGAGCGTGCCGCGGCGGAGCCCGCCCCGGCGCGGTGAGGGCTCAGGTGCCGGGCTTGCGGCCGTACACGTAGACGTCCTCGCCCTTCCCCAGCAGGTTCCAGTACGCCTTGGCGTCGGCGAGCCGCATGTTCACGCAGCCGCCCGAACCGGGCGGGTTCCACATGCTCTTGGTGGTCGAGTGGAAGGCGATGCCGCCGTCGAAGAACTGCGCGTACGGCATCGAGACGTCGTAGAGCGTCGACCAGTGGTCGATGCTGCGGTAGTAGATCTTCTTCAGGCCCGTCCGGGTCTCCGTGCCGTCCTTGCCGGTACGGACCGGGACGGGCCCGTACTTCAGCGCCGCGCCGTCCTGGATCCAGCTGAGCTGCCGCGTCAGGTCGACGCAGGCGATCCGCCCCCGGTTCACCGGGCATTCGCCCGCCCTGTTCGGGGTGCTGCCCGCCGCCCGCTGGGCCAGCATCGTGCTCATCGTCTGCCAGGTCAGCGGTCCGGCGTACCCCTGGGTCGGGGTGATCCCGTGGGCCGCCTGGAACGACCTGATCGCCGTGCAGTCCGCCGCGGACTGCTTCCCGTCGACGGGCCGCCCCAGGAACTGCTCCGCCTGCCGTTGGTACGGCCCGGTCGTGAGGTTGCAGGAGGCGGCCGCCTGCGCCGTCCCGCCTCCCGCGACCACCAGCGGCAGCGCCAGCGCCACCACCCCGCCCAGTACCGTCGCCCGCCGCTTCACGCGCACGCGTGTCGTCAGCGTCCCCATCCGGTCCTCCCCTGTTCGCACAGCTTCCGTTCACCGTGTTGAATGCCCGGAAAACATGCGGGGGTTGCCTCGTACGGGAGCGTAGATTTCGTCAGCGCGCGGCCATGGCCGACGCCGGCATCCGGCGCTCCGCGCGGGCCGCGTGCGACCCGTACAGGGTGATGGACACGACGCCCAGCACCGCCAGCAGCGCGATCCCGACCGTGGCCGCCCACCCCGCCCCGTGGTACGCGAGGGCGCCCAGGGTGCCGCCGGCGCTGGAGCCGAGGTAGTACGCCGACTGGTAGAGGGCGGAGGCCTGCGCCCGGCCCGTCTTCGCCGTCCGGCTCACCGCGGCGGAGGCCACCGCGTGTCCGGCGAAGAAGCCCGCCGTGATCAGGACCAGCCCGATCAGGACCGCCGCCAGCGACTCGGCCAGCGACAGCAGCAGGCCCAGCGCCGTGGTCGTCACGGCCAGGTACAGCGCGCCGCGCCGCCCCGTACGGGCCACCAGCTTGCCGGCGGCGGCCGAGGAGACCGTACCCACCAGGTAGATCAGGAAGACCGACCCGATCACGCCCTGCCCGAGCGAGAACGGCTCGTCCACCAGGCGGTAGCCGATGACCGTGTAGACCGCGCCGAAGACCGTCATGAACAGCGCGCCGATCCCGTACAGCCGCAGCAGCAGCGGATCCCGCAGGTGACCGACGACGGTACGGCCCACCGCACGCGGGTTCAGCGACGCCGGGCGGAAGAACCGCGCCCTGGGCAGCAGCACCAGGAACGCCACCGCGCAGACCAGCGACATCAGGGCGACCGCTCCGAGCCCCGCCCGCCAGCCCCACAGCTGCGCCGCCCAGCCGGTGACGAGCCGGCCGCTCATGCCACCGATGGAGTTCCCCGCCACGAACAGGCCGATCGCGCCCACCAGGGCCGTCGGCTTGACCTCCTCCGCCAGGTACGCCATCGCGGAGGCCGGGATCCCGGCGATCGCCGCGCCCTGGACGGCGCGCAGCACCACCAGCCACTCCAGGCTCGGCGCGAACGGCACCAGCAGGCCCACGCCCACGGCCACCACCATCGACCAGGTCATCATCCGCGTGCGGCCGAACCGCTCGGACAGCGCGCTCAACGGCAGGACGAACAGCGCGAGCGCGCCCGTGGCCGCGGACACCGTCCAGCTGGCCCGGCCCGCCGTCACCCCGAAGCCGACGGAGATCGCGGGCAACAGCGCCTGGGTGGAGTAGAGGAGGGCGAACGTCGCCAGACCGGCGGCGAAGAGCGCGAGGCTCATCCGGCGGTAGCCGGGGCGGCCGGGAGCACGCGGCTCGGGGGCTTCGGACTGCGGAAACGACGGGGTGGAGGCACCCGGGATCACGGGTGCCCCGGTATGAACGGGAGGCATACGTCGAAGGTAGGCCGGTGTTTTTGATGCGTCCAATGCACGGAATCGCGATAATCGATCCACTCGTGCATCACCACAGCTCAGGGCGGCGCCTGTCTATGAACCGTTACGAAGAAGACATGGCAGTGACACGTCTGCTGGCCCCGCGCCTGGCCTATTTCGCCGCCGTCGCCCGGCACGAGCACGTCACCCGCGCCGCGCACGAACTGGGCGTACCGCAGTCCACCCTGTCGCGGGCCATGGTCCGCCTCGAACAGGACCTGGGCGTCACGCTGTTCGCCCGCAAGGGCCGCAACGTCGCCCTCACCACGGCGGGCCGCACCTTCCTGGCCTCCGCCGAACAGGCACTGGACGGCATCGCCCGCGCCGCCGAATCCGTCCAGCAGGACGCCGACCCGGCCCTGGGCAAGGTCGCCTTCGGCTTCCTCCACACCCTCGGCTCCGAGACCGTACCCGGCCTGATCCGCGCCTTCCGGGCCGACCACCCGCGCGTGCGCTTCTCCCTCGTCCAGAACTACGGCGAGGCGATGCTGGAGAAGCTCCGGGCCGGCGAACTCGACCTCTGCCTCACCTCGCCCCTCCCCGACGCCCCCGACCTCGTCGCCCGCCGCCTCGACGAACAGCGGCTGCGCCTGGTCGTCCCCGAGGACCACCGCCTCGCCGTCCGCAAGCGCATCCGCCTCGCCGAGGCCGCGGAGGAAACCTTCGTCACCCTCGAACCCGGCTACGGCCTGCGCCGCATCACCGACGACCTGTGCGCGGAGGCCGGCTTCACCCCGCGCGTCGCCTTCGAGGGCGAGGAGGCCGAGACCCTGCGCGGCCTGGTCGCCGCCGGCCTCGGCGTGGCCCTCCTGCCGCCCCCGGCCGTGGCCCGCCCCGGAGTGGTCGAACTGACCGTCACCGCTCCGCGCGCCGTCCGCGAGATCGGCCTCGCCTGGCTCGACGGCCACCCCGACACCCCGCCCGTGGCGGAGTTCAAGCGCTTCCTGCTGTCCCGCCGCGGCCGCCTGATCCCCGAACTGGAGCCACCCGCCGCGTGACGCGCAGGCGGCCCCGAAAACCGATCGTCCTTGCCCACCCGAGCGCGGCACAATCGCCGGGTACGGGGGACGAGGGGGAGCTTGCTTGGACGTGTTCGTGTGCGCCGGCTGCGGCGCGGAACTGACGGCCCCGGTCTCCCGGGTCGCCCTTCCCGTCCACACCCACTACGGAGCCTGGGAGCAGCTGCACCCGCCCCTGATGGAGCCGGCGACGTACGCCGTCGACCCCCTGCCCTCCGGAGCGCGCTGGCGGCCGTCGGACGAGGCCGGGGAGGACCTGGACGCCCGACAGGGGGTCCATGCGCCGGCGCGCTCCGTGCCCTTCGGGGCGCGCGGCAGGATCGTCATCGCGCCCGGCGACTCCCGGGACATGGTCCTGATCCCCGAGAAATGCGCGGGCTACTGCAGGGGCATCGACGGCCGCGACGGCCCCAACCTGGCGTGCGGGGGGTGCGGGAGCGCGGTAGCCACCCGGCTGGACGACTGCGGGCTGTGGCAGGCGGTGTGGCTGGAGCCCGACGCGGTCCGTCGCGTCCCGTCCGGCCTGCCCGCCGTCCCGACGCCGGACTGGGACGAGCTGGACCTGGAGTCGTACGCCGTCCCGCCCGTCGAACTCGACGGGTCCTGGAGCTTCCGCTGGGAGGCTGCGGTGCCCGTGGCGCTCGCCCACCTGGTGGCGGCCTGCGAAGGCCGCCCGGTGGCGCTGCCCGGCCCCGTCGCCGACCTGCTCGGCGACGGGGCGACCGGCTACCTGCCCGCCGGCCCCCCGGCCCTCACCGCGCGCCTCGCCGGGCCGGGGATGCCCGCACCCCGGTCCACCGACGACGTCCTCCTCGTCCCCCGCCATCCGGTCACCGGCGAGCCGTGGCGGCCCCCGCACGGCACGGCGGCCGTCGCCCCGCTGGACATCGGGGTCTGGGCCCATTTCGCGCTCCCGGGGGAGACCTCTCCCCTGCCGGCGTCCGGCCGGGTGCCCGAGGGGGTCCTGCGCGACGACTACCCCCTGCCGCTGCGCCCTTGGCGGTCCTTCATGCCCCACTCCACCGCCTTCTCGCGCACCCTCGTACGGCTGCCCGCCATCCGCCGGCCGGCGCTGCGCGCGTACCGCGAACGGTTCGCCACGCCGCCCTAGGCGGATTCCGGCGAGCCCGCCGGGGCCGAGGTCGGGGTCGGGTTCGGCGTCGCGGAGAGCAAGTACCCGGCCTGGAAGCGAGACTTGGCCCCGACCGCGCGCATGATCTCGGCGATGTGCCGCTGGCACGTCCGCTCCGACATCCCGAGCCTGCGCGCGATCACCTTGTCCTCCAGCCCCTCCGACAGCAGCCGCACGATCGTCTGCCGCAGCTCGTCCGAGATCGACCGCGCCGCCTCCGGGCTCACCGAGGTCGGGAACGGCTGCGCCCCGAGCCAGGACCGCTCGAAGGCCGACGTCATGAAGTGCACGACGCCCGGCTCCCGCACCACCAGCGCCGCCCCGCTCCGGTCCGGTACCGCCATCAGTCCCGTCTGCCCGTCGAAGACCAGCATCCGCATCAGCCCGTCGCCCAGCGTCCGTACCTGCGCGCCCAGCGCCGTCACCCGCTCGACGTACGCCGCCGTCGGCCGCGAGTACCGCGCCGTGTGCTGGTAGATCGTCCGCATCCGGACCCCGCGCGTCAGCAGCGACTCGTCCCGCCCGATCGACTCCTCCAGCGTCTCCGGCGGCCGGCCCCCGCCCGGCTGCGAGGTCAGCAGCTCCCGCTCGCACGAGGCGGCCAGCTCCGCGATCAGGCCCCGAACCGCGCCGAGGTCCGTGACCAGCTCCAGACGGCCCGACCCGCTCAGGTCCCGGTGCGCGGTCCCCGCCTCGTACGCCGGCACCAGCGTCTCCAGCCGCCCCCGCAGCCGGTCCATCTCGTCGTGGGTCTCCCGTACGAGCAGGGCCAGCGGGGCCAGCGCGCGGGCCGCCGCCGCCCGGGGCGCCACCGCGCTCCACCGCTCCGGCCCGCCGCCCGGCGCCCGCTGGAGCAGGTGCGCGGCGGCCAGCTCGGTGATCGCGGCGGCCGCGCGCACGCCCAGGGCCTCGGTGGCCTCGGCCGCGTCGAAGGCGTGCCGCTCCACGGCGTACGCGTAGAGGCGCCGGGCCGCAGGGCTGAGTTCCCCGGCGGCGCCGTTCGTTCCGGTTGCTCCGGTCTCCTCTGCGGGCATATTCCCATTCGTCCCGTTCTGTGTCTGTCTGTAAACCCCTCGTGTTCCCGCAAGGCGACAAGACGACGCCTGGCGTGGCGCGACCGGCATATGCCGAACCGGCACAGTGGACGCACGGCGTGAGGGGGGGAGCGCGGTATGCGGCAGCGGACGCCGGAGGGGCGGGGGCCCGTGGCCGTCCTGCTGAGCCCGCGACCAGCCGTGGTGGCAGCCGCCCGCCGTGCGGGCGCGCACACCGTGGTGGTCGCGCCAGGTCCATCGGTGCCATCCGACCATGAGGGGGGCGGAGCGGCGGGTACGGACGGACTGGCGCGACCACCGGCACCTCGTCGGGGCCCTCGGCCGCATGGAGGCCGTCCGGCACGGCCGCGCCGCCGTCTTCGGCTTCGACGCCGCCGGAGCCCTCGCCGCCGCCCGCGCCAACGAGGAGCTCGGACTGCCCGGCACTCCCACCGCCGCCGTCACCGCCCTCATGGACAAGGCCGCCCTGCGCGCCCGCTCCAACGCCCTGCACCCCGCCCGGCCGGTCTCCTTCGCCCGCTGCGGCCGCGCCGACGCGCTCCCCTTCGTCACGACCCTCATCGGCTACCCGTGCGTCATCAAACCGCGGGCGGGCGCCGACGGGGAAGGGGTGCGGCTGGTCCGCGACGAGTCCGAGGCGCGCGCCGCCGCCCCCGGCTACCCCGAGGTCACCGACCTCCTCGTCGAGGAGTACCTCGAAGGACCCGAGCTCACCGTCGAAGCCCATTCCAGGGCGGGCCACCACCGCATCCTCGGCTGGGCCCGCCGGCTGAACACC
>NZ_JOIR01000011.1 GCF_000720115.1 Streptomyces sp. NRRL F-2580
CGGCATACGAGATTCCTCTACGTCTCGTGGGCTCGGAGATGTGTATAAGAGACAGCTCCTCGGGCGCCGAACGTGGCGGGGGGTCGGAGGGTCTGGGCACCTTGCGTTCGACGCCCTGCGGGGATCACCCCGACACACACCCGGCCCCGCCCAAACCGCCCGGTGTGGCCCCGACGGAACGGTTCGGTGCGTGCCCGGCCGTGCCGGGGCGTGGGGTTAGGCGGGCCAGTGGGACTGGAGGGTTTTTACGGCCTCCGTGATGGCGGGGCGGCGGGCGGCGCCGGTGCGCCACAGGGCGTACAGGCGGCGTACGGGGCCCGGTTCCAGGGGGACCGCCACCGCGCCCGGCGGGAGGGTTCCGGTGCCCAGGCGGGGTACGACGGCGACGCCGAGGCCGGCCGCGACCAGGGCGACGATGGTGTGGTTCTCCTCCGCCACGTGCGCGATGTCGGGTTCGAAGCCGGCCGCGCGCAGGGTCCGTACCAGCCAGTCGTGGCAGACCCGGCCGGGCGGCTGGCAGACCCAGCGCTCGCCGCCGAGGTCGCCGCGCTGGACGGTCCGGCGCGTGGTGAAGGGGTGGCCGGCCGGGACGACCAGGTCGCAGAGGTCGTCGCCGATCACCGCCTGCTCGATCCCCTCGGGCGCGGGCAGCGGGGCGATGTCCCAGTCGTGGGCCACCGCCAGATCGGTGACGCCCCGCGCCACCAGGTCGACGGACAGGTGCGGGTCCACCTCGGTCAGGCGTACTTCGAGGGCGGGGTGGCGGGCTGCCAGATCGGCCAGGACGCCCGGCAGCAGCCCGCGCGCCGCCGAGGCGAAGGCGGCCACCGTCAGCAGCCCGCTCGGCTGCCCGCGCCGCTCCTCCAGGGTGGTCTCGGCGTGTTCCACGATCGCCAGCAACTGCTGTGCCGTGTCGGCCAGATGGCGGGCCTCCTCGGTGAGCGCGACCCCGCGCCCGCGCCGCTCCAGCAGGGTGGTGCGGGTCTCCCGTTCCAGTTTGGAGATCTGCTGCGAGACCGCGGAGGGGGTGTAGCCGAGGGCGGCCGCCGCGCCCGCGACCGAGCCGTGGACGGAGACGGCGTGCAGGGCGCGCAGCCGGGCAAGATCGAGCATGTCGCTATCATAAGCACTGCTTCATTGACCGCGGTAGTGATTCGCGCTGGTGCTACATGGTCGGGGCGACGATGGTGGGGGCATGCGTCCCGTACACACCGCACTCGCCGTGCTCGTCGCCGCCGTTTGGGGCTTCAACTTCGTCGTCATCGAGATCGGGCTGGATCATTTCCCGCCGCTGTTGCTGTCCGCCTTGAGGTTCCTGGTCGCCGCCCTGCCCGCCGTGTTCTTCGTGGGGCGGCCCAAGACCGCCTGGAAATGGATCATCGGGGTCGGGATCGCCCTCGGCGTCGCCAAGTTCGGCCTGCTCTTCACGGGCATGGACGCCGGGATGCCCGCCGGGCTGTCCTCACTGGTGCTCCAGATCCAGGCCGTCTTCACCGCCGCGCTGGCCGCGGTGGTGCTGCGCGAACGGCCCGGCCGGGTACGGGTGCTCGGCATGACCGTGGCGTTCGCCGGGATCGCGGTCGCCGCGGTGGACGGCGGGACCTCCGGGCCGGTGCTCGGCTTCACGCTGGTCGTGGCGGCCGCCGCCTGCTGGGGCGTGTCCAACGTGCTGACCCGCAAGGCCTCGCCGCCCGACGCCCTGAACTTCATGGTGTGGGTGTGCACGGTCCCGGTGCTGCCGCTGCTCGCGCTGTCCCTGGTGTTCGAGGGGCCCGAGCGGGACCTGGCCGCGCTGCGGTCCCTGGACTGGTCCGGAGTGGCCGTCATCGGCTACGTCGCCTGGGTGTCCACCGTCTTCGGCTTCGTCGCCTGGAGTTACCTGCTGCGCCGCTATCCGGCTTCCGCGGTGGCGCCGTTCTCGCTGCTGGTGCCGGTCTTCGGGATGTCCTCGGCGGCCCTGGTGCTGGGGGAGTCCGTCTCGGGGCTGCGCTGGCTGGCGGCCGTACTCCTGGTCGGCGGTGTCGCCCTTACCTCGCTGGCCCCCGCGCGCGCCTCGAACCGTACGGGGGTCGGTTCGGGCGTCAGCGCGGGGAGCCCTCCTGGAGGGGCAGCCGCCAGTCCTGTCCCGTCAGGCTCACTCCGTACGAGCGGTGCGGCCGCTCCGCGATCAGGGTGAACCCGGCCTTCAGGTAGAGCTCCCGGGCCTCGGTGAGCACGTCGTTGGTCCACAGCACCAGCTCGCGGTAGCCGACCGAGCGGGCGAAGGCCACGACGGTGCCGACGAGCAGGGAGCCGATGTCGCGGCCGCGGCCCTCCGGGTCGACGAGGAGCAGACGGAGCCGGGCGGTGCCGGGGGCGCCGTCCTCGCGCACGCACATCACCGAACCGACCGGGCGGCCGTCCAGCTCCGCGATCCACACCCGTTCCAGATAGGGGTCGTGGTCCTGGGCGAAGTCCGCGACGATCCGGGCGACCAGCCCCTCGAAGTCGCTGTTCCAGCCGTACTCGGCGGCGTACAGCGCGCCGTGGCGCTGCACGATCCACCCCAGGTCACCCGGCTCCGGGTCCCGCAGCCGCACGCTCTCAGCCATGGCCCAACTCTAGGGGGGCGGCCCCCGAACGGTTACTGGCCGAGCATGCCGCCCAGGCCGCCGCGGAAACGCTACTTGTGAGGTGATTTGGCGGCACCTTGAGTAGGCGTCCGGTAACGGAAAAGCAAAGCTGTGGCTCCGGATGCAACCGTGCGGGGGTATCGCGGGTCGTATGGTGCGTCGGCACTTCCGGGGAGGGATCTGGGGGGATCGGGAAGTCCGACACGGGAGGGGTAACCGTGAGGGGGTCCGGCCGCGAGGCGGGACCCCCTTCGCGCTGTCCACAGGCCTGACGCGTTGTCGGCGCGGCCCGGTAGCGTCGGGGCATGGCAACAGACGGGGCACGGGTGGTTCCGGTGCAACTGGCGGTGGTCGAGGGGGTGCTGGAGCGCATCACCTACGCCAACGAGGAGAGCGGGTACACGGTCGCCCGCGTCGACACCGGCCGCGGCAGCGGTGACCTGCTCACCGTGGTCGGCTCGCTGCTGGGCGCGCAGCCCGGCGAATCGCTGCGCATGGAGGGCCGCTGGGGCTCCCACCCGCAGTACGGCCGGCAGTTCACCGTGGAGAACTACAAGACCGTGCTGCCCGCGACCATCCAGGGCATCCGCCGGTATCTGGGGTCGGGTCTGATCAAGGGCATCGGACCGAAGATCGCCGACCGGATCGTGGAGCACTTCGGGACGGACACCCTCGACGTCATCGAGGCCGAGCCGAAGCGGTTGATCGAGGTGCCCGGACTCGGGCCCAAGCGGACGAAGCTGATCGGCGCCGCCTGGGAGGAGCAGAAGGCCATCAAGGAGGTCATGGTCTTCCTCCAGGGCGTCGGCGTCTCCACCTCCATCGCCGTCCGCATCTACAAGAAGTACGGGGACGCCTCCATCTCGGTGGTGCGGAACCAGCCGTACCGGCTCGCCGCCGACGTCTGGGGCATCGGGTTCCTCACCGCCGACCGGATCGCCCAGGCCGTCGGCATCCCGCACGACAGCCCCGAGCGGGTGAAGGCCGGCCTCCAGTACGCCCTGTCCCAGTCCACCGACCAGGGGCACTGCTTCCTGCCGGAGGACCGGCTCATCGCCGACGGGGTCAAGCTGCTCCAGGTGGACACCGGGCTGGTGATCGACTGCCTGGCCGAGCTCGCCGCCGATCCGGAAGGGGTCGTACGGGAGCCCGTACCGGATCCGCAGGGCGGGCCGGATCCGCTGACCGCCGTGTACCTGGTGCCCTTCCACCGGGCCGAGCTGTCGCTGGTGGGGCAGGTGCGCCGGCTCCTGAACGCCGAGGACGACCGGATGCCTGCGTTCCGGGACGTGGACTGGGACAAGGCCCTGGGCTGGCTCGCCGGGCGGACCGGGGCCACGCTCGCCCCCGAGCAGCGGGACGCGGTCAGGCTCGCGCTGACCCGCAAGGTCGCCGTCATGACCGGCGGTCCCGGCTGCGGAAAGTCCTTCACCGTACGCTCGATCGTCGAGCTGGCCCGGGCCAAGAAGGCCAAGGTGGTGCTGGCCGCGCCCACCGGCCGGGCGGCGAAGCGGCTGTCCGAGCTGACCGGGGCCGAGGCCTCCACGGTGCACCGGCTGCTGGAGCTCAAACCGGGCGGGGACGCGGCGTACGACCGGGAACGGCCGCTGGACGCGGACCTGGTCGTGGTCGACGAGGCCTCGATGCTGGACCTGCTGCTGGCCAACAAGCTGGTCAAGGCGGTGGCGCCGGGGGCGCACCTGCTGCTGGTCGGTGATGTGGACCAGCTGCCCTCGGTCGGCGCCGGGGAGGTGCTGCGGGACCTGCTGGCCGAGGGCGGCCCGGTGCCCGCGGTCCGTCTCACCCGGATCTTCCGGCAGGCCCAGCAGTCGGGGGTGGTCACCAACGCCCACCGGATCAACACCGGGCTGCCGCCGATCACGGACGGGCTCCCGGACTTCTTCCTCTTCGCGGAGGAGGACACCGAGGCGGCCGGGGTGCTCGCCGTGGACGTGGCGGCGCGCAGGATTCCGGCCCGGTTCGGGCTCGACCCGCGGCGGGACGTCCAGGTGCTCGCGCCCATGCACCGCGGCCCGGCCGGCGCCGGGAACCTCAACGGGCTGCTCCAGCAGGCGATGACACCGGCCCGGCCGAACCTGCCGGAGAAGCGGTTCGGCGGCCGGGTCTTCCGGGTGGGCGACAAGGTGACCCAGGTCCGCAACAACTACGAGAAGGGGGCGAACGGCGTCTTCAACGGCACGGTCGGCGTGGTCACCGGGCTCGACGTGGACGAACAGCGCCTGACGGTGCGTACGGAGGAGGACGAGGAGATCGGGTACGAGTTCGCGGAGCTCGACGAGCTGGCCCACGCGTACGCCGTCACCATCCACCGTTCCCAAGGGAGTGAATATCCCGCGGTGGTGATCCCGGTCACCACCGGGGCTTGGATGATGCTCCAGCGCAACTTGCTCTACACGGCGGTGACCAGGGCCAAGAAACTGGTCGTCCTCGTCGGGTCCCGCAAGGCCCTCGGCCAGGCGGTGCGTACCGTTTCCGCAGGCAGGAGGTACACGGCGGTCGCACCCAGGCTGTCCGGCCGGATACCGGTGGGAAACATCACCTAGATGATCGATCATTTGGGGTTCCACCACCGGTGCGGAGGGGGCAGGATGAGCAGCTTGACGGCACTCAGTGCCGTCGAAAGCACCAAAGGCCGACCCCGAGTGCACTCTCCTGCGCCAAATGGGGGAAGGTAGAGGCAGTCAGGGCACCTCGAAGAAGAGGCACTACGTCGGTGAGGGATGACGTGAGCGACAACTCTGTAGTACTCCGGTACGCGGACGGTGAATACACCTACCCGGTGGTCGAGAGCACCGTCGGTGACCAGGGCTTCGACATCTCGAAGCTGCGGGCCCAGACCGGGCTCGTCACCTTGGACAGTGGCTACGGCAACACCGCGGCCTACAAGTCCGCGATCACCTACCTCGACGGTGAGCAGGGCATCCTGCGTTACCGCGGCTACCCGATCGAGCAGCTGGCCGAGCGTTCGACCTTCATCGAGGTCGCGTACCTGCTGATCAACGGTGAGCTGCCGACCGTCGACCAGCTCGCGTCGTTCCGCAACGAGATCACCCAGCACACGCTGCTCCACGAGGACGTGAAGCGCTTCTACGACGGCTTCCCGCGGGACGCGCACCCGATGGCGATGCTGTCCTCCGTGGTCAGCGCGCTGTCGACGTTCTACCAGGACAGCCACAACCCGTTCGACGAGAAGCAGCGCCACCTCTCGACGATCCGGCTGCTGGCCAAGCTCCCGACGATCGCGGCCTACGCCTACAAGAAGTCGGTCGGCCACCCGGTGGTCTACCCGCGAAACGACCTCGGCTACGTCGAGAACTTCCTGCGCATGACCTTCTCCGTGCCGGCCCAGGAGTACGACCTGGACCCGGTCGTGGTCTCGGCGCTCGACAAGCTGCTGATCCTGCACGCGGACCACGAGCAGAACTGCTCGACCTCCACCGTGCGCCTGGTCGGCTCCTCGCAGGCGAACATGTTCGCCTCGATCTCCGCCGGCATCTCGGCCCTGTGGGGTCCGCTGCACGGTGGCGCCAACCAGTCCGTCCTCGAGATGCTGGAAGGCATCAAGAACGACGGCGGCGACGTGGACGCCTTCATCCGCAAGGTGAAGAACAAGGAAGACGGCGTCCGCCTCATGGGCTTCGGACACCGTGTCTACAAGAGCTTCGACCCCCGGGCGAAGATCATCAAGGCGGCGGCGCACGACGTCCTCTCGGCGCTCGGCAAGAGCGACGAGCTGCTGGACATCGCGCTCAAGCTGGAAGAGCACGCGCTGGCCGACGAGTACTTCGTCTCGCGCAACCTCTACCCGAACGTGGACTTCTACACCGGTCTGATCTACCGGGCCATGGGCTTCCCGACCGAGATGTTCACCGTGCTCTTCGCGCTCGGCCGGCTCCCCGGCTGGATCGCCCAGTGGCACGAGATGATCAAGGAGCCGGGTTCCCGCATCGGCCGCCCGCGCCAGATCTACACGGGCGAGGTCCTGCGCGACTTCGTGCCCGTCGAGTCCCGCTGAACCGAGGTTCGCTGACCCGAGGCTCGCTGACCGAGTCCCTCTGACCCGAGGCTCTCCACCGCGCGGCGTGCGGCCGCGCGGGCAGCACCGCAGGTAACCCCCAGGCGTACGAAAAGCGCCCCGCCGTCGATCCCCCCACGGGTCGACGGTCGGGGCGCTTTCCTTTTCCCCGAAACGGATTCCCCCCACGGGACCCGAGTCGGGGCGTCAGTGTGCCGGGACCCGTTCTGATCGGGAGGGCCGCTCAAAGCCTCCCGCGGGCACGTGTCCCGGCCGGCTGATGCCACAGAAGTCCCCCAGGGCTTCCGTCGAACGTCCCCCAAGACGTTCTTGGCATCGCCCCATTAGACCCGTGACGACCCCGGATGGTTACGTTGCGGTCACTGTGATCTGCGTCTCCCGTGAAGGAACTGTGTGCGTGGTGCGGAGGAGGCCCACTAGCGGAAGGAGCGCAACCGGAGGCTGTTGGTCACCACGAAGACCGAGGAGAAGGCCATCGCGGCCCCCGCGATCATCGGGTTGAGCAGGCCGGCGGCGGCCAGCGGCAGGGCCGCCACGTTGTACCCGAAGGCCCAGAACAGGTTGCCCTTGATGACGGCCAGGGTCCGGCGGGAGAGCCGGATCGCGTCCGCCGCCACCCGCAGGTCGCCCCGTACGAGGGTCAGGTCCCCGGCCTCGATGGCCGCGTCGGTGCCGGTGCCCATGGCGAGCCCCAGGTCCGCCTGGGCCAGCGCCGCCGCGTCGTTGACACCGTCGCCGACCATGGCGACCGTACGGCCCTGCGCCTGCAGGCGGCGTACGACGTCCACCTTGTCCTGCGGGAGCACCTCGGCGATCACCTCGTCGATGCCCACCTCGCGCGCCACCGTCTCGGCGACGGCCTTGTTGTCGCCGGTCAGCAGCACCGGGGTGAGGCCCAGCGCCCGCAGCCGGGCGACCGCCTCGGCGCTGGTCTCCTTGACCGCGTCGGCCACGGTCAGCACCCCGCGCGCCGCCCCGTCCCAGGCCACCAGGACCGCGGTGGCGCCCTCGGCCTCGGCGGCCGCCTTGGCCGCGGCGAGCCCGGCCGGCAGCGCGATCGACCAGTCGGCGAGCAGCTGCTCGCGGCCGACCAGCACGGCGTGTCCGTCGACGACGCCCTGGACGCCGAGGCCCGCGAGGTTCTCGAAGCCCTCCGGGACCGGCAGGGCGCCGGCCCTCTCGGCCGCCGCGGTGGCGATGGCCCGGGCGATCGGGTGCTCCGAGGCGTGCTCCAGGGACCCGGCCAGGCGCAGGAGTTCGTGCTCGTCGACACCCTCGGCGGCGTGGACGCCGGTGAGGGTCATCCGGCCGGTGGTGACGGTGCCGGTCTTGTCCAGGACGACGGTGTCCACGCGGCGGGTGGACTCCAGCACCTCGGGTCCCTTGATCAGGATGCCGAGCTGGGCGCCCCGCCCGGTACCGACCATCAGCGCGGTCGGGGTGGCCAGGCCCAGGGCGCAGGGGCAGGCGATGATCAGGACGGCCACGGCGGCGGTGAAGGCGGCGGTGGGGTCGTCGGTGATCAGCAGCCAGCTGACCCAGGTGCCGAGCGCGAGGACCAGTACGACGGGCACGAAGACCCCGGAGATCCGGTCGGCGAGGCGCTGCACCTCGGCCTTGCCGTTCTGGGCCTCCTCCACCATCCGGGCCATCCGGGCCAGTTGGGTGTCGGCGCCGACCCGCGTGGCCTCGACGACCAGCCGCCCGGAGGCGTTGACGGTGGCTCCGGTGACGGAGTCCCCGACGGACACCTCCACGGGGACGGACTCGCCGGTCAGCATGGAGGCGTCCACGGCGGAACTGCCCTCGACGACCGTGCCGTCGGTGGCGATCTTCTCGCCGGGGCGGACGACGAAGCGGTCGCCGGTGGCGAGCGCGCTCACCGGGACGCGGACCTCCCGGCCCGCGCGCAGGACGGTGACGTCCTTGGCGCCGAGCTCCAGCAGGGCCTTGAGGGCCGCGCCCGCCTTCCGCTTGGAGCGGGCCTCCAGGTAGCGGCCGAGCAGGATGAAGCCGATGACGCCGGCGGCGACCTCCAGGTAGAGGGCGGAGGAACCGTCCGTACGGGAGATGGTGAGGTCGAAGCCGTGCCGCATGCCCGGCATCCCGGCGTGGCCGAAGAACAGGGCCCACAGCGACCACGTGAAGGCGGCCAGCGTGCCGACCGAGACCAGGGTGTCCATGGTGGCGGCGCCGTGCCGGGCGTTGGTCCAGGCGGCCTTGTGGAAGGGGAGGCCGCCCCAGACGACGACGGGGGCGGCGAGGGTCAGCGAGATCCACTGCCAGTTGTCGAACTGCAGGGCCGGGACCATCGACAGCAGCACGACGGGCAGGGCGAGCGCGGCGGAGACCAGCAGCCGCCGGCGCAGCGCGGCCAGCACCGGGTCGGGTGCCTCGGCCTGGGCCAATGCCAGGGCCTGGTCCTGCGCCTGCGTCCCTGCGGAGTCCTCCGCGGGGGCCGGGGCGGGCGGCGGGGGCGGCGGGGGCTCCTCGGCGGTGTAGCCGGTCTTGACGACGGTCGCGATCAGGTCCGTGACCTGCACGTCACCGGTGTAGGAGACGTGGGCCTTCTCGGTGGCGTAGTTCACCGTCGCCTCGACGCCGTCCATCCGGTTGAGCTTCTTCTCGATGCGGGCCGCGCAGGAGGCGCAGGTCATCCCGCCGATCGAGAGTTCGACCGCCGTTATCGGTCCGTCGTGCACTGTGCTGCTCATGTTCCGGCTCCAGGGGGATGGCCGGGCCGTACGGGACCAGTATGAGCTGGCCGGCACGGCCCGGCGGGGTACCGCGGGTGCTGGGGTGGTGCGGGCCGCCGCGGGTGCTGCCGAAGGAGGGGGCGGCTCAGACCTGTCCGGCGAACTCGTAGCCGGCCTCGTCCACGGCCGCGCGGACGTCCTCGTCGGCGAGCGGGGCGGCGGAGACCACGGTGACCTCGCCGGTCGCGGCGACGGCCTTGACCGTGCTGACGCCCTCGAGGGCGGAGATCTCGTTGGTCACCGCGCCCTCGCAGTGGCCGCAGGTCATGCCGGTCACCCGGTAGACGGCGGTGGTCTGGGTGTCCGTCTCGGCGCTCATGTCGTTCTCCTCTTCAGGGGCGTGTCCGGTCACCGGGAGGGGCGGCCGATGGGTCCACCGTCCTCCCGACTCTTCGAGACTATACCCCTGGGGGGTATGAAAGCGAGCCTCGACGCCCAGTGGGCCGGTCGAAGCCGGTGGCGGGGCCGGGCCGGAGTCGGTCAGCCGGAGTGACTCAGGAGCGACTCAGCCGGAGTGGGGCGTGGTGACCATCGGGTCGAGGTAGCGCAGCAGGACGGTCTTCAGCTCCGCGATGTACGCCTCGCGCTCGGCACCCTCGTGAGCCAGGATCAGGTCCAGCGAGGCCTTGAAGATGCCCAGGATCATGTTCGAGGCGTGGGCGAGCTCGGCGGGCCCGGACTCCGGGCAGAAGGTGTGCAGCACGCCCTCGATCCGGGAGAGCAGGCTGGAGTGCAGCTTCCAGTGCTCCTGGTCGATGGAGCCCGGGATGCCGGAGCCGTGCATGAGGGCCCAGAAGGCCGGGTTCTCGCAGTTGAAGGCGATGACCGGGTCCAGGACGGCGTCCAGCAGCTCCGGCAGCGGCCGCTGGAGGTTCTCGGGCAGGAAGGCCTGCCCGTGCATCTCGTGGGCCTGCTGGAGCAGCTGCCCGCCGAGCTCGACCGCGATGGCCTCCTTGTTCGGGAAGAACTGGTAGAGCGTGCCCGGCGAGACGCCGGCCTCGCGCGCGATGGCGTTGGTGCTGGCCGCGGCGTAGCCCGTACGGCAGAACACCCCGGCGGCGGCCGCCAGGAGCTGGGAGACCCGACGCTCGCCCCGCGCCTGGCGGCGGCGCGGTGCGGCGGCTTCACCGGTTTCGGTTGTTTTGCCCTTAGGTGTCCCCGGCATTCCCATCCCTTGCTTCCCTGGGGCGATTGACAAACGCGAGTGGGCGCTCGCATTCTGGAGAAACGCGAGCGACTGCTCGTGTTTGCCAGTCTATTTGGCCTGGCAATCACGGTGAAGGGGACACCGAGTGATGTCCGAAGTCAAGAATCCGCCGTCGTCCGGGGAGAGCGGCAGGTGGACCCGGTTCGTCACGGCCCGGCCACGGCTTTCGCTGCTGCTCGCCCTGGTGGTCACGGCCCTGGCCGTGTTCGCGGGCGGCGGCGCCGCCGACAGGATGGGCAGCGGCGGCTGGGAGGACCCGGGCGCCGAGTCCACCTACGCCGCCGAGGCCCTGGAGCGCGAGTTCCCGGCCTCCCAGCCCAATCTGCTGCTGCTCGTCGACGCCGGTCCGGGAACCGCCGGCGTGGACGATCCCGCGGTCGCGGCCGAGGCGGAGCGGCTGACGGCGCAGCTCGCCGCCGAGCATGGAGTCGTCGGCGTCGGCTCCTACTGGCGCACGCAGCTGCCCACCCTGCGCTCCGAGGACGGCCGGCAGGCCCTCATCGCCGCCCGGGTCCTCGGCGACGAGAAGACCACCACCGCGGTGCTGGACCGGATCGACCCGCACTACCGGGGCGAGCGCGGCCCGGTGCGGGTCTCCTTCGGCGGGCCGGTCGCGGTCCAGCGCGAAGTGACCACCACCATCCAGGAGGATCTGCTGCGCGCCGAGATGATCGCGCTGCCGGTCACCCTCGTCCTGCTCATCCTCGTCTTCGGCAGCGCCGTCGCCGCCCTGCTGCCCCTCGGCGTCGGCATCGTGGCCATCCTCGGCACCAACGCGGTGCTGCGGGGCCTCACCGAGTTCACCGACGTCTCCGTCTTCGCCCAGAACCTCACCACCGCGCTCGGGCTCGGGCTCGCCATCGACTACGCCCTGTTCATCGTCCGGCGGTTCCGCGAGGAACTCGCCGCCGGACGGGACCCGGTGGCCGCCGTCGGGGCCACCCTGCGCACCGCCGGGCGCACGGTGCTCTTCTCGGCGCTGACCGTCGCGGTCTCGCTCTCGGCGATGCTCTTCTTCCCGATGTACTTCCTGCGCTCCTTCGCCTACGCCGGCGTGGCGGTGGTCCTGCTCGCCGCGGCGGCCGCGCTGATCCTGCTTCCCGCCGCCCTGGTGCTGCTCGGCGAGCGGGTCAACTCATTCGACCTGCGCAGGCTGTGGCGGCGCAGGCGGCCGGCCGAGGTCTCGGCCGAACCGGGGCGGGGCTGGGCGCGAGCGGCCCTTCTGGTGATGCGCCGGGCTCCCGTCTTCGCGGTGGCCACCACGGCCGGACTGCTGCTGCTCGGACTGCCCTTCCTCGGCGTGAAGTTCGGCACGGTGGACGACCGGCAGCTGCCGAAGACCGCGGAGTCGCATGTGGTCCAGCAGCAGATCCGGGACTCCTTCCCGGGCAGCCCCGGCGGAACGCTCACCGTCCTCACCGAGGACGCGGCCGGGCCCGCCGAGCTCGCCGCCTACCGGGAACGCCTGGCCCTCCTGCCCGGAGTGGTCCGGGTCGACGGGCCGGTGAGCTCCGCGAACACCGCGCGGTACGCCTACTTCTCGCTCACCACCGAGGGTGAGGCGGTGGGGCAGCAGGCCCAGGACCTGGTCGGCGAGGTGCGCGGGGTGGACGCGGACTTCCGGACCTCCGTGACCGGCGAGGCGGCACGGCTCGTCGACGCGCAGAAGGCGATAGCGGGCAAGCTGCCCCTGTCGCTGGCCGTGGTGGTGCTCGCCACGCTGCTGCTGGTGTTCCTGCTCACCGGGAGCGTGCTCATACCGGTCCAGGCGGTCCTGCTCAACGCCCTGAGCCTGACCGCGATGTTCGGGGCGGTGGTGTGGGTCTTCCAGGAGGGCAACCTCTCCGGACTGCTCTCCTTCACCTCCACCGGCGACATCGAGACCAACCTGCCGGTCCTGATGTTCTGCATCGCCTTCGGACTCTCCATGGACTACGGGGTGTTCCTCATATCCCGGATCAAGGAGGAGTACGACCGGACCGGGGACCACGAGGGAGCCGTGCGCACCGGCCTGGCGCGCACCGGCGGGCTGATCACCGCGGCGGCCGTGATCCTGGCCGTGGTGATGGTGGCCATCGGCACCTCGCGCGTGACCAACACCAAGATGCTGGGGCTCGGGATCGCGCTGGCGGTGCTGATGGACGCCATGGTCGTACGCAGTCTCCTCGTCCCGGCGGTCATGAAGCTGACCGGGAAGGCCACATGGTGGGCGCCGGGCCCGCTGCGCAGGCTGCACGAGAGGTTCGGACTGAGCGAGGGGGAGTCCCTGCCGACGGCGGCCGAGCCGGCGGCGGAGCCGAAGTCGGAGCCGAAGCCGGATTCCGAGCCGGAGAGGGTGGCCGCCGGGACCGCCTAGCCGGAGGCCTGCGGGCCGGTCAGGGGTGACCGGTCAGGCAGGGCCGGGGGTACGGGGCGGGGCCCGGGTGGCCGCGTCCCGCACCGGGGAGGTGTCAGTCCTCGCGGCGCCCCCGGTTGCCGGGGCGGCGGGCCACCCAGGCCCGCACGGTGTCGGCGTACCAGTACGGCTTGCCGCCCTCCACATGGTCGGGTGGGGGGAGCAGGCCGTGCTTGCGGTAGGAGCGCACTGTGTCCGGCTGGACCCGGATGTGAGCGGCGATCTCTTTGTACGACCACAGCTGTCGGTCGCTCATGCGGGACACCTCCTTGTCCACACGGCAGAGTCGGCCGGGAGGCCGTCGGGGGAGCCGACGCGTGGACAGTGACGATCACTGACGATCACTCGGGTTCTGCCCGGGGAACGACGTGGGGTGACGGCAGGGGAGGGGCTGTCGACCGCCTGTGACGGAAAACCCGCGTAACGCGGATATGCGTGACACAAGGGTGACCCCTGTGACAGATGCGGCACAGGGGTCGCTTGCGGGGCGGGGCGGGATCAGCGGTACAGCGCCGGCCGTTCCGCCAGCTCCACGAGGGTGCGTACGCCGCTGCGCGCGGCCGCGAGGCCCGCCTCGGAGACGGCCGCCGCCGCATAGCCGTCCCAGGCGTCCGGACCCGCCACCCGGCCGCGCGCGGCCGCGGCCACCCAGCGCCGCAGCTGCCGGTCGTAGGCGTCGGCGAAGCGCACCGTGAAGTCCTGGACGATCTCGCCGCCCCACCGGCCCGCCGACTGGACCACCATCGCGTGGCCGTCGCCGATCCGGGCGCTGCCCGCCTCGCCGACCGCCTCGCACTGCACCTGGTAGCCGAATCCGCAGTTGACGAAGATCTCCACGTCGACGACGGCCCCGCCGGAGGTCTCCAGCAGCACCATCCGGGGATCCCGCAGCCCCTCGGGGGCAGCGGCCGTGGGCCGGGGGGAGAGCACGGTCACCGCGGTGATCTCCTGCCCCAGCAGCCAGCGCGCGGCGTCCACCTCGTGCACCACCGAATCGCTGATGAGCATGTCGCTGGTGAAGAAGGACGGCGAGGAGGCGTTGCGGTGCCGGCAGTGCAGGAAGAGGGGTCGCCCGATCCCGCCCGCGTCCAGCAGCTCCTTCAGCCGCTCGTACTCCGCGTCGAACCGCCGCATGAAGCCCACCTGCACCAGACGCCGGCCCAGCCGCCGTTCGGCCTCCATGACGCGCAGTGCACCCGCCGGGTCCGGGGTCAGCGGCTTCTCGCACAGCACCGGAAGCTTCCGCTCCAGGGCGTGGAGGATCGCTTCCTCATGGGCGGGGCCCGGGGAGGCGATCAGTACGGCCTCAACCCCCGGCGCGGCTATCGCGGCCGCCGGATCGGTGTGCGCGCTCACCCCGTCGAGGGTGCCCGCGACCTCCTTGACCCGGTCCCCGTCCGGATCGGCCACGGCCGCCACCCGGGCCCCGCCCACGGTCCGCCCGATCCGGCGCACGTGGTCGGCGCCCATCTTCCCGGTGCCGATGACGGCGATGCCGAGCGTGCTGGTCATGTCGTGTTCCCTCCGGGAGTCAGCGGGCGCCGCAGGAGCGCAGGTAGGCACGGGTACGCCGGGCGATCGGCAGCGGCTGGTCGGGCGGACAGGGATACATGTCCTGCTCCACGATGGCGAACAGGTCCACGCCCAGCCGCTGGGCCGCCGCCAGTACGGGCTCCAGCGCGGGCACCCCCGACGGCGGTTCGCACATCACCCCGCGGCCCACGGCCGGCCCGAAGGGCAGCTCCTCCGCGAGGACTTCGGCGAGGATCCGCGGGTCCACCTGCTTCAGGTGGAGGTAGCCGATCCGCTCGGCGAACGTCTCGATCGCCCGGACGCTGTCGCCGCCGCAGTACGCGTAGTGCCCGGTGTCCAGGCAGAGCGAGACGAGGCCGGGATCGGTCGCGTCCAGGAAGCGGGCCACGTTCTCCGGGGTGTCGATGTGGGTGTCGGCGTGCGGGTGGACGACGATCCGCAGCCCGTACCGGTCCTGGACCTCCCGGCCCAGCCGCTCGGTCTGGGAGGTCAGTTCACGCCATTGCGCCGGGGTCAGGACGCGGTCCTCCCGCACCTCCCCGGTCTTGTCGTCCCGCCAGAAGGAGGGGATGACGACGAGATGGGCCGCGCCCATGGCCCGGGTCAGCGCCGCGATCCGCGACACGTGCTCCCAGGTGTCCTCCCACACGGCGGGCCCGTGATGGAGTCCGGTGAAGACGGTTCCGGCCGAGACCCGCAGTCCGCGCTTGGCCGTTTCCTCGGCGAGTCGGGCGGGATCGGTGGGCAGATAGCCGTAGGGGCCGAGCTCGATCCACTCGTACCCCGCGTCGGCGACCTCGTCGAGGAAACGCTCCCAAGGAGTCTGCCGGGGGTCGTCGGGAAACCAGACACCCCAGGAGTCCGGAGCCGAACCGATGCGGATACGGGTCAACGCGGGCGGGGAGGACGTCATAGCGGCCACCTTAGGCGGGAGACGAGGGAGACGAGTGGGAGGACTGACTGTGACCGGCACCGACGATCCGTTCGCGTTCGACCTGATCACGATGGGCCGCATCGGGGTGGATCTCTACCCGTTGACGACCGGCGTACCACTGGCCGAGGCGGAGACCTTCGGGAAGTTCCTGGGCGGCTCCCCGGCCAACGTGGCCGTCGCGGCCGCCCGGCTGGGACGGCGGGTGGCGGTGATCACCCGGACCGGCGCGGACCCCTTCGGCACGTATCTGCGCTCCGAGCTGCGGGGGTTCGGGGTGGACGACCGGTGGGCGACCGAGGTGACCGGCCTGCCCACGCCGATCACCTTCTGCGAGATCTTCCCGCCGGACCACTTCCCCCTGTACTTCTACCGGCTGCCGAAGGCCCCGGACCTGGAGATCGCCCCGGACGAGGTGGACCTGGAGGCGGTACGGGCGGCCCGCGTGTTCTGGATGACGGGCACCGGCCTGAGCGAGGAGCCCTCGCGGGCGGCGACGCTCGCGGCGCTGGAGGCCAGGGCCAAGGCGGGGACGACGGTGTTCGACCTGGACTGGCGGCCGATGCTGTGGCGGGAGAAGCCCGGGCCGTACTACGAGAGGGCGCTCGCGTCGGCGACGGTGGCCGTCGGCAACGCCGAGGAGTGCGAGATCGCCACGGGCGAGTCCGAGCCGTACGGGGCGGCGCGGGCGCTGCTCGCCGCCGGAGTGGAACTGGCCGTGGTCAAACGGGGCCCGGAGGGCGTACTGGCCGTCCACCGCGACGGGACGGTGGCGCAGGTGCCGCCGGTCCCCGTCCGGGTGGTGAACGGGCTCGGGGCGGGGGACGCGTTCGGGGGCGCGCTGTGCCACGGCTTGTTGGCGGGGTGGGAGCTGGGCCGCGTCGTGCGGTACGCGAACGCTGCGGGGGCGATCGTCGCCTCGCGGCTGGCGTGCTCGACCGCGATGCCGTTCCCGCACGAGGTGGAGGAGGTGTTGGGGCGTGCCGGTGGTGTCTGAGTGGGGGATGTCCTGGACGAGGCTGACCGTGCTGGCGCTTGAGCCGGGCGAGGTGTACGCGTACGAGTGCGGGGAGGCGGAGTGGATCGTGCTCCCGCTCGCGGGCGGATGCGAGGTCCGCTGCCGGGGCTCCGCCCCCGACGGTCAACCGGAGGTGTTCGAACTGCGGGGGCGGACAGGGGTGTTCCGGGGCCCCACCGACTTCGTGTACCTGCCCCGGGACGCGCACGCGGAAATCCGCTCGGCCGCCGGCGGGCGGTTCGCGCTCGCCGGGGCCCGCTGCCGGCGGCGGCTGCCCGCGCGGTACGGCCCGGCAGGCGGGGTGCCCGTGGAGCTGCGCGGCGCGGGGCAGTGCTCCCGGCAGGTCAACAACTTCGCGGCGGCCGGGGTGTTCCCCGCCGACCGGCTGATCGCCGTCGAGGTGCTCACCCCCGGCGGGAACTGGTCCTCGTACCCGCCCCACAAGCACGACGAGGACCACCCCGGCGAGGAGTCCCGCCTGGAGGAGATCTACTACTTCGAGATCGCCCCGCACGGGGACACCCCCGGGCTCGGCTACCAGCGGGTCTCGCCTTCCCCCGCCGGGAAGACCGACGTCCTCGCCGAGGTGCGCACCGGCGACGCGGTGCTGATCCCCGACGGCTGGCACGGGCCGTCCATCGCCGCCCCCGGGCACGACATGTACTACCTGAACGTGATGGCCGGGCCGGACGAGACCCGGGAGTGGCTGATCCGGGACCACCCCGACCACGGCTGGATCCGCCGCAGCTGGGACGGCCAGGACGTCGACCCCCGGCTCCCCTTCCCCTCAGAGGAGGCCCACCGGTGAGGCTCACCGTCGCCCAGGCGCTCGTACGCTTCCTGGGCCGTCAGTACACCGAGCGCGACGGCCAGAGGCAGCGCCTGATCGCCGCCACCTGGGGAATCTTCGGGCACGGGAACGTCGCCGGGATCGGCCAGGCGCTGCTGGAGGCCGGGCCGGACGCCATGCCCTTCCTCCAGGGGCGCAACGAGCAGGCCATGGTGCACGCCGCCGTCGGGTACGCCCGCCAGCGCGGCCGGCTCTCCACGCACGCCGTCACCACCTCCATCGGGCCCGGCGCCACCAACCTCGTCACCGGCGCCGCCCTCGCCACGATCAACCGGATCCCGGTGCTCCTGCTGCCCGGGGACACCTTCGCGACCCGGCCCGCCGACCCCGTGCTCCAGCAGCTGGAGGTCCCGTACGCGGGGGACCTGTCGGTCAACGACACCCTGCGGCCCGTCTCCCGCCACTTCGACCGGATCACCCGCCCCGAGGCCCTGATCCCGGCCGCCCTCCAAGCCGTGCGGGTGCTGACCGATCCCGTCCAGACCGGCGCCGTCACCCTGGCGCTGCCGCAGGACGTGCAGGCGCAGGCCCACGACTGGCCCGAGGAGTTCTTCGCCGAGCGCGTGTGGGGCGTACGGCGCCCCCGGCCCGACCGCACGGAGCTCGCCGCGGCCGCCGCGGCCGTACGCGGCTCCGCGCGCCCCCTGATCGTCGCCGGCGGCGGGATCCGGCACAGCGGGGCCGAGGCCGCCCTCGCCGCCTTCGCGGACGCCACCGGGATCCCGGTGGCCGTCACACAGGCGGGCAAGGGCGTGCTTCCGTACGACCACCCGGCCGAGGTGGGCGGGATCGGCCACACCGGCACCGCCACCGCCGACGAACTGGCCCGGGAGGCCGATCTGGTGATCGCCGCCGGGACCCGGCTGACCGATTTCACCACCGCCTCCGCGACCCTCTTCCAGAATCCGGCCGTCCGGTTCATCGGCCTCAACCTGGACCCGTACGACGCCCACAAGCTCGCCGCCCGCCCGCTGGTCGCCGACGCGCGCGAGGGGCTCGACGAGCTCCGGGAGGCGGTCGCCGGGTACCGGGTGGATCCGGCGTACGAGAGCGCGTACGCGGGGCGCAGGAGCGCGTGGGAGGGCCGCGTCGACCACGCGTACGCCGTGTCCGCGGCCGACGAGGAACTCCCGCCCACCCAGGCCCAGGTGCTCGGGCTGCTCGACGGGCTGGTCGACGGCACCGACATCCTGATCAACGCGGCCGGATCGCTCCCCGGTGACCTGCACAAGCTGTGGCGGGCCCGGTCGGCGGACCAGTACCACGTCGAGTACGGGTACTCCTGCATGGGCTACGAGATCCCGGCCGCGATCGGGGTGGGGATGGCCGCGCCCGGCCGGCCGGTGTGGGCGCTGGTCGGCGACGGGACGTACCTGATGAACCCGACCGAGATCGTCACGGCCGTCCAGGAGGGCGTCCCGATCAAGGTGGTGATCCTCGACAACCACGGCTACGCGTCCATCGGCGGCCTGTCGGGGGCGGTCGGCGGTGAGGGCTTCGGCACCGGATACCGCTTCCGTGCGCCCGACGCCTCGTACACGGGGGATCCCCTTCCGGTGGACCTGGCGGCCAACGCGGCCTCGCTCGGAATGGCCGTGATCCGCGCCCGCACGGTACGTGACCTGCGCGAAGCCCTCGCCGAGGCCCGCTCGGCGACGCGTCCCACATGTGTCTACACACAGACCCGAACGCCCGACACTGTGTCGGGCCCACCCCCGGCACAGGCGTGGTGGGATGTTCCTGTGGCCGAGACCGCGACCCGCAAGGCGGCGGCCCAGGCCCGTGAAGAGTACGACCGGCAAGCCGCGCAGCGACGTCGCCATCTGTGAAGGAGCAAGGCAATGAAGACCGTCAACCACTGGATCGGTGGCAAGACCGTCGAGGGCGCGTCGGGCAACTACGGCCCGGTCACCGACCCGGCCACCGGCGAGGTCACCACGCAGGTCGCGCTCGCCTCGGCCGAGGAGGTCGACGCGGCGGTACAGGTCGCCAAGGAGGCCTACCTGAGCTGGGGCCAGTCCTCGCTGGCCGCCCGCACCAAGGTGCTGTTCGCCTACCGCGCCCTGCTGGACGCCAACCGCGACGCCATCGCCGAGCTGATCACCGCCGAGCACGGCAAGGTCCACTCCGACGCGCTGGGCGAGGTCGCGCGCGGCCTGGAGATTGTCGAGCTCGCCTGCGGGATCACCACCCAGCTCAAGGGTGAGCTGTCCACCTCGGTCTCCAACCGGGTCGACGTCTCCGCCATCCGCCAGCCGCTCGGCGTCGTCGCCGGCATCACCCCCTTCAACTTCCCGGCGATGGTGCCGATGTGGATGTTCCCGCTGGCCGTGGCCTGCGGAAACACCTTCATCCTCAAGCCGAGCGAGAAGGACCCGTCGGCCTCCAACAAGCTGGCCGAGCTGGCGAGCGAGGCCGGTCTGCCGGCGGGCGTGCTGAACGTGGTCCACGGCGACAAGGTGGCCGTCGACGCGCTGCTGGCCCACCCCGACATCGCGGCCGTCTCCTTCGTCGGCTCGACCCCGATCGCCCGCCACATCCACACCACCGCCTCCGCCAACGGCAAGCGCGTGCAGGCCCTGGGCGGCGCCAAGAACCACATGCTGGTGCTCCCGGACGCCGACCTGGACGCGGCCGCCGACGCGGCGGTCTCCGCCGCCTACGGCTCGGCCGGCGAGCGCTGCATGGCGATCTCCGCGGTCGTGGCCGTCGGCTCCATCGCCGACACCCTCGTCGACAAGATCCGCGAGCGCGCCGAGAAGATCAAGATCGGCCCCGGCAACGACCCGACCTCCGAGATGGGCCCGCTCATCACGGCCGCCCACCGCGACAAGGTCGCCTCGTACGTCAAGGGCGCGGCCGCCCAGGGCGCCGACGTGGTCCTCGACGGCACCGGCTACACGGTCGAGGGCAACGAGAACGGCCACTGGATCGGCCTCTCCCTGCTCGACAACGTGAAGACCGACTCCGACGCCTACCGCGACGAGATCTTCGGGCCGGTGCTGTGCGTGCTGCGCACGGAGACCTACGAGGAGGGCGTGGCGCTCATCAACGCCTCGCCGTTCGGCAACGGCACCGCGATCTTCACCCGCGACGGCGGCGCCGCCCGCCGCTTCCAGCTGGAGATCGAGGCCGGCATGGTCGGCGTCAACGTCCCGATCCCGGTGCCGGTGGGCTACCACTCCTTCGGTGGCTGGAAGGACTCGCTCTTCGGCGACCACCACATCTACGGGAACGACGGCATCCACTTCTACACCCGCGGCAAGGTCGTCACGACCCGCTGGCCGGACCCCTCGGACGCGCCGGCCGGCGTGGACCTGGGCTTCCCCCGCAACCACTGACCGCCGACCCTGACCGCTGCCCGCCGACGCTGACCGCTGATCGCGCGCAGGCGCCGTAGGCCCGGCTCGCCCCCCGCACACCTCACCGCGGGGGGTGAGCCGCGTTTCAGAGCAGCGACCAGACGTCCTTCGCCGCCCCCGCGCCCCAGACCGCGTCGCCGTGGCCGTAGCCCGGGACCACCGTGAAGGCGACGCGGTCGTTGCCGGCGGCGCGGATCAGCTCCGCGCCGCGGGGGTGGTCACCGCGGCCCAGTCCGGTGTTGACCCAGGCCACCTCGGCGCGGATCCGGTCCCAGGCGATCCGGTACGTGGCGTCGTCGCCCGCCCAGACCGCGGCGAGGTCCCGCATCAGCGCGGTCGGCAGGAGCCCGCTCCCGAGGGCGGCGGTCGCCGCGTGCCAGGTGGCCAGCGGGGTGTGGGTCAGGGCGTACCGGTCCTCGGCCGGGGTGGCGCCGAAGGTGTAGGTCCCGGCGCTGTGCCCCTGGGCGTAGATCCAGTTCGCCGGTCCCGGGAGGGCGGCCGTGCGGATCAGCGCGAAGTGGGCGAGCCCGGCGTGCGTGAAGCGCCGGGTCGGGTCCGGCGGCCAGGGCGCCGGGGAGACGCCGTCCGGATCGGCCACCGCCTTGGCGATCACGGCCGCGAGTCCCGGATCGACGATGTGGACGCCCTGCGCGAGCTGGGTGGCGTACGCGTCCCGCGTATCGGCGGCGCGCACCGCCAGGTCTCCGGTGTACGGGCCGGTGGTGTCCAGGACGAGCACCCGGCGCAGCCGCGGCGAGGTGTCGTACGCGGCCGCGTCCAAGGCGAGGGCGGCTCCGGCGGAGTGCCCGGCGTACCGGTAGGGCAGGCCCAGTACGGAGTCCAGCGCGCCCACCACCCGGGCCAGGTCCCGGCGGTGCGCCGCGAGCCCCCAGTCGGCGGTGATGTCGGCGGCGGCCGCCGCGTCCTCGCGCGGGGTGACCCCGACCACGAGCAGGCCACGGCCGCGCAGTTCGTGCGCGAGGTTGTGGCCGTCCGGGCCGCCCGGGGTGAAGAACTCCGCCGCGAAGTTCAGCCCGCCGCCGGGCAGCAGGTACGCGATCCCGCGCGGCGCCCGTCCGGTGTCCGCGATCACGTCCACCGTGACGGGGGCCGGGCCGCCGCCGTCGAGCGGGAGGGTGAGCCGGATCCAGCCGTCGCCCGGGAGATAGACGGCGGTGCCCGTGCCCAGCGCGCGCGCGATGCGGGTCAGCAGACCCGTGCCCTTGGCCGCGTCGCCGTGCTGTCGTTCCATCGAAGGTGCCTCCCCCCAGGGTGATGGCCGAATACCGTCACCCTGGGACACCTTCGCCGGTCAGCGCGCCTGAGCCAAGTCCGGGGCGGGTTCGACCTGTTCGTGTTCCGTACGGCGCCGGCGGCGCAGCACCCACAGGGTGACCCCGGCGCCCGCCCCGACCAGGAACAGGCCCACGGCCGCCCAGGGGACGGCGATGAAGTCGCTCTCGGACCGCGAGACCAGATCGGGGTGGGCGCTCGCGCCCGCCGTGATCCTGACGGTCACCCAGTCGGACTGCGGGGCGTCCGGCCAGGGTTCGGTCAGCTCGACGCGCTGCCCCGGCAGCAGGGTCAGCCTCAGCTCGCGGGCCGGCCGGTCCAGCACCCGGCGCCCGAACAGGCCCTCGGCGGAGACCGCCACGTTGGGCTCGACGACCACGTTGCCGCGGTTGACCAGCGTGTACGAGACCGTGGCGCGGGCGTTCCGGATCCAGGGCAGCAGCGGCGCCGACCGGCTGATCCGCACGTCCTCCACGCTCAGCCCCGGAGTCAGGGGCCCGGGAACCCGGAAGTACAGCCGGGCGCCCACCGAGCGCTTCACCCCGACCTGGACCTTGCCGTCCTGCTGCACGCCCTCCACGGCGGTGTTCAGGGCGACGATCCCGCCGACGTGGTCACCGGGCGTCGCGTCCGCCGGGACCTTCACGGTGAACGGGATGTCCTTGCGGCCCTTGGCCGGCACGGTGACGGTGCCCGCGGTCTCCGGCGGCAGCGCGATCCACGCGCCGACGTCCTTGCGCCTGGTCTCCACCGGGAGCAGCGCGAAGGCGCCGCCCGCCGGGGTGTTCATCGCGTCGGTGGCGAAGACCTGGAACGTCAGGTCCTTGTCGGAGGAGTTGAGGATCGTCACGCTGTCGCCGAGGACGGTCCCGGCCGTGCCCTGGTGGAAGAAGTACGCGCGGTCGGTCATCGCCGCACCGGCCGCGGGCGTGGGGAAGACCCCCCAGGTGCCGTTGTCCGCGGCGCTCGCCGCGCCGGCCGGGAGCAGGCCCGCACCCAGGAGCAGCAGGCCGAGGAGCAGGCCGTGGAGCAGACCGTGGAGAGGGGTGCGGGTGCGGCTACGCGTACGGCTGCGGGTGCGCATGGGCGGTCTCCAGTCGGCGCCGGAAGGGGAAGGGGTGGTACGGCGCCGGAGCGCCGCACCACCCTGGTGGAGCGGGCCGTACGGGTCAGGCGATCGAGAAGGTCACGACCGTCTGGTAGGTGTCGGCGAACATGAACGGCGGGAGCTGGATCATCCCGGCGCCGCCCACGGCGAACTCACCGCCGGTCAACTCGTCCCCGCCGGCGGCCTGGGAGGCCACCTTCATGGGCACGTCCGAGATCGCGCCGGGCGTGCCCGCGGTGCAGGTGCTCGGGCTGTCCGGGTTGGTCACGGTGCAGGACGGCTGGATGCCGATCTGCGCCTTCGCCATCGAGTGGCCGGTGGCCTGGTTCAGGAACGGCGTACGCGTTGCCGTCACGTCCCAGCCGAGCGAGCCGCCGCGGAAGTCCTGGACGGTCGCGGCGTTGAAGACGCCGACCACCGACTGGGCCTTGCCGTTGATGGTGACCGAGCCGAAGCTGACGGCCGGCTGGCCGTCCTTCGGGCCGAGGGCCAGCGGGCCGGGGAGGACCTCGACGTCGACCGGGTTCTTGACGCCGGCCTGCTCCTCCACGAACACGAACGGCTTGGAGGTGGTCGCACCGTTGATCTTGATCGCGTCGGCCTTCCTGGTGACCGTGAGGGTGCAGGTGGCCACGCCGGCGGCGTCCGCGGTGCCGGTGCCGTTGTCACCGGTCGGCGTGCCCGCGAGCAGGGCGGAGCAGGTGACGGCGCCGGGCGGCATGTTGGCGCCGCTGACGACGACCTCCTGGCCCGCCGGGCCGCTGTTGGGCGTCAGCTTCGTCGTGATCGGGTCCTTGGGCAGGGCCTCGACCGCGACCGAGCCGAGCGGGGCGCTCGGGCGGGGCGCCGGGGTACAGGTGGTGGTGAAGACCGAACCGGAGAGGTCCGCGTCGGTCACCGCGAGATCGAGCGCGACGTTGACCGTGGTGCCCTCGGTGCCGTCCGGGATCTTGATCGTTCCGGAGAAGGCCTTGGGGTCGAGCGGCTGCCCGGCCACGACGCTGACGGTCTCGGGCGGGCTGGTGACCACCTGGGTGGTCGTCCCGACCTTGAGAGTGATCTTGGAGGTGTTCACCGTGGTGACGGAGAACCCGGGGATCAGCGGGCTCGCGCCCGGGTCGATCGTGATCGGGACGACGTCGCCGGCCTTGGCTCCGTCGGGCAGGGTGACCGTCCAGTTCTGGTTACCCGAGCCGTCCGGCTGCGGCGCCGGGGCATCGCAGTTCTCGAAGACGGCGGTGGTCTTCGTCGCGGCCTGCGCGGAGCCCGCCAGGCCCACCACGCCGCCCGTCAGGGCCAGAGACAGGGCTCCCGCCCCGGCCAGCACTCTTCGTCTGAGCATTCTCGTACTCACTGGGTCGCGACTCCTTCGTCATGACGAACCCCTCCCCCCACCCGCTGTGTGGGGGAGGCCGAGCCGGTGCGGTGGCCGATATTGACGCGTCGCGGTGATGAGAAGTCAATGACTTGCTTTCGCCCGAAGCACACAGAAATTGATGGGCCATCAGGGACGGTCTGATGGCCCATCGGATACCGACTGGTCGGGGTGCGCGCCGGCAGTGCCGGGTGCGCCGGGTGTGCCGGGTGTGCCGGCTGAGCGGGGGGACTAGGGCTCGGCGGGGACGTGGAGCAGCCGGTTCGGGGTGCCGGCCGGGAGCGCGGTGATCCGGTCGGGCACGGCGTCGCGCAGCAGCGCCTCGGACACCTGGGCGGGAGTGCGCGCCGTACCGCGCGCCAGGACGAGCGCGGCGACCCCCGCCACGTGCGGGGCGGCCATCGAGGTGCCGGAGGCGCGGGCGGTGGCCGTGGCGGAGTCCTTCCAGGCCGAGGTGACGCCTACGCCCGGGGCCGAGAGGTCCACGCAGGGGCCGTGACTGGAGAACGGAGCGCGCCGGTCCGCGGCGTCGGTCGCGCCGACCGTGATCGCCTGCGGGACACGGGCGGGGGAGCCCACGCAGGCGTCCTTGCCGTCGTTGCCCGCGGCCACGGTGAAGGTGATCCCGGAGGCCACGGCCCGGATCACCGCCGCGTCGAGGGCGTGGCTGGGGGTGCCGCCCATGCTCATGTTGGCCACCGCCGGGGTACGCGGGGCCTTCGCCGCGTCCTTCACCACCCAGTCGAGGCCCTTGAGGATGGCCGACAGGCTCCCGGAGCCGCGGCAGTCGGCCACCTTCACCCCGACGAGCGAGACCCCCTTCGCGACCCCGTACGTCTCCCCGCCCACGGTCGCCGCGACGTGCGTGCCGTGCCCGTTGCAGTCGCGGGAGCTCCCGAGGAACACCGCGTTGTAACCGAACCGGGCGCGGCCGCCGAACTCCTGGTGGAGGGTGTTGATCCCGGTGTCGACGATGTAGACGGTGACGCCCTCGGCCCTGGTGGAGTACGTGTACGAGCCGTCGAGCGGGAGCTCGCGCTGGTCGATGCGGTCCAGCGGCCAGGGCGCGGACGCCTGGGACTGCGGCTGCGCGCCGGGGGCGGCAGGGGTGTCGGCGGTGGCGGTGGTGGTGGTGGTGCCGGTGGTGGTGGCGCCGGGGGTGGTGGCGCTGGTGTGGAACTCCGCGTCCGGCTCCACGGAGGCCACCCGGGGGTCGGCGGCCAGGGCGGCGGCCCGGGCGGCGGTGGTGCGGACGGCGAAGCCGTTGAGGGCGGCCTCGTAGACCGGCCCGACCTCGTCGCCGGAGTCCGCGGCCTCGGCGGCCAGGGCGCGGGTCGGGGCGCGCGAGCTGGTGTCCTTGAGGACGACGACGTAGGGGGCGACGGGGGATTCGGCGGAGGCGGAGGCGGCGGGGTGCGTTGGCAGGGCGGCGGCCGTGGTGGCCGCCGCGAGGAGCGCGACGGCGGCGGGAAGGAGCGGGACGAATGCGGTCATGCGGCCGATGCTCGGCGAGCGGCGGCGCGGGCGCGCGGAGGGTGCGCCGAGTGGGCGCACGACACGCCGCCGCGCGGGCTACGGGGTGAGGGGCCAGCCGCGCATCGCGAAGACGCCCTCGTCGCGGGCGCCGGCGGCGTCGTAGGTGGCCAGGGCGGCCTCGTTGTCGGTGTCGACGCCCACCCACATGCCGTAACAGCCGCGGGCCTTCGCCTCGTCGGCGAGGGCCAGGGTCAGGGCGCGGCCGATCCCGCGGCGGCGGTACCCCTCGTCCACGGACAGCTCGTACAGGCACATCTCGGTGCCCTTGTCGGGGTGGCTCATCTCGATGCCGGAGACCATTCCCGCGGGCACGCCGTCGACGTAGGCGATGAGCATCACGTGCCCCGGGGCGGCGAGGAAGCGTTCGGACCACTCCTCGCGGGCCGGCCCGTCGAGGAGGGATTCTGCGGCGGAGAGCTCGGCGGGGGTGAGGGCCCGGCGGATGTCCATGCCGGCCACGATAATGCGCGCGTGACGGATGGTGAGTCCAAGTCCGGCGCGGCGCGGCGGGCGGCCGGAAACTCCCGACCGGACGGCTGCGGCACCGGCCGGCGCCGCGCCCGGCGACCGTCCCGGTCCCGGCTCCCGGAAAGGGACAGCCCTTAGCGTGGCCCTTCCGTCGGACAACTGAGGGGGAGTCTCGTGAGAAGTGCCGTCGTCACTCCGGAAGAGGACCGGATCCGCTGGGTCGAGCTGCCGGGGGAGGAGCCGGCGCGGGTGTACGTGCACGGGCTCGGGGCCACCTCGCCGGCCTACTTCGCGGCGAGCGCCACGCATCCGCTGCTGGCGGGGCGGCGCTCCCTGCTGGTCGATCTGCTGGGCCACGGGCACAGCGACAGGCCCGAGGGCTTCGAGTACACCCTCGAAGCGCATGCCGACACGCTCGCGGCCGCCCTCGTCGAAGCCGGGGTGGAAGGCGCCGAGCTGATCGCGCACAGCATGGGCGGATCCGTGGCCATCGTGCTCGCCGACCGCCATCCCCACCTGGTGTCCCGGCTGGTGCTCGTCGACGCCAACCTCGATCCCCTGCCGCGCGTCCCGGGTACGGCCGGCAGCAGCGGGATCGCCGCCTACACCGAGGAGGAGTTCCTGGCCGGCGGCTGGGCCGAGGTGCGTGACCGGGTCGGCGCGCACTGGTGGTCCACGATGCGGCTCGCGGACCGGACGGCCCTCCACCGCACGGCCGTCCACCTCGTCGCCGGCACCACGCCGACCATGCGCGAGCTGCTGCTGGAGCTGAGGATCCCGCGCAGCTACCTGCTGCCCGAGGCGGACGGCCCGCTCCCAGGCGCCGAGGCCCTGGAGGCGGCGGGTGTGGCGGTGGTGCCGGTCCCCGACTGCGGGCACAACATCATGCTGGACAACCCCGACGGCTTCGCCCGCGCCACCGCGACCGCGCTGGCCCACGGATAGGCGGCCGGGCGGCCGGGCTCCTTCCGGACCCGTGAAGTCCGCCGAGGCGGCCTACTTCCCGCCGGCCGGGGACGGGGTGCCGTCGGTCCAGGCGTAGACGCGCTTGCCACGCACCGCGACCTGGTACTGGTGGGCGTCCCGGCACTCGGAGCGCACCTCGGCCCGGAGGCTGCCCGGCCACCACTTGGCGTGCAAATCCGGCGCGTTCAGCTGCTTCGGCGAGCCCGCGCTGCACTGCGGGCCGTCGAGCGGCGTCGCGCCGAGGGTGAACCGGATCATCCGGGCCTCGCCGTTGGTGCGCATGCGTATGCGGACGTCGGTGGCGTCCCTGGGTATCCAGGACGGCAGCGCGAACCCGGACTTCGTGCGCGGCGGCGCGTCGGCGGCGGTCGCGAAACGCCGGCCCTTCTCCTTGTACACCCGCTGGTCGATCGTGTCGGTGACGGGGTTGGGCGGCAGGTTGGGCAGGGCGAAGGCCGCGGTGGCGAGGACTCCCACCGTGGCGGCGGCGACGACGAGCGGGCGGCGTTTCATACCGTCCAGTCTCTGCCGGGAGGCGCTCCTCGCGCGTCCCTCCGCAGGACGAACCGCGCGTGGGCCGGAAGTCTTATCCGGTCTCATACCTGGGAGGGGCGCCGGGTCGGGCCGGGCGGGCGCGCAGTAACCGGGCGGCGTCCGCGGGAGTTGGCCGGAGGTGATCCGTCCGCCCCGGCCCCGAGGACCTTCCATGCGCCGTCGCCGCCTCGTCCCCGCTCTCGCCACCGCCGCCGCCACCGCGGTGCTCGCCCTCGCGCCGGCCGCCTGGGCCGCGCCGGAGGTCCCGGCCGACAAACCGCTGGTGCTGAGCCGCTGGACGCAGCCCAGCGCCGCCAGTTACCACGCGTGGGCCGACGCGCGCGAGCACCGGGACGCGTGGGCGGCGTACGGCTTCGACTGGTCGACCGACCAGTGCACTTCCTCGCCGGACAACCCCTTCGGCTTCCCCTTCGCCGCGGCCTGCGCCCGTCACGACTTCGGCTACCGCAACCACCGGGCGGCAGGGCTGTTTCCGGCCGCCAAGGCCCGGGTGGACCAGGCGTTCCACGCGGACATGAAGCGGGTGTGCGCCCAGTACTCGGGCGGCCGCAAGAGCTCCTGCGAGGGCACCGCGTGGACGTACTACCAGGCGGTCAGGCTCCTCGGAATCTCGTAGCGATCTCCGTGGTTCCCCAGGGATCACAAGGGCCGCGCGACCCGCAGGCCGGGGCGCGCGGTCGCCCGGGCGCCGCGTGCGCCTCCTCTTCTCGTCGAGCCGCCGCATCGAGGAGACCATCCGCGACCTGGCCGACGAGGTCACCGTCGTGATCGTCACCCACAACACGCAGCAGGCGGCCCGCGTTTCCGGCCAGTGCGCCTTCTTCCCGGCGGAGCAGGGCACCCCCGGCCAGATCGTCGAACACGGCCCCACTCCGGCCATGTTCTCCACCCCCTCCGACCCCCGCACGGCGGACTACGCCGAGGGCCGCTTCGGCTGACGGGGCCCCCGGCCGGCGGGGCTACCGGACCAGGTGCCGGACGAACCAGTCCCGGGCCAGGGCGGCCACCTCGTCCAGGGCGCCCGGCTCCTCGAAGAGGTGGGTGGCTCCGGGGACGATCTCCAGCCGGTTCTCGCAGCGCAATGCGCGCTGGGCCCCGCGGTTGAGGTCGAGCACCGTCGTGTCCCGGCTCCCGACGACGAGGAGCGTGGGCGCCCGTACGGCGGCCAGCCGCGGGCCGGCGAGGTCGGGCCGGCCGCCTCGGGAGACCACGGCGCCGATCCCGGCGTCTGCGTCGCCGTCCGGGGCCTCCGCGGCCTGCGCGGCCGCCCACAGCGCCGCCGCGGCCCCGGTGCTCGCCCCGAAGTAGCCGATCGGCAGGGGCACACGGCGCCGCAGCCAGCGGGTGGCCTCCGCGAGCCGGCCAGCCAGGGGCTCGATGGCGAAGACGTTGGCCCGGTCGGCCTCCTCGGCGGGCGTGAGCAGGTCGAAGAGCAGGGTGCCGAGCCCCGCCCGGTTCAGGTCCGCCGCCACCGCGCGGTTGCGCGGGCTGCGGCGGCTGCTGCCCGAGCCGTGGGCGAACACCACGACCGCCCCGGCGCCCTCCGGCAGGGCGAGGTCCCCGGCCAGGGCGAGGCCGCCGGCGTCCACCTCGACCGCGGTGGCCCGGACGTCCGCGCCGGGTCCGGGAGCGGGTCCGGGAGCGGGTCCGGGTCCGGGTCCGGGAGCGGCCGCCGCCCGCGCCAGCAGGGCGACGACCTCCTCGTCGGGGGTCTGGGAGAAGTCCTCGTACCACTCGCCGACGGCGCGAAAGGCGGGCGGCGCGGACAGGCACAGCACTTCGTCGGCGCTGGTGCTCAGCCGGGCGACCGCGTCCGGCGGCGCCACGGGCACGGCCAGCACCACCCGCGCCGCGCCCTGCGCCCGTACGACCTCGCAGGCGGCCACGGCCGTGGCCCCGGTGGCGATCCCGTCGTCCACCACAATCACGGTGCGGCCCGCGAGGGCCACCCGCGGCCGCTCGCCGCGGAACCTCCGCGCCTGCCGGGCCAGCTCCGCCTCCTCGGCGTGCTCGACCGCGGCGAGGTCCTGCGGCCGGAGCCGGCTGCTGCGGACGATGTCCTCGCTGATGACCCGTACGCCGCCCTCGCCGATGGCCCCGAAGCCCAGCTCGCGGTGGTACGGGACGCCCAGCTTGCGGACCACGATCACGTCGAGCGGGGCGCCGAGCGCCCGCGCCACCTGGAAGGCCACCGGCACGCCGCCGCGGGGCAGGCCCAGGACGACGGGATCCTCCCCCCGCAGGTGACGGAGCGCCTCGGCGAGACGCTCACCCGCATCCGTGCGATGGAGGAACAGCACGGGGTTCACCCCCAAACGAGGGGAGACGACAACCACGTCACGACAACCACGCCACGAAAACCACGCTACTCCGCCCCGGTGGGCACCGGCGCGGGCCAGGGGTGGTCGGGGGTGCCGCCGGAGGTGCCGCGTTCCCGACGAGGGAGGCCTTCTCCGCGGGGAGTTGGGCGGGTGCGGCGGCCCGGCGATACCACCCCCCGGAACGGGTGATTCCTGGCCATGGCCGGTCACCTTCGTCCTGGTCACCAGACGTCGCCGAGCCACCGGGGGCGTCCTCGTCCCCGTAGGAGCGCCCGGTCCGCCCGGCGACCCAGCCGGCCCCGGAGAACCGCCCTGACCTGCACGAAAGCCCTCCGCGAAGGGAGGGCTCGGGTGGTGCGGAAAGAGTGCCCCCGGCAGGACTCGAACCTGCGGCCAAGTGCTTAGAAGGCACCTGCTCTATCCACTGAGCTACGGGGGCCGGAAGGTGGCCGTGGTGGGCCTGGAGCCCCTGGTGGGGGTGGGACTGCGGTCCGTGCCGGGTCAAGGATAGGGCTCCGGCCGCCTTGTCCCGGTTGCTTCACTCGCGGGCCACGATGTGGAGGTTCCGTGAAGCGGTCCCGATAATCGCAGGCAGGTGCGATTCTCGCATCGCTTTTGCGCCGCGGCGCCCTTGGTGTTGTGCACTCGTTATGCCTGCGCCCCACTCGTCCGTCGTGCCCAGAATGTCCCACTGGAGTCGCGGTCGGCGCGCAGAGGACGTATAAGCTTCAAAAATGGTCCTAAATTGGGCATTCTTCGCATGTGGTGACCTTGGATGTTCGGCCTCAGCTGCTCGATGCCCTGTCCGCCCTGCGCGACCGGGTCGCGTCCGTGCGTCTGCCGCTGCCCCTGCCCGGCGCCCCGCGCGCCCGCCAGACCAGAGCCGAGCTGCTCGCGCAGCTCGACGACTACCTCGTACCCCGACTGAAGGCGCCCGAGGCGCCGATGCTCGCCGTCGTCGGCGGGTCCACCGGGGCCGGTAAGTCCACCCTCGTCAACTCCCTCGTCGGACGGCAGGTCAGCGAAGCCGGGGTACTGCGCCCGACCACGCGCACGCCGGTGCTCGTCTGCCACCCGGACGACCATCACTGGTTCGCCGGAATGCGCGTGCTGCCCGACCTGATGCGCGTCTGGGTGCCCCACGAAGAGGAGGAGCCCCCGGCCAAGTCGCGGGCCCGGCCCCGCGACCGCGGCTACGGCCACACCCACGCCACCCGCGAGATGCGCATCGAGACCGTCTCCACCCTGCCCCGGGGGCTGGCCCTCCTCGACGCCCCCGACATCGACTCCCTCGTGGTCGAGAACCGGACGCTCGCCGCCGAACTCATCTGCGCCGCCGACGTCTGGGTGATGGTCACCACCGCCTCGCGGTACGCCGACGCCGTCCCCTGGCACCTGCTGCGCACCGCCAAGCAGTACAAGGCCACCCTCATCACCGTCCTCGACCGGGTCCCGCACCAGGTGCTCGCCGAGGTCTCACGGCAGTACGGGGCCCTGCTCACCAAGGCCGGGCTGGGCGACGTACCGCGCTTCACCGTGCCGGAACTGCCCGAATCGGCCGGCGGGGGCGGGCTGCTGCCGGCCAGCGCCGTCGCCCCGCTGTACGCCTGGCTCGCCCACCACGCCCAGGACCCGGCCGCCCGGCAGTACGCCGTCGGGCGGACCGCGCTCGGCGCGTTGGACTCCCTCGGCCGGCGGATGCCGGAACTCGCCTCCGCCGTCGCCGCCCAGCACGCCGCCGCCGTACGGCTGACCTCGGCCGTCGAGGACGCGTACCGGCGCGAGGGCAAGCGGGTCCGGGGCCGCCTCGACCACGGCGCCGTACTGGCCGGGGACGCGCTGACCCGGTGGCGCGGCTACCCGCTCGACACGACCCCCGACGAACTGCTCGACTCCCTCGCCGAGTCCCTCGCGGCACTGCTCCAGTGTGCCGTCGCCGCCGCCGACGAGCGGATCGCCGAGGCCTGGCGGCGCGAGCCCGCCGCTGGAGCGGTGGCCCTGCCCGCGCCCGACAGGGAAGCGGGCGAACGCATCGGCATGGCCGTCCGGCGCTGGCGGCGCGTACTGGAGGAACTCGCCGAAGAAGAGGTCGCCAAGCTCGACAAGCAGCCCGCACCCGACCCCGACGGCGTCGCGGCCCTGCTGGTCGCCGCCCTGCTCGGCGGCAAACGGGCCCGGCCCGCTGGGGAGAAGCTCGCCGAACGCATCGGCGCCCAGGCCGCCCTGCGGTTGCGCGACCGGGGCGGCGAACTCGTCGGCGACCACCTCGACCAGGTGCTGCGGGCCGAGCGCGACCGCCGGCTCGCCCCGCTCGAAGCGCTCGAAGTGAGCCCGGAACCACAGGCCGAGCTGATCGCCGCGCTGTCCGTACTGCAGAAGGAGAGGTGACGCGGTGACCGCCCTGACCGACCGCACCGACGACCGCTGGGACGACGGACTCATCGCGCGCTCGCGCCCCCGGGCCGCCCGCGGGATCGAGGAGGACGGAGCCGACGGGACCGGCGGGTCCGAAGAGGACGACATCGGCGACGACGCGCTCGTACGGGCCGTCTCCGGCGCCGGCAGCGACGGCGGCAAGTCGCCCGCGCCCCCGCTCAGCCCCGAGGCGCAGGCCCTGCGCCTGCGCCTCGACGCGCTGCGCCAGCTCGTCGGGCTGTCCCGGACCAGGCTCGACGGAAAGACCCTCGCCGAGGCCGGGCGGGTCCTCGACGAGGCGGCTGCGCGCCGCGGACTCTCCCCGCAGCACACGGTCGTCGCCATCGCCGGAGCCACCGGAAGCGGCAAGTCCACACTCTTCAATTCACTCGCGGGGGTGCAGATCTCCGAGACCGGGCTGCGCCGCCCGACCACCGCGGCGCCCATCGCGTGCAGCTGGTCGGACGGGGCCGCCGGACTGCTGGACCGCCTGGAGATCCCGGGACGGCTGCGCCGCCGCCCCCGCGAGACCTCGGAGGCGGAGGCCCTGCGCGGGATGGTCCTCGTCGACCTGCCCGACCTGGACTCGGCGGTCGGCGCGCACCGGGACCACGTGGACCGCGTCCTGGCGCTGGTCGACGCCGTGGTGTGGGTGGTGGACCCGGAGAAATACGCGGACGCCGTCCTGCACGAGCGGTACCTGCGCCCGCTGGCCGGGCACGCGGAGGTGACCTTCGTCGTGCTGAACCAGGTGGACCGGCTGCCCGGCGAGGCCGCCGACCTCGTCCTCGACGACCTGCGCCGGCTCCTCGACGACGACGGCATCGCGCTCGGCGAACACGGCGAGCCCGGCGCCACGGTCCTCGGGCTCTCCGCGCTGACCGGGGAAGGCGTCGGGGAACTGCGCGAACTCCTCGGACAGTTCACCCAGGAGAGGGGCGCCGCCACCCGGCGGATCTCCGCCGACGTCGACCGCGCGGCCGTGCGCCTGCGGCCGCTCTACGTCGCCGACGGGCACTCCGGGCCGGAGATCGGCGAGGCGGCGCGCGCCGAGTTCGAGGACCGCCTCGCCGAGGCGGTCGGGGCGTACGCGGCCGGACTCGCCGCCGAGCGCGCCTGGCGGCGCAACGCGGGCAAGGCCTGCGGGACGCCGTGGCTGCGGCTGTGGCGGTGGTACGAGAGCCGGCGCGCCCCGCGCTCCCTGGCGGGTCTGGCCGCGCTGGCGGCGATCGGCAGCCGCGGCCAGACGGTCGCGCCGGCCCCGGTCGAGCAGGAGGTGACCGCGCGTCAGCGGGTGGAACAGGCCGTACGGGTGGTCGCCGACGAGGCGGTGGCGGGCCTGCCCGAACCGTGGGCGCAGGCGGTCCGGGAGACCGCGGTGCGCGGCGCCGAAAGGCTCCCGGAGGCGCTCGACGAGATCGCGGTGACGCTCGGTGCGGCGGTCGCGGTGCCCACCGCCAAACCGCCGCGGCCCACGTGGTGGCCGGCCGCCGTGCTGGGCCAGGCGGCCATGACGCTCGTGCAGATCTACGGCGGGCTCTGGCTGGTCGGGCAGATCGTCGGGGTCCTGGAGCCGAAGCTGCTGCCGCCGGTGCTGCTGATGGTGGCGGGCATCATCGGCGGGCCCCTCGTGGAATGGGCCTGCTCGATCGCCGCCCGGGGCCCGGCGCGCCGGTACGGGCAGGACGCGGAGCGCAGGCTGCGGCAGGCGGCGGCCGGATGCGGGCGGGCCCGGGTGCTGGAACCGGTGGCGGCGGAGCTGCTGCGCTACCGCGAGGTGCGCGAGCAGTACGCCACGGTTGCCGCAGGGGGGAGCAGGTTGTCCACAACCCGCCAGTAATCCACAGGCCGGAGCGGGGATCCGCGGCCTGCCCCAGCATGGCTCGTAGCTCGTACGGATGGACCGCACGGGCACGGACGACGGGGGAGGGCGGCAGGGATGAACGACACCCAGGTGACGCTGGTGGGCTGCGTGGCCACGCAGGTCGACTACAAGGAGACGGTGAACGGTCCGTCGGCGCGCTTCCGCTTCGCGGTGACGCCGAGGTACTTCGACCGGCGCAAGGAGGCGTGGGCGGACGGGGCCACCAGCTTCTACACGGTGTGGGCGCGGCGGGTGCTCGCCGTCAATCTCGCCGGTTCCGTATCGGTCGGCGAACCGCTGGTGGTGCACGGGCGGCTGCGCGTGCGGGAGGACCCGCCCGACACAGACGGCAAGCGGTGGGTGTCCGCGGAGATCGACGCGACCGCCATCGGGCACGACCTGAACCGCGGCACGGCGGCCTTTCGGCGCGTGGTGCGAACGGACACCCCACTGATGGCCACTCAGAAGGCGGCGGTGGTCTGAGTGTTCGAGGCGGTTAGGATTCCCCGGTACTCACGGGCACCTGGGTCTTTGGCCCGAAGGGGAAGACTGTGTCGATTGCCGTTCCCGCATCCTCCGCTCCTGAACCCGCCGCCGGCGCCGCGCCTCGCGCCGATGCCGGCTCCGCGCCTCGCTCCGCAGCCGTGCCCGCTCCTCTCGAACCTCCCGCCGTGGTACGGGGCTCCGCGCGCCGGCCGCTGGCGGTGGCCCTGCTGGCCGCGGCCCTCGCCGCCGCACCCGCCGCCCGGGCCGCCGCCGACTCCGACCCGGTGGCGCCCCGGGCACCGGAGGGCGCGAGCGCCGTGCTGGACGGACTCAAGACGTTCGGGCAGGCGGTCCTGCGCTCCGGGGACGGATCGGTCCGGCAGATCCCGGCCGGGCTCTATGAGATGCGGGTCGACGGCGGCGGGATGCTCCAGACGTACGGGGTCGGCGTGGCGGGCAACGCCCAGCCGCAGTCCCGTTACACCGAGAGCGGCTGGGCCGGCAGCCCGCTCGCCGGCAACCGGGAGGCGGGCCGGATCCGCTGGGTCCTGGAGCATTCCTACCCGCAGCTGAACGATCTGGCCGGGCTCGCCGAGGCCGCCGGTGCCGGGGCGCTCACCGCGGAGAGCGCGGCGGCCGGCACCCAGGTGGCGATCTGGCGGCTGGCGGACGGGGTGCAGGTCGAGGCCGCCGATCCGGCGGCGGAGAAGCTGGCCGACTACCTCCAGCGGGCGGCCGGGCAGTTGCCGGAGCCGCCGGCCTCGCTGGGGCTGGACCCCGGCGACGTGTCGGGGCCGGTCGGCACCCGGCTCGGCCCGGTGACCGTACGGACCGGGGCGCGGAGCGTGTCGGTCGTCCCGGACGCGGCGGCCGTCGCGATGGGGGTGCGGGTGGTGGACGCCGAGGGGGCGCCCGTGGACACCGCCGTCAACGGGAGCCGGCTGTACTTCGAGGTGCCCGCGGGCACCCCCGACGGCACGGCCTCGGTCACCGTCCACGGCGCGACCAAGGTGCCGGTCGGGCGGGTCTTCAGCGGCGAGGTGCCCGCGCAGGCGCAGATCGTGGCGGGCTCCAGCGAGTCCGTGGCCGCCGCCACGGCCACGGCGCTGTGGCCGCCGGCCCCGGTGGCCGAGGCCGGCACCGCCGCCGGCTCGGACGCGGTGGCGCTGGGCGCGCCGTCGACGGCCGTCCCGACGACCTCCCCGGACGAGGAGCGGCTGGCGACCAGCGGCAGCTCGGCGGCCACCCCGGTCATCGCCTCCCTGGCGGTGGGCCTGGTGGTCCTGGGCGGTCTGGTGGTCCTGCTGCTGCGCAAGCGTCCGCTGGACGAGGAGGACGGGGCGTAAGCCTCCTCGGGCCCTGAAGGGTGCTCGGGCGGCCCGTTGGGCCCGTTGGGCCGGGTGGCCGCCGGGGCCGATTCGGATCCGCCGCCCCGGGTAGGGGCAGGGGATGGCTGATCAGGAACTGACCTGGCAGGGTGTCGTCGCCCGATGGGACCGGCAGTTGTTCGACGTGGTGGCCCGGCGGCACTGGCCCGGGGCCGACCGGGTGCTGCCCCGGCTCGGGCGGGCCGCGAACCACGGCGTGCTGTGGAGCGGGGCCGCCGCGGCGATCGCCGTCTTCGGCTCAACCAAGGGCCGCAAGGCGGCCGGGCGCGCGGTCGCCTCGCTCGCGCTGGCCTCCGCGACCATCAACACCGTCGGCAAGTGGTCCGTACGCCGGCCGCGCCCGCTGCTGGACGGGGTGCCCGCCGTGCGGCGGCTGGCGACGCAGCCGCAGACCACCTCCTTCCCGTCCGGGCACTCGGCGTCGGCGTTCGCCTTCACCGCAGGACTGGCACTGGAGTCTCCGGGCTGGGCGGCGGCGCTGGCCCCGGTGGCCGCATCCGTGGCGTTCTCCCGCGTCTACACCGGGGTGCACTACCCCTCCGACGTGGTCGCGGGCGCGGCGCTGGGGGTGGCCGCGGCCGGAGTCGTACGCCGCCTCGCGCGGAACGTACAGGAGGCGCGGGTCGTGCCGGGCGACGAACGGGCGGCCGCCGGAGCGCCCGCGCTGCCCGACGGGGCCGGGCTGACCGTGGTGGTCAACACCGGGTCGGGAACGGCCGCCGAAGCGGGGCTCGACCTCCTGCGCACCCGGCTCCCCAAAGCCGAGGTGATCGAGTGCGCGGGCGAGGAGCTGGTCCCCGCCCTGACGGCGGCGGCGGGGCGGGCCGCCGTGCTCGGGGTCTGCGGGGGCGACGGCACGATCAACGCGGCCGCCACCGCCGCCCTGCGCGCCGGGGTACCGCTGGCCGTGTTCCCCGGCGGCACCCTCAACCACTTCGCCATGGACCTCGGCCTCGTCGGCAGCGAGGACACCTGCCGCGCCGTGGCCGAGGGGCACGCCGTCCGCGTCGGCGTGGGCCGCTTCTCCCCCGGCTCCGGGGAAGGCCCGGCCGCGGAGCCCGGCTACTTCCTGAACAACTTCAGCATCGGCGCCTACCCGGAGCTGCTGGGCCACCGGCTGCGCTGGGGCCCGCGCATCGGCGGCGGCCCCGCGGCGCTGCTGGCGGCCTGGCGGGTACTGCGCTCCCAGCGGCCCGTACGGCTGCGGCTGGCCGGGCGGCCCCGGAGCGTGTGGCTGCTCTTCGCCGGCAACGGCACCTACCACGGCACCGGCCCCACCCCCCGCCGCCGTGACAGCCTCGGCGAGGGCCTGCTCGACCTCCGGATCGTCTACGGCGGCGGCCGCCCCGGCCCCCGCCTCCTGGCCGCCGCCCTCGCGGGCCCCCTGAGCCGCTCCCCGGTCCACACCGCCACCCGCCTGCGCAGCCTCCGGATCGGCGACATCCCCCCGGGCACCCCGTTCGCCTACGACGGCGAATACGCCGAAGCCCCCACCGCCCTGGTCATCGACGAACTCCCGGAAGCCCTCACGATCTACCGCCCCCGCTGACCCCGCCACCGCGCCGCCCCCGCCCAGGAGCAGCCCGCCGAGCACCCGACCCTCAAAGTTCGTTGTGGACCTTGCTCATCTCGCGATCCGCCGACCACATGACGTTCTCCCACTCGCTGTCGGTCCTGGGCGTCTTGTGGATCGTCTTCACGGTCCTGGGAGTCTTGGTGATGGTCTTGACGGTGCGCGAGGCTGTCGGTGTCGGTGTCGGTGTCGGTGTCGGTGTCGGTGGTGACGTTTGCGGTGGTCGTGGTGGGAGCGGCGAAGGCGGTGGAGGTGGAGGTGAGCGAGGCTGCTCCGCCGGCCAGGAGGGTGGCGATCAGGCGTCGTCACTCCATCGCGCCCCACACCCGGAAAGTCGGGACTCGACACACCGGTCCACCCGGCCGGTCACCGGCCGTGGCCCGTAGCGCGCAGCCCACCGCGCGCCGACCCCGGGCCGCGCCCCAGCTCAGGGGGGTCTGACCTACCCATTCGCCCGCGGGTATGGACGTACGGCAAGATGGGGTGTATCTGCCCACCATCGATCTGCCGGACGGTTTCTCTTGGCTGAGTTCATCTACACCATGCGCAAGACGCGCAAGGCGCACGGCGACAAGGTGATTCTTGATGACGTCACCCTGAACTTCCTGCCCGGCGCGAAGATCGGTGTGGTCGGCCCGAACGGTGCCGGTAAGTCCACCGTTCTGAAGATCATGGCGGGCCTGGAGCAGCCGTCCAACGGCGATGCCTTCATCACGCCCGGCTTCACCGTCGGCATCCTCATGCAGGAGCCCAAGCTCGACGAGTCGAAGACCGTCCTGGAGAACGTGCAGGACGGCGCCGCCGAGGTCATGGGCAAGCTCAAGCGCTTCAACGAGGTCGCCGAGCTGATGGCGACCGACTACACCGACGCGCTCATGGACGAGATGGGCAAGCTCCAGGAGGACCTGGACCACGCCAACGCCTGGGACCTCGACGCCCAGCTGGAGCAGGCCATGGACGCCCTGGGCTGCCCGCCCGGCGACTGGCCCGTCACCAACCTCTCCGGTGGCGAGAAGCGCCGCGTCGCGCTCTGCAAGCTGCTGATCGAGGCCCCGGACCTGCTCCTCCTCGACGAGCCCACCAACCACCTCGACGCCGAGTCGGTGAACTGGCTGGAGCAGCACCTCTCCCAGTACAAGGGCGCCGTCGTGGCCGTGACCCACGACCGCTACTTCCTCAACAACGTCGCCGAGTGGATCCTCGAGCTCGACCGCGGCCGCGCGCACCCGTACGAGGGCAACTACTCCACCTACCTGGAGAAGAAGGCCACCCGTCTCAAGGTCGAGGGCCGCAAGGACGAGAAGCGCCAGAAGCGCCTCAAGGAAGAGCTGGAGTGGGTGCGGTCCAACGCCAAGGGGCGTCAGACCAAGTCCAAGGCCCGTCTGGCCCGCTACGAGGAGATGGCGGCCGAGGCGGACAAGATGCGGAAGCTGGACTTCGAGGAGATCCAGATCCCGCCGGGCCCGCGCCTCGGTTCCATCGTCGTCGAGGTCAACAACCTCTCCAAGGCCTTCGGCGACAAGGTGCTGATCGACGACCTGTCCTTCACCCTCCCGCGCAACGGCATCGTGGGCATCATCGGCCCCAACGGCGCCGGCAAGACCACGCTCTTCAAGATGATCCAGGGCCTGGAGGCGCCGGACTCCGGCTCCGTCAAGATCGGCGAGACCGTCAAGATCTCGTACGTCGACCAGTCCCGCGCCAACATCGACCCCAAGAAGACCCTCTGGGCGGTCGTGTCGGACGAGCTGGACTACATCAACGTGGGCCAGGTCGAGATGCCGTCCCGCGCGTACGTCAGCGCCTTCGGCTTCAAGGGCCCGGACCAGCAGAAGCCGGCCGGCGTTCTCTCCGGTGGTGAGCGCAACCGCCTCAACCTGGCGCTGACGCTCAAGGAGGGCGGCAACCTGCTGCTCCTCGACGAGCCCACCAACGACCTCGACGTCGAGACGCTCTCCTCCCTGGAGAACGCCCTGCTCGAATTCCCCGGTGCCGCCGTGGTCATCTCCCACGACCGCTGGTTCCTCGACCGAGTCGCCACGCACATCCTGGCGTACGAGGGCGAGTCCAAGTGGTACTGGTTCGAGGGCAACTTCGAGTCGTACGAGAAGAACAAGGTCGAGCGTCTCGGTGCGGACGCCACCCGCCCGCACCGTGCCACCTACAAGAAGCTCACCCGAGGCTGAGGTAGCCGTCATGGCCAGACACCACTACCGGTGCCCCCTGCGCTGGGCGGACATGGATGCCTTCGGGCACGTCAACAACGTCGTCTTCCTCCGTTACCTGGAGGAGGCGCGGATCGACTTCATGTTCCGCCTCGCGCCGGGGGAGGGCAGCGAATCCTTCACGGGCGGCTCCGTCGTGGCCCGTCACGAGATCGACTACAAGCTGCCCCTCGTGCACCGTCACGAGCCGGTCCTCATCGAGTCCTGGGTGACCCGGATAGGCGCCGCGTCCCTGACCATCCGCTACGAGGTCAAGGACGAGGCGACCGAGGACGCGCCCGAGACGGTCTACGTGCGCGCCGAGACCGTGGTCGTGCCCTACGACCTCGCCGCGGGGCGGCCCCGCCGCATCACGGCCGAGGAGAGGCGCTTCCTGGAGGAGTACCTCGACGAGCCCGTGGCCGCGTCGGCGGGTGCGTCTGCTTCCGCTTCTTCCTCCGCGTCCGCCTCCGCTTCCGGCGACCGCCGGGAAGGACGCCTCGCGGCATGAACGACCAGTTGCGCTTCGCCGACTCCGGGGAGGCGGCGGACCTCACCGCCTTCCTGGGCCGGCTGGTGCACTACGACCGCGCCGCCGCCGTCCGCCTCCAGGCGGGCGGCGGTGCGCTCGGCGTCTTCGGACGGCCACCGTCCTTCGAGGTCCTGGCCATCCGTACGGTGCGGCTCGCCGCGCCCGTCGCCACCCCGCTCGACCTGACCGTGTCCGCCGGCGAGCTCCTGGAGTCCGTGGACGAGGCCTCGGCCGCGGCCACCGTGCCCGGGCCGGTCACCGGACCGCCCTGGACCGGGGTGCTCCCGCCCCGCGGCGGCTGGCGGCAGCTGCCGGGGCTGCCCGGCCCGCGGGAGATGGGCGAGGCCGTGGCGGCCGCCGTCGCCGAGTTCCGCGCCCGCGACGAGGCCCTGCCGGCGCAGCACCGGACCCGGTCCGAGCGCGACCGCATCGGCCGCGAGATCTGGTCCCGCACCCTGGGCGACACCGAGCTTCCGCTGCGCGTCGTCCACGCCGCGCAGTCCCTGGGGTTCCTGCGGCCGGTACGGACCGCCGTGCCCGCCTCCGCGCCCGCAGCCCCCGCGCCCGCCGCCCCCGACCCCGTGGCGTTGCTCGCCGCCGGGAGCTGGCTGCGGCTGCGCACTCCGTACGGCTCCGTCGCCACCCGCCGCCCCGGCGCCACCGGCGGCCTGGGCGCCCTCCAGGTCCGCCCGGTCTGACCGTCCGCCCGGTCTGACCGTCGGCCCGCGGGCCCGGCCGGGCCCTAGCCCGCCGTGTTGATCATCGAGGCGGCGGCGTACGTCAGGTACTTCCACAGCTGCGCCTCGTGCTCCGGCGCCAGGCCCAGCTCGTCCACGGCGACCCGCATGTGCTTCAGCCAGGCGTCGTGCGCCGCAGCGTCCACCTGGAACGGCGCGTGCCGCATCCGCAGGCGCGGGTGCCCGCGGTGCTGGCTGTAGGTGGTCGGCCCGCCCCAGTACTGGATCAGGAACAGCGTGAACCGTTCCTCGGCGGGGCCCAGGTCCTCCTCCGGGTACATCGGGCGCAGCAGCGGGTCCTCGGCGACCCCCTCGTAGAAGCGCCGGACGAGGCGGCGGAAGGTGTCCTCCCCGCCCACCTGCTCGTAAAAGGTCTGCTCCTGAACCGTGCCCCGCGGAATCTCATTCACCTGACCATCGTCTCAGACACCCGGACGGAGGACCGGGGTCCTAGGACTCTTCCACGGCGGCCGGCAGGGGCCGCGCGTTCGCACGCGAAGGCCATGCGCAGGACAGTGGAGGCATGGGCGCACACACCGCACGCACCGAGACGCGCGATCTGCGGGAGACCGCGCACGCCGCCCAGGTGCGGGAGCTGACCGCCGCCGGGGTGCTGGAGGATCCGCGCTGGCGGGCGGCGTTCGCCGCCGTGCCCCGGCACGTCTTCGTCCCCTACTTCTGGACCGGCCGCGGCGCCGGCCACGAGCGGCTCTGGGCCGAGGACCCCGACCCCGAACGCCGGGCCCGCTGGCTGCGCGGGGTCTACATCGACACCCCGCTGGCGACCCGGCTGCGCGACGGCCGGCTGGTCTCCTCCAGCAGCCAGCCCTCCCTGATGGCGAAAATGCTGCACGCCCTCGACGTGCGCGACGGCGACGACGTCCTGGAGATCGGCGCGGGCACCGGCTACAACGCGGCCCTGCTCTGCCACCGGCTCGGCGACGAGCACGTCACCACCGTGGACCTGGACGAGGAGATCACCGAGTCCGCGCGGGCGCACCTGGCCCGGCTCGGCTACCATCCGGCCGTGGTCACCGGGGACGGCGCGCGCGGCTGCCCCTCCCGGGCCCCCTTCGACCGGATCATGGTGACCTGCACGCTGCCGCTGATCCCGCACGCCTGGCTCGGCCAGTGCCGGCCGGGCGCGCGGATCCTGGCCCCGCTGTCGACCGGGCTGATCGCGCTCACGGTGCGGGACGCCGGTTTCGCGGAGGGCCGCTTCCTGCACACCTCGGCGTACTTCGTCCCGCTGCGCGGGGCCACCGCCTCGCCGCCGCCCGAGCCGGGCGGGACGACGTACGGGATCCCGTACGAGCTGGTGGAGAACGAGCGGTTCCAGTTCATGCTCGTGCTCACCGCAGGCGTACTGCACCCCCGCGAGGCCCTGGACCTGTGGCGCAGCGAGGGCCGTCCGGCCCGCGAGCGCTTCGGGGTCTCGGTCAGTCCGGAGGGCCAGTGGTCCTGGCTCGACGATCCCCAGGGGCCCTACGTATGGCCCCTGGGGGAGGCGTGATCAGCCGCGGCGGATGGTGATCGTGGTCCAGGCGCCCACGTGGACGCGGTCGCCGTCGGCGAGCGGGACCGGGACGTAGGGCTGGATCGGCTCCTCGCCCCCGTTGATGGTGGTGCCGTTGGTGGAGTTCTGGTCCACCACCGCCCAGCTGAGGTCGGGCTGCTGGACGAGGACCGCGTGCTGGTGGGAGACGCCCGGGTCCTCCGGCGGCACCGACAGGTCGATGTCGGGGGACTCGCCCGTGGAGGCGCGGCGGCGCCCGATGGTGATCTGGCCGCCGGAGAGCGGAAGATGCTGCTCCGGGGAGTAGGCGGGCAGGTTGAGCCCGGCCGCCTCGGGGCCGCTGCGCTGCATCATCGCCATGAAGTACGAGCGGTCGGGGCCGATCGTCGCGGACCAGGCGCCGCCCTGGGGCGGGAAGGGCTGGTGCTGCTGAGGCGGAGGCTGCTGCTGGTAGTGCTGCTGCGGCGGGGCCTGCTGCTGGTACTCCTGCTGGTACTCCCGCTGCTGCGGCGGGGGCTGCTGCTGGTACTGGGGCTGCGCGGGCTGCTGGTACTCCCGCGGCTGCTCGTGCGCGGGCGGCGGCAGCAGCCAGTCGTCCTCGCGCTGGAGCGGCTCGGCCGGCCGGTTGACCCGGGACGGCCGCGAGCCCTGGTACTCGAAGTGGTCCTGGGAGTAGTTCCCGGGAGCGGGCACGGGCGGCGGAGGCGTACCACCGGGGCCCGGACCCGGACCGGGACCAGGGCCCGGACCGGGACCAGCACCAGGACCGGGAACGGCGCCCGCACCCGTCGGCTGCGGGCCCGCGTCCGGCGCCGGCGGCGCGTACGAGGTCGCCGAACGGGTCAGGAAGTTGTACCGGCACTCCTCGCAGAACGGGGCCATGGCCTCGCGCGGGGTCCGGCACTGGGGGCAGAGCTCGGCCTGGGCGGTCGGCTCACCGGCGGTCGGGGGGAAACCGTAGCCGTAGGAGGGCACCGCGGGAGGCCCCTCCGGGGCACCCATGCGGTGGCCGCAGACCTCGCACCAGTCGTCGGAGGCGGACTGGTGCCCGTTCGGGCAGGTCGGCATGGCGGCGCTTCCCCCTTCTTCTCCCTGCGTCTTCACGTCAGGTCTCAGGACTTCTTCACTCGGACGGTCTGCGTCGATCGCGTTTCAAGAGTCATCTCGTCGGCATCGGCGACCCTGGCTTTCAGCCGCACAGTACCCGCCACGGCGTCCACGACATCCACCACCTTCGCCAGGAGCTTGGCTGTGTCGGCGTTCCCGGAGGCGCTCGCCAGTTGTACGGCGCGTCCCAGTTTGGCCGTGGCGCCATCGACATCGCCCAGTTTGCGGGCTTCCAGGCCCTGTTGGATGGCCTGCGCCAGCTCCGCCTGCCCGGTGTAGTGGGCGACCTGCGGGCTGATGGCGGTGGACGCGGCCAGATCGGTCGTCCACACCGCGCGCACCAGGCCCTGGGCGAGAACGGTCTCGGACCCGCCCGCCGCTCCCGGCAGGACGAGCGTGGCGCGGGCGGCGAGCATCTCCTGGCCGACGGCCGCACCCGGGACGCGCACGCACACGTGGTACTCGCGGGACTCGTCGCCCCACGAGCCGGTCGGGTAGTCGCCGGCGCGCGGGCCCGCCGCGACGCGGCGGTCGGTCAGGTCCTGCACGGCGGGCGCGACCTGCTTCACGTACTGGATCTCCGCGCCGACCGGGGTCCACAGGCGCAGGGCGACGTCCGCGACCTCCTTGCCCATGACGTTCTCCATCATGCGCGTGAAGTCCTCGGTCAGGTGCGCCGGGTCGGCCACGATGTCGGCGGAGCCGAGCAGCGCGCTCGCGATGCCCGTGACCTCCTTGACCTCCCAGTCGGTCCCCACCCCGCGGGCGTCGCAGGTGAAGCGGCCCGCGCAGGCGTCGAGGGTGGCCCGGAGGACGCCCGGCTCCTCGTGCTCGTTGCGGCCGTCGGTGAGCAGGATGCCGTGCCGGATGACGGCCGTCGAGCCGCGCAGCAGGCCGTCGGCGAGCCGCAACCAGGTGCCGATGGCGGTGCCGCCGCCGGAGCTGAGCCCGCGCAGGGCCTCCTTGGCCTGGGCCCGGGTCGTCGGGTCGGCCACGGCGAGGCGGCCTTGGCCCGGGTAGACCTCCTTGGCCACGTGCGTACCGGCGATCACGGCGAAGGCGGTGCCGTCGCGCAGGGTGTCGACGGCCGCCGCCGTGGCCTCGCGGGCGCCCCGCATCTTCTCCGGCGGGTACTCCATGGACCCCGAGCAGTCGACCATGATCACGACGGCGGCCGTGCCGTCGGCGGCCGCCGCCCGGGTGGCCGCGGCACCCCCGGTGGCGGTGACCGTGACGATGGCGTGGACGTCCCGCCCGCCCTCGGGGAGGAACTCGTTCTGGTACACCTCCACGGTGAAGCGCGGGGCGCTCGGCTTGGCGAAATTCGCCATCGGTGGGACTCCTAGGTGGCTTGGGCAGGCGGGTCAGACCTGCGGGCGCGCTTCCGGTTCCGGTCGTGCTGCCGGGCCCGGCTCCGCATCGGGTTCCGGTTGCTGCTCGGGGTGCGTGGCGAACGGCACCACGGCCACGGTGACGTTGTCGTGGCCGCCGCCGTCGAGGGCGTGCCCCACCAGGACCTGCGCGCTGTGCAGCGGGCGGGTCGCGGCGTCGGCGGGCAGCACCTGGGCCATCTCGCGTGCGGACTCCGCGTAGTTCCACAGTCCGTCGGTGCAGACCACCACCACCCCGGGGTGGTCGGGCTTGAAGGTCGCGGTGTGCGGTTCGAGGTCGTACGCGTCGGCCCCCAGCCAGCCGGTGATGGCGTGCGCGCGGACGTCCGCGTAGGCCTCGGCCTCGCCCATCAGACCGGCGGCGACCATCTGCGCGGCCCACGAGTCGTCCTCGGTGAGCCGGCGCGGCAGCGCCGCACGGTCGTCGGGCACCCAGTACGCACGGCTGTCGCCCACCCAGCCGATGGTCAGCAGGCCGCCGCTGACGACCGCGCCCACCAGGGTGCAGGCAGGCGCGTTCTGCGCGCCCGGGGTCTCCGGGGCCAGGGCGTTCACCGCGGCGGCGGCGGCCAGGATCGCCTCGTGCATGGCCTCCTGCGGGTGGGCGCCGCGCGGCAGCGCCTCCAGCAGCGCCTCGTTGGCGGCGCCGGCCGCGGCGGCCGAGGCCTCGTCGGGGCGGCTCGCGGAGGAGACGCCGTCGCAGACGATGGCCACGGTGGCGGCGGACCCGTCGGGCAGGGCGGTGGCCGCCACGGCGAAGGAGTCCTCGTTGCGGTGGTGGCGCAGCCCCCGGTCACTGACGGCGGCGACGCTCCCGAGCTCCTCTTCGAGGTGGTCCCGCTCCCGGGGCTGTGCGTGCCCGCAGTGCTCGCAGTACCCGTCGGTGTCCACGTGTCCGGCCCGGCAGGCGACGCAGGTCTTGCCGCCGGCCGCCGCACCCGGCTGGGACCCGTTTTCGTAGGGTGCCGCCTCGTACGGGGCTGTCTCGTACGGGGCTTCGCCCGTGGCCCAGGGCGTCTCCTCCGCGGGCGTGCCGGGGCTGCCGCCGGGCCGGTCGTGGCGGGTCTCGGCGCCGTCCGCCCAGCCCTGCGGGCCGGAGGGCCGGGGCCCGGACGGGCCGTCCGGCGCCGGCTCGGGTCCGTCCGCGGCGCTGCCGCGGGGCCGGCCGACGTACCCCTGCTCCGGGGCGGACCCGGGGGCGTACGGACCGTCGTCCGATTCCCACGCGGTCCCCTCCGGGGGCGTGCCGGTGCCGTACGGGCCCTGGTGGCCCGGGCTCCCGTACGCGGCCTCGGCCGGGCCCGGGTGCGGCAGGAGCCCGGGCTCCGACGTGGCGGCGCTCCAGCCGGCCGGCTCGTCGACGAGCGTCGGCGCGGCCGCGGCCACGCTGCCCCAGCCGGGCGCCGGTTCGGCGGCGCCGTCGTGGTGCGCGCCGGGCGCCGGGGTCCCGTAGCCGCCCGCGGGGACGGCCGGCGGGGCCGGTGGGATGGGCCTGGTCGGATGGTCCGCGGACGCACCCGGGGGAGGGGCGGTCACGGCGTAGCCGCAGACGCCGCAGAAACGGTCACCCTCCTCCAGGGGTTCCGCGCAGCTGGGGCAGCCCGACAGCCGATGCATCGACATCACTCACACCCACGTCCGGGGACGGAAACGGTTTGCCCGCTCCACCAGTTCGATCCTCTCCTCGCCACGCCGCGCAAGCCGTGCGAGGACGCGGTACGAGCGCTCCAGTCCGAAGCGCAGGCCCCGCTCGTCCAGTTGACTGCCGAGCAGCGAGGTCCGGCCGGGGTCGGAACCCCGGCTACCCGACAGTACCCAGTCCAGGGCCGAGCCCAGAACCTCCGTCGCGAGCCGCTCCCGCCGCTCCGGGTCCAGCCCGAACCGCCGCAGGGCCTCCACCTGGTCGGCTGCCGCCGCCAGGTCGGCCAGCAGCGCCTCCTGCGGGGACCGGTCGTGCAGACGTGCGCGTACCGCCGCCACCCGGGCGGCGGTGTAGTGGATGGACGCCTCCGGTACGGACTCCAGCGTCCGCACGGCTCCGTCCCGGTCACCGGCGGCCAGCTGGACCCGGGCCAGCCCGAAGGCCGCGCTCACGAACCCCGGGTCGGTGATCCACACGAGCCGGTAGTACTCGGCGGCGTTGTCCAGCTGCCCCAGCACCTCCGCACACAGCCCGAGGGCCAGCTTCGGCGCGGGCTCGCCCGGGAAGGCGTCGTAGATCGCGTCGAAGGACAGCGCCGCGATCTCGTTGTCACCGATGGCCAGCGAGGCGATGCCGCGGGCCCACACCACCCGCCAGTCGTCCGGATGCCGGGCCTCCAGCTCCGCCAGGGTGCGCCCGGCCGAGGACAGCTCGCCCAGCTCCAGCCGGGCCCGCAGCTCGCGCAGCCGCAGCTCGGCCGAGTCGGCGGGCGCCGAGGCCAGCGCGCTCAGCAGGTCGCCCGGCGCGGAGGCCAGCAGACCCGTCAGGAAACCCGCGTTCGGATCGCCCGCGTCCACCAGCGGCACGGGCAGCGCCAGCGCGGTGTCGCGGGCGTCCAGGGTGGTCGCTCCCGCCGGGGCCGCCGCCGCGGTGGGAGCGGCCGGGGACACCGGGGCCGGTACGGGCCCCGGGCCCGGTGCCTGCCGGGCCCGCGGCACGGCCGCCCCGGCCACGTGCGTGGCGGTGGTCCCGAGCGCCGGGACCGGAGCCCCGGCCGGCCCGGCCGCGGGCGTCCCGCCGAAGGGCGCGGCCGCCCACGGGCCGGCGCCCCCGGCGGGCGACGCCGAGGCCGGGCCTCCCACCGCTCCGGGCGCCTGCGTCCCCGTACCGGCCGGGCCGCCGGTGGGCGCGGGACCGCCGAGGTGCGGCTGCCCCCACGGCCCGGGCGCCCCGGCCGGGACGGAACCCGAGCCGTACGGGGTCACGCCACCGGCGGGCGCTCCCGCGGGCGGGGAGACGCCGCCCGGCGGGGTACCGGGCAGCCCGGCCCGGCTGCCGGCGGGCACAGCCGTCCCACTGTGCGCGGGTCCCCACGGGCCGGAGGCCCCGGCGGGCGCCGCTCCGGGCAGGGGCGTCCCGCCCGGCGGCGTGCCACCGGTGAGCGCGTGGCCCTGCGGGCCGGAGGCCCCGGCGGGCAGGGCCGCGCCGCCCGGCGAGTGCGCTCCCGTGGGACGGGCCGGGCCGCGGCCGAGCACCCCGAACAGCCCGCCACCCCGCCGGGAGGCGAGCGGGCGGTGGCCCAGCCGGGACACGACCGTGCCCGGGGCGTCGGCGAACAGCCGAGTGTCCGGAACGCGCAGCTCCGGGCCGAAGAGGGTCGACAGCTGCGGCCGCGGCCGGCCCGTCTGGAGCGCGACCACCTCGCGCAGCACGCCCGTCAGCTGGTCCGCCATCTCCTGCGCGGAGGAGAACCGCCGCCCCGGGTCGGGGTCGGTCGCCCGGACGAGCAGCCGGTAGAAGGACTCGTACCGTCTGAACACCTCGATGTGCTCGGGGTCCGGCAGCGAATCCACGAACACGTTCGTGTAGCCCTGGAAGTCGAAGGTCAGGACCGCCAGCGTCCGCGCCACCGTGTAGAGGTCGGAGGCGACCGACGGGCCCAGCTCCGCGACCTCCGGCGCCTGGTAGCCCACCGTGCCGTAGATGGCCGACTCCTCGTCGTCCATCCGGCGCACCGCGCCCATGTCGATCAGCTTCAGCTGGTCCTGCTGCTGGATCGCGTTGTCCACCTTGAAGTCGCAGTACAGGAGGTTCCTGCTGTGCAGGTGGCCCAGCGCCTCCAGCGCCTCGATCCCGTACGCGCACGCCTGCTCCACCGGCAGCGGATCGCGCCGCCCGTCCGGCCGCCGCCGCTCGTTGGCGATCTCCTTGAGCGACTTGCCGCCGACGTACTCCATGACGATGTACCCGTCCAGCGAACCGGTCCGCTGGTCCAGGTGCTCCACGAAGTTGTAGATCCGCACGATGTTCGAGTGCTCGATCTCCGCGAGGAAGCGCCGCTCCGATATCGCCGCCTCCATCGCGTCCTGGTCGCCCGTGTCGAGCAGGCCCTTCAGGACCACCCACCGGTCCGCGACCGCCCGGTCCACCGCCAGGTACACCCAGCCGAGACCGCCGTGCGCGAGGCAGCCCGCCACCTCGTACTGGCCGCGCACCACATCGCCCGGGTTCAGCTTGGGCACGAAGGAGTACGGGTGCCCGCACTTCGTGCAGAACCCTTCCGTCCGGCCCGGCCGGTCCCCGCGGGAGCGGCCCACCGGGGCCCCGCAGTCCGAGCGCGAGCAGAACCGCTTGCGCTCCGGCACCTCCGGGTTCTCCAGGACCGCCGCCGAAGGATCCGGACGCGGCACCTCCGGAACGTTGACCAGCCCCGCTCCCAGCCGGCTGCGCCCCGAGGACGCCGCCGAGCCCGAACTGCGCACCGACACCGACCGGGTGGACACCGTCCCCGGCAGGGACCGCGACAACCGACCCGACACCGAGCGACGGGAGGACGAGGACCGGGAGGAGCGGGCCGAGGCCGAGGACCGCGCCGAGCCGTGCGAGCCCTGCGACCCCATCGACCCACGAGACCCACGGGAGCCGCCGGATCCCAGCGAACCCCGGGCCGCGCTCGTCATCCCCGTCGGGGGCGACACCAGATCGTCCGCACCCGCCGCGACCGAGCCGATCGGCGCCAGCCCGCAGGTGTCGCAGTACAGCTCGCCGCCGCCCATGTCCTCGTACGTCCCCGGGCAGCCGGGGCGAACGCACGCGGTTCCGACCAGACTCATGCGTCCTCCTTCCCCGGCCCCTCGGGCCGGAACTGCTCGGGTCGATGATCTTCCTGCCTCGCCTGCTGCGGCACCAGCGACTCCGCCGCCGCCTGCTGATACCGCAGGACGGCCTGCTCGGCGGCCCGCAGATCGCAGGGCGCGCTCCACAGCATCCGGCGGGCCGCGTCGTACCGCTCGACCAGCACCGGATCCTCCGCCATTCCGTGGCGGGCCACCTTCGCCTTGTACGCGTCGAGCCGCCCCCGCAGCTCGGCCCGCACCGCCAGTGGCGCCGTCACGGCCGTCAACGATTCACGAGCCCGCCGCAGTTCCTCCTCGGCCCGCACCTCCAGGGATTCCAGCAGCGGCGAGAGCCGGTGCCAGCGCGACTGACGCCGGTGCTCGGCCGCCGCCGCCAGCTGCTCCTGCAGCACCGTCGGCGGCCCGCTCACCGCCGGCACCTCGGACGCGGCGATCTTCGCCAGCACCTCACCGCGCGCCGTCCGCGCCTCCGCCAGCGTCCGGTCGGCGCGCGAGAGCACGTCCCGCAGGCTGATCAGCCGCTGCTCGGCGTCCTGCCGCACGTCCAAGACCGCCTCGACCTCACGGCGTACGTCCTCCAGCGCGAGCGCCGCCCGGTCGTAGCGCGCGGTGTCCGGACGGCCACCACCCGGCGCCGCGCTCCCCGCCGCCGGCAGCCAGAACGCCAGCGGGTCCGCGATCACCTGCGCCCGCAGCTCGGCCAGCTCGGCCGTGATGTCCTCCAGGTCGTCGCCCGACGGGTGCTCGCCCGGGCGCACCCCCACCGAGTGGGCCAGCGAGCGCGTGCGGTGCAGCTCCGCGGCCAGCAGGTCGATCCGGGCGGGCAGCGCCGACCACACCGCGTCCGCGGCGACCACCACGTCCAGCGAACGCGCGTACAGATCGTTCATCCGCGCCACCAGCTCCGCGAGCGAGAGCCGCTCCGCCAGCGCGACACCCTCCGCCGCCGCCCCCGCGATCAGCACCCCCGGCCCGCGCAGCCGCTCCGTCAGCTCGATCAGGTCCTCGCGGTTCGGCCAGCGGCGCCGCTCCCGGACCTGCCGGGCGGCCGTCAGGGCCCCGCTGTAGGCGTCGAAGTACGTCCACAGCCGGGTGATGTCCGCGTCGGCGGCCGTCCACCGGTCCTTGGTGACCCCGGTCAGCGCGGCGCCCTCCAGCAGCCGGCGCCCCGCGTGGTCCTGGAGGGCGAGCAGCGAGGTCTCGACGGCCTCGTGCTCCGCGCCCAGCCTGGCCAGGGCGCGGTCGACGCCGTCCCGGTCCATCACTGCCGAACCCGCCTCCACCGACTGTGCCTCCGCTTCCGCTGCCGCCTCCGTGTCCCTCTCCGTGCGTTCCGCGTGCTCCGCGTCCGGTCCCGTGCCCGGCCCCGTGCCCGAAACCGCCACCGGCCTCAGCCGTCCCGGTACTTGGGAGCGGGCGGCGCGGACACGCCGGGCAGCACCGGCTGGAGGTGCTTGAGGTACGCCTTCATCCAGGGGCTGTCATTGCCGCCCGCGCGGTAGTTCTCCAGCACCTTGTTGACCCGGCGGACCAGGTCCGAGGCGTCCTTGTTCATCGCCACCCCGTAGAACTCCCGGGTGAAGGGCGAACCCACCAGCTGCACCGAGGGGTCCTGCGCGGCCTGCCCGGCCGCCAGGGCGTTGTCCGTGATGATGCCGTCGACCTCGCCCAGCTGGAGCCGGACCAGGCAGTCCAGCTGGTTGGCCACGGTGACCGGGACCGAGCCGTACGACTGCGCGTTCAGCGCCGCCTCCGCCGTGGAACCGGTCGCGAAGCAGATCCGCTTGTCCTTCAGCGAGGTGTCGTACCCGGTGATCGCCGAACCCTTGGGGGCCAGCACCTGCTGCCCGGCCTCGAAGTAGGCCGTCGAGAAGGCCACGTCCTCCAGCCGCTTGCAGTTGATGGTCATGGTCCGCACGACGATGTCGACACGCCCCTCCTGGAGGGCCGGGACGCGCTGACTCGTCGGGATGGCCCGGTAGATCACCGCGTTCTCGTCGCCCAGGATGTCCCGGGCGATCGCCTTGACCAGGTCGATGTCGAAGCCGTCGAGGCGGCTGCCCTCCGCCGTCTGGTTGCGGTAGCCCCAGCGGAAGCTGTTCTGGTCGACACCGGCGACGAGCTTGCCCGCCGCCTTGATCCGCGCGATGGCGGCGCCGTCCACGTCCGACGGGCGCAGGCTCGCCTCCGGGTCCTGGCAGGTGTCCGTCAGGGACCACGGCGCGGCCGGGGCCACCGCCATCGAGGCCGGCTTGCGGACCGCCGGACCGCCGGTGTCGGGCGTCGCGTGGGCCAGCGGCAGCAGCACGACCGCGGCCGTCACCGCACAGGCGACGGCCATCGCGCTCACACCGCCCCAACCGCGCAGCCGGCCCGCGGCCCGCCTCAGCCGCATGCCGGACACGGCGCCGCCCGCGGGCCCGGGGCCCTCCTGCGCCGCCCGGCCCTCGTGGCTCCCGTACCCCTCGTGACCTTCGGCGGCCCGCCTCGCTCGTATCCGCATCGCCTTCACCTGTACTCCGAAAGCCTGCGCCCGATACCGAGCACCGCCGCCGCCGCTCCGATGATCACCAGGGCGGCCGCGCCCGTCACCAGACCGCCCAGCGCGCCGAGCCCCTCCCGCGCGGCCCGGGTGAACTCCCGCTGCTCGTGCGCCACGGCCTGGTCCAGGGAGGCGTCCACCGTGTCGAAGGCGGCCCCGCTGCTCTCCTTGTGCTTCTCGTCCCCGACGACCTGGGGCAGCGCGGCTTCGTAGTCGCCCTTCAAGTCCGCCTCCCGGGCCGCCGTGTGCCGCTGCTTCCACTGCTGCACGCCGTCCACCGCGCGGTTCACCGGGCTCCGGCCGGCCTCGTCGTCGGCCAGCCGCAGCGCGGTCGCCAGCCCGGCGTCCAACTGCTTCATGTTGTTCGTGAAGTCCACGTCGTACTTGTCGGACTTCTTGTCCTCCGCCAGTACGGCGCCCCGCGCGATCAGGGTCAGGTTCTCACCGGCCCGCGCCTGCAAGGAGGCGATCCGAGCGTCGTTGAGCACCTTCATCGACTCCTGCCCGTCCGCCCGCGCTTCACTCAGCGAGGAACGCGCCACCGTGTGGCCCACGGCCAGCCACAGCAGCACCACCACCGACGCGGCCGTCGCGGCCACCAGCCCGTGGTTGAAGACCCGGTTCGTGTGCCGGTAGTTGCGCCGCTGCGCCCACACCAGGCCCGCCATCGCGAGCAGGCCCGCGCCGAGCGAGGCGAGCGGCCAGGACCGGGCGTCGTCGTAGTCCTCGTAGAGCCGGCCGGTCTCCGCCTCGTACAGCCGCTGCGCGGCGGGCAGCAGCTGGGTGGTCATCTGCTCGTTGGCGTACCGGAGGTAGGCGCCGCCCAGCGGCAGCCCCTGCCGGTTGGTGGCCCGGGCCTGCTCGATCAGGCCGGTGTAGCGCGGCAACTGCTCGCTCAGCAGGGCGATCTGCTCGCGGGAGTCCTCGTTGCCGCCGGTGTTGGCGGCGGCGCTCACCAGCAGCTTGGAGGCGTTGGCGATGTCCTTCTCGTACCGCTGGCGGACCTCGTGCGGTTCCTGGGCGCCGAGCAGGAAGCCGCTGGAGGAGGTCGTGTCGGCGTCGGCCAGGGACCGGTAGATGCTCGCCGCGTCCGCGCTCAGCGGCTGGCTGCGGCCCACCACGTCGTCGGCGGCCGTGGTCCGCTCGGAGATCTCCCAGACGCTCACCGTGCCGAACAGCACGATCAGGGCGGCCAGTGCGGCGCCGATGATCCGCAGCCGGCCCGGCTCGGTGGTCGCCGCCTCGCGCAGCCGCTCCACGCCCTCGGCCCAGGCGGTGCTCCGCCCGGGCGGCCCGTCGGGCGGCGAAGCCGACGCCCCGGCGGGCGGTACGGCAACACCGCCCCCGGGCGCGGGCGCGCGTGATGTGATCGCCACCGTGACCTCCCCCTCGGTCCTGTCGTCGCCCCCAGCCAACGGCGGGAGGCACCCCCTGCGCAGCAGTATGGACGTAGTGCTGGTCGACCACAGCACCCGGTGCCGCATCCGGGACGATGCCTCCCCGCGGGCGCCCTCCGCCACCCCTTCACCGTCAATACGCCCGCACGAGCGCCACGGTTCCAGACCGGCGGCCTTCCGGGGCGGGTTCACCCGAAGTGGGCACGGAGTTTTCCGTAGGCGAGGGGTGGGGAGCCGAGGGCGTCGAGGCCCAGGAGGGCGGCGCCCAGGACCGGGCGGGCCGTGACCACGTGGATGCGGGCGTGCGGAGCGCGTTCGGCGAGGCGCTCCGTGATCCGGTCGTTCAGCTGAGGGTGCCGGGCCGCCAGGACGCTGCCGCCCAGGACCACCGGCACCTCCTCGCGCAGCAGGCCCAGGCGGCCCAGGGCCACCGAGGCCATGGCCACGATCTCGTCCGCCTGCCGGTGCACCAGCGAGAGGGCGACCGGGTCCCCGGCGGCGGCCACCGCGAACAGCACCGGGGTCAGCTCGTGCCGCCGCCCCGCCGGGATCCGGCCCAGGTGCAGCGCCTCGATCAGCGCGGCCATCGAGTCGTGGCCCAGGTGCGCGGGCAGCGCCCGGGCCAGTTCCGTCGGCTCGCCCCGCCCGTCCTCGGCCCGGGCCGCGAACCACATGGCCTCCTCGGCCAGTCCGCCCCCGCCGCCCCAGTCGCCGGAGATCCGCCCGATCGCGGGGAAGCGGGCGGTCCGCCCGTCCGGGGTCATCCCGACGCAGTTGATGCCGGCCCCGCACACCACCGCGACGCCGCGCGGTTCGGCCCCCACGGGCAGGCCGGCGCGCAGCAGGGCGAAGGTGTCGTTGTGCACCTCCGTCACGCGCCCCCAGTTGCGTCGCTTGATCTCGCGCGCCAGCTGCCACTCCTCCAGCGGGAAGTCCGCGTTGGCCAGGCAGGCCGACACGTGTTCGGCGCAGGGCCCGAGGCCGCGGCCCTTCCGGTGGTCCAGCCCGGCGTCGGCCATCGCCTCGGCCAGTACGTCGACGGCCGCGGCCACCCCCGTAAGGGTCGGCTGGAAGCCGCCGGCCTGCCCGGAGCACAGCACCGAGCCGTCCGGGCCGAGCAGGGCCACGTCCGTCTTGCTGTTGCCCGCGTCGATCGCCAGGACGGAACAGAGGTTCACGCCCATGCCAGGTGCTCCTTGTTGTGCGCGAGGAGCCGGTCGGTCAGTCCCTCGGCCAGGTCGTACTGGCCGACCAGCGGGTGCGCGAGCAGGGCCTTGAAGACCCGCTCGCGCCCGCCGCGCAGCGCCGCGTCCAGCGCGAGGTCCTCGTACGCGGTCACGTGCGAGACCAGCCCGGCGTAGAGCGGGTCCAGCCGCGGGGCCGGCAGCGGCCGGGGGCCCGAGGCGTCGACGCGCGCCTGCACCTCGACGACCGCGTCGTCGGGGAGGAAGGGCAGGGTGCCGTTGTTGTACGTGTTGACGACCTGGAGGGCCGGGCCGCCGTCGCCCAGCAGCGAGGCGGCCAGGTCCACGGCGGCCTCCGAGTAGAAGGCGCCGCCCCGCTTGGCCAGCAGCGCCGGCTTCTCGTCCAGCGCGGGGTCCCCGTACAGGGCGAGCAGTTCCCGCTCCATCGCGGCGACTTCGGCGGCCCGCGAGGGCTTCGTGCCGAGTTCCCGTACGACCTCGTCGTGGGCGTAGAAGTAGCGGAGGTAGTACGAGGGCACGACGCCGAGCCGGTCCAGCACGGCCCGCGGCAGGCGCAGGTCCCCGGCGATCGCCTCCCCGTGCGCGGCGAGCAGGCCCGGCAGCAGGTCCTCGCCGTCCGGGCCGCCGCGGCGCACGCCCAGTTCCCAGGTGAGGTGGTTGAGGCCCACGTGGTCCAGGTGGATGTCGCCGGGGGCCAGGTCCAGCAGGGCCGCGAACTTGCGCTGGAGGCCGATGGCGACGTTGCACAGCCCGACGGCCTTGTGCCCGGCCTGCAGGAGGGCGCGGGTGACGATCCCGACCGGGTTGGTGAAGTCGATGATCCACGCGTCCGGGTTGGTCCGCCGGACCCGTTCGGCGATGTCGAGGACCACGGGGACCGTGCGCAGCGCCTTGGCGAGTCCGCCCGCGCCGGTGGTCTCCTGTCCGACGCAGCCGCATTCCAGGGGCCAGGTCTCGTCCTGGAGCCGGGAGGCCTGTCCGCCGATGCGCAGCTGGAGCAGGACGGCGTCGGCCCCGTCGACTCCCGCGTCGAGGTCGGCGGTGGTGGTGACCAGGCCCGGGTGTTCCTGCCGGGCGAGGATCCGCCGGGCGAGGCCGCCGATGAGTTCGAGGCGGTCGGTGGCCGGGTCGATCAGGACGAGTTCGGTGACCGGCAGGGTGTCGTGCAGCCGTGCGAAGCCGTCGATCAGTTCGGGGGTGTAGGTGGAACCACCGCCCACCACTGCGAGTTTCATTGCCGTCAGCCTTTCACGCCGGTCAGGGTGACTCCCTCGACGAACGCCTTCTGGGCGAAGAAGAAGAGGACGATCACCGGGGCCATGACCAGCACGGTCGCGGCCATGGTCAGGTTCCAGTTGGTGTGGTGCGCGCCCTTGAAGGACTCCAGTCCGTAACTGAGGGTCCAGGCGGCCGGGTTGTCGGAGGCGTAGATCTGCGGGCCGAAGTAGTCGTTCCAGGCGCAGAAGAACTGGAAGAGCGCGACGGCGGCGATTGCGGGCTTGGCCATCGGCAGCACCACGCGCAGCAGGGTGCGCACTTCGCCGCAGCCGTCGACGCGGGCCGCGTCCAGGTACTCGTCGGGGATGGTCAGCAGGAACTGGCGGAGCAGGAAGATGGAGAAGGCGTCGCCGAAGGCCATCGGGACGATCAGCGGCCACAGGGTGCCGGACAGGTCGAGCTGTTTGGCCCAGAAGAGGTACATGGGGATGACGACCACCTGCGGCGGCAGCATCATCATGGCGATCACGAGCAGCAGCGAGAGCCGCCGCCCGCGGAAGCGGAACTTGGCCAGGGCGTAGGCGACGGGCACGGAGGAGACCACGGTCAACAGGGTGCCGAGTCCGGCGTACAGCAGGGTGTTGCGCCACCAGGTCAGGAAGCCGGGCGTGTTCCACACCGTGGCGTAGTTGTCCCATTCCCAGGTGTCGGGCCACAGGTCGCGGGTGAGTGCCTGGCGGTCGCCCATCAGGGAGGTGAGCAGGATGAAGACGAAGGGGAGGACGAAGAAGAGGGCCGCGGCCACGCCGAGCGCGTGGACGCCGATCCAGTGCAGTACGGCCTTGCGTGCGTGCGCGTTCACTCGCCTGCTCCGATCAGTCCGCCACGGCGCCGCATCAGGAGCGCGGTGAAGGTCATGGAGAGGGCGAACAGGACGAGCGCGACGACACACGCCGTGCCGTAGTCGAAGCGCTGGAATCCGAGGTTGTAGACGAGCTGCGGCAGGGTGAGGGTGGACTTGTCGGGGTAGCCCGGTTCGAACTGCTGGCCGGAGCCGCCGATCACCCCGGCCGCGACCTTGCCCGCGACCAGCGGCTGGGCGTAGTACTGCATGGCCTGGATGACGCCGGTGACCACGGCGAAGGCGATGATCGGCGAGATGTTGGGCAGGGTGATGTGCCGGAACCGCGCCCAGGCCCCGGCGCCGTCGAGCTCGGCGGCTTCGTACTGCTCCTTCGGTACGTCGAGCAGTGCGGCCATGAAGATGACCATGAGGTCGCCCACCCCCCACAGGGCGAGGGCGGTGAGCGCGGGCTTGGACCAGTCGGCGTCGGTGAACCAGCCCGGGGTGGGCAGCCCCACGGCGTCGAGCAGGGTGTTGGCGGGGCCGGTGCCGGGGTTGAGCAGGAAGACGAAGGCCAGGGTCGCGGCGACGGGCGGGGCCAGGTAGGGCAGGTAGAACAGGGTCCGGAAGATCCCGACCCCCGTCTTGATCTTCGTGACGAGCAGGCCGACGCCGAGGCCGAAGACGACCCGGCAGGTCACCATCACCACCACGAGCCACAGGGTGTTGCGCATCGCGGGCCAGAAGAGCGGATAGTCGGTGAAGACGTAGCTCCAGTTGTCCGTGCCGTTGAGGGCGGGCGGGCGGAAGCCGTCGTACTTCGTGAAGGAGAAGTACAGGGTGGACAGCAGGGGGTAGGCGAAGAAGACCGCGAACCCGATGAGCCAGGGGGACATGAAGGCCGCGGTCCGCAGGGCGGAGCGGCGGCGCTTCGAGCGCAGCGTGGGGGTGGTCAGCCGGGTCATCCGGGGCTACTTCGCCTTCGCGATGTCCGTGTCGATCTGCTGGTCGGCCCTGGCGAGGCCGGCCGGGATGTCGGTGACGTCGCCCTTCTCGACCGCGTACGCGAAGTCCTGGAAGGTCAGCTGGTAGGTGCCGCCGTCGGCCTGGGCCGGGGTGGTGCCGGACTTCGGGTGCCGGGCGATGTCGAGGAAGGTCTTGAACTCCGGGGTCACCTGGAGGCTCGGGGACTCCAGGGCGGCCAGGGTGGACGGCACGTTGTGGATGGCGTTGGCGAAGGCCACGACCGCCTCGGTGTCGGTGGTCATGTACTTGACCAGTTCCCAGGCGGCGTTCTGCTTCTTGCTGCCGGCGGCGATGCCCATGACCGTGCCGGAGAGGTAGCCCTTGCCGTAGTCGGCCGCCTGCTCGTCGGGTACGGGCAGCGGCGCGGTGCCGATCTCGAACGCGACCCCGGCCTCCTTGGCCATCGGGGCCCGCCATTCGCCGTCGATCTGCATGGCCACCTGGCCGGTGTGGAAGGGGTGTTCGGCGCTCCACTCGTCGCCGAAGGTGCTGCGGAACCGTTCCAGCTTCTCGTAGCCGCCGAGTTTGTCCACCAGGTCCTTCTGCGCGGTCAGCATCTTGACGAAGCCGGGGTCCTTGGCCAGGCCGGACTTGCCGTCCGCGCCGAAGTAGGCGGGGCTCCACTGCGCGGCGAGCCGCATGGGGGTGGTCTCGTAGCCGTGGAAGGTGGGCATCAGGCCGACCCGCTCGTACGAGTCCCCCTTGGGTTTGGTGAGTTTCTGCGCGACCTCGGTGAACTGGCTCCACGTCCTGGGGGGTTCGGTGATCCCGGCGGCCGCGAAGGCGGTCTTGTTGTAAACGAGGCCGTACGCGTCGTGCAGCAGGGGCAGCGTGCACTGGTTGCCGTCGAACTGGGTGTACTCCAGCAGGGTCTTGGGGAAGACCTTCGTCTTGTCGACCCCGGACTTCCGCAGGAAGGGGTTGAGGTCGGCGAAGGCGCGGGAGTTGCAGAACTTGCCGACGCTGTCGGTGGTGAAGGAGGACACCACGTCGGGGGCCTTGTCCCCGCCCGCGCGCAGGGCCTGGTTGATCTTGTCGTCGGTCATGTTGCCGGTGACCTTGACCTTGATGTTCGGGTGCGCCTGCTCGAAGCGGGCGATGTTGTCCTCGATCGCCTTGGCCTCGCTCGGTGCGGACCAGCCGTGCCAGAAGGTGAGGGTGACGTCCGCCTTCGGGTCGTCGGAGGCGGTGTCGGCGCCCTGGCCGGTACAGGCCGTGGCGAGTGCGGATATCGCGACGAGGAGGGCTGCTGCGGTGGTCAGGCGTCCGGTTCCGGGCATGGCGGGGCTCGCTCTCTGCGGGAGACGAAACTTCCGGTGGGGGTGGGGGGGGGGGCGGACGGGGCGGTTCAGCGGGAGGTGTCGAACACTTCGTCCCGGGTGGCGGCCAGCGCGCTCTCCAGCGCGCCGTGCAGGACCGGCCGTTCCCGTACCTCGCCGGGGACCAGCCGGGGCCGGGAGGGGGCCAGTTCGGCGAGCTCGGCCTCCAGCAGCGCGCGCAGCGGTTCGCCGCCCGCGCTGATCGCGGCCCCGGACAGGACCACGATCTCCGGGTCCAGCACGGCGACGAGGGAGGCCAGACCGGTGGCGAGCGCGGTGGCGTACGACTGGAGGAAGCTCAGGTGCGCGCCCTCGGGCGCGGCCGCGGCCTGCCCGAGCAGGGCGACGGCGGCGGCGACCTCCGGGCTGTGCGGGGTGCCAGGGCCGTGCGGGGTGTCCGGGCCGTGCGGGCTGTCGGCGGCGGGCCCGGGTGCGGCCGCCATGCCCAGTTCCGCGGCGAGCCGGGGCAGTCCCTCCACGCCGGCCAGCTCCTGGTAGCCGCCGGAGTTGGCCCGGGTGACCTGCCGAACCAGGGGGCGGCCGGGAACGGGCAGGAAGCCCACCTCGCCCGCGCCGCCGGTCCAGCCGCGGTGCAGCCGGCCGCCGAGCACCAGGGCGGCGCCGAGGCCCTCCTCGTTCCAGAGCAGGACGAAGTCCTCGTGGCCGCGGGCCGCGCCGAGGCGCTGTTCGGCGACGGCGGCGAGGTTGACGTCGTTCTCGTACTCCACGGGCATCGGCAGGGCCGCCGCCAGGTCGTCGAGCAGGGTGGGGGAGTGCCAGCCGGGCAGGTGGCTGGCGTAACGCAGCCGGCCGGTCTGCGGGTCGAAGGCGCCCGGGGTGGCGATGACCACCCGGTGCAGGTCGGAGCGGTGCAGACCGGCGGCCTTGACGGCCCCGCCGAGGGCCTCGGTCACCTGGTCCACGGCTTGGGCGCCCTCGGTGTACGGGACCTCGTGGGAGGCGATCACCGTGCCGGTGAGGTCGGCCACGGCCGCCAGTACGCGCCCCGGGGTGACGTCGAGTCCGCCGACGTACGCGGCCCGGGGGTTGAGCGAGTACAGCTGGGCGCTGGGGCCGGGGCGGCCGCCGTCGGTGCCGGTGGCCAGGACGAGACCGGCGGTTTCCAGGCGGGCCAGCAGCTGGGAGGCGGTGGGTTTGGACAGTCCGGTCAGGTGCCCGATGCGGGTCCGCGAGAGCGGGCCGTGCGTCAGCAGGAGTTCGAGCGCGGCCCGGTCGTTCATGGCGCGCAGCAGACTGGGCGTTCCGGGCGTGGAGGCGGGCATGGAGCGGTCTCTCCCTCACCGAGGCGATCTGTTAGGTAAGTTTCCTATCACCGTTTGACCCGTGTCAATGCCGCTGCCCCGCAGGTCATTCGCGAATGACCTGCGGGGCAGCGGGGACGGAACGGTGCCGGAGCGGTTACTTGGTGATCCGCGGGCCGACCGGCGGCGGGATGGGGGCCGTGGCCAGCGACTGCGGGGAGGCCGGGTTCGCCAGTGCGGACGGCGCGGCGACGGAGGCCGACGGGTCCGCCGGGGCCTCTTCCTCCTCGTCCCCGGCCGGCAGGCCGCCGATGATCCGGATGCCCGCGGCGTCGAAGGCCTCCTTGATCCGCCAGCGCAGCTCCCGCTCCACGGCGAACTGCTGGCCCGGCATGGTCTTCGCCGACACCTTCACCGTCATCGAGGCGAGCAGCACCTCGTCCAGGCCGAGGACCTCCACCGGACCCCACAGGCGCTCGTCCCACGGAGACTCCTTCGCCAGGGTGTCGGCGACCTGCCGGACCACCTCGCGGATCCGCGACAGGTTCTCCGAGGGCTTGACCTGGACGGCCACGCCCGCGGTCGCCCAGCCCTGGCTGAGGTTGCCGATCCGCTTGATCTCGCCGTTGCGCACGTACCAGATCTCGCCGTTGTCCCCGCGCAGCTTGGTCACGCGCAGCCCGACCTCGATGACCTCGCCCGAGGCCACGCCCGCGTCGATCTTGTCGCCGACGCCGTACTGGTCCTCCATGATCATGAAGACGCCGGAGAGGAAGTCCGTGACCAGGTTCCGGGCGCCGAAACCGATGGCCACACCGGCCACACCGGCACTCGCCAGGAGCGGGGCCAGATCGATCTTCAGCGCGGCCAGGACCATCAGCGCGGCCGTGCCGAGGATCAGGAACGAGGCCACCGAACGCAGGACAGAGCCGATCGCCTCCGAACGCTGGCGCCGCCGCTCCGCATTGACCAGCAGCCCGCCGAGCGCGGTGCCCTCGACCGCCTCCGCGCTGGTGTTCATCCGGTTGATGAGCTTGGTCAGCGCCTTGCGGACCGCCGAGCGTATGACCGCGGCGATCACCACGATCAGCAGGATCCGCAGGCCGATGCTCAGCCAGGTGGCCCAGTTCTGCTCGATGAAGCTCGCGGCCTCGGTGACGCTGGCCTGCGCCTCCTTGACCGAGGCGGGCGCGTCCGGAACGTCGGCTGCCAACGGCAGCAGAGCGGCGGGCCAGGGCACGACGGGAACCTCCAGGTGTAGCGGTCTGCCCGCGGAACGGGTTGTAGGGGCAGACCAACCACACTAACGGGGCAATCCCTTCAGCTTGGTGCCGTGTTCGAGGGAGAGACCAGACTCACCTGGGGATGACTGACTGTGGTTGAAAACACCTCGGACCCGTTACGGGCGCGTGGTGGCGCTTCGACCAGCCGTAAGGAGAGACTGGAGAGCAGATCGTCCCGGCGCGAGCCACGCGCCGCCGGCGTACAAGGAGGCAGTCCGTGCCGCACGTCCTGGTCCTCAATGCGTCGTACGAGCCCCTCGGCGTCGTACCGCTCCGCCGCGCGCTCGTCCTCGTCCTGGAGAACAAAGCGGTCTCCCTGGAGGAATCCGGCGCCTATCTGCACAGCGCGACGAGGGCCGTCCCCGCTCCCAGCGTGGTACGGCTCAAGCGCTTCGTGCGGGTCCCCTACCGGGGGCCCGTTCCACTCACCCGGCGCGCCCTGTTCGCGCGGGACGGCGGCCGCTGCATGTACTGCGGGGCCGTCGCCACCAGCGTCGACCACGTCATCCCGCGCAGCCGGGGCGGACAGCACGCGTGGGACAACGTCGTCGCCGCGTGCCGGCGCTGCAACCACGTCAAGGCGGACCGGCACCTGCTGGAACTCGGCTGGCGCCTGCGCCACCAGCCGGCGCCGCCGTCCGGGCTGGCGTGGCGGATCATCGGGACGGGGCACCGGGATCCCCGCTGGATGCCGTACCTCCAGCCGTACGGGGCCGAGGACGCGCTGGAGCGCATCGGGGTCGCGGCGTCGTAGCCGGCCATTGCGGGGGGCTTCGCAGCCAGACCGTGCCGGGTTGCGCCCGTAGGCCGGACGCGGCCCGGCTTCCTGGGGCTCCGCCCCAGACCCCGCTGCTCAATCGCCGGAGGGGCTGGGTTTGTCCGGCCTCAGCCCGCTGAAAGATCAGCCCCGCCGGCGTTTGAGGCGCGGGGGTTCGGGGGCTGGCCCCCGCGGCGGCGCCGCACTCGGGCGCAAGCGCGGTCCGGCCCCGGCAGACGGCGTGACCGGCCCGGCCAGGGCTACGGCGTGACCGCGTACGCCTCCGCCGACCACAGGGAGCAGCCGTAGCGGGTGGCGCGGCGGTCGCACGTGATGCGGAGGAAGCGGGTGTCGGGCGCGTCCAGGCGCAGGGATTCGCGACCGCCCCCGGACGCCGCGACCGTGGCGGCCGGGCGCCAGGTGACCCCGTCCGCCGAGGTCTCCACCCGGTAGGCGGACGGGTACGCGTCCTGCCAGTGCAGCTCCAGCCGGCCGATCCGGGCCGGGGCGGGGAGCTGCGCCTGCCACCAGGCTCCGTCCACCGGCGGTGAGGACCAGCGGGTGGTCGCGGAGCCGTCCACGGCCGCCGAGGCCGGGAAGGCGCGGCTCTCGTCCGCCGAGGAGGTGGCCCGCGCGGTGCGCAGCAGGTCCGGGCCGCCGGTGCGGGGCACGGCCCGCACCGTCAGGGTCCGGGTCTCGCCGCCGAAGGTCACCGGGACCTCGTAGCTGCCGGGCGCGGTGCCCGGTGCCACCACGACCTCCAGCGGGATGGACACCTGCCCGCCGCGCGGCACCACCGCGACCCCCGGCAGGCGGACCTCGATGCCCGCCGGCGGCCGCGCCGTCAGCGGTCCGCGCACCTCGGCGGGGCCCGGCGCGGACAGCTGCGCCGACACCCGCCCCGGGGCGCCGCCGATCTCGGCGTCGGTCGCGGCCCCGTCCGCCAGCTCGAAGCGGGCCCGCGGGCCGTCCCCGAACCACGGCACCACCCGGTGCACCGTGGGCGCGGTGCCCGTTCCGGCCCAGGACAGCCGAACCGCGTCCGCGCTCAGCCCGGCCGTGTCCACCTGGGTCCAGCCTGAGGCCGCGGCGTCGGCGAGCTTGCGCCAGCCCTCGCCCGGTACGTGCGCCTCCACCGCCGCGCCCCGCGCCCCCGCCGGGAACGGCTCCGTCATCACCGTCACCGCCGACAGCGGGCGCGCGGCGTCCAGCCGGACCGTCCAGGACTCCGGCTCCTTCGTCACCGTGCCCGTGGTGCGGGCGGCTCCGGTCCAGGCGTCCGCCTCCGCCGCCGCCTTCTTCAGGAAGGGCTCCAGGACGGCCTCGTCCACCCGGGCGGTCCCCGGTTCCGCCAGCGCCTCGCGGACCTCGGCCAGGGCCAGGGAGGCCTGCCAGGCGGCGGCCCCGTCCCCGCGGGCCTGCGCCTGGAGGACGTCCACGGCCAGTTCGCCGGCCGTTCCGTAGCGCGCCAGCCGCTCCAGCCAGGGCCCCGCCTCGTCCGACAGGACCGGCAGTCGGCCGGGGGCCTCGCGCAGGACCGTGAACGCCTTGCGCAGCTCGGCCCCGGCCGCCGGATCGCCCGCGGCGCGGGCCTTCCAGAACTGCTCGACCAGCGGCTTCAGATACGCCGACTCCTCCTGCTTCAGCCCCGACGACGCGGTGTTCCCGGCGAGGGCCGCCACCGCCGCGCGCTCCCGCGGGTCGGAGCCCGCGAGATCGCGCACCGCCGCCTGCCAGGACTCGCCGGCCCGGTAGCCGCGCGGGTTCCAGGCGAAGTCCGCCGCCGTGAAGAGCGGGATCCGCGACAGGATGGGCTGCTGCATCGCGTTGGCCAGCAGCGCCGCCGAGCCGCCCGCCACCGCGGGATCGCGGCCCGCGTACGGGCCGAGGAAGATGCGGCCCGGATCCCAGTCGTTGACCGGGTAGTTGTCCATGGTGACCAGGGGCTGCTGCCCCATGGCGGAGCGCGCCCCGGCCAGTTCCCTGCCGGTGATCGTGCGCGGCACCACGCCGACGCCCGTCCAGGCCACCTCCACCCGCGCGTCCAGCGCGCCCGCGAGGGCCGTCCGGTAGGAGGTGGAGCCCTCCTGGTAGTACTCCGTCGGCAGCAGCGACAGGGCGGGCGCGCCCGGATACCTCGCGGCCAGGTGCGCGGCCAGCTCGTTCGCGACCTCCGCGTGCGCCTTCGCGGCCGCCGCCGGGCCCTTCCCGTACCGCTCCCGGTCCGCGCGGCAGCCCCATTCCGAGTAGCTGACGTCCTGGAACTGCACCTGGAAGGCGCGGAAGCCGAGGTCCCACATCGAGTCCAGCTTGCGTGCGAGCGCCGCCCGGTCGGCGGCCGAGGACAGGCACATCGACTGGCCGGGGGTGACCGCCCACGCCAGGACCACCCGGTTGGCGCGGGCCCGTTCGGCCAGCGCGCGGAACTCCTCCTGCTGCGCCTGCGGGTAGTCCGTGCGCCAGCCCGTCGTCCGGTACTGGTCGTCCCCGGGCGCGAGCAGCAGCCGGTTCTGCTTGGTGCGGCCCATGAAGTCCAGCTGGGCGAGGCGCTGTTCGTTGGTCCACGGCTGCCCGTAGAAGCCCTCGGTGATCCCGCGCACCGGCGCGATCGGCCAGTCCCGCACCAGTACCCCGGGCACCTTCCCGCCGCCCGCCGCGAGCAGCTGGCGCAGCGTCTGCGCCGCGTGGAACAGCCCCGCGTCCCCTACGCCGGCGAGCGCGACCGTGTCCCGGCCGCCGGGCCGCCCCACCGCCAGCCGGTAGCCCCCGTCCGGCAGGTCCTTCGCCGCGGCAGCGCCCAGCGCCCGCAGCGCCTGCTCGGCACCCGCGTCGTCGAGCCGCACGACGGTGCCCCGCTCGGGCACCGGCGCCCCAGGGGCGGGTTCGTGCAGGGTCTTCACGCCCGCCTTGCGCAGGGCATCGCGTACCACCTGGAGCGCGTACGGATCGGTGTCGGCCGGCGCCACCAGTACGGCCTCCGCGCCCAGCGGAACCTCGCGCGCCGGATCGGCGGTCATCGACTGCGGCCGGGGCCACACGGCGGGTCCCTCGGAGGCGGCCCGGGGGGTGTCGGCGCCGGGGTCGAGTACGGGCCCGAGGGCGCCGTTGGCACCGGCCGCGGCGCCTGCCGCGGCGGCGCCGCCGCCCGGTGCGGTGGTCGGCGCGTCCGGGACGGAGGGCGCCGTCAGGGTGCCGGGCGGCGCGGCGGCCACGGCGCCGCCGAGCAGCGACCCGATCACCGCGATGGCGGCGGCCGTCGACCGTTTCCTGCCCCTGAGCTGCACCGAGCCTCCTCGTCCTGAGACGTCCCCACTCGCACGAATGAGCCCGAGCCCACCACTCGTGCGGCTGGGGTGTCAATGCGGGTGGGTGATCTGACCCGGATATGACAGGAATGCGGTCCCTCCGAGTGGGTATGGCTGGCGTGTTCCCCCGCGGCGTCCCGCCCTTCTGCACCACGCTTCTGACTCACCCTCAAGCCCTCGTGCCCGCACGCAAGAAGGAGCACCCGTTGATGGACGACCTGGCCCGGCTCGCTGCCCTGTACGGCATCGCCACCGCCTACCAGCCCGCCGCGAACGTGACCGTCCAGGTGCCGGAGAGCACCGTCAAGGCCGTCCTCGGCCTGCTCGGGGTGGTCACGGACGACGCCGAGAGCATCCGGGTGTCCGCCGAGGAGGAATCACGCGAGACGGCCCTGCGGCTCCTGCCGCCGACGGTGGTGCTCTGGCAGGGGGAGCCCGTGCCGCCGCGGCCCGCCGCCCTCCCGCCGGGCACCCGGGTCCGCGTGCTGGCCGAGGAGACGGGGGAGGAGCTCGCGTGGGGCCCCGGGCTGCCGCTGGGCGTCCACCGGCTCACCGCCCGGGCGTCCGACGGGCGGATCGCCGAGGCCACCCTGGTCGTGGCCCCGGCGCGGGCCCCGGCCGCGCCCGAGCGGGCCCACGGGCTGCTCGTCCAGCTCTACTCCCTGCTCTCCGAGCACTCCTGGGGCATGGGCGACCTCGGCGACCTCGCCGCGCTCGCCCGCTGGGCCGGCCGCACCCACGGCGCCGGCTTCATCCAGGTCAACCCGCTGCACGCGGCCGTACCCGGCACCCCGACCGACCCCTCCCCGTACCGGCCCTCCTCCCGGCGCTTCCCGGACCCGGTCCACCTGCGGATCGAGGACGTCCCGGAGTACGCCGACTGCCCCGACCGCGCGGCCCTCGCCGTACTCGCCGGGCAGGGCGCGCAGCTGCGCCGCGAGGTGCTGGAGAAGGGCGCGCACATCGACCGCGACGCCGTCTGGGCCCTCAAGCGGCAGGCCCTGGAGCTGCTGTACGCCGTCCCGCGCCCGCCCGGGCGCGAGGCCGCCTACCGGGCGTTCTGCGCCGAGCAGGGCGCACCGCTGGACGTGCACGCCGCCTGGTGCGCCGAACACGCGGGGGAGGACCCGAAGGAGCGCGGCGACTTCCACCGCTGGCTGGTCTGGCTGACGGACGGCCAGCTCGCCGCCGCCCAGCGGGCCGCCCGGGAGGCGGGCATGGCGGTCGGCATCGTGCACGACCTGGCCGTCGGGGTGCACCCGCAGGGCTCCGACGTGTTCGGTTCGCCCTGCTACGCCCGGCACATCTCGGTCGGCGCCCCGCCGGACGCCTTCAACGCGCGCGGCCAGGACTGGGGGCTGCCGCCGTGGCGCCCCGACGTGCTGGCCGCCACCGCCTACGCCCCCTTCCGGTCCCTGCTGCGCGGGGTGTTCAGCTACGCGGGCGCGCTGCGGATCGACCACGTGATGGGCCTGTTCCGGCTGTGGTGGATCCCGGAGGGGACCACGCCCGCCGAGGGCACGTACGTGGGCTACGACGGCGAGGCCATGCTGGCGATCCTGGTCCTGGAGGCCCACCGGGCCGGCGCCCTGGTCATCGGCGAGGACCTCGGGACGGTGGAGCCCCGGGTCCGTCAGGAGCTGGCCCGGCGCGGAGTGCTCGGCACCTCGGTGCTCTGGTTCGAGCGGGACTGGGCCGGCACCGGCAGCCCGCTCCCGCCGCACGCCTGGCGGGCCGACTGCCTGGCCACGGCCACCACCCACGACCTGCCGCCCACGGCCGCCAAACTCGCCGGCGCGCACGTGGAGCTGCGCGACCGGCTCGGCCTGCTGACCCGCCCGGCCGCGCAGGAGCGGGCCGAGGACGCCGCCGACACCGCGGAGTGGCTGGAGCTGCTGGACGGGCTCGGCCTGGAGACCAAGGGCGAGGAGGCCGCCGTACGGGCCCTGTACGAGTTCCTGCTGCGCACCCCGGCACGGCTGGTCGGTGTCTGGCTGCCGGACGCGGTGGGGGACCGGCGGCCGCAGAACCTGCCCGGCACCTGGGACCAGTACCCCAATTGGCGGCTTCCGGTCGCCGATGCCGAGGGGCGGCCGCTGACGCTGGAGGAACTGGTGGCCTCGCCCCGGGCGAACGCCCTGTTGGGGGCGCTGGCGGAGGGCGGGCGACCTCGTACGGCACCCCCGGGCGCGCGCCCCGTTTAGGTGTTCGCTACGTTTGCACCGTGGACAAGAAGAACGCTCTGCGCGCCGGCGCCGTCACGGCCGGAACGACGCTGATGATGCTGCTGATGACGTCTCCCGCCCTCGCGCTGACCCGCGACGACGGCGACGACCCGGGCCCGGGCCTGAGCATTGGCGAGACGCTCGGTCTGTACGTGGCCCTGCCGATCGTGCTGTTCCTGGTCATCGCGGGTCTCGTGATGGTCCTCGACAAGTCGGACAGGCCGCAGAAGCAGGCCTGAGCAGGTCCGGCCCCACGGGGCCGGGACCGCTGGACTTCCCGGGCGCCGGGGGTCCGCCCCGCCGATTCACCTCGGCCGTGCGGCGACCCCCGGCGCCTTGTCGTGTCCGCGGGTACGGCACATGGCTCAGATGCCGGCCAGTAGCTTGCGGAGCAGGCCGGTGAGTACGTCGACCTCCTCGTCGCTCAGCCCGGTCAGCGCGTCGCGCTGCACCTCCAGGCCGGCGGCGACCGCCTCGTCGATGAGCGCGAGGCCGCGGTCGGTGATCGTCACCTGGAGCCCCCGCCGGTCGTGCGGATCGGGCTTGCGGCCGAGCAGCCCGGCCTTCTCCAGCTTGTCCAGCCGCCCGGTCATGCCGCCCGTGGTGAGCATGAGCGTCGCCGAGAGCTGGCGGGGCGAGAGCGTGTACGGGGCGCCCGAACGGCGCAAGGTGGCGACGACGTCGAACTCCCCGCGCGAGATGCCGAAGCGCGAGTAGCACTCTTCCATCGCGTCGCCCATGGCCTTGGCGATCCGGTAGATGCGTCCGAAGACGGCCATGGGGGCCGTGTCCAAGTCGGGGCGCACGGCGAACCACTGGGCCGTTATCGCGTCGACGGCGTCCTTGTCGTCACTCATGAGTGCAGTATTCCGCTTCCCGGAGATCGTTCGCAAGAAAGTTGCTTGACGGAAAGTAGCTTAGCGGTAAGCTACTTACCAGCAACCGAATCTGGGGGAGAGGCCGTCATGGCAGTGTTCAGGAGCAAGGCAGCCACCACCGGGGAGGCGAAGGTCGCGGGGGAGCGGTCGCTTCTCCTCGGCATCGGCATCAGCGCGGTCGGGATCGGCATGTACGTCCCGTTCTCGCTGGTCTTCTTCCACCACGTCACCGGCCTCTCCCTCACCCTCGTCGGCCTGGTCATGACGGTCACCGGCCTGGCCGGGCTGGCGTTCATGCCGCTGGCCGGCTCGGCCGTCGACCGGTTCGGTGCCAAGAGGGTCAACCTGGTGCTCTACGGGATCCGGGCGCTCGGCTTCGCCCTCTACCCCTTCGCGAGCTCCCTGGCCGCCTTCGCGGCCGTCGCCCTCATCACCGCGCTCGCCGACCGCTCCTTCAGCGTCGTGCAGCAGTCCCTGATCGGCGAGGTGGCGCGGGGCGCCGCCCGCGACCGGCTCCAGGCCTCCACCCGGGCCCTGCAGAACGCCGGGATGGGCGCGGGCGCCCTGCTCGTCTCCGGCGTGCTGGCGCTGTGGGGCACGGGCGGGTTCACGTACACCGCCTGGGGCAACTCCCTCGCCTTCGCCCTCGCCGGACTGCTCGTCAGCCGGGTCCGCCCGGTCCGCGACGACGCGGCCGGCTCCGCGAGGCGGGCTCCCACCGGATACCGGATGGTCCTGCGCGACCGCCCCTTCCTCGGCCTCACCGCCGCCAACTTCCTCACCGCGCTGGGCTACTCCGCCCTCTCCGTCCTCTTCCCGCTCTACCTCTCCACCTGGCTGGCGGCCCCCGACTCCCTCACCGGAGCCGCCTTCACCGTCAACACCGTCCTGTGCGCCGGGATCGGCGTGCTGATCGCTGGCCGGGTCCGCCGCTCCGGTGCCCGCCGCACCCGCTCGGCCGCACTCGGCGCCCTGCTCTTCGCCGCCGCCTTCGTCGGACAGATCGTGCTCGGCACGCTGCGCCCCGGCCAGACCGTGACGCTGGTCGCCCTGCTGGCCATCGTCGTCGTCTACACCCTCGGCGAACTGGTGCACAGCCCCTCCGGCGGCGCCCTGTCGGTCTCCGCCGCCCCCGAGGCCGTCCGCGGCCGCTACCTGGCCACCTACCAGCTGTCCTACTCGCTGGCCGGCGCGCTCGCCCCCTCCCTCTTCACCGCCCTGCTCGCCGTCGACGGCCGCCTGCCCTGGGCCGTCCTCACCGTCGCCGCACTCGGCGCCGCCCTCGCACTGGTCCGGCTGGAGCCGCACCTGCCGGCCGGAGCCGTGCACTCCGAGCCGCCCGCCGCCGCCGTCCCCGGCGACGCAGCGGCCCCGGAGCGCCGGCCGGCCGCCGTCGTCGCCTGAACCACCCCGCCCGGTCCCGCCTTCCTCACCCGACAGGGAGCCTCCCGCCATGAAGCGTCTCGCCACCGTCGCCCTGACCGCCCTCGCCCCCATCTCCTGGGGCTCCACCTACGCCGTGGCCACCGAACTGCTGCCGCCCGACCGGCCGCTGTTCACCGGCGTCATGCGGGCCCTTCCCGCCGGCCTGCTGCTGACCGCCCTGGCCCGTACCCTGCCCAAGGGCGCGTGGTGGTGGAAGTCCGCCGTCCTCGGCACCCTCAACATCGGCGCCTTCTTCCCGCTCCTCTTCCTCTCCGCCTACCGGCTCCCCGGCGGCGTCGCGGCCGTACTGGGCGCCGTCGGCCCGCTGTTCGTCGTGGGACTCGCCGCCCTCGTCCTCGGGGAGCGGGCGAGCCTGCGCACCGTACTGGCCGCCGTCGTGGGGGCGTTGGGCGTGAGCATGGTCGTCCTGACCGCCGAGGCGAAGCTCGACCTCGTCGGCGTCATCGCCGGTGTGATCTCCTCCGCCTCCATGGGCGCCGGCACCGTCATGACCAAGCGCTGGGGCCGCCCCGAGGGCGTCGGCCCGCTGGCCATGACCGGCTGGCAGCTCACCGCCGGCGGGCTGTTCATCATCCCGGTGGCCGCCCTCGTCGAGGGAGCCCCGCCCGCGCTCGACGGGAGCGCCTTCCTCGGCTACGGCTACATGATGCTGATCAACACCGGGATCGCGTACTGGCTCTGGTTCCGCGGCATCGGCCGGCTCACCGCCACCTCGGTCACCCTGCTCGGCCCGCTCTCCCCGCTCACCGCCGCCGTCATCGGCTGGGCCGCGCTCGGCCAGGCGCTCTCGCCCGTACAGCTCGTCGGCATGGCGATCGCCTTCGGGGCCACCGTCGCCGGTCAGCTGGCGGCCGCCCGCACCCCCCAATCATTCAGTTCTCCTGAAAAGAACGATCAGAACATTTCGATGGACCTGATGGATGACGGGGTGCGACGGTAGGGCACACGCACCACCCGCCGACTCCGAGGAGCAGACCCACAGTGGCCGTCATGGACCGCGTCCGTACCGTCTCGCAGACCGAGCCCGGCAACACCGGCAGGAAGGGTGTCGCCGGGCTCGGCGTGCTCCTCGCGCTGCTCGCGACGGTCGTCTGGTCCGGCAGCTTCGTCGCCACCCGGGGAATGGCCGAGACCGTCCCGCCCGTCCAGGCCGTCTTCTGGCGCTGGATCATCGCCCTCGTCGCCGTCGCCCCCTTCGCCGCCCGCCAGGCGTGGCAGCAGCGCGCCCTGATCCGGCGGCACTTCGGCTACATCGCCCTCGCGTCGCTGTTCGGCGTCGCCCTCTACAACACCCTCGTGCACCAGGCCGGACTGACCACCTCCGCCTCCAACATGGGCATGATCATGGCCGCCTCGCCCGTCATCATGGCGCTCTACGCCCGCCTCGGCGGCGAACGGCTCGGCAAGCGGCGCACCTTCGGCATGCTGCTCGCCGCCTTCGGCGTGCTGCTGCTCGTCGGGGACGGCTCCCTCGGCTTCGACTTCGGCGCCGGCGACCTGTGGATGTTCGCCGCCGCCCTCTCGTTCGCCACGTACAGCGCCCTGCTCAAGCGCAAGCCCGCCGAACTGGGCGGACTGGCCTTCCTGATCACCACCTTCGTCCTCGGCGCGCTGATGCTGGCGCCCGTCTACGCCGTCTCCGTCTCCGTGCAGGGCGGCTTCGAGGTCACCACCGGGACGGTCGGACCGCTGCTGTACGTCGGGGTCTTCTCCTCGGCCGTCGCCTTCTTCGCCTGGAACAAGGCGATCACGATCATCGGGGCGGCCCGCGCCGGAGTCGTCTACTACCTCCAGCCGGTGTGCGTGGCGGGGCTCGGCTTCCTGCTCCTGGGCGAGCACACAGGACCGGCGCAACTGCTCTGCATGGCGTTGATCCTGGGCGGTGTGGGGCTGGGGAGCGTCGTGTCGGTGAGGCCGGATCAGCCCGCGGTGCCAGGCGTCGCGGGCCCGGCCTCACCGACACGACGCTCCCCCAGTGCGCGGCGGTAGGTTCGGGCCCATGATCGAGTGGGACATCAAGAAGCTGCGGATCCTGCGGGCCCTCGCCGAACAGGGGACCGTGACCGCGACGGCCGAGGCGCTGCACATGACGCCCTCGGCCGTTTCGCAGCAGCTGACGAACCTCGCCCGGCAGCTGGGGGTGACCCTGCTGGAGGCCGAGGGGCGGCGGGTCCGCCTCACCGACGCGGCCCACCTCGTACTGCGGCACGCGGAGGCGGTGTTCGCGCAGCTGGAGGCGGCCGACGCGGAGCTGGCCGGATATCTGGCCGGGGACGCGGGCGAGGTACGGGTCGGCGCCTTCTCCACGGCCGTGCCGGCGCTCGTGGTCCCGGCGGTGGCGGCCCTGCGCAAGACCCGTCCGGGGGTGGAGGTACGGGTCCGGGAGGCCGAGGCGGCGGAGTCGTACGAGCTCCTGTCGGCCGGGGGCGTGGACCTGGCCCTGTCGCTGGCCGCGCACGCGCCGACCGCGCGGGACGCCCGGTTCACCCGGGTGACGCTCCTGGAGGACCCGCTGGACGTGGCGCTCCCGCCGGGGCATCCGCTGGCGGGCGCGGCGGGGCTTCGGCTGGCGGACCTGTCCGGCGACCGGTGGATCTACGGGGGCAGCGGCCCTTGGTCGGAGATCACCCGCGGCGCGTGCGAGGCGGCGGGCTTCGTCCCGGAACAGGCGCACTCGGCGTCGGGGTGGACGGCGATCCTGGCGATGGTGGAGGCGGGGATGGGGGTGGCGCTGGTTCCGCGCATGGTGTCGAGCCGGGCGTCGGGCGTGGCGGTGCGGGTGCTGTCGCGGGACCGGCCGACGCGGCACGTGATCGCCGCGGTCCGGCGGGGCGCCGAGTCCGCGCCCGCGCTGTCCCACGTCCTGGCCGCGCTGCGCGCCGTCGCCTCCGCCCGCTGACCGCGGGTGGCCGCTGCGCGGAGCCGTCTCCCCGCCCCCTGCCCTCAAACGCCGGGCGGGCTGAGAGATCCAGCCCCGCCGGCGTTTGAGGCGCGGGGTCTGGGGCGGAGCCCCAGCAGGGTCGCCGCACCCGCGGGAGACGTTGCTTCCGCGGGTGCGGGCGGAGCCCGGGGGCCCTCAGACCTGAGCGGCAGCGGCAGCGGCGTCGGCCGCCTGGGCCTTCAGCGCCCGCTCGACGCCCGCGCGGGACTCCGAGACGAGGCGGCGCAGCGCGGCGTTCGGCTCGGCCGAGGTGAGCCACGCGTCCGTCGCGTCCAGCGTGTCCGCGGAGACCTGGAGCGTCGGGTACAGCCCCACCGCGATCTGCTGGGCGATCTCGTGGCTGCGGGTGTCCCAGACCTCCTTGACCGCCGCGAAGTACTTCGCGGTGTACGGGGCCAGCAGCTCGCGCTGGTCGGTCTGGACGAAGCCGCCGATCACGGCCTCCTGCACCGCGTTGGGGAGGTCCGCGGACTCCACCACCGAGGCCCACGCCTGAGCCTTGGCCTCGGCCGTCGGGCGGGCCGCCCGCGCGGTCGCCGCGTGGCGCTCACCGGCCGCGGTGGGGTCCCGCTCCAGCTCCGCCGCGATGGCCCCCTCCTCGGCGATGCCCGTCGCGGCGAGCCGCTCCAGGAACGTCCAGCGCAGCTCGGTGTCGACGGCCAGGCCCTCGATCTCCGCCGCGCCGTCGAGCAGTGCCGACAGGTAGGTGAGCTGTCCCTCGGTGCGGGCCGTGGCCGCGAAGGCCCGGGCCCAGGCGAGCTGGTGGTCGCTGCCCGGCGCCGCGGCACGCAGGTGCTCCAGCGTGGCCTCGGTCCAGGCCGCCAGGCCCTGCTCCCGCCACGCCGGGTCGGCGTACAGGTCCACGGCCAGCTTCACCTGGCGGTGCAGCGACTGGACGACGCCGATGTCGGTCTCCTTGCCGATGCCCGAGAGGACCAGCGCGAGGTAGTCGCGGGTGGCGAGCTCGCCGTCCCGCGTCATGTCCCAGGCGGAGGCCCAGCACAGGGCGCGCGGCAGGGACTCCGCGAAATCCCCGATGTGCGCCGTGACCGTGGCGAGGGACTCCTCGTCGAGGCGGACCTTCGCGTACGACAGGTCGTCGTCGTTCAGCAGGACGACCGCCGGGCGGGCCCGTCCGGCGAGCTCCGGCACCGTGGTGAGCGCGCCCTCGATGTCCAGCTCGATCCGGTCGGTGCGCACGAGGGCGCCGTCCTGGAGCTCGTACAGGCCGACCGCGATGCGGTGCGGGCGCAGGGTGGGCTCGCCCTTGGCGCCGGCGGGCAGCGCGGGCGCCTCCTGGCGGATGCCGAAGGCGGTGATCAGGCCGTCCGCGTCGGTGGTGATCTCCGGGCGCAGGATGTTGATGCCGGCGGTCTCCAGCCACGCCTTCGACCAGGCGGTCAGGTCGCGGCCGGAGGTCTCCTCCAGGGCGCCCAGCAGGTCGGAGAGGCGCGTGTTCCCGAAGGCGTGCGCCTTGAAGTACGCCTGCACGCCCTTGAAGAAGGCGTCCTGGCCGACGTAGGCGACGAGCTGCTTGAGCACCGAGGCGCCCTTGGCGTACGTGATGCCGTCGAAGTTGACGAGGACGTCGTCCAGGTCACGGATGTCGGCCATGATCGGGTGCGTGGAGGGCAGCTGGTCCTGCCGGTACGCCCACGTTTTCATGGAGTTGGCGAAGGTGGTCCACGCGTGCGGCCACTTCGAGCCCTCGGCGTACGCCTGGCAGGCGATCGACGTGTAGGTGGCGAACGACTCGTTCAGCCACAGGTCGTTCCACCACTCCATGGTGACCAGGTCGCCGAACCACATGTGCGCGAGCTCGTGGAGGATCGTCTCCGCGCGCACCTCGTACGCCGCGTCCGTCACCTTCGAGCGGAAGACGTACTGGTCACGGATGGTGACCGCGCCCGCGTTCTCCATCGCGCCCGCGTTGAACTCCGGGACGAAGAGCTGGTCGTACTTGGCGAAGGGGTAGTCGTAGGCGAACTTCTCCTGGAACCAGTCGAAGCCCTGCCGGGTCACGTCGAAGATCGCGTCCGCGTCGAGGAACTCGGCGAGCGAGGGACGGCAGTAGATGCCGAGCGGTACGGACTGGCCGTCCTTGCCCTCGTACGAGCTGTGCACCGCGTGGTACGGGCCGACGATGAGCGCCGTGATGTACGTGGAGATGCGCGGGGTCGGCTCGAAGCGCCAGACGTTGTCCTTGACGTCGGCGGCCTCCGGCGTCGGGGAGTTCGAGATGACCGTCCAGCCCTCGGGAGCCGTCACGGTGAACTGGAACGTGGCCTTCAGGTCGGGCTGCTCGAAGCTGGCGAAGACCCGCCGCGCGTCCGGCACCTCGAACTGGGTGTAGAGGTAGGCCTGCTGGTCGACCGGGTCCACGAAGCGGTGCAGGCCCTCGCCGGTGTTGGTGTAGGCGCAGTCCGCGACGACCCGGAGCTCGTTGGCCCCGGCCGCCAGGTGGTCCAGGGCGATGCGGGAGTCCCGGAAGACCGCCGCGACGTCCAGCGACCTGCCGTTGAGGACGACCTCGTGCACGGCCGGTGCGACCAGGTCGATGAAGGTCTCGGCCCCGGCCTCGGCCGACTGGAAGCGCACGGTGGTCACGGACGGGTAGGTGCCACCTTCCTGCGCCCCGCTGAGATCGAGTTCGATCTCGTAGGAGTCGACGGTGAGCAGCTTTGCCCGCTGCTGAGCCTCTTCACGGGTGAGATTCGTGCCTGGCACGCGGTCATCTCCTTTGATGGTGACGTTGCCCCGTCATCCTTCCACGAGGGGGGCGTCACCGGCGCGGAGTAATCCACCGGCGAACACGGGGGCGGAAACCGGCCGGATACGGCGAAAGGGGAGGAAGCCGCACGGGCTTCCTCCCCTTCGTCGCACGGGCGGCGTCAGCCGCGGAGCTCCTCCGCGACGAGCTCCGCGATCTGGACCGCGTTCAGGGCCGCGCCCTTGCGGAGGTTGTCGTTCGAGAGGAACAGCGCGAGGCCGTTCTCCACCGTCTCGTCGACACGGATGCGGCCCACGTACGAGGCGTCCTTGCCGGCGGCCTGGAGGGGGGTCGGGATCTCCGACAGCTCGACGCCCGGGGCGTCGCCCAGGAGCTCGTAGGCGCGCTCGACGCTGATCGGGCGGTCGAAGCGGGCGTTGATCTGGAGGGAGTGGCCGGAGAAGACCGGCACGCGCACGCAGGTGCCCGAGACCTTGAGCTCCGGGATCTCCAGGATCTTGCGGGACTCGTTGCGGAGCTTCTGCTCCTCGTCGGTCTCGAAGGAACCGTCGTCGACGATCGAGCCCGCGAGCGGGACGACGTTGTAGGCGATGGGGCGCTTGTAGACGGCCGGCTCCGGGAAGTCCACCGCGCCGCCGTCGAAGGTCAGCTGGTCGGCGGCCTCGGAGACCGCGCAGGCCTGGGTGCGCAGCTCGGCGACGCCGGCCAGGCCCGACCCGGACACGGCCTGGTAGGTGGTGGCGATCAGCGCGGACAGGCCGGCCTCGTCGTGCAGCGGGCGCAGCACCGGCATCGCGGCCATGGTGGTGCAGTTCGGGTTCGCGATGATGCCCTTGGGGCGGTTCTTGATCGCGTGCGGGTTGACCTCGGAGACGACGAGGGGGACCTCGGGGTCCTTGCGCCAGGCGGAGGAGTTGTCGATCACGACGGCGCCCTGCGCGGCGACCTTCTCGGCCAGGGCCTTGGAGGTGGCGCCACCCGCGGAGAAGAGCACGATGTCCAGGCCCGAGTAGTCGGCCGTGGAGGCGTCCTCGATGGTGATCTCCCGGCCCTCCCACTCGAGGGTGGAGCCCGCGGAACGAGCCGAGGCGAACAGCCGCAGCTCGTCCACCGGGAACTTCCGCTCGGCGAGGATGCCGCGCATGACTCCGCCGACCTGTCCGGTGGCTCCGACGATTCCGACCCTCACGGTGACTCCTTTGGTACGTACGACGCGGGCGCGCGTGGAGCCATCATGCGTTCGACCCCACGAGCCTTGTCCAATCCATTGTCCGAGGAACGGACGGTGTCCTGAACGTGAACGCGTGTGACGAGTCCGTGGCGGGTGTGTTGCAGGGCCGCTGAACATCCGTTTTGCCAGGTCAGAGCCGGTTAGCGTCCGATCTGTCATGACCCGCATTCCGGACATGGCCGACCGCAGAACGAACATCCGACTCGGGGAGATCCACCGTGCGCGCCATCCGCCACCGCCGCCGGTCCATACCGGCCCTCGCCGCCCTCGCGGCCGCCGCCGTAGCCGCGCCCGTCCTGCTCATCGCCACTCCGGCGGCCGCCCACCCGCGGGAGGGCAGGCTCGCCAAGGAGCTGGTGGAGGAGGTCACCGCCCGCGGCGCCTACCGCCACCTGGCGAGGTTCCAGCAGATCGCCGACGCCAACGGCGGCAACCGCGCCGCCGGCACACCCGGCCACGCGGCCTCCGCCGCCTACGTGCACGACACGCTGAAGAAGGCCGGGTACCAGGTCTCGTACCAGGACTTCGACATCTACGAGGCGCACACGAAGACGGAGAAGACCGTCGTCCTCGGCGGGGCCGGAGGCGCCGGGGGCCGCGAGCTGGCCACCGCCGCCTTCACCTTCACCAAGTCCACCCCGGCCGGCGGCCTGGCCGCCCCGCTCGCCCTCGCACGGGTCGACGAGACCCCCGGCTGCACGGCGGACGACTATCAGGCAGGCACCTTCACCGGGAAGATCGCCCTGGTCAAGCGCGGTGCCTGCACCTTCGTGGAGAAGCAGCGGGCGGCCGCCGCGGCCGGCGCCGTCGGCGTCATCGTCTACAACCACAGCGGCACCACCCCGGTGCGCGGCGGGTTCTCCTCGCCCGACGAGGGGATCATCCCGAGCGCCGGCATCACGCTGGCCGACGGCGAGGCGCTGACCGCGGCCGCGGCCCAGGGCGAGGTGAGCGTACGCCTGGACCTGGACCAGGAGCACGTGAAGAAGACCACCCGCAACGTGATCGCCGAGACCCGGGGCGGACGCGGCGACCGTGTGGTGAGCGTCGGCGCGCACCTGGACTCGGTCCCCGAGGGCCCGGGCATCAACGACAACGGTTCCGGCTCGGCCGGTCTGCTGGAGGTCGCGCTGAAGCTGGCCGACGAGGGCGCCAACAAGAAGGGCAAGGGGCCCGCCAACAAGGTCCGCTTCGCCTGGTGGTCGGCCGAGGAGCTGGGCCTGCTGGGCTCGGAGCACTACGTCGCGCAGCTGTCGGAGAAGCAGAAGAAGGACATCGCGCTCTACCTGAACTTCGACATGATCGCCTCGCCGAACCCGGTGCAGTTCGTCTACGACGGCGACGACTCCGACCAGACGGGCGCGGGCGCCGGCCCGGCGGGCTCGGCGCAGATCGAGGCGCTGATCAACGGCTTCCTCGACAAGAAGGGCAAGCCGCACGAGGGCAGTGACTTCGACGGCCGCTCCGACTACGGCCCCTTCATCGCGAACGGCATCCCGGCCGGCGGCACCTTCACCGGCGCCGAGGGCGTCAAGACCGCCGAGCAGGCCGAGCGCCACGGCGGCACCGCGGGGGCCCCGTACGACCCGAACTACCACGGCGCGGGCGACAACCTGAAGAACCTGGACCTCAAGGCCTTCGACACCAACCTGGACGTGATCGCGCACGCGGTCGGCACCTACGCCGAGTCGCTGCGCTCGCTGGGCAAGTAGGCCCGTAGCGCGCGGGTCGGAGGAGACAGGCGGGGGCGGTGCTCGTACGAGCACCGCCCCCGCTGTCGTCTCAGGTGCCTACCGGGTTACGGGAGGACCTTCTCGATCTGCACGCTGCCGGTGCCGGCGGCGGTGCCGCGGGCGTTGAGCAGCTGGACCTGGCCGAAGAACTGCCGGCCCTCGGGGGCCGCGCTGTTGACCAGGACGTTCGCCGAGACGGACGCCGAGGCGCCGTTGGCGAGGTTCACCGCGGCGCTCTCGTCGACCTGGACGGAGCCCAGGGCGGCCGAGAAGAACACGTCGCGGTAGTCGTACGTGGTGGTGCCGGCCGGGATCGCGTAGCCGATGACCTTGACGCTGTAGGTGCCGGCGGCCGGGTTGACCAGGCTCACGGCCTCCTCGGAGTCGCCGTCGGCGGAGGAGCCGACCTTGACGCCGTCCTTGTAGACCTCGAGGTCGAGGTCCGCACCGGTGTCGGAGACCTTGCCGATGGCGACGTCGAGGCGGGAGACGCCCTCGCCGATCGTGACCTCGGAGGTCTGGGTCTCACCGTTCGCGATGGTCGGCTTGGCGACCTTCGCGGAGCCGAGCGGGCCGCCCTTGAGCTTGCCGCCGGAGATGGCCGCGGCGTCGTTCTTGACGGTCCACTGGACCGGCGCCGGGGTGCCCTGCTTGACCTCGGGGAGGACCTTGACCGCCGGGTCGAAGCCCGCGCCGAGGACGGAGACGTCCAGCTTGAACGGGTTGTCGAGCAGCGGCGACGTACGGCGCGACTCGACCTCGATCTCCCAGACGCCCGGCTGCGGCTCGGCGTACGAACGCAGGTCGGGGCGGCAGGCGTTGGCCGGGTTGTCGTAGTTCGGGTAGCACTGGGTGGTCGCGCTGTCCTCGACGCCCACACCGTACGGGTGGATCGAGATGAAGCGCGTCTGGCTGCCCGGCTTGAGACCGCCGAGGGCGACCTCCAGCGTCTTCGCGCCCTGCGGCACGGTGACGAAGTACGACTTGTGGCTGTTGCGCTGCACCGAGGAGGTGTCCGAGAACGTGAACGACGGCTTCGCCAGTGGGGCGGAGGCGACGACGGTCGTCAGGATCTGCTTGTCGATGCCCTCGGTGGTCTCGTCGTCCAGCTGCAGGATGCCGCTGTGGACGCCGGCCGACTTCACGTTGGCCTCGACCTTGATGGTGACGGGCTTGTTCAGCGGCAGGGTGACGTAGTCGTAACCGCCGACGACCTTGAAGGTGCCGTCGTTGTTGCGCCAGCTCAGGTCGTGCCGGGTGCCGTACTTGACGCCCGTGGTGCGGGTGACGACGACGTCGTAGACCTTCTTCTGGCCGACCTTGAGGCCGCCCTCGCGGTCGTAGAGGCCGGTGCCGAAGCCCGGGGTCTTCAGGAACTGGTCGATCGCGGTGTCGACCGGCGCCTTGACGGTGAACTCATTGGCCTTCGCGTCGCGCTGGATGGACTCCCACGCGCCGGGGACGTTGATCAGGCCGGAGCCCTGGGCGTGCGCCGGGACGTCGTCGATCTTCTTCGCGGTGCTGGTGAGCGCCACGCGCAGGCTCGCCGGGGTCAGCTTGATGTTCTGCTGCTTGGCGGCCGAGATCAGCAGGGCGCTGGCGCCCGTCGCCTGCGGCGAGGACATCGAGGTGCCCTGGAGCATGCCGTAACCGGCCGGCAGGGTGTAGCCGGCCTCCTTCACGGGCGCGCCGGGCAGCCAGGTCTGGATGGTGTTGATGGCCGCGCCGGGGGCGGTGATGGTCGGCGTGAACCCGCCGTCCTCACGCGGACCGCGCGAGGAGAAGGGGAACATGTTGTACTTCTTGGTCACGCCGGAGCCGTAGTTGGCGGCCCAGGTCTCCTTGGAGACCGCGGCACCCACGGAGATGACCTTGTCCGCGAGACCGGGGTCGCCGATGGTGTTGACACCGGGGCCCTCGTTGCCCGCCGAGATGACGAGCTGGACACCGTAGGTGTCGATGAGGTTCTTGTAGAGCTCCGAGCGTGCGTTGTTGCCGTCGTTCAGTGCCGGCAGACCGCCGATGGACATGTTGACGATGTCCACGCCGCGGTTGACGACCAGGTCGATCATGCCCTCGGTCAGCGCGATGTTGGTGCAGCCGCCGGACCAGGAGCAGGCGCGCGAGGAGACGAGCTTCGCGCCGGGCGCCTCGCCGTTCATCGCGCCGCCGAAGAGGCCGTTGGCGGCGGTGATGCCGGCGACGTGCGTGCCGTGCTCGGACTCGATGATGCCGACGTTGACGAAGTCGGCCTTCTTGCCGACCCAGTCACCGCCCAGCGGGTCCATCGGGACGTCCTTGCGGATCTCGATCACGAACGGGATGCGCTCGGCGACGTCGGTCGCCGGGTTGTCCGTACCGAAATAGCCGATCTGGTAGCCGTCCTTGTACGGCTTCATCGGCTCGTTGTTCGTGAAGTCGCCGTCCTGGTCGGTGTCGACGCGGACGGTGCCGGCGGCGACGTCGTAGAGCAGGCCGAACCGGTCGGTGGTGTCCCCGTCCCGGTTGACGTCGCCCTTCATGTCGCCGGTGGCGGTGATCGACTCGCTGAACCGGCTCCACTGGAAGGCGCCCTCGGGGGCCTTCCAGCTCTGGCCGCCCGCGGTGAAGGTGCCGCCGGAGGAGGTGACCGGGGTGATCTGGGCGCGCCAGGTGGCGTCGCCGTCGGTGATCGGGTCGGTGGCCGTGACCCAGTCGACGATCTTGCGCTCGCCGGTGGTGGTCTTCTGCAGGGCCGGGTGGCCGAGGTCGACGCCCGAGTCCATGATGCCGATGGTCACGCCACGGCCGTCGGCCTGCGGGTTCTGCTTCACGAAGTCAACGGCACCCGTCTCGAAGGACGGGTTGTACGGGTTCTTCGCCGGGGTGTTCTTGTCCGGCGCCGGGTACGTCTCGGCGGCGGTCTTCTTGACCGCGCCCGACTCGCCCTTGGCGTCGGGGCGGGGGTCCGGCAGCTGGATCTCGTGCCGCAGGTCGATTCCGTGCACCGAGGACAGCTTGGCGGCCGCCTTCAGCGCGGCCTCCGCCTTGCCGGTGGGCACGGTGGCCCGCACGTAACCGAGGTTGTCGTACGTCCGGCCCACCGAGGCGCCCTGGACGGCACCCAGCTGGTCGGAGACCTGCTTGGTCTGCCCGGGGGCGGTCGCGACCATGACGGTGACGTTCGCGTCACCCTTGGCCTTGGCCTCCTGGAGCAGCTCGGCGTCGGCCGAACCGAGCTTCTGGTCGGCGGACTTGACCGCGGGCGTGGTGCCCGGGGTGTCCGCGCCGGTGACCGCGAACGCGGGCGCGGCGCCGGTGGCCGCGAGGGCGGCGACCAGGCCGGCCGCGGCCGCGACGCGTGCGACGCGTCTGGCCCCGGGTATGGAGCTGGGGGATTCGAGGGTCATCAGCATCCCTGGTAAGTGAAAGGTACGGTCCGGATTTCGGTGCCGGATGACCGGTCAGCTTTCCTCACGCGACAGCTCTTTGGGGAGAGTTGTCATTGACCGAGACCTGACATGGCGGACTCTCGCCAGTGCGGAGTATGCGCCAGCGCGGCCGTACCGGGGCACAGTGGTGCGAACCAAGGGTGCTGGAGAGTAGATTTATAGACTTTCCCGCCTTGCCGTCATGAACGGTCTCAGAGCGGGTGTGACAGATTCGGGGTGCTCAGCGCTCGCGCGTGCGCGCGTAGTGGCGCGAGGCCTTCGCCCGGTTTCCGCAGGCGGCCATCGAGCACCAGCGCCGGGTGCCGTTGCGCGAGGTGTCGTGGAAGTGCAGGACACAGGTCTCGGACGCGCACTTGCGGATCCGGCCGGGCGTACCGGCGAGCAGTTCCAGGTAGTCCCGGGCCGCCGTCCAGGCCGGACCCCAGGTCGGGTCGTCGAACTCGGTGCGCTCGCCCGGGCCCTCGGAGGTCAGGGTGGCACGGATCCGTCCGTGCTCCAGCACGGCGTCGACCAGCGTACGGGCGCTCTCGTCGGCCGGGTCCGCGACCGCGCGGGCCAGTGCCTCGCGTGCGGTCAGCAGATGGACGAGGGTGGCCGCGTCGGCGCGGAAGCGCGCCGCGAGGCCGGTGCTCTCCAGCCAGGCGGCGAGTCCCTGCACCCGGGTCAGTCCGGCCGCTCCGGCGAAGAGGTCCTGAGGCTCCCCGTCGGCCATCCAGCGGGTGTTGAGCAGGTCGAGGGAGACCGGCTCCCCGGTCAGGGGCCGTGGGTCCGCCACCGTCATGTCCGTATCGCCTCCTGGGCGGGTCGCTAACCCCTCAAGAGTACGTGAACGGTTGACCTCTCTCGACCTAACCTTTAATCTCGATTTAGAAGGTTAGGAACCTTCGTATGTCTCTTTCGGGGAAGGACCCGTCATGACGACCGCCATCAGCACGCTCCGCACCGGACACGTGGGCCTCAACGTCACCGATCTCGACCGCTCGCTCGCCTTCTACCGGGACGCCCTCGACTTCCGGGTGCTGGGCGAGGGCAAGGAGCAGGACCGCCGCTTCGCCTTCCTCGGCCAGGACGGCGAGCTCGTCCTCACCCTGTGGCAGCAGGCCGACGGGGTGTACGCACCGACCGCGGCCGGACTGCACCACCTGGCGTTCTCCGCCGGCACGATCGAGCAGGTACGGGCGTACGAGGCGCGGTTGCGCGACCTGGGCGTCGCGTTCGCCTACGAGGGCGTCGTCGCCCACCGCGAGGGAGCGGCCTCCGGCGGCATCTTCTTCCACGACCCCGACGGGACCCGCCTGGAGATCTCCGTACCGGCCGGGGCCGAGGGTGCACCCGCCCCCGTGGAATCCGCGCCGACCTGCGGGTTCTTCTGATGTCCGGGGCCTACCACGCGGGCGCGCTGGCCGTGCAGGAGCGGGTCGGCGTACGGGAGCTCGCCGAGCACGTCGGCCGTTCGATCGGCGCGGGGATCCGGGACGTCGCCGCGGCCTTCCTCGGGCTCCAGCCGCACCTCGTCGTCGGCGCGGCCGACGCCTCCGGGCGGATGTGGGCCTCCCTGCTCACCGGTCCGCCGGGCTTCGTACGGGCCACCGGGCCGGACCGGATCGCGGTCACCGGCGGACCGCCGGCGGGCGATCCGCTCGCCGGTGCGCTGGCCACGGACGGGACCCGGGTCGGCACCATCGCGCTCGACCCGCGCACCCGGCGCCGGATGCGGCTGAACGGAACCCTGGAGCCGACCGGTCGCGGGTTCGCGGTCCGGGCCGAGCAGGTCTTCGCCAACTGCCCCAAGTACCTCCAGAAACGGCAGCCCCTGGAGCTCGCCGCGCAAGGAGCCGGTGTCGTGCGGCGCGGGCACGCGCTCACCCCCGACCAGGAACGGGCCGTCCGCGCCGCCGACACCTTCTTCGTCGCCACCACCGCCGAGGCGGACGGGGTCGACGCCAGTCACCGGGGCGGGCTGCCCGGATTCGTCGAGGTGCTCTCGCCGACCGAGCTGGCCTGGCCGGACTACGCGGGCAATGCCATGTTCCTGACCCTGGGGAACCTGACGGCCGATCCCCGGGCGGGGCTGCTCTTCCCGGACTGGGAGAGCGGGGCGGTCCTCCAGCTGAGCGGCCGGGCCGAGACGGAGTTCGGGGCCGACGGGAGCCGCCGCACCCGCTTCCGGGTGGAGTCGGTGGTGGAGGGCCTGCATCCGGGGCGGCTGCTCTGGAGCACCCCGGAGTACTCGCCTCACCTGGGGAGCACCACCAGATAGGCGGCGGGCTCGCGGTCGCGGGACGCCGTCAGGGCCGTGCGGACCACCGCGGCCTGCTGCTCGGGCCAGTCGCGGAGCTTGCGCGGGGTGATGTGGATGACGGTCACGCCGAGCCGCTCCAGCGTCTCCCGCTTGCGGACGGACTCCGACCACTCCTCGTCCTCGCCCTGGCGCGGGGCGCGCGTGTCGATCTCCAGGGCCACGGACTGCTCGGGCCAGAACGCGTCCACCCCGCCGAGGTGCGGTCCGCCGGGCAGTCGCAGGTCCACGTTCCACACGGGCTCGGGCAGCTCGTAGCCCCGTACGAGGTGGTACAGCCGGTCCTCGGCGATGGCGCGGCCCTCGGCGAGGAGCGACTCGACCGCGTCGACCACGTGCGGCCGGTTCAGCAGCCGGGCCACCGTCAGCTCCCTTACGACGGCGGCCGGTTCGCAGTGGCCGCCACGCACGGCCTCGCTGAGCAGGCGGCGTACGGTGCCGGCGTCGGAGAGCTGGGAGACCGCGTCGGCGAGGGCCCGCGCGGCGGGCGCCACCGGCAGGCCGGTCACCTCCTGCGAACGGGGCGGGGTGTGCGCCCGCACGATCCGCACGTCGCCGGTGGAGCGCAGCCGCCGGGTCCCGGGCACCAGTACGTCGATGTGCGAGAGGGCGAGCAGCGCGGGCGCGGAGGCGAACCGGTACAGGGCGAGCGCCGCCAGCCCGGTGATCATCGCTTCGCCCGCGCCGCGCCGTCCCGCGTACAGCAGCGCGGCGTGCAGCCGCTCCTCGCTGGTCGCGGGCCCGGAGTGGAGCAGGAACACCCCCGGCAGGATCTGCTGCCAGGGCCGTTCGGCGGCGTCGGAGGCGGTGACGCCGTGCTCGCGCAGCTGGGCGAGGGTGAGCACGCGGGGGCGGCTGCCGGTGAGGTGGGCGAGGGGGAGGGGTGCGTTGTGGTTCATGACGCGGTGATTCCCTCAGGCCATGGCCTTGCTAACCCCTGTTACAGGCTCGTCGACAAATCCGGACAAGCTGGGGCTAAAGTACGGGCGTTCGACTGCCGATGGGCTCCGCCGGTCAGGGCATCCAGTGCGGGCCGGCTGCGGGTGCCCGGGCGCGGCGCCGTTGCGGGGGCTCCGCCCCCGAACCCCCGCGCCTCAAACGCCGGCGGGGCTGGATTTCCAGCCCGTCCGGCGTTTGAGGACCGGGTCCGGGCGGAGCCCGGTTTCGGGAAGGGGCGGGGTGGGGGAGAGCCCCGCAGGGTCAGCCCGCCGCCGCGTCGCAGGCCTGGGCGCGCAGGGCACGGGCCAGGTCGTCGCGGGACTCCAGCACCAGGCGGCGCAGCGCCGGAGCCGCATCGGCGTGCGCCGCGAGCCACGCGTCAGTGGCGTCGAGCGTGGCCGAGTCGCCCTGCAGCGACGGGTACAGACCCTTCACCACATCCATCGCGATCTGGATCGACCGGTCCGCCCACACCCGCTCGATCACCTCGAAGTAGCGCCCCGCGTAAGCCGCCAGCAGGCCCCGCTGCGAGGACTGCTGCATGCCCGCGATCGTCGCCTCCACCAGCGCGTTGGACAGCGCGTCCGATTCGACGACCGCCGCCCACGCCTGGTCCTTCACGGCCTCCGACGGCCGCGCCGCCAGGCACCGCACCTGGTGCCGCTTGCCCGACGCCGTGTCGTCGCGCGCCAGTTCGGCGGTGAGCACGGCCTCGTCCACCGCCCCGTGCGCGGCCAGCGGCAGCAGGAAGTCCCAGCGCAGCTCCTGGTCCACGTCCAGCCCGTCGATCCGCGCCGAGCCCTCCAGCAGCCCCAGCAGCAGCTGGAAGTCGCCCTCCGTGGCCGCGCTCGCGGCGAAGAAGCGGGCCCAGGTCAGCTGGTGCTCCGACCCCGGCGCCGCCAGCCGCAGCTCGTGCAGCGCGCCCGCCGCCAGCTCCCGGCCGCCCTGCTCGCGCCAGTCCGGTGCCGCGTAGTGGGTGACCGAGGTCAGGGCCTGCGCGTGCAGCTGCTGCAGGACGCCGACGTCCGTCTCCCGGCCCGCGTGCGCCAGGACCAGCTGGACGAAGTCGCGCGCCGGCATCAGGCCGTCCCGCGTCAGGTTCCACAGCGCCGACCAGCTGAGCGCGCGGGCGAGCGGGTCGGTCAGGTCGCCCAGGTGGGCCCGCAGCGTGGCCAGCGAGCCCTCGTCGAAGCGGATCTTGCAGTAGGTGAGGTCCTCGTCGTTGACCAGGACCAGGTCGGGCCGCTCCGCGCCCACCAGCTCGGCGACCACGGTCCGCGCGCCCGAGACGTCCGCGTCGGCCCGCGCGTAGCGGACCAGGGACCCGTCGGACTCCAGCCGGTACAGGCCCACCGCGACCCGGTGCGGCCGCAGCTCCTCGCCCTCCTGCACGACCGCCAGCTCCGTCACGCGCCCGCCGGCGTCGTACGTCACCACCGGGGCGAGGGCGTTCACGCCCGCCGTCTGCAGCCAGGCCCGCGACCACTCGGCCATGTCCCGCCCGGAGACCTCGGCGAGCACCGACAGCAGGTCGTCGAGCGTGGTGTTCCCGTACGCGTTGGCCTTGAAGTAGCGCCGCGCGCCCTCCAGGAACGCCTCCCGGCCCACGTACGCCACGAGCTGCTTCAGCACCGCCGCGCCCTTGGCGTAGGTGATGCCGTCGAAGTTCAGCTTCGCGTCCTCCAGGTCACGGATGTCGGCCGTGATCGGGTGCGTGGACGGCAGCTGGTCGGCGCGGTACGCCCACGCCTTGCGGTTGTTGGCGAAGGTGACCCACGCCTGGTCGAAGCGGGTGGCCTCGACGAGCCCGAAGGAGCCCATGAAGTCCGCGAAGGACTCCTTGAGCCACAGGTCGTCCCACCACTTCATGGTGACGAGGTCGCCGAACCACATGTGCGCCATCTCGTGCAGGATGACGTTCGCGCGCCGCTCGTACGAGGCCTGCGTGACCTTGCCGCGGAAGATGTACTCCTCCCGAAAGGTCACCATCCCCGGGTTCTCCATCGCGCCCAGGTTGTACTCCGGGACGAAGGCCTGGTCGTACTTCCCGAAGGGGTACGGGTAGTCGAAGATCTCGTGGAAGAGGTCGAAGCCCTGCTTGGTGACCAGGAAGACGTCGTCCGCGTCGAAGTGCTTCGCCAGGCCCTTGCGGCACATCGCGCCCAGCGGGACGGTCAGGTCCCCGCGCGTGTAGGTGTCCGTGACGTAGTGGTAGGGGCCCGCCACCACGCACGTGATGTACGTGGAGATCGGCCGGGTCTCGGCGAACCGCCAGACCCCGCCCTCGCGCGACTCCTCCGCGCCGTTGCTCCACACCTGCCAGCCCTCGGGGGCGGCCACCTCGAAGCGGTAGGGCGCCTTCAGGTCCGGCTGTTCGAAGTTCGCGTACACCCGCCGGGCGTCGGCCGGCTCGTACTGGGTGTAGAGGTACACCTCGCCGTCCTCCGGGTCCACGAAGCGGTGGAGGCCCTCGCCGGTCCGGCTGTACGCGCAGTTCGCGTCGACCACCAGGACGTTCTCGGCGGCCAGGCCGTCCAGGGCGATCCGCGCCCCGTCGAAGACGCTGGCCACGTCCAGCGCCCGCCCGTTCAGGGTGACGGCGTTCACCGAGGGGGCGATCAGGTCCGCGAAGGTGGAGCTGCCGGTGGCCGCGGCCCGGAAGCGGATCGTCGTCACCGAACGGAAGGTCCGTGGGCCCTCGGCCGGTTCGGCCTCGTCCACCGCGGACGTGATGTCGAGGACCACCTCGTACCCGTCGACGGACAGCAGTTCGGCCCGCTCACGGGCCTCGTCGCGGGACAGATTCTCACCGGGCACGTGCACTCCTTCGTGCGTGATCGCGTTCTTGAGTCGAATCCTCGCACGAGGGGAATGCGTGCGGCGGTGTCCTGGTTGGCCACGGAGAACATGCGCCAGTGATGCCCTTTTTCCGACTGAGACGAGACCGAGGAGAGACATGACCGAGACCCAGGTGCGCGAGAAGACCCCGGTCGACTTCTGGTTCGACCCGCTCTGCCCTTGGGCCTGGATGACGTCCCGCTGGATGGTCGAGGTCGAGAAGGTTCGCGACGTCGAGGTCCGCTGGCACGTGATGAGCCTTGCCGTCCTCAACGAGAACAAGCTCGACGAGCTGCCCGAGACCTACCGCGAGCTGCTCGGCCCCAAGGGCTGGGCTCCGGTGCGCGTGGTCATAGCCGCCCAGCAGAAGCACGGTGACGAGGTCACCGGCAAGCTCTACACCGCGCTCGGCACCCGTATCCACAACGAGGAGAAGGGCCCGACCCGCGAGGTGATCGCCGAGGCGCTGGCCGAGGTCGGCCTGCCGGCCGAACTGCTCGCGTACGCCGACTCGGACGAGTACGACGAGGTGCTGCGGGCCTCCCACAACGACGGCATCGACCGCGTGGGCCAGGAGGTCGGCACCCCGGTGATCTCCGTTCCGGGCGCCGAGGGAGACGTGGCCTTCTTCGGCCCGGTCGTCACCCCGACCCCGCGCGGCGACGCCGCCGCCCGGCTGTGGGACGGCACCCTGCTCGTCGCCTCCACCCCCGGCTTCTACGAGATCAAGCGGACCCGCACCAAGGGCCCGTCCTTCGAGTAGGACCTGCCGGTACGCACAGAAGACCCCCGTGAGTCACGTCCTCACGGGGGTCTTCCGCTCTACATGCCCCGCAGGTGATGTTTGAGAAGACGATCACGAGGCTGGGGGCACCTCCCGGCCGAAGGCTGGGGGAGGGCTCTGCGGTGTGCGATCAGCCCGTGGCGGGGATCAGCAGCGGGGTGTTCGCCTTGGCGTCGGCGTAGCGCCCGGCCACGTCCTGCCAGTTGACGACGTTCCACATCGCCTCGATGAAGTCCACCTTCTGGTTCTTGTACTGCAGGTAGAAGGCGTGCTCCCAGGCGTCGAAGACCAGGATCGGGGTGCTGGCCACGCCCACGTTGCCCTGGTGGTCGTAGACCTGCTCGACGACCAGGCGGCCGCTGACGGGCTCGTACGCGAGCACGCCCCAGCCGGAGCCCTGGGTGGCGGAGGAGGCGAAGGTCAGCTGCTTCTTGAACTTCGCGAAGGAGCCGAAGGACTCGGTGATCGCGTCGGTCAGGTCGCCCAGACCGTCGGCCGCGCTGGGCTCGCCGCCGCCCTCACCGGTCTTCGGGCTGGCCATGTTGTGCCAGTAGATGCTGTGCAGGATGTGGCCGGAGAGGTGGAACGCGAGGTTCTTCTCAAGGCCGTTGAGGGCGCCCCAGTTCTCCTTGTCGCGCGCCTCCGCCAGCTGCTCCAGCGTGTTGTTCGCGCCGGTGACGTAGGCCGCGTGGTGCTTGTCGTGGTGCAGCTCGATGATCTGCGGGTTGATCACCGGCTCCAGCGCCGCGTAATCGTACGGAAGCTCAGGAAGCGTGTAGATGGCCATGCGTGTTATCCGGTCCCCTCAGCGTGCCAACTGCTTATTGCAATCAATGCGCAACTGCACGCTAGCAGTATCTATTCCGCCTCACACGTAAGGGTCACCTCTGTACAACGCAGGTCGGCCCCGTGCGAACGCACGGGGCCGACCTGGGGCGGAGCGGGTGTCAGCGGGCGTCCGCCGCCCGGCGCTGCATCACGTAGCCGGTCACCGCGAGGGCGACGGTCAGCCCGCCGGTGAAGACGACCTGGACCCGGGTGTCCTCGCCCAGTGCCATCAGGACCAGCACCCCGGCCACCCCGGCCAGGGCGACCCAGGTCAGGTACGGGAAGCCCCACATCTTCACGACGAGCTTCCCGGGGGCCTCCCGCTCCAGCCGCCGGCGCAGCACGAACTGCGAGACGGCGATGAAGCCCCAGACGATCAGGATGACCCCGCCGACCATGTTCAGCAGCCAGGCGAACAGGGTGTCCGGGTACCAGTACGACAGCAGCACGGTGACGAAGCCGAAGCCGCACGAGGCGAGCACCGCCCGGCGCGGCACCCCGCCGGAGACCTTGCCCAGCGCCTTGGGGCCCTGGCCGCGGGCGACGAGGGAGTAGGCCATGCGCGAAGAGCCGTAGATGTTGGCGTTCATCGCGGACATCAGGGCGATCAGGATGACCACGTTCATGATCTCGCCGGCGGCCGGGATGCCCAGGTGGTCCAGGGTGGCGGCGTACGGGCCGTCCTTGGGCACGGCCGGGTCGTTCCACGGCAGCAGGGTGACGATGACCAGCATGGAGCCGACGTAGACGATCGCGATCCGCCACATGGTGGTCCGCACGGCCTTGGCCACGCCCGCCACGGGGTTCTCGGACTCGGCGGCCGCGATGGTCACCGTCTCCAGTCCGCCGTACGCGACGACCGAGGCGAGCAGTCCGACCAGCAGGCCGTCCATGCCGTTGGGCAGGAACCCGCCGTCGTGCAGCAGGTTGGCGGTGCCGGGGGAGGAGGTGCCGGGCAGCAGGCCGAGGACGGCCAGGACGCCCAGGCCCAGGAAGAGTGCGATCGCACCGATCTTGAGGGCGGCGAACCAGAACTCGAACTCCCCGAAGTTGGAGACGGCGGCCAGGTTGGTGCCGCAGAACAGCGCCATGAAGGCCAGCACCCACATCCAGGAGGGGGTGCCCGGGAACCAGCCCGTCATGATGTGCGCCGCGCCGATGGCCTCGATGGCCACCCCCACGCACAGCAGGATCCAGAACATCCAGCCGGCCGTGAACCCCGCCCAGGGGCCGATCGCCCGCTCCGCGTGGACCGAGAAGGACCCGGAGGCGGGGTTGGCGGCGGACATCTCGCCGAGCATCCGCATCACGAACATCACGAGCAGCCCGGACGCGGCGTACGCGAGCACGATCGAGGGGCCGGCGGCGGCGATGCCGGCCCCGGAGCCGACGAAGAGCCCGGCGCCGATGACCCCGCCGAGGGCGATCATCGAGAGGTGGCGCTGCTTGAGCCCGTTGCCGAGGGGAGATCCGGCGTCGGTCCGCGGCGGTTCGGGGGGTGCGACGGTGCTGCTGTGGCTCATGGGTGGGTGCCTGTCAGGTGCGGGGGTGGAGCGGGCCCCAGTGTGCCGAGTGTCCGATCACCGGACGTCTGACGTCCGATATTCGGACAGTTGCTTGACGGATCGTGATCACGTCCGCACGACCCGGGAACGGCACGGCCCGCAAACGCCCACGACCCGGGAACGCCCGGACCCCCGCGCCGCGGCACGGGGGTCCGGTGGTGCATCGGGTCCGGAGCGGGGTCAGGCGGCCCGCCGCTCCCGTACGAAGGCCACCACGAGGACGAGGACCGCCGCACCCGTGGACCACAGGAGCTGCGGCCGGGCCGAGTCGTCGAACAGCATCAGGACCAGCACCGCCGCCATCCCGATCAGCGCCGCCCAGGTCGCGTACGGGAACAGCCACATCGGCAGGGTCAGCCGCTCCGGCATGTCCCGCTCGATGATCCGGCGCAGCCTCAGCTGGGAGACCGCGATCAGCGCCCACACGAACAGCAGCACCGCGCCGACCGCGTTGAGCATGTAGAGGAAGATCGTGTCCGGCCACAGCAGGTTCAGCACCACCGACACGAAGCCGAAGGCCACGGAGGCGAACACCGCGCGCCGCGGCACGCCGCCGCCCGACACCTTCAGCAGCGACTTCGGCGCCTCGCCGCGCTCGGCCAGCGAGAACACCATGCGCGAGGACCCGTACAGGTTCGCGTTCAGCGCCGACAGCAGGGCCACGAACACCACGACGTTCATGATCTGCCCAGCCCCCGGGATGCCGATCGAGTCGAGGACGGCCACATACGGGCTCTGGCCCGGCTCCAGCGAGTCCCACGGCAGCAGGGTCACGATGACCAGCATCGAGCCGACGTAGAAGAAGAGGATGCGCCACACCGCGCTGCGCACCGCCCGGGACACCGAGCGCGCCGGGTCGTCCGACTCGGCGGCCGCGATGGTGACGACCTCCAGGCCGCCGAAGGCGAAGATGACGGCGAGCATGCCGGCGACCACCCCGCCGAAGCCCTCGGGGAAGAAGCCGCCGTGGCCGGTGAGGTTGGCCATGCCGACAGGCTCCGTGTCCGGGAGGACGCCGAAGATCGCGAGGGTGGCGAGGATGAGGAAGAGGACGATCGCGCCGACCTTGAGGGCCGCGAACCAGAACTCGAACTCGCCGAAGTTCTTCACCGCGGCCAGGTTGCTCACGGTGAAGACCACCATGAAGAGCAGCACCCACACCCACTGGTCGACGGCGGGCACCCAGCCGTTGGCGATCTTCGCCGCGCCGGTGGCCTCCACGGCCAGCACCACGACCAGCAGGAACCAGTACAGCCAGCCCGCCGAGAAACCGGCCCAGCGGCCGAGCGCCTTCTCCGCGTAGACCGAGAAGGAGCCGGAGGCGGGCATCGCGGCCGACATCTCGCCCAGCGCCCGCATCACGAGCATCGCGAGGACGCCCGCGAGCAGGTAGGAGCAGATGATCGCGGGACCGGCGATGCCGATGCCGGCTCCGGAGCCGACGAAGAGGCCGGCGCCGATCACGCCGCCCAGACCCAGCATGGTCAGGTGGCGCTGCTTGAGGCTGTGGCTCAGTGGTTCCGCGGGCAGGTCGCCCGTCGTGGGAGGTGCTTCGTGCAGGGGCTCACGCATGAGGGGGTGCTCGTACTCTCGTTCGGCCCAGCGGTGGTGGGGGCTCCGCAACTGGATTGGCGGGACCCTACAGTCTCACTGAGCGGCGGCCGTCCGTGCAAAACGGACGTGTTGTCAGATGTTCCTCGTGATGAGGATCACGCCGACGTGATGGAGGGGGTCGGGCTTTGTGCGATCCCCACCAATCGGGGGAGTGGGGCTTTGTCCCGGGCAGCGGTGGGTCGGCGCGGGGCCGCGGACTAACGTCGGTGATCGTCCTGCCCCCGTCCCCTCCCGCGGAGCCCCTCATGAGCACTGCTTCCGTCTCCCTCCGGCCCGGCGCCGTCCTCGCCGATCTGCTGCCCGCGAGTCGCGTCCGCGACATCGCGCTCGTCGCCGGCGGCGCCGCGCTGACCGGGCTGGCCGCCCAGATCTCCGTCCACGTCGACGGCCTGGCCGCCCCGATCACCGGCCAGACCTTCGCCGCGCTGCTGATCGGCACCGCGCTCGGCGCCGGCCGCGGCTTCCTCTCGCTCGCCCTCTACACCCTGGTCGGCATGGCGGGCGTGCCGTGGTTCGCGGACGGCGCCTCCGGCGCGGGCGGCGCGACCTTCGGGTACGTCCTCGGCATGCTGCTGGCCTCCACACTCGTCGGCGCCCTCGCCCGGCGCGGCGCCGACCGCTCGGTCCTGCTCATGGCCGGCGCGATGGTGCTGGGCTCGGCCGTGATCTACGCGGTGGGCGTGCCGTACCTGATGGCCGTCACCGGGATGTCCCTCGGTGTCGCCGTCGCCAAGGGCCTGGTCCCGTTCCTGATCGGCGACGCCCTCAAGGCCGCGCTGGCCATGGGCGTCCTGCCGGCCGCCTGGAAGCTGGTCGGCCGCCGCGGCTGACCGGTACCCGGCCGAGGGGTCCCCGGCCGAGCGGTCCCCGAACGCGCCGGAGCCCGGCCCGCCTGTGAGGGCGGGCCGGGCTCCGGCGTACGTAGGGGCCAAGGGGTCAGCCCTGCACGGCCGCCCGCTTGCGGCGGAAGTCCAGGACCACACCGACGAGCACGACGGCACCGGCGACCAGCGTGGACAGGGTGACGACCTCGCGGTTGGCGTCGTCCACGAACATGTAGCCGATCACGAACATGATCAGAGCGGCGGTGGCCCAGGTCAGCCACGGGAAGAGCCACATCTTCACGGTCAGCTTCTCCGGGGCCTCGCGGACCAGGATCCCGCGCATCCTCAGCTGGGTGAAGCAGATCACCAGCCACACGAAGAGCGCGATGGCACCCGAGGAGTTCAGCAGGAAGTTGAAGACCGTGTCCTTGAAGGCGTAGTTGAAGTAGACGGCGACGAAGCCGAAGACCGTGGAGCCCAGGATCGCGGCCACCGGGACACCGCGGGAGTTGACCTTGGCGAACGCCTTGGGGGCGTCACCGCGCTCACCGAGCGAGAAGGCCATGCGGGAGGCGGTGTAGAGGCCCGAGTTCAGACAGGACAGCACGGCGGTCAGGACGATGACCTCCATGATCGTGCCGGCGTGCGCGATGCCGATCGAGTCCAGGGCGGCGACGTACGAGCCCTTCTCGGTGATCGACTTGTCGTTCCACGGGAGCAGGGTCAGCACGATGAAGATCGAGCCCAGGTAGAAGACGCCGATCCGCCAGATGACGGAGTTGGTGGCCTGGGTGACCGCCTTGCGGGGGTTCTCCGACTCGCCGGCCGCCAGGGTGACGATCTCGCTGCCCATGAAGGAGAAGACGACCATCAGCACACCGGTGAGGACCGCGCCGTAGCCGTTGGGGAAGAAGCCGCCCGCGTCGGTCAGGTGCGCGAAGCCCGCGCCGGGGTTGTCCGAGCCCGGCAGCACGCCGAAGACGGCCAGCATGCCGACGATCACGAAGGCGCCGATGGCGACGACCTTGATGCCCGCGAACCAGAACTCGAACTCACCGTAGGAGGCGACCGAGCCGAGGTTGGTGGCGGTCAGGACCGCCATCACGATCAGCGCCCAGCCCCACTGCGGGACGGCCGGGATCCAGCTCTCCAGGATGGCGGCACCGGCGGTGGCCTCCACGGCGAGCACGACGACCCAGAAGAACCAGTAGAGCCAGCCGATGGAGAAGCCGGCCCAGCGGCCGAGCGCACGGTCGGCGTAGGCGGAGAAGGAGCCCGAGTTCGGACTGGCGGCGGCCATCTCGCCCAGCATCCGCATCACGAAGACGACCATCGCGCCGACCAGCGCGTAGGAGATCAGGATGGCGGGACCGGCCTTGGCGATACCGCCACCGGAGCCGACGAAGAGACCGGCGCCGATGACGCCGCCGATGGCGATCATGGACAGGTGGCGGTTCTTGAGACCGGCCTTCAGACCGTCGGAGGGCTGGCCCTCACCGGAGTTACCGGTGGGGTTGCCTTCCTTCTGGAGGGTCGTCGTGGAGCTCATGGACGGATCCTTAGGTTCTCGGGTTGCGAGCCCCGGCATTCAAACCTGAGATGAACGCAGGACGGAAGACCTCAATCCGGATCGTTGTGTTTGGACGAACGTCCCGGACGAGGTCCTGCCATGTCCCATCTGCGCTCTTTGGGTTTACTTGAGCTTTAGAAGTGACTTACGCGACACCCCCTGCGGGTCGTCGGAGCCCCTCGTGCCACACTCGTGCCATGCGCGTGTACCTCGGATCCGACCATGCCGGCTTTGAGCTCAAGAACCACCTGGTGGACTGGCTCAAGGACAACGGCCATGAGCCCGTCGACTGCGGGCCCCACATCTACGACGAGGTGGACGACTACCCGCCGTTCTGCCTGCGTGCCGCCGAGCGGACCGCCGCGGACGAGGGCAGCCTCGGCATCGTGATCGGCGGCTCCGGCAACGGCGAGCAGATCGCCGCCAACAAGGTCAAGGGCATCCGCGCCATCCTCGCGTGGAGCGTCCAGACCGCCGAGCTGGGCCGCGAGCACAACAACGCCAACGTCATCTCCGTCGGCGGCCGCATGCACACCCAGGACGAGGTCGTCAGCTTCATCGACACCTTCCTGAAGACCCCGTACTCCGGCGCGGAGCGGCACACCCGCCGCATCGACATGCTCACCGCCTACGAGCAGACCGGCGAGCTCCCCCCCATCCCGGCCCACCACCCGCAGGGCTGATCCCGCTTCCGGCCGTGCCGCTCCCTCCTGGGGTGGCACGGCCGTTTTCATTCTTCTCAGGAGTCCGCCGTGCCCGAGGGGCATACGATCCACCGACTCGCCCAGGACCACACCGAGCGGTTCGCCGCCCGCCCGGTCCGCGTGAGCAGCCCCCAGGGCCGCTTCGCCGAGAGCGCGGCCCTGCTCGACGGGCGCGCACTGGAAGGCGCGGAGGCGCACGGCAAGCACCTCTTCCTCGAACTGGGCGACGCCTGGATCCACATCCACCTCGGACTCTTCGGCAAGCTCGGCTTCGGCCCCGCCCCGGCCCCGCCCGCCACCGACACGGTCCGGCTGCGCCTGCTGAACGAGGAGCACTACGCCGACCTGCGCGGACCCACCGCCTGCGCGCTGATCGGCGAGGGCGAGAAGAAGGCGATACACGAACGGCTCGGCCCCGATCCGCTGCGCCCGGACGACGACCCCGAGCGGGCCTGGAAGCGGATCTCCCGGTCCCGCACCACCGTCGCCGCCCTGCTGATGGACCAGAAGATCGTCGCGGGCGTCGGCAACGTCTACCGCGCCGAGGTCCTCTTCCGGCACGGCATCGACCCGTACCGCGCCGGCAAGGACCTCACCCGCGCCGAATGGGACGCCATGTGGGCGGACCTGGCCGCCCTGATGCGCGAGGGCGTACGGAACAACCGCATCGACACGGTCCGCGACGAGCACCTGCCCGAGGCGATGGGCCGGCCGCCGCGCGTGGACGACCACGGTGGCGAGGTGTACGTCTACCGCAGGGCCAACCTGCCCTGCCACATCTGCGGTGGCGAGATCCGCACCGCCGACCTCGCCGCCCGCAACCTCTTCTGGTGCCCGACCTGCCAGCAGCGCTAGACCGGCCCCGGTACCGGAACCGGTACTAGAAGCCGTGCGGGAGCCACGGGGCCACGTCCCCGGCGAAGGCGCGCGAGGCCTCCGTCAGCGCGCCCGGACGCAGCTCGCGCACGAAGCCGGCCGCGGCGAGCGAGGCGAGGGTGAAACCGCCCAAGTACGCCGAACCGAGCTCCCGGACCGACAGCTCCAGGTCCGCCGGCTCCTCGGTCCGCGTGCAGCGGGCGGCGCCCCTGGCGTCCGCGACCAGCCGCCACCGCCCCGCGTTCCACGGGCAGAAGGCGTCCCCGACCTCCAGGACCACGTCCATCGGAGCCCCGTACGTCCGCGCCTCCAGCGCCGCCGCCAGGTCCACCAGCCGCAGGTGCAACGAGTCCCGGACCCGCGGCTGCGACCGCCGCACGTCCGTGACCAGGTGCAGCACCGGATCGTCCACCGGCCGCCGGGACGCCCGCACGCTCCAGGTCAGGTCGATCGAGAAGAGGTAGCGCCACAGCGCCGCGCACGCCGCCGGATCCAGCGCGTCGAGGTCGCTCACCTCGACCTTGCCGTCCGAGCCGGACCGGCTCCAGTCGGCCCTCACCCGGTAGCGCGCGTACCCGACCACCTCGCCGTCCGCCCGCTCGGCGACCACGCACTTCAGCGGCGACGCGCCGGAGCGCGACCCGGCCGGGTCCAGCAGCGGCTGCCCCTCCCAGCCCGGCTGCCGGGCCGGCATGCCCGGCCGCCGCGGGACCAGGGCCGCGTACACCCGCTCGCAGTCGGCCAGCGCCGCCGACGGATCGACGAGGCGCAGCCGCACCTCGTCCGTGCCCGGCGGCACGCAGAGCCGTACCCGGGTCGTGTCGATGTCCACGTCCAGGGCGTACGTCGCGGTGCCGTAGCCGAACCGCCCGTAGATCGCCGGATCCGAGGCCGTCAGCACGGCGATAGGTTCGCCACCCGCCCGGATGTCGTCCAGTTGCCGCCGCATCAGGGAGCTGAGCACCCCGCGCCGGCGGTGCGTGGGGGAGACGCCCACCATCGTGACCCCGGCCGCGGGGACGACCGCCCCGCCCGGCACCGAGACGCGGAAGCTGAAGGCGCCGGCCGAGCCGACGCACGAGGCGCCGTCCCAGACACCGAGCGAGCGCTCCGCTTCCGTCAGCGCCTTGTAGAGGTTCCGCTCTTCGGGGGACTCGGGCACACCGCCGAACGCCAGTTCCAGGTGGTCGTACCAGACATCCCACTCATCAGCCTGTAATACGCGCATCTCAAGAGCCATACGGCCATCCCTATCAGGGCATTCCGTCTCGGTCGAAGTGTTTTCGAGCGCCGACGGGCCCCGGGTCCGGGGGTACCCCTGCGCATCCACAGCCAGGATGGATAGGGTCCCGAAGCAATGGCCGGAGCACGCGTGGAATCCCTCATGGCCCGGATGCGCATGCTGTCGCACCGGGGCCGCACCGCCCTGCGCAAATCCGCGGTCGACTACTTCCGCGGCGACGCCTCCGACTGGCTCGCCTTCGCCGGGCTCCTCCTGACCGTCCCCGCCATCGCCTGCGGCACGATGATGCTGCCCGTCTGGTTCTCGCCGTCGGCGCTCGTCCTGCCGATCGTCGCCGGCGGACTGCTGCTGCGCCCCGCCAGCCTGCTCGGCCTGTACGCCGCCTCCGCGGCCGCCCTGATCGTCGAGGCCCTCGTGCTCGGCCCCTACACCCAGGGCCCGGCGCGCGTCACCCCCGGAACCGTCCTCGTCGTCGCCGCCTGCGGGTTCTTCGGACTGGTCATCGCCCAGTTCCGCAGCCGCGTCGGCGTGCCCTGGCGGCGCGGCGGCACCATGCTCTTCGACCTGCGCGAGCGGATCCGCGTCCAGAGCAAACTGCCCGCCCTGCCGCGCGGCTGGCACCGCGAGATGGCCCTGCGCCCGGCCGGCGGCCAGTCCTTCTCCGGCGACTTCGTCGTCGCGGCCCGCACCAACGGCGGCCGCACCCTGGAGATCGTCCTCACCGACGTCTCCGGCAAGGGCATGGAAGCGGGCTCCCGGGCCCTGCTGCTGTCCGGCGCCTTCGGCGGACTCCTCGGCGCCCTGCCCCCGCACGGCTTCCTGCCCGCCGCCAACGGCTACCTGCTCCGCCAGGACTGGGACGAGGGCTTCGCCACCTCCATCCACCTCGTCCTCGACCTGCAGACCGGCGACTACGAACTCCTCTCGGCCGGCCACCTCCCCGCCCTCCAACTCTCCGCGGGCACCGGCCGCTGGCAGGAGAAGTCCGGCGAGGGCCCGCTGCTCGGCGTCTACGACGGCGCCGAATTCACCCCCGCCCGCGGCAACCTCCGCCACGGCGACGTCCTGATGCTCTTCACCGACGGCCTCGTCGAGACCTCCGACCGCGACATCAGCGAGGGCATCGACCGCCTCACCGGCGAGGCCGACCGCTACGTCGCCGCCGGCTGGGAGGGCGCCGCCTGGCACCTCATCGAGAAGGTCGCCAAGGACGTCAACGACGACCGCGCCCTGCTCCTCATCCGCCGCTCCGCCTGAACGGGGTGGGGTTTGCCCCACCACCGCTGCGCCGGGCCGCGCCATGGCCGGCCGCCCCCGTGATCCGTAGCGTCGCAACCACGATCAAGGCCACGGCGAAAGGCGGCACACCATGGGGCTCCGACGGAGCGGGCGCCGGCGCGAGAGCGCGCAGGCGGCGTACGACGGCGCGGCCGCCGTCGAGCTGCGCGGCGTACGGCGCGAGTACGGCCGGGGGGCCGCCACCGTGCACGCACTGCGCGGGATCGACCTCAGCCTGCCGCGCGGCAGCTTCACCGCCGTGATGGGCCCCTCCGGCTCCGGCAAGTCCACCTTCCTGCAGTGCGCCGCCGGACCCGACCTGCCCACCGAGGGCTCCGTCCGCCTCGGCGGCACCGAGATCACCGGCATGAACGAGAACGAGCTCACCGAGCTCCGCCGCAGCCGCCTCGGCTTCGTCTTCCAGGCCTTCAACCTGCTGCCGTCGTTGACCGTCGAGCAGAACGTGCTGCTCCCGATGCGCCTCGCCGGCAGCCGGTCCGCGCACCAGGGCCGGGCCCGCGCCGCCGACCTGCTCGCGCGCGTCGGCCTGGAGGGCAAGGGCGGCCGGCGCCCCGCCGAACTGTCCGGAGGCCAGCAGCAGCGCGTGGCCCTCGCCCGGGCCCTGGTCACCCGGCCCGACGTGGTCTTCGCCGACGAACCCACCGGCGCCCTCGACACCACCACCGCGGCCGAGGTCCTCGGGCTGCTCCGGGACGCCGTGGACGCGCTCGGCGCCACCGTCGTCATGGTCACCCACGACCCGGCCGCCGCCGCCCACGCCGACCAGGTGCTCTTCCTCGCCGACGGCCTGATCGCGGACCACCTCCCGCGCAGCCCCGCCACGACCATCGCGGCCCGCATGACGACCCTCACACCCCACCGCACCCCCGCTCCCGCGGCGGCCTAGCCGGGCACGGGGCGCCGGTCGGCTGCGCCGCTCGGGCGGGGTCGGGTGGGGGCCGGTTGTGCCGGTTGGCTGCGCCGCTCGGGCCGGGTCGGGCTGCGCCGGGGCCGAGCGGGTGGGGGCCGGTTGGCTGCGCCGCTTGGGCGGGGTCGGGTGGGGGCCGGTTGTGCCGGGGGCGGGCGCGCGCCGGGGCGTCTCCTTTGAGCCGCGCCACACCGTCCGCCGCACAATCGGCGTTTGAGGAGCGGGGTTCGGGGCTGAATCAGACGGCCTAGTCGAAGCGGATGTGCCGCACGCCGATCAGCGCGCGCCGGATCCGCCCCCGCAACGCGCCGTCGGTGTTCGGGGCCAGGTCCAGCCCAGCCGAGGCGGCCACCCTGTCGGCGACCTCGGACACGGTCAGCCGGTCGGTGGTCACGTGCTGCGCGAACTCGGGCGCGCGCAGCGCCTCCAGGCACCCGTCCAGGCGGGCCACCGCGAAGCTGTCCCGCTTCAGCCCGCGGCCCAATCCGCGTTCCCGCAGCCGCCGCAGCACCGTCTCCCGCTGTGCCAGCAGCGCGAAATGCCGTACGTCGTGCCCCTGTTCGCGCAGCCGCCCCACGGTCTGCGCGAAATAGGCCGGCTCCGTGACCGTCATCGGCACCAGCACCACGCCCGGATGCCGCCGCGCCGCGAGGTCCAGCACCTCGAACACCCCTTGGCGCCAGGCCGCAAGGTCCTGGAAATCGCCGCGCAGCGCCGGCGGCAGCATCCGGTGCAGCCCGAACCCGACGTGCTCGGGATCGCACACGACGCTTCCCGGCAGCCGCCGGTGCACCTCGTACGCCGTCTGCGTCTTGCCGCCCCCGAAGGGCCCGTTGAGCCAGACGATCACCGGGTCACCGCCGTCCACGGGCCGATCCCCAGCTTCCCGGTGTTCCCTAGGTCGAACGGCCGGGCCAGCCGCATCCACAGCCGGGGCGCTCCGGGGCGGGGCGCGATCTCCAGCACCGGCACCGTCGTGGCCGTCACCGTCGCGTCGGTGACGAGGTTGCGCCACACCACCGACCACGACGCGGCCTGTCCCGGCGCCAGCGTCACCCGCTCCGGGGCCGCGTCGATGTTCGGCACGCCCGTGGTGATCCCCTCCGCGCCGTGCTCCACCGTGACCTCCAGCGGATCGTTGCGGCTGTCCCGCAGCGACACCTCCGGGTAGCCCTCCAGTACGTAGGGCTCCGTACCGCAGTTGACCAGCTGGAAGCCCTCCACCCGCAGCCCCATCGCCGCGTCCCCGCCCGTCTCGACGAGCCGGACCCCGCCCTCGGGGCACTTGCCGTCAGGCGTGGGCTCCGGGGTGGGCGAGTTGGGGTTCGGTCTCGCCTCCGTGCCCTGCTGCGTGGGTCTGACCTGCGGCCCGGAGGTCGGCCCCGGCGCGGCCCGCGGCGCCGGCGGCGTACTGCACCCCGCCAGCACCCCCGCCACGACCACGCCCCCGACAACGCCACCCATCCACCGCTTCGCGACCATCCGCCGAGCCTACGACGCCCCGCCATCACAGAGGCCCCAACCGGTTCCCGTGGGACCAGGCAGGAGGCTCCGACCCCCAGGGCGGTTTCGGCGGGTCGGGTGTGTGTCGGGGTGATCCCCGCAGGGCGCCGAACGCACTTCCGCCCAGCTCTCCGACCCCTCGTCACGTTCGGCGCCCGAGGAGACGCCCCCGCTGCCCCTGCTGCCCGCCCCCCCATGCTGTCCGTTCAGCCTGCGCTGCCCGACCCGCCAGCGGTGTCCGTTCAGCCTGCGCTGCCCGACCCGCCTGCACTGCCCGACCCGCCTGCACTGCCCGCGCTGCCTGCACTGCCCGCGCTGCCCGCGCTGCCCGCGCTGCCCGCGCTGCCCGCCCGGCTCGTGCTGCCCGCCCGGCCCGCCCGGCCCGTGCTGCCCGCGCCCGCCGCGCCCGTGGGCCGCCGGACCACGCGGGGTCCGGCCGGCGGGCCGTTTCTCGTGGGCCGGCCAGGCCGGCGGCGGCGACGCGTGGGCCAATTCGCGCGGATTGGCCCGCCCCGGCAGGGCGCGGCGCGCCTACCGTGCCCCCATGGACCGCACGCTCGCCGCCGACCTCGCCCGGCTCCCCGACCTGCTCGACGCCACCCGCCGCGCCGCCACCGACGCGCTCGCGTCCCTCGACGCGCGTCCCGTCGTACCGCCCGTCGTACCGCCCGGCGGCAAGCCCCTCGACCCCGGATCCGACCCCGAGCCCCTCCCCGAGCACGGCACCGGCGCGGACGCCGCCCTCGCCGCCTTCCGCGCGCGCTGGGAGCCGCGGCTCTCGGCCTCCGCCGGCCCCCGCTACCTCGGCTTCGTCACCGGCGGAGCCACCCCCGCCGCCCTCGCCGGGGACTGGCTCACCGCCGCCCACGACCAGAACTCCAACTCCGCCCTCGACGGCGCCGGCCAGGACCTCGAACGCGAGACCGTCGGCTGGCTGCGCGAGCTCTTCCACCTCTCCGCCGCCCACACCGGCACCTTCGTCAGCGGCGCCACCATGTCCAACACCACCGGCCTCGCCATCGCCCGCGAATGGCTCGGCGAACGCCTCGGCGTCTCCCCGGCCGAGGACGGCGTCGCCGCCCTCGGCGCGGTCCGCGTGCTCTCCGGCGCCCCGCACTCTTCGATCGGCAAGGCCCTCTCGGTCCTCGGCCTGGGCCGCCGCTCCCTCGTCACGGTCCCGACCCTGCCCGGCCGCGAGGCCGTGGACCCGGCCGCCCTGGACCGCGCGCTCGCCGGCACCCCCGGCCCGGCCGTGGTCGTCGCCAACGCGGGCACCGTCAACACCGTCGACTTCGACGACCTCCCCGCCATCGCCGCCCTGCGCGAACGCCACGACTTCTGGCTGCACACCGACGCCGCGTTCGGCGCCTTCGCCGCCCTCTCACCGGACCACGCGCACCTCGCCGCCGGCCTCGACGCCTCCGACTCCCTCTGCGTCGACCTGCACAAGTGGCTCAACGTCCCCTACGACAGCGCCGTCCAGTTCACCCGCCGCCAAGACCTCCAGGCCCGCGTCTTCCAGAACTCCGCCGCCTACCTCGGCCCCCTCGGCGACCACCCCGACCTCGTCCACCTCACCCCGGAGAACTCCCACCGGCTGCGCGCCCTCGCCGCCTGGTTCACGCTCCGCGCGTACGGCCGCCACGGCCACCGCGAGATCGTCGAACGCGACATCGCCTGCGCCCGCGCCCTGGGCGCCGCGCTGGAGGAGGACCCCGCCTTCACCCTCCTCGCCCCGGTCCGCCTCAACGTCGTCTGCTTCACCCTCGCCGCCGACCCCACCCCCGCCCGGCTCACCGCCCTGCGCGAGGCCGCGGCCGCCAAGGTCTTCGTCACCCCGACCGTCTACGGTGGAACCCCCGCCCTGCGCGCCGCGTTCTCCAACTGGCGTACCACGCAGGCGGACGTACGCCGGGCCGCCGAGGCCCTCGGCACAGCAGCGAGGGAGATCGCATGACCAGCCGTCCCCTGACACTCGTGGAGGTCGAGGCCTTGGCGCGCACGGCGCACGAGGGCCAGACCGACAAGGCCGGCAGGCCGTACGCCGAGCACCTCGCGGCCGTCGCCGAGGGGGTCCGCCTGCGCGGCGGCAGCCCCGAACAGCAGGCGGCGGCCTGGCTCCACGACGCGATCGAGGACGAGGCCCTCAGCCTCACCTGGCTGGATTCCGCCGCCTTGCCGCAGCACGTGAAGGACATGGTCCTCGCGGTCACCAAGCGCCCCGGCGAACCGGTCGAGCAGTACACGGCCCGCATCCTCGCCACCCCCGGCGCCCTCCTCGTCAAGGAGGCCGACCTGGCGCACAACGCCGACCCCGTGCGCCTCTCCGTACTGGACGACCCCACGCGCGAGCGGCTGTCCGCGAAGTACGCGTATGTCCGGTCCCTGCTCGGTCTCACCGCCCCGTAACCCGGGCCCCGCGCCCGAAACATGCCCGGCGCACATGTGGTGGGCGGAAACGGAAGCACGGCGATTCGCCACGGGACGGATAGCCGGGGCCCGTTGGTGGGAGGATGGTCCATGTGGGGGTGTGCGCGGCCGTGCGCCCCGGGCCGACCAGGGGACGACCGAAGGTGTGATCAGTAGTGGCCATTTCGCTGTCAGTGGTGGTTCTGTTGGCGGTCATCCTGGTGGTGCTGATCCGCGGCAACCACATCAAGACGGGCCCCGCCATCGTCGCGGCCCTCTTTGGTTTCTTCCTGGCGTCCAGCTCGATCGCGGACGACGTGAACCGTTTCCTCAACTCCCTCGCGACGATGATCTCCAACATCAAGCTCTGAGCCGCCCAGCCACGCCACTGACCTGCACCTTCCCACTCGCCTTCCGGTGCCGGTTGCCGCCCTCGGTCAGCGGTGGTCGGGGCTCAGCAGCGTGGCGGCCGCGGCGATGAAGGCGGCGGACGCTTCCTTGGCCGCCTGCCGCCGCGCGTCCAGCTCGGCCCTGTCGGTGGCCTTGCGCAGCGCGTACGTGGCATCCGCGGCCTGCTGGGCGGGGCCGGCCAGCTCGGGGACCAGGACCTGAAGGCGGATGTGGGGCGCGGTGATCGCCGCCCGGGTGTCGTGGGACTTCGTCTGAGCGTCCAGCTGGTGTTCGGCGCCCGCCTCGGTCATGGTCAGCCGCTCCCGATGGAACATCGCCGAGCGGTGCGCGTCCAGGGCGGCCGCGAAGTCGGTGACGGCGCCGAGCTGGTCCTGGCGGTGGCTGACGGCGCGCTCCTCGGCGCGCGCGGTGCGTGCCGAACGGTGCTGGAGGAGTCCGGCCGTCAGGGCACCGGCGAGGGTGCCGAGTACGGCAACGATCGAAGGCCATATGGACATCAGCTGCGGGGTCCTCTCGGGTGGTCGGTTCTGAGGGTGAGGCCGTCAGCCGGCAAGGTACGCGGCGGTACTCTCGGCTGCGGGCGCTGTGCCCGCGGTGCTCCGGACCCACCCTGGCATTCGGTTGCGGCCCGGAGTCCGAGCCCGGGAGTCCGAGCCCGGGAGTCCGAGCCCGGGAGTCCGGGTCCATGATCACCGGTGGAAGAGAGGGAGTGGCGCGGCTGTGGGGTTGCTGATCTCGACCGTGCTTCTCGCCCTTCTCCACTGGGGTCTGAAGCTGATGCAGCTCGGGGGTGCGGCCCTCTGCCTGGTGGGCGTGGCTTTGTTCCTCCGGCGTTTCCGGGTCGCGCGTGGGCGTGAGGGATCCGGCCGCTTGCGGCAAGCGATGCCATGGGTGACGTACGTACTCGGCGGCCTCGGCATCTTCGTGCTGGTGGCTGCCTCAGTGGCGCTCGCCGTGGGGGAACGGCTGGGCGTGTTCGAGACCTGAGCGGCCGCGTCGGCAACTCCTGCCGAGCTGGTTGCCCGTTGCTGCGAGGGCGATGCGGCTGGCGTCGATCCGGGCCGCCAGGTCGCTCAGCAGGCAGGTGATCCGGGCTTCGGGGAGCGGCTTGAGGTTGCGGCACATCGCTACCGCATCGCGACCGGATCCGACGGTCGGCAACGTCGAAGCCGCTTAGTCGCGCTTGGGCCAAACCGGGCCCTGATCGGTCCAGATGACGCCCTTGTTGCGGCACAGGCAGAAGGGGTGGCCGAACGGGTCGGTGTAGACCTGCCAGCCGTAGCCGTTGGGGCCGATGAAGTCCTGCCTCAGCGTCGCGCCGAGGTCGAGGACGCGGCGCTGCTCGGACTCGATCTCGTCCACTTCGAAGTCGAGGTGGAACTGCTTGGGGTGCTCGCTGTCGGGCCACTGCGGAGCGCGGTAGTCGTCCACCCGGATGAATGCCAGCTCGATCTCGCCGAACCGGATGCCAGCCCAGTCCTCAGAGCTGCCTTCCTTGATCGGACGGCCCGTCACCTCGGAGTAGAAAGCTGCCAGCTTCATCGTGTCCGGGCAGTCGATGATGAAATCGGTGAGTCGCAGCATCCCGCGATCTTGGCACAACCTGACACCCGACTTCGAGAGCAGGCCCTGAGCAGCTTTGCTGAGGTGCGGGAACAAAATGTCCTGGGGCTTCGCCCCCGGACCCCGTTCACCAGGGGCGGCTGGGTTCGTCCCGCAGGTGCGGATCAGCGGCGGACTTCGGCGGAGCTGCTGAGAGCGAGTCGTCACGCTCCAGAACGAGGCCGGACGAGCCGTCCTCAAGGAGGTCTACGCGCCGGCGGAGGCGATCCAGCCGGGCTACCGTGCCCTCGTCCTCGTGGCCGGGTTCCTCGGCCTGTGCTGGGGTGAGCTGATCGGCCTCCAGCGGCGGGACGTTGAGCCGGCCGGCGCCGATGGGCGTGTCTTCGTCGGCGCCAAGGGGACGACACCGCGCCGGAGCCACTTCAACCGGCTGTGGCACAAGGCGTGTCGGGAAGCCGGGCTCAAGGGGCTGCACTTTCACGATCTCCGGCGCACGGGCAACACGCTCGCCGCGTCAACGGGCCAGCACACGCGAGTTGACGACGCGCAGGGGACACAGCACCGCCCGCGCCGCACTCATCCACCAGCACGCGAGCGCCGGCCGGGACCGGCTGATCGCCGACGCGCTGAGCGGGCTCGTGAAGAAGGGCCGGAAGAGCCCAAGGGCACGAAGGAAGATCCGCAGCGCAAGGGGCACGCAGGGGGCACGCGGAGCTGATCGGGGCCCCGGGAATGACGAAGGGCCAGGTCGAGGAAACGTCCTCTGACCTGGCCCTCTGTGCTTCAGAGCGGGTGACGGGAATCGAACCCGCGTAGCTAGTTTGGAAGACTAGTGCTCTACCATTGAGCTACACCCGCAACGCGCGCGCCGACGGTCCGGGACCGCGGCACGGACAGCATCCTAGCGGGTCGCGCAGGGGGAGCGCACACCACATTTCGCGCCCGCGCGCCGGACGAGCCCGAAACGCATCGGGAAACCCCGCACATCAGAGGGTCTCCGGGCATGTACCCTACGTGTCGCACCGACGGGGTGTGGCGCAGCTTGGTAGCGCGTCCGCTTTGGGAGCGGAAGGTCGTCGGTTCGAATCCGGCCACCCCGACCAACAGCAGTGTCTCCACAAGATCGCGTTGTGGGCTGATTGCCGCTTGCGGCTACTATGCAAGCTGCGTGCCCGTGTGTCTGATGTACCGGGCCGAAGTCCGCTGAACCGCTGCATCTCAGCGAGACGGCAGATCCCCCAGAAGTCAGCCACAAGGAGACCGAACCGTGAAGAGCGCCGTGGAGACCCTGAACCCGACTCGGGTTCGGCTCACTGTTGAGGTGCCCTTCGAGGAGCTCAAGGACAGCCTCGACGCGGCGTACAAGAAGATCAACCAGCAGGTCACGGTGAAGGGCTTCCGCAAGGGCAAGATCCCGGCCCGCGTCATCGACCAGCGCTTCGGCCGCGGTGCGGTGCTGGAGGAGGCCGTCAACGACGCCCTCCCGAAGTTCTACACCGAGGCCGTCAACGAGGCCGACCTGAACCCGCTGGGCCAGCCCGAGGTGGACATCACGGAGCTGAAGGACGGCGAGCTGCTGGCCTTCACCGCCGAGGTCGACGTCCGTCCCGAGATCGAGATCCCGGACTACTCCGGCATCGAGGTCGAGGTCGACGCCATCGAGGTCTCCGACGAGGACGTCGAGAAGTCGGTCGAGCAGCTGCGCGGCCGTTTCGGCTCCACCAAGGACGTCGAGCGCGCCGCCGCCGACGGTGACGTCGTCACCATCGACCTGGAGGCCAAGGTCGACGGCGAGGTGCTGCCCGACGGCGTCGCCTCCGACGTCTCGTACACCATCGGCTCGGGCGAGCTCCTCGAGGGCATCGACGAGGCCGTCACGGGCCTGGAGGCCGGTGGCGAGGCCACCTTCACCTCCCAGCTGAAGGGCGGCTCCGCCGAGGGCAAGGACGCCGAGGTCACCGTCAAGGTCACCAAGGTCTCCGCCAAGGAGCTCCCGGAGCTGGACGACGAGTTCGCGCAGATGGCGAGCGAGTTCGACACCCTTGAGGAGCTCAAGGCGGACAGCCGCAAGCGCCTCGAGAACATGAAGCAGTACGACCAGGCCACGCAGGCCCAGGAGCGCGTCCTGGAGAAGCTGCTGGAGCTCGTCGAGGTCCCGATCCCCGAGAAGCTCCTCGCGGACGAGGTCCAGACCCGCAAGCACAACCTGGAGCACCACCAGCTCGGCCAGATGGGTCTGACCATCGAGAAGTACCTGGAGTTCCAGGGCAAGACGGTCGAGGAGTTCGACGCCGAGACCTCCGAGCAGGCGATCAAGGGCATCAAGACCCAGTTCGTCCTCGACGCGCTGGTCAACAAGGAGAAGCTGGGCGTCAACCAGGAGGAGCTCACCGAGCACCTCATGCGCCGTGCCCAGTCCTCCGGCATGTCCCCCGACCAGTTCGCCCAGGCGGTCGTCGAGGGTGGCCAGGTCCCGATGCTGGTCGGCGAGGTCGCCCGCGGCAAGGCCCTCGCGGTCGTCGTCGAGGCCGCCAAGGTCGTCGACACCAACGGTGACGTCGTGGACCTCTCCGACGACGAGGACGAGGTCGAGACGGCCGTCGAGGCCGCCGAGGCCGCCGTCGAGGGTGACGACGAGGTCAAGGCCGACGAGGCCAAGTAACACCCCGGGCGGAGCCCACTGAGCAGTGCCCCGAAGGGCCCGTACGCAGCCGCGTCCGGGCCCTTCGGCATGGCGCCCGAAAGGCCTCGGGACCTTGCGCTCCGAGCGAACAGTTCGGGAAGCGGGATGGCGTTGTCCGACCTGCGCGTTAGGGTCCATGAATACGAGGGCACGTGAGTACCCGGACGCCGGCGGACTCGTCCGCACCGGCCGGACCGCGCCCCAGAACGAGACGCTGAGACGGCACATGGCCGTCGGAGACGAGCAGGTGGATACGTGACGAATCTGAAGCCTTACGCCGCGGGTGAGCCGTCCATCGGTGGCGGCCTCGGCGACCATGTCTACAACCGGCTGCTCGGCGAGCGCATCATCTTCCTCGGCCAGCAGGTTGACGACGACATCGCGAACAAGATCACCGCACAGCTCCTGCTCCTGGCCGCCGAGCCGGAGAAGGACATCTACCTCTACATCAACAGCCCCGGTGGCTCCGTGACGGCCGGCATGGCCGTCTACGACACCATGCAGTACATCCCCAACGACGTCGTGACCATCGGCATGGGCATGGCGGCCTCGATGGGGCAGTTCCTGCTCACCGGTGGCGCCAAGGGCAAGCGCTTCGCCCTGCCGAACACCGACATCCTGATGCACCAGGGCTCCGCCGGTATCGGTGGCACCGCGTCGGACATCAAGATCCAGGCCCAGTACCTGCTGCGCACCAAGCAGCGGATGGCCGAGATCACCGCGTTCCACTCGGGCCAGACCGTCGAGGCGATCATTCGCGACGGTGACCGTGACCGCTGGTTCACCTCCGAGGAGGCCAAGGAGTACGGCCTCATCGACGAGATCATCTCGGCCGCGTCCAACGTTCCGGGCGGCGGCGGCACCGGGGCCTGATCCCGGCACCACCGTCAGTACCCAGCAGTCGACAGCCCGCAGAACGCCACCAGGATGGTGAACACCCAGATGCAGAACAACTTCTCCGCGAGCGGCCTCTACACCGGCCCGCAGGTGGACAACCGCTACGTCATCCCGCGCTTCGTGGAGCGCACCTCGCAGGGCGTGCGCGAGTACGACCCGTACGCGAAGCTCTTCGAGGAGCGCGTGATCTTCCTCGGTGTGCAGATCGACGACGCCTCCGCCAACGACGTCATGGCGCAGCTGCTGTGCCTGGAGTCGATGGACCCGGACCGCGACATCTCGATCTACATCAACAGCCCCGGCGGCTCCTTCACCGCGCTGACGGCGATCTACGACACGATGCAGTTCGTGAAGCCGGACATCCAGACGGTCTGCATGGGCCAGGCGGCCTCCGCCGCCGCGGTCCTGCTCGCCGCCGGCACCCCCGGCAAGCGCATGGCCCTGCCGAACGCCCGCGTGCTGATCCACCAGCCGTCCGGCGGCACCGGCCGTGAGCAGCTCTCGGACCTCGAGATCGCGGCCAACGAGATCCTGCGCATGCGCGACCAGCTGGAGACCATGCTGGCCAAGCACTCGACGACGCCGATCGAGAAGATCCGCGACGACATCGAGCGCGACAAGATCCTGACGGCCGAGGACGCGCTCGCGTACGGCCTGATCGACCAGATCATCTCCACCCGCAAGAGTTCGCACTGATCCTTGCCGCCAGTTGGCGTGGAACCGCCGCCGGATTCGGCGATGTGAACCACGTCAAGGGGGCCCCGCATGGGGCCCCCGGCAAGGTACCGTCGGATATGAGGCACCAGGAGCGCTGAACCAGGCGTCTCCCAGGCGAAGGGGAAGCACCTCGTGGCACGCATCGGTGACGGCGGCGACCTGCTCAAGTGCTCGTTCTGCGGAAAGAGCCAGAAGCAGGTGAAGAAGCTCATCGCAGGACCCGGTGTGTACATCTGCGACGAGTGCATCGACCTCTGCAACGAGATCATCGAAGAAGAACTCGCGGAGACCTCCGAGGTCCGGTGGGAGGAACTCCCCAAGCCCCGTGAGATCTACGAGTTCCTGGAGAGCTACGTCGTCGGCCAGGAGCCGGCGAAGAAGGCGCTCTCCGTGGCGGTCTACAACCACTACAAGCGGGTCCAGGCGGGCGAGAACGGCGGCGCGCAGGGCCGGGACGACGCGATCGAGCTCGCGAAGTCCAACATCCTGCTGCTGGGCCCCACGGGTTCGGGCAAGACGCTGCTCGCGCAGACCCTCGCCCGCATGCTGAACGTCCCGTTCGCCATCGCCGACGCGACGGCGCTGACGGAGGCCGGGTACGTCGGCGAGGACGTCGAGAACATCCTGCTGAAGCTGATCCAGGCCGCCGACTACGACGTCAAGAAGGCCGAGACCGGGATCATCTACATCGACGAGATCGACAAGGTGGCCCGCAAGAGCGAGAACCCGTCGATCACGCGCGACGTGAGCGGTGAGGGCGTACAGCAGGCCCTCCTGAAGATCCTGGAAGGCACGACCGCCTCCGTCCCGCCGCAGGGCGGCCGGAAGCACCCGCACCAGGAGTTCATCCAGATCGACACGACGAACGTGCTCTTCATCGTGGGCGGCGCCTTCGCCGGCCTGGAGAAGATCATCGAGTCGCGTGCGGGCGCCAAGGGCATCGGCTTCGGGGCGACGATCCGCTCGAAGCGCGAGATCGAGGCCAGCGACCAGTTCCAGGAGGTCATGCCGGAGGACCTGGTGAAGTTCGGGATGATCCCCGAGTTCATCGGCCGCCTCCCCGTGCTGACCTCCGTGCACAACCTGGACCGCGAGGCCCTGCTCCAGATCCTGATCGAGCCGCGCAACGCCCTGGTGAAGCAGTACCAGCGGCTGTTCGAACTCGACGGCGTCGAGCTGGACTTCGAGCGCGAGGCCCTCGAGGCCATCGCCGACCAGGCGATCCTCCGCCAGACCGGCGCGCGCGGCCTGCGCGCCATCATGGAAGAGGTCCTCATGTCGGTGATGTACGAGGTCCCGTCCCGCAAGGACGTGGCCCGCGTGGTCATCACCTCCGACGTGGTCCGCTCCAACGTCAACCCGACGCTGGTCCCGAGGATCGTCCCGAAGGACCAGGGCCCGCAAGAGAAGTCCGCGTAGTCCGCAGAGCGGCATGCAGAAGGGGCGCCCCCCGGCCGGGGGGCGCCCCTTCTGCATGTCCTGCCGCGCCGCTACTTCTTGACGCGGGCGGTGTTGTAGAGCTTCGCGGCGAGCTCCGCGGCCTGCTCCTGGGTGTAGCCCGGCTTGCCGGCGAGGATGGACGCCACGTCCGAGGCGCTGACCATGGCCAGGGTGCTGTAGTCACCCCAGATGCAGAACGGCAGCGTGGCCTCCTTGGGCCCCTTGGTGCTGGTGTCCTTCGAGGTGAACTTGATGTCCTGGCACTTCATGACGGCGCCCTTGAAGCCCGCCGGGTTCATCGTCTTGGGGCTGCCGACGAGTTGCACCTCCGACTTGCCGTCCTTGGAGGCGTTCAGCTTGGCCATGGCGAAGTATCCGTCCACCGCCTTCTCCGGGTCGCTGACCTCACCGTAGACACCGGAGAAGTTGAGGCCCTTGGCCGACAGCGGGTTCTTCGGGTCGCCGGCCTGGTAGTTCATGCCCACCTGGGTCGCGTTCTTGACGCCGACCGACTCGGCTTCCTTCTTGTCCTTGTCGGTGAAGGGCTTCTCTTCGAACTTCGGGTCCTTCTTGAAGTCGTCCACCGACTCCGGGGCGACCAGCTTGTAGCCCTTGGTGTCGGCCGCGATGGCGCCGCCCGCGCCGCCGCCCTTCGTGAAGTACCAGCCGGCGCCGGCGACGACCGCTACCGCGACGACCACGGCGATGATCACCCCGGCCTTGGACTTCTTCGGCGGCTGCCCGCCGTACGGAGCCTGCTGCTGCGGGTAGCCGTACGCCGGCGTCGGAGGCTGCTGCGGGTAGCCCTGTGGGGGAACGCCCGGCTGCTGCGGGTAGCCGTAGCCCGGCTGCGGGGCGGGCTGGCCGTACGGGTTGGGCTGGGGGGCGGGCTGGCCGTACGGACCCGGCTGCGGCTGCTGCCCGTACGGTCCCGGCTGCTGCGGCTGCTGGCCGTAGGGCCCTGGCTGGTTGTAACTCATCCCGCGTCCCCCAATGAGGTTGGCTGTCCATTTTTGCTTATCCGTTCCACACATCCTGGCGGAAGCGCATGGCACCCGGGGCGGCGGGCCCCCTCATTACCGGTTTCATGACTGGACTGTTACGGCCGTAAACTGTGGCCCGTGACCGAGAACACGCAGACACCCAGCAGCCCCAACTCCGAATTGCCGACCGCGTACACGCCGGCCGAGGTAGAGGGGAAGCTCTACGAGCGCTGGGTAGAGCGTGGGTATTTCGAGGCCGACGCGAAGAGCGAGAAGCCGCCGTACACCATCGTCATCCCGCCGCCGAACGTCACGGGCTCGCTCCACCTGGGCCACGCCTTCGAGCACACGCTCATCGACGCCCTGACCCGCCGCAAGCGCATGCAGGGCTTCGAGACGCTGTGGCAGCCCGGCATGGACCACGCCGGCATCGCCACCCAGAACGTCGTCGAGCGCGAGCTCGCCAAGGAGGGCAAGTCCCGCCACGACCTGGGCCGTGAGGCGTTCGTCGAGCGTGTCTGGCAGTGGAAGGGCGAGTCCGGCGGGCAGATCTCCGGCCAGATGCGCCGCCTCGGTGACGGTGTCGACTGGTCGCGCGAGCGCTTCACCATGGACGAGGGCCTCTCCGAGGCCGTCCAGACCATCTTCAAGAAGCTCTACGACGACGAGCTCATCTACCGGGCCGAGCGCATCATCAACTGGTGCCCGCGCTGCCTCACCGCGATCTCCGACATCGAGGTCGAGTACCAGGACGACGAGGGCGAGCTCGTGTCCATCCGGTACGGGGACGGCGACGCCTCCATCGTCGTGGCGACCACCCGCGCCGAGACGATGCTCGGCGACACCGCCGTCGCCGTCCACCCGGAGGACGAGCGCTACCAGCACCTCGTCGGCACCGAGATCGAGCTGCCGCTGACCGGCCGCCGCATCCCGGTCGTCGCGGACGAGCACGTCGACCCGGAGTTCGGCACCGGCGCCGTCAAGGTGACCCCGGCGCACGACCCGAACGACTTCGAGATCGGCCAGCGCCACGGCCTGCCGAACCTCGCCGTCATGGACGAGCACGCCATCATCACGGCCCACGGCCCCTTCCAGGGTCTGGACCGGCTGGAGGCCCGCTCCACCATCGTCGCCGCGCTGCGCGCCGAGGGCCGGATCGTCGCCGAGAAGCGCCCGTACACCCACTCCGTCGGCCACTGCTCGCGCTGCAAGACCACCATTGAGCCGCGTCTGTCCATGCAGTGGTGGGTCAAGGTCGGCCCGCTCGCGAAGGCCGCCGGTGACGCGGTCCGCGACGGCCGGGTCAAGATCCACCCGCAGGAGATGGAGAAGCGCTACTTCGACTGGGTCGACAACCTCCACGACTGGTGCATCTCGCGCCAGCTGTGGTGGGGCCACCGCATCCCCGTCTGGTACGGCCCGAACGGCGAGGTCGTCTGCGTCGGACCGGACGAGCAGCCGCCCGCGGGCGAGGGCTGGACCCAGGACACCGACGTCCTCGACACGTGGTTCTCGTCGGGCCTGTGGCCCTTCTCCACCCTCGGCTGGCCGAACCAGACCGAGAGCCTGGCGAAGTTCTACCCGAACTCCGTCCTGGTCACCGGCTACGACATCCTCTTCTTCTGGGTCGCCCGGATGATGATGTTCGGTCTGTACGCGATGGACGGCACCCCGCCGTTCCACACCATCGCCCTGCACGGCATGGTCCGTGACGAGCGCGGCAAGAAGATGTCGAAGTCCTTCGGCAACGCGGTGAACCCGCTGGACTGGATGGACCGGTACGGCTCCGACGCCGTCCGCTTCACCCTGGCCCGCGGCGCCAACCCGGGCGTCGACGTCCCGATCGGCGAGGACTGGGTCCAGGCCTCCAGCAAGTTCGCCAACAAGATCTGGAACGCCACGCGCTTCGCGCTGATGAACGGCGCCACGATCGAGGGCGAGCTGCCGGCCGTCGAGGAGATGTCGGCGACCGACCGCTGGATCCTGTCGCGGCTCAACAAGACCGTGGCCGAGGTCGACGCGTTCTACGACGACTACCAGTTCTCGAAGCTGTCGGACTCCCTCTACCACTTCGCGTGGGACGAGGTCTTCGACTGGTACGTGGAGCTGTCGAAGACGACCTTCTTCGCGGGCGGCGAGCAGGCCAAGGCCTCCGCCCGGGTCCTCGGCGAGGTCCTCGACGTCATGCTGCGCCTGCTCCACCCGGTGGTCCCGTTCGTCACCGAGACCCTGTGGACCACGCTGACCGGTGGCGAGTCCCTCGTGATCGCCGACTGGCCGAAGGACAGCGGTTTCCGTGACGCGGCCGCCGAGGCCGAGATCGAGGCCGTCCAGAGCCTGGTCCGTGAGGTCCGCCGGTTCCGCAGGGAGCAGAACCTCGACGACAAGCAGAAGGTCCCGGGCCGCCTGGACCTGTCGGGCACGACGCTGGGCCTGCACGAGGCCGCCATCCGCCAGCTGCTGCGCCTGCAGCCGGAGGGCGAGGGCTTCGAGGCCACCGCGAGCCTCCCGGTGGGCGGTGCCACCGTCGAGCTCGACCTGTCGGGCACGATCGACATCCCGGCGGAGCGCAAGCGGCTGAGCAAGGACCTGGCCGCCGCCGAGAAGGAGAAGCAGCAGGCCGAGGCGAAGCTGGGGAACGAGGCGTTCATCGCCAAGGCCCCCGACAACGTCGTGGACAAGATCAAGGGCCGGCTGGCCAAGGCCGAGGCGGACATCGCGCGCCTCCAGGCCCAGCTGGCCGCGCTGCCCGCCGCCTGACGGTCCGCAGGCGCAGGCAACAGGCACAGGGCGAAGGCCCCCGCACCGTCGGTCGACGCGGGGGCCTTCGCCTTATGCGTTCCCCGTCCGGGGGACGGTCTCACAGGAGGCGGGTGCCGAACTGCGCCAGGACCGGCGCGGCCAGTACGGCGTACCCGGCGAGCGGCACCAGCCAGTGCGGCGAGGCCAGCCGGGTGCGGCCGGTCCGGGGCCGGGCGGAAGGTCGCGGGAAGCCGGGGCCTCCGGCCTGTCCGAAGTGCCCTAAATCACTGCGTTTTCGGTCTCCGTCGATCCGATCCGATCCACTGACCACGGAAGATGGGGAGCATGCGCGTCCAGCCCCTCGTCTCGGCGTACCACCGGTGGGTGGCCTCCGGCCGCCGGCTCACCGAGAGCTGGGCCGGATCGCCGCGCGCGCTGGACGTGCTCACGGCACTGAGCTGCCTCGGCCTGATGGCCCTCGACCTGCCGGGACTGGCCGCCACCGACAACTCGCTGAGCGGGCCCGCCGCCGCCGTCGTGCTCGCCGTGGGCTGCACGAGCCTCCTGGTGCGCCGCCGGACGCCCTGGATCTCGTACGTGGCCGCGCTGCTGTTCATCGGATGGCTGCACGAGCTGACCCTGATCCAGTTCGCGCTGTACTCGGTGGGCCGCTACCGGGGCCGGCGGGCCGCGGTCCTGGCCACCATCGGGTACGTCGGCTTCGCGCTGCTCCTGTTCTCCTGCGTGCCGGGCTGGGCGGCGGACAAGGCGGAGACGCTCAGCGGCTTCCTCGGCCTGTTCGTGCCCATCGGGGTGCTCGCCGCGGCGGTCGGCATCGCCGCCTACCGGCACGACCTGGTGGGGGAGCTCACCGCCCGGCGGGCCGAGTCCGCCGTGCTGCAGGCCGTCCAGCAGGAGCGCACCTCCGTCGCCCGCGACGTCCACGACTTCGTCGGGCGGGAGCTGACCCTGCTGACGGTACGTTCCGAGGTGCTGTCGGTGCGGGCGCGGGAGACGACCCACGGACCGGATTTCGAGGAGTTGGCCGACACCGCGCGCCGCGCCCACCTGGTGCTCAACGAGATCATCGTGCAGCGCGGGGAGCGGGCCGCGACCCCGGGCGTGGACGGGCTGCCCGCGCTGGCCGAGGAGAGCGGGCGGGCGGGATCGCCCGTGCGGCTCGCCATGGACCGGGAGGTGCGCGGGCTCTCGCCGCTGCGCCAGGCGGCGGTCTACCGGGTGGTGCAGGAGTGCCTGACCAACGCCGCCAAGCACGCGCACGGGGAGACCATCCACGTGTCGATCGCGGCCGACGGACCGCAGCTGCGGATCGCCGTGCGCAACGCGCTGCCGGCCCGCACCCCGGGCCGCCGGGCCCCCGTCTCGGCGGGCTCCGGCACGGCGAGCATGTCCGAGCGCGTCCGCAGCCTGGGCGGGACCCTGACGGCGCGCCGCACGCAGGACGCGTACGAGGTCGTGGCCACGCTGCCGCGTGGCTGACGGACGCCCTCCCCGGGCAGGGTTCTGGGCCTTCGCGGGGACCAGCAGCCTGCCGAGCGCCCCCGACGGCCAGGGCGGTGGTGGTGCCCGCTCTGACGGCGACCACGGACGGCTCATCGAGGACGATTCCGTGGACGATTCCGTGGCCCCGCGCTTAGACGAGGGTGTTCGCGGTCCCCAGGTCTATCGCTATGTCGCGGCTGGAAGCCGTCTTGTTAATGCTGGCCTGCGGCATTTGTTCCCCTATCTACTGCCCGCAAGGCTTGCATAACGATCCGGCCGCTCTTGCCGCCGAAGGTCCCCGAACGGCCGGGCCGAAAGTCCTCGGGGTCCCCGTCCGTAGACTGGCCCTGTGAGTGAGCAGCAGCCCGAGAGCCACGACCGCGACGACAACGACGACCTCGCCGGTACCTTCGACGAGTTCGACCAGATCGTGGCGGAAGAGTCCGACCGCGACCCCGACCTGGCGGTGATCGAGGCCGGCAGCCGTACCCTGCGCGCCCAGGCCGGACCGCCCCAGGGCGACCCGGTACCCGCCCCGCCCGTCGACCCGGAGGCCGCGAAGGCGCTGCTGGAGGTGGAACAGGAGCTTTCCACCCGCTGGGGCGAGACCAAGCTGGAACCGTCGGTGTCGCGGATCGCGGCGCTGATGGACGTGCTGGGCGAGCCGCAGCGGGCGTACCCCTCCATCCACATCACCGGCACCAACGGCAAGACGAGCACGGCCCGCATGATCGAGTGCCTGCTGAACGCCTTCGAGCTGCGCACCGGGCGCTACACCAGCCCGCACGTGCAATCGATCACCGAGCGGATCAGCCTCGACGGGGCGCCGATCAGCGCCGAGCGGTTCGTCGAGACGTACCAGGACATCAAGCCGTACGTGGAGATGGTCGACGCCGCCGAGGAGTTCCGGCTGTCCTTCTTCGAGGTGCTCACCGGAATGGCCTACGCGGCCTTCGCGGACGCGCCCGTGGACGTGGCAGTGGTCGAGGTCGGCATGGGCGGCAGCTGGGACGCGACGAACGTCATCGACGCCTCGGTCGCGGTGATCACCCCGATCAGCCTGGACCACACCGACCGGCTCGGCTCCACGCCCGGCGAGATCGCCGTGGAGAAGGGCGGCGTCATCAAGCAGGACGCGACCGTGATCCTGGCGCAGCAGCCGGTGGACGCGGCGCAGGTGCTGCTGAAGAAGGCCGTGGAGGTCGACGCCACGGTGGCCCGCGAGGGCATGGAGTTCGGCGTCGTCTCGCGCGAGGTCGCCGTCGGCGGCCAGCAGCTGACGCTGCGCGGTGTGGGCGGGGAGTACGACGGCATCTTCCTGCCGCTGTACGGCGCCCACATGGCGCACAACGCGGCGGTGGCGCTGGCGGCGGTCGAGGCCTTCTTCGGGATCGGCCAGGAGCACGCGCGGGTGCTGGACCTGGAGACCGTGCAGCGGGCCTTCGCCTCGGTGACCTCGCCGGGCCGCATGGAGGTCGTGCGGCGCAGCCCGACGGTGGTCCTGGACGCGGCGCACAACCCGGCGGGTGCCGCGGCCACGGCGGACGCGGTGACCGAGTCCTTCGGCTTCAGCCGGCTGATCGGGGTCGTGGCCGCGAGCGAGGGCAAGGACGTCCGCGGGGTGCTGGAGGCCTTCGAGCCGATCTTCGCGGAGGTGGTGGTCACGGAGAACTCCAGCCACCGGTCGATGGGCGCGGACGAGCTGGCGGCCGTCGCGGTCGAGGTCTTCGGCGTGGACCGGGTGCAGGTGGAGCCGCGGCTGGACGACGCCCTGGAGGCGGCGATCACCCTGGCGGAGGAAGAGGCCGAGTACGGAGGGGCCGGGGTCCTGGTGACCGGTTCCGTGATCACGGTGGGCGAGGCCCGCCTGCTGCTGAAGAGGGGCTGAGGGATGCGCACGCTGTGTGCGAGCACGCTGATCGGCGAGTTCTTCGTGATCGGCTTCGCGGGGCTGGTGGCGATGAAGGACCCCGACCTGACCCAGGCCACGGTCTGGACGGTCTGCGGGGTCGCGATGCTGCTGTCGGTGCTGCTGTGCGGGATGCTGTCGCGTCCCGGGGCGGTCCAGCTGGGCTGGGCGCTGCAGGTCGGCCTGATCGTGAGCGGCTTCGTCGTCCCGACGATGTTCTTCCTCGGCGCGGTGTTCGCGGGCCTGTGGTGGTGCTCGGTGCACTACGGCCGGAAGATCGACACGATCAAGGCGAGGTGGGCGGCGGCGCAGGAGCCGTCCGGGGCGTCCGCGGCGCCCGACACCGCGTGACGGGTCCCCTCCGGGTCCGGCCGGGCACCGGCCGGACCGCCCCCTGATGGCCCTGTAGATTCGTCCCACCGCACCCGTTTGCCGCAAGGAGCCGAAACATGACCCAGCGCACCCTCGTCCTGCTCAAGCCCGACGCCGTCCGTCGTGGTCTGGTGGGCGAGATCATCGGCCGCATCGAGCGGAAGGCCGGCTGGACGATTCCCGCACTGGAGCTGCGCACGCTGGACCAGGAGACCCTGGAGACGCACTACGGCGAGCACAAGGGCAAGCCGTTCTACGAGCCCCTCATGGGCTTCATGGCGAGCGGTCCCGTGGTCGCCCTGGTCGTCGAAGGGGAACGTGTGATCGAGGGTGTCCGCCAGCTGGCCGGACCCACCGACCCGATCGCCGCGGCGCCCGGCTCCATCCGGGGTGACTTCGGCACCGTCACCCGGGAGAACCTGATCCACGCCTCGGACTCCGAGGAGTCCGCGGAGCGCGAGCTGAAGCTGTTCTTTCCCGCTCTCTGACTCTTCCGGAGCACTCTTTCCTGACGAGACATCAGCCAAATAGCGCTCACGACCTGGGGCGACCGAAGTAATTTCGGTCGCCCCTTGGTATTTCCGGCCACGAGCGGGAACGCCTGGGCAGGACACGTCGTCACCACTAAGGGGGCGGGTATCCATTCCGGCGGGATTGCCGGAGTCCCGTCGCGCGGTGTTCGTACAACCGTGACTACGATGGGGCCTCCACCCACACACCCACCTCGCCGACCTGACAGCAGCCGCTATCAACTGGAAGGCCAGACGCTCCTCATGGGGAACAAGGGGAACAACATGTCGTTCATCGGCCGTGACATGGCGATCGACCTCGGGACCGCCAACACGCTGGTGTACGTGAGGGGCCGGGGGATCGTCCTGAACGAGCCGTCCGTGGTCGCCATCAACACGAACACCGGCGGCATTCTGGCGGTCGGCTCCGAGGCGAAGAAGATGATCGGGCGCACGCCCGGCAACATCGTCGCCGTACGACCCCTCAAGGACGGCGTCATCGCCGACTTCGAGATCACCGAGCGTATGCTCCGGTACTTCATCCTCAAGATCCACAAGCGCCGCTACCTGGCACGTCCGCGGGTCGTGGTCTGTGTCCCCTCCGGCATCACCGGGGTGGAGCGACGCGCCGTCATCGAGGCGTCCACGCAGGCCGGCGCACGACAGGTGCACATCATCGAGGAGCCCATGGCCGCCGCCATCGGCTCGGGCCTGCCCGTCCACGAGGCCACCGGCAACATGGTCGTGGACATCGGCGGCGGCACCACGGAGGTCGCCGTCATCTCCCTCGGCGGAATCGTCACGGCGCAGTCCATCCGGGTGGCCGGCGACGAGCTCGACAATGCGATCATCCATCACATCAAGAAGGAGTACTCGCTCCTCCTCGGTGAGCGGACGGCCGAGCAGATCAAGATCACCATCGGGTCGGCGTACGACCTCGACAAGGACGAGCACACCGAGATCCGAGGACGCGACCTCGTCTCCGGCCTGCCCAAGACGGTCGTCATCTCGGCCGCCGAGGTCCGCAAGGCCATCGAGGAGCCGGTCAACGCCATCGTCGACGCGGTCAAGACCACGCTCGACAAGTGTCCGCCGGAGCTCTCCGGCGACATCATGGACCGCGGCATCGTCCTGACCGGCGGCGGCGCCCTGCTGCGCGGCCTCGACGAGCGGCTGCGCCGGGAGACCGGCATGCCGATCCACATCGCCGAGGACCCGCTCGACTCCGTGGCGCTCGGCTCCGGCAAGTGCGTCGAGGAGTTCGAGGCGCTCCAGCAGGTCCTGGACGCCCAGCCCCGTCGCTGACAGACACCCCTCCCTGCCGGAGGGGCCATGCGGAACACACAAGGATCCGCCGTACGGGTGCTACCGGGCCCGTGCGGCGGATCGTTGATATACAGGCAAAAGAGAATTCCGACGAGGAAGGCACGGCCGCCGCACGTGAGGGACACACGAGAAAGCCGGCTGCTCCTGGTGCTTCTGATCGCCATCGCGTTCGCGTTGATCACGGTGGACATCAGGGCAGGCGAGGAGTCGCCGGTCGACGGTGCCCGGCAGGCCGCGGCAGCGGTCTTCGGGCCGGTCGAGGAGGGTGTGGCGACCGCTGTCGATCCGGTCGCCAACGCCATAGGGGCGGTAAGGGACTCGGGCGAGCGGCACAACCGCATCGCCACGCTGGAGCGTGAGAACGCCGCCCTGAAGGCCAAACTGGGCAGCGACGAGCAGACCCGCAGCCGCATCCACGAGCTCGACGAGATGCTCAAGCGGGCGGGCGCCGGACAGTACGGCATCAAGGGCGCCGAGGTCATCGCGATAGGAGCGGCCCAGGGCTTCTCCTGGACCGTCACCATCGACGCCGGCAGCAAGGACGGCATCGAACGCGACATGACCGTCCTCAACGGGGACGGCCTCGTCGGCCGGGTCAGCACCGTCGGCCCGGACACCGCCACCGTCGTCCTCGCCAACGACCCCGACTTCACCGTCGGCACCCGGCTGGAGAAGACCGGCGAACTCGGCTTCGCCACCGGGCAGGGCGACCGCCCCATGTCCGTGCAGATGCTCAACGGCAAGGCCAAGATCAACCCCGGGGACCGGCTCGTCACCTTCGGCTCACGCGGCAACAAGCCGTTCGTGCCCGGCGTGCCGATCGGCGAGGTGGTCAAGGTCGACCCCTCGCGCGGAGACCTGACCCGCACCGTATGGGTCAACCCGGCCGTCGCGTTCTCGCGCCTCGACATCGTCGGCGTCGTCGTGATGCCGCCGCGCGAGGACCCGCGCGACGCCGTCCTGCCGCCCAAGCCCGAGGCCCCCAAGCCCACCCCGACGGTCACCGTCACGGTGACCCCGTCCGGGTCCGCCAGCGTGCCCGGCAAGCCGGCCGACGAATAGGAGCAGACCGCCCATGCGCTTCAACCGGATCCTGCTCTCGGCCACGCTCGTCGTGGTCGCCCTCGTCATCCAGGTCACCGTCCTGGGCCGGCTCCAACTGCCCGGCGCCGTCCCCGACCTGCTGCTCCTCACCGTCGTCGCCCTCGCACTCGTGTACGGGCACGTCAGCGGCGCCCTGATCGGCTTCGCCGCCGGTCTCCTCGCCGACCTGGCCCCGCCCGCCGACCACGCCGCCGGCCGGTACGCGCTCGTGCTGTGCGTCATCGGCTACGTCTGCGGGCTGGTCCGGCCCGACGGCGGGCGGTTCCGCTCCGCCTGGGGCCCCATGCTCACCGTCGTCGCCGCCGCGATCGGCTCCACCCTGCTCTACGCCGGTGTCGGCGCCCTCGTCGGCGACACCGCCGCCCGCCACGTGGGCCTGACCGGGCTGCTGTTCACGGCGACCCTCTACGACCTGCTGCTCGCACCCTTCACGGTGCCGTTCATCATGGCCCTCGCCCGGCGCGCCGAGAACGACCCGATGGCCGTCGAGGCCGGCGGCGGCCCCACGAACAAGGCCGCCGACGTCTCCGCCGGCTGGCTCGCCGGCGGCACGGGCCTGAGCATCGGCAGCCAGCGCGGCGGCCTGCGACTGAAGACCGCGCGCTCCCGCGCCAACAAGGCCGTCCGCATAAAGGGCGTCAAGGCAGTCAAGGGTGTGAAGAGCGTCAAGAAGCTGTGAGGGAGGAGCAGGCGTGACGAACGTTCCGGAGACCGGCCGCACCTCCCGGGTACAGATCAGGCTCGTCATCATGCAGGTGCTCATCGTCTCGATGCTGGTCACCCTCGGCGGCCGGCTCTGGTTCCTCCAGATCCGCAACGGCGCGGAGTACTACCACGAGGCCAAGAGCAACCACGTGCAGCGGGTGGTCCAGCCCGCCGTGCGCGGCTCGATCCTCGACGCCCGCGGGGTCCCCCTCGCCGACAACGAGACCCGGCTCGTCGTCTCCGCCAGCCGCACCGCGCTGATGAAGATGAAGGACCGGGGCAAGGGCGTCATGACCCGCCTCGCCGACGTCCTGGACATGACCCCCAAGGAGGTCATGGAGAAGGTCCGGCTCTGTGACTCCCAGACCCCCGCGCCCTGCTGGAACGGTTCCCCGTACCAGCCGATCCCGGTCACCATGGAGGCCACCACGCAGCAGGCGCTCCAGCTGCGCGAGCGCCCCGAGGAATTCCCCGGCATCACCGCGGAGCCCACCGCCGTCCGCCGCTACCCGGCCCCCGGCGGGGCCCGTACCTCGCAGGTGCTCGGCTACCTCTCGCCGGTCACCGACGACGAGATCCAGAAGGCCAAGGACACCGACTCCCCGCACCTGCGGTCCGACCAGGTCGGCCGCTCCGGCATCGAACGCACCTATGACCGGCAGCTGCGCGGCAAGGCGGAAGTCACCTCGTACGAGGTCGACAACCTCGGCCGGGTCATGGGCCAGACCAAGTCCGACCCGGGCGTGGCCGGGTCCACCCTCATCACGAGCATCGACGCCCGGGTCCAGGCCGTGGCCGAGTTCGAGCTCCAGCAGGCGATGAAGGTCGTCCGCAACGAGACCGACAACATCACGGGCCGCAAGTACGAGGCCGACTCGGGCGCCGTCGTCGTCATGGAGGCCAAGACCGGCCGCGTCGTCGCGATGGCCTCCCAGCCCGACTACGACCCCAACGCCTGGGTCGGCGGCATCTCCGGCAAGGACTACGCCAGGCTCACCAGCAAGAACTCCAACTACCCGCTGCTCAACCGGGCCATCCAGGGCCAGGCCCCCGCGGGCTCCATCTTCAAGGTGGTCTCGGCGAGCGCGGCCGTGCGGGCCGGCTACGACTTCGACGACAAGTACAACTGCAGCGCCTCCTACAACATGGGCGGCCGGAGCTTCGCGAACTTCGAGTCCAAGGGGCACGGCCCCATCACCCTCGGCGACGCGCTCAAGTTCTCCTGCAACACCGTCTTCTACGCCCTCGGCCACAAGGAGTGGCAGCGCGACGGCGGCCTCAAGCCCAAGAAGAACGCCCACGACTGGTTCTACCGGACCGCCCGCGAGTTCGGCCTCGGCTCCGAGACCCACATCGACCTGCCGAACGAGGTCACCGGCCGCATCCCCGACCGCAAGTGGAAGCAGAGCTTCTGGGCGGCCAACAAGGACTCCTGGTGCAAGCAGGGCAAGCGGGGCGGCAGCTACGTCGAGCAGATCGCCTACGAGAGCTGCCTCGAAGGCAACCAGCTGAAGGCCTACGACAGCATCAACTTCGCCATCGGCCAGGGAGACGTCCTCGTCACCCCCATCCAGATGGCCACCGCGTACTCCGCCATCAGCAACGGCGGCACCCTCTACAACCCCACGGTCGGCAAGGCCCTGGTCAGCCCCGACGGCAAGCGCATCGAGATGATCAAGCCGCAGTCCCACGGCCGGCTGCCGATCGACGCCAAGACCATCGGCGACCTCGACAAGGGCCTGCGCTCGGTCGCCGAACCCGGCGGCACCGCCGCCTGGCGGTTCATCGGCTGGCCGATGGACAAGATCCCGATGCACGCCAAGACCGGCACCGCCCAGGTGTACGGCAAGCAGACCACGTCCTGGCTGGCGACCTACACCAAGGACTTCACGATCGTCATGACGATCTCCCAGGGCGGCACCGGCTCCGGAGCCTCCGGCCCCGCCGTCCGCAACCTCTACAACGCCATCTACGGTCTCGACATGGCCGGCAAGCAGGACCCGAAGAAGGCCCTGCTGCTGCGGCCCGAGGCGAACCTGCCCAAGATCCGCCCCGACGGTTCCATCGACTCCCCGGAGATCCGGCCGTACGTGCCGCCGTCCCCGGAGGAGCTCGAACCGCCCGCCCTCGCTGGGCCGCCCGCCCTCGCCGGGCCGCCCGCCCCGCCTCCCGCACGGCACGACTGAGGACCGAAAGACATGCAGACCGCCAACAAGTTCTCCGTCTCCCGGTACGCGCCCGAGCGCGGGGCGATGGCCAAGCTCACCGCCCGCGACTCCGTGGTGCGCCGGCTCGACTGGCCGATACTCCTCTCCGCGCTCGCCCTGTCCTTCATGGGCTCCCTGCTGGTGTGGTCGGCGACCCGCAACAGGACCCAGCTGAACCAGGGGGACCCGTACTACTTCCTGGCCCGGCACGCCCTGAACACCGGCATCGGCCTCGTCCTGATGATCGGCACCGTCTGGCTCGGCCACCGCACCCTGCGCGGTGCGGTGCCGGTCCTCTACGGGCTCTCGCTGGTGCTCATCCTGGCCGTGCTCACCCCGCTCGGCGCCACCATCAACGGCGCCCACGCGTGGATCGTGATCGGCGGCGGATTCTCCCTCCAGCCCTCCGAGTTCGTGAAGATCACGATCATCCTGGTCATGGCGATGCTGCTGGCCACCCGGGTGGACGCGGGCGACCTCACCCACCCGGACCACCGCACGGTCGTCAAGGCGCTCTGCCTGGCCGCCGCCCCGATGGGCATCGTCATGCTGATGCCCGACCTCGGGTCCGTCATGGTCATGATCGTCATCGTGCTCGGCGTGCTGCTGGCCTCCGGCGCCTCCAACCGCTGGGTGCTCGGACTCCTCGGCACCGGCGCCGGCGGCGCCGTCCTGATCTGGCAGCTCGGCGTCCTCGACGAATACCAGATCAACCGCTTCGCGGCCTTCGCCAACCCCGAGCTCGACCCCGCGGGCGTCGGCTACAACACCAACCAGGCGCGCATCGCGATCGGCTCCGGCGGCCTCACCGGCTCCGGGCTGTTCAAGGGATCGCAGACCACCGGCCAGTTCGTGCCGGAGCAGCAGACCGACTTCGTCTTCACCGTGGCGGGGGAGGAGCTGGGCTTCCTCGGGGCCGGGCTGATCCTGTTCCTGCTGGCCGTCATCCTGTGGCGGGCCTGCATGATCGCCCGGGAGACCACGGAGCTGTACGGGACGATCGTGTGCGCCGGGATCATCGCCTGGTTCGCCTTCCAGTCCTTCGAGAACATCGGGATGACCCTCGGGATCATGCCGGTGGCCGGGCTGCCACTGCCGTTCGTCTCGTACGGAGGCTCGTCGATGTTCGCGGTGTGGGTGGCGATCGGACTGCTGCAATCGATCAAGGTGCAGCGGCCATTGTCAGCCTGATCCCCTGTTCACCCTGCCGCCGTGATCCGTTCAGGACTAAGTTCGGTCTATGGCGGACACCAAGCGCGAAATCGAGCGTAAATTCGAGTTCTCCAAGGCCAAATCTGCCCGGCGAGGGGTGCCGGACCTGACGGGCACGGCCGCGATCGCGGCCGTCTCCGACCAGGGCACCGTCGACCTCGACGCCGTCTACTACGACACCCCCGACCACCGGCTGGCCGCCGACGGTCTCACCCTGCGGCGCAGAACGGGCGGCGCGGACGCGGGCTGGCACCTCAAACTCCCCGTCTCCCCCGGAGTGCGGGACGAGGTCACGGCCGCGCTCAGTGACACCGTCCCGCCCGCCCTCGCCGCCCTCGTCCGCTCCCGCGTGCGCGGCGCCGGACTCCAGCCGCAGGTCAGGCTGGTCTCCTCGCGCCGCGTCAGCCACCTGCTCGACGCCGACGGGGCCCTCCTCGCCGAGCTGAGCACCGACGAGGTCCTCGCCGAGCGGGGCCAGGCCGGCGCCTCCTGGACCGAGGTCGAGGTGGAACTCGCCGACGGGGTGGACCCCGAACTGCTCGACGCCGTCGAGAAGGCCTTCCGCAAGGCCGGGCTCCGGGTCTCCGACGCCCCCTCGAAGCTCGCCCGGGCCCTCGCTGAGACCGGTGCCGCGCCCCCGCCCCGGCCCGAGAGCGGCGGCCCCGAGGGCACGGCGGGCGCGTACGTGCTGGCGTACCTGCGGGACCAGCGCGACGCCCTGATCGCGCAGGACCCGGCCGTGCGGCGGGGCCTGCCGGACTCCGTCCACCAGATGAGGGTCGCCTGCCGCCGGCTGCGCAGCGCCTTGAAGACCTACCGCAAGGTCCTCGACCGCGGCGTCACCGACCCGATCGGGGAGGAACTGCGCTGGCTCGCAGCCGAACTCGGCGTCGACCGCGACCGGGAGGTCCTGCTGGAGCGGATCCAGGACCACCTCGGCGAGCTTCCCCGCAGCCTGCTGCTCGGACCCGTCCGGGCCCGGCTGAAGATCTGGAACGCTGCCCGCCGCTCGGATGCGCGGCGCCGGTCGCTCGGTGCGCTCGACAGCGCGCGCCACCTGGCCCTCCTGGACTCCCTCGACGCCCTGCTGGAGCGGCCGCCGCTGCTGAAGGCCGCGGACGGGCGGCCCGAACGCATCCTGCCGAAGGCCGTGCTCCACGACTACGAACGCCTCGCCGAGCGGATCGACACCGCGCTCTCCCTCGACGTGGGCCACGAGCGCGACCTGGCGCTGCATGAGGCCCGAAAGGCGGCCAAGCGGTCCCGGTACGCGGCGGAGGCGGCCGTACCGGCCCTCGGGAAACCGGCGAAACGCCTGGCCAAGGCGGTGAAGAAGGTCCAATCCCTGCTCGGCGACCACCAGGACAGCGTCGTCGCCCGCGATGCCCTGCGCGCTCTCGCCGTGCAGGCGGCCGGGGCGGGGGAGTCGGCCTTCACCTGGGGCGTGCTCTACGCCCGCGAGGAAGCCCTGGCCGAGCGGAGCGAAAGGGAGCTTCCGGATATGTGGGCGAAGGCCTCCGGCCCGGCGGTGCGCTCCGGACTGGAATGATCATGTGGGTGGGGGCGGCTGAGCCGGGAGGTACGCTTGAGAGCTGCCCCCTGCCCGCTTCACGAAAGTCGCGTGATGACCGAGTCGGTCTTCCCTCAGCTTGAGGCCCTGCTTCCGCACGTGCAGAAGCCCATCCAGTACGTCGGCGGTGAACTCAACTCCACGGTCAAGGAGTGGGAGAGCTGCGACGTCCGGTGGGCGCTCATGTACCCGGACGCGTACGAAGTCGGGCTGCCCAACCAGGGCGTCATGATCCTGTACGAGGTGCTGAACGAGCGCGAGGGCGTCCTCGCCGAGCGCACGTACAGCGTGTGGCCGGACCTCGAAGAGCTGATGCGCGAGCACAAGGTGCCGCAGTTCACCGTGGACAGCCACCGCCCGGTCTCCGCCTTCGACGTGTTCGGCCTGTCCTTCTCCACGGAGCTGGGCTACACCAACATGCTCACGGCGCTGGACCTCGCGGGCATCCCGCTGGAGGCCCGCAACCGTACGGTCGACCACCCGATCGTCCTCGCGGGCGGCCACGCGGCCTTCAACCCCGAGCCGATCGCGGAGTTCATCGACTGCGCGGTCATCGGCGACGGCGAGCAGGCCGTCCTCGACATGACCGAGATCATCCGCACCTGGAAGGCCGAGGGGCGGCCGGGCGGGCGCGAGGAAGTCCTGCTCCGCCTGGCGAAGACCGGCAACGTCTACGTTCCGGGCTTCTACGACGTGGAGTACCTGCCGGACGGCCGCATCGGCCGTGTCGTGCCGAACCGCTCCGGAGTGCCGTGGCGCGTGTCCAAGCACACCGTCATGGACCTCGACGAGTGGCCCTACCCCAAGCAGCCGCTGGTCCCGCTCGCCGAGACCGTCCACGAGCGGATGTCGGTGGAGATCTTCCGCGGCTGCACCCGCGGCTGCCGTTTCTGCCAGGCCGGCATGATCACGCGCCCCGTGCGGGAGCGAAGCATCACCGGCATCGGCGAGATGGTGGAGCGCGGCCTGAAGGCCACGGGCTTCGAGGAGGTGGGTCTCCTCTCCCTCTCCTCGGCGGACCACACGGAGATCGCCGACATCGCCAAGGGCCTCGCGGACCGCTACACGGACGACAAGGTGGGCCTGTCCCTGCCGTCGACCCGCGTGGACGCCTTCAACGTGGACCTGGCCAACGAGCTGACCCGCAACGGGCGCCGCTCCGGTCTGACCTTCGCCCCTGAGGGCGGCTCCGAGCGCATGCGCAAGGTCATCAACAAGATGGTCTCGGAAGAGGACCTGATCCGGACCGTCGCCACCGCGTACGGCAACGGCTGGCGCCAGGTGAAGCTGTACTTCATGTGCGGCCTGCCCACCGAGACCGACGAGGACGTCCTCCAGATCGGCGACATGGCGGTCAACGTCATCGCCAAGGGCCGCGAGGTCTCGGGCCAGAACGACATCCGCTGCACCGTCTCGATCGGCGGCTTCGTCCCCAAGCCGCACACCCCGTTCCAGTGGGCGCCGCAGCTGTCGGCCGAGGAGACGGACGCCCGCCTGGGCAAGCTCCGCGACAAGATCCGCGGCGACAAGAAGTACGGCCGCTCCATCGGCTTCCGCTACCACGACGGCAAGCCGGGCATCGTCGAGGGCCTCCTCTCCCGCGGCGACCGCCGCATCGGCGACGTCATCCGCGCCGTGTACGAGTCGGGCGGCCGCTTCGACGGCTGGCGCGAGCACTTCTCGTACGACCGCTGGATGGAGGCCGCGGAGAAGACGCTGCCGGCCTACGGCGTGGACGTGGCCTGGTACACGACGCGCGAGCGCACGTACGAGGAGGTCCTGCCCTGGGACCACCTGGACTCCGGTCTCGACAAGGACTGGCTCTGGGAGGACTGGCAGGACGCCCTCGACGAGACCGAGGTCGACGACTGCCGCTGGACCCCCTGCTTCGACTGTGGCGTGTGTCCTCAGCTCGACACGCACATCCAGATCGGCCCCACCGGCAAGAAGCTGCTGCCGCTGACGGTCGTGAAGTAACCCTTGGGTCACGAGAGGCCCCCGCCCGCAACGGGTGGGGGCCTCTGCCGTGTCCTTGACTGCATGGAACTGGACGAACGGCCTCCCGGCGGCGGTGGCGACGGATGCCTGGTGGGAGCCATCAGGATCCCCGTCAAGATCGTCGCCGTACTCGTCGTACTGCCCGTACGAGTGGTCTGGGAACTGCTCGTAGCCCTGGGCCGGGCCGCGCACCGGCACGTCCTCGGGCCGCTGTACGTCCACGTCGTCGAGCCGGCGCTGCGGGTCCTCGGCTGGGTGCTTGCCACCTTGCTCAAGCTGGTCTTCGTCTGGCCGTGGGTCGGGCTGTGGCGGTACGTGCTCGCCCCGGTGGGGCGGGGCCTCGCGTGGCTGGGCCGCGGTGCGTACGCGCACCTGCTCGCGCCGGCCGGCCGGTTCCTGAGCACCCACCTGTTCCGGCCGCTCTGGGCAGCGCTGACCTGGGCCGGCCGGGGCGGGCTGCGGTACCTGCTCGCCCCGCTCGGCAAGGGAGTGGCGTGGGTTGCGTGGGCCCTGGCCATGGCGCTGTTCGTGTGGCCGTGGGTCGGGCTGTGGCGGTACGTGCTCGCGCCCGTCGGCCGGGGCCTCGCCCGGCTGGCCGAGGCGGCCTACCGGTACGTGCTCACCCCGCTCGGACATGGCTTCGCGTGGCTGGCCGCCGCGGTGTACCGGTACCTGCTGCGGCCGGTCGGGCTGGGCCTCGCGTGGCTGGCGGTGGCGGTGTACCGGTACCTGCTGCGGCCCGTCGGGCTGGGCCTGGCGTGGCTGGCGGTCGCGCTGTACCGGTACGTGCTCACCCCGCTCGGGCAGGTCCTCCTGTGGGCCTGGCACGTGGCCGGGCGGATCGTCGCGGCCCTGTGGCGCGGGCTCAAGTGGATCGGCTGGGTGCTGGTCGGCTGGCCCGCGTCCCGGGTGTACCGGCACGTGCTGACCCCCGCCGGCCACGCCGTCCGCGAGGTCTGGCGCACCGGCCGCGCCGCGGTCCGTGAGGCGCGCGCCGCGGTGCGCAAGGCGCTGTTCGGTACTCCTCCCGTGGAACCGGCGAGGTCACGGGCGCGTACTCTGGGTAGTACGACAGCCGCAGGCAACACGCCCGCTCCCGAGATCTCCCTCCACGAACGGCAGGGGTGAGCCGGGGGCAGGGCGGCGCCGGCCGGTCCCACAGACGCTCAGGGCGACGCGCGAGCCGCGGAGCCCCGCACAAGGAGAAGAACCACTGGGCAAGCGACAGCCCGAAGGCCCGCCTCCCGCACCGGTGGTGCAGCGCATTCGACTGCGCTACACCAAGCGCGGCCGCCTCCGGTTCACCAGCCACCGCGACTTCCAGCGCGCCTTCGAGCGGGCCCTGCGCCGCGCCGAGGTGCCGATGGCGTACTCGGCAGGCTTCACCCCCCACCCGCGCGTCTCGTACGCGAACGCCGCCCCCACCGGGACCGGCAGCGAGGCCGAATACCTGGAGATCGCCCTCGCCGAGCCCCGCGACCCCGAGAAGCTCCGCGAGCTGCTCGACGAGTCGATGCCGACCGGGCTCGACATCATCGACGCCGTCGAGGCCCGCATCTCGGGCCTCGCCGACCGGCTGACCGCCTCCGTGTGGGAGCTGCGCCTGGACGGCGTGGAGCCCGCCGAGGCCGAGCGGGCCGTGACGGCCTTCCTCGCCGCCGAGACCGTGGAGGTGCAGCGCAAGACCAAGAACGGGATGCGGACCTTCGACACGCGCGGCGCCGTCGTCTCCCTCGAAGCCCTTCCTGCCCCGGTTGATAGGCCGCTGGACAATGCCTGTGCGATACTGCGGCTGGTTGTTCGGCATCTGACACCTGCCGTGCGACCCGACGACGTCCTGTCCGGTCTCCGAGCTGTGGCCGACCTGGCGCCGCCGGTCCCCTCAGCGGTGACCAGGCTGGCGCAGGGGCTCTTCGACGAGGAGTCCGGCACGGTGACCGACCCGCTCGCGCCCGACCGCGAGGCTGATACGGCCGCTCCACCCACGGCCGCCGTAGCCGCCGACGCGAAGGCGCCGGAAGGTCCCGCCGCGTAGGGATCGTCGTCGTCGCGCAGCCCTGGTACTCGGGAGCCACCTGGGTCGGGCCGCGCACTGACCTGAAGACTTCCGCCAGGCCGTACGGACAACACGTACGGAACCGGTGGCCATGGACTACAGCTCCCGTGTGGCGAACGCGCCCCGGAGGCCGGTTCCGCGCTCATTACGCGGAGCCGAGCCGGACCGGAAGTCAGCCGCGGCGCCCGGGAGCGTGACGGGAGAACCGCCCGCAATGCTCAACAACGAAAACGACACCACCGCAGGTAACGCCGACAGCGGCAGCCCCAGCGACAACCTGCCCCCGCGCAGGCGTCGCCGCGCGGCTTCCCGGCCCGCCGGGCCGCCCGGCGGGGCCACCGCAGAGGCGACCCCGGTGACGGAGGCCGCCGCGGCCGCCCCCGTCGAGGAGGCCGCTCCGGCCGCCGCCCCCGCACGTACCCGCCGCCGCGCGACCCGCGCCGTGGCCGCTCCCGAGACCACGGCCGAGGCCGTCGTCGAGGCCCCCGCCGCAGCGGCTCCCGCCGCCGCCCCGGCCGCCGAGGAGCCCGCCGCTCCCGCCCCGCGTGCCCGTCGTCGTGCGACCCGCGCCGTGACCGCTCCGGAGGCTCCGGCCGCCGAGGCGCCCGTGGTCGAGGCCGCGCCGGTGGTCGAGGAGGAGGCTCCGGCCGCTCCCGCCCCGCGTGCCCGTCGTCGTGCCACCCGCGCCGTGACCGCTCCGGCCGCCGAGACCGCCGCCGTCGAGGCGCCCGTGGTCGAGGCCGCGCCGGTGGTCGAGGAGGAGGCTCCGGCCGCTCCCGCCCCGCGTGCCCGCCGCCGTGCGACCCGCGCCGTGACCGCTCCGGAGGCGCCCCGGCCCGTGCCCGCCGCGCCGCGCGTCCGGCCGTGGCCGTCTTCCAGGCCCCGGTCTTCGCCGAGCCGATGTTCCAGACCCCGGAGACCGCCGCCATGGCCGCCGCGGCCGCCCGCGCCGCCGCCCCGGCCGACGAGGTCGAGGAGGAGACGGAGGTCGAGGCCGAGGTCGTCCAGACCCCCGCCCCGCAGCCCGCCGGCCGCCGCCGTCGCCGTGGGCGCGGCGCCGCCGAGTCTGCTCCGGCCGCCGAGTCCGCTCCGGTCTCCCTCCCCGAGGTGCTCGCCGAGGAGGAGCCCGAGGCCGAGCTCGAAGAGGAGTCCGCCGAGTTCGACGAGGGCGACGAGTCGGGCGAGCGCCCGTCGCGCCGCCGCCGTCGCGGTGGCCGTCGCCGCCGCCGCGGTGAGGCCGCCGACCTCGACGAGTCCGCCGAGGAGGAGACCGGGGCAGAGGCCGAGGTCACCGAGCAGGAGACCGACGAGGACGAAGAGGACGAGGCCGAGGAGGCCTTCGGGTCCAGCTCCAGCCGCCGTCGCCGCCGTCGTCGTCGCCGCAGTGGCGACACCGCCGCCGAGGCCGCCGAAGCGGGTGACGAGGACGGCGTGCGCACCGTCGTCAAGGTCCGCGAGCCGCGCCCGGCCCGGGAGAAGGCCGAGCCGTCCGACGAGGTCCAGTCCATCAAGGGCTCGACCCGCCTGGAGGCGAAGAAGCAGCGCCGCCGCGAGGGCCGCGAGCAGGGCCGCCGCCGCGTCCCGATCATCACGGAGGCCGAGTTCCTGGCCCGCCGTGAGGCCGTCGAGCGCGTGATGGTCGTCCGCCAGGCCGGCGAGCGCACCCAGATCGGCGTCCTCGAGGACAACGTGCTCGTCGAGCACTACGTCAACAAGGAAGAGGCCACGTCGTACGTCGGCAACGTCTACCTGGGCAAGGTCCAGAACGTGCTGCCGTCGATGGAGGCCGCCTTCATCGACATCGGCAAGGGCCGCAACGCGGTCCTGTACGCCGGTGAGGTCAACTTCGAGGCGCTCGGCATGGCCAACGGGCCGCGCCGCATCGAGTCCGCCCTCAAGTCCGGCCAGTCGGTCCTGGTGCAGGTCACCAAGGACCCGATCGGCCACAAGGGCGCCCGCCTGACCAGCCAGGTCTCGCTGCCCGGCCGCTACCTGGTCTACGTGCCCGAGGGCTCGATGACCGGCATCAGCCGCAAGCTGCCCGACACCGAGCGCGCGCGTCTGAAGACCATCCTCAAGAAGATCGTCCCCGAGGACGCGGGCGTCATCGTGCGCACCGCCGCCGAGGGCGCGAGCGAGGACGAGCTGCGCCGCGACGTCGAGCGTCTGCAGGGCCAGTGGGAGGAGATCCAGAAGAAGTCGAAGCAGATCTCGACCTCTTCGCCGAGCCTCCTGTACGGCGAGCCGGACATGACCGTCCGCGTCGTGCGCGACATCTTCAACGAGGACTTCTCGAAGGTCATCGTCAGCGGTGACGGCGCGTGGGAGACCATCCACGGCTACGTGAACCACGTGGCCCCGGACCTGGCCGACCGGCTGTCGCGCTGGACCTCCGAGGTCGACGTCTTCGCGACGTACCGGATCGACGAGCAGCTCGCCAAGGCGCTCGACCGCAAGGTGTGGCTGCCCTCGGGCGGCTCGCTTGTGATCGACAAGACCGAGGCGATGATCGTCATCGACGTCAACACCGGCAAGTTCACCGGTCAGGGCGGCAACCTCGAGGAGACCGTCACCAGGAACAACCTGGAGGCGGCCGAGGAGATCGTGCGCCAGCTGCGGCTGCGCGACCTGGGCGGCATCGTCGTCATCGACTTCATCGACATGGTCCTGGAGTCCAACCGCGACCTGGTCCTGCGCCGGATGCTGGAGTGCCTGGGCCGCGACCGTACGAAGCACCAGGTGGCCGAGGTCACCTCGCTGGGCCTGGTCCAGATGACCCGCAAGCGGGTGGGCCAGGGCCTGCTGGAGTCCTTCTCCGAGACCTGCGTCCACTGCAACGGCCGCGGTGTCATCGTCCACATGGAGACGCCGACCGCGATCGGCGGCGGTGGCAACGGCAAGCGCTCGAAGCGCCGCGGTGGCCGTGGCGAGTTCGACCAGCACGACCACGAAATCGAGACGGTCGAGGCGGTCGAGACGGTCGAGACGGACTTCGAGTCCGAGGCGGAGGTGGCTGCCGAGGCCGCCGCTCCGCGGGCGCTGCCCGAGCCGGAGTTCGTCGCGGACGAGGAGCTCTACAGCAGCCCGGCCGAGGCCGAGGCCGCTGCGGGTCTCAGCAGCCGTCGCAACCGGCGCCGCGCCACCCGCAAGGCGACCGCTCCGGCGGGCGCCCCGCGCGGTGCTGCCGCTCCGGCGCAGGCCCCGGCCCCCGCGGCCGAGGCGGAGCCGGTGATCGAGCCGGCCGACACGGTGCTGGTGCCCGAGCCCGAGCCCGTCGTCGAGGCCGAGCCCGTGGCCGAGGTCGTCTCGGAGCCGGTGGCGGAGGAGGCCCCCAAGGGCCGTACCCGTCGCCGTGCGACCCGTAAGGCCACCGCCCCGGCGGGTGCCCCGGCCCCCGCGGCCGAGGTGGCCCCGGAGCCGGAGCCGGTCGTCGTGCCGGAGCCCGAGCCGGTCGTCGAGCCCGAGGCCGTGGCCGTGGTCGAGGAGGCCCCGGTGGCGGAGGCCGCACCGGCCCGTCCGCGTCGGCGTGCCACCCGTAAGGCCACCGCACCCGCCGGTTCCCCGGCGGGCGCGGCGGAGGCCGCCGTGGTGGTCGTCGAGGCCCCGGTGACCGAGGCCCCGGCTCCCGCCGAGGAGGCCGCGCCGGCGAAGAAGGCCGCCAAGAAGGCTCCGGCCAAGAAGGCGACCACGGCGAAGAAGGCCCCGGCCAAGAAGGCGGCGGCCGCCAAGAAGACCGTGGCCAAGAAGGCGGCCACGACCAAGAAGACCGCGGCGAAGCGGGCGACGAAGAAGACGGCGGCGGCCGAGCAGCAGGGCGCCCCGTCCGTCTCGGCTCCGGCCGAAGCCTGATCCGCACATGACCGTGGGCCCCGCCGCTCGGCGGGGCCCACGGGTCATGCGGGGCCCGGTTTGACCCTCCGGAACCGGCCCCGTAACCTAGACCGTCGGCGTGTCTTGGACGAATCCGTCCAGTGTGCGCCGCGCTCCTGAGCACCTTCCTCCCGTTCCGCACGCGCGAGCGTCGTCGAGAGAGGCCGCTCGTCCAATCCGGATCAGAGCCGTCCCCGTCCGTACGAGGGGCCTGCCTGAGCGGCTGGCTTCAGGAGCATCCGTCCCGAGTGAGAGAGAGATCCGCGTGTACGCCATCGTGCGCAGCGGTGGTCGCCAGCACAAGGTTGCTGTCGGCGACATCGTTGAGGTTGACAAGATTTCCACTGCCAAGGTTGGCGACACGGTCGAGCTCTCGACCCTGCTCGTTGTCGACGGCGAAGCCGTGACCAGCGACCCGTGGGTGCTGGCCGGTATCAAGGTCACGGCCGAGGTCGTGGACCACCACAAGGGCGCCAAGATCGACATCCTGCGCTACAAGAACAAGACCGGCTACCGCCGTCGCCAGGGTCACCGCCAGCAGTACACGGCGATCAAGGTCACCGGTATCCCCGCGGCTGCGAAGTAAGAGGGACTGAGACATGGCACACAAGAAGGGCGCATCGTCCACCCGGAACGGGCGCGACTCCAATGCCCAGCGGCTCGGCGTGAAGCGCTTCGGCGGTCAGGTCGTCTCCGCCGGCGAGATCCTCGTCCGCCAGCGTGGCACCCACTTCCACCCGGGTTCGGGTGTCGGTCGTGGTGGCGACGACACGCTGTTCGCGCTGCAGGCGGGTGCCGTGCAGTTCGGCACGCACCGTGGCCGCAAGGTCGTCAACATCGTTCCGGCCGCCTGATCCAGCTTCGGCTGATCAAGCGTTCGTAACTTCCCGAGGGCGGATCTCAGCTCTTCCCGGCACTGGCCGGGAAGAGAGGTCCGCCCTCGGTGCGTTGGTACGTACAGACGTTTTAATGGACAGCAAGGCCTGTCCGGGACATTCCCGTATGTAACTGGAGGAACAACCATGACCACCTTCGTGGACCGCGTCGAGCTGCACGTCGCCGCGGGTAACGGGGGCCACGGCTGCGCCTCCGTTCACCGGGAGAAGTTCAAGCCGCTCGGCGGCCCCGACGGCGGCAACGGCGGCCGTGGCGGCGACGTCATCCTGGTGGTGGAGCAGGCGATCACCACCCTGCTGGACTACCACCACAGCCCCCACCGCAAGGCCACCAACGGCAAGCCCGGCGAGGGCGGCAACCGCTCCGGCAAGGACGGCCAGGACCTGATCCTGCCCGTGCCGGACGGCACCGTCGTCCTCGACAAGGAGGGCAACGTCCTCGCCGACCTCGTCGGCCAGGGCACCACCTACGTGGCCGCGGAGGGCGGCCGCGGCGGTCTCGGCAACGCCGCGCTCTCCTCCGCCCGCCGCAAGGCGCCCGGCTTCGCGCTCCTCGGCGTCCCCGGCACCACCGGCGACATCGTCCTGGAGCTCAAGACCGTCGCCGACGTGGCGCTGGTCGGCTTCCCGAGCGCCGGCAAGTCCTCGCTGATCTCGGTGCTCTCCTCGGCCAAGCCGAAGATCGCGGACTACCCCTTCACCACCCTCGTCCCGAACCTGGGCGTCGTCACGGCCGGCTCGACGGTCTACACGATCGCCGACGTCCCGGGCCTGATCCCCGGCGCCAGCCAGGGCCGTGGCCTGGGCCTTGAGTTCCTGCGCCACGTCGAGCGCTGCTCGGTGCTCGTGCACGTCCTGGACACCGCCACCCTGGAGTCCGACCGCGACCCGATCGCCGACCTCGACGTCATCGAGGAGGAGCTCAAGCTCTACGGCGGCGGTCTGGAGAAGCGCCCGCGCCTCGTCGTCCTGAACAAGGTCGACATCCCGGACGGCCAGGAGCTCGCCGACATGGTCCGCCCGGACCTGGAGGCCCGCGGCTACAAGGTCTTCGAGGTCTCCGCGGTCGCCCGTACGGGCCTGAAGGAGCTCTCCTTCTTCCTCGCCGAGGTGATCGCCAAGGCCCGCGCCCGCAAGCCGAAGGAGGAGGCGACCCGCATCGTCATCCGTCCGAAGGCCGTGGACGACGCCGGCTTCACCGTCACCTACGACGAGGTCGAGGACGTCTACACGGTGCGCGGCGAGAAGCCGGAGCGCTGGGTCCGCCAGACCGACTTCAACAACGACGAGGCCGTCGGTTACCTCGCCGACCGCCTCAACCGCCTCGGTGTCGAGGAAGCGCTGAAGAAGGCCGGCGCCCGCGCCGGCGACGGCGTGGCGATCGGCTCCGACGACAACGCGGTCGTCTTCGACTGGGAGCCGACCGTGATGGCCGGCGCCGAGATGCTGGGCCGCCGCGGCGAGGACCACCGTCTGGACGCCCCGCGTCCGGCCACCACCCGCCGCAAGGACAAGGAAGCCCAGCGCGGGGACTCGGTGCAGAAGGAGTACGACGAATTCCGGCCGTTCTAGTCCCCTCCCGGGGGAATCTGCCCCGGAGGGTTTGAAGGCGTCTTTATGTGGGTCGCCTAGGATCCTTCGGGTGAACAGCAGCAACCTCCCCACGGTCTCCGTCGTGGTCATCGCGTACAACGACGCCGGGCTCGTGGGCGAGGCCGTCTCCTCGGCCCTCGCCCAGGGCCCGGTGGTCGCCGAGGTCATCGCGGTGAACGACGCCTCGTCCGACGGCACCGCGCGGGTGCTGGACGAGCTGGCGGCCGCGCACCCCCGCCTGAAGGTCGTGCACCGCACGGAGAACAGCGGGGGGTGCGGCACCCCGCGCAACGACGGGATCGCGGCCGCGTCCGGCCGGTACGTCCTCTTCCTCGACAGCGACGACGTCCTGCCGCCGGGTGCGGCCGACGCCCTGGTGCGCACCGCCGAACAGCACGGCGCCCCGGTCACCGTCGGCGCGGCGGTCCGGCGCGAGCTGCCCCAGCGCCACGACGTGCCGTGGATGCCCGGGCTGTACACGCCCGGCGACGTCATCGAGCGGCCGGCGGACCGGCCCGAGCTCGTGCGCGACACCCTCTGCGTCAACAAGCTCTACGACCGCGCCTTCCTGGAGGAGCACGGCCTGCGCTTCCCCGACGGCCGTTTCGTCTACGAGGACTTCGTCTTCACCTCGCGCATGCTGGCCGCGGCCCCGCGCATCGCCGTCACCGGCGACCTCGTCTACGTCTGGCATGTGCGCCGCAGCGCCGCCCAGGTGTCGATCTCCCTGGACCGCAAGGACGTCGGGAACTGGCGCGCCCGCATCGAGGCCCACCGGACGGCCGCCCGGACCCTCGCCGCCGCCTCCCCGGCGCTGGGCAGCGCCTGCCAGGTGAAGTTCCTCGAGTACGACCTGCGCATGTACCTGCGCGAGCTCGGCAAGGACCCCGAGTACCAGGCCGCCTGGTGGACCCTCACCCGCGAGTACCTCGACACCTTCGCCGAGGCCGACATCGCGTCCGCCGCCGCCCACGCCCGCTGGATCGTGGGGGTGCTGCGCGCCACCGAGACCCCGCCCGCCGACGTCGGCCGGCTCACCCGGCTGGCCGCGGAACCGCCGCGGCTGCTGCCCCCGTACGCGGTCGGGCCCACCGGTGCCCCGGTGTGGAGCGAGGAGATCCCGGTCGAGCTGGACGGCCTGGCCGGGCTGCCGGTCGCCGAACTGCCCGTCACCGTCGACGCCGAACCGGCCGGCCGCGGCGCCGTCCGGATCCGCCTGCACGACCTGTACGGGCGCCTCGCCGAGGCCGGGCCCCGGACCGTGCAGCTGAGCTTCATCCCGCGCGCGGGAGCCGAGCCGGTCCTCGCCCAGCCGGTCGAGCTGCGCCCCGACCGCAACGGCGGCTGGATCGCCGTACTGCCCTTCCGGCTGGCCGACCTGGCCGTCACGGGCCGCCGCCAGGGGCTGCGCAGGATGCAGGCCTGGAACGTCGGGGTGCGCGTGGAGTGCGCCGACGGGAGCTCGGTGTTCACCTCCCTGCGCCCCGGTGGTCGTCTGCTCCGCCGTCGGGCCCTGCCCAGCAGCCGGTACGGTGTTCTGCTGGCGCAGCCCTACCGGACGGGGGCCGGCGCCCTCGCGCTGCGCCTCGCGCCCGGTGCCGAGGGAGCGCTGTACCTCGTGCGCAACCGCCTCCACCGGGCCCGGGCGGGCCGCGGGGCGGGCTGACGACCCCATCCACACCGCTGCGTTTCCCCACCGAAGTCGGACAGAACCAAGGAGATACACATGACGTTTCTGATCACCGGTGGCGCCGGTTACATCGGCGCGCACGTCGTCCGCGCGATGCTGCTCGCGGGGGAGAAGGTCGTCGTGCTCGACGACCTGTCCACGGGCAACGAGGACCGCGTCCCGGAGGGCGTCCCGCTGGTGGTCGGCTCCGTCCTGGACCGGCTGACCCTGGACAAGACCCTCCGCGCGCACAAGATCACCGGCGTGGTGCACCTGGCGGGCAAGAAGCAGGTCGGCGAGTCCGTCGAGAAGCCGCTGTACTACTACCACGAGAACGTGCAGGGCCTCACGGTCCTGCTCCAGGCCGTGGCCGAGGCGGGCATCCGCAACTTCCTCTTCTCCTCCTCCGCCTCCGTCTACGGCATGCCCGACGTGGACCTGGTCACCGAGGACACCCCCTGCGCGCCGCTGAGCCCCTACGGCGAGACGAAGCTGGCCGGCGAGTGGCTGGTCCGCGCCGCGGGCAAGGCGCACGGCATCTCCACCGCCTGCCTGCGCTACTTCAACGTGGCCGGCGCGGCGACCCCCGAGCTGGCCGACACCGGCGTCTTCAACCTGGTCCCGATGGTCTTCGAGCGCTACGACGCCGGCCAGGGCGCCAAGATCTTCGGTGACGACTACCCGACCCCCGACGGCACCTGCATCCGCGACTACATCCACGTCGAGGACCTCGCGGAGGCCCACGTGGCGGCGGCCCGCAAGCTCGCCGAGTGGGGTGCGGCCGGGGAGTACAAGGACCTCACCGTCAACATCGGGCGCGGCGAGGGGGTCTCGGTCGCCGAAATGGTGGCGCTCCTGAACAAGAACACCGGGCACGACTACCCGCCGGTGATCAGCCCGCGCCGCGCCGGCGACCCGGCGAAGGTCGTGGCCTCGGCCGACAAGATCACCAGCGAGCTGGGCTGGAAGGCCCGGCACGACGTCCGCGAGATGGTCACCTCCGCCTGGGCGGGCTGGGAGGCCAACAAGGCCGCCCGCACGGACCGCCACAAGGACGTCCACACGGCCTGACCGGCCGACGGTCACCGGATGACACCGGATACACAGCCGCCCGCCCCGGGTACGTCCGGGGCGGGCGGCCGCATGTGGTGCGCGGTGTGCGCGCTCAGCGCTCCAGGAAGGAGAACAGCTTCTCCCACCGGTCGGTGATGTCGGCGCTGGAGTACCGCTTCACCGCGTGGAAGGCGTTGTCCCCGAGCCGGTCGCGCAGCTCGCGGTCGGACATCAGCGCGTCCAGGTGCCCGGCCAGCTCCATCGTGTTGCCCAGCCGGGCCAGCAGCCCGTCCTCGCCGTGCTCGACGATTTCCCGTACGCCCGGCGCGCAGTCGAAGGCGGCCACCGGAACGCCCGCCGCCATCGCCTCCAGCAGCGTGATCGGGAAGCCCTCGGCCCGCGAGGCCTGGGCGAAGACCGAGGCCCCGCGCAGGGCGCCCAGCACGTCGCCGGTGCTGCCCATCCACTGCACGGAGTCGTCCAGCCCGAGCGAGGTGCAGTGCGCCCGCAGCGCCTCCTCCTCCGCGCCCGCCCCGTAGATCCGCAGGACCCAGTCGGGGTGGTGCGGCGCGGCGTCAGCCCACGCGTCGAGCAGCAGGTCGACGCCCTTCTCGAAGGCGAGGCGGCCCACGCACGCCACGACCTTCTCGGTGCGCGGGGCGGGAGTGTCGGGCATGAAGGGCAGCGGGTTCGGCATGCTGGCGACGTTCTCCATGCCCGCCCGGATCCACAGGTCCGCGTCCTCGGCGGTCAGCACCAGCAGCCGGTCGACCGCGGAGTAGTAGCGGCGGACCCGCTCGCCGCGGGTGGACTTGTGGCTGGCTTCGAAGGACTCGTGGCTCATGCCGATGACGCTGAGCCCCTTGGTGTCGGCGAGCGCCACCCACTCCATCGCCCAGACCTGCGTGACGATGACCACACCACCCGGACGGGCCGTGCGCAGCAGCTCGCTCAGCTGCTCCGCCTTGACCCGCATCTTCGCCCGCCGGGCCGCCTGACGGCGCCGCTCGGGGGCGTTCAGCCGGCCCTTGATGCCGCGCAGCCGGCGGGCCGACGGCGGGTGGGCTTCGTAGAGCGTGGTCATCGCGTACGGCAGGTCCTGCGGCAGCTTCTGCCGGATCTCCTCGGCGACCGGGGCGATGCCGACGATGTGCACGCGGTGGCCGCGGTCCGTGAACTGACGGGCCATCTGGTGCGACCAGGTGGTCACGCCGCCGAGCTCGTCGACGTTGTTGGAGACGATGAAGATGTCACGGCCGCCCGGGGTGGTGGTCTCCTGGCTCACTTGCCGCTCCTGGTGAAGAACTTCTCGACGATCTGGCGGGCCGCGTCCCCGCGGTCGTACTCGCCGAACTCGGCGAGGAAGCGCTGGCGCGCCTGGGCGTACTTGACGTCCGCCTCCTCGAAGGCGGCGACCGCCTGCAGGAGTTCGTCCGCGGTGGCCACCACCGGGCCCGGGGCCTTCTCCTTCAGGTCGAAGTACGTGCCGCGGATGTCGGTGGCGTACTTCTCGTAGTCGTACGCGAAGAACAGCATCGGCCGGTCCAGGACCGCGTAGTCGAACATCACGGACGAGTAGTCGGTGATCAGTCCGTCGGCGAGGGCCAGCAGCGGGGTGATGTCGTGGTGCCGGGACACGTCGAGGACGCGGCCGGCGACCGACGGCGGCAGCGAGACGCTGTTGAGGTAGTGCGTCCGCACCAGCAGCGTGAACCGGTCGCCGAGCCGGTCCGCGAACTCCTCCACGTCGAAGGGGAAGGTGAAGCCCTCCACCGCGCCGTCCGCGCCCGCCCGGAAGGTCGGCGCGTACAGCAGCACCTTCTTGTCCGGGTCGATGCCGAGCTCGGTCGCCAGGGGTCCGCGGACCCGCTCACCGCTGTCCGCCTCGGTCCGGTACGCCTCGACGAGGGCGTCGTTGCGCGGGTAGCCCGTGCGCAGCAGCACCTCGTCGCGCAGCCGGAAGCCCTTGGCGAGGGTGCGGGTGTCGTGCTCCGAGCGGATCAGGAAGTGGTCGAAACGGTCGACGGCCTCCTGGAAGCGCTTCTGGCCGGCCCGGCCCTGCGCCTTGGTCCGGGGCTCGTGGAAGCCCATGCGCTTGAGCGCGGAGCCGTGCCACGTCTGGATGTACGTGGTGCCCGGGCGCTTGGCCAGCGCCAGCGGGAAGCCCTGGTTGTCGACCCAGTACTCGGCCTGGGCGAGGGCCCGCAGGTAGGGCCAGCTCCAGCGCCGCACCAGGGTGGCCTCCTTGGGGAAGCCGGTCGGCTTGCCGCCCGCGTACGACCAGATCGCCTCGAACGGCGCGCCCTGGCGCACCATCTCCTCGTAGATCGCCTTCGGGCTGTCGCTGTACTGCTTGCCCATGTGGCTCTCGAAGACGACCGTGCCCTTCTTGATCGGCAGCTTCGAGAAGACCTCGTGGTAGAGCTTCACCTTCTGCTCGCCGGAGCCCATGTTCCGGCGGGCCCGCAGTGCCTTGCGCAGGCCCCGCTTGACCACGCCGGCCGCCTTGCCCTGTATGGCGTTGTTGATCAGCGACTGGGTGCGTACGGCGGCGGCGCCCTCGGCGGTCAGGACGTAGCTGAGGTTGCCCTTCTTGGTCATCTCCGGCCCGAAGCGGTCGGAGACCAGCCGGGTCAGGCGCGGCCGTACGCGCAGCCGGGCCGCCGAGTCCAGGTCCACCCCGCCCACCGAGACGCGGGTGGTCAGCCGCTGGCCCCCGGCGGTCAGCTTGAGGCGGACGTCCCAGACGGCGTCGATGATGCCGAGGGGGCGGACCGTTCCGGCGACGTCGGCGGTGCCGGTCCACTCGATCGTGTCACCGGCGTGGCGCACGCTTGCCACCGGGAAGCCGAAGGAACGCACGCCGACCTGCCGGCGGGCCCGGAACTCGAGCGTGGCCTTCAGCTCCGCGTCGGCCGGGATCCGGCCCAACGGGTTCACGAGGGAGCCCGACATCGTGACGGTGCCGCGCCCGTCGTCCTGGTAGGAGGTGAGGCGGTTGCCGAGCGTGAGGGAGGTGAGCGGGGTGGTGTGGAATCCCTGCTCGGTGACGTCCAGTATCCGGCGGGCCTCGGCGGCCTCGGCGGGGTCGGGACTGTCGATGTGCCGCCCGCACCAGTAGACGCGGCCGTCGCGCTCGGCGAGGGGGGAGGTGAGCCGGCCCTTGTTGGTCATGGCGTCGGCGGCCGGGAGCAGGTTGTCCCAGTCCTCCTTGCCGAGCAGGTAGGCGCAGATCGCCTGGAGGTGGGTGACGTTCTCGTACGCGGCCGGGTCGATCCCCGCGAGGTAGCCGTTGGCCAGCCGGGCGAACTCCTGGCGGTACTCGTCGCTCAGCAGGCGCAGGTCGCGCAGGTGCAGCACCAGGTCGTGCTTGACGAACTTGGCGTCCTTCGCGGACTTGATGTCCGCGTGGCCCTTGGCCGCCAGCAGGTCGTCGACGCGGCGGTGGATCTCCATCCGGTGGACGAAGTTCTCGATCTCGTGGCGCCGGTTGCTGATCGACAGGGCGGCGGCCTTCTCGACCACGTTCCAGAAGTAGACGTGGTTGGGGATCAGCGTGATGCGGGCGGCCGCGACGTAGGCCTGCGCCGAGAACAGCAGGTCCTCGTAGTGGATGCCGACAGGGAACTCCAGGCCCTGCTCCAGCAGGAAGGCGCGCCGGTAGCACTTGTTCGTGGAGAGGGTGTCGTAGACCAGCAGGTCGGGGAACTCGGTGATCGATTCCAGCGTGCGGGTGCGCGAGTAGATCCAGGGGTACCACTCGGTGGTCTTGCCCCACCGGTTGTCGAGGTGCACGCGTACGCACATGCCCGAGACCAGGTCGGAGCCGGTCCGCTCGGCGGCCTGCAGCATGTTCCGGCAGGCGTTGCGCTCCAGCACGTCGTCGCTGTCGAGGAACATCACGTACGTTCCGGTGGCCTGCAGGATGCCGTGGTTGCGCGGCGCGCCGCAGCCACCGCTGTTCTCCGGCAGCCGGAAAGCGCGCACTCTCCCCGGATGCGCGGCCTCCAGTTCCTGGGCGACCGCGTAGGAACGGTCCTTGCTGCAGTCGTCGACGATCACGACTTCGACCCCGTGCAGGGTCTGGTCCAGAACGGACTGGACTGCTGTCGACAGACGCTCTGCGTCGTTGTAGACGATGACGACCACGGAGACGTCGGGCACGTGCACCTCGATCCCTTCGTTTCGTTGCGTTTCGTTCAGCTCATTCCGCTTATCTCGTCAAAGCTACCGTGTACCGCTCTCGGCTCAGGCAGGCCGACCGACGCTCCACCCTCGCCGTGCATACTTCTAAGGAAGAGGTGAGAGGCCGGTCCGGTCGCCGACAATCACCCGTTCGGACCCAGCAGGAAGTGTTCATGACGAAGCTGTCCGTAGTTGTCCCTTGCTACAACGAAGAGGCCGTCATCGACAGCTTCGACGCGGAGGTCCGCAGGGTCCTGGACGCCCTCCCCGTCGAGTACGAGATCTGCTACGTCGACGACGGCAGCCGCGACGGCACCCTCGGGAAACTGCGCAAGATCGCCGCGGAACACGGTGAGCAGACGCGCTACGTCTCCTTCAGCCGCAATTTCGGCAAGGAGGCCGGCATGCTCGCCGGCCTGCGCGAGGCCACCGGCGACGCCGTCGTGATCATGGACGCCGACCTCCAGCACCCGCCGGAGCTCATCGAGCGCATGCTGGAGCTCTACCGGCAGGGCCACGACCAGATCATCGCCCGCCGCACCCGCGAGGGCGACAAGAAGCTCCGCACCGCCCTCAGCCGCCTCTACTACCGGGGCGTCAACCGCTGGGTCGACGTCGAGCTCACCGACGGCGTCGGAGACTTCCGCATGCTGTCGCGCCCGGCCGTGGACGCCCTGCTGTCGCTGCCGGAGTACAACCGCTTCTCCAAGGGCCTCTTCTCCTGGATCGGCTTCGACACCGTCCACTTCGACTACCGCAACGCGCAGCGCGAGGCCGGCGAGACGAAGTGGAAGTTCGGCTCCCTGCTGAACTACGGCATGGACGGCCTGATCTCCTTCAACAACCGGCCGCTGCGCATCGGCATCTGGTTCGGCGTGTCGCTGGTCGCCCTGACCGGCCTGTACGCGCTCTGGATCACCATCATGGCGATCACCAACGGCGTCGAGTCCCCGGGCTACGTCACCCTCGTGGCCATCATCACGGGCCTGGGCGGCGTCCAGCTGATCATGCTCGGCCTCATCGGCGAGTACATCGGCCGCATCTACTACGAGACCAAGCGCCGGCCGCACTTCCTGGTGAAGGAGTCCCACGGCGCGGAGCACCCCCCGCGCGACGGCCGGACCAAGCCGACGGCGGAGCCCGCCGTCGTGGAGCGCAGCGCCCCATGAGCCGCAGGGACCAGCTCGGCCAGATCTTCCGCTTCGCCCTCGTCGGCGGGGTCAACACCGGCACCTTCTTCGGCATCTACCTCCTGCTGCACCCGTGGATGCCGTACTTCGCCGCCTACTCCCTCGCCTTCGTCCTGGCGATGGTCGGCTCGTTCTTCATGAACACCTACTTCACCTACCGGACCCGGCCGACCTGGAAGAAGTTCTTCCTCTTCCCGCTGACGAACGTGACCAACTACGTCATCCAGTCGGCCGGCCTCTACGCCCTGGTGACCTGGGCGGGAATGGACACCCGGATCGCCCCGCTGGTCGCGGCGGTCGTGGCCATCCCGTTCACCTTCCTCCTCTCCCGCAAGATCCTCGTCCCGGGCGCGGCGCGGGCCCCCGAGCCGGAGCACGCGCACGACGGCCCGTCCAGGGTCTGAAACCCCCGAGCAGCCCTTCGCGCCCACCCCGTAGATTGAGGTGGCAGGCATTTCGGCAAGGGGCAAGGGGACAGACGTGTCAGCGGCTAGGCAAGGTGTCGTGGACGCCCGCAGGATCGTGGTCAAGGTCGGCTCCTCCTCCCTGACCACCGCGGCGGGCGGACTCGACGCCGACCGGGTGGACGCGCTCGTCGACGTCCTGGCCAAGGCCCGCAGCGGCGGCGAGAAGGAGATCGTCCTCGTCTCCAGCGGAGCCATCGCCGCCGGACTCTCCCCGCTCGGCCTGCGCCGGCGCCCCAAGGACCTGGCCCGCCAGCAGGCCGCCGCCAGCGTCGGCCAGGGGCTGCTCGTCGCCCGCTACACCGCCTCCTTCGCCCGCTACGGCCTCCGCGTCGGCCAGGTGCTGCTCACCACCGACGACACCAGCCGCCGCGCGCACTACCGCAACGCGTACCGCACCCTCGACCAGCTCCTCGCCATGGGCGCCCTCCCGGTCGTCAACGAGAACGACACCGTCGCCACGGACGAGATCCGCTTCGGCGACAACGACAGGCTGGCCGCCCTCGTCGCCCACCTCGTCCGCGCCGACCTCCTCGTCCTCCTCTCCGACGTGGACGGCCTCTACGACGGCGACCCGTCCCAGCCCGGCACCACCCGCATCGACGAGGTCCGCGGACCCGAGGACATCGCGCACGTCTCGATCGGCAGCGCCGGCAAGGCGGGCGTGGGCACCGGCGGCATGGTCACCAAGGTCGAGGCGGCCCGGATCGCGGCCGCCGCCGGGATCCCGGTCGTGCTGACCTCCGCCAGCCAGGCCGCCGACGCCCTGGCCGGGCGGGGGACCGGCACGTTCTTCCACTCCACCGGGCGCCGCTCCGCGGACCGGCTGCTGTGGCTCCAGCACGCGTCGACCCCGCAGGGCCACCTGGTCCTGGACGACGGCGCGGTGCGCGCCGTCACCGAACGCGGGAGCTCCCTCCTCCCGGCCGGCATCGCCGCGGTCGAGGGCGACTTCGTCGCCGGGGACCCCGTGGAACTGCGCGCCGCCGACGGCCGCGCGGTGGCCAGGGGCCTGGTCAACTTCGACGCCAAGGAGCTCCCGCAGCTCCTCGGCCGCTCCACTCGCGAGCTCGCACGGGAACTCGGACCCGCGTACGAGCGGGAGGTCGTCCACCGGGACGATCTGGTCCTGCTGCAGGGCTGAGGTTCGGTAAAAGCGCAGCGCGGAGGGCCGGGGACTGGTCAACTGTGAGGGGCGGGCGGACACGCGCAGCGGAGACAGGAGGCGGCTGGTGAGACGAGCGCTGACCAGCGTCGGTCCGGGGGACGGCGGCGGTGGCGGGGAGGAGCAGGACCACGCCTCGCGCCTGTGGCACGTGACCCTGAGCGTCTCCGGCAAGCCGGCCCCGCTGTCCGAGGTCCGGCGCGGACTGGAACAACTGGCCCACGACCACCCCTTCCTGCTCACCAGCCGGTACGCGGACGACCACGCGGAGATCCGCTACTGGGAAGAGGCCCGCGACCTCCACGACGCGGCGGCCGTCGCCCTGCGCCTGTGGGGCGAGCACCGCTCCTCGGCGCAGCTCCCGCCCTGGGAGATCGTCGGCCTGGAGGTCATCGACCGCGCCACCTACCGCCAACGAGTGGCCGAGGGCTACGGCCCACCCCCAGCCCACCCGGTGGGCGTGCACCCGTACTGATCCAGGCCCCGCCACTCCGGCCCCGCCGGCGTTTGAGGCGCGCGCTTCAACCCGTCCGGCGTTTGAGGACCGGGTCCGGGCAGAGCCCGGGAACGGGAGAAAGGGCGGGGCGGGGAGATGGCTCCGCGCAGCGGCCCCGCAGACGGCCGACGGCGGCGTCTCGGGGGATGGAACCCCATCGGCCGGGCACCGGCGGGGGATTACCCTGGGCGGCATGACCTCGCTCGATGCCGCCACCGCCACCTCGCCCGTCATCGCCACCGCGCAGGCGGCCCGCACCGCCGCCGCCGCCATCGCGCCACTGCCGCGGTCCGCCAAGGACACGGCCCTGCTGGCGATCGCGGACGCGCTGGAGGCCCGTACGGCCGAGATCATCGCCGCCAACGCCGTGGACACGGACAAGGCCCGCGCCGCCGGCACCAGCGAGACCGTCATCGACCGCCTCACGCTGACCCCGGAGCGCGTCGCCGCCATCGCCTCCGACGTGCGCGACGTCGCCGCCCTCCCCGACCCCGTCGGTGAGGTCGTCCGCGGCGGCACCCTCCCCAACGGCATCGACCTCCGGCAGATCCGCGTCCCGCTCGGCGTCGTCGGGATCATCTACGAGGCCCGCCCCAACGTCACCGTCGACGCCGCCGCCCTCTGCCTCAAGTCCGGCAACGCGGTCCTCCTGCGCGGCAGCTCCTCCGCCTACGCGTCCAACACCGCGCTCGTCGCCATCCTGCGCGACGCCATCACGGGGGCCGGCCTGCCCGCCGACGCGATCCAGCTCGTCCCCGGCGAGTCCCGCGACTCCGTCCGCGAGCTGATGCGCGCCCGCGGCCTCGTCGACGTGCTCATCCCGCGCGGCGGCGCCTCCCTCATCAAGACCGTGGTCGAGGAGTCCACCGTGCCGGTCATCGAGACCGGTACCGGCAACTGCCACGTCTACGTCGACGCCCAGGCCGACCTGGACATGGCCGTGGACGTCCTCGTCAACTCCAAGGCCAGCCGGCCCTCCGTCTGCAACTCCGCCGAGACCCTCCTCGTCCACCGCGACATCGCCGACGCCTTCCTGCCCCGCGCCCTCGACGCGCTCGCCGACGCCGGCGTCACCGTGCACGGCGACGCCCGGGTCCTGGCCGCGGCCGAGGGCGGCAAGGTCACCGCCCTGCCCGCCACCGACGAGGACTGGGCCGCCGAGTACCTCTCCTACGACATCGCCGCGGGCGTCGTGGACTCCCTCGACGACGCCGTCGCCCACATCCGGCGCTGGACCTCCGGCCACACCGAGGCGATCGTCACCACCTCCCAGGCCGCCGCCCGCCGCTTCACCCAGCTGGTCGACTCGACCACGGTCGCCGTGAATGCATCCACTCGGTTCACGGACGGTGGTCAGTTCGGATTCGGCGCCGAGATCGGCATCTCCACCCAGAAGCTGCACGCCCGGGGCCCGATGGGCCTTCCCGAGCTCACCTCCACCAAGTACATCGTCACCGGCGACGGTCACGTTCGGTAGTCGACGCCTGGACGCGGTGTGGCCGGAATTCGGCTCACACCCTGCCCAAAGGCGTCCCCCAGGTCTAGGCTGGTCCTGTGCCGGACGACGTGGGGGGCAAGCCGTTCCCGGACGACGGGGAGCCCGACGACGACCGCGGAGGCGCGGATCAGGACTTCGCCTCCGTGGTGTTCGACGAGGCCTTCGTCCGGAACGCCGAGATCCATGAACCGAGTGCCGCCGAACGCCAGCGGGCGGCCGACCGGGCGCGCGCGGAGGCGGAAGCCGCCCGCGCCGTGGCCGGCGGCTGGACGGGCGACGACGACTACGACGGATACGGATACGGCCACCCCGACGGGTACGAGGTCGACGACCAGGGCTGGGGCGACCGCCGCCACGGCTACCCCGACGGCCCGTACGGAGCCTACGGCGGCAGCCTGCGCCCGTACCGCGGCCGCGCGCCCTGGCTGCGCCCCGTCGCCTGGGTGCTCGCCTTCGTGATGGGCCTCGGCATGGTCGCGCTCGCCTTCAGCGCCGTCTACCGCAGTGCCGCGGGCGAGGCGGATCCTGCCCCGGCCCCCGCCAGCACCCCCCGGCGCGAAGTCACCGGCGTCGGCGCGTTTACGTACCCCTCCGTCCGCCAACCCTGAAGGTACGACCCCACTCGCGTACGTCGGAGCCGGGGGCTTCTCTGAAGCGGGGACAGCGGGGAGAAGCGATGGCCGTTCCAGGAGATCCGCCCAACGGCACCCCCGAAGGCATGAGCGGGGGCGACGACGAGTTCCGGTCGGACGAGTACCGATCGGTGGTGTTCGACGAGGACTTCGTCCGGGCTGCCCGGCTCCAGGAGTACTCGGCACAGGAACGCATGGGCGAGCACGCCCGGGCCGTGCGCAGCCGCTCCATCTGGTCGGGCGGCGGAGCCGGGTCCCGGACGGGCACCCCCGGCCGCGGCGCCCGCCAGGGCATGCTGCTCGTGCTGCTCATCGCCACGGCCTTCGCCGCCGCCGTCTACATGGGGCTGCGCAACCCCTACGTCCCCCCGCCCGGGGGACACGCCCAGCCACTCGGCAGCACCGTGGTCCCGCTCGCGCCGAGCACCGCCGTGCCCGGCGGGCGGCCCGCCGACCTGTACGCGAAGAGCCCCGCCGCCGACTACCGCGTCGGGGCGGCCGGGATCACCCTGCCCGCCGTGCGCCGCACGGACCACTTCACCGACGTCCAGATCCTCACCGCGCTGTCCATCGCCAAGGACTACCTGGTGAACTCCTCGCTGGACCCCGACGTCCTGGCCGGAGCCGCCAACCGGCCCGTGCGCGTCCTGCTCGACCCCGACCAGCTGGCGCAGTTCGACCACAGCATGACCTCGCCCGCCGGCGACGGCCGGCACGCGGTCACCGGCTGGCTGGTCCGCTTCGACCCGGCCGTCGCCGTCGTGGCCGACTCCCGGGTCCGGGTGAGCGGGAGCCTCGCCTACGCGGAGGTCGCCCCGGAGGTGCTGGAGGTGATCACCGACCACACCTTCGTGTACGCCGTGCGGCCGGCCACCGGGGTCCCGGCCGCGGCCGAGGGCGCCTCGCTCTTCACCGTCCGGCGGGAGCTGCGGCTGCGCTTCGACCGGGACGACCTGAACGCCCGGCGGCTGGAGCTTGCCACGGCCTACGTGATCGCCGGGCCGCAGGACTGCTCCAGCGACCCGGCCGGGGGCTTCCGCCCCGTGCTGGCCGGCGCCGGCCCGACCACGGTGGGCCCGCCCGCGAGCGACCCGTACGCCACCGGCCAGCCGCGGCGCACGGCCGGGCTGTGCGGCGTACTGGCGCCCTCCGCGACCCCGGGGGAGACCCAGGTCAGCCCTGCTCCGTAGCCCCGCCCTTGGCCGCCGGCCCGGTGCCCGCGGCCGATCCGCCGCCGGCGCCGGTGAACTTGTCGCGGAGCTTGCCGCCCAGGTCGTTCGCCCCGCCCGCGATGTCGCCCACCAGCTTCATCAGCGGGTCCTTGCTGGTGCGCACCGAGTCGGCGTAGTGCGCGGCGGACTGCCGGAAGGAGTCGGTCACCGAGGTGTCCTTGTCCTCGTCGCGCCGCGGGTAGTGGCCGTCCATGATCCGCTGGTGGTCACGGCTCTCCGACCACTTCTTCAGCTCGGCGGCCCGCACCGTGGTGAAGGGGTGCGTCCGGGGCAGCACGTTGAGGATCTTCAGGACGGAGTCGCGCAGGTCGCCGCTCGACTCGTACTCCTCGGCCTGGGCCAGGAAGGCGTCCACGTTCATCTCGTGGAGGTGGTTGCCACCCGCGACCTTCATCAGGCCGCGCATCGAGGCGTGCACGTCCTGCCCCACGAGCAGCCCGGCCCGGTCCGCCGAGAGCTCCGACTTGCGGAACCACTCGCGCAGCGCGGCCACGAGCGCCGTGATCGCCACGTTGCCCAGCGGGATCCACGCCACCCTCAGCGCCAGGTTCGTCAGGAACAGCAGGACCGTGCGGTACACGGAGTGCCCCGACAGGGCGTGGCCCACCTCGTGGCCCACCACCGCCCGCATCTCCTCCTCGTCGAGCAGCTCGACGAGGCTCGTGGTCACCACGATGATCGGCTCGTCCAGCCCGATGCACATGGCATTGGGCTTCGGGTCCTGCTGCACGTACATCTGCGGGACCTTCTCCAGGTCCAGGATGTAACAGGCGTCGCGCAGCATCGCGTACAGGTGCGGGAACTGCGTCTCGCCCACCCGCACCGAGTCCGACAGGAACAGCAGCCGCAGGCTCCGCTCCGGGAGCAGCCCGCTCAGGGCCTTGAACACGGTGTCGAACCCGGTCAGCTTGCGCAGCGCCACCAGCGCCGAGCGGTCCGCCGGATGCTCGTACGCCCGCGAGGAGATACCGGGGAACCTCCTGCGGTCCCGCGCCGGTGCCTTCTCGAAACCCGTCTCCGTCATAGCGCCCTCCCCTGGATGGACCTGCCTGGCCGTGCGTCTATCCTCTCCAACGCCTGAGTCGGCGTGAGCGTGCCCCAGGCCCCCGCATACGATGTGAGCGAAGTCTCCGCCCGCTCCCCGACTCGATAGGTACCTGCCTGATGAGCCTCGCCTCCACCGCCCACAACCTGGTCGTCCTCGCCTCGGAGGGGGCCGAACAGCACGGCGGCAACCACGACAGCCTGAGCCCGTACCTGACCGGCGGCGGTGCCTTCGTCGTCCTGCTGCTCATGCTCTGGGTCACCACGCGCCTGAACCGCGACCGCTAGACCGACCGGTCCGCCGGGCCAGTAGGCTCTGCGCTCATGGGAGAGCAGGAGACGCCTACCGGTCCGGTCAAGCGCCGGCTCGGCGTGATGGGCGGGACATTCGACCCGATCCACCACGGACACCTGGTGGCCGCCAGCGAGGTGGCCGCCCTTTTCCACCTCGACGAGGTGATGTTCGTGCCGACCGGCGAGCCGTGGCAGAAGTCGCAGCGGGCCGTGTCGCCCGCCGAGGACCGCTACCTGATGACGGTCATCGCCACGGCGTCGAACCCCCAGTTCTCGGTGAGCCGCATCGACATCGACCGCGGCGGGCCGACGTACACGATCGACACCCTGCGGGACCTCAAGGCGCTGAACGACGACGCCGACCTGTTCTTCATCACGGGTGCCGACGCGCTCGCACAGATCCTGACCTGGCGCAACGCCGACGAGCTCTTCTCGCTCTCCCATTTCATCGGCGTCACCCGCCCGGGCCACGTGCTCACCGACGACGGGCTGCCCGAGGGCGGCGTCTCCCTCGTCGAGGTGCCCGCGCTGGCGATCTCGTCCACGGACTGCCGTGCGAGGGTGGCCCAGGGGGATCCCGTCTGGTACCTGGTGCCCGACGGCGTCGTGCGCTACATCGACAAGCGTGAGCTGTACCGGGGAGCCTGAGCTTCCGGAGAGAGGGGCCCCGCGGTGAACGACCGACAGGATCCGTACGACCCGTATGCCGCCCAAGAGCAGCAGCTCGTCGGCTACGACGCGTACGGACGGCCGGTGTACGGCCAGGTGCCCGCCCAGCCCGTCCAGCCCGCGCCGCCGCAGTACGAGCAGCAGCAGTACGGCTACGACTACCAGGACTACGGCCGGCAGCCGCATCAGTACTACGCGCAGCAGCCGGCCGCCCAGGAGTACGGGCAGCAGGAGTATGTGCAGGCGCCCGGCTACGGGTACGACACGCAGCAGACCCAGCAGTGGATCCCGCAGCAGGCAGCCCCCCAGGCCGCTCCGGAGCAGCCGGCCGCCCCCGAGACGCCGGCCCCGGCCGAGCGCCGGTCCGCCCAGGTCCCCGAGCCGCGCCGGCCCGACGGCGAGCCCGAGGCGGGCCGGGACTACCGCACCGAGATGTTCGCCTTCATCGACCAGCCGGACGAGGACTCCGAAGACGTCATCGACTGGCTCAAGTTCACCGAGAGCCGGACCGAGCGCCGCGAGGAGGCCCGCCGCCGCGGCCGCAACCGGGTGGTGGCGCTGATCGTCGTCCTCGCCGTGTTCGTCGTCGGCGGCCTCGGCTACCTCTGGTACGCGGGCAAGCTGCCGTTCCTCGACGGCCCCGGCCAGGACAAGACCGGTGCGACCGCCGCCGGGGCGCAGAAGCGCGACATGATCGTCGTCCACCTGCACAACACCAAGAAGGGCGGCACCTCCTCGGCGCTGCTCGTCGACAACGTCACCACCAAGCAGGGCGCCACCGTCCTGCTGCCCAACACCCTCGCCCTCACCGGCCAGGACGGTTCCGCGACGGGCCTCGGCAAGGCCGTCGAGGAGGGCGGCATCGGCACCCGGGAAGCCCTCGACTCGGTGCTCGGCACCCACATCGGCGGCACCTGGCGGCTGGACACCCCCTTCCTGGAGAACCTGGTCGAGCTGGTCGGCGGCATCGAGGTCGACACCGACACCGCGGTCCCGGCCGACGACGCGGCCAAGACCCCGGCCGTGGCCCAGGGTCAGAAGCAGAGCCTGAGCGGCGCCATGGCCGTCGCGTACGCCACGTACCGCGGCCAGGGCGAACCGGAGGCCAAGCAGCTGGAGCGCGTGGGCAAGGTGCTCCAGGCGGTGCTGCGCAAGGTCCCGAGCGACCCGAAGGCGGCGGCCGTGACCGTCGAGAGCATCGGCCAGATCCTCGACCCGGCCCTGAACGCGCAGACCCTCGGCGCCCTGCTGGCCCGGCTCGGCGAGCACGCCAAGGTGGGCGCGTACCGCACCGACACCCTCGCCGTGAAGGCGGACGGCACGCTCACGGACGACGCCAACAAGAAGGTCGTCAAGGAGGTGCTCGGCGGATCCGCCACCGAGGCGCAGCCCGGCGCCACCCCGCGAGTCGGCCTCAAGGACGCCACCGGCGACGAGAAGGCGCAGATCGCGGCGAAGGCGGCGCTGACCAACGGCGGCTACACATTCGTGGACGGCGGCAAGGCCGACAAGACCGCGGCCGCCTCGCAGATCACGTACCAGGACGACGCGCAGCGGGACCGCGCGATCGAGGTCGCCAAGACGCTGGGGCTGCCCGAGACGGTCGTGAAGAAGGCCGAGAACGCCGTGAACGCGGAGGTCGTGGTGATCCTGGGCAAGGACTACAAGGCGTCCTGACCGGGCTCCGGCCCGGTCCCGGAAGGTGCTTTCGCCCGCGCGGGCCGTTCCGCGCGGGCGGTGTCGGCGGTACATGAGACCCTTGTAAGGATCTGCCCGCCAACCCGAAAGCATGGCCAGTGACCGCCACGGACCGCTCCATCGAGCTCATCACCGCCGCCGCCCAGGCCGCGGCCGACCGGCTCGCGCACGACATCATCGCGTACGACGTCAGCGACGTGCTGTCGATCACCGACGCCTTCCTGCTCGCCTCGGCGCCCAACGACCGCCAGGTCAAGTCGATCGTCGACGAGATCGAGGAGCGCCTCCTCAAGGAGCTCGGTGCCAAGCCGGTGCGCCGCGAGGGCGACCGCGACGCCCGCTGGATCCTGCTCGACTACGTCGACATCGTCGTCCACGTCCAGCACAGCGAGGAGCGGGTCTTCTACGCGCTGGAGCGCCTGTGGAAGGACTGCCCCGAGATCGAGCTCCCCGAGGACGCCAAGCTCACCATCGGCAAGGCCGAGGAGCACGCCAAGCTGCGCGAGGCGGCGGGCGACGACGAACTGGACGGTGATCTGTTCTGAGCGCGAGCACCTCGGGCAAGTCCGGACGCAAGATCGTCCTCTGGCGGCACGGCCAGACCGCGTGGAACCTGGAGCGGCGCTTCCAGGGCTCCACGGACATCGAGCTGACCGAGGCGGGCGTGGCGCAGGCGCGCCGCTCCGCGCGGCTGCTCGCCTCGCTGAAGCCGGCTGCCATCGTGGCGTCCGACCTGCGGCGCGCCTCCGCCACGGCGGCCGAACTGGCCTCCGTCACGGGGCTGCCCGTGGCACACGACGAGGCGCTGCGCGAGACGTACGCCGGCGAGTGGCAGGGCCTCACGCACGACGAGATCATCGAGAAGTACGGCGAGCAGTACGCCGCGTGGAAGCGCGGCGAACCGGTCCGCCGCGGCGGCGGTGAGCTGGAGACCGAGGTCGCCGACCGCGCCGCACCGGTGGTGCTGGCGCACGCCGACCGGCTGCCGCAGGGCGGCACCCTCGTCGTGGTCAGCCACGGCGGCACCATCCGTACGACGATCGGGCGCCTCCTGGGCCTGAACGCGCACGACTGGGAGGGCCTGGGCGGGCTCTCCAACTGCTGCTGGTCCGTCCTCGGCGAGGGCGCGCGCGGCTGGCGCCTGTTGGAGCACAACGCCGGCACCCTGCCGGAACCGGTGCTCGGCGACGACGACTGAGCTGCTCCCTGCCGCTCCTTGCCGCTCCCTGCCGGGGCTGCCGCCCGGATTTCACTTTCCGGCTGGTCACAGGCTAGAGTTCTTCTTGTTCGCAGCGCGGAACACCGGAGACGGGGGGAGCGCGGCGGAGAGCGGGGCTATAGCTCAGTTGGTAGAGCGCCTGCATGGCATGCAGGAGGTCAGGAGTTCAATTCTCCTTAGCTCCACAATCAGGATCCCGTCCCCAATAGGGGGCGGGGTCCTTGTTTTTGTACCCTTTGCGTTTGCTGACCTGGCCCGCACCGGCATGGCAGAATCGGACCGCCGGAGGGGGAGACGACGGCCCGACGCGGGAGGGAGTCGCTGACGGATGGGTGCACACCGGCGCCGGTGCGACTGGTGCAACAACGGCACGCCGATCGTGCGGGACATGGACCCGGTCAACCCCGACTACCAGTACTGGTGCGAGGAATGCGCGCGGGCGCTGATCATAAAAGGCGACCCGATCGAGACGTACCGTGAGCTGGAAGGGGAGCCGATCTACGGCCGGCTGCTCGACGAGCACTGCACGCTCAAGCGCTTCTATCAGTTCGCGAGAGCGTGACAAGTTGGTTTAAATCGGACATGGCCCGCAGTCGGTGGAAACCGATTTTTGGACCAGGGCCATGACCGTGTAATGTTTGGGACGTCGCCAAGGGGAACCGGCAAGGGAAACCCAAGCGGCAAGCAGAACAAGGGGCTATAGCTCAGTTGGTAGAGCGCCTGCATGGCATGCAGGAGGTCAGGAGTTCAATTCTCCTTAGCTCCACAGTGAAGAAGCGGGCCACCCGATCCGGGTGGCCCGCTTCTCGTTGTGCGGTCGTCCGAGCGGGCGCCACGGGTGCTGCGGTACCCTGACGCCATGCGTGCCGTACGCCTTCTGCTTACCGAGCCGCGCTGATCAGCGCCGACCTGCGAGAGGTCGGCATCGGCGCGGCGTCCCCTCCTGTGCGAGGGGTTTTTTCGTTTGGGCAGGCAGAGACGGCGAAGACGATCGATGGAGCTTCAGAAATCATGAGCGAGACGAACACCCCGGCCCCCGAGGCGGCCGAGGCGCACCGCTACACGGCTGCCATGGCCGCCGACATCGAGGCACGCTGGCAGGACGTATGGGACGCGCAGGGCACCTACGAGGCCCCGAACCCGACCGGTGACCTGGCCGGCGACCCCGCGGTGGTCGCACGGCCCAAGAAGTTCATCATGGACATGTTCCCGTACCCCTCCGGTGCGGGGCTGCACGTCGGTCACCCGCTCGGCTACATCGCCACCGACGTCTTCGCCCGCCACCAGCGGATGTCGGGCCACAACGTCCTGCACACCCTGGGCTTCGACGCCTTCGGACTGCCGGCCGAGCAGTACGCCGTGCAGACCGGCACGCACCCGCGGGTCTCGACCGAGGCCAACATCGAGAACATGAAGGTCCAGCTGCGCCGGCTGGGCCTGGGCCACGACAAGCGCCGGTCCTTCGCGACGATCGACCCGGACTACTACAAGTGGACCCAGTGGATCTTCCTGCAGATCTACAACTCCTGGTACGACGCCGACGCGGGCAAGGCCCGGCCGATCACCGAGCTGGTCGCCGCCTTCGAGGACGGCTCCCGCGAGGTCCCCGGGGGCCGTGCCTGGGCCGAGCTGACCGCGGGCGAGCGGGCCGACGTACTGAACGGGTACCGGCTGGCGTACTCCTCGGACGCGCCGGTGAACTGGTGCCCCGGGCTGGGCACCGTACTGGCCAACGAGGAGGTCACCGCGGACGGCCGGTCCGAGCGCGGCAACTTCCCGGTCTTCAAGTCCCGGCTGAGCCAGTGGAACATGCGGATCACCGCGTACGCCGACCGGCTGCTGGACGACCTGGACGCGCTGGACTGGCCCGAGGCCATCAAGCTGCAGCAGCGCAACTGGATCGGCCGCAGCGAGGGCGCGCGCGTCGACTTCGCGCTGGGCGACGAGGCGATCACCGTCTTCACCACCCGCCCGGACACCCTGTTCGGCGCCACCTACATGGTGCTGGCGCCCGAACACCCGCTGGTCGAGAAGTTCGTCCCGGCCGCCTGGCCCGAGGGCACGCACCAGGTGTGGACCGGCGGTCACGCCACCCCGGCCGAGGCCGTCGCCGCGTACCGCAAGCAGGCCGCGGCCAAGTCGGACGTCGAGCGACAGGCCGAGGCCAAGGACAAGACCGGCGTCTTCACCGGTGAGTACGCGGTCAACCCGGTCAGCGGCCAGAAGGTCCCGGTCTTCATCGCCGACTACGTGCTGATGGGCTACGGCACCGGCGCGATCATGGCGGTCCCGGCGCACGACGCCCGCGACTTCGAGTTCGCGCGCGCCTTCGAGCTGCCCGTCCGCTGCGTGGTCGAGCCGACCGACGGGCGCGACATCGACCCGGCCGAGTGGGACGACGCCTTCGTCGCGTACGACGCGAAGCTGGTGAACTCCACGGGCGAGGGCATCTCGCTGGACGGCCTGGGCGTCGTCGAGGCCAAGGCCGCGATCACCGACTGGCTGACCGAGCGCGGCATCGGCGAGGGGACGGTCAACTTCCGCCTGCGCGACTGGCTGTTCAGCCGGCAGCGCTACTGGGGCGAGCCCTTCCCGATCGTCTACGACGAGGACGGCGTCGCGCACCCGCTGCCCGAGTCGATGCTGCCGCTGGAGCTGCCGGAGGTCGAGGACTACTCGCCGCGCACCTTCGAGCCGGACGACGCGGCCTCGAAGCCGGAGACCCCGCTGTCGCGCAACGCCGAGTGGGTCAACGTCGAGCTGGACCTGGGCGACGGCCGGGGCGTGCGCTCCTTCCGCCGCGAGACCAACACCATGCCCAACTGGGCCGGTTCCTGCTGGTACGAGCTGCGCTACCTGGACCCGCACAACGCGTCGGCCCTGGTGGACCCGGAGATCGAGCAGTACTGGATGGGCCCGCGCGAGGGCGCGCCGCACGGCGGCGTCGACCTGTACGTCGGCGGCGCCGAGCACGCGGTGCTGCACCTGCTGTACGCGCGCTTCTGGTCCAAGGTGCTGTTCGACCTGGGTCACGTGTCGTCGGCGGAGCCGTTCCACAAGCTGTTCAACCAGGGCATGATCCAGGCGTACGCCTACACCGACGAGCGCGGTGTGTACGTCCCGGCGGCCGAGGTCGAGGAGCGCGACGGCGCGTACTTCTACGAGGGCAAGCAGGTCAAGCGCGAGCACGGCAAGATGGGCAAGTCCCTGAAGAACGCCGTCACGCCCGACGAGATCTGCGAGGAGTACGGCGCGGACACCCTGCGCCTGTACGAGATGGCGATGGGTCCGCTGGACGTCTCGCGTCCGTGGGACACGCGCGCCGTGGTCGGCCAGTACCGCCTGCTGCAGCGCCTGTGGCGCAACATCGTCGACGAGGAGACGGGCGCGGTGACGGTCGTCGACGGGGAGCCGGGCGAGGACACCCTGCGCGCCCTGCACAAGGCGATCGACGGTGCGGGTGCGGACATGGCGGGGCTGCGCTTCAACACCGCCATCGCGAAGATCACCGAGCTGAACAACGCCCTGACGAAGGCGGGCCGCCCGCTGGAGCGCTCGGTCGCCGAGCGGCTGGTGCTGCTGATCGCCCCGCTGGCCCCGCACATCGCCGAGGAGCTGTGGAGCCGCCTGGGCCACGCGGAATCGGTCGTCCACCAGGACTTCCCGGTCGCGGACCCGGCGTACGTCGTGGACGAGAGCGTGACGTGCGTGGTGCAGGTCAAGGGCAAGGTCAAGGCGCGGCTGGAGGTGTCGCCGACGATCTCGGAGGCGGAGCTGGAGCAGCTGGCCGTGACCGATGAGGGTGTCGTGGCGGCGCTGGGGGGCGCGGAGATCCGCAAGGTGATCGTGCGCGCGCCGAAGCTGGTGAACATCGTCATCTGACCTCGGTCGGACGAGGCACCCGAGGTACCCCAGGTATCCCGGTCCCCCCCGGTACCCCCTCCACGGGGGCATGGGGGAGATCCCGTACGGGCAGGTTGGGGGTTCGAATGGAACCCCCGGCCTGCCCGTGGCGTTTACGGTTGAGAGGACGGTAGAAAACCGCGGGGACTGGGGAAGGGACACTCATGGAGGCCGCGTTGATCATCTTCGCGCTGATGGTGCTTTTCACCTTCCTTGGGTTGGGCGTGTACGCGACCGTCAAGGTGGTGCAGGCGACCAAGCGCGGAGTGGACCGGACGATCACCCAGGCCCGGCGGACGGTGGAGGACACCACCCTGCGGGCCAAGAGCTTCGGCCAGGTCGGGGTCACGGGTGCGCTGGCGCAGCTGCGGCTGGACCTGCGGACGTCGATGCGCTCCACGCAGCAGGCACTGCACGAGGGGGTCCGGCTGGACGCCTCGCTGCGGGAGTCGATCGCCCTGTTCGAGCAGCTCAGCGCGCACGGGCACGAGCTGGACGGCGAGCTGAAGCGGCTGGAGCAGGATCCGGACCGCCAGCGCATCGCGGAGCGCCTGCCCGAGCTGCGGGAGCGGACGGCCAAGATCACGCAGGCCTCGGACTCGCTGCGCTGGGCCGCGCGGGACCGTGCCAGCCGCTTCGCGGAGGACGACCTGTCCGCTTTGTCGGCCCGGATCGAGATGGAGTCCGGCGCGCTGCGGGACTGGTCGCCGGAGTCGGTGGACCACCTGGCGGCGGCGGCCGCGGAGTGGGACGCGGCACAGCAGACGCAACAGACGCAGCAGCCGCAGCAGCCGCAACAGACGCAGCGGCGTGAGCAGCCTCGGAAGGCTGCGCTGAACCCGGCCGCCCCGGCGCCCGAATACCCCTGGCAGAAGGCGCGCCGCCCGGAGAGCACGACCTGATCGCAGATCGTGAGCCTCGCCGGCGGAATCCAGCCTCGGAGGCGTTTGAGGCGCGGGGTCCGGGGCGGAACCCCGGTGTCGGGGAGCCCCGCAGGGCCGACCGCAGGTCCCGGCGAGGGGCCCAGGCTGCCGTCACGCCCCCACGGGCGGTAACCTCCGCCTCATGTCCCGCCTTGTCGCCATCGTCACCGATTCCACGGCCCACCTGCCCCAACCGGCCATGGCGCGGCACGGAATCACCTCCGTCCCGCTGACCGTGGTGCTCGGCGGCGAAGCACTTGAGGAAGGCACCGAGATCTCGGCGCGCAGCCTGGCCGTGGCCCTGCAGAAGCGCCGGTCGGTGACCACCTCGCGCCCCAGCCCGGAGGAGTTCGTCCGGGCCTACCGGGCGGCCGCGGACGCCGGGGCGACCGGCATCGTCAGCCTGCACCTGTCCGCCGAGCTCTCCGGCACCTACGACGCCGCCGTGCTCGCCGCGAAGACCGCACCCGTGCCGGTGCGCGTCGTGGACACCGGCATGATCGCGATGGCGCTGGGCTTCTGCGCGCTGGCCGCCGCCGAGGTGGCCGAGGGCGGCGGTTCCGTGGACGAGGCCGTGGCGGCCGCCGAGAAGCGGGCGGCGGACATGACCGCGTACTTCTACGTCGACACCCTCGACTACCTGCGCCGCGGCGGCCGCATCGGGGCCGCGCAGGCCCTCCTCGGCTCGGCCCTGGCGGTGAAGCCCCTGCTGACGCTGGAGGGCGGGCGGATCGAGCCGCTGGAGAAGGTGCGTACGGCTTCCAAGGCCATCGCCCGCCTGGAGGAGCTGGCCGTCGAGCGCGCCGGGTCCGCGGCCGTCGACGTGGCGGTGCACCACCTGGCGGCTCCGGAGCGGGCCGAGAAGCTCGCCCAGCGGCTGCGCGAGCGCATCCCCGGGCTGGTCGAGCTGCACGTCAGCGAGGTCGGCGCGGTGATCGGCGCGCACACCGGGCCGGGGCTGCTGGCGGCGGTCGTCTCCCCTCGCTGATCACCGGAACGAGTGGCCCGGTTATCCACAACGGGCTTGTTGTCCACCGGAATTGAAGGCTCCGAACGGGGGTCGGGGCGGGCCCCTACCGTCGTGGCATGACTCTTCGAACGCGTACTTCGCATCCGTCGGGCGGCGCCGCCAGTGGTCCGGGCCGTCCCCGTCCCTCCGACGGTCGTCTCTCCGACGGCCGATTCTCCGACGGTCGTTCAGCGGGCAGCCGTCTCCGCCACCGGCCTGGCCGCCGCGGGCGTCCGGTGCACCGGGTTCCCCCTCCGGAGCCTGGCGCGGTGCGCCGGCGGGCCGAGGCCCTGCTCGGTGGCAGCGGTCCGCCGCAGGCGTCGCCGGAGGCCGAGGCGGATCCCGGTACCGGTCCCGGGACTGATTCCGGGACCGGTCCCGGGCCCCTTGCCGGGACCCGGCCCGACGAGGCCGCCGGGCTCGGGACGGCCGGGCTGTCGCCCGGCGCCGCGCGGAGGCTGGCCGTACGGGAGCGGCTGCCGCTGTGGTTGCAGGCCCGGTGCGGGGTGGAGCCGCGCACGGTGGCCGCCGTCGCGGTGGTGCTGGTCGCCGCCGTCGGTTTCGCCGGGCAGCAGTACTGGTCGGCCCGGCCACGGGAGGTGACCGTACCGGCGCTGGTCGCCCCTGGGGTGGTCCCGGCGGCGGCCACGGCGGCCGCGGGCCCGGCTGCCGCGCCGGCCGGGGGCGGTGGTGCCGGTGGCGGCGCGCGGATCGTCGTGGACGTCAGCGGCAAGGTCAGGGATCCCGGGGTGCGCCGGCTGCCCGCCGGTTCCCGGGTGGAGGACGCGCTGGCCGCCGCCGGGGGAGTGCGTCCGGGCACCGACACCACCGGGCTGAACCGGGCCCGGGTGCTCGTGGACGGCGAGCAGGTGCTGGTGGGCGCCCCGGCGCAGCCGCCGCCGGGCGGGGCCGTCGGCGGCGCCGGTCCGGGACCGGCGGGAGCGGGACCCCTCAGTCTGGGCTCGGCCACGGTCGCGCAGCTGGACGGTCTGCCGGGGGTCGGGCCGGTGCTGGCCCAGCACATCGTCGACTTCCGCACCGCACGCGGCGGCTTCCGGTCCGTGGAGGAGCTCCGCCAGGTCGACGGCATCGGCGAGCGGCGCTTCGCCGACCTGCGCACGCGGGTGCGGCCGTGAACCGCCCCGAGGGGCCGGGCCCGGTGGATCTGCGCCTCGCGGTGCCGGCCGTGGCCGCCTGGGCGGCCGCCGCCCTCGCGTTGGACGCGCCCGCGGGCCGGACCGCCCTCGGGGTGGGGCTGGGAGTGGTCGGAGCGGGCCTGCTGGTCCTGGCCGGGTACCTGCGCCCGGGCTCGCTGTGGAGGGTCGCCCCGGCCCTGGCCGCGGCCCTGCTCTGCGCGGCGGCCGGGGCCGGGGTGGCGGGGCTCCAGCGGGCCGAGGCGCGGGCCGGACCGGTCGTCGGGCTCGCGCGGGAGCACGCCCGCGTCCTCGCCGAGCTCACCGTCGGCTCCGACCCGAGGACCGCCCGCGGCGGGAGCGGGCCGCCGGTGGTGGTGCTGGACGCGGTGGTGACCCGGGTGACCGGGCCCGACGGGACGGGCACCCGGGTCGAGACCCCGGTGCGGGTGCTGGCCGGGCACGCGGGATGGGCCCGGCTGCAGCCGTCCACCCGAGTGATGGTGGTCGCGCGGCTGGCTCCGGCGCGGGACGGTGAGCGGGCCGTGGCGCTGCTCCGGCCCGCCGCTGACACCCCGCCCCGGGTGACCGGCGGCCCGGACACCGCGCAGCGGATCGCGGGGCGGCTGCGGGCCGGGCTGCGCGAGGCCACCGAGGGGCTCGCGCCGGACGGCAGGGCCCTGCTGCCGGGGCTCGTCGTCGGGGACACGTCCAGGGTGCCGCCCGACCTGTACGAGGCCTTCCGGGCCACCGACCTGCTGCACCTGCTGGCCGTCTCCGGGTCCAACCTGACCGTGGTGCTGTTCCTGCTCATCGGGCCCCCGGCCCGCGCGCAGCAGGCCGAGCGGCGCGGGCTGGCGCCCCGGCTCGGGCTCTCGCTGCGGGTGACCGCCCTGTGCGGGACGGCCCTGACGCTGGCGTTCGTGGTGGTGTGCCGGCCGGAGCCGAGCGTGCTGCGGGCCGCCGCCTGCGGGGCGGTCACCCTGCTGGCCATCGCCACCGGGCGGCGCAGGTCCCTGATCCCGGCCCTGGGCGCCGCCGTGCTGCTGCTCGTGCTCTACGACCCGTGGCTGGCCCGCAGTTACGGCTTCATGCTCTCCGTGCTGGCCACCGGGGCGCTTCTCACCCTCGCTCCCCGGTGGAGCGAAGCCCTGCGGCGGCGCGGGACGGGCCCGCGGCTCGCCGAGGCGCTCGGGGCCGCCGCGGCCGCCCAGGCGGTGTGCGCGCCGGTGGTGGCGGTGCTGGCGGCCCGGGTCAGTCTGGTGGCGGTGCCGTGCAACCTGCTGGCCGAGCTCGCGGCGGGTCCGGCGACGGTCCTCGGCTTCGCCTCGCTCGCCGCGGCCCCGCTGTGGATGCCCGCCGCGCGGGTGCTCGCCTGGTGCGCGGGGGTGCCGGCCGGGTGGATCGCGGGCGTGGCCCGGACCGGGGCGGGGGTGCCGGGGGCCGAGCTGCCCTGGCCGGGCGGGCTCACCGGCGGCCTGCTGCTGGCCGTAGCCGTGGTGGCCACGGTGGCAGTCGTGACCGTGGGCGGAAGGATCGGGCGACGGTGGCGGTGGCGGTGGATCTGCTCCGCGCTGGCGGCGGTGCTGCTCCTCGCCGTGCTGCGGCCGCCGCAGCTCACCCGTACCCTCACCGGCTGGCCGCCGCCCGACTGGAGCTACGTCCAGTGCGCCGTGGGACAGGGGGATGCCGCCGTCCTCGCGGTCGGCCCGGGCGAGGCCTTGGTCGTGGACGCCGGACCGGAGCCCGGGCCGGTGGACCGCTGCCTGCGCGCGCTGGGCGTGCACCGGGTGCCGATGCTGCTGCTGACGCACTTTCACGCCGACCACGTCGGAGGACTGTCCGGGGTGCTGAAGGGCCGGTCCGTGGGTGTGATTCAGGCCACTACGCTGGAAGAGCCCGCGGCGCAGGCCCAGTTCGTCCGCCGGACCGCGGCGGCCGCCGGTGTGCCCGTCGTACGGGCGGCCCAGGGGGAGCGGCGCCGGGCCGGCCCGCTGGAGTGGCAGGTGCTCTGGCCGCCCGCGGCCGGACCGCCGCCCGACGGGCCCAACGATGCCAGCGTCGCCCTGCTGGTGCGGGGCGCGGGCCTGACCCTGCTCCTGCTCGGCGACCTCGAACCACCCGCACAGCACGCACTCCTGAGGGAGCATCCGCAACTGGGTCCGGTGGACGTCCTCAAGGTCGCCCACCACGGCTCCGCGCACCAGGACCCCGAGCTGACCGCCCGGGCCCGGCCGAGGCTCGCGATTGTTCCCGTCGGCACAAAAAACCGCTACGGGCATCCCGCGCCGGATACGCTCGCACGGCTGCGGGCGGTGGGGGCGACGGTGCTGCGTACCGACATCGACGGCTCGATCGCCGTCAGCGGAACGGGCGTTCGGATGCGTGCGTTTCCGGCCAACCGGCGCCGGATCCGGCGCGGTCATACCGGGCGGGACCGCTCTGTTTGCCCACAACCCGACAGCATGATCGAATGCGTCTTCGCCAGAACGGTCCAAGTCCACACAGCACGGGGGTGCATCAGTCATGTTCGGTCGCCGACGGGGGATGGAGCCGGCCGGAACTTCCAGCCCACAGACATCCGCGACGCTGACGCTGCCGCCGACGGCGCGTCTGCTCAGCTGCCGGGTTCTCGACACGGTCCACCAGCCGGTCCGGCAGGCCACGTTCGAGGTGACCGACCCGATCGGGCGCCGGATCGTCAGCGGGGAGATCGACCCGTACGGCGGCTTCACCGCGGCCGTGCCGGAGGGGGAGTACCGGCTGTCGGTCACCGCCGAGGGGTACGCACCGTTCCACGGCGCGACGCTCGTGGGGGACCCGGCGCAGCCGGGCACCGGGGAGATCATCCTCGACGCGGTGGAGCCGCCGCTGCTGCCGCAGCCCGGTCACTGGGAGCTCGATCCGACGCACTCGTCCATCGCCTTCACCGCCCGGCACATCGGGATGGCCCGGATCCGCGGCCGGTTCAACACGTTCGCCGGGGCGGTACGGATAGCCGAGCGCATGGAGGATTCGTCCATGCACGTGATCATCGACGCGGCGAGCATCGACACCGGGTTGCGGCTACGGGACGACCACCTGCGGTCGGCGGACTTCCTGGACGCGGTCCGGCATCCCACGGTGGAGTTCTACAGCGAACGGTTCATCCACCGCAGCGGCAGCCGCTGGACCGTGGCCGGCGCCCTCACCCTCCACGGGGTCAGCCTGTCCGTGACCCTGGACGCCCGGTACCTGGGTCTCGGTACGGGCCTGGACGGCGAGCCGAGGGCCGCCTGCCGGGCCACCACCGAACTGCACCGCGAGGACTTCGCCCTGAACTGGCAGTCGGTGCTGGCGCAGGGGATCGCGGCGATCGGTCCGAGCGTGGACGTGACGCTGGACGTCCAGATCGTGCACAAGGCCTGATCCCCAACGCTCCCCTACGGGGCTTCCAGCCAGCCTTCGTACTCGGCGGCGAGATCGTCCAGCGTGGCGGCGTCGAGCCGTTCCCGCGGATCCTCGACGACCACCAGCCACTGGGCGTCCTCGGCGTCGTCCTCGCCGGCCAGCGCGTCGCGGACCAACTGCGGTTCCTCCGGGAGGCCGAAGCGGTCGACGGCTTCTTGCGCCACCTCCTCGGCGGCGTCGCGGTCGGGCAGGACGAGTACATGTCGCACGTTCACGTGACCATTCTCAAGGATCCGGCGAGAGGGGCCGCGGGGCGGGGGACTGTCAGTGCGGCGTGGGATGCTGGAGGCGATGGCCACCAGGAAGAACCCCACCGACGATCCGCTTGCCCCGCTCACACTCGCGGTGGGGCAGGAGGAGCTGCTGCTCGACCGTGCCGTTCGGGAGGTGGTGGCGGCCGCCCGCGCCGTCGACGCCGACACGGACGTCCGCGACCTCGCGTCCGAGCAGCTCCAGCCCGGCACGCTGGCCGAGCTGACGAGCCCCTCGCTCTTCTCCGAGCGCAAGGTGCTGGTCGTACGCAATGCGCAGGACCTGTCCGCGGACTCGGTCAAGGAGGTCAAGGCCTACCTCGACGCGCCCTACGAGGAGATCATCCTGGTCCTCCTCCACGCGGGCGGGGCCAAGGGCAAGGGTCTGCTCGACGCGGCGCGGAAGGCCGGCGCGCGGGAGATCGCCTGCCCGAAGATGACGAAGGCCGCGGACCGGCTGTCGTTCGTGCGGGGCGAATTCCGCACGCTGGGCCGGGCGGCGACCCCGGAGGCCTGCCAGACCATGGTCGACGCGATCGGCAGCGACCTGCGGGAGCTGGCGAGTGCGGCCGCGCAGCTGTGCGCGGACGTCGAGGGCACCATCGACGAGGCCGTGGTCGGCCGCTACTACACGGGCCGGGCCGAGGCCTCCAGCTTCACGGTCGCCGACAAGGCGGTCGAGGGGCGTGCGGCCGAGGCCCTGGAGGCCCTGCGCTGGTCCCTGTCCACCGGGGTGGCGCCGGTCCTCATCACCAGCGCCCTGGCCCAGGCGGTACGCGCCATCGGCAAGCTGGCCTCCGCCCCGCGCGGGGCCCGCCCCGGCGACCTCGCCCGGGACCTGGGCATGCCGCCGTGGAAGATCGACCGCGTGCGCCAGCAGATGCGGGGCTGGTCCGCGGACGGCGTCGCGGACGCGCTGCGCGCCGTGGCCGCCGCCGACGCTGGGGTCAAGGGCGGCGGCGACGATCCCGAGTACGCCCTGGAGAAAGCGGTCGTGGCGGTGGCCCGAGCTGCCCGCCCGCAGCGCCGCTAGGCCCCCTCCCCGGATCCGGTCGGGCCCGCGGAGACGGTCTGCTGTCCGCCGACGCGTGGGGCCGTCGTGTCAGGGCTAGCCTGGACACGGGGGAATTCGCCGGGCCAGGCCGCCTTCACCACCGGACGGCAAGGGCGTCCCGGTGGGCGAGAGGGAGGTTCCATGGCCGGCAGAGTGCGCGTGACGACGGTGGACGCCGGACCCTTCACCACGCCGATGAGCGATCTCCTGTACGGGGCCTCCGGCACGATCACCGTGCCGTCGACCGTGGCCGTCATCGAGCACGCCACCCACGGGCTGATCCTCTTCGACACCGGGATCAACCACCGCGTGGCCGACCCCGAGGCCGCCGAGGCCCACTGGGGTCCGGGACGGCGGGCGGAGTACGGGGCCCAGGGGTTCACCCGGGCCCACGCCGTCGACGCCCAACTGGAACGCCTCGGCTACCGGCTCGACGAGGTCAGGTACGTCCTCTACTCCCACCTGCACCTCGACCACGCCGGAGGGATGACCTACTTCCCGCACGCCGTGCACGTGGCCCAGCACGAGGAACTGCGCCACGCCTGGTGGCCGGACCGCTGGACCGCGCGGGCCTACGCGTTCAACGACTACGCGGGCAGCCGGGACTACGAGTTCATCGAGCTCCGGGGCGACGCCGACCTGTTCCAGGACGGCACGCTCACCCTCCTGCACACCGCCGGCCACACGCCCGGCCATCAGGGCGTCGTCCTGGACCTCGTCCACCACGGACGGATCGGCCTCATGGGCGACGCCGCGCACCTGCAACAGGGACTGGACCGCAACGCGCCCATGCCCAGCGACTGGAACATCGAGGAGAAGCTCCTCACCTACGGGCGACTGCGCGCGCTGTCCCGGGCCGGCATCCCCGTGTTCCTCTCCCACGACCCCGGCCACTTCGCCGAACTGCCGCACGACGGCGAGTTCTGGGACTAGGCCGCCGTCTCTTTCGATCCAGGCCACGACAAAGCGCCGGTCAGGGCCGGGCTCAGTGGGCCATGGCGCGGGCCGCCGTCGGTGAGGGGCGCCCGCTCGGGAGGAGGGCGGCGGCGGCCAGGGCGAGGGCCAAGGCCGGGAAGGGCAGCGCGGTGAAACCGCCCGAGGCCAGGGCGGCGACGCCGATGGCCGCGCCGAGCTCGTGCGAGGTGCCGACGATGCCGGAGGCGAGCCCGGAGTGCTCCGGGGCGACCTCGGACAGGGCCGCCGTCGTCGCGCAGACGAAGGCCGCGCCGAGGCCGAACGCCAGCAGCGCGAAGCCGGGGACGAGGCCCGTCCACAGGCCGCCGTGCGGGGCGAGGGCGGCGCCGGCCGCGGCCAGGACGAAGGCCGCGGCGCCGACCGGGCGCCAGCCGAACCGGACCACCGCCCGGCCGCCCGAGTGCGCGCCCGCGGTGACGGCCACCGCGACCGGGAGGAAGGCGAGCCCGGTGACCAAGGGGCCGCGCCCGAGCGTGTGCTGGATGTGCAGGGAACTCAGGTAGAACCCCGCGACCAGCAGCCCCGCCGCCCCGAGCATCACCGTGCTGCCGCCCAGCAGGGCGCGCCGGCCCGGCAGGGCGGTGGGCAGGAGGGGGCGCGGGGTCCGGCGCTGCGCCAGGACCAGCAGGATCCCCGCCGTCGCCGCCCCGGCGAGCCAGGGCCAGGAGCCCTCGGTCAGCCCGTGGACCAGGCCGCCCGCAGCGGCCGTCAGCAGGACGGCTCCCGGCACGTCCACGGGGGTCCGGCCGGCCCCCCGGGCGCCGGGTGCGCGCAGCGGGCGGCCGAGCAGCAGCGGGACGGCGATGAGGGCCAGCATCCCGGCGGGCAGGTTGACGTAGAAGATCCAACGCCAGCCGGGCCCGTCGGCGAGGACGCCGCCGAGGAGGACCCCTACGGCCGCGCCCGCGCCGCCGACCGCCGCCCAGACGCCGAGGGCGCGGTGCCGCGCCGGGCCCTGGAACAGCGCCATGACCAGCGACATCGCGGCCGGTGAGAGCAGCGCCGCGCCGATTCCCTGCCCCGCGCGTGCCGCGATCAGCGTGCCGCCGTCGCCCGCGAGGCCGGCCGCCGCCGAGGCCGCGGTGAAGAGGGTCAGTCCGGTGGGGAACATCCGCCGCGCTCCGAACCGGTCGGCCAGCCGTCCGCCGACCAGCAGGAGGGCGCCGAAGAGCAGGGTGTACACGGTGACGACCCGGGTGAGGCCGGTGCCGGAGAGCGCGAGGTCGGCGCCGACGGCGGGCAGCGCCACGTTCACGACGGTGACGTCCGCGATGAGCATGAACTGGGCCAGGCAGAGGAGGGCCAGCAGCCGCCACCGGTGCGGATGCGGAGGCGCAGGTGCGTGGGAGCCGGCGGGGGAGTCGGCGTGGGCGTGGGCGCGAGAGGGCATGGCGAGGCCGCTCCTAAAGTTAACAGGGCTGTTAGGAATTGAGTATGCGGGCCCGCCTCTGGAATGTGAACAGCGATGTTAAGTTTGGCTGCATGGCAGCAACCGACGCCCCCACCCCCCGGCCCCGTCGCGCCGACGCGGAGCGCAACACCACCGCGATCGTCGACGCCGGCCTGGACTGCTTCCTCGCCGACCCCCAGGCGAGCATGGCCGCCATCGCCCGCGCCGCCGGGGTCAGCCGGGTCACCCTCTACTCCCACTTCCCCACCCGCGAGGCGCTCCTCGACGCGGCCTTCGCCCGGGCCTCCGACGAAGCCGCCGCCGCCCTCGCGGACGGGGCCGACCTCGCCTCGCTCGTCCGCACCTCCTGGCGGCTGCTCGACCGGCACTCCGCCGTCTTCGCCGCCGCCTCCGCCGCGTTCCCGCCCGAACAGCTCCGCGAGCGCCACGACCGGATCCTGGCCCCCGTCCGCCGCCTGGTCGTGGCCGGTCAGGAGGCCGGTGACGTGCGCACCGACCTGTCCGCCGACTGGCTGGTCACCGTCGTCTACAGCCTGGTTCACGCGGCCGCCGCCGAGGTGCAGGCCGGCCGGATGGACGCGGCCGACGCCCCCGAGGTCCTGACCTCGACCGTCCTCGCCGCCCTCCGCGGGTAACACGAAGGCCCCGGCCGCCACCCTGGGGAAGGGTGGAGGCCGGGGCCTTCGGTCACTGCGTTGGTGCGCCGCACCCGCGTGGCGAACGCAGGCCGCGTGCGGCGCGGTGTGCCGGTGAAGGAGCGGAAGAGAGGGCCCGCTGGGTCCTTACCGGCGATTCACATCGAGAGCTCAGCCCTGGAGGGAGGCAACCTTGGTGGCCAGCGCCGACTTCTTGTTGGCGGCGGCGTTCTTGTGGATGACACCCTTCGAGACAGCCTTGTCGAGCGCACGCGCGGCGGCGCGAGAAGCCACGGTGGCCTTCTCGACGTCACCGGCGACGACGGCCTCGCGGGCCTTGCGGATCGCGGTCTTGAGCGACGACTTGACGGCCTTGTTGCGCAGGCGCGCCTTCTCGTTGGTCTTGTTCCGCTTGATCTGGGACTTGATGTTCGCCACGAAAGAGCCTTTTCAGGTTCAGAGTTTTGTTCTTCGGATTGTGCCTCGACAGCTGAGAGGGCATACGAGACACAGCTGCCCAGGCTACCAGGCACGCTCCGGGCGGCCCAAACCGAGCGCACTGCCCCATCCATGGGACCATGGGAGGACTCAGACTTCGTTCCGAGATCCGACTGCGACCGAGAATCAGGACACTGCGTGCCCGCGATCCCCAGCCACGTGCCCGAGCCGAGCCGTACCGACTCGGCGCTGATCCGCAATTTCTGCATCATCGCGCACATCGACCACGGCAAGTCGACGCTTGCCGACCGGATGCTCCAGATCACCGGTGTGGTCGACCAGCGGCAGATGCGCGCCCAGTACCTCGACCGCATGGACATCGAGCGTGAGCGCGGCATCACGATCAAGTCCCAGGCGGTCCGGCTGCCCTGGGCGCCCACCACGGGCGAGGGTCAGGGCAACACCCACATCCTCAACATGATCGACACCCCCGGGCACGTCGACTTCACCTACGAGGTCTCGCGCTCGCTCGCCGCGTGCGAGGGCACGGTCCTCCTCGTGGACGCCGCCCAGGGCATCGAGGCACAGACCCTCGCCAACCTGTACCTGGCGATGGAGAACGACCTCGCGATCGTTCCCGTCCTGAACAAGATCGACCTGCCGGCGGCCCAGCCGGAGAAGTTCGCCGAGGAGCTCGCGAACCTGATCGGCTGCCAGCCGGAGGACGTGCTGCGCGTCTCGGCGAAGACCGGTCTCGGTGTCGAGGCGCTGCTCGACAAGGTCGTCGCCACCGTCCCGGCCCCGGTCGGCGTCAAGGACGCCCCGGCCCGCGCGATGATCTTCGACTCGGTCTACGACTCGTACCGCGGCGTCGTGACCTACGTCCGTGTGGTCGACGGCCAGCTCAACAAGCGCGAGCGCATCCGGATGATGTCCACCGGCGCCACCCACGAGCTGCTGGAGATCGGCGTCTCCTCGCCGGAGATGACCCCCTCCGACGGCATCGGCGTCGGCGAGGTGGGCTACATCATCACCGGCGTGAAGGACGTCCGTCAGTCCAAGGTCGGTGACACCATCACCAGCCTGCACAACGGCGCCACCGAGGCGCTCGGCGGCTACAAGGACCCGCGGCCGATGGTCTTCTCGGGCCTGTACCCGCTCGACGGCTCCGACTACCCGGACCTGCGCGAGGCCCTCGACAAGCTCCAGCTGAACGACGCCGCGCTCGTCTACGAGCCGGAGACCTCGGCGGCGCTCGGCTTCGGCTTCCGCGTCGGCTTCCTCGGCCTGCTCCACCTGGACGTGGTCCGCGAGCGCCTGGAGCGCGAGTTCGGCCTCGACCTGATCGCCACCGCGCCCAACGTGGTCTACCGGGTGGTCATGGAGGACGGCAAGGAAGTCACCGTCACCAACCCGAGCGAGTTCCCCGAGGGCAAGATCTCGGACGTCTTCGAGCCGGTCGTCCGGGCCACCGTGCTCGCGCCCACCGAGTTCATCGGCGCGATCATGGAGCTCTGCCAGCAGCGCCGCGGCACCCTCCTCGGCATGGACTACCTCTCCGAGGACCGCGTCGAGATCCGCTACACGCTCCCGCTCGCGGAGATCGTCTTCGACTTCTTCGACCAGCTGAAGTCCAAGACGCGCGGCTACGCCTCCCTCGACTACGAGCCCACCGGCGAGCAGTCCGGCAGCCTGGTCAAGGTCGACATCCTGCTGCACGGCGACAAGGTCGACGCCTTCTCCGCCGTCACGCACAAGGACGCCGCCTACGCCTACGGCGTGCGCCTGGTCGCCAAGCTGCGCGAGCTCATCCCGCGGCAGGCCTTCGAGGTGCCGATCCAGGCCGCGATCGGCTCCCGCGTCATCGCGCGCGAGACCATCCGCGCCATCCGCAAGGACGTCCTCGCCAAGTGCTACGGCGGTGACATCTCCCGTAAGCGGAAGCTGCTGGAGAAGCAGAAGGAAGGCAAGAAGCGGATGAAGATGGTCGGCTCCGTGGAGGTCCCGCAGGAGGCCTTCATCGCCGTCCTGTCCAGCGACGAGTCCGGCGGCAAGAAGAAGTAGCCGTCGCCGCCGCCACCCGACGGAACCAGGCCCCCACGCTCCGGCGCGGGGGCCTGTTTCGTTATGAACCGGCCGCTCGCGGGCTCTTACGCAGGCGCCGGACGGGCTTTAGTCTGATCACTGCTCGATGGTTACTCGCCAGTCACTAGCTGGCACGTCTCAAACCCGCCAGTCCCCAGCGCCCCCAAGCGCCCCACGCCCACGCACTACCGCGTGGATCGGTCCGGAGGATGTCGTGAGCGACACACAGGCCTATCTCGAGAACCGCCCGCCCACCGTGGCGGTGCTCTTCCTTGAGCGCGTCGCAGCGACGCCGAACGCGGAGGCCTACCGGTTCCCGGTGCCCGCGGCCGACGGCCAGGGCGCCGACGACTGGAAGTCGCTCAGCTGGGGCCAGGCGGCCGAGCGGGTCTTCGCCATCGCCGCCGGGCTGATCGCCCTCGGCCTGCAGACCGAGGAGCGCGTCGCGCTCGCCTCCAACACCCGGGTCGAGTGGATCCTCTCCGACCTCGGCGTGATGTGCGCGGGCGGCGCGGTCACCACCGTCTATCCCAGCACCAACGCGGACGAGTCGGCCTTCATCCTGGCGGACTCCGAGAGCCGGGTGCTCATCGCCGAGGACGCCAAGCAGCTGGCGAAGGCGCGCGAGCGGCGCGCCGACCTGCCGAAGCTGGAGCACGTCGTGGTCCTCGACGCCGCGGACGCGGTCGCCGCCGACGGCGACCCCGAGGGCTGGGTGCTCTCGCTCGCCGAACTGGAGGCGCGCGGCAAGGAGTACCTCGCCAAGCACCCCGCGGCGGTCAAGGAGCGGGTCTCGGCCATCACCTCCGACCAGCTCGCCACCCTCATCTACACCTCCGGCACCACCGGCCGCCCCAAGGGCGTGCGGCTGCCGCACGACAACTGGTCGTACATGGCCAAGGCCATGGTCGCCACCGGCCTGATCGGCCGGGAGGACGTCCAGTACCTCTGGCTGCCGCTGGCGCACGTCTTCGGCAAGGTGCTGACCTCGGGACAGATCGAGGCCGGGCACGTGACCGCCGTCGACGGCCGGATCGACAAGATCATCGAGAACCTGCCGATCGTGCAGCCCACCTACATGGCCGCCGTCCCGCGCATCTTCGAGAAGGTCTACAACGGCGTGGCCGCCAAGGCCCGCGCCGCCGGCGGCGCCAAGTACAAGATCTTCCAGTGGTCGGTCGGCGTCGCCCGCGAGTACGCCAAGGTCACCCAGGACAACTTCCGCCGCACCGGGCAGGCGAGCGCCCCCTTCGGCCTCGCCACCAAGCACAAGATCGCCGACGCGCTCGTCTACTCCAAGCTCCGCGAGGCCTTCGGCGGCAACCTGCGCGCCGCCGTCTCCGGCGCCTCCGCGCTGGCGCCCGAGATCGGCTACTTCTTCTCAGGCGCGGGCATCCACATCCTGGAGGGCTACGGCCTGACGGAGTCCAGCGCGGCCTCCTTCGTCAACCCGGGCGAGGCCTACCGCACCGGCACGGTCGGCAAGCCGCTCCCCGGCACCGAGGTCCGCATCGCCGACGACGGCGAGGTCCTGCTGCGCGGCCCCGGCATCATGCAGGGCTACCACCGGCAGCCGGACAAGACCGCCGAGGTCCTGGAGTCCGACGGCTGGCTGCACACGGGCGACATCGGCGAGCTGTCGGCCGACGGCTACCTGCGCATCACCGACCGCAAGAAGGACCTGATCAAGACCTCGGGCGGCAAGTACGTCGCCCCGGCGGAGATCGAGGGCCAGTTCAAGGCGATCTGCCCGTACGTGTCGACCATCGTCGTGCACGGCGCCGACCGGAACTTCTGCTCGGCCCTGATCGCCCTCGACGAGCCGTCGGTCCTCACCTGGGCGGCGGACAACGGGCTGGAGGGCAAGACGTACGGACAGGTCCTGGCCGCGCCGGAGACCGAGCGCCTGATCGAGACGTACGTACAGACCCTGAACGAGGGCCTCCAGCGCTGGCAGACGATCAAGAAGTTCCGGCTGCTGCCGCGGGACCTCGACGTCGAGCACGGGGACCTGACGCCCAGCCTGAAACTGAAGCGGCCGGTGGTCGAGCGTGAGTTCAAGCACCTGATCGAGGAGATGTACGAGGGGTCGCGCGAGGCGTAGCGCCTGCCGCGGGCTTGGCAGGGCGGGGCGGCTGGGCCGCCCCGCGGACCCCGCCGGCCCCCGCCGCTCCCTGGCGGGCCTGGGAGGGGGCTGCCGGTCCGTGCTGCCCTGCGGGTCCGCTTCCCGGGGCTCCGCCCCGGACCCCGCGCCTCAAACGCCGGCGGGGCTGGAATGGTGCGGGTCCGCCCCCCCCGGCCAGGCCCCGCGCCTCAAACGCCGGTGGGGCTGGAATGGTGCGGGTCCGCCCCCCCCGGCCAGGCCCCGCGCCTCAAACGCCGGCGGGGCTGGAATGGTGCGGGTCCGCTTCCCGGGCAGGCCCCGCGCCTCAAACGCCGGCGGGGCTGGAGTGGTGCGGGTCGCTTCCCGGGCAGGCCCGCGCCGCAAACGCCCGCAGGGCTTTTTTCGTGCGGGATGATGGGGGTATGCCTTCCGCACTGCCCGACGGTGAACCCATGCCCGAAGACGGCTCGCTGCCGTCGCATGCCCTGGTGGGCGCGGGGGAGCGGCCGCTCGGTTTCTACCTGCACGTCCCCTACTGCGCCACGCGCTGCGGGTACTGCGACTTCAACACCTACACGGCCACCGAGCTGCGGGGCACCGGAGGCGTGCTCGCCTCCCGGGAGAACTACGCCGACACCCTGATCGACGAGGTCCGCCTCGCACGGAAGGTGCTCGGGGACGACCCGCGGGCCGTACGGACCGTGTTCGTGGGCGGCGGTACGCCCACGCTGCTGCCGGCCGGGGACCTCGTACGGATGCTCGCGGCGATCCGCGACGAATTCGGCCTCGCCGAGGACGCGGAGATCACCACCGAGGCCAACCCTGAGTCCGTGAACCCGGAGTACCTGGCCGAGCTGCGCGCCGGTGGCTTCAACCGGATCTCCTTCGGCATGCAGAGCGCGAAGCAGCACGTCCTGAAGGTGCTGGACCGCACCCACACCCCGGGCCGCCCGGAGGCCTGCGTCGCCGAGGCGCGGGCCGCGGGCTTCGAGCACGTCAACCTCGACCTGATCTACGGCACGCCCGGGGAGTCGGACGAGGACTGGCGGGCGTCGCTGGACGCGGCCCTCGGGGCCGGCCCGGACCACGTCAGCGCCTACGCGCTGATCGTGGAGGAGGGCACGCAGCTGGCGCGCCGGATCCGCCGGGGCGAGGTCCCGATGACGGACGACGACGTGCACGCCGACCGCTACCTGATCGCGGACGAGGTCATGGCCGGGGCCGGGTACTCCTGGTACGAGGTCTCGAACTGGGCCACCTCGGAGGCCGGGCGCTGCCTGCACAACGAGCTGTACTGGCGCGGCGCCGACTGGTGGGGCGCCGGGCCGGGCGCGCACTCGCACGTGGGCGGCGTCCGGTGGTGGAACGTCAAGCACCCGGGAGCGTACGCCGCCGCGCTGGCGGAGGGCCGCTCCCCGGGCGCGGGGCGCGAGCTCCTCTCCGAGGAGGACCGGCGGGTCGAGCGGATCCTGCTGGAGCTGCGCCTCGTGGACGGCGTCCCGCTGTCCCTGCTGGCCCCGGCCGGGCTCGCCGCCTCCCGCAGGGCCCTCGCGGACGGGCTGCTGGAGGCCGCGCCGTACGAGGCCGGGCGGGCCGTCCTGACCCTGCGCGGCCGGCTCCTCGCCGACGCGGTGGTCCGCGACCTGGTGGACTGATCACCCGCGGAGTGAATCGCTGCGAATGAGGGGCCAGGCGCGGCCCCGCTCTGGCGATGGTGGTCGAGGTCGTCTCCAAGACCAGCAAGCTCCGCGACTACGTGACGAAGCGCTCCGTCTACGCGGCGGGCGGCATCCCCACTATTTGATCATCGGCCCCTGCCAAGCCAAGTGCGTGGTGCTCACCGAACCCTTCGGCGCCGGAGAGGAAGCCGACTACCGGACCGAGCGGACCGGCACGTTCGGTGAACCGGTCCCGCTCGACGTCCTCGGTGTCACGCTCGACACCGCGGAGTTCGACACCCTGCCGTAGCTCAGACCGGTGCCGTGACGAAGTCGATCAGTTCCTCGACGCGGCCCAGGAGCGTCGGCTCCAGGTCCTTGTAGGACGTCACGCGGGACAGGATGTGCTGCCACGCTGCGCCCGTGTTCTCCGGCCAGCCGAGCGCCCGGCAGATGCCCGTCTTCCAGTCCTGGCCGCGCGGGACCACCGGCCACGCTGCGATGCCCAGCGCGGACGGCTTCACCGCCTGCCAGACGTCCACGTACGGGTGGCCCACGATCAGGACGTCCGGCGAGGTCACCGAGGCCGCGATGCGGGACTCCTTCGAGCCGGGCACCAGGTGGTCCACCAGGACGCCCAGGCGGGCGTCCGGGCCCGGGGCGAAGTCGGCGACGACGGCCCGCAGGTCGTCGATGCCCTCCAGGTACTCCACCACCACGCCCTCGATGCGCAGGTCGTCGCCCCAGACCTTCTCGACCAGTTCCGCGTCGTGGCGGCCCTCCACGTAGATGCGCCCGGCCCGCGCCACCCGTGCCCGGGCTCCCGGGACGGCGATCGAGCCCGAGGCCGTACGGGAGGGCGCCGACCGGCCCCGGGGCGGGCGGACCAGCGTGACGACCGCGCCCTCCAGCAGGAAGCCCCGCGGCTCCATGGGGAACACCCGCCGCTTGCCGAAGCGGTCCTCCAGGGTGACCGTGCCCGCCTCGCAGGCCACCACCGCGCCGCAGAAGTCCGTACCCGCCACCTCGACCACCAGATCGGGCTCGGCCGCCACCTCGGGCACCGCCCGGGGGCGCTTCCACTGCGGGGTCAGGTCGGGGGAGTACTCGCGCATCCGGCCGACAGTAGGAGAGCGGCCCGCGTCATGTCTCCGACACGCCGAAACGGGCTGCCAGTGTGGCGCGTTGCGCACGGACGAAGTCGGCCGTGACCACCGCTCCGTGACCCGGCACGTACAGTGCGTCGTCCCCGCCGAGCGCGAGCAGCCGGTCCAGGGCGGCCGGCCACTGCCGGGGCGTCGCGTCCGGACCCGCCAAGGGCTCGCCCGACTCCTCGACCAGGTCCCCGCAGAACGCCGTCTCGCGCTCGCCCGGCACGAAGACGGCCAGGTCGTGCCGGGTGTGCCCGGGCCCCACATTGGCCAGCAGCACCTGCAGCCCGCCCAGTTCCAGCGTCCACTCCCCGGACACCAGGTGCTTCGGCACCACCAGTAGGTCCACCGCCTCGGCCGCCTCCGCCTCCGCCAGGCCGTGGCGCACCGCGTCCCCGCGCAGGTCCTCACGGCCCGTCGAGAGCAGCGCGTCCAGCCCGACCGCACCGAAGACCTCCGCCCCGGAGAAGGCGGCACCGCCCAGCACGTGATCGAAATGGCCGTGCGTGAATGCGATATGGGTCACGCGCCGACCCGCCAGCCGCTCCGCCTCGGCCCGCACCTGCGCGCCCTCCCGGAGACAGGAACCGGGGTCGATCAGGAGGACCGACTCGTCGCCCACCACCAGCCCCACGGTGCAGTCCCACACCGGCAGCCGCCGCCGGCCGGCCCGTCCGGTCAGCCGTTCCCAGCCTTCCTCTTCCCAACGCACGTCCATGCCGCGACGCTACCCTGGCGGGCCTCCCTTGCCAGGGTCTGACTACCCGGCCGTACACTGAGCGGGGGATCTCTGGCACTCGAACGGACAGAGTGCCAACGAACACGGCAGAACACGGCAACGGACCAGAGCTGGAGGTGTGCCCGCGATGCTCAGCGAACGCAGACTCGAAGTGCTGCGCGCCATCGTCCAGGACTACGTCGGGACGGAGGAGCCGGTCGGCTCCAAGGCGCTCACCGAGCGGCACCGGCTCGGCGTCTCGCCCGCGACCGTGCGCAACGACATGGCCGTGCTGGAGGACGAGGGCTACATCGCCCAGCCCCACACCAGCGCCGGCCGGATCCCCACCGACAAGGGCTACCGGCTCTTCGTCGACAAGCTGGCGGGGGTCAAACCGCTGTCGACGCCCGAGCGCCGGGCCATCCAGAACTTCCTCGACGGCGCCGTCGACCTCGACGACGTCGTCGGCCGCACGGTGCGGCTGCTCGCGCAGCTCACCCGGCAGGTAGCGGTCGTGCAGTACCCGAGCCTGACCCGGTCGACCGTCCGGCACGTGGAGCTGCTCTCGCTCGCTCCCGCGCGCCTGATGCTCGTACTGATCACGGACACCGGACGGGTCGAGCAGCGGCTCGTCGACTGCCCGAGCCCCTTCAGCGAGGCCTCGCTCGCCGACCTGCGGGCCCGGCTCAACAGCCGGGTCGTCGGGCGGCGCTTCACCGATGTGCCCCCGCTCGTCCAGGACCTCCCCGAATCCTTCGAGGCCGAGGACCGCGGCACGGTCTCCACCGTGCTGTCGACGCTCCTCGAAACCCTGGTCGAGGAAGCCGAGGAACGGTTGATGATCGGCGGCACCGCCAATCTCACGCGCTTCGGACACGATTTTCCCCTGACGATCAGGCCGGTGCTCGAGGCGCTGGAGGAGCAGGTCGTGCTCCTCAAGCTGCTCGGCGAGGCCAACGAGTCGGGAATGGCCGTACGGATCGGGCATGAGAATGCCTACGAGGGACTGAACTCCACGTCCGTCGTCTCCGTCGGTTACGGTTCGGGCGGCGAAACAGTCGCCAAACTCGGCGTGGTCGGACCGACCCGCATGGACTACCCCGGAACGATGGGAGCGGTACGCGCAGTGGCACGTTACGTCGGACAGATCCTGGCGGAGTCGTAAGTGGCCACGGACTACTACGCCGTTCTCGGCGTGCGCCGCGACGCATCGCAGGACGAGATCAAGAAGGCCTTCCGGCGGCTCGCGCGCGAGCTGCACCCGGACGTGAACCCCGATCCCAAGACGCAAGAGCGTTTCAAGGAGATCAACGCCGCCTACGAGGTCCTCTCGGACCCGCAGAAGAAGCAGGTCTACGACCTCGGCGGCGACCCGCTGTCCTCCTCGGGCGGCGGCGGCGCGGGCGGCTTCGGAGCCGGTGGCTTCGGCAACTTCTCCGACATCATGGACGCCTTCTTCGGGCAGAGTCAGCAGCGCGGACCGCGCTCGCGGACCCGGCGCGGCCAGGACGCCATGATCCGCCTGGACCTGGAGCTGGACGAGGCGGCCTTCGGGACGACCAAGGACATCCAGGTCGACACGGCCGTCGTCTGCACCACCTGCTCCGGTGAGGGGGCCGCTCCCGGCACCTCCGCGCAGACGTGTGACATGTGCCGCGGCCGCGGAGAGGTCTCGCAGGTCACCCGGTCCTTCCTGGGCCAGGTCATGACCTCGCGCCCCTGCCCGCAGTGCCAGGGCTTCGGCACCGTGGTCCCGACCCCGTGCCCCGAGTGCGCGGGCGACGGCCGGGTCCGCTCCCGTCGCAGCCTCACGGTCAAGATCCCGGCCGGCGTCGAGAACGGCACCCGGATCCAGCTCGCGGGCGAGGGTGAGGTCGGCCCCGGCGGCGGCCCCGCCGGCGACCTGTACGTGGAGATCCACGAGCTGGCGCACCCGACCTTCCAGCGGCGCGGGGACGACCTGCACTGCACGGTGACGATCCCGATGACGGCGGCCGCACTGGGCACCAAATGCCCGCTGGAGACGCTGGACGGCCTGGAGGAGATCGACATCCGGCCCGGCACCGGCTCCGGGCAGGCCATCCCGCTGCACGGGCGGGGCGTCACCCACCTGCGCGGCGGCGGACGCGGCGACCTGATCGTCCACGTCGAGGTCACCACCCCGGGCAAGCTGGACGCCCAGCAGGAGGAGCTGCTGCGCCAGCTGGCGAAGCTGCGCGGCGAGGAGCGGCCGATGGGCCAGTTCGCGCCAGGTCAGCAGGGGCTGTTCAGCCGCCTGAAGGACGCGTTCAACGGTCGCTGAGCGGCCGGCGGACACCGCCGAGAGCCCGGCCAGGGGATTCCCTGCCGGGCTCTTCGCATGGGCCCGGCGGCGGCCCGGGAGCGGGGCCGCAAGCGGACTATGCCAGGCGAATGCCATGATTCGGCCCCATGAGCGGGACATGGCACGATGCAGTCCATGTCCTCCGTGCCGAACGGTCTCTCCCCTTACCCGATCGTGCAGGCTCCCATGGCGGGCGGCGTCTCCTGCCCGCCGCTCGCGGCCGCCGTGTGCGAGGCGGGCGGGCTGGGCTTCCTGGCCGGCGGCTACAAGACCGCCGACGGGATGTACCAGGAGATCAAGCAGGTGCGCGCCCTGACCCGGCGCCGGTTCGGCGTCAACCTCTACATGCCGCAGACCGGCTACGTGGACCCGGCCGCGGTGGAGGCGTACCGCGGGCAGCTGGCCGGTGAGGCGAGCTGGTACGCGGTCTCGCTCGCCGACGAGGACATCATCGGCACCAGCGACGACGGCTACGACGCCAAGCTCGCCATCCTCCTCGAAGACCCGGTCCCGGTCGTCTCCTTCACCTTCGGCTGCCCCTCCTCCTCCGCCCTCGCCGCCCTGCGCAAGGCCGGTACGTACACGGTCGTCACGGTGACCTCCGTCGAGGAGGCCCGTGCGGCCCAGCAGGCGGGCGCCGACGCCGTGTGCGTCCAGGGCGTCGAGGCGGGCGGCCACCAGGGCACCCACCGCGACGACCCGCAGGCCGACGGCACGGCGGCCGTCGGGCTGCTCGCGCTGGTGGCCCAGGTGCGGGAGGCCGTGGCCCTGCCGATCATCGCGGCGGGCGGCCTGATGCGGGGCTCGCAGATCGCGGCGCTGCTGGCGGCGGGCGCCGAGGCGGCGCAGTTCGGGACGGCCTTCCTGGCCTGCCCGGAGTCGGGGGCGGACCCTGCGCACAAGAAGGCACTGACCGACCCGCTGTTCGTCCGGACCGAGCTGACCCGGGCGTTCTCCGGGCGGCCGGCGCGGGGGCTGGTGAACCGCTTCATGCGCGAGCACGGCCCGTACGCCCCGGCCGCCTACCCCCAGGTCCACCACCTGACCTCGGGGCTGCGCAAGGCGGCCGCCGCGGCCGGGGACCCGCAGGGCATGGCCCTGTGGGCGGGCCAGGGGCACCGGCTGGCGCGGGCGCTGCCGGCGGCGGAGCTGGTGGAGGTACTGGCGGCCGAACTGGCCGAGGCACAGAGCACGTTGAAGGCAATGCAGATGAGGAGTGCGTCATGACCGCCCCGGTGTTCGTGGTCGAAGAGGTCCCCGCGGGAGCGGAGTTCGTCCTGGACGGCCCGGAGGGCCGGCACGCGGTGTCCGTGAAACGGCTGAACCCGGGCGAGGCGCTGGTCCTGACTGACGGCCGGGGCGGCTGGGCGGAGGCGGTGGTCAAGGCGGCGGAGGGCAAGGACCGGCTCGTCGTGGCCGTGTCCTCGGCCGGACTGGAACCGGAACCGGCCGTCCGCATCACCGTGGTCCAGGCCCTGCCCAAGGGCGACCGCGGCGAGCTGGCCGTCGAGACCATGACCGAGACCGGCGTGGACGCGATCGTGCCCTGGCAGGCCTCCCGCTGCATCACGCAGTGGCGCGGGGACCGGGGGGCCAAGTCCCTGGCCAAGTGGCGGGCCACCGCGCGCGAGGCGGGCAAGCAGTCCCGCCGGGTCCGCTTCCCGGAGGTGGCCGAGGCCATGTCCACCAAGCAGGTGGCGGCGCTGCTCGCCGAAGCCGACCTGGGGATGGTCCTGCACGAGGACCGCGACACCCCCTCCGACGCCCTGGCCACGGCCGCACTGCCGTCCTCGGGTTCCGTCGTCCTGGTCGTCGGCCCGGAGGGCGGCGTCTCCCCGGAGGAGCTGGCGGCCTTCGCCGCGGCGGGGGCCCGCCCCTACCGCCTGGGCCGCTCCGTCCTGCGGACCTCCACGGCCGGCACCGCGGCCACGGCGGTCCTGCTGGCCCGCACCGGCCGCTGGGCCTGAGGGCGCCGGCCGGTCCCGAGGGGCCGCTCCGCCTCCCGGTCCCGGGCCGACGGGCCGAAACGGCCGCCCGCGGCGGGCCCCAGGCTGGATACGATGCCCGGACCGATCAACATCACGGGAGGCTCAGCAATGGCCGGGGAACCGCAGGCGGACTGCCTGTTCTGCAAGATCGTCGAGGGGCACATCCCCGCGACCGTGGTCCGCGAGACCGAGACCACGGTCGCCTTCCGGGACATCAACCCGCAGGCGCCCACGCACGTGCTCGTCATCCCCAAGGTGCACTACCCCGACGCGGCCTCCCTCGCCGCCGCCGAGCCGGCCGTCGCCGCCGACATACTGCGCGAGGCCGGTCAGATCGCCCTCGACGAGAAGATCGTCGACCACGGCTACCGCGTGGTCTTCAACACCGGCCCCGGCGCCGGGCAGACCGTCTTCCACGCGCACGCGCACGTCATCGGAGGCCGTGGCCTCCAGTGGCCCCCCGGATAGCACGTGTCCGTAAGAGAGTTCGTCGTGCTGGGCACCGCCAGCCAGGTGCCCACCCGGCATCGAAACCACAACGGATACCTGCTGCGCTGGGACGGCGAGGGCATCCTCTTCGACCCGGGCGAGGGCACGCAGCGGCAGATGCTGCGGGCCGGGGTCGCCGCGCACGACATCAACCGGATCTGTGTCACCCACTTCCACGGTGACCACAGCCTCGGACTGGCCGGGGTGATCCAGCGGATCAACCTCGACCAGGTCCCGCACCCCGTCACCGCCCACTACCCGGCCTCCGGACAGAAGTTCTTCGACCGGCTGCGGTACGCCACGGCCTACCGCGAGACCGTGCCGCTGCGCGAGGAACCGGTGGCCGCCGACGGGACGCTGGCGCAGGGGCCGCCGTACGTCCTGGAGGCCCGGCGGCTCTCGCACCCGGTGGAGTCCTTCGGCTACCGGATCACCGAGCCCGACGGGCGCCGCATGGTGCCGGAGCTGCTCGCGCGGCACGGCATCAAGGGGCCCGACGTGGGCCGGATCCAGCGCGACGGGCGGCTCGGCGAGGTCACCCTCGACGAGGTCAGCGAGCACCGGCCCGGACAGCGGTTCGCCTTCGTCATGGACACCCGGCTGTGCCCCGGCGTGGACGCGCTCGCCGAGGGCTGCGACATGCTGGTGATCGAGTCGACCTTCCTCGACGAGGACGAGCGGCTGGCCACCGACCACGGGCACCTCACGGCGGGCCAGGCGGGGCGGGTGGCGCGGGCCGCGGGGGTACGGCACCTCGTGCTGACGCACTTCTCGCAGCGGTACACGGACCCCTCCGCGTTCGAACGGCAGGCGCGGGCCGCGGGCTTCGAGGGCGAGCTGACGGTGGCGGAGGACCTGGTGCGCGTGCCGCTCCCCAAGCGCGGCTGAACGGGCGGGTGATCTGCGCCACACTGGGGTTCGGCCCTGCCCCGGGCGGGCAGGGCTGGCAGCTTTCCGCCGGAAACTCATCGGGGAGTACACCGTGACCAGTAGGGACCTCGACAGCCGCGCAGCCGCAGTGGACCCGCTCGGTCCGGTGCGCGATCCGCAGGAACCGGGCTGTGACGTCTTCCTGACCGGGACGGTCTTCCTCGACATCATCTTCACGGGCCTCGACTCGGCACCCGTCCGCGGTACGGAGTCCTGGGCGCGCGGCATGGGCTCCAGCCCCGGCGGCGTCGCCAACATGGCCACCGCCCTGGCCCGGCTGGGCCTGCGCACCTCGCTGGCCGCGGCCTTCGGGGACGACCACTACGGCGAGTACTGCTGGGACGCCCTGGAGCAGGGCGAGGGCATCGACCTGTCCATGTCGCGCACGATCCCCGGCTGGCACAGCCCCGTCACCGTCTCGATGGCCTACGAGGGCGAGCGCACGATGGTCTCGCACGGCCACGAGGCACCGCCGCCCGCCGACGCCGGCCCCTTCCCGCACTGCCCGCCGCGGGCCCGCGCGGCCGTGGCCGCGCTCGGTGCCGGCCGGGGCGAGGAGTGGATCGGCGAGGCCGCCCGGCACGGCTCGCGGATCTTCGCGGACGTGGGATGGGACGACAGCGGGCGGTGGGACCTGGGGGCCCTGGCCGACCTGGAGCACTGCGAGGCCTTCCTGCCGAACGCGGGCGAGGCCATGCGGTACACCCGCACCGACTGCCCGCGCGCCGCCGCCCGGGCGCTCGCGGAGAAGGTGCCGATCGCCGTGGTCACGATGGGTGCGGAGGGTTCGTACGCGGTGGACGGGCGCACCGGGGAGACGGCCCAGGTCCCCGGGATCACGGTGGACGAGCTGGACCCGACGGGGGCGGGGGACGTGTACGTGGCGGGCTTCGTCACCGGCACCCTGGCGGGCTGGCCCCTCGCGGACCGCCTCGCCTTCGCCGGGCTGACGGCCGCCCTGTCCGTCCAGGAGTTCGGCGGCTCCCTGTCGGCCCCCGGCTGGCCGGAGGTGGCCCACTGGTGGCGGACCGCCCCGCACGCGTTGCGCGGCCGCTACGGCTTCCTGGACGACCTGATCCCGCCCGGCTCCGGCCCGGCGGCCCGGCGCAGAGCCGTGCCCACGATCGGCTTCCGGCACTCCGCGTGACCGCACGGCCACAGGGCCGTGGCGCCACGGGGGCCGCGCGGCGAGGGCGTAAAACCTCTCGGGGAAGCAGCGGCGGCGACGTACGCTTGGTATTCCGGAGGTCGTCGATCGGCGCGGCCCCTCAGCGGGAGGTATGTGCAGGCCACAGTGCCGGCCCATGACTCAGACACCCACAGCCCACATTCCAGTGCCGGGGCAGGCGCGAGCCCACTTCACCGTCCCGGCCAGGCACCCGATGGTCACGGTGCTCGGATCCGGTGACGCCCTCTTGCGCGTGATCGAGAAGGCCTTCCCGAAGGCCGACATCCATGTTCGGGGCAATCAGGTCAGCGCGATCGGCGACGCGGCGGAAGTCGCGCTGATCCAGCGCCTGTTCGACGAGATGATGCTGGTGCTCCGCACCGGGCAGCCGATGACGGAGGACGCAGTGGAACGCTCGATCGCCATGCTCAAGGCGAGCGGCAACGGCAACGGGAACGGGCCCGAGGAAACGCCCGCCGAGGTGCTCACCCAGAACATCCTCTCCAGCCGCGGCCGCACCATCAGACCCAAGACCCTCAACCAGAAGCGGTACGTCGACGCGATCGACAAGAACACGATCGTCTTCGGCATCGGCCCCGCCGGTACCGGCAAGACCTACCTGGCCATGGCCAAGGCGGTCCAGGCCCTGCAGTCCAAGCAGGTCAGCCGGATCATCCTGACCCGGCCCGCCGTCGAGGCGGGGGAGCGGCTCGGCTTCCTGCCGGGCACCCTCTTCGACAAGATCGACCCGTACCTGCGCCCGCTCTACGACGCGCTGCACGACATGCTCGACCCCGACTCGATCCCGCGGCTCATGGCCGCCGGGACCATCGAGGTCGCGCCCCTGGCGTACATGCGCGGACGCACGCTCAACGACGCCTTCGTCGTCCTCGACGAGGCGCAGAACACCACCGCCGAGCAGATGAAGATGTTTCTGACCCGGCTCGGGTTCGACTCGAAGATCGTCGTCACCGGTGACATCACGCAGATCGACCTGCCGGGTGGCGCCAAGAGCGGTCTGCGCGAGGTCCAGCAGATCCTGGACGGGGTGCCGGACATCCACTTCGCGCGGCTCACGTCCGAGGATGTCGTCCGCCACAAGCTGGTCGGCCGTATCGTCGACGCGTACGAGAAGTACGACGACGGCCAGCAGGCCGCGAACGGCCACCAGCGGAAGTAGACCCCAGCGCACCATGTCGATCGACGTCAACAACGAGTCCGGAACCGAGGTCGACGAGCAGGCGATCCTCGACATCGCCCGCTACGCGCTCACCCGGATGAGGATCCACCCGCTCTCCGAGCTCTCCGTCATCGTCATCGACGAGGACGCGATGGAGCAGCTCCACATCCAGTGGATGGACCTGCCCGGCCCGACCGACGTCATGTCCTTCCCGATGGACGAGCTCCGTCCGCCGGCGAAGGACGACGAGGAGCCCCCGCAGGGGCTCCTCGGCGACATCGTGCTCTGCCCCGAGGTCGCGAAGAAGCAGGGTGAGGACGCGCCCACGCAGCACTCCATGGACGAGGAGCTCCAGCTCCTGACCGTCCACGGAGTGCTGCACCTGCTCGGCTACGACCACGAGGAACCGGACGAGAAGGCCGAGATGTTCGGCCTCCAGGCGGCCATCGTCGACGGCTGGCGCGGTGAGCGCGGCATGACCGGTCCGTCCCCGGCGCCCACCGTCTCGTGAACGCCGCGCAGCTGATCACCGGCGCGGTACTGCTGGTGGTGGTGGCCTGGTTCGCGGCGTGCGCCGAGTCCGGGATCGCCCGCACTTCGATCTTCCGCGCCGAGCAGGCCGTACGGGAGGGCCGGCGCGGCAGCGAGAAGCTCGCCCAGGTCGCCGGCGACCCCACCCGCTACCTCAACGTGGCGCTGCTGGTCCGCGTCACCTGCGAGATGGCGGCCGGGGTGCTCGTCACCTACGTCTGCCTCGACGAGTTCGGCGACAACTGGACCGCGCTGCTCGTGGCCATCGCCGTGATGGTGCTCGTCTCCTTCGTCGCCGTCGGGGTCTCCCCGCGCACGATCGGCCGCCAGCACCCGCTGAACACCTCGACGGCGGCCGCGTACGTCCTCGTCCCCCTCGCCCGGGTGATGGGGCCGATCCCGCAGCTGCTGATCCTCATCGGCAACGCCCTCACGCCCGGAAAGGGCTTCCGCAAGGGGCCGTTCGCCTCCGAGGCGGAGCTGCGCGCGATGGTGGACCTCGCGGAGCGGGAATCGCTGATCGAGGACGACGAGCGCCGGATGGTGCACCAGGTCTTCGAGCTCGGCGACACCCTGGTGCGCGAGGTGATGGTGCCCCGCACCGACCTGGTCTGCATCGAGCGGTACAAGACGGTCCGTCAGGCGACCACGCTGGCGCTGCGGTCCGGCTTCTCGCGCATCCCCGTGACCGGGGAGAACGAGGACGACATCGTCGGGATCGTCTACCTGAAGGACCTGGTCCGCAAGACCCACATCAGCCGTGAGGCGGAGTCCGACCTGGTCTCCACGGCGATGCGGGCGGCCGTCTTCGTGCCCGACACCAAGAACGCGGGCGACCTGCTGCGCGAGATGCAGCAGGTGCGCAACCACGTCGCCGTCGTCATCGACGAGTACGGCGGCACGGCCGGCATCGTCACCATCGAGGACATCCTCGAGGAGATCGTCGGCGAGATCACGGACGAGTACGACCGTGAGCTCCCGCCGGTCGAGGACCTGGGCGAGGACCGCTACCGGGTCACGGCGCGCCTCGACATCACCGACCTCGGCGAGCTGTTCAAAGTCGAGGCCTTCGACGACGAGGACGTGGAGACGGTCGGCGGCCTGCTGGCGAAGGCGCTGGGCCGGGTGCCGATCGCGGGCGCCTCGGCGCTGGTGGAACTGCCCGACGGGCGTCCGTTGCGGATGACGGCCGAGTCCACGGCGGGGCGGCGGAACAAGATCGTTACGGTGCTGGTGGAACCGGTGGCCGCGGCGGAGACCGCGGGGGAGGAGGGGGAATGACCCCGGCGGAGCTGCGGGAATTCTGTCTGGGCTTCAACGCGTCGGTGGAGGAGTTCCCCTTCACGCCGGAGACCTCGGTGTTCAAGGTGCTGGGCAAGGTGTTCGCGCTCTCCGCGCTGGACGCGGAGCCGCTGAAGGTCAACCTCAAGTGCGAGCCGGAGCTGGCGGTGCGGCTGCGGGAGGAGCACGAGGCGATCGTGCCGGGCTATCACATGAACAAGCGGCACTGGAACACGGTGACCGTCGGCGGGATCCCCGACGCGATGCTGCGCGAGCTCGTCGAGGACTCGTACGACCTGGTCGTCGCCGGGTTGCCGCGGGCGGAGCGGCTGAGGCTCGACCGGCCGTGAGCCGGGCCGTGGCCGGGGCGCCGCGGCGGGGTCGTTGCGCGGCCCGGCCGGGGCGCTCCCTATGCTTTCGACCATGACCGAGAGCACCGGGATCGACCCCGAGGACAGCAAGATCATCACGCTGGCGCGCAGCGCCCGGGCCCGCAACGGGGTGCCCGAGGGGGCGGCGGTGCGCGACGAGACGGGCCGCACGTACGTCGCCGGGACGGTGGAGCTCGACTCCCTGAAGCTGAGCGCGCTGCAGACCGCGGTCGCGATGGCCGTGGCGAGCGGGGCGCGGTCCCTGGAGGCCGCGGCCGTCGTCAGCGCGGCCGACGCCCCCGCCGAGGCCGACCGCGCGGCCGTCCGCGACCTGGGCGGCCCGGACACGCCGGTGCTGCTGGCCGCCCCGGACGGCACCCTGAAGTCCACCACCCCGGCAGGCCGCCGCTAGCCTCCCGGCGGGGTGGCCGCGCCTCTCTGCGCGCCCGCGCACATCCAGCCCCGCCGGGCCGGTTTCAGCCTCGCCGGCGTTTGAGGCGCGGGGTCTGGGGCGGAGCCCTAGAGAACCCGGCTCCGCCGGGCACCGGGCTCTGCCCGGACCCTCCCCAGACTTCGTCCGGGGGGACCCCCACTCAAACGCCGGCGAGGCTGGATGTTGCCCGGGCGGGCGAGAGGGTGGCGGCGGGGCTGGATGTTGCCCGGGCGGGCGAGAAGGTGGCGGCGGGGCCGGATTTGGCCCGGGCGGAGCCGGATCGCGCCGTCGGCAGAGCTGGATGTGGCGCGGGTCCGCCGGAGGCTAGGGGCGGCGGCGGATGACCATCGCCATCAGCGCGGCCATCGCGCACAGCGCGCCCGAGGCGTACCAGACGACGTCGTACGAGCCGGTCAGGTCCCGGGCCAGGCCGCCCAGGAACGCCACCACCGCCGCGCCGACCTGGTGCGAGGCCAGCACCCAGCCGAAGACGATCGCGCTGTCCTCCCCGTAGTGCTCACGGCAGAGCGCGATGGTCGGCGGGACGGTCGCGACCCAGTCCAGCCCGTAGAAGACGATGAAGAAGACCATCGGCGGGTGCACGGACGGCGCCAGCAGCATCGGCAGGAAGAGCAGCGAGATCCCGCGCAGCGCGTAGTACACCGCCAGCAGGCGGCGCGCCTCGAAGCGGTCCGTGAACCAGCCGGAGGCGATGGTGCCGACGACGTCGAACACCCCGATCACCGCGAGCAGCCCCGCGGCCGCCGTCACCGGCATCCCGTGGTCGTGGGCCGCCGGTACGAAGTGGGTCTTGACCAGCCCGTTGGTCGAGGCCCCGCAGATCGCGAAGGTGCCCGCGAGCAGCCAGAAGGGGCCGGTCCGGGCCGCCTTGAACAGCACCGTCACCGTCCGCCGCGCCGCGCCCGTCACCGGGGCGGGCTTTTCCGCGTACGTGCCCCCGTACGGCGCGAGCCCCACGTCCGCCGGGTGGTCGCGCAGCAGCAGCCAGACGAACGGGGCGACGACCAGGGCCGCCAGCGACACCGTCACCGCCGCCGGACGCCAGCCGTGGTGCTCCACCAGCCAGGACAGCAGCGGCAGGAAGACCAGCTGACCGGAGGCCCCGGCCGCGGTCAGGATGCCGGTGACGAGGCCGCGCCGGGCGGTGAACCAGCGGTTGGTCACCGTGGCGGCGAAGGCCAGTGCCATGGAGCCGCTGCCCAGGCCCACCAGCACGCCCCAGAACAGCACCAGCTGCCAGGACGCCGTCATCCACACGGTGGCCGCGGTGCCGCCGGATATGACCAGCAGGGCCAGGGCCACCACCTTGCGGATGCCGAAGCGGTCCATCAGCGCCGCGGCGAAGGGGGCGGTGAGCCCGTACAGCGCGAGGTTCACCGAGACGGCGATGCCGATCGTGCCGCGCGACCAGTCGAACTCCTCGTGCAGCGGCTCGATGAGCAGTCCGGGCAGCGAGGCGAAGGCGGCGGCGCCGATGATCGTCACGAAGGCGACGGCCGCGACGAACCAGGCGCGGTGGATGCGTCCCGGGACGGCCGCAGGCGTGGTCGTGGGGGCGGGGGTGGGGGCTGTCTGCGTCACGCGGACAGCTTCCGGCCGGAAGGGTCGCCGACGACAGTGGCCTGACCGACACCCTTCGATATGATCGGGCCATGGCCCTTCACCGTGTCGTCGTCCTCGCGCTCACCGGGTTGCTGCCCTTCGAGCTCGGCATACCGCACCGGATCTTCGGCCGCGCCAAGGATTCCGCCGGCCGGCCGCTGTACGAGATCCTGACCTGCGCCCTGACCCCCGGGCCGGTGCGCACGGACGCCGACTTCGCGGTCCAGGTCGAGCACGGCCCCGAGCTGCTGGCCACGGCCGACACGGTGGTGGTGCCCGCCTCGTACGAGCTGGGGCCGGTGTACGAGGAGGGCAGGCTGAGCGCGGAGCTCACCGCGGCGCTCGCGCACATCCGGCCCGGCACCCGGCTCGTCTCCATCTGCACGGGCGGGTACGTGCTGGCCGCCGCCGGGTTCCTGGACGGCCGCCCGGCCACCACGCACTGGTTCCACGCCGAGCACTTCCAGCGGCTCTTCCCGGCCGTGCGGGTGGACGCCGGCGTGCTCTACACCGACGACGGGGACGTGCTGACCTCGGCCGGGGTCGCCGCCGGTATCGACCTGTGCCTGCACATCGTGCGCCGTGACCACGGGGCGGCCGTCGCCAACGACGTGGCCCGGCGGACCGTCGTACCGCCGCACCGGGACGGCGGGCAGGCCCAGTTCATCGAACGCCCGGTGCCGCAGCCGCAGCTGGCCAGCACCGCGGCGGCCCGCGCGTGGGTGCTGGACCGGCTGCACGAGCCGGTGCGGCTGGTCGACCTGGCCCGGCAGGAGGCCATGTCGGTACGGACGTTCACGCGCAGGTTCCGGGAGGAGGCCGGGATCAGCCCCGGCGAGTGGATCGTCGGACAGCGGGTGGAACGGGCCCGGCGGCTGCTGGAGCGGACCGATCTGCCGATGGAACAGGTGGCGCGGGAGACGGGCTTCGGGACGGCCCAGTCGCTGCGCAAGCACGTGCAGGCGGCGCTGGGGGTGAGCCCGACGGCCTACCGGCGCACGTTCCGCGCGTCCGGCGGGGACGCGGGCGAAGAGGGGCGCGGAGGCGGGAACCTGCCATCTCCTGATGGGTCATCAGTTGGCGCCGGATCCGTGCATTGACTTCTTCCGCCGCCCGCTCGTGAATGGCCCCCGGCGCAGGGGCTCGGCGCGAGGGAACCCAGGGGGCGGGCAGTGCGAACAGGGGCGCGGAAGCGGAGATGGTCGGCCGCCGTCGGCATGGCGGTGTTCGCCGCCACGGCCGGGAGCGCCCTGAGCGCACCGGCCGCGGCCGAGGGGGAGACACCCCCCGGCCAGGTGGAGTTCCCGACGCACTGCCTGCCGCCCCAGGAGGCCGGACTCCCACCCGCCGACGGGCCCACCACCGCCCGGATCACCGTCGACAACCCGGCTCCGCAGGTCGGCGACACCGTCACCGTGACCTACCAGGTGGTCCGGACCCCCGCCGCCAACCCGGCCGGCGGCGAACTCCCCGCCGACGTGCTGACCCCCACCGGCCGGATCCTGCTGGCGGGAGCCCAGAGCGGCGAGGTCACCGTCGTCGGGGCCAAGCGCAACGACCCCGTCCGGGCCGGCGAACCCCTCCCCGCCGTCACCATGACCGGCACCTTCACCGTCACCGCGCCCGGCGAGACCACCCTCGCCCCGGGCGGCTACACCCTGCACACCAGCCACCCGCTGGACCTCGACACCACCTGCACCGCCGCAGAACCGTCCGCCACCCCCGTCCCCGCACGCCTGACCGCCACCGCGCTGCCCACGGCCAACCTGCGCAGCGTCTTCCTCGCCGCGGCCTCCGGAAAACCGGGCGCCAAGGTCAAGGTCACCGCCGCCGGATTCCCCCCGGGCACGGCCCTGACCGTGGCCGGACGGGCCGGCGCCGCCGAAACCGCGGACCGGGTGAGCGCCACCGCCGACGAGCTGGGCACGGCCGCGGTAGAGCTGCCCGTCACGGACAAGGCCACCACCGCGGTGATCGCCTACGAGGGCCCGGCCTGGTCCGCGAGCAGGGGCTCGGGCCCGGCCGCGTACACCGTCATCGACGTCGCCCCGATGACGACGGGCACCCGCAAGGTCACGGCCACCGTCGAACCGGGCGCCCTCGGCATGACCCAGGCCGGTGAGGACATCACCCTCGGCGCGGTCCCGTACGGCGACGGGGGCGCCGCCCCCGGCCGGATCGGCACCGTCACCGTCACCGACGCCCGCGGTGGCCCGGCCGGCTGGTCCCTGACGGGCAAGGTCACCGACTTCACGGGACCGGGCGGGGTGCGCATCCCGGGCGCGTCCCTGTCCTGGACCCCGACCTGCGTGGCGGCCGCCGGCAGCCCGAGCGCGTGTACGCCGGGCAGTGCGGGCGTGGTCGGCCCGGAGGGCGCCCTCCTGGCCTCCACCGCCAACGCCCCGCTGGTCGGCGGGACCTTCACCATCGACGCCACGGTGACGCTGCGGGTCCCGCCTTACACCCCGCCGGGGGCGTACACGGCGGTGCTGACCCTGACCCTGTCGTGACGCCCCGCCTGCGGATGCCGCTGCGCGGGGCCTTTCCCCCACCCCGCCCTTTCGCCTCCCCCAGACTCCGTCCGGGAGGGCCCCCCACCCGGGCTCTGCCCGGACCCGGTCCTCAAACGCCGGACGGGCTGACGATTCAGCCCCGCCGGCGTTCGAGGCGCGGGGTCCGGGGCGGAGCCCCAGGACGGCTCCGCGCAGCAGGGGCCCTGCTCGTCGCAGCCGGGGTCCTCCTCCTGCCCGCCGCGTCGGCCGAGGCGTCGGACGACGGGCAGTGGTCCGTGCTGCCCGCCGCGACGGGCGTCGGCCGGCGGCCGTACCTCTACCTCGCCGCCGCGCCCGGCCAGGCCGTCACCGACGCCGTCACCGTCACCAACCGCACCGACCGCCCCCGCACCTTCCGGCTCTACGCCGCCGACGCCTACAACACCGCCCGCGACGGCGGCTTCGCCCTGCGCGGCCCCGACGAGGCGCGCCGGGCCACCGCCGCCTGGGCGAGGCTCGACCAGGAGCGGGTGACCGTACCGGCCCGGGGCGAGGTCCGCGTCGGCTTCACCCTCGCCGTCCCCGAGCGGGCGGAGCCCGGGGACCATCCCGGTGCCATCGTGGCCCTGGAGGACCGGCCCGCCGCCACCACGGACCGGGGGATCGGCGTTCAGCAGGCCGTCGCCGCCCGCGTGTACCTGCGGGTGACCGGACCGACCTTCGCCGCCCTCGCCGTCGAGGGGGTCTGCGTGCACCGCCGCGGCGCGGGCGCGGAGATCTCTTACACGCTCCACAACACCGGCAACGTCACCCTCCGCCCGCGCGCCACCCTCACCGCCTCCGGCGCCCTCGGCCGCACGCTGCTGCGGCGCGAGCTCACCGGCCTGCCCGCCGAACTGCTGCCGGGTCAGGAAGTGCGCCTCGGCACCCGCTGGGAGGGTCCGCCCGTCGCGGAATGGGCCGAGCTGACGGTGCGCGCCCGGGCCGAAGGAACCACAGCTCAGGGCCGCGCCGCGCATGCCGAGCACCCCCGGCTGACGACTGTGCTTGCCCTCACTGCGGTGATCTGGTCGGCGCTGGGAGCGGCATCGGGGAGAATGGCCCGTATGAGCGATCGTTCCCCCGAGTCCACCAGCCCGCACCGTGCGGGCTTCGCCTGCTTCGTCGGCCGCCCCAACGCGGGGAAGTCGACCCTCACCAACGCACTCGTGGGCACCAAGGTCGCGATCACCTCCAACCGGCCGCAGACCACCCGCCACACCGTCCGCGGCATCGTGCACCGCCCCGACGCGCAGCTCGTCCTCGTCGACACGCCCGGTCTGCACAAGCCGCGCACGCTCCTCGGCGAGCGCCTCAACGACGTCGTACGGACCACCTGGGCCGAGGTCGACGTCATCGGCTTCTGCCTGCCGGCCGACCAGAAGCTCGGCCCCGGCGACAAGTTCATCGCCAAGGAGCTCGCGGGGATCAAGAAGACCCCCAAGATCGCCATCATCACCAAGACCGACCTGGTCGAGTCCAAGCAGGTGGGCGAGCAGCTCATCGCCGTCCACCAGCTCGCCCAGGAGCTGGGCTTCGAGTGGACCGAGATCGTCCCCGTCTCGGCGGTCGGCGACACCCAGGTCCAGCTGCTGGCCGACCTGATCGCGCCGCTGCTGCCGGAGAGCCCGCCGCTGTACCCGGAGGGCGACCTCACCGACGAGCCCGAGATGGTGATGGTCGCGGAACTGATCCGCGAGGCCGCGCTGGAAGGCGTACGGGACGAGCTCCCGCACTCCATCGCCGTGGTCGTCGAGGAGATGATCCCGCGCGAGAACCGCCCGGCCGACCGCCCGCTGCTCGACATCCACGCGAACGTCTACATCGAGCGGCCGAGCCAGAAGGGCATCATCATCGGCCCGAAGGGCTCCCGCCTGAAGGAGGTCGGGATGAAGTCGCGCAAGCACATCGAGGCGCTGCTCGGGACCCCGGTCTTCCTCGACCTCCACGTGAAGGTCGCCAAGGACTGGCAGCGGGACCCCAAGCAGCTCCGCAAGCTGGGCTTCTAGCCGGCGCGGCGCGTCAGCGCAGCCGCCGCACCTTCACCACGTTGTCCGGACGGGTCCCGGGCCGGCCGTCGGGGCCGGTCAGGGCCTGTACGTGCTCCTCCGCGAGCAGCACCTCCCACGCGCCCTCCGCCAGTTCCAGCTGGGCGAGGACGTCGTCCGGGGTGGGGAAGCCGATCCCCGCGAGCCTGTCCGGGTCCCAGGACGGCCCGCCCGCGTGGCCGACCACCAGCAGGACCCCGCCGGGGGCCACGGCGGCGGCGGCCGTGCGCAGGACCCGGGCGCGCGGGAAGTCCCCGTAGTTGTGCAGGAAGCACGCCGAGACGAGGTCGAACTCCCCTTCGGGGAAGGACTCGGTGAAGTCGTGGCGCTGCCACTCCACCAGGTCGCCCACCCCCGCCTCGGCGGCGTGCTCGGCCGCCCGGCCGAGGGCGACCTTCGAGATGTCGGTGCCGGTGACGCGCCACCCCCGGCGGGCGAGCCAGACGGCGTCGGCGCCCTCGCCGCAGCCGAGGTCCAGGGCCCGGCCCGGGGCGAGCCGCTGAACCTCCCGGACCAGGGTCGCGTTGGGATTGCCGCTCCAGATGCGCGTGCTCTCGCTGTAGCGCTCGTCCCAGAACTCCGCGCCGCCCTCGCGCGGGGCGCCGGGCGCGGCGGGCTCGTGAGGCGCGTGCGAGTGCGAGGGCTGGTGTTCGTGTACGTGTTCGTTCTTGGACATGGGGGCCTCTTCCGCTACGGGTCTCGGTGGCCCCGATGCTCCGCCCGGACCGGCACGCACGGCAAACCCTGTTGCCGGTCCGGCAAAACATCCGGCGCGGCCGTCCCTACGCGGCGGCGGCCTGCGGCTCCGCGATCAGGGCCGTGCCCACCCGGCGGAAGCCGATGCGGGAGTAGACGCGGGCCACGTCCTCGTCGCCGGCCGAGAGGAAGACCGTACGGGCCCCGCGCGACAGCGCCTCCGCGACCAGCGCGGCCGTCACCCCGAGGGCCAGGCCCTGGCGGCGGGCCGACGGAAGGGTGCCGACGCCCACCACCTCGGCGACGTCCCCGATCGGGGTGTACATGCCGGAGCAGAGCACGACGCCGTCGCGTACGGCCGCCGCCATGGCCGAGGTGCCCGCCGCCAGCTTCCCGGACACCCGGGCCCGGCCCTCCTCGGCCGAGGGATCCGCCGTCGCCGCCGCCAGTTCCGCGGGCCCGGCCTCGCCCACCGCCGTGCCCGGCGCCGCGAAGGCCAGGGCCGGGACCGTCACCGCGGCGGTCAGCAGCGGGTCGTCCGCGCCGAGCAGACGGACCTCCGGATGCGGGGGGAGGACCTCGGCCGAGGGGTCCAGCACCATCAGCGGATGCGCGTGGACGGACAGTCCCGCCTCCTCCACCGCGGCCCGCAGCGAGGGGCTGGTTTCGGCCACCCACTCGAAGGCCTCGGGGACCCCGAGCTCCCGTTGACGGGACAGCACGCGCCGGACGTCCGCCGCGCTCACCTCGCCGGAGCCGCCGAGGGCGGGCCGCGCGTAGTACGGCCAGCCCGAGCCCTCCTGGACGAACAGGGTCAGCGGGCCGAAGTCCTCGGCCCGCGCCCCGCCCGCCCGCGGCGCCGTGTCGTAGTACCGCTCCAGCTCGGACAGCGTCGAATCGATCATGTGGTCGGTCATCCGGACATCCAAGCAAAACGGTGCTGCTCAGGCACCTTCTTTCAGGACCCGCGAGATCAGCGTCCGCTGCGCCTCCGAGAGGCGCGGCTCGGCGCAGGAAACCGTCCGGCCGTCGACCGTGATCCGGTACGAGAACCCGTCCCGCACCCGGTCCGCCGGATCGCCCGGCGGGCCGGGCCGCAGCGCCAGCTGGGCCAGGGCCTGCCACTCGTCCTCGTCCGGCCGGCCCGAGGTGTCCACCTCGGCCCGGCGCTCGATGCCCGCGAAACCGCCCGTCCGAACCACCTGAATGCGCATGGGAGCGGTCTACCCCGCGAGCGGGACGCCCACCGCGGACCAGGCCTTCTGCAGGGCCTGGTGCTCGGCGCCGCCGTCGCCGTACCGGGTCACGGCCGCCGCCGTCGAGAGCCGGGCGAAGTCCTCGAAGTCGGCGTTCGAGGCGAGCTCCCCGCCGGTCAGGGTGTCGTACCAGATCTGCCCGGCCCGCTCCCAGGCCTTGCCGCCCAGCTCGGTCGCCACGATGTAGAAGGCGTGGTTGGGGATGCCGGAGTTGATGTGGACGCCGCCGTTGTCGCTGTGGGTGTTGACGTAGTCGTCCATCGTGGCCGGCTGCGGGTCCTTGCCGAGCTCGTCGTCGTCGTACGCGGTCCCCGGCGCCTTCATCGAGCGCAGCGCGACCCCGGTCACGTTGGGGCCGAGCAGGCCGGCCCCGATCAGCCAGTCGGCCTGGTCGGCCGTCTGCTCCAGCGAGTACTGCTTGATCAGCGAGCCGAAGACGTCGGACATCGACTCGTTCAGGGCGCCCGACTGCCCGCGGTACCTCAGGTTCGCCGTGTACTGGGTGACCCCGTGGGTCAGCTCGTGCCCGATGACGTCCACCGACACGGTGAAGTCGAGGAAGAGGTCCCCGTCGCCGTCCCCGAAGACCATCTGCTGCCCGTCCCAGAAGGCGTTGTTGTAGTCCTCGTCGTAGTGGACGGTCGCGTCCAGCGGGAGCCCGGCATCGTCGATCGAGCGCCGCCCGAAGCCCTTCAGGAACAGTTCGTACGTGGCCCCGAGCCCCGCGTAGGCGCGGTTCACGGTGGCGTCCTTGCTCAGCGGGTCGCCCTCCCCCCGGACCTTCTTCCCGGGCAGCTGCGTGCGGTGCTGGGCGTCGTAGAGCGTCCGGTTCGGTTCGTCGGAGGCCGGCGCCCCGAGCGTCGGCACGATCCCGCGGACGGCGGTGACCCGGCGCCGGGTACGCAGCAGGGAGTCGCGTTCGAGGGTGCGCTGGGCGAGATCGGCGCGCCGCGAGTCCCCGGACAGGGCGGCCTTGTCGAGGAGGTGGGGCGGCACCACGGTGCAGAAGACCGGGTGGCGGTGAGCGTGGGAGGCATCCATGCCCGGCAATGTGGCAGTGGGTCATGACGGTGTCACTACCTGCGACCATGATTCATTCGCTTGTCTGAAAGAGCTGGCGCCGGATTGACGGATCACCCTGACCCTGGCGCTTTGGAAGAGGCTTAGCTCACATTTGGTGCAAATCGGACGGCGGGGTCTTGCATACTGAAACAGGTCCTCGCGTCACCGCGCGGCTCGGCTAGGCTCGGTCCATCATGCGTTTCGGGCTGCTTCTCCTTAGCTGCCGCGGCGAGGGTCTGTAGTCGTAGGCCGGCCCCCTCCCCGCGGAGTTTGGTGTTGCGGTTTTTACGACCGCCGTCGGCCGTTCAGCGAACTACACGCGGACACGCGAGGAGCCCAACGCCATGAGCCAGCAGCCTTTTGTCGGTCGCCCCACGCCCATCACCAACGCGACCCACACCCAGCAGCCCTCCGGGATGCCGATCCACAAGTACGGCTCCTACGAGCAGGTGGAGATCCCGGACCGCACCTGGCCGGACGCCCGCGTCACCAAGGCCCCCCGCTGGCTGTCCACCGACCTGCGTGACGGCAACCAGTCGCTGATCGACCCGATGACCCCCGCCCGCAAGCGCGAGATGTTCGACCTGCTGGTGCGCATGGGCTACAAGGAGATCGAGGTCGGCTTCCCCTCCTCCGGCGAGACCGACTTCGCCTTCGTGCGCTCCATCATCGAAGAGGGCGCGATCCCGGACGACGTGACGATCTCCGTACTGACCCAGGCCCGCGAGGACCTGATCGAGCGGACCGTGGAGTCCCTGGTCGGCGCCAAGCGCGCCACCGTGCACCTGTACAACGCGACCGCCCCCACCTTCCGCCGCGTGGTCTTCCGCGGCTCGAAGGAGCAGATCAAGCAGATCGCCGTCGACGGCACCCGCCTGGTCATGGAGTACGCGGACAAGCTGCTGGGCCCGGAGACCACCTTCGGCTACCAGTACAGCCCGGAGATCTTCACCGACACCGAGCTGGACTTCGCCCTGGAGGTCTGCGAGGCCGTCTGCGACGTCTGGCAGCCGGCCGAGGGCCGCGAGATCATCCTGAACCTGCCCGCGACCGTGGAGCGCTCCACGCCGTCCACCCACGCGGACCGCTTCGAGTGGATGGCCCGCAACCTGACCCGCCGCGAGCACATCTGCATCTCCGTGCACCCGCACAACGACCGCGGCACCGCCGTGGCCGCCGCCGAGCTGGCCCTGATGGCCGGCGCCGACCGCATCGAGGGCTGCCTGTTCGGGCAGGGCGAGCGCACGGGCAACGTCGACCTGATCACGCTGGGCATGAACCTGTTCTCCCAGGGCATCGACCCGCAGATCGACTTCTCGCAGATCGACGAGATCCGCCGCACCAGCGAGTACTGCAACCAGATGGAGGTCCACCCGCGCCACCCCTACGCGGGCGACCTGGTCTACACCGCCTTCTCCGGCTCCCACCAGGACGCCATCAAGAAGGGCTTCGACGCCATGGAGGCCGACGCGGCCGCCCAGGGCAAGACCGTCGACGACATCGAGTGGGCGGTCCCGTACCTGCCCATCGACCCGAAGGACGTCGGCCGCTCCTACGAGGCCGTCATCCGGGTCAACTCGCAGTCCGGCAAGGGCGGCATCGCGTACGTCCTGAAGAACGACCACAAGCTGGAGCTGCCGCGCCGCATGCAGATCGAGTTCTCCCGGATCATCCAGGCCAAGACCGACGCCGAGGGCGGCGAGGTCACGCCCAAGGCGATCTGGTCGATCTTCGAGGACGAGTACCTGCCCAACCCCGAGAACCCGTGGGGCCGCATCCAGCTGCGCTCCGGCTCGACGGCCACCGACAAGGACGGCACGGACACGCTGACCGTCGAGGCGGTCGTGGACGGCGTGGAGACCGTGCTGAACGGCACCGGCAACGGTCCGATCTCGGCCTTCTTCGACGCGCTGGCCGGCATCGGCATCGACGCCCGCCTGCTGGACTACACCGAGCACACCATGAGCGAGGGCGCCTCCGCCGTGGCCGCCTCGTACATCGAGTGCGTGATCGACGGCCGCGTCCTGTGGGGCATCGGCATCGACGCCAACACCACCCGCGCCTCCCTGAAGGCCGTCATCTCCGCCGTCAACCGCGCGGGCCGCTGATCCCCCGGGAGCCCATCGCCCGTACGTGTGCCCCGTCCCTCCTCCCGGAGGGGCGGGGCCGCGTCGTTCCCGGCCTCAGCGGGCCAGGTAGCCGCCGTCCACCGGCAGCACCACGCCCGTCACGAACGAGGCGGCGTCGGAGGCCAGGAAGGCGATGACCCGGGCCACCTCCTCCGGCTCCCCGAGCCGGCCCATCGGGTGCAACCCGGCGATCTCCTCCAGGTACTCCGGCCCGCCCGGCTCGTCCTTCAGCGCGATCACCCGCTCCGTACGGATGGTGCCCGGTGCCACCGCGTTGACCCGGATCCCGCGCGCGGCCCACTCCACCGCGAGGTGCTTGGTCAGCCCCGACGCCACGAACTTCGCCGGTCCGTACGCCGCCTGGCGCGCCTGCCCGGCCACGCCCGAGATCGAGGACACGCAGACCAGCGCCCCGCCGGGCCGAGGCTGTGCCGTCATCGCCTCGATGGCGTACTTGCAGGTCAGGAACATCCCCCGGCCGTCGACCGCCATGACGTGGTCCCAGTCCTCCGGGGTGGTCTCCCGTACGTCCGAAAGGGGGAGCACCCCGGCGTTCGCGACGGCCACGTCGAGGCGTCCGTACGCCCGGACGGCGGCGGCGACCATCGCGTGACTGGCCTCCGGATCGGCGACGTCACCGGCGACCGCGGTGACCTCGTACCCCTCGGCGGCCAGTTCCGTACGCAGGGACTCCACCCCGGGGCCGTTGATATCGGCCGCGGTGACCCGGGCTCCCGAGCGGGCCAGCAGCCGTGCGGTCGCCCGGCCGATCCCGCTCGCGGCGCCGGTCACCAGACAGGACTTCTCTTCCATGCGGCCGACCTTAGGGGGAGCGCGGCGGGGGCGCGGGGAGGACAGGGGCGGACGCGGGGGGCGCAGATCGGCCAAGTGCGCGCTCCGGCACATGTTGTCTTGTCACACGACTGACGCATCCTCACCGATGTGGCTAACATCACGCCAACCCGGCGATGCTGCCGTGGGGGTCCCTCCCGTGCCCGCGGGGCGACGGGGGAGTTACGGAGGTGCGACGTGCTGCCAGTTCGGGGTGGGGACGGCCGGAAGCTGACGGTCTGGGGCATCCGTACCACCTGGAGCACCGTGGGCGACGGGGAGTTCTTCTGCCCCGCCTGCGGTGGAGACCGCAATTACCGCAGGCGTACAGGGCGGCGCCGGTTCACCGTCGTCGGGGTGCCGGTGCTGCCGCGCGGACAGGAGGGGCCCGTCGTCGAGTGCCAGGGCTGCCGCGCCCGCTTCGGCACCGACGTCCTGGACCACCTCACCACGACCCGCTTCACGGCGCTGCTGCGCGACGCCGTGCACACCGTCGCGCTGGCCGTGCTGACCGCGGGCGGGACGGCCTCGCGCAGCGCGCTGGAGGCCGCGGTGGGCGCCGTACGGGCCGCCGGCTTCCCGGACTGCACGGAGGAACAGCTGGAGTCCCTCGTGGAGGCGCTCTCCACCGACGAGGGCCGGCTCGGGCTGTACGACGTCCCGGAGTGCTGCGGGGCCGCCCTGTCGATAGAGCTCCACGAGGCCCTGGAGCCGCTGGCCCCGCACCTGGCGGGCCCGGGCCGCGAGTCGATCCTGCTGCAGGGCGCCCGTATCGCGCTCGCGGACGGCCCGTACATCCCGGCCGAGCGCGAGGTGCTCGCCACCGTCGGCGCGGCGCTGCGGATCGACGCGGACGAGGTGGCGCGCCTGCTGTCGGCGGTACGCGCCCCCTAGGCCTTCTCTTTCGGATCTTGCCCGGCCGGCGGCGTCTGTGCGACGAAACGGCGCAGCGCCGCGCAGAGGCCCGCCGGGTTGTCGAGCGGGATCAGCGTGCGGGCGTCGGGGATCTCCTCGTACCGGCCGTGCGGCAGCAGCCCGGCGAGCCGGCGGCCGGTCTCGGGCGGCATCATGCGGTCCTCCGCGCCCCAGGCGACGAGGGCCGGGCGGTCGAAGGAGCGCAGCCGCTCGGCGGCCCGCAGGTAGGTGTCCTTTCGGGTGCTGCGCAGGAACGCGGTGAAGTCGCGGCGGACGGCCGGGTCGGTCAGCAACGGGCGGTACCAGCGGCGGACGAGCTCGTAAGGGATCGGCCGCTTGGCCATGCCGCCCAGTGAGCTCTGCAGCCCGGCGAGGAAGGGCGAGCGGAAGGACTGCAGGAGCAGGAAGACGCCGCCCGGTACGCGTGAGGCGGCCTGGAGGGTCCGGCCCTGGAGGCCCGGCGGGTAGTTGTCGAGGGCCTCGCAGGAGGTGAGGACCAGGCGGCCGATGCGCTCGTCGTGGTCGCCGACGAGGAGCTGGGCGGTGCCGGCGTCGTTCTGGACGAGGGTGACCGCCCGCAGGTCGATGCGGTCGAGGAACTCGGCGAGCAGGGCGGCGATCCCGTGCGCGGACAGGTCGGCGCCGGGGCGCATGGCGCGGCGGTGGCTGCCGAGGGGCAGGACGGGGACGACGACGCGGAAGTCCGCCCGCAGGTCCGCCACGACGTGCTGCCAGAGGGACTCGTCGAAGCCGAGCCCGTGGATGAGGACGACGGTCTCGCGCGCCGGGTCGGGGCCGGTGTCGGTGTACTCGATGGCGCCCGAGGCGAGTTCGATGACAGGCACGCGTTCCCCCAGTGGAAAGGTTCTGGATAGACCGATCTAGTGAGAGGCTAGTCGCGATGACGACGACAGGCGATACCAGAGCCCGCATCCTGACCGCGGCGACCGAGCTGTTCCGGCGCCAGGGCTACGCGGCCACCGGCATGAAGCAGATCGTGGCGACGGCCGAGGCCCCGTACGGATCCGCGTACCACTTCTTCCCGGGCGGCAAGGCCCAGCTGGGGGAGGAGGTCGTGCGCACCTCGGGGGCGGCCTATCTGGCCCTGATCGGGGAGCTGTTCGGCGAGGACGCGGGCACCGATCCCGTGGAAGCCACCCGCGAGGCCTTCCTCGGCGCGGCCGCGACCCTGGAGTCGCTGGACTTCGCCGACCCGTGCCCCATCGCCACGGTCGCGCTGGAGGTGGCCAGTACGCACGAGGGGCTGCGGCGGGCCACGGCGGAGGTGTTCGCCTCCTGGATCGACGCCCTGGCCGGTTCCTACGCCTCCCGGGGCATCGGCTCCGCGCGGGCCACGGCGACCTCGGTGATCGCCCTCCTGGAAGGTGCCTTCATGCTCGGCCGCGCGAACCGGTCCCCGGAGCCGGTGCTCACGGCGGCCTCGGCGGCGGCCGCGATCGTGTCGGCGGCGCTCCGGAATTGACCCCTTCCCCTCTCGGAAGGTGCGCGTGTCCCGGAAAACGTACAAGTCATACCGGAATGCGTACGAACTACGGCGAATTCAGGTAACGATCCGGCCTTGCGGACGTGAACCGCGTTCCGCCGACGGTCGTGCAATGCGTGGAGCCGTACCCTCCGCGCTCGGTGGGTCACCCAATCCGATGGCCGGAATCATGCGCTCGGGTTTGCGCCACGGAAGGACGTGAACCCTGCCCCCGCTGGTCACCGCGGGTGGTATTCGCAGTCGCGCAGGGGGGACGGACCTCTCGGCGAAACCGTGCCTTACTCCGCCGGTGCGCTGAGCGCCATGGGAGAACCCTCCAAAGTGAAGATCGCCAAGCCTCAACACTTTGTGGAAGTCGACGATATCTGTGAGCGGCCCCACAGGCGTTCAATTCCGGTCACACGGGGAGACGCGGCCGGTAACACAGGCGGGCTTCGATTCACGTGAACGCACTGACAACCCTGGCGGAAAACGGGATAGCGACCCACTCCGGCCAGGGATAACCAGAGATTCCTCTCAGTTACCTACCTTTTGAAGGGCAAGGCAGAGATGGCACGTGTCGCCGCCCGGCTTTCCGAAAACGGAGAGCGGAGCACGCACCCGGTCGACGAGGTGCTCCCCCTCCCCAAGCTCGCGCTGTACGGCTTCCAGCACGTACTCGCCTTCTACGCCGGTGCGGTGATCGTCCCGATCATCGTCGGCAACGCGCTGAAGCTGAGCCCTGAACAGTTGGTCTACCTGATCAACGCGGACCTCTTCACCTGCGGTATCGCGTCGATCATCCAGGCCTGGGGCATCGGCCGGATCGGTGCCCGACTGCCGCTGATCCAGGGCGTGACCTTCACCGCCGTGTCCCCGATGATCGCCATCGGCCTCGGCGCGGGCGGTGGAACCGCCGCCCTGCTGGTCATCTACGGCGCGGTCATCACCGCCGGCATCGCGACCTTCGCCTTCGCCTGGCTGCCGGCCAAGGCGTTCCGGGCGGTCATGCGGCTGTTCCCGCCGGTCGTCACCGGCACGGTGATCACGGTGCTGGGCATCGTCCTGATCCCGGTCGGCCTCAACGACGCGGCGGGCGGCCTCGGCAGCCCCGACTTCGGCGACCCGAAGAACTTCGCCTACGCCGGCGGCACGATGCTCTTCATCCTCGTCCTGATGAAGATCGGCAAGCCGTTCCTCTCCAGCATCTCGATCCTCCTGGGCCTGGTCGTCGGCACCACCGTCGCCTTCCTCCTCGGGGACGCGAAGTTCGGCGACGTGAGCAAGTCCGACTGGGTCGGTGTCAGCACCCCGTTCCACTTCGGCGTCCCGAAGTTCGAGTGGTTCCCGATCGTCCTGATGCTCATCGTCATGCTGATCACCATGGTCGAGACGACCGGTGACACCTACGCCGTCGGCGACATCGTGGGCAAGGAGGTCGACAGCGAGACCGTGGCCCGCGCCCTGCGTGCCGACGGCGCCGCGACCGCCCTCGGCGGTGTCCTCAACTCCTTCCCGTACGTCGCCTTCGCCGAAAACGTCGGCCTGGTGCGGATGACGAAGGTGAAGAGCCGGTTCGTGGTCGTCGCCGCGGGCGTGTTCATGATCATCCTGGGTCTGCTGCCCAAGGCCGCGGCGATCGTCGCCGCCGTCCCGCACGGAGTCCTCGGCGGTGCCGCGACCGTGATGTTCGCCATGGTTGCCCTGGCCGGCATCCAGACCCTGGCCAAGGCGGACCTCAAGGAGGAGAGGAACGCGCTGATCGTCGGCGTCTCCCTCGCCTTCGCGCTGCTCCCCGCGACCGTGCCGGTCTTCTTCACCAAGCACATGGACGCGGACCTGTCCTCGCTCCTCAACAGCGGTGTCACCCTCGGTGCCACGGCCGCCATCGTCCTCAACCTCGTCTTCAACGGCCTGGCCAAGGACGGCGCCCACGACGCCCCGGAGGCGGGTGCCCAGGCCCTCGCCGATGCGGAGGTCGACACGGCGCCCGGCTCGGACGCCACCGCCACCGTCACGGCCACCGCCCCCGAAGCCGCCAAGGCCGAGCTGCCCGCCCAGCCGGTGGCCGCGCCGGCCGGCGCCGAGAAGGCGGACGACGCGGAGACGTCCTCCGCCGGCTGATCCTCCCAAGGGGTGCTGACCCCTCGCCCGGCCGACGCCCGGGCGAGGGGTCATCACTGTCTCCGGGCGGGTCTCCGTACGGGACAATGGGCGCATGAGTCTGTTCCGCGACGACGGCATCGTGCTGCGCACCCAGAAGCTGGGTGAGGCGGACCGCATCATCACGCTGCTGACCCGGGGCCACGGCCGGGTGCGGGCCGTCGCCCGCGGGGTCCGGCGTACGAAGTCCAAGTTCGGCGCCGGGCTGGAACCTTTCTCCCACGCCGACGTGCAGTTCTTCGCCCGCGGCAGCGAACTGATCGGCCGCAGCCTGCCGCTCTGCACCCAGACCCAGATCATCGCCCCGTACGGCAACGGCATCGTCACCGACTACGGCCGCTACACCGCCGGCACCGCCATGCTGGAGACCGCCGAGCGGTTCACCGAGAACGAGGGCGAGCCCTCCGTCCAGCAGTACCTGCTGCTCGTCGGCGCCCTGCGCACGCTCTCGCGCGGCGAACACGAACCCCATCTCATCCTCGACGCCTTCCTGCTGCGCTCCCTCGCCGTCAACGGGTACGCCCCCAGCTTCGACGACTGCGCGAAGTGCGGGATCCACGGCCCCAACCGCCACTTCTCCGTGGCCGCGGGCGGAGTGATATGCGGGGACTGCCGGGTGCCCGGCAGCGTCGTACCCTCGTCTGAGGCCATCGCCCTGCTCAGCGCCCTGCTGACGGGCGACTGGGGGCATGCCGACGCGTGCGAGGCGCGTCACGTGCGGGAGGGCAGCGGGCTGGTCTCGGCCTATTTGCACTGGCATCTGGAGCGCGGGCTACGCTCCCTGCGATACGTCGAGAAATAGGAGCTGGACACATGGCACGACGCGGGATTCTGGGGCGCTCTCGCCGCGAGTACAAGGTTCCCGAGCCGCACCCGTCCGGCGCGGTCCCGCCGAAGATCCCCGGCGAGCTCGTCCCGAACCACGTCGCGGTCGTCATGGACGGCAACGGCCGCTGGGCCAAGGAGCGCGGTCTGCCGCGCACCGAGGGCCACAAGGTCGGCGAGGGCGTCGTGCTCGACGTGCTCAAGGGCTGCCTGGAGATGGGCGTCAAGAACCTCTCCCTGTACGCCTTCTCGACGGAGAACTGGAAGCGCTCGCCCGACGAGGTCCGCTTCCTGATGAACTTCAACCGTGACGTCATCCGCCGCCGCCGCGACGAGATGAACGAGCTGGGCATCCGCATCCGCTGGGTCGGCCGCATGCCGAAGATGTGGAAGTCGGTCGTCCAGGAGCTCCAGGTCGCCCAGGAGCAGACCGTCGACAACGACGCCATGACCCTGTACTTCTGCGTGAACTACGGCGGCCGCGCGGAGATCGCCGACGCGGCGCAGGCGATCGCCCGCGACGTGGCGGCCGGCAAGCTCGACCCGTCGAAGGTCAACGAGAAGACCTTCGCGAAGTACATGTACTACCCGGACATGCCGGACGTGGACCTGTTCCTGCGCCCGAGCGGCGAGCAGCGCACCTCCAACTACCTGCTCTGGCAGAGCGCGTACGCCGAGATGGTCTTCCAGGACGTCCTGTGGCCGGACTTCGACCGCCGCAACCTGTGGGCGGCCTGCCTGGAGTACGCCCAGCGCGACCGCCGCTTCGGCGGCGCCGTCCCGAACCAGCCCGAGGGCCTGAAGGGCTGACCCGGGCTGACCTGCGGGTACGCTCTGCCGCCATGGACGCGACAGACGAGGTGCGGGGCGTCGGCCCGGGGGAGGTCGAGGTCTACTACAGTCCCCTCCCCGGCGATGCCCGCGAGGCGCTGAGGTGGCGGATCCGCAAGACGCTCAGGGGCCGCCTCTGGCTGCTCCTGTGGCTGGGGCTGCCCCTGGTGCCCGCCGCACTGGGGGCCGCCCGGGGCATTCCGGCAGAACACACGCTGGCGCTGGCCGTGCTGGGGCCCGCCGTCGGCTGGTACGGGGCGTACCTGAGCGTGGACTGGCGGGCGCACCGGATGTACCACCGGTCGGCGCGGTACCCCGAGTACCGCTGCACGCTCTGCGACACGGGGGTGGTGACCCGGCTGCCCGACGGGACCTCGGGCGAGTTCTCGTGGGACTGGTGCGCCGGGTATGGCGAGACCCGGAACCTGTTCGTCCTGCTGGTGAAGGAGAACGGCGCGGTGAAGTGGCTGCCCAAGCGCGCCGCCCTGACGGACGCCGAGCTGGGCCGGGTCCGCGAGATCCACGCCCGGAACCTGCGGCGGCTGTGAGCCGCTACGCGGCGGCGGCGCAGTCGGCGCAGGTGCCGAAGATCTCCACCGTGTGGGCCACGTTCACGTAGCCGTGCTCGGCCGCGATGGACTCCGCCCACTTCTCCACGGCCGGGCCCTCCACCTCGACCGCCTTGCCGCACTTGCGGCAGACCAGGTGGTGGTGGTGATCGCCGGTGGAGCAGCGGCGGTAGACGGACTCGCCGTCGCTGGTGCGCAGGACGTCGACCTCACCGGCGTCCGCGAGCGACTGGAGGGTGCGGTAGACGGTGGTCAGGCCCACGGAATCGCCACGGTGCTTGAGCATGTCGTGGAGCTCCTGGGCGCTGCGGAACTCGTCCACCTCGTCCAGCGCCGCCGCCACGGCCGCCCGCTGCCGGGTGGATCGCCCTCGTACTGGCGCGGTATTCATCTCGCCAGGCGCAGTCGCCACCGGTTCCTCCTCGTATCGGCCTGCCGCCATTGTGCCAGGCGGCCGAGGACTCTAGACCTTCACGTCGTCCCGCGTGCACACCTCTTCGGCGGTGCGGGCCGCCTTCGCCCGGCGCCGGGCCAGGGGGGCGGACAGGGCCGTCAGCACCATGAAGACGCCGATGGCCAGCAGGACGATCGTCGCGCCCGAGGGCACGTCCATGTAGTAGGTGGCCGCCGTGCCGGTCAGGGAGACGGTCAGGCTGATGGCCATGGCCAGGCCCAGCGTGGTGGCGAAGCTGCGGGTGAGCCGCTGGGCGGCCGCGACAGGGATCACCAGCATCGCGCTGACCAGCAGCAGGCCGACGATGCGCATGGCGACGGTGACGGTGACCGCCGCGGTGACCGCGATCAGCAGGTTCAGCGCGCGCACGGGCAGGCCGGTGACGCGGGCGAACTCCTCGTCCTGGCAGACGGCGAAGAGCTGGCGGCGCAGGCCGATGGCGACGGCGAGGACGAACGCGGCGAGGATCGCCATCGCGGTCACGTCCTCGGCGGCGACCGTGGTGATCGAGCCGAACATGGAGCCCAGGAGGCTGGCCGTCTGGCCGCCCCCGAGGTTGATGATCATGACGCCGCCGGCGAGGCCGCCGTAGAAGAGCATGGCGAGGGCGACGTCCCCGCTGGTCCTGCCGCGGGCGCGGATCAGCTCCATGCCGACGGCGCCGAGGACGGAGACGAGGGTGGCCATCCAGACCGGGCTGGTGTGGAGCACGAGGCCGAGGGCGACGCCGGTCATCGCGACGTGGCCGAGACCGTCGCCCATGAGCGCCTGGCGGCGCTGGACGAGGTATGTGCCGATGGCGGGGGCCGTGATGCCGACCAGGGCGGCCGCGATCAGCGCTCGCTGCATGAAGGCGTAGTCGAGGATGTCCATCAGCTCAGCAGTCCCGTCCGCAGGGGCTCGGCGTCGTGCGCCGCGTGGGGGTGTACGTGGTCGTGGCCGGGCAGGGCGTGCTGGCCGACGGCCTCCGGCGGCGGGCCGTCGTGGACGACGCAGCCGTCGCGCAGGACGACGGCGCGGTCGATCAGGGGCTCCAGCGGGCCCAGCTCGTGCAGGACGAGCAGGACGGTGGAGCCGGCGGCGACCTGCGCGCGCAGGGCGCCCGCCAGGACCTCCTGGTTGGCCAGGTCCACGCCCGCCATCGGCTCGTCCATGATCAGCAGTTCGGGTTCGACGGCGAGTGCCCGGGCTATGAGGACGCGCTGGTGCTGGCCGCCGGAGAGGGCGTCCACCGAGACGTCGGCGTGCCCGTCCATGCCGACCAGGGCCAGGGCGTGCTCTATCACGGCCCGGTCGGTCTTGCGCAGGAGTCCGAAGCGGGAGCGGGCGAGCCGGCCGGAGGAGACGACCTCGCGGACGGTGGCCGGGACGCCACCGGCGGCGGTGGTGCGCTGCGGGACGTACCCGATGCGCGACCAGTCGCGGAAGCGCTTGAAGTCCGTGCCGAAGAGGCTGAGGGAGCCGGCGGTCAGCGGGACCTGGCCGACCACGGCGCGGACGGCCGTGGACTTGCCGGAGCCGTTGGCACCGAGCAGGGCGACGACCTCCCCGCGGTGGACGGTGAGGTCGATCCCGCGCAACACGGGGCGCGAGCCGAGCGAGGCCGTGGCCCCGCGCAGGGATATGACGGGCTGGTCGTCCGCCGGGCGGGGCGTGGACTGCATGGCTCGCGCCTCCGTTGCTGCTGCTGCCATTACTTGCTACCGAGTGCCTTCTGGAGGTTCTTCAGGTTGGACCGCATGACCTCGAAGTAGTCAGCGCCCTGGGACTTGTCGCTGATTCCCTCGAGCGGGTCGAGGACGTCGGTCTTCAGGCCGGTGTCCGACGCGAGGACCTTCGCGGTCTTGTCGCTGGCCAGGGTCTCGAAGAACACGGTGGAGACGTTCTCCTTCTTCGCGACCTCCTGGAGCTCCTTCATCCGGGCCGGGCTCGGCTCGGACTCGGGGTCGACGCCGGAGATGCCCTCCTGGTCCAGGCCGTAGCGCTCGGCGAGGTACCCGAAGGCGGAGTGGGTGGTGATGAAGGTCCGGGAGGCGGTGTTCTTCAGGCCGTCCTTGAACTCCGTGTCCAGCGCGGTCAGTTTGCCGACCAGCTCGTCGGTGTTCGTCTTGTAGTCCGCAGCGTGGGCGGGGTCGGCCTTCTCCAGGGCGGCGCCGACGCCCTTGGCGATCTCCGCGTACTTGGCGGGGTCGAGCCAGACGTGGGGGTCCGTTCCGGACTCGCCGTGGCTGTGGTCGTGGCCCTCGCCCTCGCCCTCGGCGTGGCCCTCCTCGGCCCCGTGGTCGTGGCCGGAGGAGGCGTGAGCCTCCAGCTTGGTGAGGGTCGCGGCGTCGACGACGTTCTTCACGCCGGACTGGGCGACGGCCTTGTCGACGGCGGGCTGCAGGCTCTTGAGGTAGAGGATCACATCGGCCTCGCCGAGCTGCGCGGTCTGCCGTGGGGTGATCTCCAGGTCGTGCGGTTCGACGCCCGGCTTGGTCAGGCCGTCGACCTTCACGTGGTCCTTGCCGATCTGCTCGGCGAGGAACTGCATCGGATAGAACGACGCCGTCACGCCGAGCTTGCCGTCCTTGCCGCCGGTGGCGCCGCCTCCGGAGCAGGCGGTGAGGGCCGTGGCGCCGAGGGCGACGGCTCCGGCGAGGACGGCGGTGGGTATGAGGCGTCGTACGTTCATGACATCCATTTTCATCAAAAATGGAAACGATTGTCAAAAACCCTGGTGGGGGGGCCGGGCGGGCGGCCGTGGAGGGGGATCCGATTTGAAAGGGGGGGTGCGGGCGCCGGTAACCTAAAGACTTCGCCGTTCGTCCTCGTAATGAAGAGAGCACCGTGGCCGCCGACAAGATCGACACCATCGTCAGCCTGAGCAAGCGCCGTGGCTTCGTTTTCCCGTGCAGTGAGATCTACGGCGGCTCCAAGGCCGCCTGGGATTACGGCCCGCTGGGTGTCGAGCTCAAGGAGAACATCAAGCGCCAGTGGTGGAAGGCGATGGTCACCGGGCGTGAGGACATCGTCGGCATCGACTCGTCCGTGATCCTGGCCCCCGAGGTCTGGGTGGCCTCCGGCCACGTCGCGACCTTCTCGGACCCGCTGACCGAGTGCACCGCCTGTCACAAGCGCCACCGCGCGGACCACCTTGAAGAGGCGTACGAGGCCAAGCACGGCCGCCTGCCCGCCAACGGCCTCGCCGACATCAACTGCCCCCACTGTGGCGTGAAGGGCCAGTTCACCGAGCCCAAGCAGTTCTCCGGCATGCTGGAGACGCACCTCGGCCCGACCCAGGACACCGGCTCCAAGGCGTACCTGCGCCCCGAGACCGCCCAGGGCATCTTCACCAACTTCGCCACCGTGCAGACCACCTCGCGCAAGAAGCCCCCGTTCGGCATCGCGCAGATGGGCAAGTCCTTCCGCAACGAGATCACCCCCGGCAACTTCATCTTCCGCACGCGCGAGTTCGAGCAGATGGAGATGGAGTTCTTCGTCAAGCCGGGCGAGGACGAGCAGTGGCAGGAGTACTGGATGCAGGAGCGGTGGAACTGGTACCGCGACCTCGGCATCCGCGAGGAGAACATCCGCTGGTACGAGCACCCGAAGGAGAAGCTGTCCCACTACTCGAAGCGCACCGCCGACATCGAGTACCGCTTCAACTTCGGTGGCAACGAGTTCTCCGAGCTCGAAGGCGTCGCCAACCGCACCGACTTCGACCTCAAGGCGCACTCCGCCGCCTCCGGCCAGGACCTCGTGTACTTCGACCAGGAGTCCAAGGAGAAGTACACCCCGTACGTCATCGAGCCGGCGGCCGGTGTCAACCGCGCCATGCTCGCCTTCATGCTCGACGCGTACGTCGAGGACGAGGCCCCCAACGCCAAGGGCGTCATGGAGAAGCGCACCGTGATGCGCCTCGACCCCCGCCTGGCCCCGATCAAGGTCGCCGTCCTGCCGCTGTCCCGCAACGCGGAGCTGTCGCCGAAGGCCAAGGGCCTCGCCGCGGACCTGCGCAAGTTCTGGAACATCGAGTTCGACGACGCGGGCGCCATCGGCCGCCGCTACCGCCGCCAGGACGAGATCGGTACGCCGTTCTGCGTCACCGTCGACTTCGACACCCTGGACGACAACGCGGTGACCGTGCGCGAGCGCGACACCATGAAGCAGGAGCGCGTCTCCCTGGACCAGATCCAGACCTACCTCGGCAGCCGCCTGCTCGGCTGCTAGGCCAGGACGCACGAAGACCGGTGGCCCGGTGCGCGAGAAGCGCACCGGGCCACCGGTCTTTCGTCTTCCGGGGCGTCGGGTCAGGACGCGGAGCCCCCGGCCGCCTCGGCTGCGGCGGCCTCCGCGGCGCGGCGCTCGCCCTCCGCCTGGGAGCGCTTGCCGTACAGGGCGGTCCACACGCCCAGCGCGCCGAGCACCCCGTAGATCATGATCGGACTGAGGGTCACCATGGTCTTGGTGCTCAGCGTGTACGCGAGGATGACGCGGACGACGGCCTCGATGACGTAGGCGACGCCCCAGACCAGGGTCATCCGGGTCATCGTGGTCCGGAAGCCCTCGTACTGCCACAGGCCGTTCCACCAGGCCGTGCTCTCGGGAGTGCCGTCGGTGGCGAACTTGCGGCCGAAGTAGAACATCAGCGGGCGCTTCGCCAGCAGGGTGGACAGGCAGAGCAGCCCGAACAGCCCGGTCACGGCGGAGTCTTTGACCAGCAGGGCCCGAGCCGAGGGGTCACCGACGAGCGAGACCCCGGCCGTGATCACTATGAACACGAGGGTGACCACGGCGAATTCGTCGAGCTTGCGGTGCCAGGCCACGCTGATGGCGCTGTCGAGCACGGGCCAGGCGCTGCTGAGGAGCAGTGCCGAGAACTCGCTCCAGCCGTGGTCGTCCACGAGCGTGTTGTACGTGATGATCGGCGCGACCACGTTGAGGCCGATGGTCAGGATCCAGCCGATGGCGGTCGCGGCCCCCGAACGGGCGGGAGGCGCGGGTCGTGCTACTTGGGTGGACAAGGTTCCCCCTGGGGCGTGCCTGATGGAGTGCGGTAGGGGGACCGTAGGGACGGGGGGATGGCAGGGACAAGACAAGCGCGCCCAAAATGATCATCAAGTTCTCCGGACCGACTGGTTCCGGACAGGCCCCGCCGGCCCGGATCAGGCGCGCAGACCCCGGATGATCAGCGTGGTGACCGCCTCGAACTCCGTGAAGATCGTGGGCGACAGCCAGTCGGCCGCGTACTGCGGATCGTGGAAGCGGCCGGTGGCGTCGAAGACCGCCCGGGCGGCGGCCGGCACGTCCTCGGCGGCGAGCGTCCCGGCGGCGACGCCCTCCGCGATGATCCGGGCCAGCTGGTCGATCAGCTCGGCCAGATGCGCGTCCACCACTCCGCTGTTCTCCGCGAGCAGCACGGTGTAGGTCGCGAACAGTTCCGGATCCGCGCCCGCCTTGTGGCGCTTGGCCTCGAACAGGGCCCCGAGCCACGCCTCCAGCTTGGTGGGGGCGCTCCCGGTGGGTGCCGAGGTGATCTCCTCCAGCAGGACCACGCTCTTGGCGAGCCAGCGGTCCGTGACGGCCTCGCGCAGCGCCGCCTTGGACGGGAAGTGCCGGTACACACTGCCGTGGCTGACACCGAGGGCGCGCGCCACGTCCACCACGGTCGCCTTGGTGGGGCCGAAGCGGCGCAGCACCTCCTCGGTGGTCTCGAGGATGCGCTCGGGGGTCAGGGGCTCGGCGGCAGCGGGGGGCATGGGTACGACCGTACCGTCAGCTCAGTGCTCGCTGTCGAGGTGGGCCATCTGGGCCTCCGGGTACCTCTCGCCGGCCGCCGCGCCGGCGGGCACGGCCTCTTCGATGGCCGCCAGGTCCGCGGCGCTGAACGTGATGTCCATGGCACCCAGTGCCTCGGCGAGCCGGTCCCGGCGCCGGGCGCCCACCAGCGGCACGAGGTCCACGCCCTGCCGGGGGCCCTGTGCGAGCACCCAGGCGATCGCGGTCTGGGCGACGCTGACCCCCTTGTCCTCGGCGACCTTGCGCAGGGCCTCCACCAGATCGAGGTTCCGGTCGAGGTTGTCGCCCTGGAAGCGCGGGCTCATCCCGCGGAAGTCGCCCGGGGCCAGCGCGCGGTCGCGGGTGAAGTGGCCGCTGATCAGGCCGCGGGACAGCACTCCGTACGCCGTGATCCCTATCCCGAGCTCGCGGGCGGTGGGCAGGATCTCCTCCTCGATGCCGCGGGAGATCAGCGAGTACTCGATCTGGAGGTCGGAGATCGGGGCCACGGCGGCGGCCCGGCGCATGGTCTCCGCGCCGACCTCGGACAGGCCGATGTGGCGCACGTGTCCGGCCTGGACCGCCTCGGCGATGGCCCCGACCGTCTCCTCTATCGGCACGTCCGGGTCCACACGGGCGATCCGGTAGATGTCGATGTGGTCCCGGCCGAGCCGCTGGAGCGAGTAGGCCAGGAAGTTCCTGACGGCCTCGGGCCGCCCGTCATAGCCGGTGAATCCGCCCTCGACCGTGCGCAGCGCGCCGAACTTGACGCTGGTCAGCGCCCGCTCGCGGGCCGCGGCGGGCGCCGTGCGCAGGGCTTCGTTGATCAGCAGCTCGTTGTGCCCCATGCCGTAGAAGTCGCCGGTGTCGAGAAGCGTGATGCCCGCGTCCAGGGCGGCGTGGATGGTCGCGAGGGACTCGGCGCGGTCGGCCTCGCCGTAGAGGGCGGACATCCCCATGCAGCCCAGCCCCAGCGGGAAGACGGAGGGGCCGGTGCTGCCGAGGGTGGTCATCGTGGTCGTCGGGATCTTCTCGTTCGTCGTCATGCAACGAGAATGACATGACGGATGACAGATTTCAACATCTGTCACTCGTCAGTGTTGCGTGAGGATCCGCCGGCCTTGAGGGTGCCAGCCGTGGCAGCCACGAGTCCGGGACCGCTGAGCGCCCTCTTCATCCGGGTCTGGGTGACCGCTCCGTGCCAGGCGAGCAGCAGGCCCAGCCGCTGCGGGGGGTGCGATCCGTCACAACGTGGCCATCACCGCCGCCGGGGAGGCCGCACTGCGCAAGACGAACGCCGCCCTCGACGAGGTCGAAGGCGGCATGTTCGCGGGGCTGTCGGAGCAGGAGCGCGAACTCCTGCGCGGCCTCCTCGACCGGGTCAACACCTCGGCCGAGGACTTCGAGTGCGGCGAGCAGCCACCGCCCGGGCCGGCCGCGCGGTCACGCGCGTGCTCGGGCGCGTGCACATGCCCGCGGTCAGCCGCGCGGCGAACCCGCCGTCGCGGACGGGCTGACGGGCTCCTCCAGGGTGCGGGCCGTGCGCTCCGCCGTCGCCCGGGCCCAGCTGCCGCTCGTCACCGCACCCACGACCAGCACCGCCAGCCCGCACAGCGTGATGATCCACCAGGCTGGCTGGGCCGCCCCGGAGAAGTCGGAGCCGCCGGCCAGCCCCGCCGCCAGGACCGAGCCGATGACCGCGACGCCCAGCGTGCCGCCGGTCTGGCGGCTGGTCGAGGCGATGGCGGCCGCGACGCCCGCCTGGGAGCGCGGCATCCCGGACACCGCCGTATTGGTGATCGGCGCGTTCACCATGCCGAAGCCGAGCCCGAAGAGCACGTACCCGGTGAACAGCAGCGGGTTGGAGGTCTCGGCCTCGAACAGGGCGAACAGCAGCCCGCTCGACGCCATCGCCACGCCCGCGATCAGCAGGCAGATCCGCGGCCCCCGGCTGCCCACCAGCCGCCCCGCCAGCGGGGCGAAGAGGACGGTCAGGGCCGCCATCGGCAGCATGTAGAGCCCGGCGTGCAGGGCGCTGAGCCCCCGTACGTCCTGGAGGTAGAGCGTGTTCAGGAAGAGGAAGCCGGCCAGACCGGCGAAGGCGCTGATCGCGATCACGGTCGACCCGCTGAAGGGCGCGCTCCGGAAGAACCGGAGGTCGATCAGCGGTTCCTCGCGCCGGGGCTCGTAGACCAGCAGCCCCACGAGCGAGGCCACGGCCACCACCGCGCACCCCATGATCAGCGGCGAGCGCCAGCCGGCGGCCGGAGCCTCGATGATCCCGTACGTCAGACTGCCGAGCAGCGCGATGACCAGCACCTGGCCCACCGGGTCCGGCCGCCGCGGCCGGGCGGCCCGGGACTCAGGGATGTGGCGCAGGGTCAGCACGAGCGCCGCCAGACCGATCGGCAAGTTGATCAGGAAGATCGAGCGCCAGCCCACCGAGTCCACCAGCACCCCGCCGATCAGCGGCCCCGCGGCCATGGAGACGCCGCCGACCGCGCCCCACACGCCGATGGCCCGGGCCCGCTCGGCCGGATCGGTGAAGGTGTTGGTGATGATCGACATCGCGACCGGGTTGAGCATCGCGCCGCCGACCGCCTGCACCATCCGGAAGACGATGAGCCAGCCGAGGCTGGGGGCGAGCGAGCACAGCAGGGAGCCCAAGCCGAAGGCCAGCAGGCCGGCGACGAACACCTTGCGGCGGCCGATTCGGTCGGCCGTGGAGCCCGCGAGCATCAGCAGCGAGGCCAGGACCAGGGTGTACGCGTCGATGGTCCACTGCAGCCCCGCGACCGAGGCGTCGAGTTCTCGGCGCATCGACGGCAGCGCGACGTTGAGCACGGTGTTGTCGAGGCTGACGATCAGCAGGCTCATGCAGCAGATCGCCAGGACGAGCATGCGCTGCCGGGGACTCGGCTCGATCATGCCGCCGATGCTACGTCTGCCGCACCCCCTCGGCATGCGGGACAATGGGCGGATGACCACGCTCCCCCCGCCCCTCGCGATCGGCCCGCACACCGTGCAGCCCCCAGTGGTGCTCGCGCCCATGGCCGGCATCACCAATGCCCCGTTCCGTACCCTCTGCCGCGAGTTCTCGGGCGGCAAGGGGCTGTTCGTGAGCGAGATGATCACGACCCGCGCCCTGGTCGAGCGCAACGAGAAGACCATGCAGCTGATCCACTTCGACGAGATCGAGAAGCCTCGCTCGATTCAGCTGTACGGGGTCGACCCGGCGACGGTCGGCAAGGCCGTCCGGATGATCGTCGAAGAGGACCGCGCCGACCACATCGACCTCAACTTCGGCTGCCCGGTCCCCAAGGTCACCCGCAAGGGTGGCGGCTCGGCCCTCCCGTACAAGCGCAACCTGCTCCGCGCGATCCTCCGCGAGGCCGTCGCCGGCGCCGGCGACCTGCCGGTCACCATGAAGATGCGCAAGGGCATCGACGACGACCACCTCACCTACCTCGACGCCGGACGGATCGCCGTGGAGGAGGGGGTCACCGCGATAGCCCTGCACGGACGGACCACGGCCCAGCACTACGGCGGCACCGCCGACTGGGACGCCATCGCGCGGCTCAAGGAGCACGTGCCGGAGATCCCCGTGCTCGGCAACGGCGACATCTGGTGCGCCGAGGACGCCCTGCGCATGGTCCGCGAGACCGGCTGCGACGGCGTGGTCGTGGGCCGCGGCTGCCTGGGGCGGCCGTGGCTGTTCAACGACCTGGTGGCGGCCTTCGAGGGCCGCCCGGAGGACTTCCACAAGCCGACGCTGCGCGAGGTCGCGGCCACCATGCACCGGCACGCACAGCTGCTGGGGGAGTGGATCGGCGACGAGGCGCGCGGGGTGATCGACTTCCGTAAGCACGTGGCCTGGTACCTGAAGGGCTTCTCGGTCGGGTCCGAGATGCGCAAGAAGCTCGCGGTCACCTCTTCCCTGGCCGAGCTGGACGCTCATCTGAGCGAGCTGGACCTGGACCAGGCGTGGCCCGAGAGTGCGGACGGCCCGCGCGGTCGGACGTCCGGAAACAACCGAGTTGTCCTGCCGGACGGCTGGCTGAAGGACCCGTACGACTGCGCGGGTGTGAGCGAGGACGCTGAACTGGACACCTCCGGAGGCTGACAAATCGCCCTCCGTGGCGCGTGATATACGCCACGCATGGGAAGGGTTTCGCTCAGATGAGCACTAAAGTCACGGGTAAGACTTTCAAAGGGTGGCACTGGGTGCCACCCTTTGTGCGTTCAACTCTTGAAGGCAAATGGATCGATGATCGCTCATGCGAGCGTGATCAGGCCCCAGGAGGCCCCTTCTCCTTCGAGAGGTGAACGCTGTGCGTACTTTCTGATTACCCATGAGTTACTTTCGATCTGCTGGCGCACGGGTGGTTACAGCCGCATGACGACCAAGTGGACGTACCCAGAAGCCTTCGATCTGGGTATGTTCCTGGCCGTCAGGGCAGCCACCGAGCCTCGAGGAGTCGAGACCCGTGTCGGAAAACAAAGATCAGAAGTTCGTCTACGACTTCACCGAGGGCAACCGCGACCTCAAGGACCTTCTCGGCGGCAAGGGAGCCAACCTCGCCGAGATGACCAACCTGGGTCTGCCGGTCCCTCCCGGCTTCACCATCACCACCGAGGCCTGCAAGGTCTACCTCGAGAGCGGCACGGCCCCGGCCGCGCTGCGCGAAGAGGTCAGCGCCCACCTTGCGGCCCTCGAGGCGAAGATGGGCAAGAAGCTCGGACAGTCGGACGACCCGCTGCTGGTCTCCGTCCGCTCCGGCGCCAAGTTCTCGATGCCCGGCATGATGGACACCGTCCTGAACATCGGCCTCTCCGACGAGTCCGTGACCGGCCTTGCCTCCCAGGCCGGTGACGAGCGCTTCGCGTGGGACTCGTACCGCCGCCTCATCCAGATGTTCGGCAAGACCGTCCTCGGCGTCGAGGGCGAGCTCTTCGAGGACGCCCTCGACGAGGCCAAGGCCGCCAAGAAGGTCACCGTCGACACCGACCTCGACGCCGCCGACCTGAAGAAGCTGGTCAAGCACTTCAAGAAGATCGTGGCGAAGGAAGCCGGCCGCGAGTTCCCGCAGGACGCCCGCGAGCAGATGGACCTCGCCGTCGAGGCCGTCTTCAACTCGTGGAACACCGACCGCGCCAAGCTCTACCGCCGCCAGGAGCGCATCCCGAGCGACCTGGGCACCGCGGTCAACATCTGCTCCATGGTCTTCGGCAACCTGGGCCCCGACTCCGGTACCGGTGTCGCCTTCACCCGCGACCCCGCCAGTGGCCACGCGGGCGTCTACGGCGACTACCTCCAGAACGCCCAGGGCGAGGACGTGGTGGCGGGCATCCGCAACACCGTGCCGCTCGCGGACCTGGAGGGCATCGACAAGGCCTCGTACGACCAGCTCATGACGATCATGACGACGCTGGAGACCCACTACAAGGATCTCTGCGACATCGAGTTCACCATCGAGCGCGGCCAGCTGTGGATGCTCCAGACCCGTGTCGGCAAGCGCACCGCCGGCGCCGCCTTCCGCATCGCCACCCAGCTCGTGGACCAGGGCCTGATCGACGAGGCCGAGGCCCTCCAGCGCGTCACCGGTCACCAGCTGGCGCAGCTGATGTTCCCGCGCTTCGACGAGGGCGCGAAGACCACCCTGCTCGGCCGCGGCATCGCCGCCTCCCCGGGCGCGGCCGTCGGCAAGGCCGTCTTCGACTCCTACACGGCCGTCAAGTGGTCCCGCTCGGGCGAGAAGGTCATCCTGATCCGCCGCGAGACCAACCCGGACGACCTGGACGGCATGATCGCCTCCGAGGGCATCCTGACCTCGCGCGGCGGCAAGACCTCGCACGCCGCCGTCGTCGCCCGCGGCATGGGCAAGACCTGTGTCTGCGGCGCCGAGGAGCTCGACGTCGACACCAAGCGCCGCCGCATGACGGTCGGCGAGACGGTCATCGAAGAGGGCGACGTCGTCTCCATCGACGGCTCCACCGGCAAGGTCTACCTGGGTGAGGTACCCGTCGTACCCTCCCCGGTCGTCGAGTACTTCGAGGGCCGCATGCACGCCGGCGCCGACGACGCCGACGAGCTCGTCGCCGCCGTGCACCGGATCATGGCCTACGCGGACCGCGTCCGCCGCCTGCGGGTGCGCGCCAACGCCGACAACGCCGAGGACGCGCTGCGCGCCCGCCGCTTCGGCGCCCAGGGCATCGGCCTGTGCCGCACCGAGCACATGTTCCTCGGCGAGCGCCGCGAACTGGTGGAGCGACTGATCCTCGCGGACACCGACGGCGAGCGCGAGGAGGCACTCAACGCCCTCCTGCCGCTGCAGAAGAAGGACTTCGTCGAGCTGTTCGAGGCGATGGACGGCCTGCCCGTCACCGTCCGCCTGCTCGACCCGCCGCTGCACGAGTTCCTGCCCGACATCACCGAGCTGTCGGTGCGCGTCGCCCTCGCCGAGTCCCGCCAGGACGCCAACGAGAACGACCTGCGGCTGCTCCAGGCCGTGCACAAGCTGCACGAGCAGAACCCGATGCTGGGTCTGCGCGGTGTCCGCCTCGGCCTGGTCATCCCCGGCCTGTTCAAGATGCAGGTCCGGGCGATCGCCGAGGCCGCGGCCGAGCGCAAGAACGCCAAGGGCGACCCGCGCGCCGAGATCATGGTCCCGCTCGTGGGCACCGTCCAGGAGCTGGAGATCGTCCGCGAGGAGGCCGACCAGGTCATCGCCGAGGTCGAGGCCGCCACCGGCACCAGCCTCAAGCTGTCCATCGGCACCATGATCGAGCTGCCGCGCGCCGCGCTGACCGCCGCCCAGATCGCCGAGGCCGCGCAGTTCTTCTCCTTCGGTACGAACGACCTGACCCAGACGGTGTGGGGCTTCTCCCGCGACGACGTCGAGGCCAGCTTCTTCACCGCGTACCTGGAGAAGGGCATCTTCGGGGTCTCGCCCTTCGAGACCATCGACAAGGACGGCGTCGGCTCGCTCGTGCGCCACGCGGTCGAGCAGGGCCGGGCCACCCGCCCCGACCTCAAGCTCGGCGTCTGCGGTGAGCACGGCGGCGACCCCGAGTCCGTCCACTTCTTCCACGAGGTCGGCCTCGACTACGTCTCCTGCTCGCCCTTCCGGATTCCGGTGGCGCGCCTGGAGGCCGGTCGTGCGGCCGCCGAGGCGAAGGGCAGCGACAGCCGCTGACCCCCCGGCCCTGCCAAGGGCTCCCATAGACCGCGCCTGCCCCCGGGTTCCCTGACTGCCCGGTGGCGGGCGCGCCTATTTCCGTTGTTCAACAAATCTTTACGCCAGCAGGCGGTGGACGGATCCCCACCCGTCCACCGCCGCTGTCATTCTGCCGGGCACGTCGGCGCTTCCCGGTGCGACCGACCGCCAGGCCCCGCAAAGCCCCCCACGGCCTTCGCGGAGCGTTTCGGTCGCATCGGAGTGTGCCCGGCGGAGTACAGGATTTCGGTTGTCACGCCCCTGCCGAAAGGGGTTTCAACTGTGGCCGAAAGGGCGTGGTGACCACGTGTGACGGCGTGCATACTCATGGGGCGGGGGGATTGCGGTTGCACAGGTGGGGGTTCGGTGCTGCGTATCCATTTCACTGGAGTGGACCTGGCACGCGTACGGATGGCAGGGCGTCCCGATGCGTTGTGGGAAACGATTCTCAGCTTTCACCGCTTAAGAGACCGGCGCGACGCCCGGTTGTTCGGTGAATGGCGTACGGAAACCCGGAGCAGGTTGAATAGTGAAACACGCACGCTCGGTATGCTCATACCGAGCCGTGGTTATTTCCCCGATTTCCTGACCCCTGTGGAGGGGCAGTACGGGTGGGACGTGGGCCTCGACGCGCTGCGCGGGATCCGTCCCGAGCGCATGCGGCGCGAGCTCCAGCTGCTGGCCGCCGGTGCTCCGATGACGCCGCGGCTACGGGAGTTCATGGACAGCGGCGACAAGCAGCTGCCGCGGCTCATGGGCGAGCTCCGCGCGTACCACCGGGCCGCCGTGGAGCCGTACTGGACGCACATCCAGGCCCAGATCGAGGCCGAGCGCGCCGCGCGTGGCCGGGCCCTGCTGGACGGGGGCGCGGACGAGCTGCTGGACTCGCTGCCGCCGATGCTGCGCTGGCGGGCGCCGGTGCTGGAGTGCGACTACCCGGTGGACCGGGACGTACGGCTGCGGGGGCGCGGGCTGCTGCTCCAGCCGTCCTTCTTCTGCCGGCGCACCGCGGTGACCCTGCACGATCCGGAGCTGCCGCCGGTGCTGGTCTATCCGGCGGCGGCGCAGTTGGCCTCGGCGCCGGCGGGGGGTGAGGCGGCGCGGCCCGTGGAGGAGCAGCGCCAGCGCACCCTGGGCAAGCTGGTGGGGCACACCCGGTCGGTGGTGCTGAGGGCCATAGGGGACGGCGCGACCACCAGTGAGCTGGCCCGCCGGGCCGGGGTCTCGCTGGCGTCCGCGAGTCAGCACGCGTGTGTGATGCGGGAGGCGGGGCTGGTGACCACGTTGCGGCGGGGGAACGCGGTGCTGCATACCGTGACGCCGCTGGGCGCTGCGCTGCTCAAGGGCGGGGCCGTGGCCTCATGACGGTGGCCGCCGCAACCCTGCGGGGTTGCCCGTGGGGGTGCGGCCGGTTGTGCGGGTGCCGGTCCGTTGCGGGGGCGCTGCCCCCGAGCCCCCGCGCCTCAAACGCCGGCGGGGCTGGAGTGGTGTGGCGGGGCTGGAGTGGTGTGGCAGGGCTGGGGTGGTGCGGCGGGGCTTAGACGCGGAAGGGGCCCGTGACCTCGTATGTGATGCCGGCGGAGGAGCTGCCGGTGGTGCCGCGCTGGCTGGAGAAGTAGAGGCGGTTGCCGGCCGGGGAGAAGGCCGGGCCGGTGATCTCCGAGGAGGACTGGCCGGTGATCCGCAGGAAGGGGGCCACCACGTCGTCCGGGGTGATCACGCAGATCTCCATGTTGCCGCCGTCCTCGGCGACGTACAGGTCGCCGAACGAGGACCCCGTGACGTTGTCGACGCCCGTCAGCGGGGCCGCGCCGCCGGGCACGAGGGAGTCGTCGTAGGCCAGTTCGTACGTGTTGCTGGTGAGGTTGAGCTGCCAGACGCGGTTGTCGCCCTTGGTGGTGAACCAGACGGTGTCATTGGCGTAGTGGCAGCCCTCGCCGCCGTTGAACTTCTTCGAGCCGGACACCTGGCTGCGGGTCGCGGTCGGGGAGCCGTCCGGGTCGGGGACGTTGGCCCAGGTGAAGGAGCCCGAGGTGGCGGTGCCGGCCGTGAGGACCTGGAGGGTGCCGGAGGAGAGGTTGCCCCAGGTGGTCGGGATGAACCGGTAGAAGCAGCCGCTCGTCTCGTCCTCGGTCAGGTAGATCACCTGGCGCACCGGGTCGGCGGCGGCTGCCTCGTGCTTGAAGCGGCCCATCGCGGGACGCTGCACGGCCGCGTTCAGGCCGTACGGGTCGGTCTCGTAGACGAAGCCGCGGTCGACCTCCTCGCAGGACAGCCAGGTGTTCCACGGGGTCTTGCCGCCCGCGCAGTTCTGCCGGGTGTTGGAGAGGATCCGGTAGGCGCCGGTGACGGTGCCGGACGAGTTGAACTTCACCGCGCTCGCCCCGCCGGAGGGGTTGATCTCCGAGTTGGAGACATAGATCCAGCCCGAGCCGTCGGCGAAACACGCACCGCCGTCGGGGGCGCTGTGCCAGGTGTACGAGGTGCCGCCGACGGTCTGGCCCGAGCGGGCGATCACCCGGCTGGTGAAGCCGCTGGGGAGCATGATGCCGTTGGCGTCCGCCGCGCCGAGGGCCCCGTAGGGTCCGGCGCCGGGCTGGGCGGGCGCCGCGTAGGCGGCCCCGTGCATCAACGTGCCGCCGAAGGCGGCAGCCGACGAGCCGATGACGGCGCCGCGCAGGAAGGTACGACGTTCCACGGTCACTCCTGTGGGAGGAAGGCCCCCGCACCCGGTCGAGTGCGGGGTCGCACGCGTCGAGGAACCTAGGAGACGCCAGTTGCCGGGGCGCCAACTCCTCATTACGCACGAGCGACCGCTCGACGTTCAATCCCGAAAAAAACTTCGCGGGGAGCGATGAGTTTCTCCCGGCCCCCCGGTCTACCTCCCGAAAGCACCGAGCGGCACGCACCGCGTGCCGCACCCGAGAGAAGAGGGACCTCGATGTCCGCCACCATGATCTTCGTCAACCTGCCGGTCAAGGACCTGGAGGCCAGCAAGACCTTCTGGGGCAAGCTGGGCTACACCTTCAACGCCCAGTTCACCGACGAGAACTGCGCCTCGATGGTCATCAGCGACACCATCGTCGCGATGCTCCTGACCGAGGACCGCTACAAGGACTTCACCCACAAGGAGATCGCGGACGCGACGAAGACCTCCGAGGTGCTGCTCTGTCTGAGCGCCCCCAGCCGCACCGCCGTCGACGAGCTGGTGGACGGGGCCCTGGCGGCCGGCGCCACCGAGCCCCGCCCCGCCCAGGACCACGGCGTCATGTACGGCCGCGCCTTCGACGACCTCGACGGCCACACCTGGGAGATCATGTGGATGGACCCGGCCATGGTCCAGGACCAGGGCTGACCGTCCGCCCGATGATCACGAGGTCGCGGCGGTCCGCACCGGGTAGGTCCGGACCGCCACCTCCTCGTCGTCCAGGCAGCGTCCCGACTCCAGGTCGAAGCGCTGCTTCAGCAGCGGCGAGGCCACGAAGGGCCGGCCCGCCACGGCCCCCACCAGCCCGCGCGAGAGCACGTGCGCACCGGTGAAGGGGTCCTGGTTGCCGATCGCGTACGGGCGCCCCGCGCGGTCGACGAACACCGCGGCCTGGCTCCCGTCGGGCAGCAGGGCCGCGACCCCGCGCCCGGGGACCAGCGAGGACAGTTCGCACACCGTCAGCCAGCCCTGCGCCACTTGCAGTTCCACGGTCATCGGACGGCACCTCCTATGGTCAGGACGGCCAGGTCGGGCTTGACCTGGTCGCGCTCGGGGACGAACCTCACGGTCGGGTCGGGGGCGCCGGGCGCGTTCACGAAGGACACGAACCGGCGCAACCGCTCCGGGTCCTGGAGCGTCTCGGCCCACTCGTCCCGGTAGTGCGCCACGTGGTCGGCCATCAGGGACTCCAGCTCTGCGCACAGCCCGAGCGAGTCGTGCACGATGACGTCCCGCAGGTGCGCCAGGCCCCCCTCCAGCCGCTCCAGCCAGGTGGAGGTCCGCTCCAGCCGGTCGGCGGTGCGGATGTAGAACATCAGGAACCGGTCGATCAGCCGGACCAGTTCCGCGTCCGAGAGGTCCTGGGCCAGGAGGTCGGCGTGGCGCGGGGTGGCCCCGCCGTTGCCGCCGACGTACAGGTTCCAGCCACTCGCTGTCGCGATGATCCCGAAGTCCTTGCTCTGCGCCTCCGCGCACTCGCGGGCGCATCCGGACACCGCCGACTTGAGCTTGTGCGGGGCGCGCAGCCCGCGGTAGCGCAGCTCCAGGTCGATGGCCATCCTGACGCTGTCCTGGACCCCGTAGCGGCACCAGGTCTGCCCCACGCAGGACTTCACCGTCCGCAGGGCCTTCCCGTACGCGTGCCCGGACTCGAAGCCGGCGTCGACGAGCCGGGCCCAGATCCGCGGGAGCTGGTCCACGCTCGCCCCGAAGAGGTCGATCCGCTGACCACCGGTGATCTTCGTGTAGAGGCCGAAGTCGCGGGCCACCTCGCCGATCACGATCAGCTTGTCGGGGGTGATCTCACCGCCCGGGATGCGCGGGACGACCGAGTACGAGCCGTTGCGCTGCATGTTCGCCAGGAAATGGTCGTTGGTGTCCTGGAGGGCGGCCTGCTCCCCGTCCAGGACGTAGCCGCTGGCGCCGAGGGTCGGGGCGAGCGAGGCGATGATCGAGCCGACAGTGGGCTTGCAGACCTCGCAGCCGTCGCCACCGCGGGCCTCCGGGCGGCCGTGGCCGTCGAGGAGCTGCTCGTACGAGGTCAGCCGCCGGGTGCGGACGATCTCGTACAGCTCGGAGCGGGTGTACGGGAAGCAGCCGCACAGCCCCTTGTCGGCGGCGGCCGGCAGCAGCTGGCCGATCACCTTGACGCAACTGCCGCAGCCGGTGCCCGCCTTGGTGCACTTCTTGACCTCGGCGAGGGTGGCGCAGGCGGCGATGGCCTTCTTCGTGACGTTGTGGCAGGAGCAGATCACGGCGTGGTCGGGGAGCGAGGACGGGCCGAGCGCGACCGGCGCGCCCACCCCGGCGGGCAGCACCAGCTGTTCGGGGGCGACGGGCGGGACGCTGCCGGTGAGCGGGCGCAGCAGGCCGTACGCGTCCGCGTCACCGACCAGGACACCGCCGAGGAGGACCCCGTCGGGGGAGACGACCAGCTTCTTGTAGACGCCGGAACGGGAGTCCGACCAGACGACGTCGAGGCTGCCGGGGGCGGTGCCGTGGGCGTCGCCGAAGGATGCCACGTCCACGCCGAGCAGCTTGAGCTTGGTGGAGAGGTCGGCCCCGGTGAACTCCTTCTCCCGGCCCAGCAGGTCCTCGGCGGCCGTCTCGGCCATCTCGTAGCCGGGAGCGACCAGGCCGTAGACCCGGCCGTCCACGGCGAGGGCGCACTCGCCGATGGCGTAGACGTGCGGATCGGAGGTGCGGCAGCGGGCGTCGACCGCGATGCCGCCGCGCTCGCCGATGTCCAGCCCGGCGTCGCGGGCCAGCTGGTCGCGGGGGCGGACGCCCGCGGAGAAGACCACGAGGTCGGTGTCGACGGTCGAGCCGTCGGAGAGCCGCATGCCGCTGACGCGGCCGTCCTCGCCGGTCACCACCTCCTGGGTGCCGACCCCGGTGTGGACGGTCAGGCCCATGGACTCGATGGTGCGCAACAGGGCCGCGCCGCCGCCCTCGTCGACCTGGACGGGCATCAGGCGCGGGGCGAACTCGACGATGCGGGTGGTGAGGCCGAGCCCCTGGAGGGCGCCGGCGGCCTCCAGCCCGAGCAGCCCGCCGCCGACGACCGCGCCGCTGGTCCGGGTCTTGGCGTACTCCTCGATCGCGAGGAGGTCCTCGATCGTGCGGTAGACGAAGCAGCCGGGGGCGTCCTTGCCGGGGACGGGCGGTACGAAGGGGTAGCTGCCGGTGGCCAGGACCAGGACGTCGTACGGGAACACCTGCCCGGAGCGGGAGGTGACGGTGCGGGCGGCCCGGTCGATGTGCTCGGCGGGGTCGTCGAGGTGGAGGGCGATGCCGTGCTCCTCCATGAACCCGGCGGGGGTCATGGAGAGGTCCTCGGCGGTGCTGCCGGAGAAATACGAGGTCAGGTGCACGCGGTCGTAGGCGGGCCGGGGCTCTTCGCAGAGCACGGTGACCCGGTGCGTGGCGGTGACCCCGCGCTCGGCGAGCGCTTCGAGGTAGCGCTGGCCGACCATGCCGTGCCCGATGAGCACGATCGTGGGCAGGGGCTCGGTCATCTCAGTGGCCTCCGTCGTCGGTGAGCAGGTGGAACAGGTCGTCCGGGGACTCGCCGCCCTCCCAGGTGCGGGCGAGGGCGCCCACGGTGGAGAGCTCGCCGAGCAGTACGCCGCCGACGAGCCGGTCGTCGCGGAGGACGACCTTGCGGTAGGTCCGGCGGGTGGCGTCGGCGAGGCGGACCACGTCGTCGCCGGGGCGGGGGGTGGTCTCGCCGAAGGCGGCGAGGTCCAGGGAGCCGGTCTCGGCTCCGCCGAGGGTGAGGCGGGTGAGGGCGCGGGTGCCGGTGTAGCGCGCGGGGGTTCCGGTGAGGACCGCGGCGAGGGCGTCCGCCTGCTCCAGGGCGGCGCCCGCCAGGCCGTACACCTGCCCGGCGTGCTCGGCGCAGTCGCCGATGGCGTGGACGCGGGGGTCGCTGGTGCGGAGGTGGTCGTCGACCACGATGCCCCGGCGGGTCTCCAGTCCGGCGGCCTGGGCCAGGCCCGTGCGGGGGCGGACGCCGCAGGCGAGCACGACGAGGTCGGCCTCCAGCCGGTAGCCGTCGGCGAGCTCGACCCCGGTGACCTTGCGATGCCCCTGTGCGGCGCCGCTGCCGGGGCTCCGCCCCGGACCCCGCTCCTCAAACGGCGGAGGGGCTGGATTTTGTGCGGCCTCGCCTGGCCGGCGCGGCCGGATTGCCCGCAGGGCGACTTCAGCCTGGCCGGCGTTTGAGGCGCGGGGGTCCGGGGGCAGAGCCCCCGGCAGCGGCGCCGCAGATGTGGTCAGGCCGCGGACCCGGCATTCCGTGTGGATCTCCACGCCGAGGTCGGTCAGGTGTGCGGCCAGCAGGGCCGAGGACTCGGTGTCCAGCTGGCGTTCCATCAGGCGCTCGCCCTGCTGGGCCAGGACCACCACCGCCCCCCGCGCGGCGAGCGCACGCGCCGCTGAGACGCCCAGCAGGCCCCCGCCGATCACCACCGCCCGCACCCCGGGGCGTACGGCCGCCGAGAGGGCCAGGCAGTCGTCCATCGTGCGGAAGGCGTGGACCCCGTCCGGGAGATCCCGCCCCTCGGGCTCGAACAGCCCGCGCAGCGGCGGGAGCACCGCGTTGGAGCCCGTGGCCAGCACCAGAGTGTCGTACTCCGCCACCGTGCCGTCGTCGCACTGTACGGTCCGGTCCGCGCGGTCGATCCGCACCGCGCGGACCCCCCGGCGCAGCGCCGGGCCGGGCGTCGGGAGGGCGGTGACCTCCGGTGCGTAGCGGCCGGCGAGGACCTCCGCGAGCAGGACGCGGTTGTAGGGGACGTGCGGCTCCTCGCCGAGGACGGTCACCGCCGCCGCACCGGTCAGGCGCGCGGCCAGTCGCAGTCCCGCGAGGCCGCCGCCGATCACCACCACACGCTGGTCCGAGGTCATGGCATGAGCGTGCGCGGCCGCTGTTTCCCCTCCGCATCGCCCCTGTTACCCGGACGGAACGCCGGCCTCAGCGCCGGGGTTGAGGGTCGGTGAGGCCTTCCTCAGGGCCGTCTGAAGGATCGGCGGGACCGCCGCCGGGACCCTTGGCGTGCTCCGCATGCGAGATGCGGTGGTGCGGGTCAGGCGCGGGATGCTGGGCGGGGCGGCGGTGGTGGACCCGGCGGCCCCGGTGGCTGCGGACCGGGCGCCGGCCCGGCAAAGCTCAACCTTTGCGCAAGTTTCCGGGGATTGATGGTGCCTGCAGCTGACAGCTCCATAAGGTCATGTCGTGCCTGACATATCAACGACCATGATCATTGTCCTGTGCGTGGCAGCGGCGGCGGCCGGCTGGATCGACGCCGTGGTGGGCGGCGGCGGCCTGCTGCTCCTGCCCGCACTCCTGCTCGGCCTGCCGAACGCCCACCCCGCCACCGTCCTCGGCACCAACAAGGCCGTGGCCATCGTCGGCACGGCGGGCGCCGCGGTCACCTACGTCCGCAAGGCGCCGGTGGACGTGAAGCTCGCCGTCCGCATCGGCCTGGCCGCGCTCGCCGGCTCGATGGGCGGCGCCGCGCTCGCCGGCGGCATCAGCAAGGACGCGCTCCGCCCGCTGATCATGGGCGTGCTCGTGATCGTCGCGGGCGTCGTGATCTTCAAGCCGGGCTTCGGCACCGCCCCCTCGACCGCGCCCGTCAGCCGGCGACGGGTGCTCCTCGCCATCGCGCTCGCCGGCCTCGGCATCGGCTTCTACGACGGCCTCATCGGGCCCGGCACCGGCACCTTCCTGGTGCTCGCGCTCACCGCGCTCCTCCACCTGGACCTGGTCACCGCCTCCGCCACCGCCAAGATCGTCAACTGCTGCACCAACGCGGGGGCGCTCGCGATGTTCGCCTACCAGGGCATGGTGCTCTGGCAGCTCGCCGCGCTGATGGCGGTCTTCAACCTGGCCGGCGGCATGATCGGTGCCCGCATGGCGCTCAAGAAGGGCAGCGGCTTCGTCCGCGGCGTGCTGCTCACCGTGGTGGGCGCGCTGGTGGTCAAGCTCGGCTTCGAGCAGTGGGGCTGAGCCTCTCTTTCGACCTGGCGATCAGTACGTCCCGGTGAGGTGCGCGAAGACGACCACGTTGCCGCGGTAGCCGGTGCGCGGCGAGAAGCCGCCGCCGCAGGTGATCACCCGCAGCTCGGCCCGCGCCGAAGGGCCGTACACGCGAGTGTCGGGGAAGGCCTTGGCGTCGTAGACCTCGACCGCGTGGACCGTGAACACGGCCGTACGGCCGTCCGCGCGCGGGATCTCGATCGCGGCCCCCCGGCGCAGCGCGCCCAGGTGGTAGAAGACGCCCGGCCCGGCGGCGTCGTCCACGTGCCCGGCGATGACGGCCGTGCCCGTGGCGCCCGGGGTGGTGCCCTCGCTGTACCAGCCGGCCAGGTCGCGCCGGTCCGGCGGTGGCACTTCGAGGCTGCCGTCCCGCTCCAGCCCCAGACCGGTCAGGGGCGCGTCGACCCGGATGGAGGGGATCCGGATCCTGCCGGGCGGGGACCCGGGGAGCGGGGCGATGCCCGGGCCCATGATGCCGGCGGCGGTCAGGGCTTCGGCGGGGGAGGGCAGCGGCGGTCCGACCGGCTCCCGGGAACCGCTGGTGACGAGCCAGATGCCGATGCAGGCGGCGAGCGCGACGAGTCCCCCGTGGCGGGCGGTCGGGCGGATGCCCCGGGCCGGGGGGCGCGCGGTGGGTCCGGGGCGGCCGCCGGGCGGGGGCCAGGGCTGCCGGTCGGGGCCCCGGACACCACCGAATGCGCCACCCATGCGTACCCCCTCGGCTTCCGTTTCGGGGTGACTGGCCGTCGCCCGGCCCCGCGAACGGGGGGGACCTCGCGGGGCGGGCGACGGGGGACGGTACCGGTCGGACCGCGGCCGGAGCCGCGGTGGGCGTCCGTCAGCTCCGCGTGCCGCTCGCCCGGCGACGCAGGAGCCAGGTACCGCCGACGGCGGCAGCGGCCAGTACGGCAGCTCCCACCGCGATCTTGGCGGGGTCGGTGGTGGTGGTCGTGCCACCGCCCACCCCGGTGTTGACGTGGCCCTGCGGGCCGCGTTCGGTGACGACCAGGTCGCCGGTGGCGAACTTGCCGTTCGCGCAGGTCGCGCCGATGCCATAGGTGCCGGGCCGGGTGCCGTGGGCCACCTGGAACTGCCCCACGACCACCTCCTTGTGGGTGCCCGGGACCAGCTTGAACCGGCCGCCGCCGACCGTGGTGGCATCGCCCTCCGCGTGACTGCCGGACCCGCAGGCGGTGGTGTTCACGGTCACGGTGGCTGCGGGGGCGGCGGACTTGGGCCACACCTCCAGCCGGGCGAAGTCCCCGGGCGCGAAGCCCACCATGCCCAGGTCCACGGCGGCGACCGCGCCGGCGACCGGCCCGGTGAACGCGGCGGCGGTCAGCGCGGTCGCGGTCAGCACGTGTGCGGTACGTCGGCGCATGGGGGCTCTCCTGAAGACACGGGGTCGTGCTTCCGAGATAACCCGGCCGGGCCGCCGCGCGCCTGCTGATGTTCCGTCAGGTGTGCCCGTACACGGTCCACGCGCGAGCCGTATCCGCAGGTCAAGGCGGCTCGTGCCGCCATCCGGGCCGTCCGCGCGGTCCGCGCCGTCCGGGTGACTCCCCACCCTGCTCGGGCCGGGCCGGGTTCGGCCGACACGGGCCGGCGGGCGCGGTGCAGCCGCCGGCGGCGAGCGCGCAGGCGCACAGGAGGGCGGCGAGCCCCCGGCGGGACGAAGTGTCACGGGCGCAGAACCGTGAGGGGAGGGGAGGAGGCCGACGCTGGACGGCGCGGGTCACGGGCACCGGGAGGTTCTGCAACAGCGGTGCGTACGGTGGTGGGGCGCAGGGAAGTCGGGACTTTCGGCCCGGTCGGCGGACGCTGCGCCGTATCCCGAGGGAGGGCCCCGTGACATCGGTCGAACGGCCACAAGACCCGACCGCCCCGCTCCCGTTCTTCGTCTACGGGACGCTGCGTCCCGGCGAGGTCAACCACGCCCTGTTCCTGCGCGGCCGCACGGCCTCGGAGGAGCCCGCCACCCTCCCGGACGCGGTGCTCTACGACGGCCCCGGATATCCGTACGCGGTGCACCGGCCCGGCTCGGCCGTCGTCGGCGAGCTGATCACGGCGGCGCCGGGCGGGTACGGGGAGTTGCTCGCCGCGCTGGACGTGCTGGAGGAGTACGGGGGCCCGGACCGCCCGGGCAACGTCTACGACCGGATCGCCCGCCGGGCCCTGCGCCCCGACGGCAGCGCGGTCCGGGCCTGGGTCTACCTGGCGGCGCCGCTGCTCGCCCGCGACCTGCGGGAATCGGGGACCGAGATACCGGGCGGCGACTGGTTCGGGCGCCGGGGCCCGGCCGGGACGAGGTAGCGGCCGGTCAGAGACCCTCGGCGCCGCGGTTGCGCAGGCGCTGGCCGTACTGCTGGAGCACCCACAGCTCCTCCTGGACCGCCGCGTGCTGCTCCGGCGGGGCCTGCGGGCTCAGGCGGGTCATGGCGCCCTGGATCTCCAGGACCCGGCGGTCGACGGCGCGCAGGCGGACCTGGACCAGCTGGACCCCGGCGTAGACCTCGTCCACCGTCTTGGCGTGGATGGCCTCCACCGCCAGCTCCGTGACCATCGCGCGGACGGTGTCGTTCGGGGCGGCGTCGCGGACGCGGGCCAGGTAGTCGTCGGCGGCCTGCGAGGCGCCGCCCGCGTCCTGGATGGCCTGGCGGACCGCGGCGTAGGGCGGGGCGGTGAACTCGTCGATCCCGTACGCGTCGAAGGCGGGGGAGACCAGCGCGGGCCGCTGGAGCGCCAGCTTGAGCAGCTCCCGCTCGGTGCGGTGGGCGGGGCTGCGCAGGTTCAGGGCGGGTCCGCCACCGACCGGCGACGGCGCGGCGGGGGCCGGCGCCTGGGGGCGGCCCCGGCCCTGCTGCTGGGGCTGGTTGCCGCGCTCGCGCGCCCACCGCGCCAGCTGCGCGACCCGCTTGACGACGAACTGCTCGTCGAGGATGCCCAGCATCCCGGCCAGCTGGACCGCGGACTCGTGCTGGATCGACAGGTCCTTGATGCTCGCGACGACCGGAGCGGCCTCGGCCAGCGCGGCGGCGCGGCCCGCCGGGTTCTCCAGGTTGTGCCGCGAGACGATGTGCCGCAGCGCGAACTCGAACAGCGGGGTGCGGGACTCCACCAGCCCCGAGACGGCCGCGTCGCCCTGGGCGAGCCGCAGGTCGCAGGGGTCCATCCCGCCCGGGGCGATGGTGATGGAGGTCTCGGCGGCGAACTTCTGGTCGTCCTCGAAGGCGCGCAGCGCCGCCTTCTGGCCCGCCGCGTCGCCGTCGAAGGTGAAGATCACCTCGGCGGTCGCGTTGTCCATGAGCAGCCGGCGCAGGATTTTGATGTGGTCCCCGCCGAAGGCGGTGCCGCAGGTGGCGATGGCGGTGGTGACGCCGGCGAGGTGGCAGGCCATCACGTCGGTGTAGCCCTCGACCACGACCGCCCGGGAGGTCTTCGCGATCTCCTTCTTGGCCAGGTCGATGCCGTAGAGCACCTGGGACTTCTTGTAGATCGCCGTCTCGGGGGTGTTCAGGTACTTGGGGCCGTTGTCGTCCTCGCGCAGCTTGCGCGCGCCGAAGCCGACGACCTCGCCGCTGATGTCGCGGATCGGCCACATCAGCCGGCCGCGGAAGCGGTCGATGGGCTTGCCGCTGCGGCTGTCCTGGGCGAGCCCGGAGGTGATCAGTTCCTTGTCGGTGAAGCCCTTGCCGCGCAGGAAGCGGGTCAGGTGGTCCCAGCCGGCCGGGCTGTAGCCCACGCTGAAGTGGGCGGCCGCGGCTTGGTCGAAGCCGCGCTCCGCCAGGAACTTGCGGCCGATCTCCGCCTCGGGGCTGCCGAGCTGGTCGACGTAGAACTGGGCGGCCGCCTTGTGGGCCTCGACCAGCCGGATGCGGTCACCGCGGCCGCTGGTGCCGGAGGTGTAGCCGCCCTCCTCGTACCGCAGGGTAATGCCGGCCAGGCCGGCCAGGCGCTCGACCGCCTCCGAGAAGGAGAGGTGGTCGATCTTCATGACGAAGTCGAGGGTGTCCCCGCCCGCCTGGCAGCCGAAGCAGTGGTACAGGCCCTTGCTGGGACTGACCTGGAAGGACGGGGACTTCTCGTCGTGAAAGGGGCACAGGCCCTTGAGGTTGCCGCCGCCCGCGTTGCGCAGCTGGAGGTATTCGGAGACGACGGCGTCGATCGGGACCGCGTCCCGTACCGCCTTCACGTCGTCGTCATTGATCCGTCCAGCCACCCGTGAAGTCTACGGCCGGGCGCGGGCAAACCTGTCAGGCACCCTCCGCCGTGACCAGCGACTCAAGCGGAACGGACGGATCCGCGAGGGCCTCCCGGTCCACCGGCGCCTTCGACCTGATCAGGGCCTGGATCTGGTCGGTGACGTCCCACACGTTCACGTTCATTCCGGCCAGCACGCGTCCCTCGGAGAGCCAGAAGGCGATGAACTCCCGCTTGCCCGCGTCGCCGCGGATCAGCACCTGGTCGTAGCCGCCGGGCGGCGCGTACCCCGAGTACTCCAGACCCACGTCGTACTGGTCCGAGAAGAAGTACGGCACCCGGTCGTAGCTGACCTGCCGGCCCAGCATCGCCCGAGCTGCGGCCGGACCGCCGTTCAACGCGTTGGCCCAGTGCTCGACCCGCAGCCGGGTCCCGAGCACCGGGTGGTGGGCGGCGGCCACGTCCCCGGCCGCGTAGACGTCCGGGTCGGAGGTGCGCAGGGACTCGTCCACGGCGATCCCGCCGCCGTGCTCCCGGTCGACCAGGGCCAGGCCGGAGGTCTCGGCGAGCGCGGTCCGCGGCGCGGCCCCGATCGCGGCGAGCACCGCGTGCGCCGGGTGCTCCTCCCCGTCGTCCGTACGGGCGGCCAGCACCATGCCGTCGTGACCCACGATCTCGGTCAGCCGCGCCCCGAAGTGGAAGCGCACCCCGTGATCGGTGTGCAGGTCTGCGAAGAGCCGGCCGACCTCCGGGCCGAGCACCGCGTGCAGCGGCGTGGCCTCCGGCTCGACGACGGTGACCTCCGCGCCGTACCCGCGGGCCGCGGCGGCGACCTCCAGGCCGATCCATCCGGCGCCCGCGATGAGCAGGTGGCCGTTGTCCCGGCCGAGTCCGGCGAGGACCCCCTTCAGGCGCTCGGCGTGCGCGAGGCGCCGCAGGTGGTGCACCCCGGCGAGACCCGTGCCGGGGATGTCCAGGCGGCGCGGTTCGGCGCCGGTGGCCAGCAGCAGCTTGTCGTAGTGCAGGGCCGTGCCGTCGCCGAGGACCACCTTCTTGGCGTCCCGGTCGAGCTGGACGGCCGGCTGGCCGAGGTGCAGCTCGATGTCGGAGGCCGCGTACCAGGAGGGCTCGTGGACGAAGACGCTGTCGCGGTCCTCCTTGCCCATCAGGTAGCCCTTGGAGAGCGGGGGCCGCTCGTACGGGTGGTCGCGCTCGTCGCCGATCAGGATCACCCGCCCCGTGAACCCCTCGGACCGCAGCGTTTCGGCCGCCTTAGCCCCGGCGAGCCCTGCGCCGACGATGACGAATGTCCGGTGTGCGTCGACCACCTGATGCCTCCTCATAACCTCTCCGCCACATGCGACCACATGCGAGCGTCCCGCACTGAGCCTGCCGCGTGAAGGGGGAGTGGCGCGATCGGCTCACCCATCGGCGCGTCGGGTGCGCCGCGTGAGACGTGCGTGCAGGGAACGGGCGGCTGCGTCGGTGAGACACGCGATCTGGTCGATGACCGCCCGTTTCCTGGCCCGGTCGTCCGGCGCGGCGTCGAAGATCGCCCGGAACTGCGGGTCCAGCCCCTCGGGTGCCCGGGCGCTGAGCGCCTCCGCGAGTTCGGCCAGGACGATGCGCTGGTCGGCGCGGATCCGCTCCTGCTCGTCGCGCTGCATGACGTACAGGTCGGCGACCGCCTTGAGCACGGCGCACTCGTTGCGCGCCTCGCGGGGGACCACCAGTTCGGCACCGTACCGGGTGAGGCGGCCAAAACCGTACGCCTCACGGGTGGCGCCCTCGGCTGCCAGGCAGAAGCGGCCGATCAGCTGGCTCGTCGCGTCCTTCAGCCGGGCCTGGGCGACGGCCGAGCCGTCGTACCCGTGCGGCCACCACTCCTCCTCCATCAGCCGGTCCAGGGCGGCCCGCAGCTCCTCCGGCTCGGTGTCGGCGGGCACGTAGCGGCCGATGGCGACCCGCCAGATCGCGGTGCGCTCGGGCTCGGCGAAGAGGAGGTTGGGATCGAGGTGGCCGGCGTGCAGGCCGTCCTCGAAGTCGTGGACGGAGTATGCGACGTCGTCCGCCCAGTCCATCACCTGCGCCTCGAAGCACTTGCGGTCCGCGGGCGCGCCGCGGCGCAGCCAGGCGAAGACCGGCAGGTCGTCCTCGTACGCCCCGAACTTCACGGAGCCGGGGTCGGTGGGGTGGTTCCCGCGGGCCCACGGGTACTTGGTGGCGGCGTCCAGGCAGGCCCGGGTGAGGTTGAGGCCGACGCTGACGAGTTCGCCGCTCGCCGGGTCGGGCACGAACCGCTTGGGCTCCAGCCGGGTCAGCAGGCGCAGCGACTGGGCGTTGCCCTCGAAGCCCCCGCAGTCCTTGGCGAACTCGTTGAGCGCCTCCTCGCCGTTGTGGCCGAAGGGCGGGTGGCCCATGTCGTGCGAGAGGCACGCGGCTTCGACCAGGTCGGGGTCGCAGCCGAGCGCGGCGCCGAGCTCCCGCCCGACCTGGGCGCACTCCAGGGAGTGGGTGAGGCGGGTACGGGGACTCGCGTCCCAGTCGTACGAGCGGGTGCCCGGCGTGACGACCTGGGTCTTCCCGGCGAGGCGGCGCAGCGCGGCGGAGTGCAGCACACGGGCGCGGTCGCGCTGGAAGGCGGTCCGTCCGGGCCGTTTGTCGGGTTCGGCGGCCCAGCGCTCGGTGTCGGCTGCGTCGTAGAGGTCGTCGTGGTCGTCTGCGGGGGCGTGCGCGGTGCCTTCCATGGAAGAGACGGTAACCGGAATGACTGACAAACCGGGATCAGGCGGAGACGAGTTCCGGCCGCACGGGTCGGGCGGGGCGGGCGAGGGCCTCGTCGTAGCGGTGCAGCAACAGGCGGGCCAGGGCCGGGTGGTCGCCCAGCGGGGCGGCGGCGAGCGCGGGCGCCGCCGCGGCGCTCTGCGCGGCGAACCGGCCGGGAGCGGCGAAGTACGAGGCCACGGCGATCCGGTGGTGGCCGTGGGCGGCCAGTGCGCGGACCGCCTCGGGGGCGCTCGGCGCGGCGGCCGAGGCGTAGGCCGGGACCACCGGGACACCGCCGAGGCGCTCGGCGAGCAGGGCCGCGGTGCGGCGGGTGTCGGCCGCCGAGTCGGGGTCGCGGGAACCGGCGGCGGCGAGCACGACCGCGGTGCCGGCGCTCCAGCCGGCCTCCACGAGCCGCTCGTACAGGGCCTCGACGAGCAGCGGGTGCGGGCCCAGCGGGGCGGCGATGCGGACCCTCAGGTGCGCGGCCCCGGCGGCGGCCGCAGGGAGGTCGCGCTTGACGTGGTACCCGCGGCCGAGCAGCAGCGGGACGAGCACCGCCGCACCGCGCAGCTCCCCGAGGACGGAGCCGAGCAGCGGCTCGTTCAGCTCGATGTGGCCGAGGCGGACGTCGAGCCGGGGACGGAGCTCGCGGACCCGTTCGAGGAGGGCGAGGGCGGTGTGCGGGGCGCGCGGGTCGCGACTGCCGTGGGCCACGGCGACGAGGGTGGGCTGCATGGGCGGACTCCGGGTCGGCGCAGGCCGCTGAGCTGGGTGCCCAGCTGGAGGGTGACGCGGCCGAGGAGTTCGGCCGCACTGTCGAAGGGGAGGGCGGGAAATTCGGGAGGGTGCACCGGCTCCGTCATGAACCGATCCTGCGCGCCGGACGTTGCCGGTGCGTTGCGCGGGGGTGACGGGTCTTTGCCGGGTGCTCACAGGGCCGTCCGCCCGGATGTCGGGGCCCGCGCCCGCTCCTGCCGCCCCTGCCGGGGGCCGCGCCCGCCCCCGGTGGGGCGGGCCGGCGAACCAAGCGGCCCCCGGCGACGTCCTGACCAGGGGACCAGCAGTCGAGACACCAGGGGATGGATGATGCGCGGACCGCGCCTGCCGAGAGTCACGTGGAGCCGGACGGCGGCCGCGCTGCGCACCGTACGGGCCCGGAGGCTGGCGGTGCAGACCGTCATGGCGGGCTGCGTGCTGGCGCTGCTGCCCTCGGCGTGGATGCACGCGGCGGCCGCCGACCGGCTGCGGACCACGGCCGACGCGCCGGCCTCCGAGGTGGCCGTGGTGTTCGGGGCGGGCCTGCTGGGGAGCCGGCCCACCCCCTACCTGGCCGACCGGCTCGACGCCGCCGCCGAGCTGTACCGCACCGGCAAGGTCAAGGTCGTGCTGGTCACCGGGGACAACAGCCGCACCGAGTACGACGAGCCGAACGCGATGCGCACCTACCTCACGGGGAAGGGGGTGCCGGACACGCAGATCGTCAGCGACTACGCCGGCTTCGACACCTGGGACTCCTGCGTGCGGGCCAAGAAGATCTTCGGGGTCGAGCGGGCCGTGCTGGTCACCCAGGGCTTCCACATCCGCCGGGCCGTCGCCCTCTGCCAGGCGGCGGGCCTGGACGCGTACGGCGTCGGGGTCGCCGACGTGCACGACGCCACCTGGTACTACGGCGAGACCCGCGAGGTCTTCGCGGCCGGCAAGGCGGCGCTGGACGCGGCCTTCAAGCCGGCCCCGCGGTTCCTCGGACCGAAGGAGCAGGGGGTGTCGCGGGCCCTGGCCGCTCTGGCAGACTGACGCGCGCACCGGCTATTTCGAATAGTCATATATGAGAGTCGGCCCGGTCCGTCCGTCCGAGCATCAGGGGTGTGGAACCGTGGCTGTCGTGGATCTCAGCGACAAGGTCGTCGTCATCACCGGCGGGGCCCGCGGCCCGGGCTCCGCGGCGGTGATGTACCTGACGGGCCGATAGCCCTCGCCGGGCCGGCACCCCCGTCGGCCGCGGCTTCCTCACCGGCGCCGCCGGGCCGCGCTGAGGCAGAGCATCCCGGCCCGTAACGCGGTGCTGCGGTCCGCGTAACACCGGCGGCGCAGCCTGGTCGCATGCACACCTCGGAGCCGGTCACCGCCACGCACTGCCCGTACTGCGCGCTGCAGTGCGGCATGAACCTGCGCCCCGCGGACGGCGGCGCGGGTGTGACGGTGGAGGAGCGGGCCGACTTCCCCGTGAACCGGGGCGCGCTGTGCGGCAAGGGCCGCACCGCCCCCGCCGTGCTCTCCTCCCGGGTGCGCCTGACCGGCCCGCTCGTCCGCACCCACGCCGGGCGGCTGGAGCCGGCCACCTGGGAGGAGGCCCTCGACGCCGTCGCCGAGGGCCTCACCCGCACGGGCCGCGCGTACGGTCCGGACGCGGTCGGGGTCTTCGGCGGCGGCGGGCTCACCAACGAGAAGGCCTACGCGCTCGGCAAGTTCGCCCGCGTCGCCTTGCGCACCTCGCAGATCGACTACAACGGCCGGTTCTGCATGTCCTCGGCCGCCGCCGCGCACCAGCGGGCCTTCGGGCTGGACCGCGGGCTGCCCTTCCCGCTGGAGGACATCCCGCGCACCGGCTGCGTGATCCTCGTCGGCTCGAACCTGGCCGAGACCATGCCGCCCGCCCTGCGCTACCTCACCGAGCTCAAGGCCAACGGCGGCACCCTGATCGTCATCGACCCGCGCCGCACCCGCACCGCCGAACAGGCCGACCTGCACCTCGCGCCCCGCCCGGGCACCGACCTCGCGCTCGCCCTCGGCCTGCTGCACCTGATCGTCGCGCAGGGGCGCACGGACGAGGAGTTCATCGCCGCCCGCACCACCGGCTGGGAGGAGGCCCGGGCGGCCGCCATGGCCCACTGGCCCGAGCTGGTGGAACGCATCACCGGCGTCCCCGTGCCCAAGCTCCGCGAGGCCGTCGCCCTGTTCTGCGCCCCCGAATCCGCCATGGTCCTCACCGCACGCGGCCCCGAGCAGCAGTCCAAGGGCACCGACACCGTCGGCGCCTGGATCAACCTGTGCCTCGCCACCGGCCGGGCCGGCCGCCCGCTCTCCGGCTACGGCTGCCTCACCGGCCAGGGCAACGGCCAGGGCGGCCGCGAGCACGGCCAGAAGGCCGACCAGCTCCCCGGCTACCGCAAGCTGACCGACCCCGCCGCCCGCGCGCACGTGGCGGAGGTCTGGGGCGTCGACCCCGACGACCTCCCCGGCCCCGGCCGCAGCGCCTACGAACTCCTCGACGCCCTCGGCACGGACGTCCGGGCCCTGCTCCTGATGGGCTCCAACCCGGTGGTCTCGGCCCCCCGCGCCGCCCACATCGAGGACCGCATCCGCTCCCTGGACTTCCTCGCGGTCGCCGACGTCGTCCTCTCCGAGACGGCGGCCCTCGCCGACGTGGTCCTCCCGGTCACCCAGTGGGCCGAGGAGACCGGCACCACCACCAACCTCGAAGGCCGCGTCCTGCTCCGCCGCCGCGCCCTGACCCCGCCCCCGGGCGTCCGCTCCGACCTGGACGTCCTCCACGGACTCGCCGCCCGCATGGGCATCGAGAAGGGCTTCCCGACCGCGCCGGAGGAGGTCTTCGAGGAACTGCGCCGCGCCTCCGCCGGCGGCCCTGCGGACTACTCGGGCATCACCTACGCCCGCATCGAGGCCGAACAGGGCGTGTTCTGGCCCTGCCCCGAGGGCTCCGCGGGCACCGAGCGCCTCTTCCTGGACCGCTTCGCCACCGACGACGGCCGGGCCCGTTTCGTGCCCGTCTCCCACCGCGACGCCGACGAGGTCCCCGACGCCGACTACCCGGTGCTGCTCACCACCGGGCGCGTGGTCGCCCAGTACCAGTCCGGCGCCCAGACCCGGCGGGTGGAGGAGCTCAACGCGGCGGCCCCCGGCCCCTTCGTCGAACTCCACCCGCGCCTCGCCGCCCGCATCGGCGCGGTCGACGGCAGCCCCCTCGCCGTGACCTCCCGCCGCGGCCGCGCGGTGGCCCCGGCCCGGATCACCGACACCATCCGCGCGGACACCGTCTTCATGCCCTTCCACTGGCCCGGCGAGGGCCGCGCCAACACCCTGACCAACCCGGCCCTCGACCCGGTCTCCCGGATGCCGGAGTTCAAGGTCTGCGCGGTCCGCGTCGAGCCTGCCTGATCAGGGGGCGTCGGGGAAGGTCGGGCGCAGGGCCTCGACCAGGCGCGCGATGAACGCCTCCTCGCCGGGCCCGGCCAGGTGCGGGTACTCGGCCTCGAAGTGCTCCCACTCGGCGCCGACGTATCCGCTCGGGGCCAGGTCGGCGATGTGCGCCAGACCCAGCTCGGCGTTCGGGTAGGGCCACTCCCCGGCCTCCCGGAACACCTCCTGCACCAGGGCGTTCGGCAGGTGGCAGTGCTCGGCCAGCAGCACCGCGTCATAGAGGTCCTTGCCCTGCGGGTGCCGGTCGCTGACCAGCCACAGCACCTTCCAGGCCAGCGACAGGGCCGGCGTCGCCGCCAGGACCACCGCCCCGCAGGCGAGTTCGACCGGCTCCGGCGGCTCCGCGAGCCTCTCGTTGAAGACGAAGTCCAGCTGGACCTGTCCGTCCGGCAGGCCCGGCACCGACCAGGGCAGGACCATCCGCCGCCCCGGCACCCGGTCGTAGGTCCAGATGTCCTCGGACACCGCCCCCGAGGCCTTGATCCCGGCCCGCCCGTCGGCCGCCGCCGCGATGCCGTCCAGCATCCGGGCGGTCCGCCCGTCGTCCATCACCCAGGTGGGCGGGACCACCACGAAGTCCAGGTCGCCCGGCTCCCGCGCCGCCCGCCCGAACCGGTCCGCCAGCAGCACGCTCCCGCGCAGCACCAGGGACCGAGCCCACGGGGACCGCGAGACCGCCAGCAGTACGGCGTCCATCGCGGCCCGCCGCGCCCGCGCCCAGGCGACCGTCTTCGCCGGGTCGTCGAAGACCGGGTCACCGGCCCGGTAGGCCTGGAAGTGGTGCCGCAGCGACGGATCGAAGACGGACGGCTGCCGTACGTCGTCGCCGACGACCGGACGCAGCGTCCGGGGCAGGAACCGGGCCGACCGCGTCTCCTCGTCCAGCGGCTCGCTCGGCAGGTGCGTGCTCCCGAGGCCGAACTCCCGCCACGAACTCATCGTCCGGCCCCCTCGAACACCGCCGCCGGCAGCCGCTCGGCGGCCGCCCCCTCCTCGGTGATCCACCCGTCGTCCACCGACAGGTCGCTGTCGTACAGCACGAACTCCCGCTCCTCCGAGCGGATCTCGTACCCGGCCGAGCCGAGCGCCGCGACCAGCGCGTCGCACGCCGCCGTCGCCCCGGCCGCCGTCCCCCGCCGGCGCTGGGTCACGAACCGCTCGTGGCCGCCGCCCGGCAGGGCCCGGCGCGCGTTCCACGACAGGTGGGCGCCGTGCGGGGTCACCAGGGACTCCAGGGCCGCGCGGTCGAAGTCCGCGGGGAGCCGCAGCTTGAGGTGGTGCTCGAAGTAGCCGCCGCCCGGGCCCGGCGGGTCCGTGGTCCACGGGACCGTCTCCACCTTGACGCGCACCGGGTCGAAGCCGGCCGCCCACAGCTGCGGGACCAGGCTCTCGTGGCTCGTGCGGTCCCGCAGCGTCAGCATCGGCTGGGACACCATCCGGCCCCGGGCCAGCACGATGTGCGTGACCTTCAGATCCCGCGCCCGGGCCCACGCGTCGAGGCGGTCCAGTGCCGCCGCGTCCGCGCAGCGCACCGTCACGTGGGTCTCGTACTCAGACATGGAGCCGATCATCTCGGACATGCGTCCGATCCGCATCGGGGTTCCCGCCGGGGGGTAACCATCCGGTCACGCACCGGACTCAGAAAGTGCTCGCACGCCCCTCGTGGCCGCGATGTGTCGTACCCCACACTGAAGGCGGTGCCCCCGTCCTCGGAGCCCTGGAGGTCGCCCCCGTGCAGACCCGGACCCTGACCGTGAACGTGAGCGAGTCCTCGGAGGCCAAGGCCGTGGACGAAGAGCCCGAGGTACCGGAGCTGATCGATCCGGTGCCCGCCCCGCGCAGGCGCGGCAGCAGCGACGGCGGCGGGGGCGGAGCGGGTCCCTCCGCCGATCTGTTCCGGCAGTACCTTCGCGAGATAGGCAGGATCCCCCTACTGACCGCCGTCGAGGAGGTGGACCTCGCGCGACGCGTCGAGGCCGGGCTGTTCGCCGAGGAGAAGCTCGGCAACACCCCCGATCTCGACTCCCGGCTCGCCCTGGACCTCGACAAGCTCGTCGTCATGGGGCGGATGGCCAAGCGCCGGCTCATCGAGTCGAACCTGCGGCTCGTCGTCTCCGTCGCGAAGCGCTACGTCGGCCGCGGGCTCACCATGCTCGACCTCGTGCAGGAGGGGAACCTCGGGCTCATCCGGGCCGTCGAGAAGTTCGACTACGCCCGCGGGTACAAGTTCTCGACCTACGCCACCTGGTGGATCCGGCAGGCGATGTCCCGGGCCCTCGCCGACCAGGCCCGGACCATCCGCGTGCCCGTCCACGTCGTCGAGCTGATCAACCGCGTCGTGCGCGTCCAGCGCCGCATGCTCCAGGAGCGCGGGTACGAGCCCACCGCCGAAGAGGTCGCCGTCCACCTGGAGTTGACCCCCGAGCGGGTCATGGAAGTGCTCCGCCTCGCCCAGGAACCGGTCTCGCTGCACGCGCCGGTCGGCGAGGAGGACGACGTCGCCCTCGGTGACCTCATCGAGGACGGGGACGCCGCCTCCCCCGTGGAGTCGGCCGCGTTCTTCCTGCTGCGCGAGCACCTGGAAGCGGTCCTGTCGACCCTCGGCGAACGCGAGCGCAAGGTCGTGCAGCTGCGCTACGGGCTCGCCGACGGGCGGCCGCGCACCCTGGAGGAGATCGGCCGGATCTTCGGCGTGACCCGCGAGCGGATCCGCCAGATCGAGTCAAAGACCCTCAACAAGCTCCGCGACCACGCCTTCGCCGATCAGCTCAGGGGCTACCTGGACTGACGGCCGACGGGAAAGGGGGGCGCCCCGCCAGGCGCCCCCACCTCGTTCCCCGGCTACGCGGGCGCGGGCCCGTCGCGGTCGGACAGGCTCCGGCTCATCCAGACGTCGTCGACATAGGACCCGTCCAGCAGGAACTCCTCGGGCAGGACGCCGACCACCGCGAAGCCGCATCGCCGATAGAGCCGCTGCGCCGGCCCGTTGTGCCCGAGCACGCGCAGGGTCATGCGGCGGGCACCACCGGCCCGGGCGGCGGCGCAGGCGGCCTCGACGAGGGCCTGCCCGACTCCGCCGCCACGGGCGGATTCGAGTACGGCCAGTCCTTGGATGTGACGGACGTGCCGATTGGACGCGAGGGGACTGGCCGGTGCCTGGGCGATGTATCCGACGACCCTGCGCCCGTGTTCCGCGACGAGGAAGCTCTCCACGGCGTGGCGCTCGTCGAAGACGGCCGCGTCGGGCGGCCGCTTGGGGCCGGGTTCGCTCACGCGCGACCACGCCGAGCGGTGCAGCTCCAGGATCTCGTGTTCGTCCTCCGCCCGGGCCGGGCGTATCACCACGTCCAATGCCATGCCGTCATGCTAAGGGCTGTCGCGCCGTGGGCCCCGGGGTGCCGGGGCACCCGGGTACGTCCCGTACCCGAGCGCCCCTCCGCCCTGCGCCGCACCAGAGAGACGGCCTGGTCGACTATTCGACCTCGACGACCGCCTGCGCGAACTGCGCCGCGTACAGCCGCGCGTACGCGCCGTCCGAGGCCAGCAGCTCCTCGTGCGTGCCCTGCTCCACGATCGAGCCGCTCTCCATCACCAGGATCACGTCCGCGTCGCGGATCGTGGAGAGCCGGTGCGCGATCACGAAGGACGTACGGCCGTGCGCGAGCCGCGCCATCGCCTTCTGGATCAGCACCTCGGTACGGGTGTCCACCGAGCTCGTCGCCTCGTCGAGCACCAGGATCACCGGGTCCGACAGGAACGCCCGGGCGATGGTGATCAGCTGCTTCTCGCCCGCGCTGACGCCCGCGCCCTCGTCGTCCAGGACGGTGTCGTAGCCGTCCGGCAGGGTGCGGATGAAACGGTCCGCGTGCGCGGCCCGCGCCGCCTCCTCGATCTCGGCGCGCGTGACCTCGCCCACCCGTCGCCCACCACCACCCTGACCGAGTGCGCTGCGCGCACCCCCTCCCACTCCGGCACCGTAGGCGATGTTCTCCGCGATGGTGCCGCCGAACAGCCAGGTGTCCTGGAGCACCATGCCGATGCCCGTGCGCAGTTCCTCGCGCGTCATCTTCGCGATGTCCACCCCGTCGAGGGCGATCTCCCCGCCCGTGACCTCGTAGAACCTCATCAGCAGGTTCACGAGCGTCGTCTTGCCGGCGCCCGTCGGGCCGACGATCGCGACCGTCTGGCCCGGCTCGACCGACAGCGAGAGGTTGTCGATCAGCGGCTTGTCCGGCTCGTAGCGGAAGGCCACCTTGTCGAAGGTGACCTGGCCGCGCAGCTCCTCCGGACGCTCCGGAACCTCGGCGTCCGCCTCCTGCTCCGACGCGTCCAGCAGCTCGTAGACCCGCTCCGCCGAGGCGACGCCGGACTGCACGAGGTTCGCCATCGAGGCGACCTGCGTCAGCGGCATCGAGAACTGCCGCGAGTACTGGATGAAGGCCTGCACGTCACCGATCGACAGGGTGCCGGAGGCGACCCGCAGCCCGCCGACGACGGCTATCAGCACGTAGTTGATGTTGGAGATGAAGAACATCACCGGCTGCATGATGCCGCTGACCAGCTGCGCCTTGAAGGAGGCCCGGTAGAGCGCCTCGTTCTGCTCGGCGAAGACGGCCGCGGACTCCTTCTGCCGGCCGAAGACCTTCACCAGGTTGTGCCCCGAGTACATCTCCTCGATGTGGGCGTTGAGCGTTCCCGTCGTCTTCCACTGCGCCACGAACTGCGGCTGCGACTTCTTGCCGATCTTCGCCGCGACGAAGACCGACAGCGGCACGGTCAGCAGCGCGACCAGTGCCAGCAGCGGCGAGATCCAGAACATCATGGCGAGCACGCCGACGATCGTCAGCAGCGAGTTCAGCAGCTGACCCATCGTCTGCTGGATCGTCTGGCCGATGTTGTCGATGTCGTTGGTGGCCCGGCTCAGCACCTCGCCGCGCTTCTGCTGGTCGAAGTACGACAGCGGCAGCCGCGACAGCTTCGCCTGGAGCTCCTCGCGCATCCGGTAGACGGTGCCGTTCATGACGTGGTTCGACAGCCGGGTCGCGACCAGCATCAGCAGGCCGGCCAGGGTGAAGACCACCAGCGCCCAGATCGCCACGACCCCCACCGCGCCGAAGTCGATGCCCTGCCCCGGGGTGAAGTCGGTGCCGGACAGCATGTCCGCCATGCCGTCCTGGCCCTTGGCGCGCAGCCCGTCCAGGGCCTGTTGCTTCGTGATCCCGGCCGGCATCTCCCGGCCCACGATCCCGGCGAAGACCAGGTCGGTGGCGCCACCGAGGATCTTCGGGCCGACCACCGCGCAGCCGACGCTGCCGACGACGGCCGCGACCATGCCCCAGATCTTGGCGCGGTCGTGCGCGAGCTGGCCGAGCAGCCGCTTGCCCGAGCCCTTGAAGTCCATGGACCGAGCGGCCGGCCCCATCATCATTCGTCCTCCGGGCCCGCTCATGCGGCCTCCGCCTCCGTCAGCTGGGAGAGCACGATCTCCCGATAGGTCTCGTTGCCGGCCATCAGCTCGTGGTGGCGCCCCTCGCCCACGACCTGGCCCTCGTCCAGGACGATGATCCGGTCGGCGTCACGGATCGTGGAGACCCGCTGGGCGACGATGACCACGGTCGCGTCCCCGGTCTCGCGGGCGAGCGCCGCGCGCAGCGCCGCGTCCGTCGCGTAGTCCAGGGCCGAGAAGGAGTCGTCGAACAGGTAGATCTCCGGGCGCTGCACGAGGGTGCGGGCGATGGCCAGACGCTGGCGCTGGCCGCCGGAGACATTGGTTCCGCCCTGGGTGACGGGGGCCTCCAGGCCACCCTCCAGCGCGGACACGAACTCCCTGGCCTGCGCCACTTCCAGCGCCTGCCACAGCTCTTCGTCACTCGCGTCCGGGCGCCCGTAGCGCAGGTTGGAGGCGATCGTCCCGGAAAAGAGGTAGGGCTTCTGCGGAACCATGCCGACCGTCCTGGCCAACAGCTCCGGGTCGAGCCGGCGTACGTCCTCCCCGTCGACCAGCACGTCACCGCCGGTCGCGTCGAACAGCCGCGGGACCAGGCCCAGCAGCGTGGACTTGCCGCTTCCGGTGGAGCCGATCACCGCCGTGGTCTCGCCGGGGCGGGCCACCAGGCTCACCCCGCGCAGCACCGGGGACTCGGCACCCGGGTAGCCGAAGTCCGCGCCGCGCAGCTCCAGTACGCCCCTGCGCAGCAGCTTGCGCACCGGGTCGGTGGGCGGGACCACGCTCGACTCGGTGTCCAGGACCTCCTGGATGCGCTCGGCGCACACCTCGGCGCGCGGCACCATCATGAACATGAAGGTGGCCATCATCACGGACATGACGATCTGCATCAGGTAGGCGAGGAAGGCCGTCAGCTGGCCGATCTCCATGCCGCCGCTGTCGACGCGCATCGCGCCGAACCAGATGACGGCGACGCTGGAGATGTTCACGACCACGATGACCGTGGGGAACATGAACGCCAGGAGCTTGCCGGAGGCCAGCGAGACGCCGGTCAGGTCGGCGTTGGCCTCGCGGAAACGGTCCTTCTCGTAGTCGTCGCGGACGAAGGCACGGATCACCCGGTTGCCGGTGATCTGCTCGCGCAGCACCCGGTTCACGGTGTCCAGGCGGTCCTGCATCTGGCGGAACAGCGGCCGCGTCTTGTAGACGATGGCGCCGACCGCGATCCCGAGCACCGGGACCACGGCGAGCAGCACGCCCGACAGCGGCACGTCCAGCGAGAGCGCCATGGCGATGCCACCGACGCACATGATCGGGGCCGAGACCATCAGGGTGAAGGTCATCAGCACCAGCATCTGGACCTGCTGGACGTCGTTCGTCGTACGGGTGATCAGGGACGGGGCGCCGAACTGGCCGAGCTCCCGTGCGGAGAAGCTCTGCACGCGGTCGAAGACGGCCGCGCGGACGTCCCGCCCGAAGGCCGCCGCCGTCCGGGCGCCGTAGTAGACGGCTCCGACGTTGCAGACGAGCTGGACGAGCGAGACGCCGAGCATCAGGGCGCCGAAGCGAAGGATGTAGCCGGTGTCGCCGTTGACTACACCCGTGTCGATGATGTCGGCGTTGAGGGTGGGCAGGTAGAGGCTGGCGCTGGTCTGCAGCAGCTGCAGCAGGACCAGCACCGCGATGGGTTTCCGGTACAGACCCAGATGGGTCCGCAGAAGTCGTATGAGCACGCGCAGGCTCCGGTCGGCATGATCGAGGGGGTTCACCCCATCTTGGGCCAACCGGCCCATCGATCCCCAGCGGATTTCGCAAAGGCCGGTCAAAAGGAGTAGGCCACCGGGCGCTGCGGCCCTAGGCCTCCAAGACGAGCCGGACCCGGACGGGCCCCCTCACGCCCCCTGGAACGCCCCGGGGTGGATCTGCTCCCGCGTCGCGATGTACTGCTGGCGCACCGCCTGCCACGCCGGGAACTCCTCGCCCGGCTCGAAGACCTGCGCCGCGGGGGCCGGCCAGACCGGCGGGGTGTGCGGGGACAGCGTGCCCTGCGCCACACCGAGCGCCCAGGCCGCCTGCCGCGCCGCGCCCAGCGCCGCGTAGTCCGCCGGCGCCGGTACGACGACCTGCGTCCCGAACAGCCCGGGAGCCGCGGCCTGTACGGCGGGCAGTTCGGCCGCCGCGCCCAGCAGGAACACCCGGCGGATCTCGACCCCGCGCGAGCGCAGCACGTCGAGCGCGTCCACCAGCCCGCAGAGCATGCCCTCGAACGCGGCCCGGGCCAGGTGCTCCGGCTTCATCGAGTCCCGGCGCAGCCCGGACAGGGTCCCGGCGGTGTGCGGCAGGTTCGGCGTCCGCTCACCCTCCAGGTACGGCAGGAGTACGAGGCCGTGCGCGCCCGGCGTCGACTTCAGCGCGAGCTCGGACAGCCCCTCCAGATCGGTGCCGAGCAGCTCGGCAGTGCCGCGCAGGGCCCGTACGGCATTGGAGGTGTTCACCACGGGCAGGTGCATGCCGGTGGCGTCGGCCAGGGAGGTGATCAGTCCGCCCGGCTCCGACAGCGCCTCGTGGTGCACCGCCATCACCGAACCGGAGGCGCCGAGCGAGACCACCGCGTCGCCGGGGCCCAGCCCCAGCCCGAGCGCGGCGGCCATCGTCTCGCCGGTGCCGGCGGATATGAGCAGCCCCTCGGGCGTGGTCCCGGCGGTGTCGGCCGGGCCGAGCACCTCGGGCAGCAGCGCCCGGTGCCCGAGCGCCAGCTCCACCAGGTCGGGCCGCCAGGCTCCGGAGGCCGCCGACCAGTACCCGGTCCCCGAGGCGCCGCCCCGGTCGGTGGTCCGCCGGGCCGGCCGGCCCAGCAGCTGCCAGACCAGCCAGTCGTGCGGGGACATCAGCACGGCCACCCGGCGGGCCGCCTCGGGTTCGTTGCGGGCCAGCCAGGCGAGCTTCGCGACGGGCAGCGCGGCGTGCGGGACCGATCCCACGGCCTCGGTCCAGGCGTGCCGGCCGCCGAGTGCCTCGGTGAGGTCGACGGCGGCGACCTGAGGACGCTTGTCGTTGCCGACGAGGGCGGGGCGGACCAGGCCGCCCTGCGGGTCCAGCGGCAGCAGGCCGTGCTGCTGCGCGGAGACCCCTATGGCCTGGACCCCTTCGAGGAGCCCGCCGCCGGCGGCCTCACCGAGGGAGAGCAGCCAGGCCTGTGGATCGGTCTCGTGGGGGCTGGCGCCGTCGGGTTCGCCCGTGGGCTGCGGATGGGGCGCGTACCCCTGGCGCAGCACGGCGCCGGTCTCGGTGTCACAGACGACGATGCGTGTGAAGGCGGAAGAGCTGTCCAGCCCGGCGACTATCCCCATGTGGAGGATTCTGCCGCACGCGGGGCCGGTCTCGACCGCTGCGGAGCCCCCGGAACCTCACCGGTCCCGGGAACCCCACGCGGCGGACGCCGGACGCCTCAGGTGTTGCTCGTGCCCCAGTCGTCCTCGCCGCCGCCGGACCGGTCGCGCAGTCCCCGTACCCGCCCGGCCAGCGAGGCGGGCACGGCGTCGCCGACCTTCTCGCTCACCGCGGCGAAGGCCTTGCCGGCGTACTCGCGCCCGGTGTGGCCCGCGGTCTCGGCGGCGTTGCGCACCGCCGGGTTCTGCGCGACCTCGCGTGCGGACTTCTTCAGCTGCTCGTAGCGCTCGCGTCCGGCCCGGGTCCCGAGCACGTACCCGAGGGCCAGTCCGACCACGAACGTGACCTTGTACCGCATGCCTGTCACCCTTCGTCGTGTGGTGCCCGGCCTGCTGCCGATACCGATTGGCGGAGCACCCCCCTGCTTGCGCTAATCTATGACTCGCAACGGGCACTCGCCCCCCGGCAAGGCCGGAGGTGGGCTGTTCGATGCACCGCAGCAATCCCCTGTAGCTCAATTGGCAGAGCAGCCGGCTGTTAACCGGCAGGTTACTGGTTCGAGTCCAGTCGGGGGAGCGCGGTCCCCTGTAGCTCAATTGGCAGAGCATTCGGCTGTTAACCGGAGGGTTGCTGGTTCGAGTCCAGCCGGGGGAGCACGGAAGAAGAAGAGGGCCCCACGGGGTCCTCTTCTTTTCTTTGCCACCCCGTCCCGGAACCGGGCAGCCCGCAGCGCGGTCTCTCTGAACAGGCGAAGCCGATCATGCGAGGCATCCGAGGCAGGAGATCGTATGAGCGGCTATGCTGCGGCAGACGGCGCGCACACGTGTACGCGCCACGCCGTGAAGGGGCGGTAGCTCAGCCGGTTAGAGCAGCGGACTCATAATCCGTCGGCCGTGGGTTCGAGTCCCACCCGCCCCACTCAGCTGAAACGTCGCTGACCAGGTAAAACGCTGATCTGACGATAGCGTCGCCGAGGTGTTCGCCACACGAGCGCCACACCGACACGCCGTACGATTCCCCGTATGGCCTCGATCAAGACCAACGAACGTATGTCCGGAGACCCCTCCTACACCGTTGTGTGGCGGGCTGGAGGTTCCCGAACGGGCCGTTGGTGCCGTGAGACCTTCGACGATGAGAAGTTGGCGGAACGTTTCCGCGACTTGGTGAACGGTCACGGACAGCAATGGCCGCCGGGCTGGGTCAAGGGCGAGGGATTCGTCGAGTCGGGCGAGTCGCCGGCACTGGAAGCGGAGAAGTTCCCGGCCTACGCCCATGCCTACGTAGAGCTCCTGACGGACATATCCGAACACACCAGGACTAACTACACCAGGTTCATTGACAACCACATGGTCCCGTGGTTCGGAGAGCTGTCCGCCTCCGATCGGGGGGAGAGGCTCACCCGAGATCACGTCAGCCAGTGGATTCTGGACCTCCAGAACGGGCGGCCCGGCCCCCTTCACCCCCAGGGGACGGAGCGCCGCAAGTACGCGGCGAAGACGATTGCCAACCTCCACGGCTTGCTCTACGGCATCCTCCAGTCAGCCGTGGACGCCGATCCGGCGCTGCGTGACTCGAACCCCTGCGCGCACACCAAGTTGCCCAAAGGGAACGACACCGAGGACGACGAGGTGTTCCTCGAGCCGGAGGAGTACGCAGTCCTGCGGGCGCACGTACGTGCCGATGCCGTCGACATCATCGACGCGCTGGTGAGCACCGGCCTCCGCTGGGGCGAGGTGACGGCGCTGCAACCCCGGGACTTCACCTTCGCGTCCAAGAGGCCGACGCTGCGCGTACAGCGCGCTTGGAAGCGGAGAGGAGAGGGTGGGACGTTCCTCGGGGCCCCCAAGACGAAGAAGTCGCGCCGGACTCTCGTGCTCACTCCCGAGCAGGTGGAGCTGTTCCAGCGGATCTGCCGGGGAAAGAAGCCGACCGACCTGGTGTTCACCGCCCCAGAGGGAGGGGCCTGGCACTCCGGCGTGTTCCATGCGCACCGCTGGAAGCCCGCCCTGGACGGAGCCAACGCCGCGGGTCTCACCAAGCGCCCGCGTGTCCACGACCTTCGCCACACCCACGCTTCCTGGCTTATCGCCGGCAAGGTCCCGCTGCCCGTGATTCAGGCCCGCCTGGGCCACGAGTCGATCACGACGACCGTCGACCGGTACGGACACCTCCTGGAGTCCTCGGACGATGAGGTCGTGGCAGCCGTTAAGTGGGCGATGAGCGCTGCGATTCCGCAGAGCCTGGCCAAGGCGGCCTGAGGGCGCCTTGGCGGACGGCAGGAGGCCGGACACCCCTCCGAGTTGCCTCGGCTGGGGGCTGCGCTACGGTCCGCCGCCCTATTCAGCGAGGGCGGGGTTGTGCATCCGGGCGACGCCGAGCATGCATGGCGGACGCCTCGGTGCCCGGGTAGCCGCCGTCGGCGATCGTGACCGTGCTATGACCGTGGCCCTGGCGCCGGACTCCTCGCATGCCGTGCAGTCGGCATGGTTATCGGCCACCGACCGGCCGGCCGACTACGACGACCAGGCGGGTGTCGGCGTCGGTGACTCTAGTCCAGTGCGAACCGCCGGCTGTCAGGTCCGGCTCCCCTGGGTGGCATGATCGGCGCGATCTGAGCCCATCCGCGGACTGAGTGCGGGAACCTTCCCATTTTCCTGTTCCAACGCAAACCAGTGGGGGATGATTCGATGCATCTGCTGTCTGACGTCGGGGAGAAGACATGGCATCGGGGGCGATGAGAGCAGTTGCCGCTGGCGCGACGGTCGTGGTTGCAGCGGCTAGTGGTGTCGTCACCAACATCGCAACACAAGAGCCTGGTTGGGCTTGGTGGGTGGGTCTGGGCGTCTTGGTGATCATCGGCGTGCTGCTTCAAGTCCTGATCAGTTTGCTGGACACAGGCAACAAGGTCACCGCGTCCGGCGCTGGCGCTGTGTCAATCGGTGGTTCCGCGCGAGAGAAGATCACCACTCGCGTGAAGGGATCTGGTGCCGCTGGATCGAGCAGGACGGGAGGTGTCTCCGCCTCCGGGGCCGGAAGCGTGACCGTCGGACAGGACGCTGAAGGCGAAATTAGCACTGAGATCGAGCCGTGAACGGGAAGAAAGTACAGGCGAACGCTGACGCAGCTGTCGCCATCGGCGGCGACGCCAACGCCCCGATCTTCACGAACCCAAAATTCTATGTCACTCAGTCGGAAAAATCTCTGCGCTCCGTCGAAACTTGGCCTCGCGTCAAGGACCTGACGGATCTTGAACTCGGTGTGCATCGGTCGCTGCCAGGCCCGAGCGGAGAGCAGGCGATCCCTTACGTGCTCCGGGATGCGGATCGTGAATTACGCGAAGCGGTCCGTAGTGGAATGGCTGATGGTGGATTCCTGCTGCTCGTGGGGGACTCCACCGCAGGAAAGACACGTTCTGCCGTGCAAGCAATTCGAAGCTTGCTCCCCAGCAACAGGGTTCTAATTCCTGATCCTGAGGACGACCTTAGGGAACTCCCGGATCTAGTGTCAAATGTGGCGGATCCGGTGATCGTTTGGTTAGACGATCTAGAGAGGTACCTTTCCGCTAACTCGGTGAGCGTCAGCCTATTGGCCGGACTGAAAGGGAGCAAGACTCTCTTGATGGCCACGATCCGGGACCATGTGTATGACATGTACGAGGACGTGTCCCGCAGCTATTCACCCTTTGATTTTGGGCAGGCGGTAGATTACCTACATCTGCAATCAGGGGCGCGAGTTCTGAATGCTGCCCGACTAGTGAGGTTTGACCGAATCTGGAGCGCCGATGAACTGGCTCGTGCTGAATCAACGGGTGACGCTCTCCTAATTGCCGCAGCAGAAAGTAGCGGCCCTCACGGTGTGGCCGAGTATCTGGCTGCAGGGCCGAAGCTTCACCATGAATTGGTAAGGGCCAACCGTTCTTCCAGTAGTGGCGGGCACCCGAGAGGCGTTGCTCTCGTCACGGCTGCGATCGACCTGGTGCGCGCGGGAGTCCGCTGGCCTGTACCGGTTTCATTCCTCCAAGAGCTGCATCAGTATTATCTGACTGATCCAGCCCTTCGGCCGGAGCCGTGGGATTCAGCGTTGCAGTGGGTTACTGCTGTGCGCCTCGGTGTCACGTCCATGCTCCTTCCAGGCGCAATCGACGGAGCATGGTATCCGTTCGAATATCTGGTGGATGTGGTGGAACGGGATGAAGATTCTCAATCCGTAACTGATCAGGCATGGAAAACAGCCCTAAGCATCACGGATACAAATGAAACTCTGTTGCATATCCTGGTTGCGGCGACACATGTAGACAGGGCGGACGTTGTGCTGGCGGGAGCTAAGGAACTTGCCGCAAGTGATTTCCAGGGTGGCGCGTTGGTTTATGGGCTGGGGCTCAGATCATCAGGGAAATCTGACGAGGCAGAAGTATGGCTTCAACGCGCTGTTGACCGCGAAGGTGCTGAAGCAGCAGGAATTATCGGGGTTGCCCATCACGTGAAAGGCGAGCGCGACGCAGCTGAATTGTGGTGGGATAAAGCAGTCCAGCTTGAAGGTGCTTCCGCTTCGGCGAAGATCGGGATGTGGCTGCGGAAGTATGATGAACTTGATCTCGCTCGAAGTTGGTGGAAAAGGGCAATTGCGGCTGCGGGTGATAATCGACGAGTTCTCGCGTCGCAGATCGTGGTAGAGCTCTACGAGATCGATCCGACAGAGGCCCGTCTCTTCTGTGATCAGGCCCTCTCGGGGGACGATGCCTTGCTGTTGTGGGTTCTTGTTGGCTACAGCCTCTATGAGCGGGAAACGCGAGAAGAAGCCAGGTATTGGTGGCGGCGAGTCTTCGATCGTCGAGGGCCCGAATCGGCACTTGACTTCGGTAAACTTTTGATGAGAGAAGATCGTGTCGACTTACAGGAGTTTGCCTATTGGGTCGACCTCGCGCTTTCTTCGGGGAAATTGCAGCCAGATTCTATAATTACTCCGGGCTTTCTGACAGCTTTGAATCAAGTGATCGCCAGAATGAAAGAAGGGCGACCCGACAACAGGTGATACGTACACCAGGGCGCGGTGCGGGGCGTTGAGTGTCATGTTCTCGCCATGTGGGCTCGCTTGGTCGTCACCAGAGGCTGAGCGGGCGGCCCGCTGAGATCGCCACGCGTATGCGCGTAGCGATCTCCCCTTCGGGCTCCCCGCCTTCCTGGCCGGCGCGGATGGCAGCGCCGATCGCGCGGGAGCGCCCGGCCGGGCCGCGGAGGTCGGCCAAGGGGCTGCCTGGATCTCTGCGGCGGGCCAGCCATTCGGCCCGGTTCTCCGCCGCCGTGCCCAGCCGGAGGTGCGCCGGCTGCTGGCAGGAGTGGTTGTCGCAGGTGTGGCAGACGGTCGGGCTGTCGGTCCCCCAGCCGAGGCGAGGGATGACGCCGTGCGCGAGCTGGTACCCGTACAGGTGAGCCGGTACCGTGCCGCGGCGCGTCCTGCCCGGCCGCGAGGCGGCACGGAAACTGGCGTGGCCGGTGCTGGAGATTCCGCCGCAGAAGAACCAGCAGCCCTCGGTTGACGAGGTGCGGTAGACCTTGGCCCAGTAGCGGGCCTGAACGGACTCGTCGGCCAGCCAGATCGCCCACTCAACCGCTGGTATCCGCACAGGCGTTGGCTCACCGATGAGGGCGAGCTGTGTATCAACGGGAGCGGGCCCGGACCCATTCACCGCCGTGAGCGGGAAGAGTCCGGGCCCGAGGTCGTTCTCAGGCGCCATCAGCCCGACTGCCGTCCGGGGCGAGGATCGGAGCTGTGGTGTCCAGAGCCGGAGGAGACGGGTCCGACGCTTCCGCCCGAGACTTACGGGGTCGGCTGGTGCGTGGGCGTTCAGCGCGGGCCCGCAGCATCTCGATGATCTCCTTCGCGCGGGCGGCGGTAACAGGCTTCGCCTCGCGTTCCAGTTCCTCCGCCGGCACCCCCAGCAGTTTCGCGACCAGCTCTGTGTCGTTGTCGAACAAGCGCAGAGCTACGGCAGCGGCTTCTCGTGCCGCTATGTCGGCCTCGTCCTTCGCCCGCGCCGCCTTCGTCGCGGTCTCGCGCGTTGTCAACACGTTCGCCGCGGCCATCTCCCGTGTCTTCGCCTGGTTTGCTTCGACAGCGCGAACCCGCCGCCGCAGCTCTGCCGCGCTCACCGATGCTGCCGGTGTCGTGCTCACCCGTACCCCCTGTTCTGTGCGAAATCGCTGCTCATCGCGCGCACCGTAGGCACAGGTCCGCGGACATCTCGAACCACACAGCAGCGGTCGGCACAGACGCCCAGTCGGTGCCGGCCGGAAGGACTTCTTGCCTCCGGCGGGTCCTCTCTCGGAGGGGGTGGGGGCTTGTTGGTTGGGTGCCGCGCCGTCGTGGTTGCGGTAGAGGGCGGGGTTCCCTCCTCGGCCGGACACCCCAAGGGGCGTACCAGGAACCCGGGCACGGAGTCCAGGCCGAGCCGCTACGCGGTCGCTACGCGAGCCAGGACACCGCGCCCGGAACCCTGGTACGGCGGAGCTGTCCGACCGAGGAGGGAACCCCGCCCAGGCCCGTTGTGGCCGGGCCCGGCCGAGCGGAGCCGGAAGCGGAGCTGGCCCGGAAGCGGGCCTTCGAGATGATGGCGAAGTACGGCGTTGAGCAGGCGATGCTGAACGACGCGAACCCGGCCGGTGACGCCCCGGCTGACCGTCAGATCGTCCTGGACAACCCCTGGGCCATGGAGCGGGTGCGACTGATCAACCGCATAGCCCTTGCTCTCGGTTGCCAGCTCATCCACCTTGGGCGCGACGGCGACGGCCCGGCCCGCCGGGTGCACATCTTCGGCTACGCCAGCGATCTTGAGCGCGTCGAACTGCTCTACACCTCTCTCCTGCTCCAGATGAACGGCGGACTCAACGCCCAGACCGTACCCATGCGCAGCGGCGTGCGTGCCTGGCGTCGATCCTGGCTCCTCGGCTTCATCAGCCGCGTTGGCGACCGGATCGAAGAGGCCGAGCGTGGCGCACGCGAGCAGGCCAGGGGCGAGACCACGGCCACGGGCCGCAGTGCCGCCCTTGTGCTGGCGGACCGCAAGTCCGTTGTCGAGCGTAGCTATCGGCAGGCGTACCCGCGTGCCCGTAGCGGCGGCCGGACGACCATGACCGGCAACGGGTACGGGGCAGGTTGGGCCGCTGGGAGCCGCGCCGACATCGGCGGTAAGCGGATCGGCCGCACAACGGCCGGGTCCATAGCCGCGTAGCCACATCTTGGCCGGGGGCGGCTGTCCCGCCGCCCCCGGCCGCCCCGCCCGCGACCTACCCCAGGAGCATGATCGTGCCGTCTCGCAAGCCGCCCGCCACTCCCGCCCGCATCCTCACTGCCGCCGCCGACCACATCGAACGCGTCGGCCTGTACCAGGGTGACCACCTCTGGCAGCCCGGCCGGATGGGCGACACCGCTCCGTGCACCGTGCTGCACGCATGGGGGCGCGGCGTGCGCGCCGCCCGGCCCCGCTGGTCCGTACGCGGCGAACCGTGGGACATTTTCCACCGAGCCCTTACCGACTCCCTTGTGGTGCTCACCAACCACGTCAACGGCCGCCCCGTGTCCGGCGTCCGGTGGCGGAAGCTGCGGCTTACCGAAGACGCCTACCGCCGCACGATGTTGTGGTGCTGGGGAGACGGGCCTGAGCGGACCACCGCCGAGGCCGCCGCGATGATCCGCGCCGCCGCAGCCCTCTACCCGAGTGGCGCCGATCACATCACTCCCGGTTGCCCCAGCCTTCAGAATATGGTTTAATTAATGGTGTCGGAAGGGGGAGGGCAACACCCCCGACCGACACCCCCACCGGGCCGAACGGCCACGACGGAACTCTCACCAGGAAGAGAAGGAACGATGACCAACATCAAGACCCAGGCCGGCGTCCAGGCTGCCCCTGCCCCGTGGCCGACCCTCACCGTCGCCGAACTCGCCGCGCACCCCGGCAACCTCCGCGCCATCGAGACCCCGGCCGATCTGCTGGCGGACGTGAAGGAGAACGGGGTCAAGGAGCCGCTGTACGTCGTACGGACCCACGGCGACGTGCCGCAGGTCATCGACGGGTTCCAGCGTCTCGCCGCCGCCGTCGCCACAGAGCTGGAGACCGTCCCGGCCACGTCCCGCCCGGTCATCCGGCTCGACGCGCTCACCCCGCACCCGAAGAACGCCCGCGAAGACCTCGACATCAGCGGCGCGTTCGTGGACTCCCTCCGTACCGAGGGGTGCCGCATCCCCGTCAAGATCCAGCGAGTTGACGGCGGAGTCCTCCAGGTCAACGACGGAAACCGTCGCTTCTACGGATCAAAGGACGCGGGTCTTACTCACCTGCCGTACGAGTGGGACGACGACGACCGCGACGCGGCCGGGCAGTTCCTCGACATGATCACGACCGCCCAGCACCGCAAGAGCCTGACGCCGTCCGAGATGAACCAGGCGATGTTCAGCGCCGCCGAGGCAGGCGCACAGGTCGGCCGTATCGCCCGAGCCGCAGGCGTGCGGCAGAAGGACGTGAAGACAGTCGTCAAGGTCCGGTCCGACGAGAAGTTGAGCGCCGCCCTCACGGGCGCGAGCAGCTACGCGTGGACGTTCGAGCACATGGCCGCCCTCACCGAGTTTGCCGACGATGCCGAAGCGCTCGCCGCGATCACCGAGGCCGCCGCCGAGGTCGACGCGGACGCCGGAGACGTCGACTGGGCCATTGCCGTGGAGCGGACCAAGCGCGACAAGCGGACCAAGGCTGAAGCGCACCGCGCGGAGCTGGAGACGGCCGGACAGAAGATCAGGGACGCCGACGAACTGTCCGAGCGCGCCATGCCCGTGTGGCGACTGCGCGGCACCAGCACCGAGGAGCACGCCGAGTGCAAGGGGCTGGTGTGGGTGTTCGACGAGCGGCGGGGCGACCGGTACGAGCCCTACTGCTCCGCCCCCGGCCTGTACGGCCACACGGTGCCCGAGAGTGCCAGCGGCAGCAGTAACGGCGGCACGAAGACCACCGCCGAGAAGGAGGCCGAGCGCGCCGCCCGCGCCGCCGTCAAGAAGGGGAACATCGACTGGGACGCCGCCGAATCGGTCCGCAGGAAGTGGATCACCGATCTCATCAAGCGCCGCACTCTCGCGAAGAACATCACCAATGCCCTGATCGGCCACGTCAACGAGGCTCTTATCAGCGGCACGTGGGGAGTCTCCGACGACCTGAACAAGGAAGGCACCACCGGCATCCTGGCCGCCTTCCTGGGGCTGAACACCCAGCAGGCCAAGGACCGGAGCAGCTTTGCCGAGCACATCGCCAAGGACCCCCGCCGGGCCCCGCAGCTCCAGTTCGCGGCCATAGCCGCCGTCCGCGAGAAGTGCGCGAACCGGTCGGCATGGCGGACCGACGACCAGCACGCCCCGTGGACGCGGAAGCCGACCGGCCAGTGGTTCCGGGTGCTGGAGTCCCTGGGGTACCCGCTCACGCCCATTGAGCAGTCCGTCGTGGATGGGGAGCCGTACGACCCGGCGAAGAAGAAGCCTCGCGCCGCGATCACGTCCGGCAGTGAGCCGGAGACCGAGCAGGAGACCGGCACTGACGAGGAGTCGAGCGAGCCGGAGGCCGAGGCCGACGAACCGTCAAGCGACGACGAATCCGCCGCCTAACCCCTCAGTCGCCCGATGCCGGGGGCGGGAAAATCCCCGCCCCCGGCCACCCCAGGAGCCCCGCAGTGACCCGTACAGCTCTGTTCGAGACCCACGCCGACGACCACGGTTGCGGATGCGTCCCCGCCCCCGCCGAGCCCGACCCCAGCACCACCGCCGACATCATGCAGGCCCGCGCCATCGCGTCCGGACTTGCGGAGTTCGGCATCGGGCCCGCCCGCTGGTCCGCCGCCTACGACCACCAGGCCGCCGCCGTCGTCCTGCGCGTGGACACCCCGCGCGGACTGTACGCACTCGCCATCCCCGCCACCGGCCAGCCGTTCCCCGTCCGCCACCGGGGCGAGCGCATCGGAGCCCTGGACTGCCGCCGCACCTACGGCACCGCCGACAGCTACACCGCCGCCCTGTTCGCCGCGTTCCTGCGCGACCGCGCCGCACTCGACATCCCCGGCCGGGATACTTGCCCCACATCCAAAAACATGGTTTAATTAGTGGTGTCGGAGGGGGAGGGCAACACCTCCTCCGACTCACGGGCCGCCAGCCGGCCCCGACCCCGGCCGTACGCGGAGGGCAACCCGCCCGGCCGGGCCCTCGAATCCTCTCTCACCAGCAGGAGCACCCACGATGACCAGCGCAGCCATGCGATTTTCCATCCCCGCCACGGCCCAGTCCCGCGTCCGTCAGCTTGTCGAGGCCACCAACGCGCGCGCCGCCGTCCACCAGCTCACCGCGTACACGCTCGACATCTCCGCGTCCTTCCTGGCTGACTACCACGACATTGACGGGCGCCTGATCGGCAAGCGCCCCACCGTCACCGTGACGATCTCCGGTGACATTCCCCGTCACCACGGCTGGACCGTCCTTGCCCGCCTGGACCACGACGAGGAGGGCGAGACGATCACCAGCCTGTTCCCCGGTCTGCCCGAGCAGGACGCCGAGGCCGTGCGCGGACACCACGCCATCGCGAACGTCTGCCACGGCTGCAACATCGCCCGACACCGCACCGCCACTTATCTCGCCCGCCACGAGAACGGCGAGATGAAGCAGTTGGGCACGACGTGCGTCGAGCCGTACACCGGTCTCCCGATCAAGGGTCTTGAGGCCCTGTGGAGGTTCGGCACGCTGAAGGATTCCGACTGGGACGGCGGCGAGGGGGGCATTCCGGCCGATCTCCGTGTGCCGGTGGCTGAGGTCCTGCGCGTGGCCGCCGCGATCGTGCAGCAGGACGGCCGTTTCTACGGCCGGTCCGAGCAGTGGAAGAACACCGTGCCGACCGCCGATTCGGTCGAAGCGTACTTCTTCGACCGTAAGGCCCCGATGGAGTGGCGGGCCGCCGTCGACGCCGAGCCCGACGCCCCGAGCACCGCCGCCGCCGTCCGGGCATGGGCCATCCAGGGGTACGGCAGCCTGTCCGACTATCGCCACAAGGTGGGTCAGCTGGCCAAGGGGGAGACCGTCGACCCGCGCCACCTGCCGACTCTGGTGTCCGCCATCGCGGGATGGCACCGCGACCAGGAGAAGGAGGCCACCGAGCGGGCCGCCCAGAACAGCAAGCCGCAGGGCACCGTGGGCGAGCGCATCACCACGAACGTCACCGTCACGACCGTGATCGAGCTGGAGGGCCGGACGTACGGCTACCAGACCCAGCGCCGCCGACTGGTGAAGTTCCAGGACCCGCAGGGCAACGTGTTCGTCTGGTTCAGCAGCGCCGGGACCGTCCCCGACCAGGGCGACGAGGTCGAGCTGACCGGCACGGTCAAGGACCACAGCATCTACGGCGAGACCGCGCAGACCGTACTCACCCGGTGCCGCGTCGCGGAGCGCGAACCGGTCGCCGCGTAGGAGGCCCGGCCGGGCGGTGGGCCGCCGCCCGGCCGGACCCCGGCCGCCGGGCCGTGGGGTGGTCGGCATCGAGCCGCCCACCCCACGCTCCGCCCACCGCCGACCGAGCTCGACCGCGTCGGCGGCCGGCCCCGCACACCAGCCCCCGTACAAAGGGCGCCCCTTCGGGACGGCTCAGCCTGGCCCGGCTCGCAGCCGGCCGGAACGTCCGGGCCGCGGGCGGCCCTCCCGCCCCGTCCGGACGCCGGGCCGAAGGGCATGCCCTGGGGGCACGACAGCGCTGTCCATCGCGCTCCGCGCGACCCCGGGCGGGGAGCCGCCGGCCGGGGCACGGCACGCCCCCGACTGCACCACCGAGATACCCACGAGGGACACCCCATGCCCGAGAACGCGTATGCCAGCCGTCCGGCCGCCCCGTCAGGAGAGCCGTCCCCGCAGACCTGCCTCCAGGTCGCCAGGCAAGCCGCCCTCCTCGCCGTCACCGCCGCCGACGACGCCATGACCGCCGTGTGCCGCAGCCGATCCGGAGCCACCGCCCGCCTAGAGGCGGCCATGCACACGGCCCACAAGGAAGCCGTCGAGGCCGAGGGACACGCCGACCGCGCCGAGCGGTACGCCGACGACCACGACATGCCGGGCAGTGCACTGTTGTACTGCGCCCGAGAGGTCGTCGACCACGCCGTTCGCGCCCAGTTGGCGGCCGGGGTCGAGACGACGGCCGCCGACCTGCGGGCCGAGCTGGAGCGGACCTTGACTGCGACCGAGTACGCCGAGCAGGAGAGCGCCCGCCGCCAGGAGGAAGCCCAGCAGGAAGCCGAGGAGCGGGCCGCCACCGGCATGGACCGCGAGAACCGGGATCGGGCGGCGGCGAACCGGTACTTCGCGGAGCGGCACGTTGCCGAACTCGGCTGGACGGCGGGACACGTCCGTGTGCTGGCAGCCGCCGAGACCGGCCGCCTGTACTGGCGAGGCGGGCGAGCCCGGCAAGCGGCGCGGCACGGCGTATGCGGCGGTGGCCGCAGGGTCAGCCAGGAGAGGACGCAGGCACTGTTCGCCGCCCGGTTCCTCGTCGCCGCCCGCCAGGACGACGGTACCCGCGTGCTGACCCCCAGCCCAATGGGCCAGGTCGCCCTAGAACTCGCCCGGCTGCACCCGGCCGGACTGCACGCCAGCGACCAGGCCGCCTACGAGGCACGATTCGCCCAGGTCCGCCGACGGTACAAGCGCCGCGACGAGCAGAAGGCCGCCGCCCGCTGCCTGCCGCCGCTCGACACCAGCGCACAGCGGCTGTACCGGCGACCGGTCACGCTCGCTGAACAAGAGGAGCGCGCCGGAAGCGACGCGACCGACCAGTGGGAGAACGAAGGCGGATACTGCCCCGCGGTGAAGGCGCCGCGCCCAGCGACCACCCCCGTCGAGACCCCGCCGGCCCCAACGAGGTCGTGGACGAGCGGGAAGTTCGCCGTACAGTCCGCGTTGTGGTGATGCCGGGGTGCCGGCCGGAAAGGCTTCTTGCCTCCGGCGGGTCCTCTCTCGGAGGGGGTGGGGGCTGGTCGGTTGGGTGCCGCGCCGTCGTGGTTGAGGTAGAAGGCGGGGTTCCCTCCTCGGCCGGACACCCCAAGGGGCGTACCAGGAACCCGGGCACGGCGTCCAGGCCGAGCCGCTGCGCGGTCGCTGCGCGAGCCAGGACACCGCGCCCGGAACCCTGGTACGGCGGAGCTGTCCGACCGAGGAGGGAACCCCGCCCAGGCCCGTTGTGGCCGGGCCCGGCCGAGCCAGCAGGCGTACCACGGCATCCAGGAACTGAACCACGCCGCCACCCTCACCCACCTCGACGGCCGACAGCTCCACCTCTCCGAGCGCTTCGACGACCCCGGGCAACTCCACATCAGAGGCGCATTCCCCGCCACGGACTACCCGTTCCGTAGGGGGGAGCGGGACAGCGTCCGCGTCGCCATGAGCGAGGCCCCCGCAGACATCGCAGCCTTGATCTCCGGCGACCTCATCCCCGTGCACCGCGACGTTCACGAGCGCGTGAAGCAGCACAACCACGAACGGGCCGAGGCTCGACGTGACGTTGAAGAACTCGCCCGCGACTTTTCCGACCGGCTTCCCGGAGCCCGTACCCGGGTCGACGGAACAAGTGCCTATATCTACATGAACCTTGAGCCGGGCGAAGTGCGAATTGGGCTCGACGGGGGCGCGGTGAACGTCGTGCTCAACGACGCGCCCCGGATCATTGCCGACGCCGTCGTATTCGCAGTAAGCCGCTTCCTGCCCCACGTCCAGACCCCCGAGGGCGAGCGCGACGAGCACGAATACGCCCTCTAACCCCCCTAGCATTCCCGGCGACGCGCTCCCGTAGCGCGCCGCCCCCTCAACGGCGAAAGGCCACGCGATGAGCGCCGACATATTCGTTATCAAGCCGCGATGGACCGTGCAGGCCCCGCACCTCCGGTGCACCCTTAAACGGGCTCTTGCTCTCCAGTCCGCACAGAATGTGTGGTCCGGTACCGAGAACATCAACAACGCCGTAGCAATGGCCTACGGTGACGAACTCCCGGATTCCGGCCGATGGCTTCTCACTCGCTCCCAGCTTCGCACGCTCAAAATCGCGATTGAGTGGCGCAGGGCCAAGCGTGCGGCCAGCGACCGGGAAACCGCCCCCGATATCCTCGAACACTGGACAGAGATAGAGGACCAGGTCATAGAGGGGTACCGGGGTGCGTGCCACGCGGAGGGGCTGCACTGGATCTAGGGTTGCCGAAAACCCTAGAACATGGTTTAATTAGTGGTGTCGGAAGGGGAGGGCAACACCCCGAACCGACATCGCAGGGCCAGCCGGCCCTGGACTCCCAATTCTCACCAGGAGGACCGCGACATGCCCCGTAAGCCGAAGATGACCGACGAAGAGCGCCGCGCCTACAGCGCCAAGATGCGCGGTGAACTCGAAGCCGTCATGGATCGCGCTTACGGCGCGATGGTCGCCAGCGAGGAATTCTGGACCACGGTCATGCGCACGGCCGCGAAGCTGACCCACCCGGACCGCGACGACCGTAGCCCCGCCAACTGCATCGCCGTCGCCGCCCAGTGCCCGCATGCAACCCACGTACTCAGCTCCGGAGACTGGCGAAAGGCCGGGCGCTTCCCGGTCAAGGGGTCCACCTCCATCCGCATATGGACGCCGATTAAGCGCCGTTCCGAAGATGCCCAGGATGCCGCGGCCGCAGCCGCCGACAGCGGGCAGGGGGAGGCCGCCAACGGCGCCGCCGAGGGGGAGGGGCGGAAGGTGTCCGGCTTCAAGGCGGGGCCTGTGTTCGACATCAGCCAGACCGACGGCGACGCCTACGAGCCGCCCGCCGCTGCTCCGCTCGCCGCCGAGGTCATCCGGGATGTCCTGGTGAGCCAGTACCGGGACCAGTACCACGAGGACCCCGAGCAGGCCGGGGGGTTCGACTTCACCCAGGAGGCCCCCGGCAACGCCGTCCGCATCCTGCTGTACGGCCACGCATGGCGACGCATTACCGAGGCGGACGCCCCGCTTCCCGGTCAGCACGCGGCCGAGGTCGCCTCAGCCGCCCACGTCGCCGCGCTGATCCTCGGAGTCGGCCCCGGACCGGCCGTCATGCCCCCGCTCGCGGGCATCATCACCCAGGACAAGAAGCCCCCGGTTCACGAGTCCGCCGTCCGCGTCATCGAGACCGGCCGTGCCATCGCCCACGCCGTCGCCACGTCCGCCGAGCGCCGCCGCGAGCTTGCCCCGGCTGGTTGACCCTCACCCAAGAACATGGTTTAATTAATGGTGTCGGAGGGGGAGGGCAACACCCCCGACCGACATCCCCGCCGGGGCCGACCGGCCCCGGCGGAACCTCTCACCAGACAGGACACGACATGCTCTCCACCCGCCAGACCCCCACCGTCCAGGACTTCCCCACCGCGACGCTCGTACTGGCCGGACCCTGGTTCCGGGGCCACCAGCTCGACACCCGCCCCGCCGTCGTCGTCGGTCCCTTCGGCGGACCGGAGTTCGCGGACGAGGCCACCATGTCCGTGGTCTGGTACTTCACCCTCGGTGCCCCGCAGCCCGGCGACAGCGTCCAGGCGATGTTCCCGCACGAGCTGACGCCGATTGACGACACGCTGACCACGATGCACCAGGACACGTTCCGCGACATCGCCCGCAGCCTGCGCCGGGGACGGTTCGCCTACGACGACGGGGACGCACTCCGCGCCGCCGTGCGCCAGGCATGGCGCGAGCGTGCCGGACTGGCCGACGCCGACCCGGCCGCGCGGCACACGCTCCACCGCAGCTGACCACGGCCCCGCCGGTCCGGGGGAGGGCAACACCCCCGGACCGGCAGGCCCCCAGCACCCAAGCGGACACCCCTTCGGGGCGGCAGCAGCAAGGTCCGGTGCGTTCACCGCCGCCAGCCGGCTCCGCCGACTGACGACGGGCACCGGACCGCGAAGGACGCGCCCCGCGGGGGCGCGGCAGCCCCTGCCGTCGCGCAGGCGCGACGGCCCGCGAGCCGATCGTCCCTCACGGCCCGCGCCCGTGGTGCAGCACCGCTGCCAACGCACGGTCCGGACAGGCCGGACCACAAACTCTCACCAGAAAAGACCAGTTCAGTGACAATCGAGATCACCCACACTCGCCGAGAAGGAACCCTGATCGAGGGCACCAGTCGGAACGACGGATCAGCCGAAATCCTGCGGCTCCGCGAGTACGGCCGCACCCAGCGCCAGCCCTTCCGCTGGAGCAGGAACCTTGACTGCTGGTACCTCCCCCACAGCCGCGACCACGCCACCTACACCCCCTCGCTCGAACTCCTCGCGCAGCGACTCCGAGACACGGGCTTCGAGGTCACGTTGACCATCGACAACGCGGACCGCCGATCGTTCTCCGAGGCCGAGCAGGACCGGGAGGAGAAGGCCGAGGGCCGGGCCGAGAGGTTCGGCGGATACGCCGACAACGCCGCCCGCAACTCCGAGGCCGCGTGGAAGTCGAGCCACGAGATATCCGAGCGGTTTGCCTATGGTCAGCCCATCCTCATCGGCCACCACTCCGAGGGCCGCGCCCGCCGTGATCACGCCCGGATGGACAACGCGATGCGCAAGAGCATCGGCGAGCGCGACCGTGCCGAGCACTGGACCGGCCGCGCCCAGGCCGCCGCGAACTACGAGCGGTTCAAGAAGGACCCCGGCCGCACGCTCCGCCGTCTCGACAAGCTGCGGGCCGACCTCCGCGCGGTTGAGAAGTGGCAGCGCGGCAAGTCCGCCAAGGGCTATTCCCGCAACCCCAACGACCCCGAGCTGACGATCCGGCACGAGGAACTGACCGAAGAGATCGAGCACTGGCAGCAGATCATCAAGGACGCCGAGGCCGAAGGCTTCAAGGTCTGGTCGAAGGCCGACTTCACGCGCGGTGACTTCGTTCTCTACCGAGGCACCTGGTACGAGGTCCTGCGCGTCAACCCGAAGTCCGTGACCATCCCGCACATCCACAACGGCGTCGGTCAGCACGTCGTCCGCGCCACGGGCAACCGGCACGACGACTGGACCTGGACCGTCCCCTACGACGACGTCTCGGGACGCAAGAGCGCCGACGAGATGCAGCCGACGGCCCCGGCCGAGGCCGCGTAGCGATTGCCCCGCCCGCCCCGGCGGCCGTGCGTCCCGGGGCGGGCCCCTCTCTCACCAGAACAGGGCACCACCATGAGCACTCAACTCCTCGAACGACCCGCGATCGTCACCGTCTCCGACGACGAGACGGGCGACCACCGCACTCCCGACCCCAGCCAACTCGACCACCGGACGGCCGTCCGCGAAGTTGCGGCGACCGCCTCCCTTCAGGCCGCCATGCCGTACCGCGTCGGAGTCCCGGACATGTCGTGCCGGTACCCCGTGATCATCGGTGAGGACCAGGTCATCGGACGCGCCCACCGGTGGCACCGGGACTGGTGGGTCGACACCAGCACGGGGGAACACAACCTCCGCCGCCCGCCCACAGGCGTCCCAGGCATCGAGATGGCTGCCGCCCACCTAGCCCAGGAGTACGCCGCCGGACGCATCACCGCCGTTCCCCTGGACCAAGTCCGGGCCGAAGCGCCCAAGCCGCTCAACGGGCCGGTGCCCCTGCTGCACCCGCGGATGCCCGTCACCGATCGCAACATCGAGAGCGCGCAGACGGCGTTCGCGGGACTCGCGGCCCACCACTGGCGGGCGGTCCTCACAGGGTTCCCGGGCTCCGATAACCACTGGTTCCTCTCTTGCCTGTTGTGCCCGTGGGAGGGCCCGAAGTTCTGGTCGCACTTGCGCGGGCGCAACGGGGCCCCGCCGAGCGCTCACCGCCACGAGGGCGGCTGCATCGGCAAGGACAAGGTCCGCCAGCTGATCCCCGCCTACCAGCACTAGCCCGACCCCGGGGGCGGCGCGACGCCGCCGCCCCCGGCCTCCCGAAACGGACACCACCATGCCGATCCGCTACAGCCCCGAAAGCGTCGTCATCGCGGACACCCCGGCCGGAATCCTGGAATGGGCCGCCCACCACATCGAACACGTCGGCATCCACCAGGGCCCCCGCCTGTTCGCCGGCCCCGGCCGCACCGCCACCCTGCCGTGCTGGCCGCGCGGCGCCTTGGAAGTCGCCGCCGGACACGGGCGGGGAGCCGCCGGCCGGACGTACGACTGGGACCGCATCCACCGAGCCCGCGACCACGCGTTCGGCGTCCTCGCCGAGACCCTCACCGGTCACCCCGGCGACGCCAACGAGCCCGCCGCCGAGAAAGCCCTACACCGCGAGGTGATCGACCGGTGGAGCGCCGAGCCCGGCCGCACCGCCACCGACGCCGCCCGCGCCTTCCGTGCCGCCGCCGCCCGCGCTGAACGTGCGCACGGCGCACAGGGCCTTCTATCCCTCTGACCGCCTCTCTCTCCCCACATCGAGTCTTCGAAGGCCAGCACCATGGACGAGACGACAGAATCCCGCAGCACCACCAGGACGCCGAGCCGCCGCGGGGGCGCCACTCCGAGCCGGGACGGCGTCCACCGGATCGGTGTCCCACTCCAACCCCGGCTCAGCGCGTCCGAGCTGATCCGCGTACTCCTCGCGGCCCCCGTGGAGACCGACCTTCACACCCTTGACCCCGTACAGGTCCGATCACTCATCGCCGACGTGCTCACCCAGCACGGCTACGACGTACTCGACCGGTCGCCGTTCTACCCCGACTTCGACCGCCACCAGGACGCCCGCCGTGCGATCCGGCGCGCGTACGGCCCGCGGTTCATCGACGCCCCCGACGAACAAGCCGTCCTTGCCGATCCCCTCCGCGAAGTGCTCGTCGCCGCACGGAGCGAGAAGCCATGACCGCGACCGTCACCGAGCCGACCGGCGCACGAGCGCGACAGACGTACTACTGGCGGGTGCGCACCGCACGGACGCGCGCCCTCGCGAAGCAGAGCGCGGCGCAGACGTGGCACATCCAGCCCGGACACCCGGGCGGCGCGTACTGCGACCTCGGGCACGAACGGGACCGGCCCGCACATCACGCACCGACCCTGCTCTCCCGCAGCCGGCCCCCCGGCCGCCGGGATGAGCAGGAGTTCCGCGGCGGGTGCCTCACCTGTGACTGGGAGGGCCCCGTCCACCGCGGCGACGGGTACGGCGACGGTGACAACGAGGCGGTGGAGGACGCCCACGACCACGCGTTCCCTGGGTGGCGGACGCTGCCGCCGATCACCAGGGTCAAGGACCGGTGGAAGATCCCGCAACGCCGAGGCCGCTGGAATCAGCTGACATCCCTGTACCCGGCGGGGTGGGTGGACCAGGGCGCACCGCTCCTGGCCTGGAGCCGCCACCGCCGCGAAGCCCATGCCCCACCGCACGCGGGACGCCCCCGCTACGAACTCCGGATCGACCAGCCGCCGAGCGACCGGGGCGAGCCCCCGACAGATCAGGGGGCCCTCTTCTGATTACCGCCGTCCTCCGGACCAGGGCCCCGCCCCGGCCACGGTAAAGGTGGTTTAATTACTTCGCCATCAGCGGAGTAGGGCAACCTCCGACCGGCCGAGCGTCGAACCGACGCCGTACCACCCCAGACAACGAGTGACGGCCAGCGCACATGGGCAACAAGGCGCTGGCCGTCAGTGTTCTCTCACCAGAAAGAACCCCACCATGCTATGCGACCGACACCCCGACTGTCCCCAGCCCGGCGACATCGCCCAGCTCAAGAGGGGTAACAGCATCGGCGCCGACGACACCGACAGCTTCGTCATCGTCGAAGACTTCCCTCCGACCGGTCGGCACCTCGTGCTCAACCACCCCGCCGACCACCCCGGCCGCGCCGACTGGGCCGCCGCCGTTCCCCTGGACGACATAGCCGCCCTCACCCGGCTCGAACCCACCGGCAGCCGCACGTGGGCGCCGGCCCCGGAACCGGACGACCTCCAATGACCCCGCCGAGCAATCACGACCCCGAACAGGAGACGACCGTGCCCCGCAAGACCGGCCGCACGCTCTACTCGCGAGCGGACCTGCGCAAGGTCCACAACATCAGTGAGCCGACGCTTCAGAACCTCTGGACCGACCGGGAGAACAACGGGCACCCGCCCGTTACGGAGACCATCGACGGCGTCATGCACTGGGACGGCGACGAATGGGCGACGTGGCACCACGAGCTTCAGCGTCAGCGCGCTGCCGCGAGCACCACGAACCCGCCGAACCTCGACGGCGACCCCGAGGATCTGGTGACCCCGGCCGAAGCGGCGAAGGTCTGCGGGTTCGCCGACTCCGCCACCGTCTCCCACTACGTCAAGAGCCCGCCGGAAGGGTGGCCCGAGCCCGACGACTGGGACGAGCTCCCGTCCCGCCGGCGCCCGAAGTGGAAGCGCTGGAGGCTGTGGCAGTACCTCGCGGACCGCAAGGGCCGCGGCCACGCCGGCGGACGCCCCTCGGGCGCCCGCGCGCGGGTGGCCTACCCGTATCAGGGGGACGAACGGCTGACCCTCGCGCGGCGAGCCATCGCGGAAAACCCTCGGGCGACGAACGCCGAGCTGATCCCCCAGCTCCAGGAGCAGACGGAGAAGACCTACTCCCGCCCGACCTGGAACCTGATCCTCAAGTCCGCCCGCGAGCACCCCGAGGAGTGACCGTTGACCGATACCCGCTGCCCACGCTGCGGCGGCCGACTCGGTGATCGGCCCGCGCGTTCCCGGCTGACCGCTGACCGCGATGTCCTCATCTGCACGACGTGCGGGACGGACGAGGCCGTGCGCGAAGCCCAGCGCCAGGCACCCTTGCCGTTCGGCGAGTGGCCGCTGAACACGTAGGCCCCGGCCACGAGCTCACCCGGTGACATCAGAAGGTCCCCGCTCCAGTTCTCGGAACGGGGACCTTCCCGTATCACCAGTCACCGGCCGGTCGGAGCCCCCGCGCGGTGTCAGTGCAGCGTGTGGCGTCACCCTGCGCCCGGGTGGGTCACCTCGCTCGGCTTGGCGTACACAAGGATCTCCAGCCCGGACTCTTCCCCGCACTCGCCGCAGCGGCGCACGTCGGCATCGCCGTCGAAGCGCAGGTGGACCATTTCCGCCCGCCCAGCCTTGCAGCGGGGGCAATGCGCCTCGCGCACAGTTCGTATCGGCTCGCCGTATCGGTTCGTCATACCGGCATCCTGCCGGACCCGCGGCTCAGAGCCGTCACCAGCCGCAGGCCCGGACTCTGCGCTGCCACGTCCTCACCTGCCTACATCCTCCGGCGACCCGCCCCCTGACTGTGATGCCCAAGCCCCCGACACCTCGATGCCCAACGGCACCGAGGTAACAGTCCGCCAGGACATCAGGCTCCAAGGAGCCCGATCCACAGCAGCGACCAGCCGCCCCGAGTGCCCCCAGTCCCTCCCCATTGATCATGATCTTGAATTTTAAGGACCAAGGTATCGTCACTTCGTGACGATACAATCAGCCAAGACGACCGAATCTGACCGGATAAGAGCGGGGGGTGAGCGGGCCGATGGGGTGGGTGACCATGATCGGCCCGTCCGACGAGCAGGTTGAGTACCGTCTGACCGGCGGTCACGGCTGCGGAAAGTCCACCACGGTCGACGCGGCCCCCCTTGTCGCCGCCGTCGAGGCCAAGGCCGAAGCGGCCGGTGCCCCCGTCGCCTCCTTGCTCGGCTCCCGCGAGTCCAAGCGCGCCTTTTTCCGCGCCCGCGGACTGATCCGCAGCAAGGGAGCGGCCCGGTTCGCTGGGTTCGACGCCGTCGAAGTCGCCGCCGCAGCCGGTCTCGACGCCCGCGATCTGTACGGCGAGCAGGCCCTTCCCCAGCGTGCCGCCGACGGACAGGTGGACTACCACCTGGACGCCAGCGAACGCCCCCTCGTCTGGATCGGCAACGGTCTCACTGAGTTCGACATCACGCCCGGGAGCGTCCTCGCCCCCGAGCACTTCCAGGCCGCCCGCCGCCTCATGCACGGCGAGGACCCCCGGACCGGGCAGACCCTCGTGGAGCCCAAGCTCGCCATAGCGCCGGCCGCGAAGCTCCCCGCCGCCCCGTTGGCTCGTGCCATCCGCCGCGCCGCCGCCGAACGCAGCGTGAACCCCGTGACCTTGCTGGACTCCAAAAGGAAGCAGGACGCCTTCCGCAGGATGGAGAGCCAGCTCAAGCGGTTCGGGGAATCGCACCGCGTCCCGGTCTCCACGCTGCTCAAGCTCGCTGACGCCGTCGGCATCGACGCCGTCGCCCTGTACGGCGAAGACGCGTTGGAGAAGGCCGTGGCCGCCGAGGCGGGCGGTCACCTGGACGCCCGCGCACTCCTGCGTGCCGTCGAGGCCCGCGCCACCGAGACCGGGCAGCAGCCCACCGACCTGTTCACCGCGGCGTCCCTGAAGCGCCGGTACGTCCAGACTACGGGCGAGGGCGAACGCCGCCTTCGGGACCTGCCCATGGACGTCCGCGAAGCCGTCGCCATGGCCAAGGCGGCAGGGCTCGCGCCCGAGGACGTGTGGGACGCCGAGGAGATCAAGGCAGCCCTCCTCGAAGGACGAGTGCAGGTCGGCAACTTCGGCGCCGACGTCACCTTGGATCTCGCGAAGTCGAAGTCCGCGTTCCTCGCCTACGCGCCCAAGGAGATCGCCGCTCAGGTGGAGGGCATCTACACCTCCGCCGGCCGTGAGTCCATCGGCGCCCTGGAGCGGTGGAGCGCGTACGGCATGCGCGGTCGCCACGGCGATGGTGACGAGGCGGAGACCGTGAAGACGAGCGGATTCTCCGGCTGGATGATGGTCCACCGCGCGGCCCGGCCTGTGGATGGCGCCCCGCACGGCGACCCTCATTTCCACCTGCACTTCACCCTGGCCAACATGGTCAAGGGCACCGACGGCAAGTGGTCCACCATGGCCAGCGGGGGCCGAGACCTTCACCGGCACGCCCGCGCCACCCAGTCGCTCATGAACGCCCGCATCCGGCGCGAGCTGACCGACGAGTTCGGCATCAGCTTCCGCCGTGAAGAGCGAACCGGCGCGTGGGAAATCGCGGCGATCCCCGAGGCCACGATCCGCCTCTTCAGCAAGCGCGACAACCAGGTCCGGGACCTGCTGACCAAGCTGGGCATCGACTACGACAGCGCCACGACACGCGAGCGCACTGCCGCCTCCACCGCGTCCAAGGCCGCGAAGAACGGAGAAGCCGCCGGAGTCGCGGACGACGTACTGCGCGACTACTGGCAGGCCGAAGGCCGCGCCGCCGGTGACGACCCCGACGCCATCGCGGCCAGCGCGATGGCGCAGGGCAGCTCGAAGCGGAACCCCAGCCTGGACGAGCTGTGTGCCCAGGTCTTCGACCCGAAGACCGGCCTGACCAGCCACTCCAAGGACTTCACCCACGCCGCCGCCATCGCTGCCGTCCTGGACGCCCTCCCGCACGGAGTCGCGAACGCCGAGGAGGCCGAACAGCTCACCAACTCCGTGCTCCGGCACGCCGGGCACGCGGTCAAGCTGAGCCCGAAGGGCGCCCAGCACTTCGCGCACGCCGACCGGTACACGACGGCGGACGTGGTGGCCGCGGAAACGCTCATCGTCTCCGAGGCGACCAGCCGTCTCGACACACAGGCCGCCGTCGTAAGGCGCGACACGGTCGACATGACCCTGTCCACCGTCGAAGCCCAGCACGGCGGCACCTTCAAGTTCTCCGACGAGCAGCGCGCCGTGCTCGAACGGCTGCTGACCGCCGGACACGGAATCGACGCCGTGGTAGGCATCGCCGGATCGGGCAAGACCACGATCATGGACACCGCCCGGCAGGCATGGGAGGCACACGGACTCGTCATCGCCGGAGCGAGCACGGCCGCCGTCGCCGCGGCCAACCTCAAGGCCGAGGCCGGGATCACCTCACGCACCCTCGCGTCCTGGCTCACCGGCATCCGCACCGGCGGCGCCGGCCTCACGGGCGTCGACGTGCTGGTCGTGGACGAGGCCGCGATGTGCGATGACCGCGACATCGCCGAACTCCTCACCCACGCCGCCCAGACCGGCACGAAGGTCGTCGGCATCGGTGACCCGAAGCAGCTGCACTCGCCCGGCATCGGCGGCAGCTTCGCCGCCGTCCACCACCTTGTTGGCGGCCTCACCCTCAACCAGAACTTCCGGCAGAAGGACATGGTCGAGCGCCGGGCACTGGAGCTGTGGCGCGACGACAACCGAGTAGAAGCACTCCGTACCTTCGCCGGAACGGGCCGCGTGCACGCCCTCGCGGACAAGGACGCCACCCTTGCCGCGATGCTCACCGTCTGGGCCGACAAGCGCGCCGCGCACACCGACGACCACACGGCCGTGCAGCAGCTCCTCATGCTCGCCGCCACCAACGAAATCGTGGAAGAACTGAACGTCGGCGCCCGCGCCCTGCGGAAGGCGAGCGGCGACCTCACCGGCCCGGAACACGTCTACGCCCTGCCAGGTGGCGATGAACTGACGCTGTCCGTCGGTGACCAGGTTCTCCTTCGGACCAACGACTACCGAGGCAAGCGGAGCCGAGGCGAGAACGAAGACGTGCTGAACGGCTACCGCGGAATCGTGCGAGCCGTGGACGCCGAGCGCCGGGTTCTGGTCGAGTGGCGCGAGAAGACCGCCGACGGACACCGCGACGTCGCCGAATGGGTCGACGCCGACTACATCGTGCAAGGCGGACTCAGCCTCGGATACGCGATCACCGGCCACAAGTCTCAGGGCCTCAGCGTCCAGGAGGCCCTGGTCTACGGCCCCGGCGCGCAGGCGAACGCGCTCTACACGATGATGAGCCGCGACAAGAAGGAGTCCCACCTCTTCCTGCCGCTGTCCGTCTACGAGTCCGACGCCGACCGTGCTCGTGGAGGTGACGCGCTCACCGAGCAGGAACAGCTTGACCGCGCTGTCGCGGGCCTCATCCGCGAAATCGAGAGCGGCACCGAGGAGCGCATGATCCTCACCGAACTCCCCAAGAACGCGGTCCCCGCCCACGTCCGTCAGGCCGTAGCGGATCTGCCGACCCCACGCGCTCCCGGCACCGGCGACCCCCACGAGGTGGACGGCACCCAGGACGCGCCGGAGTCCGAGGATCGGCGTACTCCGGACACCACGGAACTGCCCGCGGCGCCGGCCACACCTCCGGAACCCGCGCCGACGGCTGACCGCCCGTACGCTCACCTCAGCACCGCGGCCCTGCGTGACGCCGCGCGCAAGGCTGCCACGGCCGCGCGCGCCACCAGGACGGCGGCTGAGAAGACGGAGGCCGCCGCCGACCGTGCCGAACTGCAGGCCGCCGCCGGAACAGGGCCGAACGCGCTCGCGCTCAACCGTCGACACCAGGACGTTGCCGAACGTGCCGTGGCGATTCGCGAAGTCCGGGCACTGAGGAGCACGATCGCGGAACGTACTGCCGGACTGCGCGACACGCATGAACGAATCGAAGGACTCGAACAGCAGCTGACCGCCACCGGCCGGTTCGGGCGTTCGGTGCTGCGCGGGGACGAGCGTGCTGCGGTCCAGGCAGATCGTGAGGAACTGCTTCGTACGTGTGAGGAGACCGGGCGGGAACTGGAGCCGATGAACAAGCGGCTCCACGAGGCTGCCGAACTGGCCGGACCCGTCAGCGAACACGAAGCCGTGCTCACCGAAGCGGACAGGCCGCAGCAGGAGAAGGCCGCACTCCTGCGACGTGCCAAGGACAAGGACAACCAGGCAGCCAAACAACTCCGGACCGAGGCAGCCAAGGCGCGCAGCACTGCTCGCGGCGCCGACCACCGAGTGTCCGGCCTCCAGGAGGAGATGACCCTGCGAACTCAACATGGGCGTCAGCGCGCCGACGTAGAGGAGTCCGCAGCACGGTCCGCCCCGAAGCCCGAGTACCCGTACGCCAACCGAACCGCGATGGACTTCGTACAGCCCAGTCCGCCGCCAGACAACGCACAGGACGCACCGCCCGTATAGAAGGCGCCGGAGACTGCTTAGGTCGGCCCTTGTCCGCCGAGCTCGGTGATGATCGCGGTCTGGACGACACCCGCCGCCCAGGTCGTGGACACCTCCAGGGCCAGGTCGGGCAGGCCGGCCCCGATACTCCGGCTCATCCCGCCCCACCGGGGCTCGGGGGCATCCGGCACCCAGCCGCTCCGCGAGGCGCCCTCGCCGGCCAGGAGCGGCTCGATGAAGGAGGACTTCACCGGGGCGTTCGGATCCCAGGTCCGGGTGAGCCAACGCCAGCATTCGGTCACCGGATCGCCGGTCGGCGTAGTGCGCGACAGATCGTGAACGGCTTCCTGCAGTACAGCGGTGACGAGCGCTTCGACCCGTTGCCTCGCATCTCGCACGGGGGAATCGCTCGGCGAAGTTCACGAAGTTTGCGTACTTCCGGGTGGCGGATGTCGGCTGAAGACTGGTCAGGCTTTCGGAACGGGTTCCCGCTCGCTGGGGCGCGATCTAGGGTTTGTCCCATGCCCCCTGCACACCCGCTGGCTGACCAGGCCGCCACCCTGCGGTCCAAGACTCTGACCTTCTTGCGCGCCCCGGTGAGCCGTGAGCTCTGGGCCATGCTCATGAACCGGGGGCACAGCTTCATCATGCCCGCCTCGTGGTCGGCACTGCCCCGGACCCGGCAGATCGAGTCCATGGTCGTGGCGGAGGGCAAGAGGGTCTCCGACGGAACGACGTTCGCGATGACCGGAGACCTCGTGCAGGCAGCCCGCGCGGTCGGCCAGGACCAGTCGATTGCGCTGCCGTTCACCCCGGACGTGCTGCCGGCGTCATCCGGGATGCTCGCCTTTTCTCCGGAAGAGCCGTTGATGCATGTCGGCCCGGGGGCTCCCGTGGTCGCGGTCACCTGGGGGCCTCCCATGGAGGGGTTCTCCCCAGGCGTGCACCTGACCTGGTGGGCGGCGATGCCCGACCAGGACCAGGAACCGGACGCGGTGGCGCGGGGCCGGCTGATCCCGATGGTGCCGGACTTCGACCTGCACCTGTCCTTCCACCCCTTCTTCGACACCCGCTTGTGCCTCGAGGAGCTTCCGTCCGGACTGCTCTACTCGGCTGTCCCACTCCGTACCGTGGTGGCCGCCTGGTACGCGCTCACTGCGGACAGCACGACACTGTCCGAACAGCGGCCCCACGCGGCCGTCACGCAGGCGTTGAAAGAGTTGAGGGCGAAGAAGCGGGGCGTGCAGGTCGGCACGACCAGCGGAGCCGACACCGCACACCGAGCCATCACCGAGCGGGCCGCGCAGAGGATGCGCAACGTGAACGAGCAGTCCGAGATGTTCGCGCCGTCGCCTGAGTTCGCCGCCACCCCGAAGAAGGTCGATCACGGCGTCTTCGAGGCCGCGCTGGACCACCAGCTCGACGCCGGCAACCGGCGCACCGCCCACATCTACCGCGAGGCGGCAGACCACTGGCACCGGCTGGAAATGCAGGCCACCCAGAGGTATCCCGGCGTCTTCGAGAATCTGGAAGAGCTGCGCGTCCGTGAGCACGAGCAATGGAAGCCGTGGTGCTGGGTGCCTAGTGACCATGTGGCGGCCTGGCTCGTGGAGATGTACGACGCGCCGGTGGACCAGGCCATGTGGGACGGGCACCGAATCGCCGCCCTCGGAGCCTGGCGGAGCGGCGGCCGCCACAGCGTCCTGACCACCCTGCGCCTTCAGGCAACCGCCAGCGACCGGGTCCCTGTACACCTCCCCGAGGCCATGCCCGCGCCCGGCCTCGGGGTGGTCATCGACGACAACGGCAGAATCCACCTTTTGCTGGCGTTCCTCGACGATGTCAGCGATCACGGGCCCGCAGACGCCGAGCTGGTACTCATCTCCAACTACGGCAATCCGGCACACATGATCGAGGACGTCAGCAAGCTCACCGTGTTCCTCACAGGCACTGACCTGCTTGACGCTGTGAAGATCACCCAGGGGTATTACGACGACGCCGTGGTGAAGAACGGGGGCACGAAACCCCATCCAGCCGAGGAGGCCGAGTATGCCGAACACGCTTACGTGATGGGGCTGTACACCGGACTTCTCTCCGCCATCTGCGCCCCCGGTGCCCAGGTGCAGGATGCCGGGGCCCTGACCGGACGCAAATTGCCGGCGACGTGGCCACCGGAGCCGAACGTCCTTTCAGAGACGACTCTCTGGCTGCTGGGCGGTGAGACCGAGACCCGCTGACAGGGGCCAGCACTGATCCAGATGCCTGACCGGCGGCCCGGCCAAGAACCGTGGGAGTCCGACGTGATCTCCTGCACCTCCTCGGGCGGGTAGTCACGTGCGGGTGGTGGGATCGCGTCGCCGTACAACGTCACAGGAAGAGGCCGTACCGACGGTTGGGCGTACGGCGGGGCGGCGGGGTACGGCTCCAGCGCCGGCCGGTGGGCCGGTGCTTGGGCGATGACGACGGTGCGGAGTCTGCAGGGTGAGGGGCGTCCTCTCGGGGGGCGCTACGACACTGTTCGCAGGCTGGTAGCGGCCATAGCCGGGAGCAGGCGGGTGCGTCGGGGAGACACATCGAATCGCTGCGTTGTCGGTGGGTTCGTTCATGATGAGAAGCGTGACGACTTCACCCGGTGGCCAGCACGGTGCGGATATGAGCGACGAATTGCAGGGTCATCTCGGCCAGCACAGTGGGTCCCGTTACCGGCCGGGGTACAGGCCGCCGGCACGCGGGTACTGGTGCGACCTGTGTCCGGATCAGGCTGCGTTTTGGGATCACTGCCATGACCATGGCTTGATCCGGGGCCCGTTGTGCCGCAGTTGCAATGGCAGCGAATTCCTCTGGGTGCACACCAATCGCGGTGTACAGCACCTGATGCGCTGCCCCGGCTGCCGGGAGGCTGGGCACCCCCGGATGCGCAATCGCATTGCCCGCATCGGTCCGACGCTGAGGCTCGTCATGGACCTCTCCCATCCTGGAGAGACCAAGATCTATTGCCATGGCCGCTGGGAAGGGGAGGACATCGAGGAGAGCTGGACAGACGTCTTTCGTGATCTGTCCGGCGGGTACCTGAACGCGTATGCGGTCTGTAGCGACAAGGACTGTGACGCACGGTGGCGCCTGTCCATCAGCCGGGCAGACTTCGAGCTGCTCGATACTGTTCGCCTGGCGGCCGGACTGCACCTCGCCGGCCAGCTCATGCCTCGCGAGGGTCCTCGTTGGGTAGCGGAGAACACCCCTGTCTTCTGGATGGATGTCCCGCAGCAGGCCGGGCCGCCGGATGCGGGATCCGCTTGGCATCAGCCAGTGACCGTCGTCATCCCCGGTTTGTTCGGACTGCGCCTGGAGAGGGTGCTGGGACGCCTGCTGGAGAAGGTCACGCTTGGCAGGACCTGGACCAGGAGGGGGCGGTCCTCGGCTCTGGAGCTCACCGCGACGTCCATCGGCTTGGTAGCCCTCCACGTCTTGCTGCGTCTGCCGCACCAGGAGGCCGGGGCCCCGGTGTTCACACAGGGGGAGTCCCGCGGCTGGTGGCAGGCAGCCGAGCGGATCCGGGCTGCGTTGCGCTTGTCCCTGTCCGTCGGTAGTTATGAAAGGTCAGGTGCAAGGTAGGCGCGATGTCAGTGGTACTCCCGGGGCTGAGCTGCGCTCGGCCCTGGCCGTGTTGCTAAAGAAAGGTGGTGAGCCGGAAGCACCCCAGACTTCGCCGTCGAGCAGCGCCATTCCCAGTACGGGCCACGCCTCCCGACTGCGACGGTGCATCCGCGTGGTGTTCATCTCGCTGCGTAGACCGTTGGCTCATGTGCCTGTCTGTGATGTCAACATGCACACTGACGGTTTCCCGATCGACCGAAGGACTGAGCCGTGCCCGACCGACCTGAGATTGTCTGCATCTGCGGCTCTACCCGGTTCGTGGACCAGATGCGTACGGCGAACCGTGATCTGACTTTCGCAGGTGCAATTGTCGTCGCGCCAGGCGAAGCAGGCGAGTTGATCACCAACGAGCAGAAGACCGCGCTGGACGCCCTCCACCTGCGCAAGATCGACCTGGCTGACCGGGTTCTGGTCGTCAACCCAGGCGGGTATATCGGCGAGTCCACGAGCAGGGAGATCGCATACGCCCACGCCACCGGCAAGCCGATCTCGTTCACCGATCCCGTCTGACCAGTAGACGCTTCGTGGTGCGCGCGGGTAACGAGTCTCGGTCAGCCTCGGAGCGTGTTGCTAGGGGGTCTTCGAAGGCGTCGGGCATGGGCCTGGCCTGGCCGGTCCGGGTTGCGTACCCCGGGGGTGATCTCCCGAGCCGGGGAGCGATACCGCCCCACCCTCCCGGCGTGTCGAACGGTGGGTGTGTCCGGATCGTCTGCCTGAGCAGGGATGGCTCGCTACCCTCGCTTTTATGGCTCTGGCTGCGGCTCGCATGGTGGATCTGCGTAAGGAACCAGTCGATGCGGTGCTGGACCGGGTAGAGCAGGGGCTGGGGGTGCGCCTGGACCGGGCCGCGGTGATCCGTAAACGCCGGTCGCTGGGCGGCCGGACCGACCGGGGTACGTGGGTGCGGATCGAGCGGCGGGGGTTCGAGCGGATCGGCGTCCAGGGGTGCAACGGGACCGAGGCCGCCGCTGTCCTTGGCGGTGTGGTGATGCCGCAGTGGTACCGGGGGCTGGCCTGGCGGGACGAGAGTGAGCCGGCTATGTGGCGGGCGGATGAGCTGGAGCTGATCAGTGCCCCGCCGATCGGGAAGGGCGCCCTGTCCCTCAGGGACCCTGAGTTGCCCGAGACGTGGTGGGCCGCGCTGAACACCTCCCTCGACGCGCTTGCCGCCCACCGCACCCTGCGTGTCGCCACCCCGGATACCGAGCTGATGACGCAAGAACTGGTGACGGCGAAGCTGGGTGAGGTATTCCCCGAGGTCGAGGACACTCTGGTCGGGCAGTGGGCTGCGGCGCACGCGGATCTGACGTGGGCGAACGTGATGGGCCCGGAGTTCTGCGTCATCGACTGGGAGGACTGGGGCATGGCTCCGCGCGGACTGGACGCAGCAACGTTGTGGGGCAACGCTCTTGCCGTCCCGGAACTCGCGGACCGGGTCCACCGCGAGCGGCGGGCGGATCTGGAGAGCCGGGACGGCAAGCTGATGGCGCTGTTCTTCCTGTCGAAGATCGTCGGCCCCCATGCCTACGAGGACGATCCCCTGCTGGTGCCGGCGAGGAAGGAAGTCGCGCGGTTGGTGGCCGAAATTCAGGCGGCCTGACGCGTCCGCAGGACGTGGCGGTATTCGGACCACCTGGTCGTCGACTTCGTACGCGAGGGCCTCGGTCAGCTCCCGCAGACGCGGCGTCCATCGCGGCAGCGCTGGCCTTGCTCCGGTCTACGCCCCACCCCCCCTTGACCCATCCAGAAGGTTCCCTCCGGCATCAGCTGACGGCCAGGCCCTGGAGGTCATGCTCAGATGGCGCTGGTGCACTCGATGTGCCGGACCTCGCGGAAGGCACTCGACAGGTTGACGGCGAGGTTGACGGAGCCCGTGGGCGACGACATGATGACCCATTGCGTGGCCTACGCCGAACCTCCCGCGACCGTCCCCAGCACGGTCTTCCATCGGAGGCAAAGGGACCAGCGTCTCAGGTCGTTGTCGCAGCCCGATCGCCTCGGGCGAAGTTGCTGGGGAACCGTCGCTCAAGGCGTGGAAGGCCGCGATGACAGCCCGTAGGAACTTCAAGGACCAAGTGCGTGCCCGCGCCGCTAAGACCGGCGAGTCTTACACGTCTGCCCTCCGGCACTTCCGTCCGACTCCATCAGGAGACGTCATGTCGGAAGCAAGGAATCTCAAGAGCGTGCGGCTCGCCGTAGCGCAGACCCCCGTACGCGATGACCCCCGAGACGTTGAAGCGCTGCGCAACAGTGGCCGTCAGGTCCGCGCTCTGATGCGCGAGGCTAGTGCTCAGGGAGCAAGGATCGTGCACTTTCCGGAAGGCGCGATCTGCTTTCCCAACAAGCTTGTCATGTCCGTCCACGGCCCTGACGCGGTCGGCCCGGCGGACTGGGATCGGTGCCAGTGGCCGGTTCTCCAATCGGAGTTGGCTGCGATCGCCAAGTTGGCACGCGAGTTGCGGCTGTGGACAGTGATCGCCTCGGTGCACCGCTTGACGGAGCCGAATCGCCCGCACAACAGCCTCTACGTCATCTCCGATCGCGGCGAGGTCGTCACGCGTTACGACGAGCGCCTGCTGTCGAAGACGAAGGTCTCGTACATGTACTCGCCGGGCATCTCACCGGTGACCTTCGAGGTGGACGGTGTGCGCTTCGGCTGCCTGCTCGGCATGGAGATCCACTACCCGGAGTTGTTCGCCGAATACGAGAAGCTGGATGTCGACTGCGTCCTGTTCTCCACGACCGGCGTCTCACCAGGTGCCGTCGCAGCCCAAGCCCAAGGCCATGCCGCGGTCAACAGCTACTGGGTCAGCTTCTCGGTGCCGACACAGCACAGCGCCACCGCGCCGTCCGGAGTCATCGCCCCCAACGGCGACTGGATCGAGCGGTGCCCCGCGGACGGTTCGCCATCGGTGGCAGTCGTGAACCTTGACGACAATTCCGAGGCCGCCGTCGAATCAGTGACCTACGCGCGTCCCTGGCGTCGTGAGTCGCGCGCGGGCGTCTACGCAGGACACCAGGTGACCGACCTGCGCAGCGAAGACCGCACTACGGCCTTCTAGCGCAGAGGCAGAATCCGAGGTGTTCGCGGCGCGCAGCCATGCTGTACCCGCGAACCCCTCGGATTCTTCGTCGGTGTCCGGGACTGCTGAGAGCGCGGTGACCACGCTGTCGTAGAGCTGCTCTGATTCGTTGAGCCGACCCTGGTGTCGGGCTTGTTCGGCCTGCACCAGGGTCTTTTCCAGAGGAGGTGTGAGCGTCATCTGCGGTGCTCCTTCGTGAATGGGTTTTGTATGGGCTGTGGGTTCGGGCTGCTTGCCGGTGAGGTTTCAGTGCCCGCGGCCGAGGGGGAGCACGGCGATCGGCATCCAGGAGATGTCCCAGGAGCTGTGGCCGTCGGCGCGGGGCTGTTGGGTGAACGTCACGTCGAGCAGGTGCAGGCGGGAGATGGTGACCGGGACCCGCCGCGGGGTGATGGCTCGCAGGGTGCTGTTGAGTGGGTCGGAGTCGGCGGTTTCCCAGCTGTACCCGAGCGCCATGTGGGGCCGGCCGCCGTCATGGAAAACGGCGCCGTCTCCACGTACTTCCCGCACAGCGTCACGGACCAGTGCTCGCACGTTGAGCAGGTCCTGGTCGGGCCAGACATCGAACAGGACGCCGGCGCGGTTGCTGTAAGGGTGGCCGATCTCGGTGTGGACCGGTTCGGCTGCGGCCAGCTTCTCGCGCAGGGCTTCGACGAGAACCTCTCGCTCGGAGTCACCGATCGCGTCGGCGGTGGTATCCGTGACCATCTCGACGGTGAGGTGCAGCTGGTCGTTGCCGAGCGCCCGGATCGGGTAGGGAGTCATCGCCGCGTGGCAGGCATCGTGTAGGTCCGCAATTGAATGTCCCGTTCCGTCGAGACGGCCTGTGTCGTCTCGCGTTGTCTCATTCGGATGGCCCGGCCTCCAGTCTCACGATCTTGGCCTGTCAGGTCCTGTCCCGGGATGACTCGGCTACGCCCAGGGTGGTCAGGATGTCGGTGAGGGTGTGTTCGAAGAGCGGTTCGGGGTCGGTGAGGGCGAAGTCGAGGTGGCCGAAGGCCTCGACGGCGACGGTCCCGTAGAGCCGGGTCCAGCAGGCGACGAAGACGTAGATCACCTCCAGAGGGACCGGTTCGCCGGCCAGGTGTTCGCGGACTTCTTCGAGCTGGGTGATCCAGGTGGTGTCGAGTGTGGGGGGTGGCTGGATGCCGCCGCGGTGCCATATCTGGACCATCAGGTCCAGGAGGATGCCGCCGAAACGCCAGCTGGGGTCGTGGGCGGCGGTTCCGGGGGCGGTGTCGGCGTCCGTGAGCGGCTTGGTGAACAGCAGGCCGAACTCGCGGGGATGGCTTAGCGCCCAGTGGCGGAGTTCCCGGCTTACCGCCCGCAGTCTCCTCCCTGGTTCGGAGGCGGGTTCCTGGTCGCGTGCAGTGGCCAGGGCGGTGGCGAGTTCCTCGTACAGGTGGGACGTCAGGGCCTGGATGAGGTCGTGGTGGCTGGGGTGGTAGCGGTACAGGCCTGGTGCGCTCATGCCCATCTCGCGGGCGATGGCCCGCAGGGTGACGGCGGTCGGGCCCTGTTCGACGAGCAGGCGGCGGGCGGTGCGCAGGATCTCCTCCAGCGCGTCCTCGCGGACCCGGTGCCGGCGGCTCGGGGAGGGCTTGCCTGTGCTGGTCACGGCGGCCTTTCGGTCTGTGCCTTCTCGGGGTCCGGGACGTGGACCCGCTTGACAAAGTAAACACCTGTAACTTTAGCTGACCCCTCGAAAGTTAACACCGTTAGCTTTGGCTCGTAGCTGTGATCCGGGGGACCCATGAAGTACGGCATCGTCTTGACCTACACGTTCGCCCCGCGCTGGCTGGCGCTGTCGCGCCCGGAACGGGGCGCGATGCGCGCCGAGCACATCGAGCCGGTGTTCGCCGCGTACGCGGACCGGGTCTCGGCCCGGTTCTTCGACGCCGAGGCCTTCCACGGCCGCTTCTCCGACTTCGCCGTGCTGGAGACCGAGGACCTGGGCGCCTACTACTTCCTCGTCGAGGCGCTGCGCGACACCCCGCTCATCGCCGAGGGCTACCTGTCCTTCGGTGAGATCTTCCTGGGCGTCGCCGACGGTTTCGCGGAGTACGAGCGCACGCGCGCCGCCGGACTCCGATAGTCCGCGCAGCCGAGCAGTCCGAGACGACCAGCCCAGGAATACAGGGAGTTCAGTCATGCCCCGTGCCATCCCCAACCTCATACCCGCCCCCGTCGCCCCGGCGGCTCCGCCCGAGCCCCCGCCTCGGCGGCGTTGGCCGCTGCGCCTGCTGCGGGCCGGCGCGGTGCTGGTGCTGCTGGACACCCTCGTGCAGGCGGCTCTCGCGGGCCTGTTCGTGACCGGCGACCTCGATCTGCTGGTCTGGCATGCGGCGAACGCAGCCGTGCTGGGCGCGCTGACCGTCGTGCAGACGGTGGCGGCGGTGCTGGTGTGGCGGCTGCTGCGCGGGCCGGGCTGGCCGGCCGCGGCGAGCGCCCTGCTGGTCGTGCTCGTCTTCGTGCAGCAGGGGCTGGGCGAGGCGCGCGTACTGGCCGGGCACATGCCGCTCGGCATGGCCGTCTTCGGCTGCGCAACAGCCCTGACCTGCTGGGCCTTCACCCACCGCCCGACTGCTCACGTCGCGGGCGGGGCGCGGTGAGCCCGCGGCGTATGGGCAGGCTGAGCCGCCGGGGGTTTCTGGGACTGACCGCCGGTGCGGGTGCGGCCATCACCCTGGGTGCGGCCGGCTACTCCCGCCTCGCGCAGCCCTCCACCGGACGGATCCTGCGCACGGTGGGTCCGGTGCCCGAACCGTTCCGGGTGCCGCTGCCGGTGCCTCCAGCGGCGCGCCCGGCCCGCACGGAAGCGGGCGCGGACTTCTACGAACTCGACCAGCGGGAGGGCCGGGTCGAGATCCTGCCCGGCCGCACGACCACGGTCTGGGGCTACGACGGGATCTTCCCCGGCCCGACCTTCACCGCCCGCTCCGGGCGCCGCACGGTGGTCCGCGTACGGAACATGCTCACCGTACCGACCGCGATGCACCTGCACGGAGGCGTCACCCCGCCCGAATCCGACGGCTACCCCACCGACCTCGTGCTGCCCACGCGCTGCGCGCCCGGCCAGAACCGCTACGACGCGACCGGCACCTCACGGGGGGCTCACTCGGCGCACGGGGACTCGATGCCAGGTGATACCACCACGGCGGTGCGTACCTACGACTATCCGCTGCCGCAGCGGGCCGCGACGCTCTGGTACCACGACCACCGGATGGACTTCTCCGCCCCGCAGGTCTGGCGCGGCCTGGCCGGCATGTTCATCGTCCGCGACAAGGAAGAGGACCGGCTCCCCCTCCCCGGCGGCGACCGCGACATCCCACTGATGCTCGCCGACCGGTCCTTCGAACCGGACGGCTCCTTCCGCTACCCGGCCCTGGACCCCACCTGCACCGGGCGGCCCGGCGTCGAGGACGCCTACATGGACGGGGTGCTCGGCGACGTCCAGCTCGTCAACGGCGCACCCTGGCCCGAACTGGAAGTCTCCAACACCCGCTACCGGCTACGACTGCTCAACGCCTCCAACGCCCGCCGCTACCAGCTGCGCCTGGACACCGAGGACGGCGCACACCCGCCGTTCGTCCAGATCGGCAGCGACGGCGGCCTGCTGGCCGCACCACAGCGCCTGGCCACCCTCGCGATGGCGCCCGCCGAACGCTTCGACGTCGTCGTCGACTTCTCCGAGCATCCCGTCGGCACCCGCATCACCTTGGTCAACACGGCGGCCGACGGCAGGATGCGGCAGGTGATGCGCTTCCACATCGTGCGCGCCGAGAAGGACGACAGCCGGGTACCCGCCCGCCTGTCCGCCTTCGACAAGCTCACCGCGACCCGTGCGATGCCGGTGCGCTCCTTCGATTTCCGACGTACGGGCGACGGTGAGGAGCGGCAGATGTGGACCATCAACGGGCAGCCCTTCAGCACCTCGAAGGTGTGGGCTGCCCCGCGGCTGGGCAGCGTGGAACGCTGGCGGTTCAGCAGCGACTTCCACCATCCCGTCCACCTGCACCTGGCCCAGTTCCAGGTCGTCGCCCGCGGGAACAGGCCGCTGGATCCCTGCGACGCCGGGTGGAAGGACACCGTCGACGTGCGCCCCTACGAGGTCGTGGAAGTCCTCGCCCGGTTCGACGGATACCGGGGCCGCTACATGCTGCACTGCCACAACCTCGAACACGAGGACATGGCCATGATGGCCAACTTCGAAGTGGTCTAAGAGCCGTTGGCCCCGCCCGGGTGGTGCCGACGGGTCCACATGCGGTGACCGAGGTCGGCGGTGATCAGGGTGAGGGCGGCAGCGGCGCCGAGGGCGAAGCCGGCGGTGACGTCGGTGGCCCAGTGGACACCGAGATAGACCCGGCTGGACGCGACGAGGCCGGACAGCGCGACGGCGCCCGCCCACCAGGTGACCGTGAGGGCGCGGGAGCGGGTGCGGCGGGCCAGGAGATAGGCCATCGCCAGGAGGAGGGCGGTGGCGACGGTGGTGTGGCGGGAGGGGAAGGAGAACCCGGTCTCCGCCACGACGGCGGTTGCCAGCGGCGGGCGGGTGCGGGCGGCAACGTCCTTGACCAGGGTCGCAAGACCCACCGACAGCACGGCCGCCCCGCCGACCACGACCAGCGGACGCCAGCTGCGCAGGGTCCGGGCGAAGAACAGGGCGAGCAGACCGGCCGTGGCCATCAGCGGGATCTCGGCGGCTGTGGACACGCCCTCCATGAACACGGTCATGGGCAGGCTGCGGTGTTCGACGGCCTCGCCGAGCACGGTGTGGTCGATGAGTCCGGCGTGCCGCTCGGCGAGGAGGTCGGCGACCTTGACGAACAGTGCCAGCACGGCAGCCAGTGCGAGGGCCGCGGCCGTTGCCGTGGCGGCCTCGCGGGCGTTGGGCAGGCGGGGCGGCCGGGGCAGGGTGCGGATCATCGGCGGGTACCTCCGTGGTGCAGGCAGCGGGCAGAACACACCGCAGCCGGATTGCCGGGCAGCGGGAACGGCCACACCCTAACGGCTGCGCGTACTGAAGGTTTCGGTGGGATGTTACGGTCGTTACATGGATGGGACGATGTCGGGCCGTGAGCGGTTCCTGCTGGTGTCGGTGAGCACGGCGGACGCGCCCGCGGCGACGCGGGTACGGGTGTGGCGCAAGCTGCGCTCGCTGGGTGCGCACTACGTACAGCAGTCGGTGTGCCTGCTGCCCGACCGCGAGCCGGTGCGCCGCCAGGTGGAGCGGCTGCTGGCCTCCGTACGCGCCGACGGCGGCACAGCCCGCCGGCTGACCGTGGAGATCCCCGACGACGCGGAGTACGCCGAGCTGGTCGGGCAGTTCAACACCGAGCGGGACGCCGAGTACGGCGAGGTCGTCGAACGCACACCGGCACTGCTGGCGGAACTGGAGATGGAGACCGCCCGCGGCAACGCCACCTATGCGGAGGTGGAGGAGTCCGAGGCCGACCTGGAACGCTTCGAGAAGTGGCTGGCGAAGATCACCTCCCGCGACCACTTCGCAGCGCCCGGCGCCGACGAGGCCCGCGCGGCGGTGGAACGCTGCCGGACCGCGCTGGCCGCGTTCGAGGACGCGGCGATCGCCGCCCAGGCCGGCGAAGGCGCCGCACGCAGCCCCGAGACCGCACTGCCCGCCTCGGCGCGGCTACACACGGTCGACTGAAGAAGGAAGTTGAGCACCCGATGTGGTGGGATCTACTGATCGCGATCGGCGTGGGCCTGGCCGCCGCCTGGCTGGCCCTGCTGATCGCACTGCTGCTGATACGCCCCAAGGGCGCTCTGCTCGGTGAGGCGATCCGGCTGCTGCCGGACCTGCTGCGGCTGCTGCGCCGCCTGGCCGCCGACAAGAGCCTCCCGCGCGGGGTGCGTGTACGTCTTGGGCTGCTGATGGTCTACCTGGCCCTGCCCATCGACCTGATCCCCGACTTCCTGCCCGTCATCGGCTACGCGGACGACGCGATCATCGTCGCCTTCGTCCTGCGCTCGGTCGTCCGGCGGGCCGGCATTGAGGCAGTACGCGCCCACTGGCCCGGCACCGAGGACGGCTTCACCGCCCTGTCGCGCCTTGCCGGACTTCACAAGGCCGCAGGCCCCGCAGCGGGTGCTCCTGGCGACGCAGGCGGACAGCGCAGTCCAGGCTGAGGGTCAGGGTCATCGAGGAGCCGTCGTCGACGATCTCGACGGGCAGGCCCGTGCTCTGCATGGCCCGCATCACCGCCGTGTCCCAGCTGGCCGCGTGGGTCCACACCTCCCGCAGCCCCTCCCGCCGTGCGGCGGCGACGAGTTCGGCCACCAGGACCTCGCCCAGGCCGCGCGCCCACCAAGCCGGAGCGATCAACAGGAACGCCTCCGCTCCCTGCTCGTCCCGCACGAGCCTGGCGAAGGCTCGAAGACATCGGAGCCGGTAGCCGGCCAGGGCCGGTCGTTGTCGATCTGCCCGTCTACGTGGCGCAGCCTCATCGAGACCTCGCCAAAGACATACGACATACCGCACCCCCGAGCAGCAAGAACGGGGAGACAAGTCCCTGAACCCGACCAGCTGAGACACCTCCACGATCGCGGCGGAGAACATCGCTGCATAGATCGAGACGGGGATCAGCACTACTGCGAGCGAACGATCAGACGGGAGTTCGTCTCACTGCCCTGACCCCTGGGCCAGAAGAAGGCCACCGTAAATGAGAAAGGGCCATCAGAGATGCGGACCTACACATCTGTAGGACCACAATTGCAACGTCCCCTTCCACCGTGGCGACCTGGGCTTTCCTGACTGTCTCGTTTGGGGGACACGGCACTTCTGTCTCACGATCTTGTCCCTTGAACACTCCTCGCCCCGGGGTGTGATGCCGGACTGGGCTTCCTCAGACCGACGCCCACAGTCGCCGGCGGACTGGCCGAAGATCCGACTTCGCGTCTTGCGCCGAGACGGACACCGCCGCACTCACTGCGATCAGTACGGCGAGCGCTGCACGGAGCTGGCCACGGACGTGGACCACATCGTGCCTGTGATGACCATCGAGAGACTAACCTTCGAGCACTCTGCGGGTTTCATTGCCAGGCTAAGTCCTCACGAGAGAGAGCCCTCGCCCTGGCCGCCCAGCGGTGGCGCATCAACCAGCGGTTTAGGTGGACAGAGGCCCACCTGACCTACCTAAGCGGCCTTGTTATCAGCTTTGCTGCGATACTCGGACAGCGCGTTGGGCCAGTTAGTGTTCACGAATGTCCCAGTAGCAGCGGTCCACGATTCATCGTTGATCGGGTGACCGCTTTGCTCAAGCAGCTTCCGCAGCTGAGCCGCAAACAGGTTCGCATTCTTCTTGTCGTCGTTCAGCGCAATCGCCGAACCCAGCTTCATATTGTTTATAGGCGTAAAGTCCACAGGTGGCACCACCACGGGCAGTATTTGAAGGCGGCTGGAACGCCGATCCGCCTGATCACGCCGTCGGCGACTGATCGCGTAGCCAACCTCCAGCAGACAATTTGGCCGCTCCAAGAACAGCTTGGTCGTGACCTGCATGAAGACTACCGTCTGGTCCAGAAACCCATATATCTGCGAGGCGTCATTCTTGCCTGAAGTGAACCAGTAAGGTGTCTGTGAGCTGCAAAAATAGTCTCCGGAGCCCAGCCCTGCGTCTTTCATGAAGGCGCATATAGCTTGGACGAGCGGCGTATCCGAGTCGCCCGTGGCATGGCTGATGAAGATGAGCGGACCCCTCCGCTCCTTCCGGCTCCGTCGTTCCCCTCTGCCCATACTCCATTCGTAACTAACGATCTTCATGATCGCATCCGCACCAGCGCGAGGCTGAGCCGCGCAGGACGCGATGGGGTGACGATATGCCCGACCCCGTACCCAACCGCGAAGCTGACAGCCAGTGGGCGCGCTGCTCACCGTCCGGCCAGTGGTGTGTCTCCCAGAAGTCACGCACAGATGTTTCTCCTTGCCTCGGGGGCGGTGGGCCAGAGTTCAGCGGTACGCCCAGGGACGGTCGGTGTTGATCAGATCGCTGTCGAGGGTGATCGCCACGCCGTGGTGATCACTCGCGCCCGACGGTGCCTCGAGCAAGCGGTAGGAGATGAGGGCGGGGACCAGCGGGGCGCTGACCCAGATCTGGTCGATCCGGTCATCCGTGCCGGTGGGGTGCAGCAGCGCCTCGTCGCCCGTGCGCTGATACAGCTCCCAGGCCGCGTCACGGAACCCGTTGGCGTGCAGCTTCCACGCCACTCGCCGGTCGGGCTGCGGGTCCGCCTGCCGTTTGGGGTCGGTGAGCACGGTGCGGGAGCCGAGGTTGTAGGGGCGCATCTGCGCGTAGTTGGGCGGCGGCCCGTCCTGCGGCGGGTAGTTGATGTCTCCGCCCAGGATGGCGTACGGGCCGAGTTTGTAGCTGCGGGAGGCGGCGAAGTCGGCTTCGGTGATCGCTTTGTCCGCGGAGTAGGGCGTGAGGTGCACGGAGGTGACGGCAAGCGGATCCGGGAGGCCGGGGATGTCGAAGCCGGCGGTGCCCAGGCCGTGGTGGGTTTCATCGGCCGCGTAGTCGGTGTTCCAGTAGACGCGCCGGCCCAGGCTGGTGCGGCGGTAGAGGATGCCGGTGCCCAGGCCGCTGCGTGAGGGGGCGAGTAGCGCGTCCATGTCGAGATCCCGCTCGGCGCGTACGGTCTGGCGGTGGCCGGTCTCGCTCCAGCCCTTCAGCTCCTGCAGCAGCGCGATGTCGGGTCGGGCCGCCGATATGCGCTCGGCGAGGAGTGGCCAGCGGTCGTGGCCGCCCTCGCAGGTGTTCTGAATTAGGACGGTGAACAGCATCCGGTGCTCTCCTGGCGGGTCGTGTCGGCGGTGGCGATGTCCGTAGAGGGTCGGCCTTGGTCATCGAGGGCGGGTTTCGGCGGCGTACCGCAGCGGCCCGCCGAAGAGCAGCTGCTCGGACTTCGAGACTTCTGTTGCGCCCGGGGGCTGGGTTTCCCGGCCATAGGCGGCTCCGGTTCCAGGTGGGGTGCGTGGTCGTGGGGCGAGGGTCCGGGAACGTCGTGCAGGAGATCTCCTGGAGGGGCGTCCGCCGGTCAGGACAGTTCGAGCTGGGTGGGCTGAGTTGCTCTCGGGGGTCGGCTCGCGACACGTACGAGGTGCGCGACGGTGGTGATCTTTTGGCGGACCGCGGCCTCGGTCAGCAGCGTGCACAGGAGCACCGTGGTCACGGTGACGTCATCCATCGCCCGGTGACGGTGTGCCGGCTGCGGGATCGCGAAGTGGGCCAGCAGCGCGTCGAGGGAGTAGGAGTCAAGGCCCGGTGCGACGTGCTTGGCGAGCAGCAGAGTGTCGACGATCCGCGTACGGGCCAGCCGCGGGCACGCCTCGCGATAGTTGTAGAGGATGGACCCTTCCGTCGGTGCATGATGCGCGACCAGAAGCAGGGGCGGCTCGGGCAGCGCCTCGTCCAGGGCATGAAGCACCGTGGCTGCGGGCGGCGCCTCGGCGACGTCTCGCATGGTGATGCCGGTCTGCGCGATGCCCAAGGGGGTGATCGGAGCATGTGCCGGAGGGCGGATGAACGAGGTGAACGAGAAGCCGGTGCGCCCCGGGCCCCGGCCGCGCTCGTGCTTGAGGCCCAGCGCGGCGACTTCGATCGGCTCGGGTGGGGCACCTCTCGGGGTGGTGCCCTCGAAGTCGAGCACCACGAAGTGGGTGTCCTGGAACAGCGGGTCGTCTGCGAGACGCCCACCCTCCGGCGAGGAAGCCGCTGCCGTCACGACAGGCCCCCAGGCCGTGCCGTTTCGGTTGCCAGCGCGTCTTCGAGATCCGCGAGGCTGTCGATCAGCCGCCGGATGCTGGTCTGCCGCTCCGACCAGTGCCGTTGAAGGTCCGCCTCCGCCTCGTCGGGCAGGTCGTACTCGGCGGTGGTGGCGCCGTAGAAGCTGAACAGCATGTACAGCACGGCGATCCGCGCGCAAGCGAGAACGTCGGCAACGGGCAGGGTCGGGTTCTCGGACCGGTATGCGGCGACCATCGCCAGGATGCAGTCGGCCCACGGCTCGGAGCTGGCGATGGTGCGCGGGTCGCACGCCGCACGCCCGAGCTCCCAGGCCGGCAGCGCTCTGGCCGCGCGGAAGTCGATGACGGCGGTGACGGCATCGGCCAGGACCAGCTGATTGGTGCGGGTGAAGTCCGCGTGCAGGGCCTGCTCGACCAGTTCCTCAGGCAGAGCGGCCCTCAGCCGGTTGGCATGGGCGTGCAGGTCCTCACGTCGCTGGGCGATCTGACTGCGCAGCGCTCCCATATTTTCGCGCTGCTGGCGGTAGGCCGCGTCCAGGACCGTGTCGCACCTGGCCAGTGCGTCCTCGATGGACCCGGTACGCCACCGCGCGTGCTGGCGGAGCCGGGGGAGAGGGTAGGCGGCCAGGACCCGATGCATCCGTCCCAGAACCATGCCGACGTGCTCCGCGCGGGCCACCGTCATCGCGGAGGTGGCAACCGTCCCAGGTGCCTCGTCAACCATTGCCCAGGCGCTGCCGTCGGCCAGGCTGATCAGATTGCCGTCCCGGTCGGGCCATACCCGCGGTACCGGAAGCCGCGCGGCCCGGCAGAACTCCGACATGTCCCATGCCGCGCGGGCCGCCTCCAGATCGGCCGACGCCGGGTACTCCTTGGCGTAGAGCCGCTGCCCGCTGGATGTCACCACGCGCCAGTTGACGGTGTCGGTGCCCATCGGCACTTGCTCGACGGACTCGGCCTCGATGCCGTACCGGTCGGCCAGCACCTCTGCCGTCATCTCGTCCTCCCAGTTCATCTCCTCCATGACGGTCACCGCCCCCTGGACGAGGAGTACATGCGGCCGTGGTTGTAGTGGGCCCGGAGGCTTTCGAGCATGGTGTGGGCCGCGTCGACGGTCTCCACGTCCCGGTGCTCCAGGCCCCACTGCAGGGCGCTCACGGCGTCCTGGGCGCCGTAGGCCACACAGGCGTGCTGTTCGGCCGGGGTGAGGTCGCGCCCGAAGCCGTCATAGAAGGCGGCGCGGACATTGGGGCGGGAGGCGAGGATGCGCAGTTGGAGGCGGGGGAGATCGCGCTTCACGGCGGGCTCGACGCAGGTCCGCTCGAAGTCGATCAGCCGCAAGGTTCGGGTGGAGCTGTCCCACAGCCAGTTCCTGGGCTGGTAGTCGGCGTGGGACACGTGCGCCGGCAGCTCGCCGGGGCGCTCCCGGGTGAGGTCGCGCAGCATCACGCCGACATCGGCCGGCAGGTACAGCGCGGCGTGGTTGAGCATCTTCTCCACGGCTGCCGCCCACTCGTCCTCGCCCTCGTCCTCGCCCTTGGCCGAGTGCGAGGCCGTGCCGGTTGGCGCGGAGTGGAGCAGCGCTAGCAAGTAGCCGGCCTGCTGGTATGCCTCCAGCTCCTCCTTGCCGTCCAGAGGGTGGCTGCGGACGCTGCGTCCGGCGACCGGCGTGATCACGATGGCCAGCGCTTCGGTGTCGGCCGCGACCAGCGTGGGAGCGCGCCCAGCACCGAGCCAGTGGGTCCACCGCTGGTAGGCCTCAACCTCGCGGCGGTGCCCCTGCGGACCGGCATGGCGCTTGACGAACCGCCGCTGGCCGTCACTGCCTCGTACTTCCCAGACTCGGGGGCGGTCGGGGCCGGGCCATGAATGCTCGGCGACGAGCTCGAAGGTGCCGGCCACCGTGGTGATCAGGTCTTCGATCCTCGCAGGGATGTCGGTCATGCCGATGCGCCCTTCCAATCGGCCACCCACCCAGGTGCTCACATAAAGTGACGGAGTGAGTGCACAGTGTGGTCTTGTTGTGTGGGGGAGTAGCTTGCCAAAGGCCACTGACAACGTGGCCGGTCTCCAGCTAGGTGACCTGGTGGCCGCCGGTTCCGTGGGAGGCGTCGAGGACGCCGAACATCCAGCCGAGGGTGATCAGGTGTGGGTCGTGCTCGGCGCCCCAGCGCGCCCGCAGCGCTCGGATCCGCTTCTTCATCCCGTCGTGGGAGAGGCCGCAGTGCTCTGCGATCTCGGCATAGGTCCCGTCCAGGGCGAGCGACCAGAGGATCTTGGTCTCGATGTCGTCGACGCCGCCGGGCGGTGGCGCTGTCGGCTCCGGCCGGGCCAGCTGCTCGGTGACGTAGCACGCGTGGACCAGGGCATGACGGTGGCGTACTCCGGCCCGCCGGTTCCCGTGCGACATCTGGATCGCGACGGTGCCCTCGGACAGGCCCAGTTCGGCTGCCGCCTTGGCGGTGCTCATGCCCTGGGCGATTGTTCCAGCGATCTTCACCTGTGCCGGGGTCGGATGTGAGGCGGCCGTAGCGGGCCGTGCGGGCATGAGCGGGGGTCCCTTCGTTTCGGCGGCGGCGTGGTGGTGCAGGTTGGTCAGACCCCGGCCGAGGGGGGGAACGCTCCCGGCCGGAGTCTGGTCTTGGTGCGGCGGGATCAGGCTCGGGTGAACCAGCGGGCCTGTTCCGCGTCGGTGACGATGCCGCGGTGGTGGTCGAGTTCGAGCTGCGCGAGTTGGGCGTAGTGCTCGACCACCTCCTTCCCGAACGCCTCCTGGGCGACGGGGCTGTGCCGGAACGCGGAGCGGGCCTGGTCGAGGGTGAGGGGCAGGAGGGGCGCTTCGGTGGCCTCGTAGGCGTTGGCCATGCAGGGTGCCGGCGGGGTGAGCTGCCGGTCGATCCCGTGGATGATCGAAGCGAGAACGGCGGAGAGAGCGAGGTACGGGTTCGCGTCCGCCCCCGGCACGCGGATCTCCAGGTGCAGGCCCGCCCCGTGGCCGGTGAGCCGCACGGCGCACGTGCGGTTGTCCCAACCCCACGTCATGCGAGTGGGGGCGAAGGAGCCAGGCGTGTACCGCTTGTAGGAGTTGACGTTCGGCGCGTACAGCGGGGCGAGCCCCGGCAGCGCCGTCAGCAGCCCGGCGATTGCCTGCTCGCCGGTCTCGGACAGCCGTCCGGCCTGATCGGAGAGCATGGGATTGCCACTGCGCGTAAGGGAGACGTGCAGGTGGAGTCCGCTGGCGATGCCGGTCTGGGGGGAGGCCATGAACGTGGCCGTCATGGCGGACCGCCCTGCGAGGGTGCGCACCGCGTGCTTGAAGACGACATGCTTGTCGCACGCGGGCAGCGCAGGGCCGTAGGGGAACGTAACCTCGACCTGGCCCGGCGCACCTTCCGTCTTGATCGCCTCCACGGGCATGCCCGCCTTGGACAGTGAGCCCTGGAGGCGGCGGAAGAACCGGTCGGTGTCCGGCGTGTGGTCGAGGGCGTAGTCCAGGTTCTCCTCGGTCACCGGCACGATTCCGCCCGGGCCGATGCCGACGGTCGGGGTGTAGGTGCCGCGGTAGAGCATGAACTCGGTCTCCAGGCCGGCCTGGGCGTGCAGCCCGTGGGCGGCGAGCCGGGTCAGCTGGTGGCGCAGAATCTGCCGCGGCGCAACCTCGATGGGCTCCTCGTCCAGGCCGATCGCGTTGCCGAGGACGAGCGCGGTGCGCGGCATCCACGGCAGGGTTCGCAACGTCGAGGGGTCCGGCACGACCGTCATGTCCTCGTACCCGCTCGCCCAGGATGTGAGCGCGAATCCGTCGGCGGGCGTCATGTCGACGTCGGTGGCCAGGATGTAGGCGCACATCTCCGCGCCGCCGTCGAGGACACGGTCGAGGAAGTGCCGCGCCCCGTACCGTTTGCCCTTGAGGCGGCCCTGCAGGTCCGGCACGGCGAGGAGAACGGTGTCGATCACGCCGGCTCCGACGGCCTTGCGCAGCTCGTCGACGCTGAACGCCCGGGCCGGCCGCCGAGGGGCGGTCGAGGCGGTATCGGCATCACGCTGCGACGGGCCGTTCGGGCGAGGCGTTGCTCCGGTCTGGGTGGCAGGAGCGGTCATCAGATGACTTCTTCCTGGATCCGGGCCATGCCCGAGCCCGCGTCGGCCGCCGCGGTCGGCACCTTGTAGTCCCGTCCTGCAACGCGCCACCACACGGTGGCCAGGGCGAGGACGACCAGCAGGGCGATGGGTGCGTAGTTGAACGTGGTCACGGAGACGAGGCCGGACTCGGGCCGGGTCTGGGGGAGGCAGAACAGCAGGGTCACGAAGACCACCCAGACCACGGCGACCACGCCGACAGGCACACCCCAGCGGCCCAGATTCCAGGGGCCGGGCTGGAAGCGGTGGCGGTTGCGGATCCGCAGATAGATCGGGATGGCGTACGCGGGCGTGATCCCGATGACGTTGATCGCGGTGACGGCGGCGTACGCGGTCGGGCTATACAGCGACGGCAGCGCCAGGACGGCGGCCACGCCGACGGAAAGCCACACGGCGCGGGTCGGGGTGCCGGTGCGGGCGTCGACGTGACGCCACAACCTCGAGCCGGGCAGGGCGCCGTCCCGGGAGAAGGCGAACACCATACGGCTGGCGGCGGCGGTCTCGGCGTTGCCGCAGAACAGCTGCGCGACGATCACCACGAGCAGCAGGGCCTTCGCGCCGGCGACGCCAAGGGCGTCGAGGAAGATTTGCGCCGGCGGCACCCCGGTGGCGCTGGCCTGGGTGGCGGCGTAGTCCTGGATGGCGAAGGTCAGTCCGGCCAGCAGGACGAACCCCGCGAGCCACGACCAGCCGATCGCCCGCATGATCCCGCGGGAGGCAGAGACCTGTGCGTTGGTGGTCTCCTCCGACAGGTGCGCGGAGGCGTCGTACCCGCTGAACGTGTACTGGGCGAGCAGCAGCCCGATCAGCACCACGTACAGCGAGCTGGACCAGCCGGTGTTGTTGACGAACTCCCCGAACACGAAGGACGGGGACTGGTGGTGTGACGGCACGATCGCCAGCGCGCCGACGATCACGGCGACCCCGCCCAGGTGCCACCACACGCTGATGGAGTTCAGGATGCTCACCAACCGGACCCCGAAGAGGTTGAGGGTGGCGTGCAGCGCGAGGATGCAGAAGTAGATCGCCATGATCTTGCCCGGCGTCGGGACGAAGCCGAACTGCAGGTTCAAGAAGGCGCCGGTGAACAGCGCGGCCCCGTAGTCGATGCCGGCGATCGCACCGAGCAGGCCCAGCAGGTTCAGCCAGCCGGTGTACCAGCCCCACTTGCGCCCACCGAGCTGCTCGGCCTGGTAGTAGAGGGCACCGGAGGTGGGGTACGCGGAGGTGACCTCAGCGAGGCCGGCTCCGACGAGCATCACCATGGCGCCGACGGCTATCCAGCCCCACATCATCACGGCGGGCCCCCCGGTCGCGAGACCGAAGCCGTACAGGGTCATGCAGCCGCTCAGCACGGAGATCACCGAGAAGCTGATGGCGAAGTTGCCGAAGGGGCCCATGCGGCGGGCGAGCACCGGCTCGTAGCCCAGTTCCCGAAGGAATGCGTCATCTGTCTGGGCTGCCGGCGCGGGGCGAGCCGGGCGTGTTCGTAACACTGGACATCCTCCATGGAATGGGTGGAACGAGGACAAAAGGTCAGGTGCATGCCAAGTCACGTTTTGCTGTGCGCGACGGTCAGCGCACCGGTCCGGCGCGAGGTGCGTGGGTGCGTGCGAAGGACAGCGACTCCCGACGGGCCCTTAGCAGCAGAACCTCGCCGCCGTCGGGATGGTTCGGGTCCTCATGGACGGACGCCCACGGCTCCCGCGAGGCGTAGGTGCCCACGGCTGTGAACACCTCGGCGGCCTCCACGAACCGGTGGCCTGCCCACAAGGCGTACGCCAGGTGGTGCAGGTCTGTCACCGAGCGCGGCGCGGTGTCCGGCTGCTTGAACCAGTGGTGGAACGCCTTAACCGTGTATGTGATCGTCGGCTCCTGCGCCCACTGCCGACGCCACAGCGGATCGGCACGGTGCTGGAGGGACTGCTGCCGGCACTGCTCGACCAGCGCGTACAGCGGCAACAGCAGCAACGGGGAACCCGCCGGCGACCACGAGGCCACCCATCGGCCGAAGTCGAAGACAGCGGCGAGTGAGGCCGCCGGTGGGACGGGGCGGGCCAGTATGAACTGCAGTATCCGGTGGTACGCCTCCCGGTTGTACGGGTCGCGCTGGTTGATCCCGTGCAGCAGCCCCCACGGCCCGCTCGGCAGCATCGGCTCTGCCGAGACCTCACGATGCTCCCGGCGCACCTGGCGTCCATCGATCTGGGCGAGGGCGAGCAAACAGATCCAGGGCACCGGATCCCGCGGCTCCCGGTGCGCCATCAGCAGCGAGGCCTGCCGTGCAGCCTCCTCCAATGCCGCAGCGCCTGCGTGCTGCTGGTGATGGGCGCGCAGGGCTCGCTCCACCGACACGCGGGCACGCATCACCTGTGCGTCGTAACTGTTCGGCTCCTCCGCCAGCCACACGCCCATCACGTCGGAGTGGGCAGCGGTGACCGCCAGCACCTGCGTACGCGACGTCCGCAGCCCCCACTGCCCACCGGTTGCGGCCAGCAAGTCACGCGCCGGTCTCCACCGGCCGGCCTGCAACTCGACCATGGCCATACCGAGGGCTTCGTCGGTGCCGGCCGGGTGGTACACGGGGCGCATCAGTGCGCCCCGTGACCGGGGTGGTCGCCGGTCGCAGTCGAGGGCGGGGAAAGCTGAAACCTCGTGCTCTCGATCGCGGCACAGGGCTGCGTCATGCTTTTCTCGGTCATCGAATGCTTCCTCGACAGAGGGGGACGTTGGTGCCGGACAGGAATCGCTGCGCGGCCGGAGAGAGCCACCGGACTGCCAGCGCCCGGTCTAGAACTTGATCCCACTGATCAGACGCGCGACGTTCGTCGCGACCTCGGCGATCGCGGGGGCCATCGAAGAGCTGGCCAGGTAGAACCCCAGGAGGACGCACACGACGGCGTGCCCGGCTTTCAGTCCGCCCTTCTTGACGAAGAGGACGACGAGGACCGCGAGCAGCACGACAGCGGAGATACTGACCGCCATGGATGTGTCCCCCTTCCGAACCGTCGGTGATGCGGCTCGTTCCCGGCCCAAGTCCCCCGCAGCGGGGCCCAAGCCCATTCCCGACGACATTGCCGACGAACCGGTGCGAGAGGTACACAGGCCCGGATGCGTTCGTGCTGCGAGTGGTAATCGGCCCTGAACAGAGGCTGATTGAGGCACAAGGCTGACCGGGAAACGCCCGGTGCGCACATTCCGCCGGTGATATCACTGAGGTGATCTCGGTTTTCGGCGGTCTACGCCGGCGGCCGGCGCGCACTTTCGTTAGGGGAGGTACGGGTGGCCCAGCAGGCGCTGCGACAGTGCGATGACTGCGGCTGCCGGCTCAGCCAGTACAACCCGGACGGGCTCTGCTCCGCTTGCGCGCGATCTCGCATCCCTTCCGCCCCTGGGTTACCCGCCGTACCGGAGCGGGTGTGGCAAGACGTCGATGTCCGACAGGCCTTTGCAGCCCTTGACTTCGGCAAGGCCAGCCGTTTGATCAGGCAGCGAGGCTCTCTGCGCCAGGAGGACATGTCCCAGCTCACAGGATTGAGCCAGGCGTTCTTGTCCATGCTGGAGTCGGGCAGCCGCCGCCTCACCAACATCGACAAGATCATCGAATTTGTCGCAGGCATTGGCGCACCCGCCGAGCTCGTACAGCTCCCGGTCCCACGGTCAGTGGGCAGACCGCTTCAGCCGCCCGTGGACCAGTCGGCCGGAGATCTCGACCCAACCTTGCCCTGGACCGCGGCCCGTATGGTGGCGGCCTTGGACAACGCGGTTGGAGGCGACGTGATTGACCGCCGGCAGTTCCTTACGGTGAGCGGCATCGCGCTCACCGCCTTCGTCCACCATTGGGGGACCGCTGAGGCAGAGCCCCTTCAACGCGCCGCGGAGGGAAGCCAGCTCGCCCCAGAACTGCTGGACAACCTGCAGGCGACTACCGACCACCTGCGCATCATGGATGCCAGCGCCGGCAGTGGGACCCTCACCGAGCTCGGCGACGCGCACCTCGAACTCCTCAAACGCCTTCTGCAGAAGGCGTCATACACCGAGGACATCGGCCGCCGCCTGGCCGCCATCGTCGCCGACACCGCTACACAGACCGGCTGGTTCGCCTTCGACTCCGGGCGTCACAACCACGCCCAGAGCTACCTGCTCGCCGCGCTCCGCGCGGCTAAGGTCTCCGGCGACGACCGCCTGGGGGCCGGCGCCTTGTCCTACCTGGCCATCCACGGCTACTCCACCGGCCAGCCACGCACCGCGGTCACCGCGGCACGAGCCGCCCGCGAGCAGATCAGGACCCTGGGCACCCCCGCCCTGGAGGCGATGCTGCTGACCCGGCAGGCACGCGGACACGCCAAGCTCGGCGAACGGCAGGCAGCCCTCATCGCGCTCGGCGAGGCAGCCGAACTCTGCGCCCGGGGGCGTTCCGAGTTCGACCCCCACTGGCTGTACTGGATCAACGAAGGCGAGATCCACGGCCAGTCCGGCAGCGCCTATCTCGACCTGGACGATGCGCCCCATGCCGCCGTCAGCTTCACCGAGGCGCGAAAGGCCCTCAACCCGGCAGACCAGCGCACCAACGCCCTGTTTCTTTCCCGCGCGGCGTCCGCCTACCTCCGGAAGGGCGAGCTCGAAGCAGGCTGCGCCACGGCACACCAGGCGCTCGACCTTGCTGAACAGCTCCAATCGGCCCGTCTCAACGAGCACGTCGAGACCATGCTCGGCGAGCTCGAACCTGTGAGTCAGAGCCCGTACGCTCGGGAGCTGATCGACCGTGCCGCTCTAGTGACGGGTGCAAGGAGCTGAACGTGACCCAGGCCCAGCAGGTCCTCGTGCTGTGGGACATCGACCGCACTCTGCTGTACGTCGGCGACATCGACCGGCAGGTCTACCGCGAGACGTTCGCCGAAGTCGTGGGGCGCCCCGCGGAACACCTGCCGACCCGCGGCACCGGCGTCACCATGCCCCTGGCGATCCGATCGCTCCTGATCGACAACGGAGTCCAGGAAGACGACGTCGTTGTTCTGCTGCCGCGCATGGTGGATCTCCTGCCGGTCCACCTCGCCGCACACGCTGAGGACCTGCGTACACAGGGCGTTCTCATGCCAGGAGCCGCCGACGCGCTGCGGGCGGTACACGATCACCCTCGCTTGATTCCGACCGCCGTGACCGGGAACCTCAAGCCGAACGCCGTGCTCAAGCTCGCCGCCTTCAACCTTGACGGCCTCCTCGACACCGAGATCGGCGGATTCGCCTCCGACGACCACCACCGGCCGGCGCTCGTCGCCATCGCCCAGAAGCGCGCCCAGGCCAAACACGGCTTGGTCTTCACCCGCTCGAACACCGTGATCATCGGGGACTCGCTGGAGGACGTCCGAACGGGCCTCGAAGGCGGCGCCCCCGTCATCGGCATCGCATCGGGCAAGACCACGGCCGCCGAACTTACCCAGGCCGGTGCCGACCTCGTACTCGACTCTCTCTCGGACGTCACACGGATTCTGGACGGCATCTCGGTGCTCACGAGCTGCGGGCCAGATGGCAGTCCTTGGATGAGTTGATGGCTGGTTGGGCGACGTGGGTGGCAGACGCTGAGCTCAGCGTCTTACTTCCGAGGCGGGTCGCCCTCGCAAGGGGCGGCAGCTCGAGCGGCCGAGCTTATGGCTCAGCCAAGATAGGGGAAGGTGCCAGCGAGGTAGTCACCGATCTGTTGGCGCATGCTGGCGTGGATGTCGTACTGGTCGAGGTCGGCGGGCTGGACGAAGTGGACTCCGTCAGCCTCGTCGTTGATAGTGGGCTCACCGCCGACAGGGCGGCCGATGTAGGTGTTCTCGTACTGCTGGCGGATCTCGCCGTTGGAGTAGGCGACGATGTGGTGGGGGTTGGTGTAGACCCCGAGGAATCCGCTGATTTCGGCTTCGATGCCGGTCTCCTCCAGGCATTCACGCACGGCGCACTGGGCTGCGGTCTCGCCAATGTCCTGGGCTCCGCCGGGCAAGGCCCACTGGCCGGTGTCGCGGCGCCGCTGGAGCAGGATGGCGCCGCTGTTGTCGACGACGAGCAGGTTGCTGGCCGGGATTAGGGTGTTCGCCTTTGGCGCGGCGGGGTCGTTGTAGTACTCAGTTCTGCCCATGTGCGGCGGTCCCCTTCTGGTCGGGAATCCAGGACCGTGCGGCGGCCCAGATGGTTTCGAAGCTTTCAGCGTAGTTGTCGAACCACCCTGTGCAGTCTCCTCTCTTGAGGTGGAGGAAGGGATTGGCGCTGGCGGGCTCTCCCCCCAGACAGTGGTGTCGTGCAGCTGCGCTTCGCAGTCGGCTTCGGGGAGTAACGGGCGGTAGTAGGCGAGGGAGGCGCGGATTTTCGCGGCGGGGGTCTCGCGGATGCCGTCCTCGCGGCCCTGGATGGCGACTGCTTGGCCGCCGAGGTCGCCGAAGCACAGGCGCACGCCCGGAGAACGGGGGCGGGAGAAGCACGTTCGCCGTACCCCCTTGGCACGGGGGTTTCCAGCGGCCGCTGTCTCGGGCGTCGGTGAGGGTCTTGCGGGCACCGGAGAGAATCGGCTGGGAGCCTCCGCCAGCGCAGACGGTCGGGATAGGTCGATCGGTGTACCCCAGCCGAGGCTGCCGCCCTTGCTGTGGGCAATTCCAGAAGCGTGTCTCGATCGTTTCCGTTGCGTCGAGCCTGAACGTATCCGTATCCTCATCTCAACGCGTCGATGGAGACGAGTAGCCACGGATCACGCGAGCAGAGAGAGCCGCCGGCAGCTGTGAAGGCGGACTCGTGCCCCATGGTGAAGACCCTCCTGAGCGCGGGGAGGAAAGGCCCCCGGGCCCAATGCCCCGCCGGTTTGCCCCCGTCATCGGGCTGAATGAGGCCGCCGCTGTCTGGCGGTGGCAAAGGCGTGGTGGCACCGCGAGTACCCTTCTCGCCCACGCTTCCAAGGGATCATGACGACGCCCCTGGAGGGCTGCGATGATCCACACCACTAGCCGCGTACTGGTTTCCGACCTACGCGCGCACCTCGACCAGACCGTCACCGTCTCCGGCTGGGTGAACGCACTCCGGCTGCAGCGCAAGATGCAGTTCGTCATCCTGCGGGACCACTCCGGCATGGCTCAGGTGACCCACAAGCGCGACGGCGGCGCGCTCGAAGCGGCCATCGAATCGCTTACCCCCGAGTCCGCCGTCCGGATCACCGGCCGTGTCGTAGAGGCGGCCCAGGTCAACCTGGGTGGCCTGGAGATCGTCCCTGAAACGGTCGAGGTGCTGAACCGGGCGGAGACGCCCCTGCCGATCGACGAGCACACCGGCCCTGAGCACCGGCTCGACTGGCGTTTTCTCGACGTGCGCAAGCGGGCCACCGCGCAGATGGTGTTCGCCGCGCAGACGACCCTGGAACAGGGGCTGCGCGAGTACGCCATGCAGAACGGCTGCACGGAGATGCACACGCCGAAGCTGATGGGCACCGCCTCGGAGTCTGGAGCCGAGGTGTTCAAGCTCGGGTACTTCGACCGCTCGGCCTACCTCGCGCAGTCGCCGCAGTTCTACAAGCAGATGGCCGTGGCCGCCGGGATCGACCGGGTCTTCGAGATCGGGCCTGTCTTCCGGGCCGAGCCGTCGTACACCTCACGTCACGCGACCGAGTTCACCGGCGTGGACATCGAGCTGTCGTGGATCGACGACGTCGAGGACGTGATGGCGTTCGAGGAGCGGATGCTCGCCCACGCCATCGCGAAGGTCGCAGAGGTCCACGGTGAGGCGATCCAGGAGATCTTCGGCATCGAGGTCGTCGTGCCGGAGGCTCCGTTCCCCAGGATCACGATGGCCGAAGCGCAGGAGATCCTGCGGGCCGGCGGCTGGGACCCCGAAGGCGTCAAGGAGGACCTGGACCCGGAAGGTGAGCGCACCATCGCCGCCCACATGAAGGAGCTCACGGGCCACGAGTTCGTGTTCATCACGCACTACCCGGCCAGCATCCGGCCCTTCTACCACATGCGTCCGGCGGACCGGCCGGACCTGACGCTCAGCTTCGACCTGCTCTGGAAGGGCCTGGAGATCACCACCGGTGCCCAGCGTGAGCACCGCTCCGACGTGCTGCTCAAGCAGGCGGAGGAGAAGAGCATGGACACCGAGCCGATGCAGGACTACATGAACATCTTCCGCTTCGGCTGCCCGCCCCACGGCGGCCTCGGCGCCGGCCTGGGCCGGATCCTGATGGTCATGCTCGGCCTGGACTCGATCCGCGAGGCCGCGTTCCTGTTCCGCGGCCCGAACCGCCTCACCCCCTGAGTCAGGGGTAGACGCACCGCTGCCCCACCGCCTGTCTGGCGGTGGGGCAGCTGGGGCTCGCTCAGTACCGGGTGTGGCCCAGGTCGAGGGTCCATGCCTCGGCGGGGTTCTTGTCCCAGTGGTCGCGCAGGGCCAGCTCGCGGTCGGCGTACTGTCCGCGGCGGGACAGGCCGCCGTGGGACAGGGTGACACTGAGCGCGAGCGGCGATTCGGTTGTGACCCAGTGCGGCGTCAGGGCGTGGCTCCACAGGTGGTCACCTGGCTGCATCGTCACCGACTGCCGGTCCGCCCCGTCATGTGGCGGGGGAACCTCGGCTGTGGTTTCTCCGAGGACCGCGGCTTCGGGCGCCAGGTGCTTGTCGGGGTTGAGGTAGCTGTGGAAGGTCTTGACCCCTTGGACCTGCCAGACCAGCCCGTGCGAGTTGTCGTTGTGGTAGGTCGAGGCCGCGCCTTCGGTGGACAGGAACAGGATTGGCGCGCACCGCTGCCACGTGAATCCCTGCGCCGACAGGTAGGTGCGCCAGGGCACCATGACTTCCTCCTGGAAGCCGGCCAAGAGTTCGTCGTAGAACCGGGCGAGGTTGAAGTGCACCAGCCGGAATGGCCACGTGGCGATCTCCTCGACCGGGGCCGTGCGGAACGCGGCGGTGCGCTCCATGCGCACTGCCCAGTCGTCCTCGCCGAGGATCGTGAAGCGCACCTCGTCATCCCGGCGGATGTGGTCGAGGATGTCGATGGCAGGCAGGAACAGGTAGTCGAACGAGACCTGCATACGGAAGTTCGGCGGCTGCCTCCAGTGGGTGCTGAAGTCGTCGGGGTCGGTGACGGAGACCGACGGGTGCACGTGGACCTCCAAGGTCAGGCCGCCGCGCAGTCGCGTGTCGCGGGTCGGCAGATGGCGGCGCAGTCGGGTACGACGCGGTCTGTGGCCGGCGCTTCGAGGAAGGCTCGGATCTCGGTACGCGGGGCATGAACGCTGATCTCGGATGCGCCGTAGGGGCAGTGCCGCACCTCGCCCTTGGCGGACACGTAGAGGGTTGCCGACCGGCATGGGTGGCTCTCCTCCGCGGACAGCTGCATCCGCCGAAGATCGTCAAGGTAGGTCCGGTAGCCGTTTGACAAGCGGAAGTGCTGACCGAGCGCCGCCGTATCGCGCACCCTCTGCATCAGGGAGTCCTGGACCGATTGACCGTCCCGGCGCAGGGCGTCTTCGGAGAGGAGGACGGGGCTGAGCTGGACGTCGATCCCCTTCCCCGTCACGAGGCCGGCGAGCTGTGTGGCTTCCTCTCCGTCCACATCCCAGTAGGTCAGGTGCAGGACTTTCGAAGGGGTGTCCACGGCGTCCAGCGTCGCGACAGCCGAAGCTGCGGTCCGGGTAGTGCGGCCGAGCGTCATGGCGCCCTGAGAGTCTGCGGAGACGGTCACGTTGGTCAGAAGGTGACCGACCTCGGCGAGGGCAGAGACCTCCGAATCTGAGCGGGCCGAGGTCACCATGGACACCGTCATGCCGAACTGGAGTGCCAGGCGGACGAGCTGCCGGAGCTCCGGGTGGTGGGTCGGCTCACCACCGGTCAGGCACACGCCCTCCACCCCGGTCTCCTTCAGCCGGGACAGGGCACGGGTGTACGTCGCCGTGGTGAGGAAGCCGCGAGCCCGGTCGGCCCGGAAGCAGAAACTGCACGCGACCTCGCAGTGCCCAGCCGTCGAGACCAGCGCTGTACGGACGGGGACGCTCATTGCACCCCCGTGTTGTCCCACACCGCGATGGCCACGGTGCTGGTGTAGAAGGCGCACATCTGCGGGTCGGGGGTGCTGCCGCCGATGAGTGCCTGCTCGTTGCGGGACGGGCCGCCGCAGATGGCCAGCGCCGGGCAGTCGCCGCACGCGGGGATCGGCGCGACCTTCTTCGTCGCCCTTGTGAGGAGGCTGGGGTCCGACCGCAACTCGTCGAGTGTGTGGAGGAACGAGGGCTCCGTGAAATTGATGTCGCACACGCTGACCCGGTCGCCCGGCAGCAGGGCGGCGTTGAGGCTGCGGTCCCCCTGCATGTGGTCGAACAGCATCGGCCGGCGGGTGTCGAGGGCCTGGAAGGCCCGGTCGAGGACGGAGAAGAGCATCCCGCCCTTCCCGAGTGCGGTCAGGCGGGCCTCGTAAAGCTCCCGGGCCAGGTCCGTGCCGTTCACCCGCCACTCGCCCCCGGTGGGGATGGGCGTGTTGACGTAGATGAACTTGAGGCCGAGGTCGTCGATGATCCACTGCACGCTCTCGGCCAAGCGCCCGATGTTCGACGCCGTCGGGGTGAGGTTGCAGCCGACGTGCAGGCCCTTCGCCTCGACCAGGCGCCGGACGTTGCGGCGGATACGGTCGTCCGCCGGCTGCCCGCCGAGGAGCAGCCGGTTCGCCGAGTTGATCCCCGGCGGACCGTCGATGGAGATGCCCACCCCGTACTCACGCTGTACGAAGTGGTCGAGGGCCTCGTCCGTCAGGCGAGCGCCGTTGGTGACGACCGTGCGCCGGACCCGCGCCACGCCGTAGCGGGCCGCGAGGGTGTCGGCGAGTTCGTCGCCGTACTGCATGAGGTCGAAGCGGATGGTCGGCTCGCCGCCGAACCACTGGATCGAGACCTCCTCCTGCCCCGCGTTCTGCTCGAACAGGAACTCAAGGCCAGCGGCGAGCTCCTGCTCCGTCATGTCCGGCTTGCCGCTGTTGGTGTCGACGAAGCAGTACGTGCATGCCATGTTGCAGCGGTCGGTGAGCACTACCCGGAGGCCGCTGATCCGGCGCGGCGTCGGGTCGATGCCCAGGGTGTGGAGGCGGTGGCGGAGTGCTTCACGGCGGTCGGCCGCGGGGCCGTCCTGGGTGAAGCCGAGCCCGGCGAGGGCTAAGTGTGTCGCGGTCGGGGGGACCCCGGCGAGGTCAGAGACCTCGCCGGAGTCGAGAAGCACACTCTCCAGCGTGACCGGGTCGAGGAGGACAGCCTCGCCGTCCCGGTCGTACTGGAAGTATTTCCCCCACAGCAGCTGGGGAGTGGCCACTGGGTCAGGCCGCCGTTTCCTCTTCGGCGATGCCCAGCTCGGCCATGACAGCGCGGACCTGGTCCTCGGCGTCGGCCTGGAGCCGGGCGGAGGCCGCGGGGGAACCGCCGTCGGAGAGGACGATCACACCGGGCAGCGTCGGGTTCGGCGCGATGACCGTGAGGCCGGCGGGCTCGGTGCTGATGACCATGACCGCGCCCTCCAGGTTGACCCAGTCGGTGCGGTCCTTCAGGGCTTCCAGGATGCGGCCCTGCTTCTCACGGAAGGAAGCGCGCTCCCCCATCCACACGCCCGCCTTGGACTTGGAGTCCACGACGTCCGCGTAGATCAGGTGGTTCTGCTTCTCTTTCCTGGGCTTCGGCATAGCTGATCTCCTTGATGGAAGGGTGACTGCCCGGGGCGGGCCGTTCTGATCCGTTCTGCTAGCCGCCGGTCCGGTGCCGTACGCACCTCGCCGGTTTCGTGCGCGGCGCCCGGGGGCGCCGTTCCCCGCCCTCTGTCGACCGATCGGCCGGCCAACGGGCGGGAAGTCTCTGTTCAGCTGTGCGTGCCCCTGTCCGGTACCGGCAGGGAGATCGGCCGGAGAGGCTGGAGGGTGTCCGGGTCGGCGGTCCACTCCCGACCCGAGTGGTCCATCGGGCGCATGTGCGCCACCTCCCTGACCTGCCTACCGGTGATCTTCGATACGTAGATCAGGACTGCGCCCACGGTTCCGTGACGTCCGCTGGCGGGGTGTGCGACTGCCTGGCCGAGGAGCCGGTGCCCGGTGTCCTCCGTGACCCAGAGGTTCGCCTCCATGGTCGCGATCATTGAGCTCCCCCGAGGCCGAGGAAGGCGTCGAACTGGGCGGAACTCCAGGTGGAGGGGTCGCCGTTCCGGCTACGGAACGCCTCGGCGGCCTTGGGCAGATCCCGGCGGTTCGACGTAGTGCCGGCGTCCGCCTCCGCGTACGGGGCCACCACGGCCTCGTAGCGCGTGCTGGTCTCTCCGGGGGTTCGTCGGGGAAGCCGGGGGCTGCTCACGGTCCACTCCCTTTCGCTGGGGTCTTTGAAGTGGCGTAAGAATCCCCCTGGTGCGGGTGTCACGGCCACGACGTAGGCGGTGTCATCTGGCGCTCGCCAGGGTGACCGGGGTGTCATGGAGGTGGCGCCGCCATGTCATCTGCACGGATTCCATTGCGCAGCAGGGGTGTTGGCCAGTAGGCACGAAGTGGAGCGGGGCGATGTGGCCCGTCTCCTGACCTTGAGGGAGCGACCGATGGGCGATCAGACCACGCTGCTGCGGGTGTTAGTTCAGCAACGGCATTGGCGTTACAGGGACTTCGTTACGGCGTTCGAGCGTGCAGCCGCACAGGCAGGCGTGCACGGCATGTCGGTATCGGAGGCACAGTTTCGGCGGTGGACGTCGGGCCGGATCAAAACCATGCCGGGGCCGGACACCTGCCGGGTACTGGAGCAGCTCTTCGACGTGGAGGCCTCGGCACTGTTCGGGCCACCGCCTGCGCTGTCGACCTCGGCATCGGATCCTCCCACTGCGTACAACCTCGAAAGTGAAATTGCCATGACCGCACGTGACGCCGCTGATGAGGCGGGTGCTGCCGCCGCGCAGTCCGTATCCGACACGACCATCGATCAGCTCCGCGATGACGCCCTGTCCCTCGCCCGCTCGTACGGCGCCGCGAGCGCCTTCGAGATGTTCCGGCGGGCCAGGGTCCTCCGCTCGGAGGCGGAGCACCAACGCGGACTCACCAAGGTGCCCGTGCAGCAGCAGGACCTGCTGATCGTGGCGGGGCAGGCGTGCGCGTTGCTGTCGACCGCCGCGTTCGACCTTGGTGCCCTGGATGACTCGGCTCGTCTCGCCCGTTCGGCGGCCCTGTACGGAGAGATGGCGCGGTTCGATCCGCTACGGGCCTACGCCACTGGCTCCTTGGCGATCTGCGCGTATTTCACGGGTCGGCCTTCGGAGGCCGTACGGCATGCGCGGAGTGCGCTGGCGTACGCCGGTCTTGGTGACATGGCCAGGCGGCGGCTGTTGTCCATCGAGGCCCGCGCTCACGGGCACCTCGGGGACCGAGAGCGGGCCACCCGGGCGCTTGTCGCATCCACACGTCAGGACAGCGGCGAGCGGGACGCCCTGCATGACGACATCGGCGGTGAGTTCGCCTTCAACGAGGAGCGACTGCTGATGTCCAACGGCACGACCGCCCTGCTCGTCGGCGACGGGGCGGGGGCGGAGGCGACGGCGCAGCGGGCGCTGGATCTGGTGGCGTCCCGGCCGCCGGCCCGGCAGTCAGTATCGGTACGGGGCAAGGCCGCGGCCGACCTCGCCGCGGCGCAGGTGCTTCGGGGCGACCTGGACGCGGCGGCGACCACGCTGGAGACGGTGTGGCTCATCCCGGCGGAACAGCGCGTGGCGGGGCTGTTGGAGCGCACCGGCGGCTTGCGGCGGGCTCTGACTGCCCCCGCGTTCAGGGGGACGCGGGTGGCAGTGATGCTCGGCGAACAGATCGAGGAGTTCGGGCGTCTCTCGGCGCCGCGGCAGCTGGGCACGGGGAGCGGAGTCCTCGCTCTCGAGCCCTGACGCTGCCCCCGCCCCCACCTGTGTCTACGAGTGGCCGAGGGCGGCGAGGATTTGGGCTTCCTTGACGGGGTCCACTCCGTGCTCGTCCCACCGCGGGTGTTCGACCGGCCGGCCGTCTGCCTGCATCCACGCCCAGGTGTCAGCAATGGTGTCGGCGAGTGGACGGCAGCGGAGCCCGGCCGCCACGGCACGGGAGGCGTCGACGGACCACACCCCGGAGTGGGTGCGCCATAGCGGAAGCTCCGTCCATTGCTTCACACCGTGCGCGGTGAGCGTCGACCCATCGGCCCACACCGGGCTTCCGGTGCTACCGGTGACGGCCAGGCACCCGGCGATGAAGTCGGCCCAGCTGATGCCTGCGGGGTGGGCGATGTTGAACGCGCGGCCGGAGTCATCGGTGCCAGCAGCCTGATCGACGGCGAAGGCGGCGACGTCCCGCACGTCCACAGGCTGGATCACCTGGGCGGCCGGCGCCGGGACGAGAATCGGGCCGCCGCGCTGGGCACGGGTGAGCCACCAGGGGAGGCGGCCGACGTACTCGCCAGGACCCAAGATCACTCCCGGCCGTAGGAACACCGCGTCGTCCCCGAAGGCGGCGCGCACGGCAGCCTCTCCGCCAGCCTTCTGGAACCCGTACTTCGTTGGGCTGCCGTCGGCGCCTGTGTGCCCGAACGACTCATCAGCGTCCGGCGGGCACTCCAACAGCGGGGAGTCCTCGGTGAGCGGGTGGTGGGGCCACCTCAGATAGACGGACACTGTGGAGACGTGCACCCACCGGGCGGCGGCCGGGCGCAGGATATCGGTGGCGAGAAGCACGTCACGGGGTGGGAACTCGCTGCTGGACGTGTCGATCACGGCATCCCACGGTCCGCGTGAGGCAAGCCGCTTCAGGTCGTCGGGGCTGGTCCGGTCACCCCGGACGGTGTCGGCGCCCTCAACCGCACCGGAGCGACCCCGGTTGAAAGTCGTTACCTCCCAGCCGCGTCGAAGCGCATCGTCAACGATCGCCCGACCAAGGAACCAGGTGCCGCCCATCACGAGAATCCGCATGAGGACGACCCTGCCACGAACTGTCATGCAGCACCATCCCGCCCCTCGCTGCGAGCGGTTGAGCCCGGCGAAGCGTCGGGTGGCCCGGTGGAACCTGACATCCACCAGCGTAAGGAGGCCGCACCACCATGCTGATCGATGTGTTCGGGCGGCCCTCTTGTTCCATGGACCAGGGCGCTTTCGAGCACCGTGGCTAGTCGACCGCAGGCGCCTGTTTTTGAATGATCAAGAGCGGCGAAACCGAGAGTGACTATTCGAATGCGGCGGCACCAGCCACGACGATAGGGTCACCACTTCTCATCCGCACTGGCCAACCCAGTTGGCAGACAAAGGAGCGTATCGGCGCCATGAGCCGTCTGAGCGAGTCCGTCACCCGCGTCATGCAGATCCTCGAGGGATCGGACCTGGGCGCGGACTATACGGTCGCTCAGCTCCTGGACGAGACAACAGCCCGGCGCTCTCTCGACCTCTCCGACCTCTCCCCTCGGGAGCAGGCCGCCCTGGTCGAAGGGCGCGCGATCAACATGATCCCCTCAGCCGCGGCACTCGCCGAGAAGATCACCGCCGCCCAGGCGGCGGCCCGTCAGTTCGTCATCAAGTACGGCATCGACCCGACGTCCCCCGACGTGCACCTCGGCCATGCGGTGCCGATCATCATCGCGAGCCGGTTCCAGCGCATGGGCCACCATGTCGTCTTCATCATCGGCGACGTCACGGCGAAGATCGGCGACCCGTCCGGGCGCTCGTCCGAGCGTCCCGCCCTCACTGACGACGACATCGCTCGGAACCTCAGCACCTACCAGCAGCAAGTGACGCCGTTCATCGACTTCGGCCGAGCCGATCTGCGCTTCAACGGCGAGTGGCTTAACAAGGTCAGCCTGCCCCAGCTCGTGGAGATCCTGGCCCGCGTGCCGGTGTCCATGTCCCTCCAGCGTGAGGACTTCCGCACCCGGCTCGCCGAGGGACAGGGCCTGTCCGTCGCCGAGTTCGTCTACTCGGTCGTCATGGCCATGGACTCCGTGGCCATCACCGCCGACGTCGAACTGGGCGGGGTGGACCAGCTCCTCAACCTCCAGATGTGCCGCAAGGTCATGGAAATCTCGGAGCAGACTCCCGAGGTCGTCATCACCACCCCGCTCATCGAGGGCACTGACGGCACCGGCGCCAAGATGAGCAAGAGCAAGGGCAACTACGTCGGCCTCACTGCCACCCCGGACGACGTCTACGGCCGCCTGATGTCCATCCCCGACCATGTCACCGAGCCGTACCTGAAGCTGCTGACCGAGTGGACGGACGAAGAGATCCAGGTGATCACCAAGCGCCTGGCCGAGGGCACCGCACACCCCATGGCGGTCAAGCGCATTCTCGCCGGCGAAGTGGTGGCTGCCCTCCACGGCCTGGACGCCGCCCAGGTTGCCCGCGCCGAGTTCACCGCCCGCTTTTCCAAGCGCTCCTTCGGCGACACGCAGAACCTCCCGGTCGTCTCCCTCAAGGAACATGCCGAGACTTCCCTGGGCGTCCTGCTCAGCCAGACGCTGCACTTCGCCCCCAGTCTCTCTGCCGTCCGTCGCATTGCTCAGCAGAACGGACTCCGCCTGATCGCCGAGTCCGGCGGCGAACAGCACGCTACCCCGCTCGCCGAGGCCGCCGTCCAGCAGACACTGGCCGCGGTCCTGACCGAGGTCGACGCGGCCGACGGCGGCGAGCTCTACCTCAAGGCGGGCCGCAAGATCGCCCGCATCAATGCCTGACAGCAGGCCAGGCGACGCGTCACTGAGGAGGGACGCTGTCGGCGGCTGAAGGCCTTGCTTCGTCCCACCGATTCATTCGGTGGGACGAAGCGCTGTCTGAGTGCCGGCGGGTGGAAGCAATCTGGGTGTCGAGCACGGTCGCGATGGCCTCGACGTTGCCAGCGGCGAACTCTGCCAGCTCCGGCGGCATCAGCTTGAGCTGCCGGATAGCCTCCGCGGTGAACGGAACCCGCACGACCTCATAGCCGCCCCGCTCGGGCTTGTCGAACTCGGTGCCCGTGCGGACCTCGGTGTCCATCCGCTCCAGACGCGCCGCGAAGATGTGCTGGACACCTACGCCACCCTCCAGCGAGTCGGTGATCAGATGAACCAGCTCGGCCCTGCTCAGCTCGCCGCCGAGCTCCTCGAACACTTCCCGGTGCAGGGCGTCCTCGATGCTCGCGTCCTCGTCCTCGACGCCGCCGCCGACCGTCACCCAGTACGGTTCCCGCCCCGGCTTGGTCCGCTTGATCAGGACGAGCTCGTCGCCGTGCAACAGGATGGCCCTGGAGCTGCGCTTGATGATCGACACCGCTGGACCCCTTCGATTGCTGATGGGAGAGGCTGTTGCCTTGGGTCAACTGACGGACAGCACGGATGCCGGTTAGATGGCCGGGGGCTCGGGGGTCTCTGGCGCGACGGGGCTCTGTGAAACCGCTACGTCGCCGTACGCCGACCGCCGCGATTCGGTCCTACCGGTGTGAGCATTTTGATCGTCCGTGTCAGGTCGAGCCTCAGAACTCTCCCGTCTGGTGACCTTCGTGAACACCTGTTCCGCGCGGTCCAGGGTCAACCGCATCGTGCCGTACGGCCCCACGCTGTACCCGGTGCGGTGACCGTGCAGGTGCAGTTCCTCCACCGCCTGAAGCCCGGCGTCGACCTCCGGCACGTCGTCCGGCGGGATGAGAGCGTGCAGCTCCTCTGCCCACTCCCAGCCAAGATCACGGAGCACGGTTCGGGCTTCCTCCTGCTCCCAGCCGCTTCGCGCCACCAGTCCGTGACGAGGGTCCGTCGAGAAGACCATGTTGGGGTCCGCCATCATCCGGCCATCTCCTCGACTCGTCCCGCAGGCCCCGACTGTTCGGCGGCGTCTGCCTGGGCCGGAGCGGGCCAGGCTGCGAGCTGGAAGCGCGCCGGGCGGCCTTCGTGCCGTCCGACTCGGCATTCGTCGCCGGCCTTGCCCAGGGCCTTGTTCATCCGGGTGAGGAACCGGTCGTACTGCTCATGCCAGATCACGGATGAACCCGCGTCCGCGTACGCGTCGGTTCTGGCGAAGGCCAGGGCCACGATCTCGTACGCCAGGCCCTCGTGCTTCGTCCAGCACGGCGGGATGACGTCCTGCGGCTGCCAGGCATACGTCCAGTTCAGCCATCGGCACACGGAGTCGAGCCATGCGGGCATCGTCTCAATCAGCTCGGCTGACAGAGCACCGAGATCCCACGGGGCGGGGCCATCGACCACGGAGTCTTCCGCGCTCCGCGCCGCGATGTACTCCAAGATCAGCGCGGGCGGTTCGGGGAAGGGCGCGAAGTGAGCGAGTGGATTCGTCATGCGGCAGCCGCCTCCTCACGGCTGGCCCACGCAGATGCATGGGCTCTCGCCTGGTTCTTCTTCGCGGTGGCCTCGCGTGAACGCTCCGCCTCGTTGGCCGCTCGTAGGTCGCGGACGTGACCTTGGATCTCGGCCCAGGACTCCCAGGTCCACATGCCGTCGAGACGGGTGATGACAGGGGGGAGGTTGTCCGCGAGCACCAAGGCGTGACCCTCGGGCAGAGCCCTGATCTCGTCCCCGCGCAGGACCGGTTCCAGAGCCATGTGCGTGGCGGTTGAGAGGCCCCCGCGGTCTCCTCCGTTCGTGGTCTTCGTGGTGCGCTCCCGTTCGACCTGACCGCACAGGTCGGACATGTCCTTGAGGAAGGCGGGGTCCTTTGCTCCGCCGAAGACCACGACGTGGTTGGTGAACGAGGCCAGCTCGTTCGCGGTGTCTTCGCCGAAGCGGGCACGGGCCGATGCCCAGCCCTGGAGGCCGTAGACCACGGTGATGCCGCGGCCCCGACCGTCGGCGACGCGTTGGCGAAGAGATGGGATCGGCGCGATGTTCGGCGCCTCGTCCAGAGCGGCCAGGAGGGTCGGGTCGAGCCGCCCCGCAGGGGACGCGATGGCGTGAGCCTCGGCGATGTCTAGCAGGTCCTCGGCTATCGCCGTGGTCAGCGGCGCGACGCTGTTCACCTCCGAGTCTTTGCCGAGCAGATAGATGGTGCCTTCTGCGTTGAGGAACTCGTGGAAGTCCGTAGGGTCCTCTCCGTCTCCTTGCAGAGCACGGATCACCGACTGGTGCATGAGGGGTTCGAGGGCCGCGTCGAGGGTGCTGGCGGTGTTGCCGACGGTACGGCTGTCGCCCGTGGTGGCGGTCCGGAGCATGTCGGCCCAGCCGGGGCCGGCGCCGGGGTGGGCGTTGAGGATGCCGAGAGGGGCAGGGTCGGTCAGCTTGCGGGCCCACTTCAGCACCCAGTCCAGGTTGGCCCCGTCGAGAGCGGCGGCATGCAAGAACGCGGCGAGGATCTTGGACGCCTGCCCCTTGTAGAAGGCGCTGCCCTCACTGGACTGTGCCGCGGACCCGGGGGTCCGAGAACCGGCGACGAACGCCTTGGCCCTCATCATCGCCACCTCCGTTTCGGACGCGCCGGTGATCGGCGTCCAACGGAACTTTGGCAGAGAGGGAGCGATGTTCTGCGGGTCGAAGACCATGACCGGGCGCCCGTCACGCCGCCGTGCATCGAGGGTCAATTCGACCAAGTCAGGCTTGGTCGAGGTGGCGAGGACCGGACCGGCCCAGTTGCGGATGGTCGGGGCGAAGAACCGCAGGGTCTTTCCGCTGCCCATGGGGCCTATGACCCGGCATGCCTTGTCGGCGCGGGACCACAGCTCTACGCCCTTCGGGCGTTGCGAGGTCCCCAGCGAGTAGCCGAAATCGTGAGGATCGAGGGGGTGGCGCATGACGTGCTCCGGAACGAGGTGGGCGAGGAGGGGGGCGGTTCAGAAACCGGCGGAGCGGTCCTTCGCGAGGCTCACCGCTGATGTACGGGCGGGTTGGCCTTCACCGCGGGTGAGTGAGGGGCGGATCTCGGTGGCTTTCAGGACCGCCTGAGCCGACATCTGGCGCTTGAGCTGGGACTTGGCGGCGAACCCGGCGTTGCGGCGGCCCCGGTTGGTCAGAATCCAGAGGGTGACCAGGGCCACCGCGCACACAGCGGTGACGGCGTACAGGGCCAGGGAGATCCCGCTGGGCATGAGGTCCACTACTCGGCCCTCCGTGCGACCCGGGCCGCGAGGTAGCGCATCCGCCGGCCGCACAGCCGGGACATCGACGCGTCGGGCCCGGCACAGCGCGGTGGAGCTGTGTGGAAGGCACTGTGGAGGTCTTCCGCCGCTCGCCAGATGTGGGTGACGGCCGTACGGACGCGGCCACCGGCAGCGGAGTAATCGCCGTGGTCCAGCACGGTGGCCAGTGCCTTCGTGCGCCGGGCGAGGTCGAGGGCGTCAGCGTGCAGCTGGTCGATTTCCTGTCGCACCGCGTGCTCGTCGGTCGGGAGCGTGGCCTCGTCGGTGGTGACGGTCATGGAGGGGGCGCGCTCCGAATCTGCGTGGAAGGGGTCTGCGGCGGCGAGGTGGCGGTAGCTGCTCATGCGTTGTCCGGGGAGGTGCTGGTCAGGTCAGTCATCGAGCCGGAGGAGAAGCACAGGTGCTGCTCGGCTTCGACCAGGAGGTGTTGGACGCCGGGGTAGATGACCTCTCCGACCTTCCACAGTGCGATCCCGCGGCGCAGGCGCATGATGTGCTCGGCCGTCCAGGACGGCAGCCCCAGCCGGGACACTGTGGCTTCTGCCTCGGATTTCTTCTGCGAGTAGATGACGATGGTGTCGGCCATCTTCAGAGCCGCTTGCGTCTCCGGGCTGTCGTCAATGTCCGACAGGTGGTGGACGATGAAAATGCAGCTCAGCCCGTAGCCACGAGCGAACTTCAGGAACTTCTCCAGCAGGCTGGCCAGCTGGGGAGTTCCGAGGATGTGCCATGCCTCCTCGCAGACGAGGATGCGCTTGCGCTGGGTGTAGCGGCGGCAGCCCGATTCCGGGTTCGGCCCCAGTTCCCATGCGCCGGAGTTCGCATCGACTACAACGCGTTCGTGCTGACCCGGCTCTGTCCCGCACTCGCACAGCGGGCGCAGCCATACCTCTTCGAGGAAGACACTGATGACTGCGACGAGGATCGTCATGGCGACGCCGCCGGACGGGACCTTGGTCAGGTCGAAGACGATCATGTCGGCGTCGAGGTCCACGCCGAGGCTGGTCGGTCCGTCGAGCATGCCGGTGAGGTCGCCGGTCGCGTCCTGTTCGCTTCCGCAGAGCCGGTCCAGTACGTAGGACGCTTCCAGGCCGTCACCGAGGAGTTCATCCCGCGTCCGCTGCTTGGCTGCGGCGTCGGATTCCTCCGGCGAGCGGAGCGCGGCGGCGACGTCCGCCAGGACGGGCGTGCGGCCGAGGTCGCTCGCCCGCTGGTGGGCCCGGCGGATCGCGATACGCAGTGCTGAGCCGGCGAATTCGTCCAGGGGCTTGCCCAGGCCGAGTTCGACGATCGTCCGAACCAGTTCGATCTGCCGCTTGCCCGCGATGGCGGGGTCCATCGGGTTGATGCACGAGGCACCGCGACCGCCGCCCGGGGCGAACTTCACCGGGGCCTTGCCGGTGAGCGAGCGGCCGAGCGCGGCCCACTCGCCCTCTTCCCGCTCCTTCTGTTCCTTGGTGTCGAGCACGACCACCTGACGGCCGAGGCGGATCTGTCGCGCGGTGTAGGTCTTGGTGAGAGCCGACTTTCCACGGCCGGTGTCACCCATGACGATCATGTTCCCGCCGGGCAATCCGTCGCCGAACGCCGAGAACGGGCAGTAAATGAACGCCTTCCCTGAATACAGCTCCCGGCCGATGATCGCGCCCGCGGTCCCGAGGGTCGGGGGGGCGATGGGCAGGTACAGGGCTTGGCTGGTGGTCGTCTCCGTGTAGAGCGGGCGGCGCACCGTCTCGTGCATAGGGGACAGCGGGGCGAGGTCGAGCAGGTCAGTCACTTGATGCCTCCGGCGAGGGGGAGGGTGGTGGCGAACGCCCTGGCGTGTTCGAGGTCGAGCCATTCGATCCGGAGGTGGGCGTTACGGGCCCGGGACGCGGTCGTCCGCTTCGTGCGCTCCAGCTCCTCGGCGCTGCGAGCCGAGATGGTGATGTAGCCGACGACGGCGGAGCCGGCCGCGCCTGACGAGGCCAGGGCCATGCCCCGCGAACCGGTGGCGCTCGCGGCGATCTGGTCGCGGGGGTCGATGTTCCTACCGCGCTGACGGTCGCGGTGCATCTCTGCCTGGTTGTTCGTGTCCTCCGCGAGCATCCGTTCTACGGCCTTGTCATTCGGCTCCAGCTGCTGGGTGATCGAGATGGTGCGGATCACGTCGGGCATCCCGATCAGCAGGGGCGACAGGAAGTCGGGGCCCACAGGCGTGGTGGGCCACCCGACGACGGCGGCTGTGGCGTGGAACCAGCTGTCGGTGGAGCCCGCTGCGCGGGTGGCGACGTGGGCCCCGTTACGGACGTCGACATTGCGGGGGAAGGCGTGCGCCTGCGGCAGGTCGGTGTCCCAGATGGCGTGGTCAGGGTCGTAGGAGTTGCGGATGAACGCTGCCATCCGCCCCTCGTCCAGAGGCGCGATCACCGAGAGGTCAGCGTCCTCCGCGCGGGACCACAGTTCCTCCAGGTAGGCGGCCATCGCGGCGGCGACCCCTTCGTCACCGGTACCTCGGGCCGCGCCTTCGGCCGCCAGGTCGCGGGTGAACTTCGCGTGGATGGTGATGTAGTACCGGTGTTCCTCGGCCGAGGTGGACACAGCGTTGGCCAGCACGTCGTACGACTGCTTCAGCCACTGCGGAGCGTCGGCCGTGGCCGCCGACTCGTCGCGCTGGGCGATGAACCGCTGATGGGCATAGGGGTCGGACTTCATCTGCCGGGCGAGGACTTGAATCCGCTTCACCGGGTGTTCCTCGACGTTGCCGAAGGCGTCGAGGAGTTCGCCCCAGCGCTCCAGGGCGACGATCTGTTCCCCGACCTCCTTGCCGCCCAGGCCGGGGGAGGCGATCTCCAGGGTGGCCGTGACGCAGCGGGCCTCCGGCTGGAGGACCACGACGGCCTGCTGCCCGCGGACCGTGACCGGTACCCACGTCATGCCCGTGATGCCCTCGGGTTCCGCCAGGGCTGCGTCCGGCGGGGTGCCGCCGCGGCCCACGCCGGCCTCGAAAGCCGGGGAGACCCACACGCCGCCGGAACGGCGGAGAGCCGTGCGGTGGTAGCGGTTGATCCGCCACCAGCGGTAGAGGGTGCGCCGCTGTGAGGTGCCCTTCGGCCGGTACGGGGCGTACACGATGACGAGGGCGAGCAGGATCGGCAGGACGAGGCAGGTCGCGGCGATAGCCGTCACGCCGTTGAAGAGGTAGCCGAACAGGATGCCTGCGGCGGCACCGCCACCGAGGACGACCTGTTCGCCGAGGTCACGGCGGCCCACCAACCCCGTGGGGCGGTGCTTTCCGAATTGATACGTACGAGTCGCCATGGGTCAGTCACTGGTCCTTGCTGGGAGTCGGCCGTCCCGGTGCCTGGCCGCCCGACGGCCGCGACGGCGGCGGGGGCGTGACCGAGGGCCCGGAGCCCGAGGTGGTTCCTGATGCAGAAGAGGGGGAGGTAGGCGGCGTCGGAGTGGGCGCCGCCGGGGCGGAGGTCTGTGGCGGAGACGATGGCTGTGCCGTACTCGGGGCTTCGCTGGTTCCCGGTGGACGTCCGGACGCTGCGTGGCTGCCCGCAGAGGACCAGTCCGGCGGAGAGCTGACGACCGGGTCGGAGGTCGCTCCCTCGGGACGCGCAGCGGCCGGAGCACCGGATGAACCGGCCTGGTCGTCGCTGCCCTGCTGGCTCTGCGGCTGTTCGGAGCCGCCGCCGCTGGCGGCGTCGGCGCCCTGCATGCCGGGTGAGTTCGCGGCCTTGTTCTTCGCCACGTCGACGCCGGCCTTCGCCACGGCCAGCCCTGCGGCGACCGGCCCGGCCACGGCCGTTCCGCCGCCCATCTTGGCCCCAGCCGCCTTGGTACCGGCCGCCTTTGCGCTGCCGCCGACCAAAGAGTCCTGCACGTGCGAGTTGATCGCACGATTCGCATGCTGGCCGGGACCGTCGATCGCGGCGGCCGGGCCCGAGGACTGGGCAGTCTTCCGGTCGTTGTGGAGCTGGGCCATCTCGTCGCCGAAGGCGGGCACCCATTTGTAGAGCGTGGCGCTCGCGAAGACGGCGAGCAGGAGGATCAGCGCACCGACCAGCGTCTTGGAGACCGCGTCGGACATGCTCCCCGAGGTGTCGCTGAGGATCGCTCCACCGAGGCCGAGCAGGGCAAAGAGCACGGGTTTGCTCAGGCCGATCGCGAAGAGGGCACCGAACCACTTCTTGCTCTTGCCCCACAGATCACGGTCAACGAGCCCAGCGTTCACGATGGGTCCGAGCGCGACGGCCACGTAGATCGCCGCGCTGCGGATCAGCAGCTCGATCCACATCAGCAGCGCGCCGCACATCATGATCAGGTTGACGACCAGCAGCTGACCCACGCCCTCCGTGGGGTTCCCTGCCATCACCTTGAGGATGTTCTCCAGGAAGGGCTTGAAGTTGCTTGTCGCGTACGGCTCGAACACTGCCGTGACTTCGTCAATCGCCTTCATCAACAGGGCGATCGCGCCCGGCGTCATCGCGTTGACCACGAACTGGAGGAGCAGGAAGCCGATTGCCTCGGAGACGGCGGTGGTCACGGCGACCCCCCGGACCGCCCGCTTGGCCACGGCGATCAGCCACAGGGCCACGGTGAGCAGGCTGGAGGCCGCGAAGATGATCGCGTACTGCTTCAGGAAGCCGGCCGACGTGAGGTCGATCTTCGTTGTGTTCTGGATCAGCTCCAGCATCTTGCGCAGGAACCAGATGTTGGCCTCGGTGAGCTTCTGGAGAAGGAAGCCCAGCGGGTCCTTGACGAAGTCGATCGCCGCCTTCGCCTCGCACACCATCGGGATGTAGCAGAACGGATTGGCGACCGCGGACGGGACGAAGACGAACCCGATGATCACGTTGACCATGGCCACCGTCTGGAGGCGACGCCTCCAGCGGCCCGGGGTGCCCCGCTCGATGGTCAGCAGACCAGGGGCGTCCTCACGCAGTCGCAGGCGCATTGCTGGCACCCCCCACGTCAGCGAAGCTGTCGGCCGAGTCGGCCTCCTGCATGGCGGGCGGCGACGGTACGAGCGGTTCGGACGGCGTGACGGCCGTCGTCTTCCAGGTGCCGTCCTCCCAGACGAGGTCCACGGTCATCCGGAGGAAGGCGATCTGCGGGCGCTGTGTCTCGTCCTTGCCCGCGACTCCGCCCACCGACGCGGTCCACAGCTCGACGCTGGCGGCCTGGTCGGAGTGTGAGATCGCGCGGGTGGCGAGTGCTGCCGTCCGCGTGATCAGTTCGCTGCCGTCGGCTGTCTTGCCGTCGGCACCGACCCCGCGGTTCTGCATTACCAGGCGGGCCGTCGAGTCGGTGTCCGAGATGACCGAGCGCAGCACGCTTGGCGCTGCGGTGGCCTTCAGCATCCGGTGTCGCCAGTCCTCATCGGTGAAGAACCTCGGATCGCCATAGAGCATGGTGGCGCTGACAGCGGCGGCGCGGGCGCCCTGCTCGTTGTGCCCGTACGGCGTGGGGAATCCGTCCTGACCGGCCGCGCCGCTCAGGACGGGGTCTTCTGCAGCGGCCGGGACGTAGCCGGCGAAGTCACTCGTGACGTTGGACGCCTGCCTGGCGTCGATCGGGGACACCAGTCCGGTCGAGCTCGAACTCTCCTTCAACTTCCAGTCGTTGGACTCCCATGTGAGCGTGACCGTCACCGACTGGAAGCCCGCCTTCGGCGTCGCGTGCCCGGCCGCGCTGCCGCGAACCGTCGTCGTCCACAGTCGGACCATCGCCCCGTGAGCGTCGAAGCCCAGAACGTGAGCCGAGAGGACACCGGTACGGGCGATGGCCTGCTTGGCGGAGACCTTGGAGTCGTCGCCCCGGAGTGCGCTGACTGCCCCAGCGGCGGCGTGGTCGGCCTTCTCCGTCGCCGTGGCGGCAGTTCCCTGGGCCGCCATGACCGACACGGCGCGGTGTCGAAGTTCCTTGTTCGTGAGGAACTCGGCACTGCCACTGACCGTCGTGTAGTTGGCTGCCGCAGCCTTGGCGCCGGCCTGCGTGTGCGGGTATCCCACGGGGACGCCATCCACCGCACGCACGGCCCCTTCGCTCGCCTGCGGTGCCGAGTGGGCGGGTGCTGATGAGGCGGGGGCGGGGGCGGTCGGGTTGCCCGTGGCCAGGCTGACGATCACCCCGGCCGCGGTGACGACCGCTGCCCCGCCGACGGCAATGCCCCAGAGCTTCGCCGAGGGCTTGCGTGCTCCGCCTGCCTTCGGGGAGGAATCGTTCTTGCGTCGAGATCGCCAGGTCATGGGTCACACACCCATGCCGTACGCGATACCGACGAGGGTGCCGAGCGATGCCACCAGGAAGATGCAGGCCAGGCCGCCGACCATCATGCCCTTGCCGCGTGAGCTGTCCATGGTGCTGTGGCCCTCGCCGAACCAGCCCTTCGACTTACCGACACCGATGAGGAATGCGCCGACGCCGACGGCGAGAATGACGGCGGCAATGACGCTGAGGACCACTTTCGCGGTACCGCCGAGCTTCCCGAAGGGGCCCCAGTCCGGCTTCACGCCGGTCACGACGTCGACCCCGGCCGCGATAGTCGTGTGCATGGCGGGATCGGCAGCGGCAGACAGGAGGTTGTGCATGTTGAAGCCCCTTGGTGCTTTAGGTAGTAAATGAGATGGTTTATGGCGGTTAGCCGACGTGCCGCATCGCGATGATCTGCGGCTTCCAGTAACTGAGCGGCTTGATCCGCACCTGGGCGCCCGTGTGCGGGGCGTCGATGACCTGGCCGTCGCCGATGTACATGCCGACGTGCTCGGGGCCAGCGCTGCCGGGGACGCTGAACAGCAGGTCACCGGGCTGGAGTTGGGACACGCTTGTGACAGCTGTCCCGGCGTGGACCTGGTCGTAGGTCACCCTCGGCAGGTTCACGCCCGCCGCGGCCCAGGCCATCTTGGTCAGCGAGGAGCAGTCGCATCCGCCCGCGCCCTTGTATGGCGAGACGCAGTCGCCGCCCCACTGGTACCAAGTCCCGAGAGCCGTCTTCGCCGCGGAGATCGCGCGGGCGGCCCCCTTACCGGCCGGAAGGTTCGGCTGGACCGCGTCCGCCCATTTCGCGGCCAGTTCGCGGATGTCCTTTACGTAGCCGCGCGTCTCGGGGTACGGCGGGACGCCCTCATACTTGATCACGGCCCCACCGCCCGCGTTGTACGCGGCCAACATGTTGTCCGTGGAGTCCCCCGGAACACCCTTGACCTCTTTGGCCAGAGTGCAGTCGTACTTCGCCTGTGCCGCGATGGCGTCGACCGGGTTCCAGATGTCCTTGATGCCGTCGCCGTCGCCGTCCACGCCGTGCTCAGCCCAGGTCGCTGGCATGAACTGTGCGATACCTAGGGCGCCGACAGGCGACTTGGCGTCGCGGTCGAATTTCGACTCGGTGTAGAGCTGAGCCGCTAGTAGCGAGGCCGTGACTTGTGGGCACTCGCCCGCGTGCTTGTTGATGAGTTCCCGGACCCAGCCGGGAACGGGAGCGTCCGTCTTGATGCCGCCGCCAGGGCCGGTCTCCTGTGCGGAAGCGCTGTCGGCCCCGCCGAAGGTGGTCAGCAGGGCGACACCCGAGACGACGGCAGCCGCGATAAGGCCCAGGCCAACTTGCGTGCCCTTGTTCATCGCACCCCGTCACGCCCAGGGCAAGGCGGTGACGCGCCAGCCCTCAGAGGTGTGCTCCAGGCGGAGGGCGAGCTGTTCGCTGCTGCGCCGTTCCTGCCCGGACTCCGGGGTCGTCGTGAGGGTGTAGCCCACGCGAACCAGCGCGGAGGACTCCGTCACGGCCGGTGCGCCGTCGGGGACCACAGCAGATGCGATCTTGACTGACTGGCGGGCCTTTTCGGCGCGCAGTGCGGCCCACGCGGCATCCTGGCTCGGCCGCTTCTGGCCCAGGATGCCCACCAGCTCACCCGCTGCGAGCTTGGCCGCGCGAGCGCCGGCATCGGCGTACGAGCTGTCCTTGCCGTCGCGTGCGTCGTGCTCGGCATAGGTCGTGGTGAAGGCCCGCGCTGTGCGCTCAATGTCATTCGGCAGGGCGGTGCTTGGTGGTGGTGCGGTGCTGCCCGCGCTCGGCGTGGCCGCGGCGGTGATGCCCGCCGAGATGGAGTGCGGTTGCGCGGTCGCGGTCTTGGACTGGCTATCTGTCGAGGTGGAGCAGCCGGTCGACAGGGCAGCCAGGGAACCGACTATCCCTATTGCGGCAGATATCGGTATGAAACGGCTGGATCGAGGCATGCGGGAACCACAACCTTGGTGCAGGAGGTTTCGAGAGATCGGGTGTTGCGGTCCCGTGGAGGCGGGGACCGCAACACCCCTTCGCGGGAGGAGGGGGAACTCCTCCCGCGGGCTTTACCGGCGACTGCCGGACAATTCGAGGACTGGACCGGGGCCTGTGCGACCCCTATCCGGAGTTTTTCTATTTGCGGGATGGTTCGGCCGAAGGTCCGCATCGGCGCTGAATCCCCGCGTTCATTCTCAACCCGCGCCGTAGCGCATCAGGGCCGAGTTCGGCAGAGCTGTATCTCATATCAAGGCCATCAACCCCTCACTCGATTAAGGGAGATGGTTAAGCGAATCTCCATCGGCCAAGAAATGCCTTGTGGCGTTGGCCGTGCCTGAATCTTTGCAGGGGTTCGCGGACAACTCGAATCAACAAAAAAAGTCGGAACCTAATTCTAGGAATTAGGTTCCGACTTCTGTGATGGGGAGGCCCTTTCGGGCGGTCTGATCCCTATACGGCCGTGCGGCGAAGGTGCTCGATCGCTACGCCGAGCCACTGCGCGGCCGGTCCGGCGAGGAGCAGCGGCGCGCACACGGTGTACGAGAGCACGACTTCGGGTTGCCCTGTCGTGACCCCGGCCAGAAGGGCGTGGTCGAACGGCAACCAGCCAGGCGACCCGGACGGCTTGAGTCGCACTCCGGCAGAGGTCAGGACCACCCGGGCCACGGTGTGATCGCGCCACTGCGGCTCAGCGGCGGCCTCCGCCTCTTGGAGCCGCCGGGCGTCGAGCCGGCGGTTGGGCACCCAGCGTCGGCCGAAGGTCGGATGGTTCTCGAAGTAGCCGGCCGGGCGCGCGTAGACGACCTCGGTTCCGTAGAAGCGAGCCACCGAGCAGGCCACATCCGCGAAGGCAACTTCTCCGTCCGCGAGAGGAAGGTCGTCCGCCTGGACCGGCGCAAGTTCGCCTCCGCTCTGGAGGTGAAGCGCGAGCGCAGATGCTGCCTGCACGGCCTCGGGCCGGGCTGTCTCCTCCGCCCGGTCTCGTTGGCGAAGCCACATGGTCATTCCTTCCTGATCAAGCGGACCGTCCAGGGCATCTACGGCCAGAGCCGCAGAGGTCCTGGGGCACTCATGCGATGAGATCACCAGAGGGCACTGGAGGCAGCGGCGGGTGTCCTCCCTACCCCTTCCTCCTCTTCCTTCAGCCGGGCCAGCAGCACGCCCAAGCGGTCGTTGCTGATCGCCTGGTGTGCGCGGACGGCACCTGCCACTGCGTCACGGCTGATCCGTCCGGCCTTCTCGGAAGCGGACCGTGCGATCGGCAGCAGGTCCGCCAGCCACTCGTCGTCAGCCTCCCGGTCCTGCGGGAGCTCGGCATCGTCCGGGACGGGCGGCTGTTCGCCGTCCGCAGGTGCGCGGACCGCCGCCGGAACGGACGGCTCGGCCGCCGCGGAGGGCACCGTCGGCTCCCCGCGGTCCGCGAGGCCTACAGACGGTCCGTCCGCTTCGCACCGGTCCCCGTCCGCGCCGTCCGCACCAGCGGACGAATCCGGGTGGGGATCTTCCGCACGCGAGCGACCGGCCCGGTCAGCCATGCGTTTGCACAGGTCAACAGGAGTATCAGGAGAGCTTTCCGCAGCGGACGGACGGACGGCGAGGGCCTGTGTCGCGGCCGCTGCCGTTGTCTCCAGCGGGCGGGGCTCCGGCTGTGCCACGATCCTTTCGAGCCGCGAAACCTCTTGGCGGACCGGTCCGGGACCGTTGTCTGCGCCGTCCGGGACCGACAATTCGGCGGTCCGCGCCATCAGGATGTAGAGGTGTACGGAGCCCGCCAGTGCCAGCGGTGCGAGCGTCGACAGCACGCCGACGACGCTGTCCGTGAGGTGCAGTGCGGACCGTCCGGCCTGCGGACCGTGGTTCAGCGTGATGGCGTGCAGGGCGTTCGCGCCGAGACTCGCTCCGGTGGCCGCGAGGAAGAGAACCCAGGCGTACAGACGGGCGCTGAAGCGCTCGTGGCGAAGGAGCACGATCGCCCGGACGCCGTACGCAATGAATCCGTCGATGAACACGGGGAACAGGTAGCTCAGGGTCTCCCGTGCGTGGATCGCAATGGCGATCTGCCGCAGCGCGTCGTAGGAGAACGCGAAGCCGGCCGCGCCGAGCAGGATGATCGCGGAGCGGTCCCAGGCCGTCATGCCGCGGAGGCTGTAGACACCCTGTGGTTCGCTCGCCGTCGACGTTATGTGCACGTGAGACATCAGAGGTTGCCTCCGTCACGCGGGTCGATGGACTGCCAGGCCGGGGTCTGGGAGAGCAACTGTCCGAGCCGTTCCAGGGACGTCACTTCGTGCACGTGCTGACTCGGGCAGCTCACGCACGACACCCGCAGCAGGATGCGCTCCGTGCCTCCTTGGTCGGTGTAGTACAGCTCCAGGTGCTGGCCCCCGACGGTGTCGAGCGAAGCGAAGGCTTGCAGGTGTTCTTCGAAGGACAGGAGCCCCAGGACCTCCCAGTCGAGGGTGACCGCCTCGTCGCCCAGGAGGCGGCGCGCGTACTTCGACGCCGCCGTGATGGACCTCGGCCCCCAGGTGCGGAAGGCGTTCTCCCGAGCGGCCGTGCGCCGCTCTTCGGCGGTCGTGAGGTGCTTGGCCGCAGCGAACATGATCGGGTGACTCATCGGGGGCCTTCCAGGAAATAGCGGGTGCGGATCGTGTTGACGTCGCCGGAGTCGTTGGCGAGGCGGAGGAGGACGTCTGCGTGGCACGGCACGTCGAGAGGACATGTGCACATCAGGTCGAGGCCGCGCAGTGCTCGGGCGTACCGGGCGGCGTAGCAACGGCCCACCGGGCCTCGGAGCGTGGCGGCGAAGAGGTCCACGGCCTCCGCCGCGTCCATCGGAGGGCCGAGCTGAGACGGAGATCGGTCACCCGCCTTGAACGGGTTCGCGTAGCGACTGCGAGGACCGACGTATTCACAGGCTGTGGGCAATGCTGCGGCGTCTTGGGACGCTCCGCGAAGACGGACGGGCATCAGGCTGCCCTCCCGCCGCGGCGCCGGTCAGCGCCGATCATCGGGACGAGGCTCGTCACCATCTCGGCCAGGCGACTCGCCACCCGGGCCCCGACGAAGTCGGTCAGGTCCGGCCCGTTCTCATCGCGGGCAGGCAGGTTGGACGTGATGATCGTCGGCAGGCAGTGGTTGTACCGGTAGTTGATGAGCCGATACGTCACCTCCTCGGTCCACTCCGACGTTTTCGCCGTACCGAGGTCATCGAGCAACAGGTACTGGACTTCGCTGAGCCGCCGCAATTCTCGTTCCGCCGCGCCCATGACCTGTGAGGGGCGCAGGTTGCCGTACATGTCCGCCGAGTTCACGGCGATCAGCTCGAACCGGTCCGGGCCGCCGGCCGCGATCCTCCGCAGGGCTCCGTACGCTTGGTGGGTTTTGCCCGTCCCCGTAAGGCCAGTGAGGAGCAGAGCGCCAGCGGCGGCGTTGTCCGCAAGAGCGCGATCGGCCCAGGCGGTGACCTCCGGCATCGTCGCTTCAGCGTCGCTGAACCGGGGAGGGGTGGCGGTGTGCCAGCGGTTCAGTGCGTACTCGGCCCGAGCGCGGCGGTGCCACTCGCGGTCTCCCGGGTTCTCTTCCGATGACTCGTCGGCGAGATTGTCGGGCACGGCCTGAATTCCTTTCGCGGCGAGTATTCGTTCCATAGCACGCATTGACTTGGCGCTCCCTGCGCGTTCCGGCTCTGCCATGATCAAAATCCGTTCTGGTAAGCGCTGGGTTCGGCAGTGTTCTGGAAAGGCACCCAGCCGCCGGAGTGCCGACGCAGGGGAACGACGTTTCCTTGGGGTGCCGCTGCGGGGGCGTGCGACGGAAGGTCCGCCCAGATACGGAGGAGATAGCGGGCCGACTGCGGCGGGCGGTCGGCGTTCCACCGCCGCGCGACCATTTCGACCAGCCGGTCATGTCCCCAACGGGCCGCGAGAGCTGTTACCCGATCCCACTCCGATTCGGTCAGCCGCCAACCGACGAGCATTCCCGCACTCGTTATGGCTGTTACCAGAGCCTTGGCGCCTTCGGGCACCCTGACCGAGTCCTGGGCGACAGGCCGGTTCTCTCGGCTCGACCCAGGCAAGCTAGCTTGCTTTTTGGTGGTGGTAATACTCCCGTAGGGAGTATTACCACCACGTGCACGCGAGGAAGAAACTTCCGAGTTGCCGTGCGGAGACTTCCCACTTTCAGCCGTCGACTCGGAGTTCAGGGGAGAGATTTCCTGGAACTTTCTTCCCTCTCCTGACGCTTCGGGAGGTGGAGTAGGAAGTTCCTTCTCTGAATCGGTAGAGTGCGTGGCACCCATGTTGAACAGGAGTATCGAGTAGCTGTTGGGGTTCGAGGGCCCCCCTCCGCGCTCATGGCTGAGTTCACCGAGTGTCGCCAGCTCCCCCAGGCACTTCGTTATCGAGCGAGCCGTGAGTCGGGTAAGCGTGGATATCTCGTCCAAGGTCAGCGTGGCCCTGCCCTTATCGTCCGCCTCTCGGGCGAGTGCGAGCATGACGAGACGCGAGCCCCTGCACGACTTGGACTGTGACCAGACCACTTCTGTCGCAATGTCGCTCATCGGGATTCCCCATCGGATATCGCTATGCGACGGATGCGGGAGAGGCCAAACGAGTGATCGTCTTCCGGGATGTACCCGTTCTGATGTGGCTCGGGAGTGAGGTACAACGTACCGGTGGGGAGATAGAAATCATGGGCGCGGCGCCAGTCGGCAGCGTCACCGAAGTTGCGCCTGATCATGTGTGCAACTCTTTCTTCGGTTCGGCGGTCAATGAGCATGCGGTAAAAGTCCGATTCGAAGAGGTGGGTAACAGACCGGCGCACTGGATAAACTCGCGCGAGGACGGCCGTGGGCGCTATCTCGCTGATTGCTGTACTGAGATGTAGGCACGGCGCAGCGGCGGGGTCGTTCTGGGGCATGGGGCGAACTCCAGGAATCGCAAGGCAGCCCTGCGAGAAGAATCGTTTCTTCGTGGAGGCGTGTCAGGCGGCGTCAGCCCTGTGAACAGGCGGCGGGGCGGCCGGCCGGGACTTCAACTTGTGGCGGTAGCGACGCGCGAGTTTCAGCAGGTACTCGTGCGTGACGCCGAGCCCCCGGGCCACAGCGGCAGGTTCGAGTGACGGGTCTGTCGCGAATCGAGCAATTACCGCGTCTCGTTCGACCTTGCTGAGAGCCGCGGTACATCCCTGAAGAGCACTCTGCACAGCCTCTTCGTTCGCGCGCTGCTGCCACGCGGCACGCAGTGCGGACCGCTCCGAGGCAAGGAGACCAGCCCGAATACCGAACTCGTCATCGTCCCTGAGTGATTCGACCAGGCACCGGGCAGCCACAGCCAACGGGCACGATGCGCAGAGATTGCGCGGCCTGTTGAGGGACGTACCCAGCTTGCTTTTCACGGTCTCGGGATCTTCGCGGGGGCCATCCCCGAGGGGAACGAAGATGTCGATGTCCTGGTTCGAGCACCTGGCTTCTTCGGCCCAGTGCTTCCCAGGGGCCTTCCTCGACTCTTCTATAAGAGGAGACCAATTCCCCTGATGTGCAGCCTCGATGAGACTGCGTATGTCAGTGCTCATTTGTGTCTCACGATGTTCACGGCGCCAAGCGCTTTCCAGCGCTCGAACGCAAGAGGAGATCAGAAGCGCTTGCGCGAACGCTTGGAAGGCTGAAGCGACATCAATGCCGACTCGCGTTCCTTTTCAGCCGCCATGCCCGGACTCACGAAATGCATGTCCGAAATCGCGCGAAGGTCTTCCTCCGCGAACTGGACGAATTTCCCGAACTTCCGGTGGGGCAGCGTGGAGATTCGCTCCCGCAGCCACTTTTCCGGGATGTTCAGCCGCTCGGCCGCTTCGCTGTATCCGATGTGGAGACGCTTATCGCCGGGCTCCGACTGCCGGTTGCCCAGCAGAGCGTCTAGTCCGCCGGCCTGAGCCAGCAGATTCACCACGGCGGCGAGCCCCTGCAATTCGGTGGACCCGAGGGCGGCCAGACCTGCGTTCGCCGGTGCGACGGCCGACATCATGCGTCCAGTCCGCGCAGCTGAGCCGTCCGCAGGTCGAAGGCGTGGCCGCCGGAGGCTGCCCATCCGGCCTGCGGGAACGAGCGGATGATCCACCGCGCGATGGTCAGCGCCTTGGCTCGGGGTACGCGCAGGACATGTCCGTGATCGTTCACGGCCGTGAGTCCCAGGTGGGGCCACAGGGTCCGGGGGCCCTGGAGGCGGACCTGTACGACGGCGGCCTCGGGGGGCAGCATGGACGTCAGCTGTGCGGCCAGCCGTTCAGCCGGTCCCGAAGTGATCTCAGGCTTCAGGTTGCAGTCCGCAGTAGGGGACATGCGACACTCCTCTATGTGGTACGCCGCTCCGCAGTGCCGTGCGAAAGGACACGGAGTGGCTGTGCGAGTGATCTTGCGGCCCCGGAAGGGGCAACCGGATCACGAGCTGTCTGGCGTCCGGGAGCTGCGAACTCTCGGGCGCCGATGGCGTTTTGAGGGGCAGGGAAGCGCACAAGTCGTACGCGGCTTCTCCTCTCCACCAGGCGGTCCCCAGGTGGGGTTCGGTAGGTGGGCGAAGGCGGAGGGGTGCGAACGCCCTCGTTTTTCGCTAAACTGAAGCTATCGCGGTTCCCCCAAAAAGTCAACAGTCCGAGGTTTCCTCGGTTCGCCCAAAAAACGAGGTCTGATGCCAGCCCGACGCTTCGATAGAGCCCGTGTGCGCGCGGTACGTCGAGCCGCCGAGATCTCGCAGTCCGACGTGGCCTCTGCCATCGGTGCTGCGGACTCGACGGTGGCGGGGTGGGAGCTGGGCGCAAGCGTCCCGGACCAGGAGAAGTTGCCAGCCCTAGCCGACGTGCTCAAGAAGCCGTTGGATGAGCTGTTCCCCCGCGACGGTTTGCCCGACCTCACCGACCTGCGGTGCGACGCCGGCCTCTACCGATACGAGATGGCAGCAGTCATCGGTACCAAGAGCGACGGCCCAGTGGCCGGCGCGGAGAACGGCGTCCGGCGCCTTAAGGACAGATACCTCCCTGACCTGGCGAAGGCTTATCGCGTCACCGTGGATGAGGTGAAGCGAGCGCAGGAACGGTCTATGGCCAAGGCCCGGGGCGAAGAGGTGGAGGGCGAGGTTGTCGCCGTCGCCGCGGAGGAGTCGCCCCGAACGCTCGCTGAGAAGATCACCCTCCTCCTGGAGCGCTCGTACCCGGCGGGGGCGGCCCCGGGTGACGAAGAGATCGCGGAGGCCGTAAATGCTTACGCGGGGTCGCACGTCACTACGGCCAAGCAGGTGGAAGCCCTGCGAACGGGCATCGACGAAGCCGAAGCCCCCGCACCCGTCGTCTTGGAAGGTCTCGCCCACTTCTTCGGCGTCACCCGCCTGTACTTCGAACCGGACGACGCTGTGGCCCGGCAGGTCTACGAAGGGCTTCGCCTGATGTCGGCCGCCAAGAGCGGGAAGGTGGGCCGAGTTCGGGCCCGCGGTCTCGGCGCGGAGGGTCTGCCGGCCGACGTCCTCTCGATCCTGAACGATCTCGCGACCGAGTTCGAGAAGAAGGCCGACCCCGACGCCAACGAATAGTGCCCTGTTCCCCTGACTCAGGGAGTCAGGGGAACAGGGCACTTAACAGCGACTTCTACTCGGCCGCTGCTTTCGGCTCGTGGCGCAGGCCGGAGGCGAACACAGCCCGGACGTTCTTCAGGGCGTCGAGGTCCGAGAGCGGGTCTCCGTCGACCAGGAGGAGGTCCGCGCGGTAGCCGGGAGCGATCCGCCCCGTTGTGGAGCCCAGCCCCAGCGCCGTGGCCGCTTCGGACGTCGCCATGTCGATGATCGAAGCGTTCGCCAGGCCCAGGTGGGAGTAGAACGAGAGGGCCGGGACCAAGCCGTCGAAGCCCGCGCGCTGCACTCCCGCGTCTGTTCCTGCCACCAGGCGTACGCCCGCGTCGGCCATCCGCCGCACCAGATCGAACATCGCGGCGGCAGGCTCCTCACCGAAGATGCGGGGGAGCATCTGCCAGTGGGGGCTGACCGCCGGGCAGACGGCAATTCCCCGGTCGATGATCTGCTCCACCACGTCCGGCCGGAAGTCGAGGCCACCACTCGTCATCCATGTGCAGTGCTCGATCGTGTCCACACCGGCCTCCACGGCCGCGGTGATGCCGTCGGCACCGTGCGCGTGGGCTGCGACGGGGACACCTGCCTTATGGGCTTCGTCCACCAGGGCGGTCAGTTCCTCTGTGGTGAACTGGGACTGGTGGCTCTTGGGGCCGTCCTTCGTCAGGCCGCCGCCCGTGACCATGGCCTTGATGACCCCGGCCCCCGCTGCGAGGTTGCGGCGGACGAGGTCGCGGATCTCGGCTTCCCCGGAGACTTCGCCGCCAAGGAAGTGGCAGTGCCCACCCACGGTGGTCGCGGGCGTGCCCGCGGATACGATCCTCGGCCCCGGCGTACGACGATCGCTGATCTCCGCCGCCAGGCGAAGCGCCAGCCCACCCCGGTCACCGAGGTCACGGGCCGAGGTGACACCACTGAGCAGGAGCTGCTCCGCGCGACGGCGCATGTCCTCGAACAGGACCTCATCCGACGAGTCCAGGAGCGTGGAAACGGGATCGGGGCCGCCGTCGAAGGCGAGGTGGACGTGCGCGTCGATCAGCCCCGGCAGAACTGTTCCGTCGAATGCGAACTGGGGAACGTCGGAGCCGGCCTGCTCCTCGATCTGTTCGCGCGGCCCGACAGCAGTGATCGAGTCGCCCTCGATGAGAACTGCGCCGTCCTCCAGGTACGTCCCCGAGTCGACAAGCACTCGTCCACCGGTGATCAGCATCTTGTCTCCTTGCTCATTGCGGGTCATGCGGCATCGCGCAGCGCGTCGGACACCGCAATCAGTTGTTTCACATCCGACTGCCGGTCGCTTCCCAGAGCCATGGCGAGGGGGACCGCTCGACGTGGTGCAGGGACGCCCTCCCCGATCCGGGCCGAGGCTCGGCGGAGCCGGGCAGCCAGCTCCGTCGAGTCGATGCCGAGGACCGCACTGTCGTCCTCATCGAGCAGGTAGGGGCTGATGTCCACCAGGCCGTCGCGGCACTCCACGATGCGGCGGTGGTAGCGCCGGTGCACGCCGCGGGCCCGCCAACGATCCAGCGCAGCCGGGGACGCCGGCCTCAGCACGTTCTCGGGATACGCCTCCGCCAGCAGCTCCCACAGCGGGGCAAGCCGACGATGATCACGCCGGTGCCGGAGCCAGAGCCGCAGGGAGGAGATCCGGGCTCGCGCACCGGAGTACGTGATACCCGCAGCGAACAGCAGGATGGACGCCACCAAGAGGAAGGCCACGGCCGCCATAAGAGGATGTGGTACGTCCACGTCGGCCCAGCGAACTGCGACGATGACGGCGCGGATCGCGCAGGCCACAGCCATCGCTCCGAGGGCGACGGCGGTCATCCAGAGCCCGGTGGAGTGCGGGCGCCGAGACATGCGTGCGTAGCGGCGAGTCCACCTATACGCCATGCCAAGGGCATACGTGAGGTAGAGACCGGCTCCGCCGTAGAAGAAGGCGAGCTGCGGAATCGTCATGTCGGCCGTACTGAAGCTGCCTGCGAAGACCTCGTGCGGCACCGACTCCGCAGCCACGGTGATCGCGAGCGCGACGGCCCCGACGACGACGGCTTCCCTGCGTGCTCGTCGGCGCCCCGCCTTTTCGTCAGCGGCGGAGTAGAGGTAGAAGCACATGAGGAAGTAGACCGTCAGAAGCAACAGCACGTTTTGGATCAGCTTCGCCGTCCCGTGGCCGGCGACCGTGTCGACGCCGGACGCGCCGCCCGGCATGGCCACGGGGTACGAGAGCGCAGCACAGAAAAGGCAGAGGGTGACAGAACGCAGCGGTCCGTCATGAGGGGATCGCTTCAGCTGGTAGAGCTTCCAGACGAGAGCTGCGACGAGCCCCAGGAGTAGCAGTTCCACGGGTTACAGCCATCCTCGCCGGTCACCGAGAGCCGACTCCACGCGACGAAGCGACGGGTCGTCCGACAGCGGAGTAGAGCCGTCCAGCACTGACGACCACTCCAGAATGATGGTGGCGACCAGTTCGACGGAGCATTCCTCGCCGTCGTCGTACGAGCAGCGGCGGGCGACACGCTTGATCGTCTCGGGCGCGAAGACCGGCAGCATGGTGGCCCAACCCTCGACGAAGACCGCCGTCTCCTCCTCGGAGTCGAACGTGCAGACTTCTTTCGTCGGCTCGTCTGCGTTCTTCTCTGCGGCCTCTTCGTTCTCCGCGACGAGGATGTGCCCTATCTCGTGGAGCTTGATGTGATCTTGATGCAGGCGGGTTGTCTCCTGCTGGTACAGGATCACGTCGTAGTCGTCGTACTCGACCCACATCCCGGAGGGCCCCGGCTTCGGCAGCGGAGCTTCCCGCAGGTACAGGGGGCGCCCACGCCGTCGGCTGAGCGCCTGGCAGAGTTCTTCGACATCAAGCGGGGGAGTCACCCCGAGGTCTTGCAGCTCATGCCGAATCAGACGGTGCAGATCCCTCTCCACGGTCCGGGTCGCGGCTGCACGCCAGCGCCCGAGGCGCCGACGGCTGGCTCCGCCCTGTGCGGGAACCGTCGGCCCCGCAGCGTCTCGGCCACTCTTCTCTGACCACACTGAGTAACTCCTCCAACCGGCAGGTGATGGCTCCCCCAAGCCGAGGCGACATCGCGTCCGTGTCGATGACGTCCGGTTTCCCGACGCCGCGCCGGAAACGATCGCAGTCGGGCATGCCTGGGTGCCTCACCAAGCCCCATGTAGGGGCCCGGACGCCTGGCCTCCAGATCGCCTCGGACGGCACAGATGTCACGTACGCGAACACGCAATGAGGCAAACGGCGAGCTGCCGCACTCGAGCCTCGGGAACCTCTTTGGACAGTACGTGACGCTTCAGACAAGACATGGCTTGAAAAGCATGATCAATTCGTGTAATCGGCAAGTAAATCTAATCCGTCAAAGCGATCCAAATTCGGACATCTCCGCCCTGGAGTGTGCTCCTGAGCTGCCCCTTTGTGTTCTGGCGTGAACGCTTCAAGCTCTCGGCTTGGATGTCGAGTCCGTTATTAATCTGAGATATTTACGCTTGAACGACGCACGACAAACAGCACCGAATCGTACGAATCGCCTGTTCGGGTCGCGTGTGGTCGCGGTCACCTTGGGGCAGTTCGGGCAACTAGAGCCATTACGCTCTCCGTCATGTCGAACGCGATATCTAGCCAAGCTGATGACTACCTTGAGTTTTGGAATGAGTACCATCTGTGCACACTGACGACGCTGCGGCCTGACGGCCGCCCGCACGTTGTGCCTGTCGGCGTGACTGTTGACGCTGCCGCCGGAGTCGCCCGAGTTATCACCCGCAAATCCAGTCGGAAAGTCGCCAATATCCTTGCGGGCGGTAGTGCGGCCCGGGTCGCGGTGTGCCAAGTCGACGGGGGCCGGTGGGCCACGCTCGAAGGCGTCGCGGAGGTCCGCACCGACGCAGCGGTGGTCGAAGACGCGGTTGCCCGCTACGGGCAGCGATACGGGCGTACGCCGGCGCCGGACCCTGAGCGCGTCGTACTTCTGATCTCGATTGAACGGGCGATGGGCCAGACGTTCCGCGCTCGACCTCAGACGACCCAGGCCGCGGCGTAGCGTCAGCAGGAGCCCCAGCCACAGCGCGCCGAGTCCGACACAGCCTGGCTCTTTAACACCGTCAACGTGTGGACGCCCGAGCCCACAGGTGCGGCGCTACGCAAGGTAACTGCTCGCAGTGGGCGAACACGGGTCAGGACGTGGGGATGGCTTCCACGGCTCTGCGCCTGGTCGACGAGACGTTTCTGGTCGTCCCGCGCCCTCGGCGCTCCCTGCCTGCGGGCGCCGGGGGACGCTGGTGAGCGGGAGGCCGGCGATGGCGGCTGGGTCCAGCTGTGGCGTTGATGGCGTGGCCCCTGTGCTCGCGGGTCTTCCAGCGCGAAGTGACGCTGCGGTGTCCGAAGCCCAGATCTCAACTGCCCGCCTCTCTTACAGTCAGCGGCACGTCTCATACGTGAACTTCGTTGTGTCCGTGCCGATGCGCACGGAGTAGCGGCCTGGTTCGAAGCGCAGTCGGGTGTTCCAGTGGGCGGAGTGCCGCGTCCCGACACCGCGATTCGAGATGTCCGCGGGGCTGTGCCTACGGTGACAAGACCGCAAGGCCAGCGAGGCCAAGCAACTCCCGCCACCAGTCGACACACTCGCACGCGAAACCCGAAGTAGCGCACGACGGCCAGCACCCGGGCGGCAACGTCCTGACTCCATCGAGGGGGCGGCCAAACGTCGCGTATCTCCCCGAACGCCATCCGCCTTGGGCTCAAGAGGTAGTGGCCGACCAAGCCCAGTGCGTAATGACGGCTTGCTCCACGACGCCGTCAACGTCGACGCAAGCTCGTCGCCAGGGCAGCCGCCTTGAGAGCCCCGCACCACACATGAGGGTCCAGCTATGAGCACCGCCCCCAATCCGCCGATGCCTAACCCCCGTCAGTGCAACGGCTTCCTTGTCACTGTCAGCCTGCCGTCTCAGGTCATAGCAGCCCGCCTCCGCCGAGGTGACGTCTTCGCACTCCTAGAAACCCCCACTGAGCAGCTGGAGATTGAGGCCATTGCGCCCCATCCGGAACTCAGCTCACAACTGATCATCACGTCCACTGGGAGGACGGCTCAGCTCACGTTGCACGTCTACGACCACGTACGGCCTGTGCGCATGCCACGTACCGTCCAGGTCACGTGCCAGCTGTGCGGAGAGGGCACTATGACGGACCTTGACCTCGTAGCCCAGGGGGAGCCAAAGACCTGGGTCTGCAACCGGCACTAGGTAGCCACGGATGACACCTGGGACGACCGCGGCGGTCGAAAGTGGGGCGCTGACCGTGATCGACAACAGCGGACGGCGAAGTTTCGCGGTAGTCCGCGGTGCGCAGAACCCAATCAGTTTGGACGACGTCTTCGTTTCGTGTCTCTCGCAGGGGGGCCCGCCGATACTCTCCGGTTGTCGTTCGGCTGGGTGAGGGCGTGGTCATCGTGCAGCGGGTATGGAGCAGCGATCGCAGACTGACCGCGATCAGCAGAGCAAGTCTCTCAGTCCCCGCACGCCAGGCCATGGTCGATAAGCAGCTGCTCCCCGGGCGGTCCGTCCTTGACTACGGCTGTGGCCGTGGGGGCGATGTGCGTGTACTCCAGCAGCTGGATTGCCAAGCGGTCGGCTGGGATCCGTTCTACCAAGCCGATACGAGGCTGGAGCCGGCGGAAGTCGTGCTCCTCACCTACGTCCTCAACGTCATCGAAGACCCACAGGAGCGCTGCAAGACCCTGAAGGAGGCGTGGGGCCTCGCTGAGACAGTCCTCATCGCCTCCGCACGATTGACGTGGGAGAAGTCGAAGGTTAAGGGAGAGGCATTTGGCGACGGCCTCCTCACCCGCCGGCAGACGTTCCAACACCTCTTCGGTGCTAGCGAGCTGCGGGCCTATGTCGAGGAAGTGACCGGGGTGCGGACAGTCTCCGCCGCGCCAGGGGTTGTCTATGCCTTCAAGGACGACCGAGCCCGGCTGAGTTACCTTGCCCGGCGGATCGTTCCCGATGCGGAGTGGCTCGCATCCGAGGACAGGACCTCAGCGATCGCAGCAATCGTCGACTACGTCGAGCGTCGAGGTCGGCTGCCACATATGGAAGAAGTCCCGCAGCCAATGGCCGAGTTACTCGGTCACCTGCGCCCAAACGAGGTCCGTCGGCTCGTACGGGACTCTGCCGACTCCAACAAGGTTGAAGAAGGGGGCAAGCGAACCACGCTCAACACCCTGCTGTTTCTCGCCGTGGAGCTCTTCAACGGCCGCGGCCCCTTCAACAGCCTCCCCCTCAGCGTCCAACTCGACGTCCGCGCCTTCTTCTCCTCCTACGGGGAGGCATGCAAGCGATCCGACCGGCTTTTGCTCAAACTGCGTGACGACGCGTATGTCCGAGGAGCTATGCACGCGTCCGCAGTCGGGAAGCTGACCCAGACCGCCCTGTACGTACATCAGCGAGCACTCGACCGAATGCCTACAGTGCTACGCCTCTACGAGCACTGCGCCTCGATCGCCGCTGGCCGCCCGCAAGAGTGGACCCTGGCCAAGCTCTGCCACCAGGGCCGGGCAGTGAGTTGGCTGGACTACCCAGACTTCGATACCGACCCACACCCCAAGATCCTGACCTCCTACCAGGTCGAGATGAAAGCCCTCAAAACGTCCCACACGTCCTACGTCGACTCCAAGAACCGGCCGCTGCTCCACCGCAAGCACGAGTTCCTTGCCCCCGACGATCCTGACGTCGATAGGTACAAACGGCTGACGACATCAGAGGTGAAGGCGGGACTATACGAGCACCCTCACCTCATCGGCACAGAGGAGGGCTGGGAGAGGGAGCTCCTCCGGTGCGGCCGGGTCCTTCGCGGACATCGGCTGGTGCGCCGTACACCAGGCTAAAGATCAGGCGGAGTCGGGCTGCAACCGCGCGATCAGGTCCGCCAGCTCCTCAACATCAAGGTCAGCCGTTTGGTTCGGGAACCAGGACATGCGGAGCCCGTTCTCTGCTGCGTCCTCGGGCAGCCCCATGGCGGTGAGTACGTGGCTGGGGGTGTACGAGGCGCTTGTGCATGCGGAGCCTGTGGCGACGGCTACATAGTGGTTCAACTGGACGATGAGCGCCTCGGCATCCACGCCATCGAAGGACACGTTGAGGATGTGTGGGACGGTGTGGTCCTGGTCTCCATTGATCTGGAATCGGGTCTTCGCGAGCGCGTTCAAGAGCCGTGAGCGGAGATCGGCTGCGCCCTTGCTCCACTGCTTGTGTTCCTTCTGGAAGATCTTCGCCGCCTCAGCCAGGCCCATGATCAGCGGCACTGGCAATGTTCCCGGGCGCAGCTTCCGCTCCTGACCGCCACCAAACATGATCGGCTGCAGTGGCAGCCTGCCCGAGCGCCGGCGTCGGGTGACCAGCATGCCGACGCCCTTTGGAGCACCGATCTTGTGACCGCTGACGCTGATCATGTCGATCGGCGCCCTCAAGTCCTCAGGTACTTTCCCGTACCCCTGCGCGGCATCCACATGCAGATACGTCGGGGTCTCCCGCAGATGTCCAGCGAGCTCGGCGACAGGCTGGACGACACCCGTCTCGTTGTTTACGTGCATCAGCGAGACGAGAAGCGTGTCGGGACGTAGCCGCTCCATCACCGCCTCGATAGAGACCCTGCCCGATGAACCAGGCTTGATGAAGTCGACCTCGAAACCACGAGACTCCAGGTGCTCCAGGGGCTCGATCACCGCCTTGTGTTCGATCGCCGAGGTGATGATGTGACGCCGACCACTCTGCTCGCCGTGGGGAGCAAGGCCGAGCAGCGCAATGTTGTTGCTCTCAGTGGCCCCGCTGGTAAAGATCAACTCGTCCGGTTCTGCGCCGACCGTGTTGGCGAGATACTCGCGCGCCTGCTGCACCGCGCGCTTCGCTCGGGTCCCGTACTCGTGGGTCCGCGAGCCGGCGTTCCCGAAGTCCTCGGTCATCCAGTGCATCACCACATCGGCCACACGCGGGTCCACGCGCGTCGTAGCCGCAGCATCGAGATACGTCACCACTAGCCCCACCACACCTTTGTGCGTTAATCCTGCACGTCCTGTACGTCTTATCTCTGACGTACGATACCGTTACACGCGTGGGATCATCTTCATCTTCGCAGCTCGTCGACAGCGCCACGTCCGCCGGTTTTGACTACATCTTCCCAGCCATCCGGGGCGTTCAGGCGGGTCGAGAGTTCTACGTGTCCATGTGCCCCCTGCGGCTCATCCCGAAGATCTTCCTCTTCGACGAGGATGAGCTAGCGCCGGAGGTTCGAGCCCAGCGCGTCTTGAACAAGGGGCGGCTCCCAGCGCTCACTCGGTACATCGTCGACAACCCGGACGACTACACCTTCAGCGCGCTCACTGCATCCGTCGATGGCGAGATGTACTTCGAGAGCATCGCCGACACCGGCATGGGGATGCGTGCCGGCCAAATCCGTATCCCGATGGCTGCCCGCTTCTTGATCAACGATGGGCAACATCGGCGGGCGGCCATTGAGCAGGCCCTGAAGGAGAACCCCGACCTCGGCGAGGAGACGATCGCCGTCGTCTTCTTCCATGACGCTGGGCTGGAACGCTGTCAGCAGATGTTCGCCGACCTCAACCGGCATGCGGTGCGTCCGCCGCGTTCGATCGGCGTGCTGTACGACCACCGAGATGACCTGGCGATCATGGCTCGCCTCTTGGCAATGAAATCCCCTGTCTTCAAGGGGCATGTCGAGATGGAGAGCAGCACCCTTGCTCAACGCTCCCGCAAGCTGTTCACCCTGAGTGCCGTCTACTCCGCTACCCAGTCTCTCCTGCAAGGGCTGGAGACCAAGAAGGAGAAGGCTCAGGAGCTGGCGGAGGCATACTGGGAGGCTGTCGACCTTGTGGTCCCCGACTGGGGGATGGTGCGCAAGCGTGAGCTTGCAGCTCCCGAGGTCCGCAAGGACTACATCCACAGTCATGGCATCGCCTTGCACGCACTTGGCCGGATCGGGAACTCGCTCGTGCGGAATTCCGATTCGCCCCAAGTTTGGCATTCGAGGCTAAAGCTACTGACCTCGGTTGACTGGTCCCGGACCAACCCAGATTGGGAGGGTCGTGCGCTGATCGGTGGACGTGTGTCGAAGAGCCACCAGAACCTGACCCTGACTGTGAACTACCTGCGCCGTCACATGAAGCTCCAACTCAGCCCAGAGGAGCAGCGTGTAGAGGACGCATACCTGCGAGGAGATGCATGAGCACCCCGAAGCCGTCGGCCCCCTTCCAAGGGAGGGCCCTCGCCGAAGTAGTCACTGAGCTCACGGAAGAGATCCGTGAGCTCTACACGGCTGACGAGGTGCCCTGGGTCATCGGCTATAGCGGCGGCAAAGACTCCACCGCTGTACTCCAACTTGTCTGGCTTGCCCTCCAAGGGTTGCCGGATGAGCAGCGAACCAAGCCCGTGCATGTCATCAGCACCGACACGCTGGTTGAAAATCCAGTGGTGGCTGCCTGGGTCACCCAGTCCCTTGACACGATGGGGAAGGCGGCCAAGGAGCAAGGGCTGCCTATCGAGCCGCACCGCCTGATCCCCGAGGTGAAGGACACGTTCTGGGTCAACCTCATCGGCAAGGGCTATCCAGCCCCTCGTCCCAAGTTCCGGTGGTGCACGGAACGATTGAAGATCAAGCCGTCCAACGCGTTCATTCGCCGTGTCGTGCGCCGACACGGTGAGGCGATCCTCGTCCTCGGCATTCGAAAGACCGAGAGCCAGGCGCGTGCCCGCGCCATGGCGAAGCACGAGAAGCGTCGCGTGCGAGACCGTCTCTCTCCCAACGGCAATCTGCCGAACTCCCTCGTCTACAGCCCCATCGAAGCCTGGGGCACAGAAGAGGTCTGGATGTTCCTGATGCAGTACTCCAACGCGTGGGGGCATCGGAACAAGGACCTGCTGACCATGTACCAGGGTGCCTCCGAGGACTCAGAGTGCCCCTTGGTGGTGGACGACACCACGCCTTCCTGTGGTGACAGTCGCTTCGGATGCTGGACTTGCACCCTTGTGGACAAGGACAAGTCGATGACTGCCATGATCCGCAACGATGACGAGAAGGAGTGGATGCGCCCCCTCCTGGAACTCCGCAATCTGCTCGATGACGTGTCGACGGAGAAAGAGGACCGAGACTTCCGGCGGATGAACGGCAACGTTCAACTCTTCCATGATGGCGTGATCCACGGCCCGTACACGCAGGAAGCACGTCAGAAGTGGCTGACAAAGCTCCTGGAGGCACAGACCCTCGTGAGGCAGACCGCACCGGAGAGCGTCCGGGGCATCGAGCTGATCTCGGAGGCAGAGCTGCACGAGATCCGCCGTATCTGGGTGTTCGACAAGCACGAAGTCGAAGACACGCTGCCGGCTATCTACGAGTCGGCGACGACCGAGAGGTTCCCCGGACGACCTCTTGACGAGCAGCTGGTGCTCGGTGCCGAGGAGATCGACCTCCTCAAGGAAGTATGCGACGGCGATGACATCCACTTCACGATGACGCGTGAACTCCTCGCAGTCGAGCGGCAGCACCGGACCATGACGCGGCGTTCTGGCCTCTTCAAGGAGCTGGAAAAGACGATCAAGAAGGGATTCTACGAAAACGAAGACGACGCCCTTCAGTTCGCGAAGCGTAAGCAGGAGATCCGCGAATCTGCCCCGACCTACGTGACGCTGAACGAAGAGAACTCCGATGCTCCTTCATAACATTTCACTTCATGACTTTGGCGCCTATCGCGGTAAGCAGTCCCTTGACTTGAGCGTTAAGCCCGGGAGGCCGATTATCCTCATCGGCGGTCTGAACGGATGCGGCAAGACAACCCTGTTGGATGCCATCCAGCTGGTGCTCTACGGCCGTCGGGCACGGTGTATCAACCGCCCCTACGAGTCCTACCTGCGCGAGAGCATCAACCGCAAGGCCAACTCGGCCGAGGGTGCGGAGATTGCCCTGGAGTTCTCAGTCGTTGTAGATGACCAAGAGCGGCACTACCGGGTTACCCGGAGCTGGCACACCAGCGGCAAGCAGCTCAAGGAATTCCTGAACGTGATCGTCGATGGCCAGTTTGACCGGATCCTCAGTGATGGCTGGGCCGACCACGTAGAGGACATCCTTCCGCTCGAAGTAGCCTCGCTCTTCTTCTTCGACGGCGAAAAGATCGAGTCGCTCGCAGACCCCGAGCGGGCAGCCAACGTCATCGAGTCCGCGGTCCACTCGCTCCTCGGCGTGAGCACGGTGGAGCAGCTCCGTACTGATCTTGTCGCGCTAGTACGACGACAGAGACTCTCCAACGAGGACCAGGCCGTCCTCGACCAGATCCGCGCCCAGGAAGCCGAGCACGAATCGGCAAGGCAGGAAATCGCGGACCGGACGCAGACCTTGAGCAGTGTCCGATCGAGATGTGACCGGCTGCAGGTAAAACTCGACAAAGTGGAGAAGGAATTCGAGCGGGCCGGCGGAAAGCTCTTTGAACGTCAGAAGGAACTCGAGAGCAACCACAAGACCATTAGTGAGCTTCTGGCGGCCCAGCGTGCTTCCCTACGGTCTCTTGCTGCAGGGCCGTTGCCTCTTCTGATGCTCCCGCAGCAGTTGGCCAGGCTCCGCGAACAGGCCAGGCGGGAGAAGGACGCTGACGACGCCACACGAGTCGTCGGCGTCCTGGAGGATCGCGATGCGTGGCTTCTTGACCAGCTTTCTGCGTCGGTGCCAGCTGCCGCGCGTACGGCTTTGAAGAAAAAGCTGGCAGCGGATCGCGAGCGGCGCGAGAGCGCAGCAGAACTCAAGCAGAGCCTCGACCTGCCGCTTGACGCGCTTGAGCAACTCTCGGCTCTAGATGAAGCGCTCTCTCGGGATGCCTCTCGAGCTCGCGAGCTCCTCAAGGAGTCCGCGGAGACCTCCGACCGTCTCGATGACGCCGATCGTCTCCTTGCTGGTGTGCCGGACAAGAAGCTGATCAAGGATCTTATTGAGAAGCGGAACGAGGCGATCGACGAGCTCGCCGTCGCGAATGATGAACTCAGGCGTGGCGAACAGCAGTTGGAGGAGGTCAAGAGTCGGCGGGACCGCATCGGCGCCGATCTGGAACGAGCGCAGCAGAAGCGAGTCAAGACGCTCATCGAGATCGAGGAGCTCGAGCGAGTCGTCACGTTCGCAGGTAAGGCACGAGACACGCTGGAGAGGTTTGGCGAGGCTCTGCTGCGGCGCCACATCAGCCGGCTGGAAGTCGCTGTCCTTCAGAGTTTCAAGGCCTTGATGCGTAAGAGCGGCCTCATTCACGATCTGCGGATCGACACTGTCAAGTCCAATCTCATTCTTGCGGACTCCGAAGGTGAACCTATCGATCCCGGACGGCTCAGCGCGGGCGAACGGCAGCTGCTTGCCATCTCGCTGCTCTGGGGCCTGGCCAAGGTTGCCGGAAACAGGCTGCCAAGCGTGATCGACACGCCTCTGGGGCGCCTCGACAGTAGGCACCGCCAACACCTGGTCGACCGGTACTTTCCGAACGCCGGTCGGCAGGTGCTTCTGCTGTCCACGGATGAGGAGATCGACGAGAACCTCCTCAGCCGATTGAAGCCCTCCCTCGCACACACCTACACCCTTGTCCACGACGACACGTCGTTCACCACAACCGTCGAGACTGGCTACTGGTGGACCGCAGGAGCCCCGCATGTCGCTTGAGACAGTTCGCCTCTCGCAGACGGCGAAGGATCAACTCATCTGGTTGAAGCGCAACACCGGTCTGACCCAGTGGAATGAACTTTGCAGGTGGGCCCTGGCGCTGTCGCTCCGAGACTCATCCACGCCACTGGTGAAGGAGGTCGTGACCGACTCCAACGTCGAGATGTCGTGGAAGACCTTCACCAGCCCGTACGGAGACATCTACCTGGCTCTGCTCAAGCAGCGGTGCCTCATGGACGGCGAGGAGCTCTCGGACGAGGCCATCGCCCGGACGCTGACGGTGCACCTGCACCGCGGCATCGGCTACTTGCACGGCCGGCCCGACCTTCGGTCCGTCGAGCAGCTCGTCTCCACCGCCACGGGATAGCTCCCAGCGGATGGATGATGTCGGCCCGCCCCACCGATCGGTGGGGCGGGCTTCTGCATGCTGGCCTGGCGAATGCCGCCGCTGGATGCTGCTAGCGGATCTCCTCAGCAACGGCTGCAACAACAGGGGCAGTTGCCCGACCTCTGTAAGTGAGGCATAGTCAGGCGCCGTGCAGATCACATCGATCCGCCAACGCCTGTCTGTGGCATCCAGTACCCTCGCAAGACAACTGAATGAGCACCGCTTCAACCCGGACGCGAGCCACCGTATGGGGTTCGCCACCAGACCTCCTGGAGCGATCATGATCAGCCACCCCGTCGAGGGGGCTATTGTCGCGCTGCAACAGAGCGCGCGCGCCACTTTCGACACCTACCAGCTCGACAGGATCGATCGAGCCCTCGACGAGCTTCTGCGAAACCCTTCTGACGAGTCGACGCCGGCGGAGCACCGCGTCCGGTCAGCCATGGGGCACGCCTATGAGGTACTCGAACGCCGCAAGACCATCGCCCCTCTCGTCCACCTCGGTGCAGAGCACACCGAGCAGGGTGAGAGCGACCGGGACTATCCGCTGGTTGAGATCAACGAATGGCTGCGCTGTGAACCCGGAATCTCGCAGGAGCAGCGATCCCTGCTCCAGGCGCTCGCACGTGGTGAGGATGCAGCCAGTCTCGCGCATCGTGAGGGCCTACCCGTAGCCCGAGTGCGAGAACGCATCAGCCGCGCCCGGAGGGCAGCCCGCGAGAGCTGGAAGGCATCGGTGCCGGCTGCATGAATCCGAGACTCCTCCGACTTCGCCCGTGGCTCGTACGAGCACTCATCCCACCGCAGTACATCGGAACTTACGTGCTCTACACGTCGACAGGCGTCCCGAGTTACGTCGGCCGCAGCGACACAGACCTCCGGCGACGGCTTCTCCGACACTGCACGAACCGGCGAGGCGCGTACTTCACGTACGACGTCCACAACAGTCCGCTGAACGCCTACGAGGTCGAGTGCGCACTGTTCCACACGCTCACGCCCGGGGTCACTAACCGCATACACCCGGACCATCCCGCCTACCAAAAGGCCATCTGCGTGTACTGCCGGGCCGTACAACGCACTGTGCGGAGACTTCGCCTCGCACCCCAGGCCTTCAAGATCGATCCCGCTACCAGTTCGAGTGAGGACCACTGATGACGACAGCCCCTCTGTTCCAGGCCCCCGGCGACCAGCGCGCCAGCATCATCCAGATCGACCGCGCCCTGGAATCAATGCGTGACGCCGGCTTCGACCTGACGGCCGCCATTGGCGAGCCTCTGGACAACTCCATCCAGGCCGAGGCCACCTTGATGCGAGTCCTCCCGGTGTACGGAGCTCGCAAGAAGACCATCGAGAAGTTCATCATCTCGGACAACGGCGTCGGCATCGACCCTGCGATCATGCACAACGTGCTGTCCATGGGCTACAGCGCACGCTACAACGAGCGCGACGGCCTGGGCCGTTATGGGATGGGACTGAAGCTCGCCGGACTGAGCATTGGCGAGCGCATCGACATCTACAGCAAGCGCGCCAACAGCCCGAAGATCCACCACAGTTACGTCGACCTTGAAGAAGTCAGGGACGGCAAGCAGGAGTACATCAGCACCGACGAGGTCCAGGAGTGGCCTGAGGAAGCCGCAAAGCAGATGGTGGGCAGGGACGGCCGCCCACTCGCCTCTGGAACCGTAGTGATCTTCAGCAAGATTGACCGGCTGTCTACCGGCGGCACCTACGGTACGTCCCTGGATGAGAAGATCGCCGATCTCCGCAAGTTCATCGCGCGCGCATTTCGGACCTACATCGACACGGGCCGCACCATCGAACTTGAAGGCAAGCCGGTCACACTTCACGACCCCCTCTTCCTGAGGGACAACCCTCGCATCATCGCACGGTACAAGTCGCAGAAGCTCGACCCCCGCGGCGTTCTCGTCGAGGAAGGCGACATCGAGATCGACGGCCACAAGGTCCACGTAAAGGTCGGTCTAGTACCCGTTGAATTCCGCCCCTACGCCATGGCAGGTGGACATGTGGACCACCAAGGCCATGACATCACGGAGTTCCAAATCAACCCGGAGAATGCCGCAAAGATCAGCATCCTGCGTAACGGCCGAGAGATCTTTTACGACGGCATCCCTCGTCTCCTGGAGGCGACACGGACAGATAAGGCCATCCGGTACGTGGCCATCGAGGTCTCCTTCCCTGCGGAGTTGGACGAGTACTTCCAGGTGCGCAACGTCAAGCGCGGAGCTGAGCCCGTGACGAAGCTCCGGAATCAACTGAAGGAGTGGCTGAAACGACCCATGCGGCAAGCTCGCAGCCAGATCCGCGAATACTGGACCGAAGTCGATACGCGAAAGCGTCTTGAGAGCGGTCCGCATGACGGAAGCATGGCTACCGCAGAGCGGGCTAACCGCAACCTTCCGCAGGGTATTGCGGGACGGACTGTGACTCCGGAGCAGGAGGAACAAATCGTTCTGGACGCGGCAGAAGATATGGGGCTTGACCCAGTAGTCGATGCTGTAAAGGTCGATGCACTACGCGAACAGATCCTGACCAAGCCCATTACTCTCTTCGATGCGAGCTGGCCTGGTAAAGAGTTCATCGTGGTTCAGCACCTCAACGGCAAGGCCGTCGTGAAGTTCAATCTTCGACACACGTTCTTCCGTGAGGTCTACGTGCCGTTGAAAAAGCTCGCTGACCAAGGCACGGACGGCCTCACGCCAGAGGACATGCTCGACCTCGCCCGTCGTGCCGAGGCAGCGATCGATCTCCTGTTCATGGGCTACGCACGCGCGGAATCCATGTCCCCGAACGCAGAAGAGGACTACAGCCAACTGCGCACGCATTGGGGCATGTTCACCGAGGCCATGCTGAAGGAAGAGCTCAAGGACGAGTGACTGTGTGCCCGGCCCGGCTCGCCCCTGCCGGCGCCGGCATCACGCTCCAGCCAGGCTTGGCTGATTCCTGCAGCCGGAACCCCTTGTTTCAGGCATCGGGCTCCGCGGATGCGTTGTGACCTGCAGGATGCCGTAAGGGGCGAACTCAAAAGTCACCAGCGATGCGGTCGTCCAACGGCCGTCGACACCAGGTACAGATCACAGTGGGAAGGCAGTGAAGGATGTTCGGCTCGGGCGGCAGGCTCACGTTCCGCGACTATGCGCAAGGCACCTGGGGGAGCTTCGATACCCCCGCGGGACGGGTCGACTACATCATGACCAAGGCCCGCCTTGGCGGGGATGCCGACACGCCTGAACGTCAGCTGACGAAAAGTCTGGCCCCAGTACGTGAGGTTATGGACGCTGGCGACCTGGACTTCAACCAGCTCTTGCAGCGCGATCTCGATGACCACCGAGTGGCGGTCAAACTGATCCCCTATCTACTCAAACCCCAAGCAACTGGTCCGGCATTCTTTCCCCCCATCGTCGCAGTACTCCTGCCGTTTCGGAACAAGCAGCCGACGTTCTTCCCCGTACTCGGAGAGGGCACAGCGGTCGCCGCGGACGAAGCCGAGTGGGAACAGCAGCAGGCCGGAAACGCGTTCCAGACGCAGCGCCTGCTCGGCGCCGACGGCAAGCCCCACGGAGCGAACGTCGGCAAGCTGTGGTGGAACAACACCGAAGCGCGCCTGGTCGTGCTGGACGGCCAGCACCGAGCCATGGCCCTGCTCGCCATCGAGCGGACGCTGACCAAGTCATGGCAGGAGTCGTCCGCCGTCAAATTCCGTTCGTTCTATGAGCACCAGGTTCTTCGTGCGCTCGAGGAGTACGGTGCCGGCGAGCCTGACCTGTCGAAGGTCGAGGTCCCTGTGACCGTGTGCTGGTTCCCCGACCAGACTGGTGAAGGCGCTCGCCCCCACGAAGCCGCGCGGAAGTTGTTTGTCGACGTCAACAAGGAAGCTCGTCCGCCGAGCGAGTCTCGCATCATCCTCCTTTCGGACGCCGAGCTGTCCAACGTCCTCACACGAAGCATGCTCAGCGAGCTGCGCAGTCGCAGCGAGGACTCCTACCTCCCTCTGTACGCGGTGGAGTACGACAACCCCGAGGTCAACAGCTATCGGCCGGCCCGCTGGTCGGTGCTCACCAACATCAACTTGCTGAAGATGGCCGTCAACCGGTGCGTATTCGGCCCGCAGAAGTACCTCACCAACGTCGCGCAGCAAATCTCCGGCAGGGAAGGTGATGAGGCGCGTGACAAGTTCATGCGCGCCCAGCTCGACCTTCCCTCGCTCCTGCCGAAGTACTTCGAAGATGGTGGCCGGACCTTCGACCGAGACACCGTCGGTGACAAGCAATTCCCGCTCGGGAAGTTGGACGCGCTGAGTGACAGGTTCAGGGAGACCTGGGGCAAGGCAATCTTGACGCTCTTGTCCAGCACGGCCCCCTACGCTGCACACGCCTCGGCCTTGACCAACCTCAAGAACGACTGGCTCACCGCGGACACCTTCGCGGCCCTCGCTCATGATGCGCTGTTTGGCGGGGTGGGCGTCTTTTGGACCCTCCGCGACAGCTACGAGCACTACAAGGACCACCGGGACATTGGTAGCAGCCGGCAGCCCAAGTCGGATGTCATTCGCGCCTGGGAGGCCCTCAAGGGCAAGGAAGGCGACTTCGACGAGTACCGGGCATTGGAATACTTGGGGTCGAGGCGGCCTGAACGGGTCAAACGGTGCAGGGAAGCGTATTCCGTGCTGAATACCCACGCCTGCCAGCTTGGCCTCGTCATGACCTTGGGGTCGCTCTGGGAGTTGCGCAAGGTACAGCCGGGGGATGTGGACCTCAATGATCTGCCGGCCTTCGCCGAGGCCCTCGTCGGTGGATGGAATTCCTTCTTCCAGATCGAGAGCGGAAAGGCGCGCGACCGGAAACTTGCCTTCAACAAGGTGGGCATCTCATATCCGATCAACCAGATCGTGAACATGGAATCCCCGCAGGCTATCTATTTCCGATACTTCTGGATGCAGGCGCTCGCGGTGCCTGATGCCTGGTCTCACGTGGCTACTTGGTTGCCAGACCGGGATGCCTTCGACCACACGCTAGACCAGGCACGACGAACGTACCTGGAGCTGTGCATCAAGCAGCAGTTCAAGGCTCTGAAGACGAACCGCCCGACCGCGGACGATAAGGACCTTAAGCATGATGCGGAGAAGCAGGCGACCGGGGCGCTCCGGAGCGCGCTGAAGAACTGGTTCCAAGTAGATGAGGAAGACTTCGCAGAGTGGCTTAGCCGCCCCGTCCCGCGGCAGCGCAAGACTGGCGAGCCGGTACTCGACGATGCTTTGACTGAAGCAGAGTAGACCGCGGACCAAGCGCCCGATGGTCGGCCGCTGCTTTGGCACACCAGGTGTCTCCAGCTACGTGCTGGGGGCACCTCCTCACGGAGTCCCGTGCCGCCACGAGAGGATCGGCAACGCCCCTGCGGCGCAGCCTGAAATTGCAAGGATTTCAGCGGGCAACGTGCCGCTTCTTCAGTTCTGATGGCACCGTGCGGTTTCTCGCACAGGTCGAGCCCGGGGTCGGTTCCCGCGACGTGGTGTATGGGATCAAGCGCCTTGGCGCGGGACGCCATCGACCTCGGGACTTGGCTGCGGCCGTTGGGCAAGCACCTGAACCAAGCGGGCACCCGAAGGTGAACCCCCGGCGATACGGTTATTCCGGGTCCCAGACAGCGCTGAAGAGGGCCAGCTCGAGCACGTCTGGGGCTGCGGGCCAGTCGATCGCCGCGGCCGCGAGTCGATCGTTGGCGGCGTACATCCACCGGAGGTAGACGTCGTAACGGTGGGAACTCCAGCCACTGTCGCGCCAGATCCGCTTGGCGATCGCCTCGGACCACTCGTAGCCAACCGCACGTCCAGCCCTCATAGCGTGCCGGCGCAGGACCCCGGCCAGCACGCTGTCGAGGATCAGGGGGCGCGGACCCTTCACCTCTGGCAGCGCGAGGCCCGCGAAGTAGAGGAATTTGGTCAGGAACGCCGGCCCGAGGCCATGGAGAGTATTCAGCACCTCGTAGGCGGCGACCGCGCCCTCATCGACGAGCAGGGACACCGCCTCGGTGATGACGGCCTCAGCGCTGGGCTGGGCGAGCACCTGACGAGTGCGGTACGGGCCGTAGCCCGTAACACCGTAGCCCCACACCTGCGTGGCCACGAATGCCTGTGCCCAGCTCTCGGACTGCTCCGCGGCCTGGACTGCGGCCACGACCTCAGCTCGACTCACCGAGGCCGAATCGGCCGCCGCCCGGTCGGCGAAGGTCTTGGGCCAGGGCGCTACGGCCATCCACGTGGATGGCGCGTACGCGATGGTGTGAGCGCCGCTTCCGTTCGCGTACCGCTGGCCGCGCTCAGGGTCGGCTAGCCACTGCCCCAGCGACTCCACTGCGCTTTCCGGCAGCAGCAGTTCGAGCATCGTCTCATCGAGCTTGTCCGCCCGGCTCTGGTCGTACCTCATGGCTAACGTCGCCCCCGTCTCCTCATGTGACGCGTCATCGTGGCATGTAGCGGTGGCTGAGGCGCCCCGCCGACCCTCGCACTGCTGGCTTTGCCCGCTTCCCACTCCTGCGGTCACCACGACACCGCATACCATGGGACAGCTCGGCGCCGGCCTGCTATACCTCCGCCAGGTGTGCGTTCTGCTCTGCCTTGCGCAGTGATCTGCCGAGCCGGGAGCGAGGACATGAGGGGGAACGTGGCCGAGATGCCGCCAAGGACTGTGCCGCCGCAGCCGATGCAGATTTCGTCGTGGCAGCAGGCCGAGCTCAACGCAGCCCGCTGGATGCGCCACTGGGGCTATACCGATGCCACCGCACGCCCCGGAGGCCCGGACTCAGGCATCGATGTCCGCGCTACCGGCGCACTGGGACAGGTCAAGTACCAGGCCGCCCAGGTCGGGCGTCCGGAACTGCAACGTTTCGTGGGATCGCGCCCCTACGGGTCGACCGCACAGCTGATCTTCTTCACCGGCAGCGATTACGCGCCCACCGCCGTGGCCTACGCCCAGGAGTGGAACATTGCGCTCTTCAGGTACCGCCTGGACGGCGCGATGACGCCGGTCAACAACACGGCCCGCCGCGTCCACCGCTCCTCCGCATCCACCGTGCCAATAACAGCTCGGAACCCCGAAACGGTCGGAGAACAGACATTCTGGCGGCGGAACTGGCGTGTGGTCGTGGGTGTTTGTCTCCTCATGGCACCGTTGGGCTCGATCGGAGACGAGAAGACCTACACCGGCCCGCTCGTCCTGGACATCCTGGAGCTCATCGGCATCCTCCTGGTGTGCTGGTCGCTCGGTACGTTTCTGATAGCCGCACGGTTCGGCATCCGCATCTCCCTCCAGATCCGGCCCTTCCGGGCGGGCGTCGCTTCCCGGCCAGAAACGAGCCCAGCGACAACGGTGGGCAGGACTCGTATGCCACGCCCCACGCACGACCGCGCCACAGCGGCCTCCACAACCCAGCAGGATGGCTTGGTGGCTGAGGCCGCACGTCTACTCCGTACCGGCGGCAAGCGGCATCACGTCGACAAGATCCTTAGAGATCGCGGCGTCGGATTCATGGATCGAGGCCGCATCCTTATCGAAGCCAAGAAACTCAACAAACGTTCCTGAGGACCTTCCACCCGTTACATGGAGGCTGGCCTTCCCGTCCCCGGCTACGATCGCAGACGACAAGATGGGCTGCGCCGGGGTGTCGAACTGGGGCAACGCCGGCGCACCCCTCAGCTCAGGATCAGCCCGTGCCGGATGATGGACACCTGAATGCCCTTCATCGAAGACTACCGGGCTAGCTTTGCCTAATAACGGGCCCCAAAGCTGCTGCTGGAACTCAACGCCCCTACGGCTTTGAAGCGACTACTTCCGCGAGCTTTCGCTTGGCGATTGCTTCGTCGAGTTCCTGCTTGAAGATCCGCAGGAACGTCTCCAGAGACCGTGGCCTATCGTCGAACCACTCGTCACGAAGCACTTCAAACCCTCCGTGCGCGTACTTGTTGAACTCCTTGACTCCCTCTTCGCTGAGGTGGTGTCCGGAGGAATTGGGCTCTAGGAGCTTCTTGATCTTCGCGTGAACGTCCTTCTTCTCGCTCATTTTGATTCCAAGGTCCTCCAGCTCCTGAGTCAGGAATAGGGCAACGAGGACTTGCTTCCGCGGTGCGTATCTTTCTGGGAAGTACGAAATGAGCTCAGGCGCCGCGCTGTTGGGTGTTGATACCTTCTTTCCGGTGGCGATCCCTGCCATGAAGCAGAAGTAGAAGGCGTCAAAACCGATGCGAAAATCCTTCTCGTATAGCGCCTTAAACCATTCCTTGGCGTCGTCGCGAAGTCGGAATGGCTGTGGCGCCCGTGTCGGTTCACTCGTCATAGCTACACCTCCTCGCTTTCCATCTGGAAGTCATCGAAGAAGGCCTCATCCGCGATCACGAATCCATCGGAGCTTTCCATGGTGCCATCAAGCTTTCGCGCCTCGTCTTCGTATCTTTTGGTTCTGGGGCCTTTGCGGAAGATGGTCAGGAACTGAATCTCGTCGCTGCTTGACTTCTTCAGGGAGGATACGAAGCCGGGACGCTCGGTGGAGATGATGAAGGTGATGAACTGACTCGTGAGCGTGGGAATGAGCTCGCCGATTCGCCGGCGTACATCCAAATCGATCGCGCCGGCAGGGCTGTCCACCACAAAAGGAAGCTGATGCTCGGATCGATCAAAAAGGGTTGCAAGGAATGCATAGGCTACGGATAGCGTCTCGCCCATGCTGCCTGCTTCTTGATCCTTAAGCTTAAGGCATCTGTCGATTTCGGCAATGGTGATGTCGTTGTTGGGCAGAAGTTCGTGGATACGTTGATTTGCATCATCCCGCACTTCTGTGAGGATGCCTTTCCGTGCCTTGCTGTATGCACCCTCGATGATGCCGTGGAGGATGTCACGCTTCTCTCGCAGGTCGCGGGTTTCTGTAATCTCTGCAAGGCGCAGCTCTGCCTCGCTGATGCGCCCCTCGATGACCTTGATCCCGAAGGTTCGCTCGTCCTTCTCGTCCTCAGACTTGTTCTTGAATTTCTCTAGCTCTTGATCGATTACTGATATCCGTGCGCGAAGACGCTCGATCTGTTCTTTTGCTTCTTTTACGGCTGGGTCCGCTTGCTCGACCTCTAGCCGCAGTTGATCGAGTTCATTCTGGGCATCGCGTTCCTTGCCGACGGAGACTTCGAGCGCTGCGATACTTTCGAGGAGCTCCTCCTCTGGGGTGGTGCGAGACTCTCCGACAGCTTCATGAATCGATGACTTCATCGAGTTGAGTAGTGAAACATCGTCCGATCCGAGGTATTGGTGTGCACGTTGCTGAATTACGCTACGTACCTCGTCATCTATAGGCCGTCCACAAATGCACTCAGGTTCAGCCGCCAGCTCTTCGAAGAATTCTCGGGCCGCGCTTTCAGGTAGCTTTACGCGATCGAGGCCGGTCTTGAGGTCGTAGAGCTTCTGAGCGAAGAATGGTGACAATGCGTGCGGGTTGCGCATGGCCTCCAGCAGGTCTGTGGCTTCCTCGCGGGCCTTTTGGGAAAGATGAGTGCAGCGTGATTCCAGCCTGGCTACTTGCTGACCGTGCGCTTCACCCTTCTTTGTCGCCCGGTCGTAGAGGTCCACACGATCGGAAAGTTCCGCAGCGAGCTTGTCGCGTTCATCCTTGAGCTGCTTCCGCTGTGATACAAGGAAGGTTCTGCGATCGCGGAGTCTGCCGAGCCTGTTACGGCGCTGGCTGAATCCTTTTTCCTCAGTCGCCGTCACTTTGCTGGTGCGGCGATCCCAGTATTCGGATACCTTCCTTTTGATGGCAGGGAGTGAGTTGATTTGAAAAAGATTTTCGACAACTGTCTCAGCTCGGACTTGCTGTGGGTTGAGTAGGTCCTTAGCGAGCTCCCCATCAAACACAAAGAATTTTACAAATGTTTCGGTAAGGAACCTTTGGAAATCGCGAGGGGGGTGAAAGCCGTCGACCTGGCCTTTTCCGTGTGTAGTCTTGTAGGAGGCCCTTCCGTTTTCAAAATCCAGGTTCAAGATGATAGTGACAAGCTGCTCGTTAAGTTGCAGCCTCACTTCGAAAGAGCCATGACTGGGTCGACCCTCCCGCTTCTGGAGTCCTCTGACCATGTCCCGGTCCCAGCTGCCGTCGGTCGCTGAGCCAGACAAGGTTGCCCGCAGCAAGTCGATTGTCGTGGTTTTGCCAGTGCCGTTGGGCATCTGGACTAGAGAGGTACTGTGGAGCCCCCCGGCTTGGCTTCGGAAGTCCACATGGTGATCGGGGCACCGGAGCCCGGTGGCCGTCCAACCGAGAATCTGCATGACTGCCGGCATCAGAAAAGCTCCTCGGCGTCGCGGCGGCTGGTGGTCGTGCTCTCGTATAGAACATCGAGTCTGCGCTCGGCTGCATCGGAGTCGTTGACGTCTTCGTTGCCCGATGTGACAGCGGTCATCCAGGCGACAAGCCGCTGTGCCAGCTTCGGATCTTGTCCAGCCTCGGCTACGGCATCTCGGATGCCTTCGGTTACCTTCGAATCTAGGCTCATTTACCATTCTCCTGATGACGGATGCCCGACAGATCCGTCAGCCACGTTTGTCTTTCCATGTCAGAGTTCGGCGTGTCGTTTTCCGAGGCGCGTACGAAGTCAACGATGTTTGCGACCTTTTTAAGGTTCGCAGGATCGGTTCGCAGCGACCTTCCGATTCGCTGGATGGTTTCCAGGTGGGCGCGTGCTGATGAAAACAGCACTACGGTGTTGAGGGAGCGGATGTCGATACCCTCGGACAAGCGATGGCAGGTGACCAAACACTGAAGATCACCCTGCGCGAACCGGTCTAGGGTGCTCGACTGTTCGTTAGTGAAGTAGCTGTGAAAGTCTGGCCTGTATTTATGAATGAGGTCGAGGACTTGTTGCCCGTACTCTTGTGTCTCCGTGAAGACGACGCATCTCTCCAGGAGTTCAGGGTGTACTGCTATGAAGTTATCGAACTCAGGAAGTTTGGCCTGGGAAGTTTTGTATACATTGGCCAGTTCAATTGCAACATCTTTTTCGCTCATCGGATCGCCTGCCGCTGCCCGCGCAGCCTTCTTGGCGTGAACATCCCGCAGGCGCTTTCGGTCATGCTGTGTGAGTTCGTAAGGCAACGGGAAGTAATTGAAGGGAGCAAGGATCCCGCGCTGAATTGCCTTGTCTAGGCCGAACTCCATGAGTACGGGGCCTACGTGTTCCTCAATGAAGGCGTTGCCAGCGTCATCGTATTCCCGGTCTGGCGTGGCGCTCAATCCCAGCCGGTACCTGATTGGATCGGACAATCCGGCGAGGCGTTGCGTTGTGCCGGCACTGCCTAGCCCATGAACCTCGTCATGTACCAGCAGGGTTCGTTGGGCACGCTGTGAGGAGAGCTTGCGAAGAGCCGCTGCCAGCGGATCGCGCGTCGGTCCTTTGTCGCGAGAGACCAGCAGGATGCGGTCCTTCGTTTCGAGGGAGTAAGCCTGTAGATCCTTATGTGATCCGAAGTCTCTATACAGTCGGACCTGGCGGGGAAGGTCCCGCTGGGCTTGCAGGAGTTCTGTATGCCACTGTTTGAGTAGGTCGGTTCCTTGCATGGCTATGATGACGTTGTCGATCCGGCCCATTGCGAACAGCGCCTTCATGATCTTCAAGGCCGTTCGAGTCTTGCCCGTCCCCGTCGCCATATTGAGGACGCCGCGCTCCGCTGTGAGGAAGGCTTTGAGCGCCTCATCCTGGTGGCGCCACTTATTGCTTCGTGGCTGCTGCGTGCGCGTGTTAGCTCGGTAGGTCTGCAGGAGCCGCTGCTTGGCTGCCTCGGGGAACGAGTACACCTCGACGCCGATGTCGGTGCCGGTCCATACCTGGTCGAAATGTTGCCGCTTGCGTGCTGCCCGCACAGGTGACTCCCATGCTGGGTAGACGTCTATGCACTCGCGGTTGTTCTCGAACGCGTTCCGTGACTCGTTCGATGACCCGCTGAACGCAACATACTCGCCGTCCGTGTCCTCGAAGACCCCGATCTTTTCGTGGTAGATGCCGGACCCGTGCTTTGGAACCGCGATCCGAATCTCCAGTCGTTCCAATTCAAGTAGGCGGCTGAGCCGTGCGACGCCGTCGCCGACACCGTCTGCGAACTCTTCAGAGACGATCTGCTCCAGTCGCTCGGCGCAGATCGTTTCCTTGGACGTACCGTTGGCTATCGCGTTGAGATCGGCTTCAGTGAGCTCGACACTCGTGACCAGGCGGATCTTGCCGTCATTGAGGACGAACTCACCTAGAGGGGACCCGAAGGACTCCAGAGCAGTGCTCGAGAAGTAGCCGACTGCCCGCCAGTAGGTGCTCGCCTCGCGCAGGGCCGGGCGAAAGAACTCCTCGACGAGGTTGTTGTATCCGGATCTGTAGTCTTCCTGATACCGGAGGTTCCTCAAAGCCACGGAGATGAGACTCCCTTCAGATGCGCTTGCATCAGCACCACTGGCGGTTCCTCCATCCGCAAGGCTTGCGGGTCAAAGCATGCCAGGACCTGCTGCGCCGTGTTGGGCGACGGACAAGCATTCTCTCGTGAACGCGGCTGAGTTGGCGCGCCCGGTTGAGGAATGTGGCCTTCCGTCAGCCAGGACACCGACCGCTGCCGCGTTCGACAGGCTCTCGCGCCTGGGCGAGGCCCGCGAACGCCGACCCCGAGTGGCGTGCCCTGGTGGAGGCCAGCGACGAACTGGCCTGCCACGTCTACCTGGTGGACAAGGCCAAGGAGGAGGCCCCCGTCCCGGCCACTGTGGAGGGCCTGGAGCGCCTCTTGGCGGCCCCCGCAGGAGGAGAAGGTCGTCCGCTCACCAGGAGTCGCGGAAGGCCCAGAAGCCCACGCTGAGCCAGCCGGCCAGCCCCTCCATCCTCTCGGAGGGCGGAAGTGGACCGCCTGCGGATCTGGCAGCCCAAGCCCGAGGCGCTGGCCGCGATGAAGGCCCGTCTCGGCCTCTCCGCGACCGGCCGATCCCGAGATTCCCCCACAGGGAGCCCGTCACCGCCACGGCAGGATGTCGGGGTCTTCCTCCCGGGCGTGGTGGATGATGACCCCTTAGCGCTTGCCGACGAGGGGGTAACGGCGATGAGACGAGGCGACTTTCCGGTCATGATGGAGTTCTTCCGGGCCCGTCTGCGTGAGGATGAAACTGCTGCTCGCGCAGTGAAGCCCGGCAAGGATGAGGGCACGGCAAGGTTGCAGGCCCGGGTCCTCGCCGACGTCGCCGCCAAGCGCCGGCTCATGCACTGGGTGGAGGAGTATCCGCGGAAGGCGGAGGACAAGGGCTCCGCCTTCTTGGAGAGGGTGGTCGCCAGAACTTCGCTGAGCCTTCGTAGCCCGGTGATCTACGAACTCGTTGCGGCGTATGCCGACCACCCCGACTTCCGGCCCGAGTGGCTGCCGATCGAGGGCGAGCAGGAGTTGGATGAGGAGTGCGAGGCCGGCGCGTACGAGAGCAGCGCCCGCAGGCGGGGCCGCACCGTCTGACCCGCAGAGGTACGAGGGCCCGTCACTGGGCCTTTTCACTGGGGCCATTGATCGAGTGACGCCGACGGAGTGGGTTGGGGCGTGCAACGGACGGGGCTCCCGTGCCGTTGAGGGAGGTATTCGCCGGATCACGTGGTGTCGGAAGCAGGACCTCCTTGCTCAGACCCGCAAGGTGACCGAGCAGGTATGGGTGAATCTGGAGAAGGTCGGCTTCAAGGGGGCGTGATGGCTGGGTCTCATGGTCGTGAGCGGCACTGGGCGTCACGTGTGAAGGGATGACACTCGCGCCCGGTTACCACGCACACCTGAGGGGGTCTGCCGCGGTACTCAGCCATCCGGGCTGCATGCTCGGCGCGGATCATTTCTTCTGTTTCGGCAAGGCTGGTGAGGCCGAAACCTTCGCTGCTTACCGCTCGCGCGACTTGGCGGATCGTCATGAAGGCGAGTTCTGGGAGCGGCTCGTCGAGCTGATCCCATGCGGCGTCCTTCCGCGCGGCTCGAGTACCGAGATTCTTGGCTGCGGGCTTTGACGCGTGGTCGTGCGCGCGCTCGCGAAGGATCTGCTCGCTGGCCCGGTCGACTGAACCGGCGACCGAGACGCCCCGAGCACCCGAGAAGAACCCGTGGTCGGCCTGTGCCATACACATCCGGGCGGCGATACTCACTTCGCGGAGTTGATTGATCAGGGCCTCCAGCTCTTCAACGGAGCGTCCACCGGGGGAGTGGGCATGCTCAGCAGCCAGGCGAGAGGGCAGAAAGTCGCGGAGAACCGCCGCCTTCACCATCACTTCGGCCGCGCCCCGGATCGCGACCCCGTAGGGAACGATGTCAGCCATGAAGTCAGGATGCGCTAGACGGCCGTACGGCACACTGGGCTGCGAGGAAGCTGGTTCATTGAAGCCGCCGCAGGGCTATCCTGTGCGGCTCATTCGTTCGGCTAGGTGATGTACAGAGTGCCTCGGGTACGGGCACATAAGTGCCGAGGCCACCATCACGAGCCGATTACACCGCGTTCTGCTCACGAACCTACGTGCTGTGGGTGAGTCCGACCGGGAGGGCTCCCCATTAGGCGTCCGGCTCCTCAGGGGAGCCAAGTCTCCCCAACAACTCGGTGACTAGGGCGTCGTCACGACCGAATCCGGGCTGCAGCAACCAGCGGATGTCTACTTCAAGGGGAGGCGCCGCGGGTTGCTCTGCAGCACGCCGGGCATCGTCGAACCTTGCCACCGCGATCGACGCAGCGGCAATTTCGGGCCGCTCGGATTCTTCGTCACCAATAAATCGGAGAAGCTCACGCATCCTGTCGATATAGTACGGGTTGTCGCCGCTTTCGTCATGCGTGACGAGATTGCGGAGATCTTCGAGTGCGCCACGCATCAGCTGTTCCCGCGCATCGCCCGTGGGAAGCCCGGCGGATAGTTCTTCCAAGAAGCCATGCAGCTCAACCAGCATAAAAGCATCCGCGTCCTCTTCGGGATGCATTAGGTCGGTTCGGATTCCCTCGGACACGCGGTCGCGGAACTGTTTGACTCGGTCCCCGGATACCAAAGTACTTCCACTCAGCGCATGCGAAAGACTCACCATGTGCGAATGATGTTCGTAGGGCGTTAGGTAATATTCTGTGGCCTCCAATGTAAAAGTTGCGAGCGGGATGGAACCCAGCGTCTCAGCCGTCTCAAGAGCCCATTCCAGATGGCTGGCCCGGGATTCATCCTCCTCCGAGAGAGACGTGTCCACGCAGTCGATCGTGTTGCGGACTGCATCAACCAGGCACTGCGGGTGCGCCTTGAGCTGGGCAAGGATTCCGATGCCATCGGCCATCTCCGCTGCGGCGACAAGGCTGTGGACCTGCCTCGGCTCGACGCATGCAGCCAACAGCTCCCGGATCCGCACTCGATCGGCGTGGAGGTGGTAGCGCATATAGTCGTTGATTGACGGGTTATGAGGATATACCGCACCGTCATCAAGGCGCAGCATGGTCCCCTCCAGTAGTTGTAGCGCCTTGCGGAAGGTCCGACCGTCAGCTGTCGCGCCGAGGGCGCGACGATAGCGCGACCACGACTCCTCCAGGGTGTTCAGCTCTGCGGACTGAAACGTAAAGAGGACTTCCAGTAGATGAATCCCTTCGTCCGGAACCTCGTTTTCAACTATGCGTTCCCACACGCGCCGGGGATCCGTAAGGTTCTCCATCATCGTGGTGATCGCATCGCCACCGCCCTTTGCGCGGGGCGCGAGTCGCAGAGTCTCTTCAATCAGGCGTGGATTGAAGTTGTTGTGCTGGACGATCGGTCTCCAGGCCGCCGGGTCGGCGAATCTGGCCTTCTGATCGGGTGACAAAGAGGACCGGCGGACGTGGTTGTAGAGAATCTCGCCGCGCACCCCGAGACTCAGATCATTGAGGCAGACGACTGTGAGGGCACTTGATATCTCGGGATACGTGAGTCGGTCGTGTCTGAGGCGGGCGTGTTCGAGGATGTAGTCGCGGGTCGTCATGATCAGAGCCTTAAGGGGCGAGCGCTGGATTTCGTCGATGACCGAAAGGATCCTGGAGTCCTCGTTCTTGTTGAGTGAGGACTCCAGGGTGGTCTGGCCAAGGAAATCGTCGTAGAGAAAGACCTGCGGTACTGTCTCGTCCCACAGGTCAGTGATCTCCTTGATGTCGCTGGATACTTCATGCAGCTCGTAGCCCTGGTCCATCAGCCAGCAAGCCAGCATGAGGGCGTTCGTCGTCTTCCCCACGCCAGGTACCCCCGCGATGACACAGACGCGTTGCTCGCTCAGGACCTCCTTGGCACGTTCGAAGCCCTCATGGGGGACGAAGCTCTCGGCGCTTCTGATTAGGCGTCGGCGTAGCCAGGAGGACTGGAGATGCTTACCTTGGTGCAGCACAGTCCTCAGGATTGCCGTGCTGCTCAACCAGAGTCGAAAATGGCGCCGGACCAGCTCCGGGCGACTCCCAAGCTCCGCAACGATGCTCTCCAGGCCGTGAATGTCGCCAGCGCCTCGAATGTAGGGGTGGAAGGCTGCCCGCAACTTTTCCTTGCCGTCCACAGTGAGTCCCACGCTGGTGGCGATGACATACCGGTCCGGTTTCAGCTCGATGACCTTGGGCAGTTCGTGCTTGATCAGGTGTCGTGTCAACTGAGCCTGGCTGCCACGAGGCCAGTGCTTGCACTGCACGATGGTCGTCGTTCCATCGTTGGCAACGTGCCGCAGGTCGATTCCGTGATCGCGGCCGCGCGGGAAGATCTCGAGCGGCACGCCAAGCATGTCGCCGAACAGGTCGCGGCAGACCACCTCAAAGTCATGGTCCGTCAGTCGCCCTACGTCGAAAGAGTCCATGCCGCCCTCGCCCAGATCAGACAGATACCACTCACGGGGCCATTCTGCCTTCGGGTGAGTGCGCCGCCGGAGGGAGATCACCGCATAGCGTGATCAGGGCGGGTGGCGTCCGTGCCGGACGACGCTCAGCGGCCCGGCCGGCGCCACCGCAGTTTCGCCCCGTCGAGCCTCCCCTACTGCATGGACGGCAGACGTCGACTGACTGGGGCACCGTACGACGGCCGCGTCCAGACCACCTCGACACGAGAAGAAGGGCTTTGACGGAAACAGGGTGCTCGATGGTGGGCACAGTGACAGGGGCGTACGTGCGGCATCCGGCACGGCCGAAAAGACAGCGACATGGCTGAATTCAGCCTATCGGTTGGGTAGTGGCAGTTTCGTTTCTCGGGCCACCGCTGGGCGGCGCTTCCGCGTGCCGTGGTCTGGCGGAGATGGGTGGGGAGCGACTGCTGGGGCAGAGGGTTCCGTCGCTCTAGCTGATCCTGTTGACTGTGACGCAGATCCCGCCGAATCGGTTGGCCGCGCACCCGCAGCCTGACCTAGAACCGTGAACCTATGCGGTCACGGAACTAGGCAAACCGGACGGAAGTACCGGGGGCTGCGGCCGGCAGCGGGGCCAGGGCGTTCTCACCGTCAATCTGAGGCTGTCCTCGGCCACGGACGGCGTTACGCAAAGTGACGGTGCGCGAGGCGGCCTTGTGCCAAGGCGTGGGGAACCGTAGCAACTCGTGCGGTGCTTCGGGGATGCTAGCTAGCCGGAAGAGCCGTCGTGAGCTTCGCGGGCGCGGTAGAAGTGCGGGACGCCGGGAAGTCGGTGTGGCGAACGCCTAACGACCCTCGATGGAGCAGGATCGAGGAGGATGTAGCCGGACGGAAACGGATAGATATGTCCGATCCTTCGGCATCTTCGCAGGTGAGACGCGTCACTGAAATGGGTTCGAGTCCCACCCGCCCCACTGCGAGCCGCAGGTGCAGAAACGATCGCACCTGCGGCTTCGGCGTGTTGTGGGTCACTTCGGGATTCCTGCGGGCCTGGGCGGGCCCTCCCGGGCGGGTCCGGGCTAGAAGTCCTCCGTTTCGTCCGCGAGGTGGCGCAGTACGTCCGTCAGGTCCTGGCGGCGGGCGAAGGCCACGCGTTGGCGGTGGGCGCCCGAGCCGTCGCGCAGGAGGCCCGCCAGGGTCTTGGCCGCGTGGTCGAGGTCGCCGGCGGCGGCCAGGTCCGGTGCGACCAGGTCCAGCAGTGCCTCCGCGAGGTCGGCCGCGGGGAGTTCCGTACCCGTGTACGGGTCGAGCCCGAAGCCCTCCAGTCCGTCATGCGCCGCCCGCCAGCGGGCGAGGCGCAGTACGTCGTCCCGTACGGCCGGTTCGGGGCGCCGCTCCTCGATCTCGCGCAGGGCCGTGGAGACCAGCGCGCGGGCCAGTTCGGCCTGGAGGATCGCCGAGTCGATGTCCGGGGACATGTCGGGCGCCCGGATCTCCAGCGTCGGCCAGTGCCCGGACGGGCGGAGGTCCCAATAGACCATCTTGGTGTCCAGGGCCGCCCCGGAGTCGAGCAGCGTCTGCACCGAACGCCGGAAGTGGGCGGCCGACGTGAAGTGCGGCGGCAGCCCCGCCGAGGGCCAGCCGGACCAGGCCATCGCCCGCCAGCTGGCATGCCCCGTGTCACGGCCGCCCCAGAACGGCGAGTTGGCCGCCAGGGCGATCAGCGTGGGCAGCCACGGTCTGATCCGGTTGGACACCGCCACGGCGGTGTCCACGTCGAGCGTGCCGATGTGGATGTGCCGGCCGCAGCTGACCAGGGTGTCGGTGAGCGCGCCGAAGCGGCGGTGCTGCTCGCGCTGGCGCGGCTCGTCGTCGGTCAGGTGCAGCGGCCCCTCCACGGCAACCACCGGCGAGGGAGCGGCCAGCAGCCGGCAGCCGTGGGCGCGGGCCGCCCGGCCGAGGGTGCGCCGCAGGGCGGCCAGTTCGGTGCGCAGCGCGGCCGCGGAATGGGCTATCGGGGTGGAGATCTCCACCTGGTAGCGGGTGCCCTCGGGGTGCAGCTCGCCCGGCAGCCCGTCGGCCGTCGCGAGGACCAGCGGGGCGGCGGGGACCACCCGGAAGGTACGGGCGTCGACGAGCAGGAACTCCTCCTCGACGCCGACGGTGAGGGGGACGGCGGGGCGCACCGTTTTCTGCGTCGTGCCGGTGCTCGTGGTGCTGTTGCCAGGTTCGATCACTACGCCTCCCTGGACATACGAGTCTTTTCATCATGAGCTGAACACGAGGTGGGGAGCGCACGTCGATTCAGTCAAATGTCCGGTGATAGTGGCGAGTTACCGGCAAGACGCCATCCGCGGCGGGACCGCGGGGCCGGATGGGGCGACTGTTGCCGGTGTGTGAGCCACGCGATAACCCCTCGGGGCGCCGAACGGCCGCCGGTTAGGATCCCCTGTGCTCCCGACGACCGCTCCCACCCGCCCCCGGCGGCGCATATTCGCCGACCTCACCCCGCTGCGCACGTCCGCGGACTACCGACGGCTGTGGGTCGGCGGCACGATCTCCTGGGTCGGCCAGGCCATGACGGCCCTCGCGATCTCGCTCCAGGTCTACGACATCACCCGGTCCAGCTTCTCCGTCGGGCTCGTCGGGCTCTTCTCGCTCGTCCCGCTCGTCGTCTTCGGGCTCTACGGCGGCGCCATCGCCGACACCGTGGACCGGCGCAAGCTCGGCCTCTACAGCTCCCTCGGCGCCGCCGCCCTGTCGGTCGCCCTCGCCGGGGCCGCGCTGCTCGACTACCACCGGGTCTGGTTCCTGTACGGGGTCGTCGCCCTCCAGGCGGTGTGCGGCGCGCTCACCGGACCGGCGCGGTCCGCGATGATCCCGCGGCTGCTGCCGGCCGAGCAGCTGCCCGCCGCCAATGCCCTGAACTCCGTGACCATGACCTTCGGAACGATGGTCGGGCCCGCGCTGGGCGGGCTGATCGTCGCTGCCGGCGGCTACGAGACGGCGTACCTGATCGACGCCGTGACCTTCACCGCCGCGCTCTACGCGATGTGGCGGCTGCCGTCGATGAAGCCCGACCGGGCCAAGGAGGCCCGGGGCCGGGCCTCCGTGGTCGACGGACTGCGCTTCCTCGGGACCCGGCCCAACATCCGGATGACCTTCTTCACCGACCTGTCCGCCATGGTGCTGGCGCAGCCGAAGGCGCTGTTCCCGGCCGCCGCCGTGCTCTGGTACGGCGGCGACGCGAAGACGGTCGGCCTGATGGTGGCCGCGATCGCCGCCGGGGTGCTGCTGGGCGGGCTGTTCTCCGGCTGGCAGGGCCGTATCCGCCGGCACGGGCTGGCGATCCTGCTCTCCGTCGCAGGCTGGGGACTGGCCATCGCCGCGTTCGGACTCACCCGGAACCTGTGGCTCGGGCTGTTCTTCCTGGCCCTCGCCGGGGCCGCGGACACCGTCTCGATGGTGTTCCGCAGCACGATGCTCCAGGCCGCCACGCCCGACGAGATGCGGGGCCGCCTCCAGGGCGTCTTCATCGTGGTCGTCGCCGGCGGGCCCCGGCTCGGTGACTTCATCGCCGGCAGCACCGCCGACCTGACCTCCCCGGCCCTCGCCGTGACGGGCGGGGGGCTGGCGTGCGTGCTCGTACTGGGGCTGCTCGCGCTGCGGTGGCGGAACTTCGCCCGGTACGACGCGAGGTCGCCCGAGGCCTAGTCGCTGGGACCGCTGGGCCGTGCGGGTTGGCTGCGCCTTGCGGGCGGGTTGGCTGCGCCGCGCTTGGCTGCGCCGCTCGGGCGGGGTCGGGTGGGGGCCGGTTGTGCGGGTTGGCTGCGCCGCTCGTGCGGGGTCGGTGGGGGCCGGTTGTGCCGGGGGCGGGCGCGCGCCGGGGCGTCTTCTCGGGCGCCGAACGTGTCGGGGGGTCGGCGAGCTGGGCGGAAGTGTGTTCGGCGCCCTGCGGGGATCACCCCGGCACACACCCGCCCCCGTCCCAACCGGCGGACGTACGCCTAGCGGGCGCGGCGCGCCGGGAGCCCGACGTCCATCCGGGAGAGCCGCGTGACCTGCTGCGCCAGCTCGTTGTCGTCGCTGACCAGCAGCAGCCGTACGCCGGGAGGTGTCCTTCGCGCCCAGCGGGGCGGCGAGGTGCAACCGTGCGGTGATCTTGAACTGCTGCTTGAAGCCCCGCTTCAGGACGATCAGCCGGCCGTCGCGGGTCGGCGCGAGCTCGACGGGGCCGTGCCCCGCGTCGACCGGGCAGGCGTACTGGCGCGCCAGCCGGAACTCGCCGTTCCGGCCCCGCTCCCAGGTCTGGATCCGCTGGCGGGCGCGTCCCTGCGCGTCCTTGCCGTCCCCGGCCGGCGGCCCGGAGAGCGCGGCGGCCGCGGCCGCGGTGGTGGCGAGCGTACGAAGGCGCCCCTTCACACGCGGCCGGATCGGGCGAACCGCGCCGGGCTGATCCCCACGTGCCGCACGAAGTGCCGGGTCAGGTGCGCCTGGTCGTAGAAGCCCGCGGCCGTCGCCGCCTCGGCCGGCCCCGTGCCCGCCAGCAGCAGCCGCCGCGCCAGCGCCACCCGCCGCCCCGTCAGGTACGCGTGCGGCGGCAGCCCGTACGCCGTCCGGAAGCTCCGGATCAGGTGGGTGGGGTGGACGTGGCCCAGCTCCGCCGAGGCCTCCTCCAGGCCGATCCCCTCGGTCACCCGCGCGTCGATCAGCTCGCGCAGCCGTACGGCGAGCCCCGCGCCCGGCGCCCCGTACGCCGCCGGGGCACGACCCGCGAGCCACCGGTGCAGCCGCTCCCGTACGAAGGCCAGCCGCGACTCCGCCTCCAGCCGCTCGACGGCCCCGGCCGGCAGCTCCCGCGTGCCGAGCGCCCGGTGCAGCCCGTGGACGCGCTCCCGCAGCACCGGGTCGAGCAGCAGCGGGGCGTCGACGGCGGCCCCGGTGAGGCTCTCGGGCAGGACGGAGGCGTCGAGGTACAGGTTGCGCTTGCGGAAGCCGGCCTCGGTGACGGTCCGCCCGTCGTGGACCACCCCCGGCGGCAGCAGGATCACGGAGTCCCGGACCCCGGCGCCGTGCCGCTCGCGGTCCAGCGCGAAGTCGACCCGCCCGCCGTCCAGGATCATCAGCGTCCAGGTGTCGTGCATGTGCGCCGGGTAGGCGTGGTCGGTGAACCGGGCGTGGAAGACCTCGGCGATCCCCGGGACCGGCGGCTGCCAGGCGGAGACCGTGCTGCGCGGACGTATCGCGGCCATGTCAGGAACGTACAAGACCGCCCGCGCCCGCTCCGCGAGGCTGTCCGCATGACGACACACAAGGTCAACATCGCCGAGAAGCTGGCCGGGTTCACCGAGCAGTGGGCTCCGCACCGCATCGCCCGCGTCAACGACTACGAGGTCAAGGCCGCGAAACTCCAGGGCGAGTTCGTGTGGCACAGCCACGAGGACACCGACGAGCTCTTCCTCGTGATCAGCGGCACCCTGACGATCCGCCTGCGCGACGGGGACGTGGTGCTGGGGCCGGGCGAGATGTACGTCGTCCCGCGCGGGGTGGAGCACTGCCCGGCGGCGGACGAGGAGACGGCGATCCTGCTGTTCGAACCGACGGGCACCACCAACACCGGCACCGCCGGCGGCGCCCGCACCCGCGCCCCGATCGACGCCTAGCCCTGGTTGCACCGGGGCTCCGCCCCGCACCCGCCCCCCAAACGCCGGAGGGGCTGGATTGGTGCGGCGAGGTCGAACCGGCCGGTTGGGACGGGGGTGGGTGTGTGTCGGGGTGATCCCCGCAGGGCGTCGAACGCAAGGTGCCCCAGCTCTCCGACCCCCCGACACGTTCGGCGCCCGAGGAGACGCCCCGGCGCGCGCCCGCCCCCGGCACAACCGGCCCCCACAACCCGACCCCGCCCGCGCGGCGCAGCCAACCGGCGGCACAGCCAACCCGCGGCGCAGCCGACCGGCGGCGCAGCCAATCCGTACGGCGCAGCCGCCCGGACAGGCCGGGCAGGCGACTTAGCCCGGTTCTCTGCCGACGATGCCGCGGGCGACCCCCAGGGCCACCAGGTCCTGGGGGCGGATGCGGAGCTGGTCCGCGGTGGCCGGGGCGGCTGACGGGGGGCGCTTGAGGATGGCCGCCGCCAGTTCCGGGGCGATGACCGAGAAGTAGCTGTCCGGGGTGACCCAGGTGTTGCCCGGCGCGGCCAGCGCGAGGGCGCCGCCCGAGCCGCCCTCGCCGATCAGCAGGGTGGTGACCGGGACCGAGGCGCCCGCCAGCGCGGCGAAGGTGTCGGCGATGGCCGCGCCCGCGCCCGCGTGTTCGGCGGCGGCGTCGTTGGCCGCGCCCGGGGTGTCCACCAGGGTGAGCACGGGGATGCCGAGCCGGTCCGCGAGGCGGATGACACGGGCCGCCGTACGGTAGCCCGCCGGGCGGGTGGCGGTGCCGCACTGGGCGGCGTAGGCCACGGCCCGGCCCTCCCGCAGCCCGAGTCCGCACAGCATGCCGGGGTCGGTGCCGCCGGCCCGGTCCCCGGAGAGGGGCAGGCGGAGTTCGAAGTACGCGTCCAGGTACGCCGGCGCGTGCGGGCGGTCCGGGTGACGGGCCTGGCGGACGGCGTCCCAGCCGGTGGCCGGCGGCGCCGTGTCGGCCAGTGCGGCCGGCGGCTCCACGGGGCCTGTCGGGCGGGGCGCGGCCAGCACGCGCAGCCAGTCGGCGAGGGCGCCGGGCAGCTCGGCGGCGGGCACCACGGCGTCCACGTGGCCGGCGGCGTACTGCCCCTCGGCGCAGTAGGCCGCCGGATCCGCGTCCGCCGGGCGCACCCGGGAGCCGGCGAAGCCGACCTGCGCACTGGGCAGCGCGAGGACCACGTCGGCCCCGGCCCCGAGCGTGGCCCAGCCGCCGCCGGTGGTCGGATCGCGCAGGACGGCCAGCTGGGGGAGGCCTGCCGCCCGGGTCAGGACGCTCTGGCGGGCGACGCGCTGGAGCTGGGTCAACGCGAGCATGCCTTCCTGCATGCGGGAGCCGCCGGTGGCGATGAGCGAGACGAGGGGGAGGCGGTGCTCGCGGGCGTGGGCGTACGCGGCTTCGAGCCGGTCCCCGGTGCGTTGGCCGAGGGACCCGCCGAGGAAGCCGAACTCGAAGGAGATGACGGTGGCTTCGCGGCCGCCGACGCGGGCGGTGCCGACGACGACGGACTCGTGCTCGCCCGTACGGTCGGCGGCGCGGGCGCGGGACTCGTCGTAGCCGGTCCAGGTCAGGGGCCCGTCGGAGGGGGACTCCCGTCGGGGGACGGGGAGTTCGGCGAAGGTGCCGGGATCGGTCACGGAGGCGATGGCCGCGCGGGCCGAGAGCCGGGTCGTCGTCACGGGGTCACCCTAGGGGGTGTCTCCGTGGGGGGCCGGGGCGGTGTGGAGGGGAAGGGGGGCGTCCAGGGGGCGGGCCGGGGGGACGAGCGCCGCGGCGAAGAGGAGGGCGGCGAGCGGCAGCAGGTCGAGGCTCACGGCCGCGGTGACCGTGCCCAGCACCACCATGACGGGGCGCCAGGGGCTGACGCGGCGCCGGACGGCGAGCTGGACCAGGAGCCAGACGAGGCCGACGTAGAAGAGCATCGGGCCGACGGTGTAGACGGCGGGCTGCACCCCCGGGTGGCTCTGGACCTCCTCGAAGAGCCGTTCCATGCCCGGCCGGTCGGCGGCGCGGAAGCCGACGACGAGGTCGATGGCGGCCTGGACGACGACCGCCAGCGTGCCGGTGAGGCCGAGCAGGGTGGCGGCGGCCGCGCTCAGCCGGCCCGGCCGGGTGGTGGGCCCGGCCATCCGGCGCAGGGCCGGGAGGACCACGGCGAACAGCGACACGCCGGCGAGCAGTGCGATGTGGCCCGCGGTCCAGGCGGGGCCGGGGCCGCGGTCGGGGTCGCTGAGCCTGATGAGCCCGTAGGCCAGCATGCACAGGGGTGCGGCGATGAAGGCGGCTCGTGTGACGGTCGTACGGCGGTGTCCCTGCGCTGGATTGGTCATGCGCCGATCATGTTCGGCGGGGTGCCGGGCCGTATCCGGCATCACCCCGAGGGCACCCCGAGGCGTCCCTCGGTGTTCCCTGACCGCCTCACCCGAGGGACGGGAGGGGGAAGGCGATCTTCAGGGCGTAGGCGGCGACCAGGCCGTAGCCGAGGCGGAAGGTCCAGACGCGGGCGGTGGCGGAGATCCGGGTGCCGGCGAGCGCACCGAGCACGACGAGGGTCTGCTGCCAGAGGAGCGAGGCGGCGCCGACACCGAGGAGGAAGGCGGCTCCGGCCGGGCCGGTGTCGAGGGTGGCGCCCTGGGCGGTGGTGAGGGCGGCGAAGTAGAGGGCGGTGGTGGGGTTGAGGGCGGTGAGGCCGATGTAGCGGGCGAAGGCCGTTGCCGCGGGGCGCGTACCGGTGCGGGTTACCGGGCCGGGTGCGGCGCCGTCGCCTGGGCTCCGCCCCGGGCCCCGCGCCTCAAACGCCGGCGGGGTTGGATCGTGTGGCGGGGTGGGGGTGGGCAGCGGGCGGGCCGAGCGGGTGAGGCCGTGGGCCGCGATGGTCAGGAGGACGGCGGCGGAGGCCAGGCGGACCCAGGCTTCGACCGGGGAGACGTGGGAGGCCACCCAGGGGCCGACGGCCGTGGCCAGGGCCGCGTAGCCGAGGTCGACCACCGCGATGCCCGCGGCCGCGGCCATCGCCGTCCGGCGGTGCCGCATGGCCTCCTGGAGCAGCAGTACGCTCATCGCCCCCATCGGCATCGCCACGCCCAGGCCCGCGACCGCGCCCGCCAGGGCCGGTGTCATCAGTTCGCTCATACGGCGAGGGTCGGCCCCGGCACCCGAGGGATGAGCGCGAATACCGGCCCCGACTGCGAGAATCGCGGTATGGACCGACTGGACAGGGAAATCCTCGGCATCCTCCAGGAGGATGCGCGGATCTCGTACCGGGACCTCGGTGTCCGCGTCGGCCTCAGCGCCAACGCCACCGCGGACCGGGTGCGGAGGATGCGCCGGGAGGGGGTGATCCGCGGGTTCACCGTCGTGGTGGATCCGGCCGCCGACACCTCCGGCGGGCTCGTCGTCTTCATCGACGTCACCCTGCGCCAGGACACCACCAACGAGGAGTTCGAGCGGAAGGTCGCCAAGCTCCCCGGGATCACCGAGGCCGTGCACGTGACCGGCGAGCACGACTACCTCTTGCGTGCCCGGGCCGCCGACCCCGCCGCCCTCGACGGGCTGCTCCGCCGGCTGAAACGGGAGGCGGGCGTCGCCCAGTCCAACACCCGGCTCGCCCTCCGCGCCGCCAACCGCCCGGCCTGAGGCGGGCAGGAGCAGGTTCCTTCTACGCCTTGTGCCCGACGCGGTGCCGCTCGGCCCCGCCCGGCCTCCTACAGCGCCGATTCCCACGTCGCCGACGTGCCCCGCGCGCCCGACTCCGTGCGGCCGTCGTCCGCCACCGTCAGGCGGACGCGGGACGGGGTCGCGTCGACCTTGACCGCGATGGAGGTGACCCCGCTGCGCCGGTGCGCCGCGGCCAGGGCGGTGCGCAGGGCGGCCAGCAGCTCGCCCGCGACGGGGTCCGGCAGCAGGGCGTCCACCGCGCCCGTGAAGTGCACCGACGGCTGGAAGCCGAGCAGGACGGCCGCCCCGCCCGTCTCGCGCAGGACCCGTCCCCGGAAGGCCGTCGGGGCGTCGGTCGGCGGCTGCTGGAGGGCGAAGATGGCGGTGCGGACCTCCTGGATGGTGGAGTCCAGTTCGTCGACGGCGCGGCTGAGTTCGTCGCCGACCGTGTCTCCGGAGGGGGAGTTCGCGGCGCGCCGCCGGGTGCTCTCCAGCATCATCTCGGTGGCGAAGAGCCGCTGGACCACCAGGTCGTGCAGGTCCCGCGCGATCCGGTCGCGGTCCTCGTACACGGCGAGCTGCTCCCGGTCGTGCTGGGCGTCCGCGAGGACGAGGGCCAGCGCGGCCTGGGAGGCGAACTGCGAGGCGAGCAGCCGGTCCACCGCGTCGTACGGGGGGCCGCCCCGGGCGCGTGGCAGGGCCAGGGTGCCGATCAGCTGGCCCCCGCTCTGGAGGGGGAGCATCATGCTCGGGCCGAATCGTTCCCGTACGTGCGTGGTCATCCGCGGGTCCGTCGCGGAGTCCTCTATGAAGACCGGCTCGCCGCCGAGGAGTTGGGTGAGGACCGGGCTGCCGGGGGCGATCGCGGTGCCGACCAGGTCGCCGGGGTCCCCGTGGGTGGAGGCGGCGACGATCTCCATGCCGCCCTCGGGGGTCGGCTGGAGCACCACGCCGGCCGCGGCGTCCGCGAGCAGCCGGGCCCGTTCGGCCACGCACATCAGGGCGTCGGCCGCCGGGCGGCCGGCCAGCAGGGTCGTGGTCACGGCGGCGGCGCCGTCGATCCAGCGCTCCCGGCGGCGCGCGGTCTCGTACAGCCGGGCGTTGCCGATCGCTATGCCCGCCTGCGAGGCCAGTACGCGCACCAGGGCGAGATCCTCGTCGGTGAACGGGCCGCCGCCGCGCTTCTCGGTGAGGCAGAGGTTGCCGAAGACCTCCGTGTGCACCCGGATCGGGACGCCCAGGAAGCTGCGCATGTGGGGGTCCCCCCGGACGAAGTCTGGGGGAGGGTGGCCCGGCGGGAATCCGGCGGCCCGCGGGTCCTGGGTGAGGTCGTCCAGTACGAGCGGGCGCGGGTCGCTGATGAGCACGCCGAGCAGCCCGGAGCTCTCGTCCGGGAGGCGGGGGATCGCGGCCCGCTCCGCCTCGGTCAGCCCGGCCGTGAACAGCCCGGTCAGCCGGGCGCGCTCGGGGTCGACGACCCCGAGCGCGCCGTACCGCGCCGAGCACAGCTCGGCGGCCGAGTCCACGATGTGCTGGAGGGTGGCGTGCAGCTCCGGTTCGGAGCCGACGCTGAGGACGGCCTCCAGCAGCACCGGGAGGCTCGCCCCTTCCTCGTCGGGCTGCTCGTCGGGCTTCTTGTGGGATGCCGCGTGGGGTTCCGCGCGGGGTTCCTCGCCCGGCCTCCCGCCGGGACCTTCCTCGGGCTCCTGCCCGGAGCGCGTCATTCGGCCAGCGGGTTGAGGACCATCGGGGCGATCTTCCCTTCGAGCATCGCGCCGAGACCGAGTACGGCGCACACGTCCGGCCGTTCCGCGATGGCGACGGGCATTCCGGTGGCGTCCCGCAGCATCTGGTCCAGGCCCGGCAGCAGGGCGCTGCCGCCCACCATCATGATCCCGCGGTCCGTCAGGTCCGCGACCAGGTCCGGCGGGCAGTCCCGCAGCACCTTGCCGATGCCGTCGAGGACGGCGGTCAGCGGCGTGTGGATGGCGTCCCGTACGGCGGCCGTGTCCACGTGGACGGAGCGGGCCAGTCCGGTGGCCACGTCGCGGCCGTGGATCAGGGTGGAGGCCGGCCCCTCGGCGGTGATGCCGTTCCCGTGCAGGGCCAGTTGGAGCGGCCGGACGGCCTGGCTGGGCAGCATCAGCTCGTGCGCGTGCCGCAGGTGCTGGACGACCGCGTGGTCGATGGCCTCGCCGCCGACCGGGATCCGTTCGGCGGTCACGATCGAACCGAGGGAGAGGACGGCGACCTGGGTCGCCGCGGCCCCGCACACCATGATCATCGTGGCGGTCGGCTGCTCCACGGGCAGTCCGCAGCCGACGGCCGCGGCGATCAGGGTGTCCACCAGTTCGACGCGGCGGGCGCCGAGCCCGACGAGGGTCTCCACGGTGGCCCGCTGGGCCAGCGGGTCCGCGTCGTGCGGGGTGCAGGCGGCGGCCCGCAGCCGGGGCTTGCGGCGCAGGGCGCGCCGCAGCTTCTCGCCGAGGAGGTGACGCAGCATCCGCTGGGCCATCTCGATGTCGACGACGGTGCCGCCGGAGACGGGGCGTACGACCCGGATGTAGTCGGGCGTGCGGCCGGTCATCCGTTCGGCGAACGTTCCGACGGCGATGAGTGCGCCGGTGCGCGTGTTGACGGCGGCGACGCTGGGTTCGTCGACCACGAGGCCGGCGCCCTTGACGTACACCCGGGTCCTTGCCGCCCCCAGGTCGACGGCGACGTGGCAACGGCGCAACTGCTCAAGACTGACGGTCACGGCAGATCCTCCCGAGAGCGCTGACGCAAGAGGACCGGCGGAAATGCCGGTCGCTTTTCACATCATCTCGGACATATGGGTCTAACCGCCCGTTGGGCTGCTCCGGCCGGGGGTGCGCCGCGCCTGCATGGGGGTGGATTTCTGTACCGACAGGCAGCACCATGCCCGCACCGCACGCGCTACTCACGCGTAACAAGGTAAAGGGGACTCGATGCTGACGACCCGACAGAGACTGCCGGCACTCCTGACCCTCTGCCTGGCGCTGCTGGCGCCCTTTCCGGCCCATGCCGCCGACCGGGTCCCGGCCCCCGCCCCTGACCGGGCGTCATCGCGCAATCCGGTGATCTTCGTGCACGGCTACAACGCCGATCCGGGCGTCTGGGGAGCCCTGCGCGGGGACCTGCGCGCCGCCGGGTACGCCGACTCCGAGCTCTTCTCCTGGGGCTACGACACCCACCAGTCCGTCAACGAGGTCCTCGCCGGGCGGCTCGGCGCGTATGTCGACCAGGTCCGCCGGGACACCGGGGCCGCCCGCGTCGACATCGTCGCGCACTCCTTCGGCTCACTCGTGAGCCGCTGGTACGTGAAGTTCGGCGGGGGCACCGCCACCGTGGACCACTGGGTCTCGCTGGCCGGCCCCAACCGGGGCACCTCCACCGCGTGGGCCTGCGCCCTGTGGGACCAGGGCTGCCGGGACATGACCCCCGGGTCGTACGTGGTGAAGAACCTGAACGGCGGCGACGAGACCCCGGGCGCGGTGAAGTACGCGACCTTCTGGTCCAACTGCGACGAAGTGGTCAACCCGGACGACAGTGTCCCGCTCACCGGGGCCGCCAACACGCCCGTCGGCTGCCTCAAGCACAACGACCTGCTCGGCGACGACGGCACCTCGGCGGGCGTCCGCGCCTTCCTCGCCTCCTAGTCCCCGTCCAGGCTCAGGGGCTGTCCACCGCGACCCGCTGGAGCAGGCCGTACGTGAACTCCGCCACGCACGGCCTGCCCCGCGCGGCGAAGGCGAGGCGCCAGCGGGTCGGAGCGGTGCCCTCCATCGGCCGGACCGGGGCGAAGGCCCGTGCCACCTCGTCCACCGTGGCCGACCAGGGCAGCAGGTCGTCCGGCGATTCCAGTACGGGCCCCCGCGCGCCCGGGGCGCGCACCAGCCACTCGTTCCACACGGCCCCGTCCGGCGCGGCCAGCACCTCGAAGCGCAGGTCGGGCCAGAGCGGCAGCGGCCACAGCAGGGCCTCGCACTCCAGGTCGCCGATCGTGCGGTGCTCGGCGGACTCCGACGGGCCCAGCACCGAGCGGTACCGGGCCAGGGCGCCGCGGGAGCGGGGCGACCTGACCATCGCCTGCCAGTGCTTGTTGGCCTCCCGCTGGTCCGCGAGCGAGGCGCCGAGGCGGCGGCGGGCCTCGTCGGCGAGTTCCGGCTGGAAATCCGACATCCGCCGCAACAGCACCAATTGGAAGGCGGTGGGACCGAAGGAAGTCATGGAAGGAACGATTCCACACAGGATCCTTACGTTCTCGGAATACGGATGTTGCCGGTGACCGCGTAGCCTGCGGGCGCCATGAACTACTGCCACGCATGCCGGAGGCACCTCAACGGCGCACTGGCGTGCGCCGGATGCGGAACCCCCGCCGAGTACCTGGTACCCGCCGCGCCCGTAGCCGTGCCCGCCCCCGAGGCGCCGGCCCCGGAGCCGCCGCCGGTCCTGGCCGACGTGTTCGCGGACTCGCTGGTCGTACTGTCCGCCCCGAACGAGCGCAGGCCCGGCGCGCGCCGCCGGGCCACGCACCGCAGACGCCGCCGGACCGTGCTGACCATCGGGCTCGGCCTGGCGATCGCGCTCGGGGGCTCGCTGGCGGTGGCCCGCATGGCCACCGACGGGGAGCGCACCGACCGGGCCGCCACCGTGGTGCTGACCGACGACGGCCCGCAGCAGCCCGCGCCGCTCCCGGACGGGCCGACGGCCGGGGCGCCCACGGGGCCCGGGAAGGCCACCACGAAGGCCGCCCCCGCGAGCACGAAGAAGTCCGGGTCCGGGGCGCCCTCCGGGGACGTCACCCCGCCGGGGCCGAGCCCGTCCGCCCCCGCCCCCGCGACGTCGGGGCCGGCGTCCGGAACCCCCGGCCCCGGGGGATCCGTACAGCCCAGTACGTCGGGCAGGCCCTCCCAGAGCGTCACCGGCACCGCGCAGACGCCGCCGCCCCCGGTCCCGCCGAAGCCCACGCCCACGCCCACGCCGTCCAAGGACTGCGGCTTCCTCGGCATGCTCTGCTGGGGCGACTGACCAGGGGGCGCCCTGCCCCCTGCCTACCCGCCGAGCATCCGCTTGAGCAGGTCCCGCAGCACCGCCCGCTCCGCCGGGGACAGCCCGGCCAGCGGTTCGCGGGCGAAGTCCAGCGACTCGCGCAGCCGCTCCGCGGTCTGCAGCCCCTCCTCGGTGGGGGCGGCCAGCTTGACCCGGCGGTCGGCCGGGTCCGGACGCCGCTCGACCAGCCCGCGGGTCTCCAGCCGGTCGACGATCCCGGTCACGTTCGAGGGCTCGCACCGCAGCTTCTGCGCGATGCGGCGCATCGGCGTCGGCTCCAGGGAGAGCATGTTGAGCACCCGGGCCTGCGCACCGGTCAGCTGGTGGCTGGCGGCCGCGTGCTCGTACTCCATGTGATAGCGGGCCACGACGTCGCCGATGAGTTCGACGACCTCGACGGTCACTGGGTCTACGCGACGACTGGGCATGGATCCAGCTTACCCATTTACTTGACAACATGAAATATCCAGGCGCATGGTTGTTTCACCTAGTGAACCAATTCGTTCTTACCAGGAGCGCCCCATGTCTGAGATCCCCGCCGTGAGCCGCGAGTGGCACCTCGTCCGTCGCCCGCAGGGCTGGCCCGTAGCCGAGGACTTCGCCCTGCGCGAGGCCCCCGTGTCCGCCGAGCCCGCCGCCGGCCGGATCCTCGTGCGCAACCTCCACATGTCCGTGGACCCCTACATGCGCGGCCGGATGAACGACGTGAAGTCCTACGTCCCGCCGTTCCAGCTGGACGAGCCGATGCAGGGCGGCGCCGTGGGCGAGGTCGTCGCCTCCGCCGCCGAGGGCTTCGCCGTCGGTGACCACGTGCTGCACCACCTGGGCTGGCGCGAGTACGCCGAGCTCGACGCGAAGTTCGCCACCAAGGTGGACGCCGCGCTCGCCCCGCTCTCCGCCTACCTCGGCGTCCTCGGCATGCCGGGCCTGACCGCCTACGCCGGCCTCTTCGAGGTCGCCTCCTTCAAGGAGGGCGACGCCGTCTTCGTCTCCGGCGCGGCCGGTGCCGTCGGCAGCCTCGTGGGCCAGTTCGCCAAGATCAAGGGCGCCTCCCGGGTCATCGGCTCCGCCGGCTCGGACGACAAGGTGACGCTGCTCACGGAGAAGTACGGCTTCGACGCCGCCTTCAACTACAAGAACGGCCCCGTCGCCGAGCAGCTGCCGGCCGCGGCCCCCGAGGGCATCGACGTCTACTTCGACAACGTCGGCGGCGACCACCTGGAGGCCGCCATCTCCTCGATGAAGGTGAACGGCCGCGCCACCCTGTGCGGCGCGATCGCCGGCTACAACGACACCGAGGCCGCCCCCGGCCCGCGCAACCTCATGCAGGTCATCGGCAAGCGCCTGCGCCTGCAGGGCATCCTCGTCAACGACCACGCCGGACTGCAGCAGCAGTTCGTCCAGGACGTCGCCGGATGGCTGCGTTCCGGTGAGCTCCGGTACGACGAGACGGTCGTCGAGGGCGTCGAGAACGCGGCGTCCGCCTTCCTCGGCATGCTGCGCGGCGAGAACACCGGAAAGATGATCGTTTCCTTCACCGGTTAGGCTCACTGCACACCGTCGTGACCGTGGGCGCGAGTCGCGGCGATTACCAGGAGGATTTCCTTACATGTCCATCCAGCAGTCCGACGTCGCGTACACCGCCATAGCCACCGCCGAGAACGGCCGTGACGGTCGCGTCGCCACCAACGACGGCCAGCTCGACGTCGTCGTGAACCCGCCGAAGGAGCTCGGCGGCAGCGGCGCCGGCACCAACCCGGAGCAGCTGTTCGCCGCCGGCTACAGCGCCTGCTTCCAGGGCGCCCTGGGTGTCGTCGCCAAGAACGTGAACGCCGACATCTCCGGCTCCACGGTCACCGCCGAGGTCGGCATCGGCAAGAACGACGAGGGCTTCGGTCTGATCGTCAAGATCTCCGCCGTGATCCCGAACGTGGACGCCGCCACCGCCAAGGACCTCATCGAGAAGGCCCACGAGGTCTGCCCGTACTCCAAGGCGACCCGCGGCAACATCACCGTCGAGCTCGCCGTCTGATCCGGCACCGCTCAGCGAAGGCCGCCCCCCGGTCCGGGGGGCGGCCTTCGCCGTGTACGGCCGCCTAAACTGGCCCCATGCGTGATCTTGCGGGGGGTTTCCGGTATCTGCTGGCCGGTCAGCGATGGGTGTTCCGGCACGGCCGGTGGCTGGGCTTCGGGCTGCTGCCCGGGCTCGTCTCGCTGGTCCTCTACGCCGGCGCGCTGATCGGCCTCGGCTACGGGGCCGACGACCTGACCGCCTGGGCCACCCCCTTCGCCGACGACTGGTCCGCGCCGTGGACCGGGCTCCTGCGCGGCTTCCTGACCGCGCTGGTCTTCGGCCTCGGGCTCTTCCTCGCGGTGATCACCTTCACCGCCGTGACCCTGCTGATCGGCCAGCCCTTCTACGAGTCCCTCTCGGAGCAGGTCGACCGCAGCGAGGGCGGCGAGGTCCCGCGGTCCGGGCTCCCGCTCTGGCGGGAGCTGTGGATCTCGGCCCGCGACAGCGTGAAGGTGCTCGGACGGGTACTGCTGTACGGGATCCTGCTCTTCGTCCTCGGCTTCGTCCCGGTGATCGGGCAGACCGTGGTCCCCGCGCTCGGGTTCTGCGTCTCCGGGTACTTCCTGACCCAGGAGCTCACCGCCGTGGCCCTGCAGCGGCGCAAGGTGGACCTGGCCGACCGGCTGGCACTGCTGCGCTCGCGGCGCATGCTGGTGCTCGGCTTCGGGGTGCCGCTCGTGCTGGCGTTCGTGGTCCCGCTGGTCGCGGTGTTCCTGATGCCGGGCGCGGTGGCCGGGGCCACGCTGATGGCGCGCGACCTCATGTCCGTCGACGAGTCCCCGTCCACCGAGGCGGCGCCGGGTGGCCCGGCCGCACCGCGGGACCCCTCCGCCCCGGCCGGCTTCGGTCCGCCGCCGCCCGCCTACTCGTAACCGCGCCGCCCGCCCGGCTACCGCTTCAGCGGCAGGAGGGCCCCGCCCGTGTCCCCGGCGTGGGCGGCCGGGTCCGCGGCCGGCCGGCGCACAGGTGCTCGCCGCGCAGCTGCGCGAGCCGGAGCAAGGACGGCATCGTCCACCGCGAGGTCCACGAGGAGGTCCCGGCGCGCGTCGAGTACTCCCTGACCCCGCTGGGACAGGGACTGAACGACGCCCCGGAGTCCCTGGGGGAGAGGGGTGCAAAACATCTGCTTCCGGACTCCGCGTAGCCCACTCGTGATCGGCCGACGGCCTCCGGCACCCCCCGGTGGGCCCGTAGTATGCATGGCGGCAGCAAGTGCCGAGGCCGTCTCTCACTGCCTTTGAGTCCGCCCTGGCCGGGGCTCCGGGAGAACCCCGGAGCCGGGCAGCGGCTTGCCGAGCCACGACCGGCCGCCGGGCCGAGGACCGACCAGCAGTAGGGACACAGCAGTGACAGTCAGTACCGAGGGCACGGTCGCCGTGCTGCCCCCGGGCGGACCGGACGCGCCCGCCCGCCCGATACCCGCCGTCCGTCGCGGTCTCGGTTCGCGCGGCACGCTCCTGCTCCTCGAAGCCGTCGTCGCGTTCGGCGCGGCGCTCGTGCTCCCGCTGCTGGCCGTCCGCTTCAAGCTCGACCCGCTGGACCGGATCGCGCAGGTCAGCGGCCTCGCCGCGATCCAGCTGCGGTTCGCGCTGGTCGGTCTGCTCTTCATCGGCGCGGTGGCGCTGGCCATGCGGCTGCGGGGAGGCCGGCACTTCGACCTGGCCGCCCGGATCGCCGCCGCCGCCCTCGCCGGCCTGGCCAGCGGCTTCGTCGCCGCCGGCGCGGTCGTCGCCCTCCACGGGACGCCCTGGCCGATGTTCGGCCTCAACGGCGACAGCGGCCGCATCGTCGAGTGGGCCCACGCGGTGGCCAACGGCCGCCCCTCGGGCTCGCCGGTCTACCCGCCGGCCCCCCTCTACACCCTCGGCTACTACGCCGAGTGGTTCCGCGGCGGCAACACCGCCTACGCGTTCAAGGACCTGCAGATCCTCGGCGCCGCCGCCTTCGGACCGCTGGTCTACCTCTGCTGGCGCATGCTGCTCGGCCCGGTCCGTGCCCTCGCCTTCGGCGTGGCCCCGGCCTTCGCGCTGATCGACGCGTACAAGCCGTACAGCCAGACCGTGCTCGTCGTGCTCGTCCCGGTCCTGGTGGCGATGGTGGTGTCGCTCAGCCGCACCGGCACCCAGGGCTGGCGGCCGCTCCTGCTCAAGGGCGCCGGATTCGGCGCGCTGCTCGGCGTGCTGTTCCTCACCTACTCGGGCTGGTTCCTGTGGAGCGCGGCGGGGGTGCTGTTCGCCGCGCTGCTGTACTTCCCGTGGCGGACCGGCCGGCTCGGCCGGCTCAAGGGCGCGGCCTTCCTCGGCGCGTCCCTGGGGGCCTTCCTCGTGGTCGCCGGGCGCTACCTCGTGGTCATGCTGACCGAAGGGCAGACCACGAAGGACTACAACTTCCGGTTCGACAACTTCACCGACCCGGCGTACTACCTCATGTGGCGCACGGACATGCCCGGCAAGGTCGGCGAGTGGCCGCCGCCCGGGGAGTACGGCGGGGTCGGCCTGTTCGCCCTCGTCACCTTCGTCTGCCTCGGCGCCGCGATCTGGCTGGGCCTCCGCAGGCCGATGGTGGTCACCGTCGCCGCGATGTTCATCAGCGCGTGGGTGATGCGCATGTACATCGCCTCGCACATGTACGAGACGCAGACCGTCCAGCTCTACACCCGCACCAACAACCAGCTCCTCTACTGCGGGCTGCTGCTGTGCGCGCTGGTCGTCCACCTGGTCTCGCAGCGGATGGGCGCGCGCCGGGCCGAGTCCGCGAGCGGCACGGCGGGCAGCGGATTCCCCGGCCGCGAAGGCGCGGTGATCGGAACCCTGTGCGCCCTGCTGCTGCTCCTCGGCACCGTCTCCTCCTCGATGGCCGACCGCTACATGCCGGCCAAGGAGAACACCTACCGGATCCTGCCGTGGGTCTCGCACACCATCACGCAGCAGGACGGCAGCTGCCCGGAGTACGCGCCCGGCGGTACCTGTTCCAAAGACGGCGACCAGAGCTGGCTGAGCTTCATCCGATGACCCGGGGGAACCGATGATCTCCGCACTGACGCGGCTGGCCGACTGGTCCGCCGGCACACCCAGGCGGCTCTGGCTGATCTCGTTCGCGCTGTTCTTCGCGCTCGCGGGCTCCTGGTCCGCCGCCAGCCCCATCGGCGGCTCTCCCGACGAACACGCCCACTTCGTCCGCGCCGCGGCCGCCGCCCGGGGCCAGATCAGCGGACCCCTGGTGATGGTCCCGCACCGGGTGGCGGGGATCGACGGACAGTTCGCCGAGGCCGGGATGCGGCTCCCGGAGTGGTACGGGAACCTGGCCACGGTGCACGAGTGCTACGCCTGGCGCCAGTCCCAGCCCGCGTCCTGCGCGCCCTCGCTCGGCGACTCCGAGAAGATCGTCCAGGTCCCCACGGCGGCCGGCCGCTACCACCCGGCCTACTACCTGGCGACCGGCTGGCCGAGCCTGCTGGTCGACGGCCCCAAGGGGCTGTACCTCATGCGCTTCGTGTCGGCGCTGCTCTGCTCGGCCCTGCTGGCGAGCGCGGTGGTCACGGCCGCCGAGTGGCGGCGGCGCTCGCTCGCGGTGCTCGGCGTGCTCGCCGCGGCCACGCCGATGACGCTCTACATGTCCGGCATGGTCAACCCCAGCGGCGGCGAGATCGCCGCCGGGATCCTGGTGTGGACGGCCCTGCTGTCGATCGTCCTGTCACCCGACCCGGTCCTGCTCAACCGCCGGCTGGCCCGACTGGGCGTCGGCGGCCTGGTACTGATCAACATCCGGCCGCTCGGACTGATCTGGTTCGGCGGCGCGGTGGTCTTCTGCCTGCTGCTGACGCAGCGGCGCGGAGTGCTGGGACCGGTGCTGCGCCGCAAGGCCCTGTGGCTCTGGACGGCCCTGCTGGGCCTGGCGACGGCCGGCGCGCTGCTCTGGGCGGCGAGGCACCCGGACCGTTCGAGGATAGACATCCCCGACTCGCTCACCGCGGGCGTGGCCGCCAAGCGCACCCTCGGCAACACCGACTGGTACATCAAGCAGATGGTCGGCTTCTTCGGCTGGCTGGACACCCCGGGCCCGGCCCTGCTGTACCTGGTGTGGATGGGGGTGCTCGCGACGCTCGTCGTGCTGGCGCTGGTCTACGGCCACAAGCGCGACCTGGTGGCGGTGCTCGGCATGCTGGTGGCCGTCGTGATGGTGCCGGTGGCCGCGCAGGCCTCGGAGGCCGAGCGGATCGGCATGGTGTGGCAGGGCCGCTACCTGCTGCCCTTCGCCGTCGGCCTGCCACTCATGGCCGTACTGATCTGCGCCACCCGGGTCCCCGAGGGCGGGTTCCCCCTGCGACGGCTCGTCGGTCTCTCCGCCGGCGGCTTCGCGCTGGCCGACGTCGCGGCCTTCTACTGGACGCTGCGCCGGTTCGCCGTCGGCAACAAGGCCCCGTGGGTGCCGACCTCGGCGCACTGGGCCCCGCCCGGCGGCTGGGTCTTCTGGACCGGCGTGTACGCGGTGGCGGCCCTCGCCATCGTGGTGCCCGCCCTGGTCTCGGACCGCAAGGCCGCCGCGCCGCGGCGCCCGGACCTCGACACCCCGCGGTCGGACCGCCCCGCGCGCGTGCCCGAGCCCGCCTGACACACCCCCGCCCGACGCGCCCCGCCCGACGCACCCCGTCAGACGGCCGGGCCGATCTCGGCGGTCACCACCGACGGCGTACGGTCGTCCGCCTCGGCGAGCAGGGCGCCGCCCGGGGCCCACACGGCCGCCCGGCCGCAGCCGGTCCACGGGCCTGCCGGGCCGACGTGGTTGGCGAGGACGACGTACAGGCCGTGGTCCCTCGCGATGCCCGGGTATACGGTGGCGCGCTCGCCGATGCCGTCGCCCGTCCCGTACAGGGAGCTCGCCAGGTGCACCCGGCAGCCGTCGGCGGCGCCCCGGCCGGGCAGTTCGGGGAAGTGGTTGTCGTAGCAGACGCCCAGGGAGAAGCGGATCCCGCCGAGTTCGAAGCGCCCGTCGGCCGTGCCGGGCGCGAAGAGGTCCCGCTCGTGCCGGAAGAGGTGCTGCTTCGCGTACGTCGTCACGTGCGCGCCGTCCGCGTCGTGGACCAGCGTCGCGATGGCGGGGCGCGGCCCGGCGGTGGGCAGCGCGACGTTGACGGCGGTGGCGATCCCGGCGGAGCGCAGCGGGTCCAGGCGCGGGTCGTCGGCGGCGGTCCACAGGCCGGGATCGGCCGCCAGCGCGTCCGGTTCGTATCCGGTGAGCGTGAACTCGGGGAACACCACCAGCTCGGCGCCCTGTGCGCGGGCCGCGGCGGCGAGCGCGGCGGCCCGCGCGGCGTTGGCGTGGACGTCGGCGGGGACGCAGGTCATCTGGGCTGCGGCGATCTTCACGTGTCCGAGGATGCCGGACCGGGTGGAGTCCGGGGCATCCGGGGGGGTCGACCCTGCCCGTTCTGCCTGGTGGAGGATCAGATACGGGGCTCCCTCGGGGCGGTTGACCCGCTGGCCTGGTACCGCAGGCACCTGCGGGCGGGCAGGAGCCGCCACCTCCTCGTCAGGCGGCCGCCCACCGCGCGGCCCTGGACGGGCCGGCTCCGCGACAGGGCGTACTACCGGGTGGCGCGCCGCCGGCCCTCGTGCCCGGCGCACGACCCGCTGCTCGGCGCCCCTAGGCGTCGGCGGGGCCCCGCAGCAGGATCAGGAAGGAGCGGAAGGCGGCGGGCATGTCCACCGACTCGGGGGCGAGCAGCCACTGGTACTGAAGGCCGTCCATGACGGCCGTCAGCAGGGGGGCGGCCTGTTCCGGGGTGAGGCCCGAGGGCAGGCGGTCGCCGAACTCGGCGCGGAGCACCGCCGCCATCTCCGCGCGGACCTGGGCGTAGCGCTCGGTGAAGAACTCCCGCGCGGGGTGCCCGTCGGTGACGCTCTCGCCCAGCAGCGCCGAGAAGGTCTGCACGATGCCCGGGCGCATCGCGTTGTACTCCACCAGCGAGGCCAGCAGGTCCAGGCGCCAGGTGTCGGCCGAGGCGCGCGAGCCGCCGCCGGTGTCCCAGCGGTCGCGCTCCTCCAGCACCGCGACCAGCAGCGCCTCCTTGGTCGGGAAGTAGTGCAGCAGCCCCTGCTGGGTCAGGCCCACGCGTTCGGCGACCGCGCCCAGGGACGCCCCCCGGTAGCCGCGCTCCGCGATCACCTCGACGGCCGCGCGGACGATCTCCCCGCGGCGCTCCTCGCTCCTCGCCCTGACCATCGCCCCGGCACCCCTTCCCGTCCGATTCCTGCCAGCAGGACCGTACGGCATCCACGAGATTACGAACAGGTTACGAACCCTACCGTTCAACAGGCAACAGGTCCACGATGGGGGCACCGCACCGCACCGCACCGCACCGCACTCACTGAGGAGGCACGGCCGTGACCGATGCCGAGCAGGTCCGCACCAGCGTCGTCGAGGTGGCGCTCGGGAAGCTCGATCTCGACACTAAGGCCCGGCTGCTGGCCGGGCAGGACATGTGGTCGCTGCCCGCGATCCCCGAGATCGGGCTGCAGTCCCTGGTCATGTCCGACGGCCCCATCGGGGTCCGCGGCGTGCGCTGGACCGCCGACGACCCGTCCATCGCCCTGCCCTCCCCGACCGCGCTCGCCGCCGCCTGGGACCCCGAGCTCGCCCGCCGCGCCGGTCGGCTCCTCGCCCAGGAGGCCCGCCGCAAGGGCGTCCACGTCCTGCTCGCGCCCACCGTCAACCTGCACCGCTCCCCGCTCGGCGGCCGGCACTTCGAGTGCTACTCCGAGGACCCGTACCTCACCGGCGTCATCGGCAGCGGCTACGTGAACGGCGTCCAGGACGGCGGGGTCGGCACCACCGTCAAGCACTTCGTCGGCAACGACGCCGAGACCGAGCGGTTCACCGTCGACTCCGTCATCGCCCCGCGCCCGCTGCGCGAGCTGTACCTGGCGCCCTTCGAGGCCATCGTCGAGGGCGCCCGCCCGTGGGGCATCATGACCGCCTACAACCAGGTCAACGGCACGACGATGACCGAGCACCGGTACCTCGTGAACGAGGTCCTGCGCGGCGAGTGGGGCTTCGACGGCTGCAACGTCTCCGACTGGATGGCCGCCCGCTCCACCACCGGCGGCATCGAGGGCGGCATGGACGTGGCCATGCCCGGCCCCACCACCGTCTACGGGCCCGCCCTCACCGAGGCCGTCCGCGCCGGGGAGGTCCCCGAGGCCGCCGTGGACGACGCCGTGCGCAACGTCCTGCGCCTCGCCGCCCGCGTCGGCGCCCTGGAGGGCGCGCCCGCCGTCGTCGAGACCGCCCCGGCCCCCGTCGACGGCCAGGCGCTGGCCCGCGAGGTCGCCGCCCGCGGCTTCGTCCTCGTGCGCAACGAGGCCGCGCCCGATGGCAGGGCGGCCCTGCCCCTCGACGCCTCCGCCGGCCGCACCGTCGCCCTCTCCGGCGCCGCCGCCCGCGACGCCCGCGTCCTCGGCGGCGGCAGCGCCACCGTCTTCCCCGAGCGGATCGTCTCCCCGCTCGACGGCCTCACCGCCGCCCTCCCGGAGGGGGCCCTGACCTTCACCGTCGGCGCCGACCCCTCCGACGAACTGGTCCCCGCCGACAAGGGCTTCGAGCTCCGCGCCGTCTGCCGCGACGCCTGCGGCGCCGTCATCGGCGAGGGCACCCTGCCGACCGGCCAGGTCCAGTGGATCGGCGACGACCTGCCCGCCGGCGCCACGTACGAGACCATGGCGAGCATCGAGGTCCGCGGTACGTTCCTCCCGCGCGAGAGCGGCGAGCACGCCTTCGGCACCCGGGGACTGGGCGCCTTCAGCCTCGCGGTCGACGGGCGCACCCTCTGGGAGGGCGTCCAGGAGATGGGCAACGAGGCCGACCCCTTCGAGGCCTTCTTCGGCGCCCCCAGCGAGCGCGCCCGTGTCACCGTCACCGCGGGCGAGCCCGTCGAGGTGTCGCTGACCTACCAGGTCCCCGACGTGACCGCGCTGCCGCTCAAGGCGATCATGTTCTCGCTGCTCCACCTCGGCCCGCGGCGCGACGCCGATGAGCTGATCGCCGAGGCCGTGGCCGCGGCCCGCGCCGCCGACACCGCCGTCGTGGTCGTCGCCACCACCGAGCGCGTGGAGTCGGAGGGCTTCGACCGGCGGGACCTCGCCCTTCCCGGCCGTCAGGACGACCTGGTGCGCGCCGTCGCCGCCGTCAACCCGAACACCGTGGTCGTCGTCAACGCCGGCTCCCCGGTGGAGCTCCCGTGGCGCGAGGAGGTCGCCGCCGTGCTGCTGGCCTGGTTCCCCGGGCAGGAGGGCGGGGCCGCTCTGGCCGACGTGCTCCTCGGCGACGCGGAGCCCGGCGGGCGGCTGCCCACCACGTGGCCCGCGCGGTTCGCGGACGCGCCCGTCACCGAGGTCGTCCCCACCGAGGGGCGCCTGGAGTACGGCGAGGGGCTCTTCATCGGCTACCGGGCCTACGAGAAGCACGGCGTGGCCCCCGCCTTCCCCTTCGGGCACGGCCTCGGCTACACCGACTGGGCGTACGAGTCCCTGGAGGCCACCGCCGACACGGTCCGGGTCCGCCTCACCAACACCGGTGGCCGGCCCGGCCGCGAGGTCGTCCAGGTCTACCTCGCCCCCGTCGGCGAGGACACCGTGGAGCGCCCGGCGAGCTGGCTGGCGGCCTTCGCCGGCGTCTCGGCGGGCCCCGGCGAGACCGTCGAGGCCGTGATCGCCCTGCCCGCCCGGGCCTTCGAGATCTGGGACCAGGAGGCCTCCGGCTGGCAGCGGATCGGCGGCGCCTACGAGGTCCGCGCGAGCCACTCGCACGGTGACACGCGGCTGACGGCCACGCTCGACATCGCGTAACACACCGTAACCATCGGAAATGGCCGGAAATCACCCCTGAAACACCCCTGAAAGCCGGTCCGGGGGCGAGACCTGACGCTCGCCCCCGGACCCTCCGTGCACACCGGCGTCAACGCGGCGGTTCGGCGGCCGTCACCTGGCGGTGCGCCAGTTCCGCCAGCCGTGCCTGCCCGTCCTTGCCCGGGTGGAACCAGTCCCAGCGGCTCAACTGGTCCGCCGCGAAGGGGTACTGGAACACGGCCCCGCCGTCGTAGCGGCACAGCTCGTCCTTCGCGCAGACCTCGCGCAGCACCTCGTTGTACTCGACCACCCGCGCCCGGACCTGCTCACGCCGGGCGGTCGCCCCCGTCGCCGCCGACAGCGGATCGGCGAGCATCGACTGACAGATCCCCAGCTTCCAGACCTGCCGCACCATCGGGAGGTCCTTGCCCTGCTCCCACAGCCGTTGGAGGTCCGGCACGCTGGAGACGTACACCTGGGAGGTGGGGGACGCGGCCCGGAGCCCGGCGAGGGCCTTCTCGAATCCGTCCCGGAACTCCGCCACCGGCGTCATCGACGAAGCCGTGGGCCGGCAGGCGTCGTTCGAGCCCACCATGACCGTGACCAGGTCGGGCTTGTGCGCGGCGGCCCCCGCCAGCTGCCCCGGCAGGTCCGCCATCCGGGCGCCGGTCACCGCGTAGTTCCAGCTGCGGGTGGGCACCTGGGCGTCCCCGAGCAGCCGGGCGGCGAGGGAGCGGACCGCCGGGTCGTTCCCGGTGGCCCAGGAGACCTCCGGGCAGTCGGCCAGCACGGAACAGGCGTCGAAACCACGTGTGATGGAGTCGCCCACGGCCGCGACCGAGGCGGGCGCCGTGTTCCAGCGCGGAGCGGCCCGCGCCCGCTCGCCCCCGTCGCCCGACCCGCCCGAGCTGCACCCCGTCGTCGCGCCGGCCAGCAGCACGGCCGCCGCGCCCGCTGCCGCGAGGACCCGGCGCGCGCGGGGGCGCGGAGCGGTGGGGCGCATGGGAAGGGCTCCTCCTTGTCACCCCCTCATCGTTCGGGGGGTCCTGCTGAGTGAAAGCTCTGTGTTTACGGGCCTCGGAGCGACCGTACGTCACACCATGACCCCTGGCGCACGGTAGCTTTTTCCCGTGGCGTTTCGGCCGCAGGTCCCGTTGCGCAATGTCAAATAATTTCCGTTACATTACATCACGTCACATACTGTCCGTTTTCTGGAGTTTATTCCCGACCTCGTCCACCACTGGAGGTCCCGGTGACGACACGTGGAGTTCTGTACGTGCATTCCGCACCGCGCGCGCTCTGCCCGCATGTGGAATGGGCTGTTGCGGGCGTGCTCGGGGTGCGGGTGAACCTCGACTGGATCAGGCAGCCCGCCTCCCCGGGCACCTGGAGAGCCGAGTTCTCCTGGCAGGCCGAAGCGGGCACCGCCTCGAAACTCGCCTCCGCGCTGCGCGGCTGGCACCTGCTGCGCTTCGAGGTGACCGCGGAGCCCTGTCCGAACGCCGAGGGCGAGCGCTACAGCTCCACCCCGGAACTCGGCATCTTCCACGCCGTCACCGGCATCCACGGCGACATCCTGATCCCGGAGGACCGGCTGCGCGCCGCCCTCGCCCGCTCCGCGCGCGGCGAGACCGACCTGGAGGCGGAGATCTCCAAACTGCTCGGCAAGCCCTGGGACGACGAACTGGAGCCCTTCCGCTACGCGGGCGAGGGCGCACCCGTCCGCTGGCTCCACCAGGTGGTCTGAGCCCCTTTTTGCGCCTGAGCCGGCGCCGCTCTCGCGGAGCTGGTTGCTCGCCGTCGGGGTTCCTCAATTGATGGTTGCGGTGTTCGTGGGTTCGGACACCGCAACCGATACGCCGAAGGCCCACCCGGATCGCCGGGTGGGCCTTCCGCGCGGAGCGGGGATCAGACAGTGCGGAACGCGAGCGTCACGTTGTGGCCGCCGAAGCCGAAGGAGTTGTTGATCGCGGAGATCGGGCCGTCGGCCGGCAGCTTGCGGGGCTCGCCGCGCACGATGTCCGCGTCGATGTCCTCGTCGAGGTCGTCGACGTTGATCGTCGGCGGCGCCAGCCGGTTGTAGAGCGCCAGCACGGTCGCGACGGTCTCGATACCGCCCGCGCCGCCCAGCAGGTGACCGGTCATCGACTTGGTCGCGGAGATCGCGATGTGGTCGAGGTCGTCGCCCAGCACCTTGCGCAGGGCCTTCAGCTCGGCCGTGTCACCCTGCGGGGTCGACGTGGCGTGCGCGTTCAGGTGGACCAGCTCGGCCGGGTCGAGACCCGTGTTGTCGAGCAGGTTCTGCACCGCGGCCGCGACGCCGCGGCCGGTCGGCTCCGGCTGCGCGATGTGGTGGCTGTCCGCGGACAGACCCTGGCCCAGCACCTCGCAGTAGACCCGGGCGCCGCGCGCGGCGGCGTGCTCGGCGGACTCCAGGATGACGACGCCGGCGCCCTCGCCCAGTACGAAGCCGTCACGGGCCTTGTCGTACGGACGGGAGGCCTGCTCGGGGTTCTCGTTGTTCTTGGACATCGCCATCATGTTGGCGAACGCGGCGATGGGCAGCGGGTGGATCGCCGCCTCGGTGCCGCCCGCGAGGACCACGTCGGCACGGCCGGTACGGATCATCTCGACGGCGTAGCCGATGGCCTCGGCCCCGGAGGCGCAGGCGCTGACCGGAGTGTGCACGCCCGCCTGGGCGTTGACCTCCAGGCCGACGTTGGCCGACGGGCCGTTCGGCATGAGCATGGGGACGGTGTGCGGGGAGACCCGGCGCACACCCTTTTCCTTCAGTACGTCGTACTGGTCGAGCAGCGTGGTGACACCGCCGATACCGGAGGCGATCACCGTGCCCAGGCGCTCGGGCGCGATCTGCGCGTCCTCGCCGGCCGGGGCGGTGTAGCCGGCGTCGGCCCACGCCTCGCGCGCCGCGATGACGGCGAACTGCGCCGAGCGGTCGAGCTTGCGGGCCAGCGGCCGGGGCAGGACCTCGCTCGGGTCCACGGCGGCACGGGCGGCGATGCGTACCGGGAGTTCGGCGAAGCGCTCGCCCTCCAGGGGCGTCACGCCGGAACGGCCGGCAAGCAGACCTTCCCAGGTCGAAGCGCTGTCGCCACCCAGCGGAGTGGTTGCGCCGATACCGGTGACGACCACGGTGCGATTGGTCGGGCTCACAGGAATTCTTTCTCCACGTCTCAGGGGGTGCTGAATTGTCACGGCGCCACCGCCAGGTGGCGACAAACGCTCGTCAGGCTCAGGCCTGGTGCTTCGCGATGTACTCCGCGGCGTCGCCGACCGTCTTGAGGTTCTTGACGTCCTCGTCCGGGATCTTGACGTCGAAGCGCTCTTCGGCGGCGACGACGACCTCGACCATGGACAGCGAGTCGACGTCCAGGTCGTCGGTGAAGGACTTGTCGACCTCGACGTCCTCGACCGGGATGCCCGCGATCTCGTTGACGATCTCCGCGAGACCCGCGACGATCTCTTCCTGCGTGGCGGCCATGTGGCGCTCCTTCTCTGGGTAACTGGGTAGAACGGACCGGGATGTGGATCCCGGCCCTAGGGGAGGGTAACGACCGTCGCGGCGTAGACGAGTCCCGCCCCGAAGCCGATGACGAGCGCGGTGTCGCCGCTCTTCGCCGCTCCGGTCGCCAGGAGCCGCTCCATAGCGAGCGGGATCGAGGCGGCCGAGGTGTTGCCGGTGGTCTCCACGTCACGGGCGACCGTGACGTGCTCCGGCAGCTTCAGAGTCTTCACCATCGAGTCGATGATCCGCATGTTCGCCTGGTGCGGAATGAAGACGTCCAGGTCGTCCGCGGTGATCCCGGCGGCGTCGAGCGCCTGCTGGGCCACCTTGGCCATCTCGAAGACGGCCCAGCGGAAGACCGCCTGACCCTCCTGCGTGATGGCCGGGAACTTCTCGGCGGTGTCCTTGGTGCGGAACTCGTCCCACGGCACGGTCTGCTTGATCGTGTCGGACTTGTCGCCCTCCGAACCCCACACCGTGGGGCCGATGGCCGGCTCGGCCGAGGGGCCGACGACCACGGCGCCGGCGCCGTCGCCGAACAGGAAGGCCGTCGCGCGGTCCTCAAGGTCCGTCAGGTCCGAGAGCCGCTCCACGCCGATGACGAGGACGTACTCCGCGGACCCCTCGACCACCATGCCCTTGGCCAGGGTCAGACCGTAGCCGAAACCGGCACAGCCCGCGGAGATGTCGAAGGCGGCGGGCTTGACCGCGCCGATCCGGTGCGCGATCTCGGTCGCCACGGCCGGAGTCTGCTTGAAGTGCGAGACCGTCGAGACGATCACGGCACCGATCTGCTCGGGGGCGACACCGGCGTCGGCCAGCGCCTTCCCCGAGGCCTCCACCGACATCGCGGCGACCGTCTCCTCGGGCGAGGCCCAGTGGCGGGTCGCGATGCCCGAGCGGGAGCGGATCCACTCGTCGGACGAGTCGATGGTCTCGAGGATGACCTCGTTGGGCACCACGCGGATCGGGCGGTAGCCGCCGACACCGAGGATGCGGGCGTACGGGGAGCCCTTGGCCGGCTTGATCTTGGACATGCTGTGTGGGCTCCTTCTCTCAGGCCGTCAGTTCGGCGACGAGCGCCGCGGCCTTGTCGAGATCGTCCGGGGTCTTCAGCGCCACGCTCGGTACGCCCTTCAGCGCGCGCTTGGCCAGACCCGTCAGGGTGCCACCGGGGCAGAGCTCGATGATCCCCGTGACGCCCAGTTCGGCGAACGTCTCCATGCACAGGTCCCAGCGGACCGGGTTCGCGACCTGGCCGACCAGGCGGGCGACGACGTCGGCGCCCGTGGTGATGACAAGGCCGTCCTTGTTCGAGACGTACTTCAGCACCGGGTCCGCCGGGGAGAGGGCCTCGGCGGCCTTCGCCAGCGTGGCCACCGCGGGGGCCATGTGGTGCGTGTGGAAGGCGCCCGCGACCTTGAGGGCGACGACCTTCATGGAGCCTTCGGGCTTATCGGCCTGCAGGGCTTCGATCTGCTCCATCGTGCCGGCGGCCACGATCTGGCCCGCGCCGTTGATGTTGGCCGGGGTCAGCCCCAGCTTCTCCAGGTGGGCGACGACAACGGCCTGGTCGCCCCCGAGCACCGCGGCCATGCCGGTCTCGGTGACGGCGGCGGCCTCGGCCATGCCGAGACCGCGGGTCCGGACGAACGACAGCGCGTCGGCCTCGGACAGGACGCCGGCGTAGGCGGCGGCGGTGATCTCACCGACGCTGTGGCCCGCGACGGCACCGAAGGTCAGGGAAGCGGGCAGCGCCGAGGCGGACAGCAGGCCCGCGGCGACCAGCAGGGGCTGGGCCACGGCCGTGTCGCGGATCTCTTCGGCGTCTGCGTTCGTGCCGTAGTGGGCAAGGTCCAGCCCGATGGCGTCCGACCAGGCGGCGACGCGGTCAGCGGCACCGGGGAGGTCGAGCCAGGGGGTCAGGAAGCCGGGCGTCTGAGCGCCTTGGCCGGGAGCGACGAGTACGAGCACCCTCACACTCTCTCTTGTGGATGGTCCCCGCCGCCCGTGGGGACAGGGACGAAGAACCGTCGGGGTAATTGTTGATGTCCGACAAAAGTCTAGGACTGGAGATCGCCGTCGGCCAGACGCCCCAGAATCAGGGCGATTCGCAGGGTGAACGCCGAGCGGACATCCGAAGGCGACCATCCGGTGACGTCGGTCACACGTCGCAGCCGGTAGCGCACCGTGTTGGGGTGCACGAACAGCATCCGCGCCGCCCCTTCGAGGCTGCTCGCCTGCTCCAGGTACACGCTCAGTGTCTCCAGCAGCGCCGACCCGGCCTCTTCCAGCGGTCTGTAGATCTCCTCCACCAGCTGTTCCCTGGCAGCGGGATCGGAGGCGATCGCGCGTTCCGGCAGGAGATCATCCGCCAGGACCGGCCGTGGGGCATCCTGCCACGCCGTACAGGCCTTCAGCCCGGCCGCCGCGGCCTGCGCCGACTTCGTCGCGTTCAGCAGGTCGGACACTACCGGGCCCGCCACCACCGGCCCGGCCGCGAACGGCCCGATCAGCGACTTCGCCACCTGCATCGGGTTGTCGCTGCCGCCCGCGATGACGACCAGCCGGTCACCGAGCACCCCGGTGAGGACCTGCAGCTTGTGGTGGCGGGCCGCGCGGCGGATCGCCTCCACCGTCAGCTCGCTGTCCCCCTCCGGCGCGGTGCCGAGCACCACGCACACGTGCTCGGGGGAGTTCCAGCCCAGCGCCGCCGCCCGGGACAGCGCCCCCTCGTCGGCCTCGCCGGACAGCACCGCGTTGACGACCAGGGACTCCAGCCGGGCGTCCCACGCCCCGCGCGCCTCGGCGGCCTGCGCGTACACCTGGGCCGTCGCGAAGGCGATCTCCCGGGCGTACACGAGCAGCGCCTCGCGCAGGATCTGCTCGTCGCCCGGCGCCGCCACCTCCTCGATCGCGGTCTCCATGACCTCGATCGTGGTGCGGACCATCTCGACGGTCTGGCGCAGGGTGATCGCCCGGGTCAGCTCGCGCGGAGCCGTCCCGAACACGTCGGTCGAGATCGCCTGCGGGGTCTCCGGGTGCCGGAACCACTCGGTGAACGCGGCGATGCCGGCCTGCGCCACCAGGCCGATCCAGGACCGGTTCTCGGGTGGCATCGCCCGGTACCACGGCAGGGTCTCGTCCATGCGCGCGATCGCATTGGCGGCGAGCCGGCCGGAGGACTTCTCCAGTCGCCGCAGCGTCGCGGTGTGCGGATGGGCGGGAGCGGGATGCGCGGGGTGTGTGGCGGGCGAATGCTCACGTTCGGGTTGAGGCACGTGACAAGACTGCCTTATCGGGACGGCTGCGCCGAGTCCGGTCCCGCCCCGTGACCGCGCCCCCGTCCCGTGATCGGGTCTACCGTGGCCCCCATGATTGATGTACGCCGCGGCTCCGACCGGCACGAGGGCGGGGACCCGGCCGCCGGGATCACCACCCGGCACGCCTTCTCCTTCGGGTCCTTCTACGACCCGGACAACCTGCGCTTCGGCCCCGTCCTGGCCTGCAACGAGGAGGTCCTCGCCGCGGGCGCCGGATTCGACGAGCACCCGCACAGTCACACCGAGATCGTGACCTGGGTCGTCGAGGGCGAGCTCACCCACCAGGACAGCACCGGCGAGAAGGGCCTGGTCCGGGCCGGGGACGTACAGCGGCTGAGCGCCGGATCCGGCGCGCGGCACGTGGAGCGCAACGACGGCGACGGGCGGCTGCGCTTCGTGCAGATGTGGCTCGCCCCCCTCGCCGCGGGCGGCGAACCCTCGTACGAGGTGGTCCGGGGCATCGCCGACGGAACGCCCTACGAGGTCCCCGCGGCCGGCGCCGTACTGCACGTGCGACGGCCCGGCGCGGGCGAGCGGGTGGCCGTGCCGGCGGCGGAGCGGGTGTACCTGCACGTCGTGCGCGGCGACCTGCGCCTGGACGGCGAGGAGCTGGGCCCCGGGGACTCGGTGCGGATCACCGCGGAGCGGGACCTGGAGATCACCGCCGGGTCCCCGGGGGAACTGCTGATCTGGGAACTGCCCTAAGGGCGCAGTTCGGCCAGGACCGCGTCCGTGAACGGGGTCCAGGCGGCCACGGCCCACGGGCCGAAGGCGCGGTCCGCCAGCGCCACGCACGCGGCGCGCGCGTCCGGGTCCACCCACAGGAAGGTGCCGGCCTGGCCGAAGTGGCCGAACGTGCGGGGCGAGGAGGACAGCCCCGTCCAGTGCGGGGACTTGCCGTCGCGGATCTCCATGCCCAGGCCCCAGTCGTTGGGGGACTGGTGCCCGTACCCCGGCAGGACGCCCTTGAGCCCGGGGTGCACGACGGAGGTGGCCGCGGCGACCGTACGGACGTCGAGCAGCCGGGGCGCCTGCAGCTCGGCGGCGAAGCGCACCAGGTCGGACACGGTGGAGACGCCGTCCTTGGCGGGCGAGCCCTCCAGGGTGGTCCGCGCCATGCCCAGCGGCTCGAAGACCGCCTGGTGCACGTACTCCGCGAAGGGGATGCCGGTGGCCTTGGCGATGTGGTCGCCGAGCACCTCGAAACCGGCGTTGGAGTACAGCCGGCGCTCCCCGGGCGGGGCCGACACCCGGTGCTCGTCGAAGGCCAGGCCGCTGGTGTGCGCGAGGAGGTGACGGACCGTCGACCCCTCGGGCCCGGCCGGCTCGTCCAGCTCGATCGCCCCTTCCTCGTACGCGACGAGGGCGGCGTACGCGGCGAGCGGCTTGGTCACGGAGGCCAGCGCGAAACGGTGGTCGACGGGCCCGTGGGCGCCGGCGATGCTCCCGTCGGCGCGTACGACGGCCGCCGCGGCCGTGTCCACCGGCCAGGTGTCGATGATCCGCAGGCTTTCCATGCCGTTGACGGCCTCCATGCTCTCCATGCGACCGAGCCTACTTGCTTGGAGTGCACTCCAGGGTTTTAGCGTGGAGCCATGAGCCAGAGCCTGACGCAGACGCGGTACACGATCAGCGAGGTCGAGGCCCGGACCGGTCTGACCCAGCACACCCTGCGCTGGTACGAGCGGATCGGCCTGATGCCGCACGTGGACCGCTCCCACTCGGGACAGCGGCGCTTCACCGACAAGGACCTCGACTGGCTGGCCTTCGTGGGCAAGCTGCGCACCACGGGGATGTCGGTGGCGGACATGGTCCGGTACGCCGAACTGGTCCGCGAGGGCGGACACACCGTCGGGGAGCGCCGCGAACTGCTGGAGCGGACGCGGCACGAGGTGCGGGAACGCATCTCGGAGCTCACGGACGCGCTGGGCGTACTGGACTACAAGATCGGCATCTACTCGGGGAAGGCACAGCCATGACGGAAGCCACGAAGATCGACCAGGTCGAGCTCGGCAAGGGCGGCCCGCTGGTCGGCGTCCAGGGCCTCGGCTGCATGGGCATGAGCGAGTTCTACGGGGACACCGACGAGGGGGCCGCCCGCGAGACCCTGGACGCGGCGCTTGCCGCCGGGGTCACCCTCTTCGACACCGCGGACGTCTACGGGCGGGGGAAGAACGAGGAGTTCCTCGCCCCCTTCGTGGCCGCGCACCGCGACGAGATCACCCTGGCCACGAAGTTCGCCATAGAGCGCACCGACGACCCCGCCTACCGGGGCGTGCGCAACGACCGCCCCTACCTCCGCCGGGCCGTCGAGGACAGCCTGCGCCGCCTCGGCGTGGACGTCATCGACCTCTACTACATGCACCGGCGCGACCCCGCCGTGCCGTTCGCCGAGTCGGTCGGCGCCATGGCGGAGCTGGTGCAGGAGGGGAAGGTGCGCCACCTCGGGCTCAGCGAGGTCACCGGCCCCGAACTGCGCGAGGCGCACGCCGTGCACCCCATCACGGCGCTCCAGTCGGAGTGGTCGCTCTTCAGCCGGAACGTGGAGCACAGCGCGGTGGGCGCGGCGGCGGAGCTGGGCGTGGCGCTGGTGCCGTACTCCCCGCTGGGCCGGGGCTTCCTGACCGGGTCCTTCGCGGACGCCGCCGCGGAGCTGTCGCAGGACGACTTCCGCCGCCACCAGCCGCGGTTCAGCGGCGAGAACGCGAAGACGAACGCGGCGCTGCTGACCCCGGTCCGGGAGATCGCCGAGGAGCTGGGGGCGACCCCGGCGCAGATCGCCCTGGCCTGGGTGCAGCAGCGCGCGGCGGTGCACGGGCTGACCGTGGTCCCCATCCCGGGGACCCGCAAGCCGGGCCGCCTGCGCGAGAACACCGCCGCGACCCGGATCACGCTCACGCCGGCGCAGCTGACCCGTCTGGAGCCCATCGCCGCCCAGGTCGCGGGCGACCGCTACCCCGACATGAGCACGACCTCGGAAGCCCGCGAGGGCCGGGGCGTGTTCGAAAAGTAGCGCCGGGCGCCCGCAGGCCGGGCGGGACCTTCTCAAACACGCCCGAGGCGGCCCCCCCTCAGCGGTGCCGGGTGCGCAGGACCGCGAAGGCCGCCCGGAGGGCGAGGGCGGCCAGGGCCAGGACCACCGCCGTCTCGATGGACTGGGTCGGCCAGTAGTGCGCGGCCGGGTGGTAGTCGAGGTACCACCCGGTCACGTCCAGGTCTTCGGGACACACGCCGAGGCGGCCGGAGCGTGCGAAGCAGGTCCACTCGGGCAGGCGCTCGCCCGAGGCAGTGACGAGTCCGGTGTCCATCATGAGGAAGTCCCCCGAAGGCATCGGCACCCCGCGCTCGACCACCGACGTGGTGAGGGTGCGTACGGGCAGGAAGGACCACCGCACCGCGCCCAGCACCGCCATCACCAGGCCGGTGACGAGCCCGGTGACCGCCATGGCGGCGAGCGTGCGCCGTACGAGCTGGCCGACGAGGGCTCCGACGGCCACACCCAGGAGGCAGTACGCGACGAGTACGGTGCCGAGCGCTTCGTACGGCCCCCGGTCCGCCCAGGAGAACTGGTGCGTGCCGGCCAGCGGGAGCCGGCCGACGCGGTAGACCCCGGCCAGGGCGGCCGAGGAGGCCACCGCGGCCGCGGCGGCCAGCGTGATCTTCGCCGAGAGCCAGGCCCGGGGTGTCGACGACTGGGTCAGGGCGAGGCGGTAGGTGCCGCTCTCCAGTTCGCGGGCGATCATCGGGCCGGCGACGAAGGCCCCCAGCAGCAGGGGCAGCAACAGCAGCCCTGTGCCGGCGTGGTCCATCGCCGAGCGCAGCGCGCCGTCCGGGTTGGCCGAGCGCAGCCCGGACGGGCTGCTCGCCCACCAGCGCAGCGCGAGGACGACGGCGAGGCTCGCGGCGACGGCGGCGGGCAGCGCCCACAGGGCGCGCCGGTGCTGGCGGACCGTGACCCAGCGCGGGCCCTTCAGGGTCAGGACGCTCATGCCGGCGCCCCCTCGGTCGCGAAGGGTCCGACGGTGAGGTCCGGGGCGTCGGGGGAGCGCAGGTGGGCGAGCAGGACCTCCTCCAGGGACGGGCGGGCCGTCTGCCAGGTGTCCGTGTCGATCGGACCGCGGGGCCTAGCGAGCGCGGTGAGCTGGCGGCCCGCCGTGCGGGACTCGACGACGGTGTGCTCGGCGAGGCCGGTGAGGGCCGTGGCGGGCCCCGTGAGCAGGCGGTGGGCCGCGACGATCTCGTCCGCCGGGCCGGAGAGGCGGATCCGGCCGCCGTCGACGAGCAGCAGGTGGTCGCAGGCGCCGTCCAGTTCGGTCAGGATGTGCGAGGACATCACCACGGTGGTGCCGTTCTCGGCGGCGTCGGCCATCAGCGTCCCCATGAGCCGGTGCCGGGCGAGCGGGTCGAGATCGGCCATCGGCTCGTCCAGCAGGAGCAGCCCGGGGCGCTTGCCGAGGGCGAGGGCCAGGGCGAGCCGGGTGCGCTGGCCGCCCGAGAGGGTGCGCACCTTGGCGGAGCGATCGATTCCGCCCTCCCCTACGATCCGCTCCGCGCACCGCGCGTCCCAGCGCCCCGGGTTGAGCTCGCGGCCCATGCGCAGGGTCTCGTCGACGGTCAGCTGCGGGTAGAGGGGTTTGTCCTGGCCCACGTAGGCCGTCTCCTCGCGCGGCGGCGCGTCGATGGTTCCCTCGGTCGGCCGCAGCAGTCCCGCCGCGAGCGCCAGCAGGGTGGACTTGCCCGCCCCGTTGGGGCCGACGAGCGCGCAGACCCGCCGGGCGGGTAACCGGAAGGAGCAGTCGCGCAGGGCCCACCCGCGCCGCCGTCCGTAGCGCACGCCGAGTCCCGAGGCCTCGATCACCGGATCGTCCGTCACGCGTCTTCCCCCTTGAAGTGTTGGTCCAGTACGGATGTGAAGAGCGCGGCCACGTCGTCCCGTTCCAGCCCGGCGGCGTGCGCGCGCCGCGTCCAGTCGGCGAGTTCCACCCGGAGGGGCGAGTCGGCCGGTGCGCCGCCCAGGGACCTCCGTACGAAGGTGCCCATGCCCCGCCGCGCCTCCACGAGGCCCTCGCGCTCCAGCTCCCGGTAGGCCTTGAGCACCGTATTCGGGTTGATGGCCGTCGCCTCGACGACCTCCCGTGCGGTGGGCAGCTGGTCGCCGGGTTCGAGCAGTCCCAGGCGGAGGGCCTGCTTCGTCTGGTGGACGATCTGCAGATAGGTGGCCATGCCGCTGCGCCGGTCGATGCGGTACTCCAGCACGTGCAGCACCCTTTCACTAGTTAAGTAGTGAAAGGGTGCTGCACGCGACGGATCATGTCAACGGCCCCAGCTGCCCCCCCCTGGTGGAGCGGTCGGTCGTCTCCTACGCCCGGAAGCGGTCCAGCAGGGCCACGTACTCGGCGTCCGTGAGGAGTCCGGCGCTGTGCAGCTCGTCCAGGTGCCGCAGGCGCTCGCCGCCGGTGCGCGCCGCCGGGACGGAGCTCACGGCGGCGACCCGGGCGCGGCCGCGCACCGCGGCCAGGACCGCGGCCGCGAACGGCAGCGACTCGTGCACCGCCCCGTAGCCCACGCCGAAGACGGCCGCCGCCAGGTCGTGGTCCGGGCGCGGATCGGCGGGCGTGTCCCGTACGAGGAGCCGCAGGTGGCCGCCCGGGCCCGCCGGGGAGCACCACTCGACACCGGTGAGGGAGGCCAGCGGGACGTGCTGGTCGCCCGCCTTCCACTTGGTGCTCGTGGCGCCGGTGCGGGACCAGTGGAAGGTGACCGCCGAGCCGTCGAAGCCCACCCGGGCGTCGTACGCCTTCAGGTGGACCGGCGGCGGTGGTACGTCGACCAGGAAGTGGTCGGCCGGCTCCCCGGCGTCCGGCCCCAGCCGGGAGCGCAGGGCGTCCGCGAACGCGGCCGCGTGCGGCGCCCGGTCACCCGGCAGCACCAGCCGGTACGGGTCGCAGCTCTCCTTGAGCTGCCCGGCGGCGGCCTCCATCAGCGGATCCGCGCCCGGCCGCGGCACGGCACGCAGCACCACCGTGTCCCGCTTCCCGGCGCTCACGGTCACCTCGGAGACCGCTTCGAGGGGGATCCGGCGCGAGCCGAGGGCGTGCAGGAGTCTCGGCACCCTCGGCGTTCTGATCCCCCGTGAGAAGCGGATGAGCACCGAGTCCGAGTCGAACTCCCAGACGGCATGATTTCCGGCCAGTACGTCACCCATGCGGCACATCGTAAAGGGCGGCGCCCCCGCGCGTCCCCCCTCGGTGCGGAGCCCGTTTTCCGCCCCTCTACGCGCGTCAGTCCGCCTCTGTACCGGAAATTCCACGCCGACAGGCGTCGTCCCCGCTCGCGCACACAACGGAACCGAACGCGCCGGTTCCGATCTTCGCGAAGTTCTCCACCGAGTCCGTTCCTGGCGCGAAATAGCCGGTGTGGGTCCTGGCCCGGGCCGAGGACAGCAGCCGCGCCCCGAACTCCGGCGACACCGGATCGGCGCCGTGGCCCAGCCCGCCCACCTCCAGGTGCGGCACGTCCGCGATCCAGTCGCCCTCGTCCCGCGTCGCCCAGACCCGCGCCGAGGTGTGCAGGCCCTCGACGTTCTCCGTGCGCATCCCGGGGCTGCCCGCCACCACCACGTCCGTCACCCGCTCCGGCAGCTCGTGCGCGGCGACCCCGCACACCACCGAGCCGTAGCTGTGGCAGAACAGCGCCACGCCCGAGTTCCCGGGCAGGGAGGTGGTCAGCGCCTTCAACCGGACCGCGCCGTCGATGGCCATGCGGCCCGTGGCGGCGTCCACGCCGACCCCGGTGGGCGCGGTGTAGCCGGCCCAGGCGATGACCGCCGTCCGGCCGCCCGGCGCGGTCGCGCGCTGGCTCTCGTACAAGGACTCCGCCATGCCGACGGGGGAGGTCAGGCGGCGCTGGGTGCGCTCGAAGGTGAGGGCGTCGGTGTCCACACCGGGCACGATCACCGAGACCCGGCGGGCCCTGTCGAGGTCACCGAAGACCTCGGCGACGCGGCCGCCGCCGCTGGGATCGAAGGTCAGGATCTGCCGGCCGGGGTCGGCGAGCGAGGCGAAGCGGTGGGAGCGCCGGCCGGCCTCCGCCCGGTCGGCCGGGGTCAGGGCCACATCGAGGCTGCGGGCCTCCTCGACCCGGCGCGCCTGCTCCAGGCCGTGCAGGTTGGCCCGGTAGCGGGTGGCGGCGGGGACCCCGTCGAGATTGCCGACGACGAAGGGGTAGCCGTCGGCGAGCCGGGCCCGCTGGGCCCCGTCCAGGCCCGCGAAGAAGCGCGCCACCGTCCGCACGGGGGCGTCGGCGGGCGGCACGGGACGGCCGTCGATCCGGGCCTTGGCCCAGGCCTGGAGCGCGGCGGCCCGCAGCGGGGTGCCCCCCTCCGGCCGGTGCACGGCCGTCCAGCCGGTGGTCGCCAGCATGATGAAGACCACCGCCAGCGCGAGCAGGGCGCGCAGGGCGGCAGGGCGCGGGTCGGCGCCGGGAACGGGGGAGTGGGCGAGGCCGGACAGATTCACTGGGACCAGCGTAGGAGACCTCCACCGGCCGCGGCGCCCCGGGTGACAGGACTCACGGCCAAGCGTGGGACCCCTTACGGAACGCGGGTGATCCGCTACAACTCCCCGGAGTGTCCTGCCGATCAGGCTCCCGCCGCCCGCATGCGCCAGCTCGCGGCCAGGGACGGTCCGATGCGGTCGAGGTAGGTCTCCGTCAGCCGCCGGATCGCGTCCACGCTGGTGTCCCCGCCCTGCCCCCAGAGCCGCCCGGTGAGCCGCATCACACCACAGAACGCGGCGACGGCCACCCTTGGCCGCGGATCGGCGTCCACGTCCAGGCCCTCGCGGGCGGCGATCAGCCGGGAGATCCGTTCCTCCAGCTCGGTGGAGCGCCGCAGGTGAACGGCGAGCAGGGCCGGGGTGCACTCGATCAGCCGGTAGCTGCGCATGTAGAGGTCGACGGGGACCACGTCGGCGAGGGCCTCCTCGACGGTGTCCCATGCGGCGAGCACCGCGCCCCGCATCGCCTCGAGGGGTCCCTCGGCGGCCGGCCGGGCGCGCAGGGAGGCGACGAAGTGCGCCTCGGTCAGGTCCTGGACGGCGAAGACGACCTCTTCCTTGTTGGCGAAGTAGCGGAAGAAGGTGCGCTGGGACACGTTCACGGCGTCGGTGATCTCGTCGACGGTGGTGCGCTCGTACCCCTGGGAGAGGAAGAGCAGGAGCGCGGCGCGCAGCAGCGCGTCCCGGGTGCGGCGCTTCTTGCGCTCGCGCAGTCCGGGCACCGGCGCGGCCGGCGCCGACCGCTCGTCGATCATCTCTCCGGGGCTCCCTTCCGACGCCGAGTGGGCGGTCAGAGTACCGGTGACGGGCGGGGCGGCGGCGGTCGCGTTAAGCCGTTTGCGAAGGCCCCCCCGCCCTCCCGGGCCGGGGTGCGCGAGCGGCCGCGCATGACACGTTCGGGTCGGCCACAGCCGGGGTGCCCGACCCCGCCGGGGCGGGCGCGGGCCCGCGCCGACGGCCCCCGGAGGCGTCAACTCCGTACGTACGACGGCCCTGCCGGACGGTTCCGGCGGGGCCGTCGCCTATCCGGGTGGACCCGCCCGCGGCCCCTTCCGTCCGCCCGTCACCGCAGGTCAGCGTGGTGTCAGTGAGGCCCCGGAATCGGTCCGGGCGCCCGCCGTCCACAAGGAGTTGACCCGTCATGCGTACGTGTGGAACCACGCGCGTCACCACCGTCCTCGCCGCGACCGTCCTGGCCCTCACCGCCCTCATCCCGAGTACGGCCACCACGGCCCAGGCCGCCGGCCCGCCGGCCCTCGCGGTCTGCGCGCCGGGGCAGCTGTGCCTGTGGGCGAAACCGGAGTTCAAGGGCACCAAGCGGACCCACGAGCTGAGCACCCTGGACGTCGACAGCTGCACCGCGCTGCCGGCCGGGACCAGCGCCCAGTCGCTCTCCAACCGCACCGGGCGGCCGGTGACCACGTACCAGTCGGCGGAGTGCGCGGAGACCGGCGAGTTCCAGACCTATCCGGGCGACGGGGTCTGGCTGCCCCAGTCGCCCTACCAGGTGCGGGCGTTCAAGGTGTGGGAGAGGTAGCTTCCCGCCGCGCCGGGGCGTTCGGCCGGCCGGCTGCGGGCGTGGCCGCGCCCTCCGGTGCGGCGGCGGCCGCGCCCTCGGCTGCGGGCGTGGCCGCGTCCCCGGGTGCGGCCGCGTGCGCGGGCGGGGCCGTGTTTCCGGCCGGGTCCCCGCCCGTGGCCGCCGCGCCGCCCAGCCGGGCGACCTCGCCGCGCAGCGCCCGCACCTCCTCCCGCAGTTCCCGCAGGGCCGCCAGCTGCAGCCGCTCCGCCTGGTCGTCGCGCTCGAAACGGGAGATGAACCAGGCGGCGATGTTGGCGGTCACCACACCAAGCAGGGCGATCCCCGACAGCATCAGGCCCACGGCCAGGACCCGGCCGAGGCCGGTGGTCGGCGAGTGGTCCCCGTACCCGACCGTCGTCATCGTGGTGAAGGACCACCACACGGCGTCGCCCAGGTTCTTGATGTTCCCGTCGGGGGCGTCCCGCTCCACGCTCAGCACCGCGAGCGAGCCGAACATCAGCAGCCCCACCACCGCCCCGGCCACGTACGTCGTCAGCTGGATCTGCGGGGCCATCCGGGCCCGCCGCCCCACCAGCATCAACGTGGCGACCAGCCGCAGCAGCCGCAGCGGCTGCACCAGCGGCAGCACCACGGCGGCCAGGTCCAGCCAGTGGGTCCGGACGAAGTGCCGGCGGTCCGCCGAGAGGCCCAGCCGCACCACGTAGTCGACGGCGAACGCACCCCACACCAGCCACTCCACGTGGGTGCAGGCCCGGTGCACGTCCGCGGTCGCGTCGGGGGCCACGATTGGCACGGCGTACGCCACGGCGAAGGCCAGGGCGAGCACGAGCAGCGGGGTCTGGCTCCGCCGCTCCCACACCTGCTGACGGGAGGGTTCCTTCATACGGAGCATCGTAAAGAACGCGTAAGGGGCGCTGGGACAGGTGTCCCAGCGCCCCCACGGAAGAGTGACGGCCTGACGGCTAGGCGTCCCCGCCCGCCGCGCCCGGGTCGGCCGCCGCCACGTCCAGCAGCTGGTACCGGTCCACGGCCTGCTTCAGCACCGAACGGTCGACCTGACCGGTCTTCGCGAGCTCGGTGAGCGTCGCCAGGACCACCGACTGCGCGTCGATGTGGAAGAAGCGCCGCGCCGCACCGCGCGTGTCCGCGAAGCCGAAGCCGTCCGCGCCCAGCGAGGTGTACGGGCCGGGCACCCACCGCGAGATCTGGTCCGGGACCGCCCGCATCCAGTCCGAGACCGCCACGAACGGCCCCTCCGCCCCCGACAGCTTCCGCGTCACGTACGGAACGCGCTGCTCCTCCTCCGGGTGGAGCAGGTTGTGCTCCTCCACCTCGACGGCCTCGCGGCGCAGCTCGTTCCAGGAGGTCGCCGACCAGACGTCCGCCCGGACGTTCCACTCCGCGGCCAGGATCCGCTGCGCCTCCAGCGCCCACGGCACCGCCACGCCCGAGGCCATGAGCTGCGCCCCGACGGTGCCCGAGGTTCCCCGGGACACCCGGTGGATGCCCTTGAGGATGCCGTCCACGTCGACGTCCGCCGGCTCGGCCGGGTGCTGGATCGGCTCGTTGTAGACGGTCAGGTAATAGAAGACGTCCTCCGCCTCCGGCCCGTACATGCGCCGCAGACCGTCCTTGACGATGTGCGCGATCTCGTAGCCGTAGGCCGGGTCGTACGCCACGCAGCCCGGGTTCGTCGAGGCCAGCAGCTGGGAGTGGCCGTCGGCGTGCTGGAGGCCCTCACCCGTCAGGGTGGTCCGCCCGGCGGTCGCGCCGAGGACGAAACCGCGCGCCAGCTGGTCGGCCATCTGCCAGAACTGGTCACCCGTGCGCTGGAAACCGAACATCGAGTAGAAGACGTAGACCGGGATCAGCGGCTCGCCGTGCGTCGCGTACGCCGAACCCGCGGCGATCAGCGAGGCCGTGCAGCCCGCCTCCGAGATGCCGTCGTGCAGCATCTGCCCGGTCGGCGACTCCTTGTACGCGAGCAGCAGGTCGCGGTCGACCGCCTCGTACTGCTGGCCCAGCGGGTTGTAGATCTTGGCGCTCGGGAAGAAGGCGTCCATGCCGAAGGTGCGGTACTCGTCGGGCGCGATCAGCACGAACCGCTTGCCGATCTCCTTGTCCCGCATCAGGTCCTTCAGGATGCGGACGAAGGCCATCGTGGTGGCGATCGACTGCTGGCCCGAGCCCTTCTTGGCGGCCGCGTACGCCGCGTCGCCCGGCAGCTGCAGCGGCTTGGCGCGCACCACACGGGTCGGCACGTAACCGCCCAGCGAGCTGCGCTGGTCGTGCATGTACTGGATCTCGGGGGAGTTGCGGCCCGGGTGGTAGTACGGCGGCGCCCCGCCCTCCAGCTGCTGGTCGGTGATCGGGATGCGCAGGCGGTCGCGGAAGCGCTTGAGGTCGTCGACCGTCAGCTTCTTCATCTGGTGCGTCGCGTTGCGGCCCTCGAAGTTCGGACCCAGCGTCCAGCCCTTGACCGTCTGCGCCAGGATCACCGTCGGCTGGCCCTTGTGCGCCTTGGCCGCCGCGTACGCCGCGTACACCTTCTTGTGGTCGTGCCCGCCGCGGCCCAGGTGCTGGATCTGGTAGTCGGTCATGTTCTCGACCATCGCGCGCAGCCGCTGGTCGCCGCCGAAGAAGTGCTCGCGGATGTACGCGCCCGACTCGGTGGCGTACGTCTGGAACTGCCCGTCCGGCGTCGAGTTCATCTTGTTGACCAGGATGCCGTCGCGGTCCTGGGCCAGCAGCGGGTCCCAGGACCGGTCCCAGATCAGCTTGATGACGTTCCAGCCGGCCCCGCGGAACTGCGACTCCAGCTCCTGGATGATCTTGCCGTTGCCGCGCACCGGGCCGTCGAGCCGCTGCAGGTTGCAGTTGACGACGAAGGTCAGGTTGTCCAGGCCCTCGCGGGCGGCGATCGACAGCTGGCCGAGCGACTCCGGCTCGTCCATCTCGCCGTCACCGAGATACGCCCAAACGTGGGACTTGGAGGTGTCCGCGATCCCGCGCGCCTCCATGTACCGGTTCATCCGCGCCTGGTAGATCGCACCGAGCGGGCCGAGGCCCATCGAGACGGTCGGGAACTCCCAGAAGTCCGGCATCAGCCGCGGGTGCGGGTAGCTGGACAGGCCGTACGGGGCCTTCGACTTCTCCTGGCGGAACGCGTCGAGCTGCTGCTCGGAGAGCCGGTCCAGGAGGTAGGCACGGGCGTAGATGCCGGGGGAGGCGTGCCCCTGGAAGAAGATCTGGTCGCCGCCGTCACCCTCGTCCTTGCCCCGGAAGAAGTGGTTGAAGCCCACGTCGTAGAGGGAGGCGGAGGAGGCGAAGGTCGCGATGTGGCCGCCCACGCCGATCCCGGGACGCTGGGCGCGCGAGACCATCACGGCCGCGTTCCACCGGGTGGCGTTGAGGACCTTGCGCTCGATCTCCTCGTTGCCGGGGAAGAACGGCTCGTCCTTGGTGGCGATCGTGTTGACGTAGTCCGTGCTGCGCATCTCGGGCACGGCCACGCGCTTCTCGCGGGCCCGCTCGATCAGCCGCAGCATCAGGTAGCGGGCGCGCTCACGGCCCCGCTCGTCGACCGCTGCGTCCAGGGAGTCGAGCCACTCCTGCGTCTCCTCCGGATCGAAGTCCGGGACCTGACTCGGCAGGCCGCCAATGATGATCGGATTGCGATCGGATGCGGAAGCCACGCTGTTCCTTCGCTGTCGGGGGGAGTCGTGCTGAAGCCGTATCTGGGGGGCGCCGCCTCCCATGCTCTTACGCTCGACCGAAATCGTCATCTTTACCACCGGGTAATGGCCGGAAGATCGGTGGCGCGTCCGGACAGACCGCGATCTTACGCCCGAGCCGGGCACTCGCTTCGGGCGGCCGTTCGTCGCTCAATCAGGTAGGAAAGACGTCGAGGGTCGCCGATGATGCCGAATGAGCTGGAATGGTGTGGGATGAGTCACCAGAGGCCCGCACGGGAAGGCTGAAAGTTGCGGCGAGACGGCCGCAATCGTCACCGTTTCGACGGTCTCGGCGGCCGGGTACTTGCGCGATCCGCCGCGCCCGTGTGGACTACGCCCAATGCTGCGCGTACGCGCGCCGCCAAGACATTCACCGAACATGAGCAGGAGGCACCCCGTGAGCGCGACCGCGGACCACGCGGAGAGCCTGGCCGCCCGGCTGGGTTTCCAGTCCGAACAGGTGGTCCAGGAGATCGGCTACGACGACGACGTCGATCAGGAATTCCGTGAGTCCATTCAGGACCACATCAGCAACGACCTCGTCGACGAGGAGTACGACGACGTTGCCGATGCGGTGCTGCTGTGGTTCCGGGAGGAAGACGGCGATCTGACTGACACGCTGGTCGACGCCACAGAGCTGGTCGAGGACGGCGCACTGATCCTGCTGCTGACCCCCAAGACGGGCCGCCCCGGCTACGTCGAGGCCAGCGACATCAGCGAGGCCGCCGAGACCGCCGGCCTTTCGCAGACCAGGAGCATCAGTGTCGGCAAGGAGTGGGCCGCCACCAAGCTGGTGACGCCCAAGACCGCCGCCAAGTCCAAGCGCTGAGCCGCGCCCGCTGCCGAGCGGACACGCTTCCACACCCCGCCTGCCAGGTGACCCCGGTCGGCGGGGTGTGTGCGTTCACGGCCCGGGGCCACCGGAGGCCCTAGGCTTTGCCTCACCCGAACAGCCCAACGCAGGGATGCGGGAACGAAGGGATGCGACAGATGGCGATCGAGGTCGGCGACAAGGCCCCGGACTTCGAGCTCAAGGACAACCACGGCGCCACCGTGCGGCTCTCCGACTTCCGCGGGGAGAAGGCCGTGGTGCTGCTCTTCTACCCGTTCGCCTTCACCGGCGTCTGCACCGGCGAACTCTGCGAGCTGCGCGACCAGCTGCCGCGCTTCCAGAACGACGACGTCCAGCTCCTCGCCGTCTCCAACGACTCCGTGCCGACCCTGCGGGTCTTCGGGGAGCAGGAGAGCCTGGAGTACCCGCTGCTGTCGGACTTCTGGCCGCACGGGGAGACCTCCCGCGCGTACGGCGTCTTCGACGAGGCGAAGGGCTGCGCGGTCCGCGGCACCTTCGTCATCGACAAGGACGGCGTGGTGCGCTGGAGCGTGATCAACGGACTGCCCGACGCACGTGACCTGAACGAGTACATCAAGGCGCTCGACAGCCTCTGAGCGAGTCTGCACGGGCCGTATGCGCAGTTCCCTGCGAAAACCGCTTACGGGCGGGAACCCGTCACTAGGATCGAAACGTTGATCCGGTAGCAACCGCAAGACGGGGCACCGCCCCACACAGAACCCTATGGAGGACCCGTGGGAGTCAGCCTCAGCAAGGGCGGCAACGTCTCGCTGACCAAGGCCGCGCCTAACCTGACGGCGGTCATCGTCGGTCTGGGCTGGGATGCTCGCACCACCACCGGTGTCGACTTCGACCTCGACGCCAGCGCGATCCTGACCAACGACCAGGGCAAGGTCGCCAGCGACGCGAACTTCGTGTTCTTCAACAACCTGAAGAGCCCCGACGGCTCGGTGGAGCACACCGGTGACAACACCACCGGTGAGGGCGAGGGCGACGACGAGGCGATCAAGGTCAACCTCGCCGGCGTCCCGGCCGATGTGGCCAAGATCGTCTTCCCGGTCTCGATCTACGAGGCCGAGAGCCGCCAGCAGAGCTTCGGCCAGGTCCGCAACGCCTACATCCGCGTCGTGAACCAGGCCGACAACAGCGAGCTCGCCCGCTACGACCTCTCCGAGGACGCCTCGACCGAGACCGCCATGGTCTTCGGCGAGCTCTACCGCAACGGTGCGGAGTGGAAGTTCCGCGCCATCGGCCAGGGCTACGCCTCCGGCCTGCGCGGCATCGCGCAGGACTTCGGCGTCAACGTCTGAGCCCGAGCAGTCCATCCGTCCGGCGCCGTGCACTGTGTGTACGGCGCCGGACGCGGTTCACCGCACCACCCGCACCAGCGCTTCAGCCGCATCGCACGGCCGCTTCACCGCCGCAGCGCACCACCGCTCCACCGCCGCAGCGCACGGCGGCTTCACCGCCGCTTCGCCACACCGGAACACCGCCACACCGTCGTCCGGGGAGGACCACAACATGGGCGTCACACTCGCCAAGGGGGGCAATGTCTCCCTGTCCAAGGCCGCACCGAACCTCACCAGGGTGCTGATCGGTCTCGGATGGGACGCGCGCTCGACCACGGGAGCCGACTTCGACCTCGACGCCAGCGCGCTGCTGTGCAACAGCGGCCGGGTGCTGGGGGACGAGTACTTCGTCTTCTACAACAACCTGAAGAGCCCCGACGGCTCCGTCGAACACACGGGCGACAACCTCACCGGCGAGGGTGAAGGCGACGACGAGTCGATCCTCATCGACCTCACCAAGGTGCCGGCCCAGGTGGACAAGATCGTCTTCCCGGTCTCCATCCACGAGGCGGACAGCCGCCGGCAGAGCTTCGGCCAGGTGAGCAACGCCTTCATCCGCGTGGTGAACCAGGCCGACGGCCAGGAACTGGCCCGCTACGACCTCTCCGAGGACGCCTCCAGCGAGACCGCGATGATCTTCGGCGAGGTCTATCGGTACGGGGGCGAATGGAAGTTCCGTGCGGTGGGGCAGGGGTACGCGTCAGGGCTCAGGGGCATCGCTCTAGACTTCGGGGTCAACGTTTCGTAAAGCCGTACAAGACGATGGGGTGCCAGTGCTTCTCAAAACCTTCGGCTGGTCGTTCGCAATCACTGCGCTCGGTCTGGTCGCAGCGGTGTTCTACGGGGGGTGGCAAGCCTTCGGGATCGTGGCGATCCTGTCGGTCCTCGAGATCTCGCTGTCTTTCGACAACGCGGTGGTCAACGCCGGAATCCTGAAGAAGATGAATGCCTTCTGGCAGAAGATCTTCCTCACCGTCGGCGTACTCATCGCGGTCTTCGGTATGCGACTGGTCTTCCCCGTTGTGATCGTCGCGATCAGCGCCAAGATCGGGCCCATTGAGGCCGTGCAACTGGCCCTCAACGACAAGGAGATGTACGAGCAGCTCGTCACGGACGCTCACCCGTCCATCGCCGCGTTCGGTGGCATGTTCCTGCTGATGATCTTCCTCGACTTCATCTTCGAGGACCGTGACATCAAGTGGCTCGCCTGGCTGGAGCGTCCCCTCGCCAAGCTCGGCAAGGTCGACATGCTGTCCGCCTGCATCGCGCTGATCGTCCTGCTCATCGCCTCGATGACCGTCGGGGCCCACGCCCACCAGCACGGTGGCGTCCACGTGGACAAGGCGCAGACCGTCCTGATCTCCGGCATCCTCGGCCTCATCACCTACATGGTCGTCGGCGGCCTCTCCGGCTACTTCGAGAACAAACTGGAGGAAGAGGAGGAGGCCGAACACGAGGCGGAGGAAGAGGCCAAGCGGACCGGCAAGCCCGTCACGGCCGTCGCCATGGCCGGCAAGGCCGCCTTCTTCATGTTCCTCTACCTCGAAGTCCTCGACGCCTCGTTCTCCTTCGACGGGGTCATCGGCGCCTTCGCCATCACCAACGACATCGTGCTCATGGCCCTCGGCCTCGGCATCGGTGCCATGTACGTCCGTTCGCTGACGGTCTACCTGGTCCGCCAGGGCACCCTCGACGACTACGTCTACCTGGAGCACGGCGCGCACTACGCCATCGGCGCCCTCGCCGTGATCCTGCTCGTCACCATCCAGTACGAGATCAACGAGATCATCACCGGTCTCGTCGGCGTGCTGCTCATCGGATGGTCCTTCTGGTCCTCGGTGCGCCGCAACAAGCGCCTGGAACTGGAGGGTTCCACCGCCGAGGCATGACGGCGGCGGTAATGCGGAACGCTCAACTGCGGGGCGGTCCACCGGGTCCACGGACCCGGCGGGCCGCCCCGCTTCCGTAGGCTCCACAGCAACCAGGGGACCAGGGGATCAGGGGGGTAGGGGATGGGCTTCTTCGACGGCATCTTGGGCAGCCGCGCCGTGCAGTTCCAGTCGGGCAGCGCCTCGTCGAACGCGATCGAGCTGACCAAGCGGCACTCGACGGTGTCGCTCACCAAACAGGGGGCCGTCCACGGCAACCTGCGCGTCAATCTGTCCTGGCGCATGCGCACCTCGGACATCGGCGGCCGCTCGGGCCAGAGCGGCCAGCTCTTCCGGCACCCGTTCAAGCTGTTCAAGCCGGACATGGTGCAGGCGCACACCCAGGGCATGGTCAACGTCGACCTCGACATGGGCTGCCTGTACGAGCTGACCGACGGCACCCGCGGCGCCGTACAGCCGCTGGGGAACCTGCTGGGCGACCTCAACGACCCGCCGTTCGTCAAGCTCAGCGGGGACGACCGGTTCGGTTCGGCCTCGGGGGAGACCCTCTACGTCAACCTCGACCACGCCGACGAGATCAAGCGGCTGCTGGTCTTCGTCTACATCTACGACCAGACCCCGGCCTTCGACCGGACGCACGCGATGGTGACGCTCTTCCCCGTGACGGGGCCGCGGATCGAGATCCCGCTGGACGAGCGGCACCCGCAGGCCCGCTCCTGCGCGGTGGTCTCCCTGGAGAAGGTCAAGGGCGAGCTGGTCGTGCGGCGCGAGGTGAAGTTCGTGTACGGGTTCCAGGCCGAGCTGGACCGGCTCTACGGCTGGGGGCTCCAGTGGGGGCGGGGCTACAAGAGCACCAAGAGCTGACCGGAGCCCCGGCGGCGTCACCGCCGGGGCGCTGGCTCAGCGGCGGATGAACTGCGGACCCTGCACCGGCAGCCGGAAGGACGGGTCGCCGCCCGGCACCGGCACCGGGGACACCGGCTGCGGGTACCCGTAGGCGGGCTGGGCGGCCGGCGGGGCCTGCGTGAGCGGGGCCGGCGGGGCCATCGCCGTCGTCTGCTCGGAGGTGGGGCCCGCCGTCGGGCTCGCGGCGGGCTCGGCGGCGTTCTCGTCGACCGAGATCCCGTGGTCGGTGGCCAGGCCCACCAGTCCGTCGGAGTAGCCCTCGCCCAGGGCGCGGAACTTCCACCCCTCGCCCCGGCGGTACAGCTCCCCGCAGATCAGCGCCGTCTCGGCGCCGGTCTCGGGCCGTACGTCGAAGTAGGCCAGCGGTTCGGAGCCGCCGGTCGCGGTGGCGTCGTAGAGGAGGATCCGCAGGTCGTGGACCCGCTCGAAGGGGACGTCCTCGGCGGAGGCGACCACCAGGATCCGGTCCACCGTCGGCGTCACCGTCCGCAGGTCCGCCTGGACGGCGTCGGTGATCGCGTCGCCGAGCTGCTTCTTGCCCAGCCGCCACACGGCCCCCGACGGGTGCCGGGGCTGGTTGTAGAAGACGAAGTCCTCGTCCGAACGCACCCGGCCGTCCGGGCCCACGAGCAGCGCGGAGGCGTCCACGTCCGGCACCTCGGGGCCGCTGGTCCAGCGCAGCACCGCCCGGACCGCCACGGCGGCCACCGGGATGTTCGAGCCCTTCTGCATCGCGTGCGTCATGCACGTCATCCTGCCCTCCCGGGGTGGAGCGGGACAATGCGGCCCCCCGTAGGGCCTTGTCTCGAACGCGAGAACCTGGGCATGGTGCAAGAGGGTTACCTGAACTTCATGTGCTTGAGGAACTCTTGACTCACGTTCGTACGTACTATTACCGGCCATGCCAGTTGGGCCGCCGAGGCAGTACGGGGGAAGCACATGCGTCACTTTGGGCACATATCGCCCACCGTCCGTAAGGACCTCTTCCACCAGGAACCGGCGGAATTCACCGGAGCCTCGCCCTCCCGTGTCCTCGCCGCCGCGCTCGGAGCCACGCTCTACAGCCCGGCCACCCGCCCCGCACTCGCCGCGGACATCCGCAAGCAGGCCGGCCGCGGAGTCGTCTCCATGGTCCTCTGCCTGGAGGATTCCATCAGCGACACCGACGTCTGCGGAGCCGAGGACAACCTCGTACGACAGTTCGCCGATCTCGACGCCGACGAAGCGGAGCTCCCGCTCCTCTTCATCCGCGTCCGCACGCCCGAGCAGATACCCGACCTGGTGCGCCGCCTGGGCGGCTCCGTACAGCGTTTGGCCGGATTCGTACTCCCCAAATTCAACGAGAGCCGGGGCGTCGCCTTCCTCGAAGCCGTCGCCCAGGCGGAGGCCGCCGGCGGACAGCACCGCCTGTATGCCATGCCCGTCCTGGAGACCCCCGACCTCCTGCACCTGGAAACCCGCGTCGAAGCCCTCGCCGGCATCTCCCGCACGGTCAACAGCCACCGCGAGCGGGTCCTGGCGCTGCGGCTCGGCGTGACCGACTTCTGCTCCGCCTACGGCCTGCGCCGCACCCCCGACATGACCGCCTACGACGTCCAGATCGTGGCCGGCGTGATCGCGGACGTCGTGAACGTCCTCAGCCGAGCCGACGGCACCGGCTTCACCGTCACCGGCCCCGTCTGGGAGTACTTCCGCAGCCAGCAGCGCCTCTTCAAGCCCCAGCTGCGCCGCAGCCCCTTCCTGGAGGAGGGCGTGGAGGAACTGCGCACCGCCCTCATCGAGCACGACCTGGACGGGCTGCTGCGCGAGATCGAACTCGACCGGGCCAACGGACTGCTCGGCAAGACCTGCATCCACCCCGCCCACGTCACCCCCGTGCACGCGCTGTCGGTGGTCTCGCACGAGGAGTTCTGCGACGCCCAGGACATCCTGCGCCCGGAGCGCGGCGGCGGCGGAGTCATGCGTTCCGCCTACACGAACAAGATGAACGAGGTGAAGCCCCACCGGGCCTGGGCCGAGCGCACCATGCTCCGCGCCGAGGTCTTCGGCGTGGCGAAGGAGGAGGTCGGCTTCGTCGACCTCCTCACGGCCGGACTCCAGGTGTGAGCAGGCCCCGGGAGCGGGACGCGCGGCCGCCGACGGACGTGCGGACGACGAGGAAAGGCAAGACGATCGAAGCAGTGTGGTCGGGTACCTGGGTCGCGGAGCGGCTGGGCGTCAGCCTGGAGGACTCCGAAGGCGGTCCGCGGCTGACGGAGCTGCTCGGACTGGCCCTGCGCCGCAACCCCAAGCGGGCGCACCTGCTGGTCTCGCAGGTGCTGGGCAAGCACGTCCCGCAGTCCCCGCGGACGGTGTACGCCGCCGGGTACGGGCTCGGCGAACGCGTCCGGGCCCTGCTCGGCGAGGACGGGGCCGCCGCGGCCGTGGTCCTCGGCTACGCCGAGACCGCCACAGGTCTCGGCCACTGCGTGGCCGACGGCCTGGGCAGCGCCCCCTACCTGCACTCCACCCGCCGGCCCGTCCCGGGCGTGGAGCCCGCGGGCGGCTTCGAGGAGGCGCACTCGCACGCCACCTCGCACCTGCTGCTGCCCGAGGACCCGCAGCTGCTGGCGGGCAGCGGTCCGCTCGTCCTCGTCGACGACGAGTTCTCCACCGGCAACACGGTCCTGAACACCATCCGCGACCTGCACGCCCGCCATCCCCGCCCGCACTACGTGGTCGTCGCCCTCGTCGACATGCGCTCCCCGGCCGACCGCGACCGGCTCACCGCCTTCGCCGCCGAGCTGGGCGCGCGGGTGGACCTCATCGCCCTCGCCTCGGGCACGGTCTCCCTCCCGGACGACGTCCTGACCAAGGGCCAGGCCCTGGTGGAGGAACACGAGGCTCTGACCGAGGCCCTCCCCGCCGCCGCGCAAATCCAGCCCGCACCCCCGGCCGATGCGGAGCCCGCGTCCCCGGCGGAAGCGGGGCCCGTGGCTCCGGCCGGGCAGATCCAGCCCGCACCCTGGGCCGAATCGGGGGCCGTGGCTCCGGCCGAAGGCGTCACCGCAGCCGGACAAAATCAGGCCGCACCCTGGGCCGAATCGCGGGCCGTGGCTCCGGCCGAAGACGTCACCGCAGCCGGGCAAATCCAGCCCGCACCCTGGGCTGAATCGGAGCCCGTGGCTCCGGCTCAAGACATCAGCGCAGCCGGGCAAAATCAGCCGCTCCGGCGTTTGAGGAGCGGGGTCCGGGGCGGAGCCCCGGCGGACGGCCCGCAGCCGGTCACGCGCGTCGAGCTGAACTGGCCCTCCGGCGTCCCCGACGGCGGCCGCCACGGCTTCACCCCCGCCCACCGCGCCCGCCTGGAGGCGGCCCTGCCGGAACTCGCCGACCGGCTCACCGCCGCGCTCGGCACCGGCCCCGGCACCGAGCCCGGCCCCGGCACCGAGCCCGGCCCCGGCCGGATCCTCGTCCTCGGCAACGAAGAGCTGATGTACGCCCCGCTGCGCCTCGCCAAAGCCCTGGAAGAGGCGGGCGCGGCCCGCGAGGTCCGCTTCTCCACCACCACCCGCTCGCCGGTGCTCGCCGTGGACGACCCCGGCTACGCCATCCGCACCCGGCTGGTCTTCCCGGCCCACGACGCCCCCGCCGACGGCCCCGGCGACCGCTACGCCTACAACGTCGCGGGCGCCGGCTTCGACGCCGTCATCGCCGTCGTCGACTCGGCCGGCGACACCCCCGAACTGCACGCCGGGCTGCTCACGGCCCTCGCCCCGCACACCGGACGCGTCGTGCTGGCCGTGGTCCCCTCGTACGTGCCCGACCCACCCGCCACACCCGACCGGCAGGAGCCGATCATGCCCGAGCCCCTGCGCGGCCCCGCCTTCTCCTCGTACGCCCCCGAGGACGTCGGCTGGCTGCTCCAGGACTTCTCAGACGTCGAGCTGGAGGCCCCGACCGAGGAGCGCGAGGAGGCCATCCAGGCCGGCGGCGCCCACTACGCCGAATCCCTGCCCGTCGAGTACCAGCCGTCCCCCCAGTACCAGGAGCTCTACCAGAGCGCCCTCACGGCCTCCGCCGCCCGCATCGCCCGCGCCGTCGGGACCGTCACCGAGACCGTCCTCGCCGAGCGCTCCCCCTCCCCGGTCCTGGTCTCCCTGGCCCGCGCCGGCACGCCCGTGGGCGTACTGATGCGCCGCTGGGCCCAGACCCGGTACGGCCTCGACCTGCCGCACTACGCCGTCTCCATCGTGCGCGGCCGCGGCATCGACGCCAACGCCCTGCGCTGGCTCGCCGCCCACCACGACCCCGCCGACGTCGTCTTCGTGGACGGCTGGACGGGCAAGGGCGCCATCACCCGCGAGCTGCGCGACGCCCTCGCCGAGTTCGAGGGCTTCAACCCGGAGATCGTCGTGCTCGCCGACCCGGGCTCGTGCGTGGACACGTACGGCACCCGCGAGGACTTCCTGATCCCCTCCGCCTGTCTCAATTCCACCGTCTCAGGTCTCATATCGCGTACGGTTCTGAGGTCCGACCTGGTCGGTCCCGCGGACTTCCACGGCGCGAAGTTCTACCGGGAGCTCGCCGGAGCCGACGTCTCCGTCGCCTTCGTCGACACCGTCGCCGCCCACTTCGACGAGGTGGCCGACGCCGTCGACGAGGAGGTCAAGGAGCTGCTCGCGGCCGACCGCACCCCCACCTGGGAAGGCTGGGCGGCGGTCGAGCGGATCAGCGAGGAGCACGGCATCCACGACGTGAACCTCGTCAAGCCCGGCGTCGGCGAGACCACCCGCGTGCTCCTGCGCCGGGTGCCGTGGAAGATCCTGGCGCAGCGCGGCGCCGGGCCCGACCTGGACCACGTACGGCTGCTCGCCGAGCAGCGCGGGGTCCCGGTGGAAGAGGTCGACGGGCTCCCCTACACGTGCGTGGGACTCATCCACCCCCGATTCACGCGCGGCGCCACCGGCGCCGACGGAAAGGCTGTGGCCTCGAAGTGACTGTCCTCGTAGCCAGTGATCTCGACCGTACGCTCATCTACTCCACGGCCGCCCTCGGCCTGACCATGCCCGACCCGGTGGCCCCGCGGCTGCTGTGCGTCGAGGTCCACGAGAGCAAGCCGCTGTCGTACATGACCGAGACGGCGGCGGGGCTGCTGGCGGAGCTGACGGCCGACCCTTCGGTGGTCTTCGTGCCGACGACCACCCGCACCCGCAAGCAGTACCAGCGCATCCGCTTCCCCGGCCGCCCGGCCGCCTACGCGATCTGCGCCAACGGCGGGCAGCTGCTCGTCGACGGGGTGCCGGACCGGGACTGGCGCCGACAGGTCGCGGCGCGCCTGGCGCGCGAGTGCGCCCCGCTGGAGGAGGTCCACCAGCACTTGCTGTCCGCGGCCGACCCGGTGTGGCTGCGCAAGACGCGCGTGGCGGAGGACCTCTTCGCGTACCTCGTCGTCGAGCGGGCCCTGGTCCCCGACGAATGGCTCAAGGCCCTCACGGAGTGGGCCGAGAGCCGCGGCTGGACGGTCTCGCTCCAGGGCCGGAAGATCTACGCCGTCCCGCGCCCGCTCACCAAGAGCGCCGCGATGCACGAGGTCGCCCGCCGTACGGGAGCGACCACGTCCCTCGCCGCCGGCGACTCGCTGCTCGACGCGGACCTGCTGCTGGCGGCGGACGCCGCCTGGCGGCCGGGCCACGGCGAACTGGCCGACGCGGCCTGGACGGCGCCGTCGGTGACGGCCCTGACCACGGCGGGCGTCCTGGCCGGGGAGGAAATACTCCGCGCGTTCACGCGTGAGGCGGGCCGGCTCGGCAGACTGGGCGCATGACCAAGGGCAACAGCACCAAGATCACGGACGAGCTCTACCAGTACGTGCTCGGCCACAACCCTCCGCTGGACGCGGTCCAGCGGGGACTGGTGGCGACGACCTACGCGAAGTTCCCCGACGTCGCCGGAATGCAGTCGGCGGAGGAGCAGGGGCCGCTGCTGGCCTTCCTGGTCCGGCTGACGGGCGCCCGCCACATCGTCGAGGTCGGCACCTTCACCGGCTTCTCGGCCCTGTCGATGGCGCAGGCACTGCCCGCCGACGGCCGCCTCATCGCCTGTGACGTCTCCGAGGAGTGGACGGCGTACGGCAGGGAGGCCTGGGAGCGGGCGGGCGTCGCGGACCGCATCGAGCTGCGGATCGCACCCGCACTGGAGACCCTGCGGGCCATGCCGGCCGAACCCCACATCGACATGGCCTACGTGGACGCCGACAAGGAGAGCCAGATCGACTACTGGGAGGAGCTGGTGCCGCGGCTGCGTCCGGGCGGCCTGATCATCACGGACAACACGCTTTACCACGGCGCCGTCCTCGACGAGTCGGCCACCGGCGCGGCCGCGGGCGTCCGCGCCTACAACGAGCACGTCGCGGCCGACCCGCGCATGGAGTCCGTCCTGCTGGCGATCTCGGACGGACTCACCCTCTCGCGCAAGCGCTGACCTTCCCCCCTTGTGCGGGCTCAGCCGCAGCCGCCACCACCGCAGCAGCCGCCCCCGCCGCCGCCCATCGCGGGCGCGGGGGCACTGCTCGTCCCGCCCACGGCCACGGCGGACAGCAGCTTGACGGTGTCCGCGTGTCCGGCGGGGCAGTCGGCGGGCGCGGAGGACTCCGCCATGGGCCGGCTGACCTCAAAGGTGTCGTCGCAGGTCCGGCAGCGGTATTCGTATCGAGGCATGCGCACAGGCTAAGCGCGCCCGGCGTCCGGGCGCTACGTACGGCACGGCCGCGTACGGCACGGCCGCGTACGGCACGGCCGCGTACGGCACGGCCGCGTACGGCGCCGCTACGGGTACGGCTACGGGTACAGACAGGTACCGCTACGAGCGCTGCTACGGGCAGCGGCCGTGCATGACGGGGGGACGCCCCTGAACGCGCCGCGCCCGGTCCTCCCGCGCGGCCCGCTCGGGGTGGCGGGCACGCCAGTACGGATTGTCGTGCGGCAGCGCGCTGCCCACCCGCCCGTACATCCCGAACCACATCAGCATCACGCCGACGACGAAGCTGAACAGCACGTTCTGGATCCGGAAGGCCAGGAAGTTCAGCCCCGTGTCCAGCAGCGCCAGATTCACGAACCCGCTCGCGATGAACAGCACGCCCAGCACGATGTTCAGGCTCGAGGCGAAGGTGCCGCCCACCACCATCCCGAAGAACAGCAGCGCACCGATGCAGATCGACAGGACGCTCAGCGCCCCGTTGGTGTTGAGCGCGAGCACCGTGTCCCCGCCGGTGTCGAAGAACCCGATCTGATCGATCAGCCCCAGGATCCCGAACGCCACGAGGAGCAGCCCCGTCAGCCCCGCCCCGACCCGGTACACCCGGCTCAGCTTGTGGTCCGTCGGCAGATGGTCGTCGAGCCGCGCGTTGACCGGATGCAGCGCGCGCCCCATGCGCCGGGACACCGTGTCGGCGAAGCGCGGTGGCGCGGGGGCATCAGGATCGGGCTCGTGGGCCACGTAGGGCGCGTAGTGCTCATGCGGCTCGGTGCACCCGTACGCCGCGTGGGCCACGTACGGTCCTGGCTCCTCGTTCGTCGCAGGAGGCTTGTGAAAGGTGCGGGCAGCCATGGTGCCCTCCTCTGGTCCGTTCCCGGCACATCCCAGCATCCGTCGCCGAACGCCACGAAACAAACGGGGCCGAATCCGGACCTTTCCGTAGGAGCCTGGCGAGCCACGACGGCCCCGGAGACCGCGGACCTCCGGCAGCCCGGATCCGAACGAGACGGCCTGTCCGTGCCCGCGTTCGGCCCGTCCGTGCCGGCGCTCGGCCTGTCCGTGCCGGCGTTCGGCCTGTCCGTGCCGGCGCTCGGCCTATCCGTGCCCGCGCTCGGCCCGGATCCCGCTCACCACCCGGTTCACTGCGGCCCGCACGTCCTCCATCTCATGGAGGAACGCCCAGTAGTCGGGGTGCCGGCCCTCCAGCCCCTCCACCGCCCGGCCCACCCGCGCCACCGCATCGTCCAGCGGCCCCGCATGCCGGGGATCCGGCACACTGCGGCCCGCCATCGCCAGCCGCTGCGCGTCCCGGATCGCGAACCGCGTCCGGTCAACCTCCGCCTGCGGATCCCGCGCCACCGCCTCCAACCGCGTCAGCCGGTCCTGCGCCGCCGACACCGCCTCGTCCGTCGCGTCCAGCGAACCCCGGACCGCCTCGATCAGCGCCCCCACGTCCGCCCAGCGCTGCTCGTCCCGCGCCCGGCCGGCCTCCCTCAGCCGGTCCTCCGCCTCCGCGACGTCCCGTACCGCCTGATCCGGCACGTGCTGCAGGTCCTGCCAGCACGCGGCACTGAACCGCCGGCGCAACTCGCTCAGCACCGGATCCACCCGGTCCGCCCGGTTGCGCAGGGCCTGCGCCCGCGTCCGCAGGCTCACCAGCCGCCGGTCGATCTCCGCCGCCCGCTCCGGCAACCGCGCCACCTCGGCCCGTATCGCCTCCGCGTCACGCAGGATCCGGTCCGCGCGCTGCACCGTCTCCTGCACGCCGTGCTGCGCCGCGCCCTGGTTCAGCTTGGTCAGCTCCGGACCGAGCGCCGCCAGCCGCGCCGCCAGATCATCGGCCCGCATGCCTTTGGCCCGTACGGCGTCCAGCGCGTCGCTCGCCCCGATCAGCGCGGCCCGTGCCCGCTCCCGGGCCGGTGCGACCCGTGCGAGCTGCGTCTCGGCCTTGTCCAGCAGCGGCTGCAACCCCTGCGCGAACCGGTCCAGCTCGCCCTTGACCCGCACCAGCTCGTCCCGCGCCCGCGTCAGCTGCTCCCGGGCCCGCGTCGCCACGGAACCCTCCAGCTCGGGCCGGTCCAGATCATGCGCGTCGACGGCCTCGATGTAGACATGGCTGACCTCGTCGATCCGCTGCCCGAGCGCGGCGAAACCCTCGGTCGCCTGCCGCGCGGCGGGCGACCCGTCCGCCGCGGCGATCGTCTCGATCGAGATCCGCAGATCCCGCTGTGCCGTATCCAGCTCGTAGAACGCGGCTGCGGCGGCATCCTTCGCCGCCTGCGCATCCGCCCGCCGACTCTCGTCCCGCCCACCGAACCACCGCCGGGATGCCGTCGTCACAATCCCTCTCCCGTACCGTGTCCGCCATGCCCTGATCCATTCTCCCCCACGGCAACGGGTTTGCGTGGGGGGCATGCACGCCATGTAGGCTGTCCACTCATCCACGGGTGCGTAGCTCAGGGGTAGAGCGCTGCTCTTACAAAGCAGATGTCGGCGGTTCGAAACCGTCCGCGCCCACCAGCGAAAAGGCCCCCGACCGGTCACGGTCGGGGGCCTTTCGCATGTCCACCCGACGGCAACGGGCCTCTGTGGGACGGCCGGGTGCAGGGGGCTTGGTGGCGTGGGTTACCGTCCCGGCATGGCGGCCCGCTATCCCGAGATCACCTCCGTCGAGGAGTTCGTACGTCTGCGCCTGAGCGAGGATCCCGCGGAGTGCGAACGCTCGGCGTGGGCGAGCATGCCGCTGAGCGTGTGGTGGCAACTGGTGCGGGAACATCCGGAGATGCGGTTCTGGGCGGCCCACAACCGGACTTGTCCGCCGGAGGTCCTGGCTGAGCTGGTCAAGGACGACGACTGGCGGGTGCGGGAGCGTGTTCTGGGCAGGCGCTCCTGCCCGCCGGAGCTCCTGGAGCAGTTGGCGGACGATCCCCATGACGCGGTCCGCAACACCGTGGCCACCCACTCGCGTTCGCCGCGGTCCGCAGTCGAGCGGCTCGTCGACGACCCCTGGCCGGTGATCGCGGAAGCGGCCCGAGCCCGCCTGGCCAACGGGCCGGCACGGTAGCCCACGAGAACCTCCAGCACACGTGCCGGTGGCTGCCATGTGTCAAGTCACGGGTTCTCCTGCCACGGGGTTTCGGGGCATGACGGGATTCGGGCGTCGGGGGCTAATGGCGATATGGCTCAGGCAGAGCCAGTGGCCCGTGTGCGCCGTCCGGAACAGCCCTGGCGATGCGATGTACGGGACACGTATCCCACTCCCCAGGCAAGAAAGGCCGTGGCAGCATGATTCCCGCTCCCGCCCACCCTCTGTGTGTCGAAGCCACGCTGGATCCCCGGCTCACCCGATGGAAGTGGCTGGTCAAATGGATCCTCGCCATACCGCACTACATCGTTCTGTTCTTCCTGCAGGTCGCGTCCCTGCTGCTGAGCATCGTCGTGTTCTTCAACATCCTCATCACCGGCCGCTATCCTCGACCACTCTTTGATTTCAATGTCGGCGTCATGCGGTGGAGTACGCGCGTCAACTACTACGCCAACGCGGTGATGGGGACCGACCAGTACCCGCCGTTCACCCTCAAGGACGCGCCCGGCTACCCGATCCGCGTCGACATCGCCTATCCCGAGAAACTCTCCCGCGGACTGGTCCTGGTCAAGTGGCTGCTGGTCGTACCGCAGCTGCTGGTGGTGGTCCTGCTGCTCACCAGCGGCTGGAAGGCGTACCGGTACGTCGACGACTACAGTCCGTTCTCCTCCGGTCTCATCGGCCTGCTCACCCTGGTCGCGATGGGGATCCTGACGTGCACCGGGCGCTATCCGAGAGGTCTGTTCGACCTCCTGATGGGCCTGGTGCGCTGGACGCTGCGCGTGCTGGTGTACGTGTACCTGATGACCGACAAGTACCCGCCGTTCCGGTTGGACATGGGAGGAAGTGAGCCCGTGGCAGGAGTCGTGGAGCCGGCCGGCAGCGGATAGCCGTTCGCGCTCACGTGTGCGGAGCCCCCACCGCTTTCGCGGTCGGGGGCTCTCGTCGTGTCCTGTCGAATGCTGGCTGCTGGATGCCGGTGGTCGACGGCGATGGTTGTGGTCACGGTCGTGACCGAGCCCATCACATGGGAAGGCCCCCGACCATGAGCGGTCGGGGGCCTTCGCCTGGGAAGCCGGTACTAGGGACTGTGTGTTGTCGTGATCAGTTGCTGGGTTCTGCCTTCTTCGTGAGGTGGGACCCGGTAGGACTTTGCTTGTGACGCGTAGGCAACTCACCCATGCTCAGTGGAAGTTCATCGAGCCGTACCTGCCGATCGGCAGATACGGCCCGTACCCGGAGCGGTTGCGGGAGCAGTTCGAGGGGGTGATCTGGCGGTTCCGCTCCAGCGGCCAGTGGCGGGAGATGCCTGCCGAGTTCGGTCCCTGGCCCACCGTCTACGGCCGCTTCCGCATCTGGCGGGACGCCGGTGTCTTCTCCGCACTGCTGGAAGGCATGGTCGCCGGGGCAGCTCGCGCGGGGAGAACCGACTTGTCGCTGGTCAGCGTGGATTCCACAACAGTCCGCGCCCACCACGACGCTGCCGGGATGCGCGTCGGCAAGGGCCTCATGGGAGCCCTGGAGGAGGCTGCGCGGGAGCAGGAAGAGGCCCGGAAAAAAGGGGCGGCCCGCAGGAACAGAACGGACAGGACGAGCGCCGACGAGTCCGGCGCCGACGCAAGCTCCGCCTGAAGGAAGCCCTGCTCGGCAGGTCCCGGGGCGGACTCACCAGCAAGATTCACCTCGCCTCGGACCGCAAATGCCGTCCGCTCGCGTTCATCCTGACCGCCGGACAGGCCGCGGACAGCCCGCAATTCATCCCTGTGCTGGGCCGGGTGCGGGTCCGTCTGCCGGTCGGCCGTCCCCGCACGAAGCCCGGCGCGGTTGCTGCGGACAAGGCTTACTCATCCCGCGGCAACCGCGCCTACCTGCGCAAACGCGGCATCAAAGCGGTCATCCCGGAGAAGAAGGACCAGGGCGCCACCCGGAAGAGGAAAGGGGCGAGAGGCGGCCGGCCCGTCAGCCACGACACCGATCTCTACAAGGAACGGAACACCGTCGAACGACTGATCAACAAGCTGAAGGCCTGGCGCGGCATCGCCACCCGCTACGACAAGACACCCGAAAGCTACCTCGCGGGCCTCCACCTCCGCGCCGCAATGATCTGGATCGACGACCTCCTCAAACCCGCCGACTGATCACGACATCACACAGTCCCTAGTGCAGGACCTCGGCCGCTCCCATGCCCGCGTCCGTGGCGGGCGGGGTGTCCGTCGCAGGCGGAGTCTCCTTGCCGGGAGCCGGCGGGGTGCCCGGGGCCGGGTGAGGTTCCGGGGCCGGGTTGGGCTCGGGCTTGTGCTCGCAGTACACCTTGTTCTGGAAGAACTTGCAGCCCGGCATGTTCTCCACGTCGCGGACCCTGTTGCCCTTGTTCTTCTTTTTCCCTCGTTTGTCGTTCTTGCCCTTGCCCCCGTGGTCGGCCTTTGCGTGGTCGACATGGCCGGCCGCCGCGCTGGTCACATCGGTGGTGTGCGCTGCCGGGGCGGCGAATGCGCTGGTGGGCAGCAGTGCGCCTCCTCCGACCAGCGCGGCCGAAACGGCGAGCATGGTGAGACGGCGCTTCCGGGAAGTGCGGATCACAAGAGTTCTCCTTCTGTGAGAAAGGTCGAGCGGGAAGATTCAGTAAGCCCGCTGAGTACCTGGCGCGTCATGTCACCCCATTTCGGGGCTTGACAGACCCCACTGGCCCCCCCGCGGCCTCTACGTGGCGCGCACGACTGGCAAGATCCCTCGACCTTTTGGAACAGGCCGATACCCAGACATGAGCGGGCGCGGGGCGCGGGGTGCGCAGCAGGGGCCCGTACGTGCGAAGACCCCCGGCCGGTGCTGGTCGGGGGTCTTTCGTTCGAGCGGTTTCAGGCGTTGGGGCGCTTGCCGTGATTGGCCTTCTTCTTCTTGCGGGCCCGACGCTTGTTGCCTCGTTTGGCCATGGTGCGAGTCTCCCTCAATTGGTGACTTTTCATGACGTCGTCAGTCTAGATTCGGCCCCGTACCTCCGCATCAGCTCTGCCCCATACGGGGTCGAGCCGCCCCGACAGCGGGATAGTGGGGGTATGTGCCGTTCCATTAAGACCCTGCGCCAGCCCGCCATCCCCGAGAAGGCCACGGAGGAGGAGATTCGGGCCGCCGCCCTGCAGTACGTACGGAAGGTGTCCGGCTTCCGGGTGCCGGCCGCGCACAACCGCGAGGTGTTCGAGGCGGCCGTGGACGCCGTCGCCGAGGCCACCGCGGCGCTGCTCGACGGTGTGCACGTACGGGGACAGGCCGCCGCCCCGGCGTAACGCCGACCCCAGCCTTCCCTCCCGGCCTGCGCCGCCTACGCCGCCCCGGTCCCCGCGGCGCGGCGACGCAGCACCCAGATCCCGGCGCCGAGCGCGCCCGCGGCGAGCGCGCCGCCGACAGCGACCTGCCCCGGGCTCATCGAGCCGATGCTGCCGCCCGTACCACCGCGGGCCGCGCCCGAGGCGACCTGCAGCGAGACGGTGACGCGCTCGCCACCGGGGCCGCCGCACTCGAAGGTGACGCGGTGCGTGCCCGGGTTGGCGTCGCGGAAGACGGTGGCGCTGCCGAAGAGGTACGTGGCCTCCGAATTGCGGGGGGTCAGCCGGACCTCGCTGAACGCGGTCGACGTGGCCCGGCCGGTCCGGGTCCCGCAGCCGTCGAGGTTGAGGGCGACGCGGCCGCCGGGGGCGACGGTGGTGGGGGAGACGCCGGCGGAGGGGGCGGCGTACGCGAACGTGGCGGGAGCGGCGGCGGCGACGATGAGGGTCGCGGCCGCGATGGCCACGAGGCCTCGGGACGTGACGGATGACGTGGCGGGCGGCTTGGCGGGCATGGAGAGAACTCCTCGGCTCCTCGAAACGGCGCGGCCAGGGCACGGGTGTGACGCGGATTCGGTTGCGCACCGTGCTGTGGACGCTAGGAGCCCGGGCCTGGGGCGGCGATCGGGGCCGGGTGAACGGGTGAGCCACTGCTCCACCCGAGGGAGCCGACAGACGCCCGAGGGGAGCCGACAGACGTCCGAGGGAGCCGACAGACGCCTGGGAGAGCCGGCAATCGTCCTGCCCGCGGACGTCCCGCTCGGGGGTGTCGTGGCCGCGGAACGCCGGTCTGCCGGGTGTCGCGTGCGGACGTCGCGCCCCCGGAGGGCGTGTCCGCTGATGTGCTGTCCGCCGGCCCCCTGCCCGCGGACATCGGGTCTCGCGGACGTCGCCTCCGTCGGCGGGCCGGCCCGAGGACTGCGCCTACGCCGCGGGAGCCGCCGTCGTGGGCGGGCGGCGGACGAGGAAGGCCGCCAGGGCGCCCGCGGCGAAAAGGGCGACGAGCGAGAGCGCGGTGCCGAGCCACTGGGTGCCCAGCCACTGGGTGCCGAAGTAGCCGAGGGCGACGCTGTAGCCGGCCCAGGCCATGCCCGCCAGCACCGACCAGGGCAGGAACTCCACCACCTTGCGCTGCGTCTTGCCCGCGCCCAGGGACACCACGGAACGCCCGGCCGGCGCGAACCGCGCGATCACCACCAAGGCGCCGCCGCCACGTGCCAGGGCCGTGCCGAGGCGCTCGTGGGCCCGGGTCAGTCGGCGGGAGCGGGCGATGGCCCGGTCCAGGCGGGCTCCGCCGCGCCGGCCCAGCCGGTACGCGGCCATGTCACCCAGCACCGAGGCCGTCGTCGCGATGACCAGCAGCAGCAGGATGTCCGGCACCTGCGCGGGTACCGGCACCGGTCCCGCCGCACCTGCGGCCGCTGCGGCCGCCGCCGCGGTGATCACCAGCACCCCGCTCGGCAGCACCGGAAGGAAGACGTCGAGCACGACGGACACCGCCACCAGGGCGTAGATCCATGGGCTCGCGGTCAGCGACCCCAGCGTCTCAAGCAAAACGGGACTCCCCAGTCCGGTTGACGTGCTGCGGCATGAAGCGCCGCGACGTCGCGGGGGAGCGGCAGGAGCGGCTTGACAGCCATACAGCGTACGCCCGGCCCCCGTCCCCCGGGAGCCCGGGGCGGTAGCCACACCGTCGCCACGTCAACTCCGCCACCACCGTGGCCCGCTGCCCGAGCAGCCCCCACCCCGGCTGCACTGGTACTCGGCTACTCCGGTGCTCCGGCTACTCCGCCGCCGTGAGGTCCCGGTCCAGCACCGTCACCAGCCGGGCCCCCTCGCGCTTCTTCCGCGCCTGGTCCAGCCGCAGCCGCGCCGACCGCCCCGACAGCGCCAGCGTCATCAGCTGGTTCCCGAACCACGGCCCACCCGTACGCCGCCAGTTCAGCGGCGGCCGTCCCGTCCGCCCGTGCAGCGAGAAGCCGCGCCCCAGCCACCGGCCCGTCCGCGACCAGCCCAGCCGGAATCCCCACTTCACCGCCGTATGGATGGAATTGTGAACCGGCGAGCACGTCAGCTGGAACACCCGCGCGGTACTCGGTATTCGAGGCTCGGCCACATACGCGTGATGAACGTCCCCCGAGAGCACGCACACCGTCGCCGGGGCCCGCGGCCCCGTGCCCACCTCCTCGATCAGGTCGGTCAGCGCTGCGAACGAGGCCGGGAACGCCGCCCAGTGCTCCAGATCGCTGCGCCGACGCAGATCCTCCCCGATGCGGGCCCACCGCGGCCCCCGATCCCCACGGCACAGCGCGGCATTCCACGTCTCGGCATCGTGGATCAGCGGCGGCATCAGCCAGGGCAGCGAGGACCCGATCAGCAGATGGTCATAACCCCCGTGCCCGGCCAGGGCGTTCTCCCGGAGCCACTGCTGCTCCACCGGATCGAGCATCGCCCGCCCGTCCTCGGCCAGCACCCGCGCGGCGCGGGTGTCCACCATCAGCAGCCGGGTCCGGCCGAAGTCGCGCCGGTAGCTCCAGCGCGCCGTGCCCGGATCGGCGTCCGCCGCGGACACGAAGGCCCGTAGCACGTCCGTACCGTCGGGGGTGTCCCGGACCGCCCCGTACAGCTCGTCCGCCGCCAGCTCGGCCGGCGAGAGATTCCCCAGGTGCTGGTACACCCAGTACGACATCAGCCCGCTGAGCACGCGCTCCCGCCACCACGGCGTCGCCCGCATCTCCGCCAGCCACGCCGCGCTCGTGTTCCAGTCGTCGATCACGTCGTGGTCGTCGAAGATGTGCAGGCTCGACACGGTCGACAGCAGCCAGCGGATCTCCGGATCGAGCCACGACTCGTAGTAGAGCCGCGTGTACTCCTCGTAGTCCGCGACCTGGGCGCCGGGCGCCTCCCGCAGATCCCGCCGGGCCGCGAGCCACTGCCGGGTCTCCTTGGACAGCGCGTCCGCGTACACCTGGTCGCCGAGCAGCAGCAGGACGTCCGGACGCACCGCCTCCGGGTCCGCTGCCAGCCGCGCCGCGAGGGTGTCGAGGGCGTCCGCGCCGTGCGGCCCGTGCCGGCCGGCGGGCGGTGCGGCCTGCCGGCAGGAGCCGAAGGTGACGCGCAGCCCGGGGGCCGCACGGCCGGGACCGGCCACCGCGGGGGTGGTGATCGTGCTCGGCGGGAAGCCGCTGTCGGGCAGGGGCCAGACCGGCCGGTCGTCGAGCAGCACCTCATACGCCGTGGTCGCGCCCGGGGTCAGACCGGTCACCGGCACCAGCGCGTAGTGGTGACCGGCTATCTGGAAGGTGCGCGCACTGCCGCCCGCCCCGTCGGCGCACCGCACCTCGGCCGTGCACGGGCGGTCCGCCTCGACCCATATGGTGGCCGATCCGCCCGTGTCCCAGTCGACGTGACGCAGCAGCGGCCCCAGACGCAGTCCGGCCATGCAACTCCCCCTCCTCCGTAGCCCCTTCGATCACGGTACGACGGGGAGGGGGAGCCACGCCTCCCCCTGGCGGGGGAGAGATCGGCGGACTCGGGTCAGCAGCCGTTGAGGATGTTGACCAGGGCCGTCTTCTCACCGGAGTCCATGCTCAGGGCCCAGTACTGCTTCACCTGGACCCACATCCGTGCGTACGTACAACGGTAGGCCGTCCGCGGGGGCAGCCACTTGCCGGGGTCGAGGTCGCCCTTGGCCTGGTTGACGTTGTCGGTGACCGCGATGAGCTGCGGGCGGGTGCGGTCGTTGGCGAACTGCTGACGCGTGCTGGTGGTCCAGGAGTTGGCACCGGAACGCCAGGCCTCGGCGAGCGGGACGACGTGGTCGATGTCGAGGTCGGAGGCGGCGGTCCAGGTGGCTCCGTCGTACTCCGAGTACCAGCTTCCGCTCACCGCGGCGCAGGCCGAGTCCTGGACGACGTTCACGCCGTCCCGCTTGAGGACGGTCTCGCGGGTGTTGCAGGTGCCGGAGACGGTGCTCCAGTGCGGGAAGAGGTCGCGGCTGTAGCCGCTGGTGGACCCTTCGGCCTTCGGCGTGACCGTGGCCAGGTACGCGCGGGCGGCCGAGGCGGTGATGGGGGTGGGCGGGGCGGCCTGGGCGGTCGGGGCGTTGAGGAGGGAGGTGAGCGCGGCGAGGGCTGCCGCTGACGCGAGCACGCCAATTCGACGCGCGTAGACGTTGGGTATGAGTGCCATGAGGGGCTCCCTGTGTGCGGGGGGTGTGGCCGTGCGGCCCCGGCGGGGCGTGGCCATGCTGACGGCGCCGGGTTTCGAGGGGATGGGCGCCAGGTGACAGCGTGGCGACATGAGCACGTCACATCAAGTCCGGCAATGGCCCCGATTTAAATGGAAGTTGAGATTCCGCACCTGGTGGAGGGTGGGCGGGGCGCCTCGGGGCGCGCCGGAGTGGGGCAGGGCGGGACCAAAGGCCTATTCCGGCCGGCCGCGGGCGTCGCGTAGTCTGTTCGAGCAGAAGGGGAGTAGCTCTTCGCCGGACCGTCGACATACTGCTGGGTCACCCCAGCCGGCGCCCGGAGGCAGGCCACGTACAGCGGCCGGCCAGCGAGACCTTCGGCCGCAGTGTCCTGTCCATGCGTGGGCGCGTTCCGTACGCGCATACGCACACCAGGGCGCCGCCGAGCCGAAGCGACCCCTGAAACACCCAGGTCTCTCGGTACCGATGGCGTCCTGCCCGACCGATTGAGGTTCCACCCCCGTGTTCAGCTTCAGCATCACGGCGATCGCCTTCGGCGTCGTCTTCCTTGCCGAACTCCCCGACAAGACGGCCCTCGCCGGCCTGATGCTCGGCACGCGCTACCGCGCCTCCTACGTCTTCGCGGGCGTCGCCGCCGCCTTCGCCGTACACGTCGCCCTCGCGATCGCCGCCGGCAGCGTGCTCACCCTGCTCCCGCACCGCCTCGTCCAGGCCGTCGTCGGCATCCTCTTCCTTCTGGGCGCGGCCATGCTGCTCCTGAAGAAGGACGACGGGGAGGAGGAGGTCAAGCCGCCCGCCGACCAGTCCTTCTGGAAGGTCTCGGGGGCCGGGTTCATGCTGATCCTGGTGGCGGAATTCGGTGACCTGACCCAGATCATGACCGCCAACCTCGCCGCACGGTACGACGACCCCGTCTCCGTCGGCATCGGCGCCGTACTGGCCCTGTGGGCGGTCGCGGGCATCGGCATCCTGGGCGGGCGCACCCTGATGAAGTACGTGCCGCTGCGACTCATCACCAAGATCGCGGCCGCGGTGATGGCGGCGCTGGCCGTCTTCTCGCTGTACGAGGCGATCGCGGGCTGACGTGGCTGACGTGGGCTGATGCGGGCTGACGGGGTGGGTGAGGTGGTAGTGGTGGTGGGATATCCCGTTGCGGGAAGTGCGTGTACAGGTCACGCTCGTGCGCGTGACCGACCCCACCGCCCCCACGGGCCCTTCCAGTCGTCCTGCGCCCCAGGGTGTACCCGCGTCCTCCTCGGAGCGTCGGTTCGGATGGTCCAACATGTTCGTCCACCCCGACGAGGACACCCGCACCGACGGAGGGTTCCAGGGTGAACGGGCCGTGCTTACCGGCTACCTGCGCGATCAGCGGCTGACGCTGGAGCTCAAGTGCGCGGGCCTCGACGCGGAGGCCCTCGCGCGCCGCTCGGTGGAACCGTCCAACCTGTCCCTGCTGGGTCTCGTACGCCACCTCGCGGGGGTCGAGCAGTACTGGTTCCGGCAGGTCATGGCGGGCCAGGCCGTACGGCGCCACTACCGCTCGGAGGACGAACCCGCGGGCGAGTTCACCGGCGCGGTGGCCGACCCGGCCGTGGTCGCGGACGCGTGGGCGACCTGGCGAGCCGAAGTCACCTTCGCGGAACAACTCGTCGCGCAGGCCCCCAGCCTGGATGTCACGGGCGACGCGGGAGGTGCGGGGGACGCGGGCGACGAGCCGATGGAGCTCCGCGAGGTCCTGGTCCACATGATCGAGGAATACGCCCGCCACAACGGCCACGCGGACTTCCTACGGGAACGCATCGACGGGCGAGTCGGCCAGTAGGGCGGGGCTTCGGGGGAGGAAAGAGAGAGCCGGGTCCTAGCGGGGCGGAATCAGAGAAGGGTCGGGGGTTTCCCGGCTGTCTTCGTGTTTCCGTGTCGGGCCGGCCCCTCAAGGGCGCTCCTTCGTCGCGTCGCTACGCGATGGCCTCCGGCCACCCTTGACCGACCGACCCGACACGGAAACACGAAGACAGCCGGGAAACCCCAAAAGAACGGGCCGGGTCCTTCTTTCAGGGACGGCCCCATCACAGATATCCGGGCGAGGTCCCGGTGCGCGCCACATCGCTACGCGCTCCCGACGTCTCAGCGTCTGCCAACCGTCCTGGGCTGGACATAAGCCGCCAACAATCGCTACGCGCTTCGCTGGTCTCGGCGACTGCCGGCCGTCTGGGGCGATTAATTCTATTCCGACACGTCGTTGAACATGCTGTTCCGCCAAGGATTCACTGTTTCCAGAAAGCTGAAGCCAGCGCTGTCATCGCGATCGCCGGGTTTGCTGGTCGGCCCCTTTTCGGATACGGCGATCGTGCGGGTGGTGAAGGCGCCAGAGGATAGTGAGGCCGCCCACGGCCAGCGCGGTCACCGCCGTGAACAGGACGAGACGCCGGGCGCGAGCCATGGGGATCCTCCTCGATGAGGAATGGCAGGGCGGCTGGTGAATGGTGATGTGGGCGGGCTAGCCCGTGTCCCCATTGAGCCCGATCGGGCGGACTGCGTCATGTCGCTGAATGTCGTGGCTTGACAGCTGCCATCTGATGGCGAGGGGCAGTGTCAGGCCGAGCGTCTAGGCTTGCTGATCATCTACTCAAGGGGGGACTCCGCCATGGGCATTCATCCTGACGTGGCCACATTGCTCGATCTCGTGCCGCCAGACTTCGCCGGTGGCGAGCGGATCGACTGGGACGCTGCCGAAGCGGCGCTGGGCACCAAGCTGCCGAGTGACTACAAGGCTCTACTGGACACGTACGGCGTCGGTGATATCGGAGAGCTCGTCATTCTGCCCCCGCTCCCGAGCGACGTGCGCGGGTACGAGAGGTGTCACGTCGGAAGCATGACGGCAGGGCTGCGTGGACTTTGGGATGACGACTCAGGAGTCCCGGGCGTGACGCTTGGTGCAGATGCCGTTCTGCCCTGGGGTTCTGGGATGAACGCCAACGAGATGGCCTGGCTCATGAACGACCCCGACCCGGACAAGTGGCCTGTCGTGGCCTGGCGTCGGCACCACTTGTGGAGCGAGTCGCCTTGGGCTTTGTTCGACTGCGGCATGGTCCAGTTCATCACCCGCATGATGCTGGGCCAGTTCGAAGCCTGCCCACTCGGCGATGCGTCTCTCTGGACGCAGACGGACACCTTCGTGAGCTGGCGCGAGCAACGCCGACGGGAGCTGGCCGGGCTGGACCCCCAGACCGGCGAGCCCAATCCCTATGCCTCCATGTACCCCGTCACTGACGACTAGAGGATCCATTCCAAGCGATCAGCGAGGTGCGTCGGTCTCACATAGAGTGCGGTCGCCAGGGTGTCCAACTCTGTTTTCTTACACGGGTGTTGGGCGCACTCGCCTTATGAGCGCAGCCGACCCTTTGGAACGTCATGATCCTACCTAAAGACCGCGATGCCCGCTTCATCACCATCCGCCGTGGGGGGACTCTTACGGACTCCGACCATCGGCTGCTGGCCTTGTGGGCTGCCGCGTGCGCGGAGCACGTTCTGCACCTCTTCGAGTCGGTGCAACCCTCGGACCCACGGCCCCGCGAGGCGATCGAGCAGATTCGCGCATGGGCGCGCGGCGAGATCAGGATGTCTCAGTCCCGAGCGGCGGGCGGCCATGCCATGGCTGCGGCAAGAGAACTGAGCGGAGCCGCTCGGCACGCCGCATTCGCTGCCGGTCAGGCGGCGGTGGTGGCGCACGTCGCCGCACACGAGCTCGGCGCTGCGGCCTACGCGATCAAGGCTGTGCGCGCGGCGGCCCCCAGAGGGGAGGGTGAGAACGCCGGCAGGCTCGAGTGCCGTTGGCAGCGCGAACAGCTCCCGGATGCGATTCGTGAACTAGTCCTCGATGACCAGCGGTTGCGAAACGACATCTGCTGGTCGGTCTTCGACTGTTGACCGGGACGCCCGCTGTGGTCCGGGCGGTGGACGAGTCAGGTGCCCGGCCGGAGCCGGTCTGTGGGTAGTTCCTTCGAGACAGCTCACAAGCGCCTGATCGGGTGGGCGCCCGACGGCCCCTAGCCCTCATCAGGTCCCGAGCCAGATCGCGATGGCTGCCGCCATCGTGCCTATGTCCAGCCCGGGACGGATCGCAGAGGCTGAGACGTGCGGAGCGCGTAGCGATCGATGGCGGCTTATGGCCAGCCCGGGACGGATCGCAGACGCTGAGACGTGCGGAGCGCGTAGCGATCGATGGCGGCTTATGTCCAGCCCGGGACGGCTCGCAGACGCTGAGACGTGGGGAGCGCGTAGCGATTGATCGCGGCTTATGTCCGGCCCAAGACAGCTGGTAGACGCTGTGACGTGGGGAGCGCGTAGCGATCGATGGCGGCTTATGTCCGGCCCAAGACGGCTGGTAGACGCTGTGACGTGGGGAGGGCTTAGCGATGTGGCGCGCACCGGGACCTCGCCCGGATATCTGTGATGGGGCCGTCCCTGAAAGAAGGACCCGGCCCGTTCTTTTGGGGGTTTCCCGGCTGTCTTCGTGTTTCCGTGGCGGGTCGGTCGGTCAAGGGTGGCCGGAGGCCATCGCGTAGCGACGCGACGAAGGAGCGCCCTTGAGGGGCCGGCCCGACACGGAAGGACGATGAGACTGACGGGAAACCCCCAGTCCTTCTCTGATTCCGCCCAGCCGGGACCCGGCTCCCCCCGAAGCCCAGCCTCAGGCCGCCGCGCCCACCGTGAGCTGGATCGAGCCGTCCTTGGCGGTCGTCACCGTGAGGGTCGTCAGGTCCGGGACGTGGGTCGTCGGGGCGTGGGCGGCTGCTCGGGGGCCGACGCCGATCACCCGCATGCCTGCCGCGCGGCCGGCCGCGATGCCTGCGGCCGAGTCCTCGAAGACGATGCAGTCGGCCGGGTCCACGCCCAGTGCGGCGGCACCCTTGAGGAAGCCCTCGGGATCGGGCTTGCTGGCCTGAACGGACTCGGCCGTGACCCGTATCGCGGGCATCGGCAGGGCGGCGGCCGTCATCCGGGCCGTGGCCAGGGCGGCGTCCGCGGAGGTGACGAGGGCATGCGGCAGGGCGGTGATCGCCGCCATGAACGCCGGGGCGCCCGCGACCGGGACCACGCCGTCGGTGTCGGCGGTCTCGCGGGCCAGCATCACGGCGTTCTCGGCGTGGTTGATCTCCATCGGACGGTCCGGCAGGAGGACGGCCATGGTGGCGTAGCCCTGGCGGCCGTGCACCACCTTCAGGGCCGCCTCTGGGTCCAGACCGTGGGACAGAGCCCAGTCACGCCAGCAGCGCTCGACCACCGCGTCGGAGTTGACGATCGTGCCGTCCATGTCCAGGAGCAGGGCCTTGGCGGTGAGGACGACGGGGGCGGTGGTGGTGCTGGCCGGCATCGGCGGGGCTCCAGACGGGCGGGAAAAGAGAACAAGTGGTTCCGTCCACCGGTCAGGGAATGAGGACGGAACCACTTTGTTCCTACACGATACAAAACAAAGGGCCGTCCGCGCCACCGGCGGGGTGTGACCCCTGTCCATACGGTGTGTTTCCCACGGCTCCGATCCGCCGACGGATCCGATCCCCCAGCGCGCGCCTATCCCTCCAGCGCCTTGCGGGTCACCGGACCGTAGATGCCCCACTCCTGGTCGTCGATGCCGTGGGAGTACTGGAACTCCGACAGCGCGTCCTCCACCCGCCCGTCGAACTTCCCGTGGAACTTGCCCCGGTACAGGCCCTGCGCCGACAGCAGACGCTGCAGCTTCTCCACCTCCGGACCCGAGTCGCCGTACCGCAGGATCGGGGCCTGCGAGGGCGGCGGGGCGGACGAGCGGCTCGCGCTGGGCGACGGGCTCGCGGACGGGGGCGCGGACGAACGGGACGCGCTCGGTGACGGGGACGGCGACGCCGACTTCGAGGCGGACGGCGACGGTGAGGCCGAGGCGGACGGGCTGCCCGAGGCCTGGGTGTGGGTCGGAGTCGTGGACGGCGCGGCCGGGGCGGCACTCACCGCGGGCGACGGCGCCTTCGCGTCGAGCAGGGTGACCTCACTCCCCTCATCGCTCGGGAGCACCCAGACCGCCACGGCCGTCCCGCTGAGGGCGACCACTGCCGCGGCCCCGAGGAGCAGCGCCAGCGGGCGGCGTGAACCGGAACCGTTCCGCTTCTCTGGGCCCCCGCCCGCGAGCCCGTCGCCCAGCGCGAGCCGCTCGTCCGCCCCGCCGCCCTCGCAGGCCCCGATCCTGCGGTACGGCGACTCAGAGTCACGTACGGACGGATGCGCAAGGGGTTGAAACCCACACCCGGCGCACACCCGCAGCCGGCGCCGACAGCGCCGCAATCTGGACAGTGCTCACTGCTCACTGGACTCCTTCCCTGGCCGTTGCCTGCGATTATGCAGACCCACCGGAGTACTCCCCATCGGCTCGAGAGGCCATAACCGGACACACCGCTCAGGATGGAGATGTTGATCCGGCCTGAGGAGGAATCGATGGCTCAGGATGTGACCACGGATGCCGTGGGCCCCGGTCACGGCCCGCCGAAGTCCGGCCCCGCCTCCGAACACACCTCCCGTGAGGTCCTCGTCTCCATCGGCGCCCTGCTGCTGGGCCTGCTGATCGCCGCGCTCGACCAGACCATCGTCTCCACGGCCCTGCCGACCATCGTCAGCGAACTCGGCGGCATGGCGCACCTGTCCTGGGTCGTCACCGCCTACATGCTCGCCTCCACCGCGGCCACCCCCCTGTGGGGGAAGCTCGGCGACCAGTACGGACGCAAGAAGCTCTTCCAGTACGCCATCGTCATCTTCCTGATCGGGTCGGCGCTGTGCGGGCTCGCCCAGGACATGCCCCAGCTCATCGGCTTCCGTGCCCTGCAGGGCCTGGGCGGCGGCGGACTGATCGTGCTGTCGATGGCGATCGTCGGCGACATCGTCCCGCCCCGCGAACGCGGCAAGTACCAGGGTCTCTTCGGCGCCGTCTTCGGCGCGACCAGCGTGCTGGGCCCGCTGCTGGGCGGCCTCTTCGTGGACCACCTGTCCTGGCGCTGGGTCTTCTACATCAACCTCCCCATCGGTCTCGTCGCGCTCGTCGTCATCGCCGCCGTCCTGCACATCCCGACACGCTCCGCCAAGCACACCATCGACTACGTCGGCACCTTCCTCATCGCCTGCGTCGCCACCTGCCTCGTCCTCGTCGCCTCCCTCGGCGGCACCTGGGGCTGGGGCTCGGCCCGGATCATCGGCCTCGCCGTCCTCGGCGCCGCGCTGCTCGCCGTCTTCGTCTTCGTGGAACGCAAGGCCGCCGAACCCGTGCTCCCGCTGGGTCTGTTCCACATCCGCACCTTCACCCTCTGCTCGGCGATCAGCTTCGTCGTCGGCTTCGCGATGTTCGGCGCGATGGTCTACCTGCCGACCTTCCTCCAGGTCGTCCAGGGCGTCTCACCGACGATGTCGGGCGTCCACATGCTGCCGATGGTCCTCGGCATGCTGATCTCCTCCACCGCCTCCGGCCAGATCGTCAGCCGCACCGGCCGCTGGAAGGTGTTCCCGATCGCCGGCACCGGCGTCACCGCCATCGGCCTGCTCCTCCTGCACCAGCTGCACCGCACCAGCTCCACCTGGGAGATGAGCATCTACTTCTTCGTCTTCGGCGCCGGTCTCGGCCTGGTCATGCAGGTACTCGTCCTGGTGGTGCAGAACGCCGTCAGCTACGCCGACCTCGGCGTCGCCACCTCCGGTGCCACCTTCTTCCGCTCCATCGGCGCCTCCTTCGGCGTCGCCATCTTCGGCACGGTCTTCACCAACGGGCTCGAGAACAAGCTCGCCGCCTCCCTCGCGGGTGTACAGCTGCCCGCCGGGGCGGGCGTCGCGCAGCTGGAGGCCGACCCGCGGGCCATCACCGCGCTTCCGTCCGGTATCCGTCCCCGCGTGCTCGACGCCTACGCCGAAGCCATCACGGACGTGTTCCTCTACGCCGTGCCGATCGTCCTGGTCGCCTTCGTGATCGCCTGCTTCCTGAAGGAGGACAAGCTCCGCACCTCGGTCACCGCACCCGATGTGACCGAGACCCTGGCGTCCAACCCGGTCCATCGCTCCTCCCACGACGAGGTCGCCCGCGCACTGACGGTCCTCGGCACCCGCGAGGGCCGCCGCCACGTCTACGAGAAGATCACCGCGAAGGCCGGCTACGACCTGCTGCCCGCCGCCAGCTGGCTGCTGCTGCGGATCAAGAAGTACGGCTCCACCGAGCCCGCGCTGCTCGCCGAGCGCACCCACGTGCCGCTGAAGGCCGTCACGGACGCCGCCCGGCAGGTCGAGGGGCGCGGGCTCGCCACCCGGGACGGGCTGGCGCTGATCCTGACCGACAAGGGGCGCGCGACCGCCGAGAAGCTCGCCGAGGCCCGGGAGGAGTCCCTCGCCGAACTGCTCGGTGACTGGTGGGGCCCGGACCGCCCGACCGACCTGATCAAGCTGGTCCAGGAGATCAACGCGGAGCTGTGCGGATCCGACGCCGAGGAGCCCTACGACGCCGCGCCGCGACGGGACCACGCCGCGCACTAGACCGGTGCCGCGCGGCGAGCGGTGCCGGGTGTGCGGGACCGTGCGGGCTCAGGCCAGGCGCTTCTCGAACCAGTGCTCCGCATACGGGCCCGACTTGTACGCGGGTATCTCCGCGTACCCGTGACGCGCGTACAACGCGCGGGCCTCGACGAGATCCGACCGGGTGTCCAGCCGGACCCGCTCCGCGCCCAGCGCACGTCCTTGCGCCTCCAGCGCCTCGAGCAGCGCCGCCCCGCCGCCGGTACCGCGGGCGCGCGGGTCGACGTACACCTTGGTGAGCTCGGCGGTGGCGTGGTCGAGCAGGCGCAGACCGCCGCAGGCGAGGGGCTCGCCGCCGCGCCGCCCCACGACGAACCCGCCCGTGGGCGGGAGCAGCCCGTCGTCGGGGAAGTCCAGCAGTCCCTGGTCGATCTCGGCCTCGGTGACCTGCCGTTTCCAGTACCGGCCGGCGACCTCGGCGTAGTACGCGCGGCGCAGAAGGACGGCGTCGGGGGAGGTGACGGGTTCGGGGACGACGGTCCACGAGGCCGAGGCCGAGGCCGAGGCGGAGGCCGCGGAGGCCGCGGGCGCGGTCGCCGTGAGGTGCTCGCCGCCGAGCTCGTCATCGTGCCTGCCGTGCCTGCCGTGCCTGCCGCGCCTGCCGCGCTGTTCACTGTGCGTGTTGATCGTGTTCATGGAGTCATTGTGGAGTTCGCGGCGGAACTCCCGCGTGGAATATCCACAATGCCGGGCCGATGATAGGAAAAGGATATTTCGCGCGTACCCGGAGGGTGTGAAACGCCATGTCAGAGCATCCCGACTGTGCCTTGATCCGCCGCGGCTACGAGGCCTTCGGCAAGGGCGACCTGGAGACGCTTGGCACGCTGCTGACGGCCGACGTCATCCACCACGTGCCCGGCAGCCACCCCATGTCCGGGCACCACAAGGGCCGCGAGAACGTGCTCGACTTCTACCGCCGGCTCGGCGAGGAGTCGAAGGGCACCTTCCAGGTCCACCTGGAATCGGTGCTGGCGGACGGGCGGGGGCACGTGATGAGTTTCCACACGGCACGCGGTGACCGCGGCGACCGCGGCATCGAGATCCGCCAAGGGCTCTTCTTCACGATCGTCGGCCACAAGATCACCGACATCGACCAGTGCACCGCGGACATCGACGAGGAAGACACCTTCTGGAGCTGACGCCCCCCGCACGTCCGCCAGCGGTGCGGGGTGCGGGGCCCGGACCCCGCACCGTAAGGGGTGCGGGGCCCGGACCCCGCACCCCTTACGGGTCAAGCCTTCTTCGGCGCCGCCTGCTGCACGACCTCGAACGACCACACCGTCGACGCCGAAGCCGCCGGCTTCGGCCGCTCGCCGCCACCCTCGCCGCCCTCGGAGCCCGCACCGCCGCCCGCGCCGCCCGCGCCGCCACCCTGGTGAGCGGCCTTCATCGGCCCCTCCATCCACGCCTGGAAGTCCTCCTCCGAACGCCAGCGCGTGTAGACGAGGTACTGGTCGGTGCCCTCCACCGGGCGCAGCAGCTCGAACCATTCGAACCCGTCCGAACCCTCCACCGCCCCGGCCCGAGAGGCGAAGCGCCGCTCCAGAACTTCCCGCTGCTCGGCGGGGACCGTCAGTGCGTTGATCTTCACGATGCTCATGGGGGCCATCCTAGGTATCCGCGGGAGATATCGTCGTGCGGGTAATGGAGCGCGGCAGCCAGGCGAAGTCAGGGTTGCGGTCAACAGGGCGGGAGGCCGGCGAGGCGTGGCTAACGCGGCAGAGCACAGCGGTGCGAACGGACATGCCGGGGTCATAGGCGATAGCGGCAGGCTCGGGGCGGCACGCCTCCTCCTGTGGGCGCTGGCGGGCGCCCTCGCCGTCAGACAGGCGGCCGCGGTGCTGCGGGTGCCACCCGGCGAGTGGCTCAGCGGCCTGCACCTTCCCGCGGCCCTCCCCGGCTCGCTCTACGACTCCGGCCAGTTCGCCGGCACCCCCTTCGCCGGGCTGGTCCTGAAGCCGCTCGTCGGTTTCGCCGCCCCCTCCCTGGAGGTGGCCTGGACCTGCGTGACGCTGCTGTTCGTCGCCGCGATCGGGCTCGTCGCCGCGCGCGGCCTGCCCGACCCCGTGCCGCGGCGCACCGCGCTGCTCGCCGCGCCCGTGCTGACGGCCCTGATGATGGTCTCGCTGCCCGTCCGCGAGGCCGCCTCACCGGGCCAGACCGCCGTCCTGCCGGTGCTGCTGGTGCTCCTGGCGGTCTTCCGGGTGCCCGGAGACCGGCCCGCGGGCTTCCTCGTCGGCCTCGCGGCCGCGCTCCAGCCGGCGCTGCTGCTCTTTGCCCCGCTGCTGTGGCTGTCCGGGCGCCGGCCCGCCGCCCGCACCGCCGCCGTGACCTTCGCCGGAGCCACCGCGCTGTCCTGGGCGGCCATGCCGCGCGACTCCTGGACGTACTGGGCCGAGCACCTGGCCGGCACCGGCCTCGGCGGCGCCCCCGACAGCCTCTCCAACCAGTCGCTGCACGGCGCGCTGCTGCGCCTCGGTCTGAGCGGCCCCGCCGAGATCCTGCTCTACGTGGCCCTCGCGGGCGCCGTCGTCTGGTTCGGTCTGCGCCGCGCGGTCCGCTACGCCCGCGACGGCCAGCTGCTGCTCGCCGTCGCCGTCACCGGCTGCGTGGCCGTCGCCGTGGCCCCGACCGGCTGGCGCCACCAGCTGCTGTGGGTGCTGCTCGCCGTCGCCGGCAAGGTGGGCCGGCGCGCCGCCGACCGGCGCGTGTGGCCGGTGGCCGTGGTCCTCGCCATGACGCTGCCGAGCTCGGTGCTGCTGCCGAACCTGGCCGCACTGGCCCCCGTACGGGACAACGTGCTGCTGCTCGCCGCGCTCGCCGCGGCCTGCGCGGTGCCGTTCCTGCCGCGCTCGTCGCCGTACTGGCGCGAGCCCGTACCGACCGCCTACGGGCAGCCGGCCGCCGCCCGCTGGCAGCGGGTGCCGCTGCTGCCGTTCTGGCGGCGCGTGCTGTCCCGCCCGAACCTGCTGCTGGAACTCCTGCTGATACGGGTCGGGTACTCGCTCTACTCGCACATCCGGGCCGCCGCGCCCACCAGCCGCACCCTCGCCGAGGGCAACGGCAGCCAGATCCACGGCATCGAGCGGGCGCTCGGCATCGACATCGAGCACGCCGTGAACCACGCCGTCGTGAACACGCCCTGGCTGGAGGCGTTCTTCAACTTCTACTACACCTCCTTCCACTTCGTGGTCCCGCTGACGATCCTGGCGGTCCTGTACTGGCGGCGCCCCGGCGACTACCGGTGGGCCCGCGCCTCCCTGGGCCTGGCCACCGTCCTCGCGCTCGTCGGCTTCTGGCTGTACCCGCTCGCGCCGCCGCGCCTGATGCCCGGACTCGACTTCATCGACACCGTGCACGGACCGCAGGACCTGGCCAACCCCTCGTACGGGGCCATGACCGCGATCTCCAACCAGTACGCGGCGATGCCCTCGCTGCACTTCGGCTGGTCGCTGTGGTGCGGGATCGTGATCGTCGTGCTGGCGCCGAAGGGCTGGCAGAAGCTGCTCGGGGCGCTGCACCCGCTGATCACGGTGTGCGCGATCGTCGCCACCGCCAACCACTGGGTGCTGGACGCGGTGGGCGGCGCGGTCGTCGTGACCGCCGGCTTCGGGCTCGTGTACGTACTGTCCGGGCCGCGGAAACTGCAGGTGAGCCTCCCGGGGCAGCGTCGGAGCGACGAGGAACAGCCGGTAGGGGCCGGGGCGCGGAGCGCGTAGGCGGACGTCGTGTGCCGGTCCCTCAGCCGTCGGGGTGCGCCGCGACGGTCAGGGTGCCGGCGGGATGTTCTGGTTGAGGCGGAAGAGGTTGCCCGGGTCGTAGCGCCGTTTCAGTTCGCGCAGGCGCCGGTACTTCTGCGCGCCGTACGCCTGCTCGACGCGCTCCTCGCCCTCCTCCATCAGGAAGTTCGAGTAGACCCCGGTGTGGTGGGGGGCGAGGGCCGACCACAGGCCGCGCGCCCACGTCCGTTCGGCCTCGAAGCCGTCGGCGCCCTCCGTCGTCCCGTTGATGTTGAACGTGTGCCCGGCGCCGCGCCCGCCGAAGGCCGTCTCGTCCTCCCCGACGCGGGCGATGGCCCCGCCGAGCTGGAAGATCGGGAACGCGGTGAGCGGCGACACGATCCGGGCCGCGTGCTCGGCCGTGCGGTCGATGACCTCGTCGGTGAGCCGGTCGACGTCGCAGGACTTGAAGTAGTACCAGCGGCCGTGCGGGAACGACGGGTCGAACATCGCCTGGTGCTCGGTGAACGGCTTCGGCGCGCACAGGTCCAGAACGGGCGCGGAGCCGGTGCCGGACTCGCGCAGCGGCCGCAGCACCTCCTGCCCCTCCTCGACGGGCCCCGCGTAGCAGCAGACCACCATCACGACGGGCTTCCCCCGCAGCTCGGACGGCACGTAGTCGACGGAGGGCGCCTTGCGGTGGACGACCGCCGTGGTCAGCTCGTCCGGTACGTCGGTGATCCACTCGCGGTAGAAGCGCAGCAGCCGCGCCGACTCGGCCATCGGCCAGACGACGGGCCCGGCCAGCACCACCGGCCCCAGCGGATTGAGGCGGAACTCGAACTCCGTGACGATCCCGAAGTTCCCGCCGCCACCGCGGATCCCCCAGAAGAGATCGGGGTTCTCGTCCCCGCTCGCCTTCAGGAACGTTCCGTCGGCGGTCACCAGGTCCACGGACAGCAGCTGGTCGATGGTGAGCCCGTACTTGCGCATCAGCCAGCCGATCCCGCCGCCGAGCGTGAGCCCCGCCAGGCCGGTGTGCGTGACGATCCCGGCCGGGACGGCCAGGCCGAACGCCTGCGTCTCGCGGTCCAGCTCGCCGAGGAGCACCCCCGCCTGGGCCCTGACGGTACGGGCCTCGGGGTCCACCCGGATCCCGCGCATCGGGGAGAGGTCGATGACGATGCCGTCGTCGCACACCGACTGGCCGGGGAAGCTGTGGCCGCCGGAGCGCACGGCGAGGGAGAGACCGGAGGCGGCGGCGAAGCGCACGGCGTCGATGACGTCGGCGACGCCCGTGCAGTAGGCGATCAGGGCGGGGGAGCGGTCGACGGAGCCGTTCCAGATCCGACGGTCCTCGTCGTAGGAAGGGTCTCCGGGCCGCACCTGCCGTCCCCGGAAGGACTGGCTGAGCATGGCCATGTGTCCAGTCTGGCACCGGGGAGTCGCCATCGCCCGTGCGCTTGGCCCGGCCGGGTTTGGGGCCGAAGGGGCGCCGGGGCACGCGTGGCCCCGGCGCCCCTTCGGCTGGATCGCCGCTGTCTGTCAGGATCGCCCGGTTCGGGGCGGGCCGCCACTCGGACGGGCGCGGGCATTCCGCGCTTCACACGCCGGCGCGGCTCAAAGATCGGGGCTCCGCCCCGGACCCCGCGCCTCAAGCGCCGGCGGGGCTGGATGTGGTGCGGCGAGGCCGGAAAGCCAGGGCGGCAGGGGCCGGGGCGTGGGTGGAGGGGGCCCTGCCGTCCTGGGGCCGGGTCAGCCGTGGGTGACCCGGAGTTCCTTGATGCCGTTGAGCCAGGCCGCGCGCAGGCGGCGCGGGTCCTCGCCCGTCAGACGGAGGTCCGGCAGGGCGTCGGCCAGCGCGTTGAAGATCAGGTCGATCTCCATGACCGCGAGGGACTTGCCGAGGCAGAAGTGCGGGCCGCCGCCGCCGAAGCCCAGGTGGGGGTTCGGGTCGCGGGTGATGTCGAAGGCGTCCGGGTTCTCGAAGACCTCGGGGTCGTGGTTGGCGGAGGAGTAGAACATCCCCACCCGGTCGCCCGCCTTGATCTTCTGGCCGCCGAGTTCGGTGTCCTGCGTGGCCGTGCGCTGGAAGGACACCACCGGGGTGGCCCAGCGCACGATCTCCTCCGCGGCGGTGGACGGCCGGGTCGCCTTGTAGAGCTCCCACTGGTCGGGGTGGGTGAGGAAGGCGTGCATGCCGTGGCTGATGGCGTTGCGCGTGGTCTCGTTCCCCGCGACCGCCAGGAGGAGGACGAAGAAGCCGAACTCGTCCGAGCCGAGGTTGCCCTGGCCCTCCGCCGCGACGAGCTGGGTGACGATGTCCTTGGCCGGGCACTCCTTGCGCTGGGCCGAGAGGTTCATCGCATAGCCGATGAGCTCCATCGCCGCGTTCGAGCCGACCTCCTCGGTGATCGCGTACTCCGGGTCGTCGTACGCGATCATCTTGTTCGACCAGTCGAAGATCTTGGCGCGGTCCTTCTGCGGTACGCCGATCAGTTCGGCGATGGCCTGCAGCGGGAGCTCGCACGCCACCTGGGTGACGAAGTCGAAGCTGCCGTCGGCGGAGACGGCCAGGGCCTCCTCGGCGATCTTCCGGGCGCGGTCCCGGAGCGCGTCCTCCAGTCCGCGGATGGCCCGCGGGGTGAAGCCGCGCTGCACGATCTGGCGTACGCGGGTGTGTTCCGGCGGATCCATGTTCAGCATGATCAGTCGCTGGGCATCTATCGCATCACGCTGGATGTGTTCGTTGAAGCGGATGATCGCCGTGTTGGTGGTGGAGGAGAAGAGCTCCGGGTGCGTGGAGACGTACTTGACGTCCGCGTGCCGGGTCACGACCCAGTAGCCCTCGTCGTCGAAGCCGGTGACGCCCCGCCGCTGTGGGCACCACCACACGGGTGCGGTCTGCCGCAGCTGCGCGAACTCCGGGAGGGGGACCCGGCTCTGGAGCAGGTCGGGGTCGGTGGCGTCGAAGCCTTCGGGCAGCGCGGGACAGGACATCGGGGCAACTCCAAAGTCTGACGGCCCATCAGAAGTTGGCTTGAAGGTAGTAACGAGTTCTAGAAGTGACAAGGGTCGCGGCGCCAACTGTTGCGTGTGGAATCCGTGCAGGGCACGTGCAAGACCCTTGCGTGCCGGGGCTCCAGGTCATAAGACTGCGGGGAGAACTAGAACGCGTACTAGTTCGGGCGGGGCGCCGGGACGGCCCGCCGCGCTGGCGCTGTGCAGGAGAGGACGAGCTCATGGCCGCGGAACCCGTCATCGTCGAAGCCGTACGCACCCCCATCGGCAAGCGCGGGGGCGCGCTCGCCAACCTCCATCCCGCCTACCTGCTCGGCGAGACCTACCGGGAGCTGCTGGCCCGTACCGGAATCCAGCCCGACTGCGTCGAGCAGATCGTCGGCGGCACCGTCACCCACGCCGGCGAGCAGTCGATGAACCCCGCCCGCAACGCATGGCTCGCCATGGGCCTGCCGTACGAGACCGCCGCGACGACGGTGGACTGTCAGTGCGGCAGTTCGCAGCAGGCCAACCACATGGTCGCCAACATGATCTCCGGCGGCGTCATGGACATCGGCATCGCCTGCGGCGTCGAGGCCATGAGCCGGGTGCCCCTGGGCTCCGGCTCCAAGCACGGCCCGGGCAAGCCCTTCCCGGACGAGTGGAACGTCGACCTCCCGAACCAGTTCGAGGCCGCCGAACGCATCGCCCGCCACCGGGGCCTCGGCCGCGAGGACGTGGACCGGCTCGGTGTGCTCTCCCAGGAGCGCGCCGGGGTCGCCTGGGCCGAGGAGCGGTTCAAGCGCGAGACCTTCGCCGTGCAGGTGCCGACGACCGAGGAGGAGCAGGCCGCGGGGCAGGGCATGTGGCGCCTGGTCGACCGGGACGAGGGCCTGCGGGACACCAGCATGGAGGGGCTGGCCCGGCTCAAGCCGGTCATGCCCACCGCCGTGCACACCGCCGGGAACTCCTCGCAGATATCCGACGGGGCCGCCGCCGTGATGTGGGCCTCCCGCAAGATGGCCCGCGCGCTCAAGCTCAAGCCGCGCGCCCGGATCGTCGCCCAGACCCTCGTCGGCGCCGACCCCCACTACCACCTCGACGGACCGATCGATGCGACCCGGGCCGTGCTCGGCAAGGCCGGCATGTCCCTCAAGGACATCGACCTCGTCGAGATCAACGAGGCCTTCGCCTCCGTCGTCCTCAGCTGGGCCCAGGTCTTCGACCAGGACCTGGAGAAGGTCAACGTCAACGGCGGGGCCATCGCCCTCGGCCACCCCGTCGGCGCCACCGGCGCCCGGCTGATCACCACCGCCCTGCACGAGCTGGAGCGCCGGGACAAGGAATTCGCGCTGATCACCATGTGTGCGGGCGGCGCGCTCGCGACCGGCACGATCATCCAGCGCCTGTGACCGTCCGCGAAGCCTGAACGCAGGCGCCTCTGAACCCCGTGGGATGGGATGCAGAAGGCCCCGGAGGCCGGACCTGGGGAGGCCGGCCACCGGGGCCTTCGTGTGTCTGCTGGGTGCTGCTGGGTGCTGCCGGTTTAGTACCAGTGGTTGGCGGACCAGAAGTTCCAGGCGCCGACGGGGCTGCCGTAGCGCTCGTTCATGTAGTCCAGGCCCCACTTGATCTGGGTGGC
>NZ_JOIR01000012.1 GCF_000720115.1 Streptomyces sp. NRRL F-2580
GACTGGCTCCACACCTACAATCACCACCGCGGACACACCGCCCTCGCAGGCAAACCACCCGCCAACCGCGTCCCCAACCTCACTGGGCAATACACCTAGTCGCCCGTGGCGCCGTCTATCTGCTCGCGCAGCAGGTCCGCGTGGCCGTTGTGGCGCGCGTACTCCTCGATCATGTGGGTGTAGACCCAGCGCAGGCTGAAGACCTCGCCGCGGTGGTGGCTCTCCGCCTGCGACAGCAGGTCCAGGGAGCGGCCCGAGGCGGCCTGGCGGGCCAGTTCCACCTCGGTCTGCCACACCCGTTCGTTCTCGGCCCAGGTGGCGTCCTCGTCGAAGTGGAAGTCGCCGTCCGGGTCCTCGTCGGTGCAGTACAGCTCGGGAAGGTCCTCGCCGAGCATGATCTCCCGGAACCAGTACCGCTCCACCTCCGCCATGTGCCGTACGAGGCCCAAGAGGCTCAGCTCGGAGGGCGCGAGCGCGGCGCGGCGCAGCTGCTCGTCCTGGAGCCCCTCGCACTTCCAGGCGAGGGTGGCGCGGTGGTAGTCGAGCCAGCCGTCGAGCATGTCCCGCTCGTCGGCGGTGGTGGCGGGCTCGGTGCGATGTGATCCGGAACTGGTGGTCATGGGGGACATCCTCGGTGAACCGGGCCCCTGCCACCAGGGATTAAGCTGCGGAAGTCCCACAAGGATCAACCTGGAGGTTCCCCGGTGAAGGTCGGCTGCATCGGACTCGGCGACATCGCGCAGAAGGCGTACCTCCCTGTCCTCACCACCCGCCCCGGGATCGAGCTGCACCTGCAGACCCGTACCCCCGCCACCCTCGAGCGGGTCGGGGAGATCCACCACGTCCCCGCCGCGCGCCGGCACACCGATCTCGACGCACTGCTCGCGGAAGGGCTCGACGCGGCCTTCGTGCACGCCTCGACCGCGGCCCACCCCGAGATCGTCACGCGGCTCCTGCGGGCCGGCGTGCCCACGTACGTGGACAAGCCGCTCGCCTACGAGCTCGCGGACTCGGTGCGGCTGGTGGAACTGGCCGAGGAACGCCGGGTCTCACTGGCCGTCGGCTTCAACCGCCGCCACGCGCCCGGCTACGCGCAGTGCGCCGACCACCCGCGCGAGTTGATCATCATGCAGAAGAACCGGGTCGGGCTGCCCGAGGACCCGCGCACCCTGGTCCTCGACGACTTCATCCACGTCGTCGACACCCTGCGCTTCCTGCTGCCCGGCGAGGCCGAGCACGTCGACGTCCGTGCCGTGGTGCGCGAGGGGCTGATGCACCAGGTGGTGCTCCAGCTGGCCGGCGACGGCTTCACCGCGCTCGGCATCATGAACCGGCTGTCCGGCTCCACCGAGGAGATCCTGGAGGTCTCCGGCCGGGACACCAAGCGGCAGGTCGTCAACCTCGCCGAGGTCATCGACCACAAGGGCCAGCCGAGCGTCCGGCGCCGCGGGGACTGGGTGTCCGTGGCCCGCCAGCGCGGCATCGAGCAGGTCGTGGACCACTTCCTGGAGGCCGTCGAGACGGGCAGGACCCTCAGCGCCCGGGACGCGCTCCTCACCCACCGGCTGTGCGAGCGGGTGGTGAAGTCGGCTCTGGAGCAGGCCTCCTGAGCGAACGGACGCCCGCCACCGCGCAGTACACCGCGAGCGCGGCGAGGGCCGCCCCCACCGGCCAGTCCCCGAAGCGCCCGTAGAGGGTCGTGCCCCGGGCGAGCGGGACCTCGTACACCGCCGCCGCGCTCGCGGAGGTCGGCAGCGCCGCGCCGATCCGCTCGCCGGACGGGCCGTGCACGACGCTGATGCCCGTGAGGGTGGCGTGCACCATCGGGCGGCCGTTCTCGGCCGCGCGCAGGGCCGCCAGCGAGGCGTGCTGGGGCGGGGCCCAGCTCTCCTGGAAGGTGGAGGTCGCCGACTGGGCGATGAGCAGCGAGGCCCCGTCCCGGGTCAGGCGCCGGCTCATGTCGGGGAAGGCCGACTCGAAGCAGACCAGCGGGCCGAGACGGACACCGGCGGGGGCGCCGCCCCCGCCGTCCTGCCGCGCGGGCAGGTCCATGACCACGGGGGCCGTGCCGGGCACCCGGTCCTCGCCCGCCGCCTTGCCGACCGAGGTGGCCCAGCCGAGCAGCGCCCGGGCCGGTACGTACTCCCCGAAGGGGACGAGCCGCATCTTGTCGTAGCGGTCGCCGGTGGGGCCGCCAGGGCCCACGAGCACCGCGCTCTTGTAGATCCCCGGCCGGTCCGCCCGCCGCGCGTCCACGTTCACCAGCAGCGGAGCCCCGACCTCCGCCGACAGCGAGGCCAGCCGCCGGGCCAGGTCCGGGCGGGCCGTCAGGTCCTCGCCGACGCTGCTCTCGCCCCACACCACGAGGTCGACCCGCTGCCCCGCCAGCGGCCGCGTCAGCCGCTCTCCGACCGCGAACCGCCGCTCCGCGCTGTCCGGGCCGTCCGCCACCGGACCCGGTTGTACGACCGCCACGCGCAACCGGCCGGACTCCGCGGGAACCGCCGCCCACACCCACACCACCGCGGTCAGCACCGCGCACCCCGAAAGCCCCGCCACCGCCGGGATCCGCGCCCCAGGCACCGCGACCAGCAGCACCACGGCGCAGTTCACCGCCACGACCAGCAGGCTGACCAGCCACACCCCGCCCACGGAGGCCAGCCGCAGGGCGGGCGGCACCTGCCACTGGCTCGCCCCCAGCAGCCCCCACGGCCCGCCCAGCCCCTGCCAGGACCGGACCAGCTCCGACAGCAGCCAGCCCGCCGGTACGAGGACCAGCGCGGACAGCGCCCGGCCGGCCGACGGGGCCCCGCCGAGCAACTCCCGTACCAGGAGTGCCCAGGGGATCCAGAGCAGCCCCAGCAGGGCCGCCACTGGCACCAGGAAGACGTGCAGGCTGGGCAGCAGCCAGTGGTGGACGGCCACGATGAACCCCGCGCCGCCGAGCCAGCCCTCCAGGGCCGCCCGCCGCCCGGTGGGGGCCGACCTCAGCAGCAGCATCCAGGGCGCGAGGGCGACGTAGGCGAACCACCAGAGCGCGGGGGCGGGGAAGGCGAGGGCGGGCAGCGCCCCGGCGGCGACCGCGGCGGGCGCGCGCCACCGGTCCATCCACTCGTTCCGCATCGCGACCATGGCGCGCCTCCCCTTCCAGTCTGGCAGTGCAGTGCAGTGCAGTGCAGCGCCGGGCAGGCTCAGGCGGACATGTGCCGCCAGGTCTCGTGCACGGTGACGCGCGTGAGCCGCCAGCCGTCACGGGTGCGGGCCAGTGCGAAGGAGTAGCGTCCGGCGGCGACGAAGTTGGGCGCGGTGACCGTGCCGTCGAACTCCGGACCCGCCAGGCGCATCGGGTTGAGGAAGTCGGCCCGGACCTCGGCGCTGTCGCCGGGCGAACCGCCCAGGTCCTCCAACCGGACCAGCCGGTTGACGATCAGGTGCTGACGCACGGGGAAGAGCCGCATGGTCTCCGCGAGCCAGTCCGCGACCTCCCTCACCGACCCCTCGATCCCGCCCGCCGAGCTGTAGTCGACCCGGCCGGAGGCGGTGAAGAGGGCACGGTAGGCGTCCCAGTCGCCGTCGTCGACGGCCACCGCGTAGCCCGTGACCACCTCGTCGATCGCCATCCGGTCCATTACCGTCGCGAGATCCACACGCTGAGTCATCGGGTCAGTGTGGGGCTGCGCGTGCCCGAGGCCAAGGGGCGTGCGCGGACCGGATCTTCCCGCGGCCGCTCAGCGACCGGAACGGGCCTCCCGCTGCCGGACCACGACGAGGAACGCGTCGCTGTCCAGATCCATGACCACCTCGGCCGGCACCCCCTCCCGCATCCGCTGCGCCGCGTACTCCTCCGCGGGCCAGCTCCCCCGCGGACTTCCGGCCGGAAAACGCTCCAGTACCACTCGACCCATGGGACACCCCCTGCTTGCTTGCCTTCCGGTCTCTTCAGGTCTCTTCAGGCACAACGACGCGGAAGCCGCCCGGGAACGTTCCCGAGCGGCTTCCGGTTCACCCGAAGCGGTGGAGCGGGGTCCTGCTAGGAGCCGGACTCACCTGCGTGCGGGCTCAGCACGTCCGCGCCGATCAGCGCGAACAGCAGGATGCCCAGCAGGATCCGGTAGATCACGAAGGGCATGAAGCTCTTCGTCGAGATGAACTTCATGAACCACGCGATCACGGCGTAGCCCACGAAGAAGGCGATGACCGTCGCGAAGATCGTCGGGCCCCAGGAGATGTGGCCCGGCTCCTCGAGCACGTCCTTGATCTCGAACGCGCCGGAGGCCAGCACGGCCGGGATGGCCAGCAGGAAGGAGTAGCGCGCCGCGGCCTCGCGGGTGAAGCCCAGCAGCAGACCGCCGGAGATCGTCGCGCCGGACCGGGAGACGCCCGGGATCAGCGCCATCGCCTGGCAGAGACCGAAGATCAGGCCGTCCTTGACACCCAGCTGCTGGAGCGTCTTGCGCTCGCGGATGGCGCGGTGCCGGCCGCCCTCCTCGTCGCGGGCGGCCAGCCGGTCGGCGACGCCCAGCACGACGCCCATCACGATGAGGGTGGTCGCCGTCAGCCGCAGGTCGCGGGCCGGGCCCACGATCGCGTCCTTGAAGACCAGGCCGAGGACACCGATCGGAATCGAGCCGACGATCACCAGCCAGCCCATCTTGGCGTCCTGCTCGGAGCGCAGGGCCTTCGTGTACAGGGAGCGGAACCAGGTGGAGATGATCCGCGCGATGTCCTTGCGGAAGTAGATCAGCACGGCGGCCTCGGTGCCGATCTGCGTGATGGCCGTGAAGGCCGCTCCTGGGTCGTGCCAGCCGGCGAACGCCGCGGTCAGCCGCAGGTGGGCGCTGGAGGAGATCGGGAGGAACTCCGTAAGCCCCTGGACGAGACCGAGGATTAGGGATTCGAACCAGCTCATGTCGGGGTGCGCTCGTCCTTGTGATCGTCGGGCAGTTCGCCCCCGATGCTAGGGCCCGTGCGAAGTGCCGCTGACCACTGGGGGGTGCTGGGGCGTCAGCTCGTACGACGATCCCCGGGTTCGCGGGGGTGCCAGGCGGTGCCGCTTGCGCCAGGCGACGGCTCCGGCCCCCACCACCGAGACCACGATGAAGCCGAAGGAGGCGAGGAACGCGGGCGAGCCGGGGGAGGAGGCGCTGGCCCCCGCGATCACGTACGCGGTGGTGTTCGGCACGACGCCGATCGCCGTGGCGAGGAGGAACGGGCCCCAGCCGCAGCGGGACACCGCCGCGCAGTAGTTGGCCACCACGAAGGGGACTCCGGGGAAGAGCCGGACGGCGAGCATCGAGCGGAAGCCGTGCCGGCTGAGCTGGCCGTCCGCCGCCTCCAGCCAGCGGCCGCGCAGATGCGGACGCAAAGCCTCCTGGCCCATGATCCGCCCGAGGCCGAAGGCGATCCCGGCGCCCAGGACGGTGCCGCCGACCGCGGCGACGAGGCCGAACTGGGTGCCGAAGACGGCTCCCGCGGCCAGGTTCAGCAGGGGACGCGGCACGAAGGCCGCCGCGCACACCCCGTACGCGGCCGCGAAGAGCAGGACCGCCGTGCCCACCGGGAGGCCCGGGGGCCAGCCCTCCGAGAGCAGGCGCTGGGGCTCGAACAGCAGCACGCACACGCCGGCCGCCACGAGCAGCACGACGAGCAGCGACAGCCGGGTCCACGGCGCGAGGAGGAGGGACATCCCGGGAGACTAGCCGAGGTATGCGGCGGCGCGCCGTAATCTGGGCCTCATGCCGTCGAACGGCCGACGACCCCCGAGGGTTCCCGGCAGCGCCCTCGCGGACACCCTGCTGGAGCGGCTGACCGGGACGTACGCGGCGGCCGCCGACCCCGTGCGGGCCGAGGCGATGACCGCGTACATGAAGGACGTGGCGCCCTTCCTCGGCATCCCGACACCGCTGCGCCGGGACCTGTCGAAGGCGGTGCTCCGGGACACCCCCAAGCCGTCCGAGGCGGACTGCGCGGCGCTCGCGCTGCGCTGCTGGCGGCTCCCGGAGCGCGAGTACCACTACTTCGCGGTGGACTACCTGCGCCGCCACGTCTCCCGGTGTTCCTCCGGCCTCCTGCCGGTGGTCCGGCACCTCATCGTCACCGTCCCCTGGTGGGACACCGTCGACCTGCTGGCCGCGCACGCGGTCGGCCCGCTGGTGGCCGCCGACCCGGAGCTGGCGCGGGTGATGGACGAGTGGATCGAGGACGAGGACCTCTGGCTCGCCCGCGCCGCCCTGCTGCACCAGCTCCGCTACAAGGCCGCCACCGATTCCGGGCGCCTGTTCGCGTACTGCCGCCGCCGGGCCGGCGACCCGGACTTCTTCCTGCGCAAGGCCATCGGCTGGTCCCTGCGCGAGTACGCGAAGACCGACCCCGACGCGGTGCGCGCCTTCGTCGCGTCCGCAAGCGGCACCCTGTCTCCGCTGTCCGTGCGCGAGGCGCTCAAGAACCTCTGAGGGCCCTCCGGTTCACCGGGTAAATCATTCGACGGGCCCGGGGCCGTCCGGCAGGATCGGGGGCATGTCCCGGTTCGCCTTCCCCGCAGCGCCGTCCGCAGTCGCGGACGCGCCGAAGGCTGCCGAATTCGCCTTTCCCGCAGAGACCTTCGCCGCATTCGACGGCGCACGAAGCTGACCCTTCCCGGATCGTCCGGCGGACCCCGCAGGGGGAGGGTCGGCTCGGTTCAGGGGTCCCGTCCACGCTTCGAGCAACGGGAAGAGACAAGCGATCATGGCCAAGACGGCCTTCGTGCGGACCAAGCCGCACCTCAACATCGGCACCATGGGTCACGTCGACCACGGCAAGACCACCCTCACCGCCGCCATCACCAAGGTCCTCGCCGAGCGCGGCGGCGCCTCCTTCGTGCCCTTCGACCGCATCGACCGGGCCCCCGAGGAGGCCCGGCGCGGGATCACCATCAACCTCACGCACGTCGAGTACGAGACCGACACCCGGCACTACGCCCACGTGGACATGCCCGGGCACGCGGACTACATCAAGAACATGGTCACCGGGGCCGCGCAGCTCGACGGGGCGATCCTCGTCGTCTCCGCCCTCGACGGGGTCATGCCGCAAACGGCCGAGCACGTGCTCCTCGCCCGGCAGGTCGGCGTCGACCACATCGTCGTCGCCCTGAACAAGGCCGACGCCGGGGACCCCGAGCTGACCGACCTGGTCGAGCTGGAGGTCCGCGAGCTGCTCACCGCGCACGGCTACGGCGGGGACGCCGCGCCGGTCGTACGGGTCTCCGGACTCGGGGCGCTGGAGGGCGACCCGCGGTGGACCGGGGCGATCGAGGCGCTGCTGGACGCGGTGGACACGTACGTGCCGACGCCGGTGCGGTACACGGACGCGCCGTTCCTGCTGCCCGTGGAGAACGTGCTGACCATCACCGGGCGCGGGACCGTCGTCACCGGAGCCGTCGAGCGCGGCAGCGTCCGCCTCGGCGACCGCGTCGCGGTCCTCGGCGGCGACGGCGAGCCCGCCGAGACGGTCGTCACCGGGCTGGAGACCTTCGGGAAGCCGATGGAGTCCGCCGAGGCCGGGGACAACGTCGCGCTGCTGCTGCGCGGGGTCCCGCGCGACGGCGTGCGCCGCGGACACGTGGTGGCGGCGCCCGGCAGCGTGACGCCCAAGCGTCACTTCACCGCGCAGGTGTACGTGCTTTCCGGGCGCGAGGGCGGCCGTACGACTCCGGTCGCCACCGGCTACCGGCCGCAGTTCTACGTGCGCACCGCCGACGTGGTGGGCGACGTGGACCTGGGCGAGGCCGGCCTGGCCCGGCCGGGGCAGACGGTCACGATGACCGTCGAGCTCGGGCGGGACGTCCCGCTGGAGTCGGGGCTCGGCTTCGCGATCCGCGAGGGCGGGCGGACGGTCGGCGCGGGGACGGTCACGGCCGTCCTGGGCTGACCCGGACGTTCGGGGCCGTACCGGCCCCTCTGTGGTGACGGCGGAGCCGCTGCGTCAGACTGCCGTCACCACAGACATGCGGGGAAGCAGAGGGGCGGGCGAAATGGGCGGCGACACGGCACTCGTGCTGGGCGGCGGGGGACTGACGGGCGTGGGCTGGGAGTGCGGAATCCTGTACGGGCTCGCCCGCGCGGGCGTCGACCTCACCACCGCCGACCTCGTCGTCGGCACCTCGGCGGGCTCGGTCGTCGGCGCCCAGCTCACCTGCGGGCAGCTGTCCGTGCGGGAGCTGTACGAACGCCAGCTCGGCGATGCCACCGGGGAGATCCCCGCGAAACTGGGGGCCGGCGTCATCGCGCGGTACGCCCTCGCGATGGCCCGCTCCCGCGACGCGACGGTCTACCGGCAGCGGGTCGGTGCCATGGCCCTGGCCGCCGACACCGGCGCGGAGGCCGAGCGCCGCGAGGTGCTCGCGGCCCGGCTGGTCTCGCACGAATGGCCCGAGCGGCGGCTCGTGGTGACCGCCGTGGACGCGCTCACCGGCGAACCGGCCGACTTCGACCGCGAGAGCGGCGCCGGGCTCGTCGACGCGGTCTCGGCGAGCTGCGCCGTGCCGGGCGTATGGCCGCCGGTGACGGTCGGCGGACGGCGGTTCATCGACGGAGGCGTCCGTTCCGCCACCAACGCCGACCTCGCCGCGGGGTACGCGCGCGTCGTGGTCATCGCGCCGATCTCGCTCGGCTCCGGGCTCGTCCCCTCGCCGGCCGCGCAGGCGGCGCGGCTGCGGGAGGCGGGGGCGCGGGTGCTGGTGATCAGCCCGTCGGCGCAGGCCCGCAAGGCCTTCGGGCGCAACGTACTCGACCCCGCCCGGCGGGACCCCGCGGCGCGGGCCGGTCTGGCGCAGGCGGTCGAGCACGTCGAGGCGGCGGCCGCGGTCTGGTCCGGCTGAGCCGGGAAGGGGCCGGGGGCCGCGGGGTCCCGCACCCGGCGGAACGTCCCGTTGCGGCCCGGCCCGACAATGGTGGGGTGAGCGACGAACAGATCCCGGTCGTCCGGGACGTGGGCCAGGGCACCGCCAAGCTGATGCCGGACGTGGACGGTGAGCGGGCCTGGCTGCTGACCGTCGACGGGGCCCCGCAGTCGTACGTGGACCTGGACGATCCGCAGCACCTGGAGTTCGAGTACGTACGCCGCCTCGCGCACGTCCTGGACTGCGCGGCGGAGCCGGGGCGCGCACTGGACCTCCTGCACCTGGGCGGCGGCGCCCTCACCCTGCCGCGGTACGCGGCGGCGACCCGGTCGGGATCCCGGCAGGCGGTCGTCGAGTTCGACGCGGGCCTGGTCGAGCTGGTCGCCGAACACCTGCCGCTGCCGGCGGCCTCCGGGATCACGGTGCACACCGCCGATGCCCGGGCCTGGCTGGAGGCGGCGCCCGCGGCGAGTGCGGACGTGGTCGTGGCCGACGTCTTCGGCGGCTCACGGGTGCCGGCGCAGCTGACGTCGGTGGAGTACGCGCGGGCGGCGGCGCGGGTGCTGCGGCCCGGCGGGCTGTACGCCGCGAACCTGGCGGACGGGGCGCCGTTCGACTTCCTGCGGGCGCAGCTGGCGAACTTCGCGGAGGCGTTCGGGGAGCTGGCACTGATCGCGGAGCCGGGGGTGCTGCGGGGGAGGCGGTTCGGGAACGCAGTGCTCCTGGCCTCCGACGCGGGGCTTCCGGTGGCCGCGCTGGCCCGGCGGTGCGCGGGGGACGTGTTCCCGGCGAGGGTGGAGTACGGGGACGGGCTGGTGCGGTTCAGGAAGGGGGCGGTGCCGGTGGCCGACGCGGACGCGGGGCCGTCGCCGGCTCCGCCGGAGGGCGCGTTCTCGGTGGGGTAGCCGGCTCGCCGCCGCGCCGTGCAGGGACTCCGCCCCGCGCCCCGCGCCCCGCGCCTCAGACGCCGGCCGGGCTGGAGGGGGCGGCGGGGCTGGAGGGGGTGGCGGGGCCGGACGGGGCGGCGGACTGCTGGGTGAAGGTGGTCGGTTTGGTCTTGCGGGTCATGTGGCGGACGTCCGGGATCAGCAGGACCAGGGCCGTGGCCAGGACGACCAGGGAGGCGCAGCCCCACAGGGCCTCGGTGCGGCCGAAGGCCGTTTCGGCCGGGCCGGCCAGGGCGGTGGCCAGGGGGAGCATCGACACCGAGCCGAACCAGTCGTAGGCGGAGACCCGGGAGAACTTCTCCTCCGGGATCTCCTGGTGCATCGTGGTCATCCAGTTCACGCCGAAGACCTCGATCGCGGCCCCGCTGACGAACATCACGGCGCACAGTCCCCAGACCGGCAGCGGCACGGCGAGGCCCGCCGACGGCAGCGCCAGCGGGAACACGCACAGCGTGCCGATCAGCAGCAGCCGGCGCGGTTTCCACGCCATCATCAGGACGGCCCCGGCGATGGTGCCGACCCCGAAGAAGGCCAGGGCCACGCCCCAGGGCGCCGCCCCGCCCAACCGGTCCCGGGCGACCAGCGGACCGTAGACCGCCTCCGCGGCGCCCACCACGGCGACGACGACGGAGAACTGGAGCACGATGCTCCACAGCCAGGGGCGGGTCCGGACCTCCACCCACCCCTCGCGCAGATCGGCCAGCAGGCCGCCGCCGGGGGCCCGGTCGGGGACGTGGCTCACGTCGAGGAACGCACGCAGCAGGCCCGCGACGGCGAAGGCGGCCGCGTCCACGGCCAGGACCCAGCCCGGGCCGAGCACGGCGATCATCGCCCCGCCGAGGGCGGCGCCGCCGATGCCCGCGCCGTTCATCGCCATGCGGAACAGGGCGAAGGCCCGGTTGGAGTGCTCGCCGGAGACCGTGGACAGCAGCATGCCCTCGGCCGCGGGATTGAAGAAGGCCGTGCCGGTGCCGCACAGGGCGGTCAGCAGCATCATCTGCCACAGCCGGGGGTCGCCGGTGAGGACGAGCAGCGCGAAGGCGGCCTGCGAGAGGCAGTTCAGGGCGTTGGCCGCGACCATCACGCGGTGGCGCGGCAGCCGGTCGGCGACGGCGCCGCCGATGAGCAGGAAGAGGACGAGCGGCAGCGTACGGGCGGCCGCGACCAGTCCGATGTCGCCGCTGGACCCGCCGGCCTCCATCACCGCGAAGGTGGCCGCGATGAGCGCTCCGTGGCTGCCGAGGTTCGTGACCACCGCCGCACCCGTGAGCAGGGTGTAGTTGCGGCCCGCCCAGTCCGGCCGACGACGGCGTGCGGGCGTACGGGGCGCGGGCGTACGGGGTGCCGCGTCGGGGGGAGAACTCACCCCCGGACTATCCCCGCCCCGGGCCGAGAATCCAAACGGATTCCCGGACCGGGGCGGCGGAGGCGGAGATCAGCTGGTGGAGAGCCGGATCGAGCTGAGCATCTTGTCGGAGACGTCGGTCGGGACCTCGTCCTTCACGCCCGCCGCGCCGACGATCACGAAGCTGGCGAAGTCACCGACGGCGTTCTTGAAGCCGAAGCCGATCGCCTTGCCGTCCGAGGAGCACTTGTTCTCCTTCTTCACTCCCGGGGCGGTCGCGACCACCGTGTGGCCCTTGAGGCCGGAGGCGGTCGTGTACTCCTTGGCCTCGCTGACCTTCACCGTTCCATTGGGCTCCTTCTGGGCGTACGCCGCCCAGACCCAGGTGCCGGTGTTGTCGGTCGCGACCTGGGCCGTGTCCTTGGCGCCCTGGGCACCCTTGACGCCGGTGTCCGCGAGCGAGTACTTCTCCATGGTGCCGTCGGCGTTCTTGTCGACCGTGCACCACTCCTGCTTGAGGGTGGCGGTCCCGGACATCGTGACGACAGGCTTGCCGTCGGTCTCGTCGTGGAGGGAGAGGGACACCCCGGAGTCGTTGACGTTCCACTCGGGGGGCACGTCGTAGGTCACGTTGTACTTGGTGTTGACGACGACCTTCCAGCCCGGGATGACGGGCTGCATGTTGCCGCCGGCCCGCGGGTTGGGGCTGCTGCCGGCCGGGGCGGGTGTCTCGGAGGCCGGCGGGGAGCTGGCCACCGGCGGCTTGTCGTTGGCCTCGGTCTTCTTGTCGTCCCGGGTCAGGACGTACGCGCCGGTCGCGGCGGCCGCCACGAAGACGGCGGTCGCCGCGACGATGGCCACGGTCTTGGTCGAGTACGGGCTCCCGCCGCCGCCCTGGGGCTGCTGAGGCTGTTGGGGCTGCTGGGGCGGGCCCCACTGCTGGCCGGGAACGCCCGCGGGCGGCTGGTAGCCGGGCTGCTGCGGGTATCCGTAACCGGCCTCCTGCGCGTACGGGTTCGGCTGCCCCGGCTGCTGCTGGTACGGGTTCTGGTGCGCGTCCTGAGGGTTCTGTTCGCCCCCGGGGGGCTGCTGCTGTCCTGGCCACATGGCCGGTAACGATAGTGGGAGCGGACCACGGGAGCCACGGCCGCCCCCTCGCGGGCTCTGGCCAAGGACATCTACTCGCGGGTAACATCGCGTTTCATGAGCGCAGATCAGATGAACGTGGGCGAACTGCTCGCCGCGACGGTGCCGATGGCCCGGACCCTGAACCTCCAGTTCCTGGAGACCACCCCCGAGCGTGCGGTCGTCCGGCTTCCGGACCAGCCCGACTACCACAACCACGTCGGCGGCCCGCACGCCGGCGCCATGTTCACCCTCGCCGAGTCCGCGAGCGGGGCGATCGTCCTGGCCGCCTTCGGCGACCAGCTCTCGCGCGCCGTGCCCCTCGCCGTGAAGGCCGAGATCGGCTACAAGAAGCTCGCCAAGGGCGTCGTGACCGCCACCGCCACCCTCGGTCGCCCGGCCGCGGAGGTCATCGCCGAACTCGACGCGGGCGGCCGCCCAGAGTTCCCCGTCACCATCGCCATCCAGCGCGAGGACGAGGCCGTGACCGGCGAGATGACGGTCGTCTGGACCCTGCGCCCCAACGCATAGCGTTCCGGCGCCGCCGCGAAAGGCCCCCGCCCCTGCCGCGCGGGGGCCTTTCGCGTGCCCGTGGTCCCGTGGCCGGACGAGCCAGCTCCACGGAACCACGCAATCCACGGGCGTGCGACGGCTAGAGTCCGTCGGACGACGATGGAGGGAGCGCCCGTGGCCAAGGTCAACATCAGCCTCGATGCGGAGCTCGTGGTGGAGGTGATGGTGCTCGCCGGGGTCGGCTCGCCGCAGGACGCGGTGGAGGCCGTCGTACGGGACTACATCGCGCGCGGGCACCGCACCGAGGCGCGGATCCAGCGGCAGGACGAGCCGCGGCGGGCCGCCGACAGCCTGCCGCCGCTGCCGGAGGGCTGAACCTGGACGACCGCGGCGGCGCGTCTCGGCGGAGCCCGCGCACGCGCGGCGCACAGTGGGCGGGGGAGCGGTCCGGCGCGGGCCGCTCCCGCCGAACCCCGCCGCAGGAGCGCCGATGAGCGAGGCCGTGTCCAGACGTTCGGCGATGCGGCTGCTCGCGGCGGCGGGCGGGGTGGGCGCGGCCCTCGGAACGGGGGCCTGCGCGCCGACCGTCCCGCCGGGTGCGGGGCCCCGCACGACCACGCCCGCGGCGGGGGCCCCGGCCGGGCCCGCCGCCGGGCCCGCGGACTCGGCCGCCGCCCGCGTCGAGGCGCTGCTGGAGCGGCTTACCCTCGACGAGAAGACCGCCCTGCTGCACGGCGCCCGGGACCCCGCCCCCCTCGGCCAGGCCGGCTACGTGCCCGGCGTCCCGCGCCTGGGCATCCCGGCGCTGCGCCTCGCCGACGGGCCCGCCGGGGTACACGTCGCCAGGCCCGCCACCGCACTGCCCGCGCCGGTCCTGCTCGCCTCCGCCTTCGACCCCGCGCTGGCCCGCGAGTACGGGCGGGTCCTCGGCCGCGAGGGCCGCGCACTCGGCCAGGACGTCCTGCTGGCGCCCATGGCCAATCTCATCCGGACCCCGTACGCGGGCCGGAACTTCGAGACCTTCGCCGAGGACCCGAGACTGACGGCGGACCTGGTCGCGGAGGTGGTCCGCGGCGTCCAGGACGAAGGGCTCATCGCCACCGTCAAGCACTTCGCCCTCAACAACCAGGAACACGGCCGCGACACCGTCGACGTGATCGCCGCCGAGCAGACCCTGCACGAGACCGAGCTACGGGGCTTCGAGGCCGCCGTGGCGGCCGGCGCGGGCGCCGTGATGGGCGCCTACAACCGGGTCAACGGCGTCCACGCCTGCGAGAACAAGCCGCTGCTCGACGAACTGCTGCGGGGGAGCTGGGGGTTCGACGGCTGGGTGATGTCCGACTGGAACGCCACCCACAGCACCGTCGCCGCCATCGGCGCCGGCCTCGACATGGAGCTGCCCGGCGGCACCCACTTCGGCGGGCCGCTGCGCGAGGCGGTGCGCGGCGGTTCCGTGACCGAGGCCGCCGTCGACCTCGCCGTCCACCGGATCCTGACCACCATGGACCGCTTCGGGCTGCTGGCGGCCCGCCCCGCCGCCCGGCCCGCGCGCAACCCCGCCGCCGGGGCCCGGATCGCCCGCAAGGTGGCCACCGCCGGAGCCGTGCTGCTGCGCAACGAGGCCGGCACCCTGCCCCTGACCGGCGCCGCCGCCCGCTCGGTCGCGGTGATCGGCCCCACCGCCCAGGTGCCGTTCGTCGGCGGCGGTGGCAGCGCGCACGTGGTCCCCGACGGGGCGGCCGCCCCGCTCACCGCCATCCGGCAGCGGGCCGGCAACGGCTCCACCGTGCGCCACGCCCTCGGCGAGGACCTGTACGGACGGCCGCTCCCCGCGAGCCTGCTGACCCCGCCCGCCGGCCTGGACGACCAGCCGGTGGCCGCCGGGCGGGAGTGGACCCACGCGGGCGAGTTCCGGCTGGCGGCGGACGACGAGTGGACCCTGATCGTCCACTACACCGGGCAGCGGCCCGTCGTGCGCCTCGACGGCGAGGAGCTGTTCCCCGTCCGGCAGGGCATGGCCGAGCACTTCGCCGGCGGACTGCTCGGCTCCGCACCCGACGGGATGGCCGTCCGCCGCCGCACCCTCGCCCTCAAGGCGGGCCCGCACCGGCTCACCGTGACCGCCCGGGGCGGCGACGCGGGCCAGCGCTTCCGGCTCCGGCACACCACCGGGGCGATCCGGGCCGCGGACCTCGCCGAGGCCGTGAGGACCGCGAAGTCGGCCCGCAGCGTGGTCCTGTTCGCCTACGAGGACGCCACCGAGGGCCGGGACCGGACCTCCCTGGCCCTGCCGGGCGGGCAGGAGCGGCTGATCGAAGCGGTGGCCGCCGCGAACCCCCGTACGACCGTGGTGCTCAACACATCCTCCGCCACGACCATGCCGTGGCTCGCCCGGACCGGGGCGGTCCTCCAGATGTACTACCCGGGCCAGGAGGGCGCGGGCGCCACCGCCGACGTCCTCTTCGGCGACGTGGACCCGGGCGGCCGCCTCACCCAGACCTTCCCGGCCGACGAACGGGCGACTCCGGTCGGCGGCGATCCGCTGCGCTACCCGGGCGTGGGCGGCCGGCAGGAGTACGCCGAGGGCATCCACGTCGGCCACCGCTGGTACGACGCCCAGCGGGTGGCGCCGCTGTTCCCCTTCGGACACGGGCTCTCGTACACGACCTGGCACTACGAGAACCTCACGGTCCGGCCGGAGCGCGAGGGGGTGCGCGCGGAGTTCACCGTCCGCAACACCGGCCGCCGCAAGGGCACCGAGGTGGCCCAGGTGTACGTCGGCCCGTCCCCGGAGCTCCGGCTCGACCAGCCGGTGCGCGCACTGGCCGGCTACCGGCGGCTCACCCTGGCGCCCGGCGAGGCGCAGCGGGTCACCGTCAACGTCGACGCCCGGACACTGTCCTCCTGGGACCCGGAGGGGCACGCCTGGGTGCTGGGTTCCGGCCGCCGGGAGGTGTTCGCGGGCCGTTCCTCCCGAGAGCTGCCGCTGAAGTCAAAGGTCGTGGTGGGGAGCCGATAGGCTGCCCGTTCGGCGTGTCACAGGGGGCGCGCCGGGACGACACGGGAGGACGTACCGGTGCACATCCAGGAATGGCTGGAGACGATTCCGGCGGTCAGCATCTATCTCCTGGTGGGTCTGGTCATCGGGCTGGAGAGCCTCGGCATTCCGCTGCCGGGCGAGATCATCCTGGTCAGCTCGGCGCTGCTGGCCTCACAGCACGGCGAGATCGACCCCGTGATCCTGGGGCTCTGCGCGATCACCGGAGCAATCGTGGGGGACTCGATCGGCTACGCGATCGGGCGCCGGGGCGGCAAGCCGCTGCTGGAGAAGCTGGGACGGCGCTTCCCCAAGCACTTCGGCCCGCAGCAGGTGGCGCTGGCGGAACGCTCCTTCGACAAGTGGGGCATGTGGGCCGTCTTCTTCGGGCGGTTCGTGGCGCTGCTGCGGATCTTCGCGGGGCCGCTCGCGGGCGTGCTGCACATGCCGTACTGGCGGTTCCTCGTCGCCAACGTCCTCGGCGGGATCCTCTGGGCGGGCGGCACCACGGCCGTCATCTACACGGTCGGCATCGTCGCGGAGCCGTGGCTGAAGCGGTTCTCCTGGCTGGCCCTGGGCCTCGCCGTGCTGTTCGGCCTCGTGGTGACCCTGGTGGTGCGCAGTCGGATGAAGAAGGCGGCCGCCGAGGCGGGCGCGGCCGCGGCCGAGATCCCCGCGCAGTCGGAGGCCCGGGCGACGGTCGGCGAGTGACGGCGGCGGAGCGGCCGGAGCCCGACTGGTCGACCGAGGGCCGGGAAGACCACTACCACTCGCTGGTGAACGGGCTCGGACGCGCCGCCGAGGCCGGGGACACGGACCTGGTGCGGCGCCTGCTGGCCGGGGGAGCCGAGGTGGACGCCTGGGTCCAGGGCGGCCGCAGGGCGCTGGACCTGGCGGTGTGCGCGGGGCACGCGGACATCGTACGGCTGCTCCTCGCCGCGGGCGCCGACCCCCGGCACGTCGCCGGGCCGTACTACGAGTCGGGGCTGCTGTCGCTGGCGGCGATGAACGGTCACACGGACGTCGTACGCGCCGTCCTCGACGCGGGCGTCGACCCGAACGGTCCGGAGGGGAAGCTCCACCACGTGCCGCTGATCCTCGCGGCCACCACCGTGGAGGGCGGATACTCGGAAACCGTGGACCTGCTGCTGGAGCGGGGCGCCGACATCGAGGGGCGGATGAAGGGCAGTACCGCCCTCGACTGGGCGGCCGCCTGCGGATACCCCGCGATGGTGGAGCAGCTGCTCGCGCGCGGCGCCGCGGTCGCGAAGCAGACCGTGCTGGGCGCGATGGCGGGCCGCAAGCGCAACGCGGACGGCGGCATCAGACACGGCTGGCGCGACCGCGACCCGGAGTACGCGGCCGTCCTGTCCGCACTCCGGGTCGTGTGGGAGACCCGTTAGCCCTCCACGGTGACCGAGGCGCGGTGCTGCTTGGCCAGCTCCACGTACATCAGGGCGTTGATCCGGATGTGCTCGCGCTCCTCCTCGGACAGCTCGCGGCGCACCTTGGCCGGGACGCCCGCCACCAGCGAGCCGGGCGGCACGACCATGCCCTGCGGGACCAGCGCCTGCGCGGCGACCAGCGAACCGGCGCCGATGACCGCGCCGTTCAGCACGGTCGCGCCCATGCCGATCAGGCAGTCGTCCTCGACGGTGCAGCCGTGCACGACGGCGTTGTGGCCGATGGAGACCCGCTCGCCGATCGAGACCGGGAAGCCCGGGTCCACGTGGACCGTGCAGTTGTCCTGCACGTTGCTGTCGGCCCCGAGCGTGATCGGGCCGCAGTCGGCGCGCAGCACCGCCGAGTACCAGATGCTCGCGCCGGCGGCGAGGGTGACGTCGCCGACCACGACCGAGGTGGGCGCGGTGAAGGCCGTCGGGTCGATGTCCGGGTTCTTGCCGCCGACACCCGCCACGAGTGCCTGGGCCGCCTGGTGCGTCATGTTCTCTTCCTCTGCCGTCTGGATGTCGTCCGGGTGCCGCGCCAACAGCACCGTAGGGCACGCGGTCCGGCGTGGCGGCGATGGGGTGAAGATCACAGGATGGTGGTCCGGACGACCGCCGCCCGGCGCATTACCGTGGCCGGGTGCCGAAAAAGCAGAACACGTTCTCATCTCTGACGGCCCTGCGCCGCCGGCTGGCGAGCCGCGCGGTCCACACCGGCTGGCGCTGGATGCAGCGGGCCGGCGCGGTCACCGCGCAGACCCCCGGGCCCCTGCGGTTCGGGGCGATCGGCGACGGCACCCGGCTCGCCTTCCCGCAGGGCACGATCTTCGGCGAGCCCTGGATCCGGCTCGGCGGGCACTGCATCATCGGCGAGCAGGTCACCCTGACCGCCGGGATGATGCCGGACCTCGACCTGGGCACGGAGCCGATGCTGGTGCTCGGCGACGGGGTCGTCATCGGCCGGGGCAGCCATGTCATCGCCGACGCCCGGATCGCCATCGGGTCGAACACCTTTTGCGGTCCCGGGGTCTACATCACGTCCACGAACCACAGCTACGACGATCCGCACGAGCCCGTCGGCCGGCAGTGGCCGCGCAGCGCGCCCGTGGAGATCGGCCCGGGGTGCTGGCTCGGCACCGGCGCGGTGATCCTGCCGGGCGCGCGACTGGGCCGCAACGTCGTGGTGGCCGCGGGGGCCGTCGTACGGGGCGAGGTGCCGGACCACGCCGTGGTGGCGGGCGCGCCGGCACGCATCGTGCGGCGCTGGGAGCCGGAGACGGGCTGGCAGCCGCCGCTGCGCACGCCGGCGCCGGTGCCGATCCCGGACGGGATGACCCCGGAGCAGCTGCGCGGGCTGGCCCGGCTGGCGGAGGCGGAGCAGGCGGGGGTCGAGACGGCCGGCTAGGCGTCTCCCCGGGGTCTCTGGGGGCGGGTCAGCCCGCGGCCAGGAGGACCGTTCCCGCCAGGGCCAGGCCGGCGCCCGCCGCCTGGATGCCGCGCAGCCGTTCCTTGAGCACGGCGAAGGCGGCGAGCGCGGTGACCACCGGGTAGAGCGAGGACAGTACGGCGGCCAGCGTGACCGGGCCGCTCTGGGCGGCCAGGGAGTACGTGCCGTTCGCCGCGACGTCCGCGAGGCCGACGAAGGCCAGGGCGGGCAGCAGCCCCCACAGGATCCGCGAGCCGGTGCCCGCGGGCAGGGCCGGGACGCCGCGCCGGGACTGCGTCCACAGGGCGGCGCCGCCCACGGCGACGTTGGTGACCCGCTGGACGAACAGTGCGAGGAACAGCCCGGTGAGGGTGGTGGACGCCTGCGCGATCAGGGCCATCACCGCGCCGAACCCGAAGGCCGCGACCAGGGTGAGGACGACGGCCCGCCGCTGGACGGGCGCGCCGCGCAGCTCCGGGCCGCCCGCGAGGACGATGCCCACGACGGCCACCGCGATGCCCGCGAACTGGCCGGGGCCGGGCCGCTCGCCCAGGACCAGACCCGCGGTGACGGGCACGACCACGCCGAGCGAGCCCAGCGGGGAGACCACGCCCATCGGGCCGAGGGCCAGCGCCTTGTAGAAGCTGAGCATCGCGACCGGCCCGACCAGACCGGCGCCGACCGCGAACCACAGCTGCGGTCCGGCCTCCCGCCAGGCGCCGGTGCCGAGGACCACCCCGCCGAGCACGAGGACCGCGAGGACCTGCGAGACGACGACCACCGTGAGCGCCGGTATCCGGCGGGTCAGCAGCCCGCCGCCGAAGTCGGCGAGGCCCCACAGCACGGCTGTGGCCAGGGCGAAGAGGGCGGTCATGGACGGGCCTCGCAGTACAGTGCAGTGAACGCCGGAGTGCAGCATCGAACACAGAACACGGTAGTGCACTCCATTGGACCGTGTCATCCAAAATATTGGACGGAATGGTGTCGGATCTCGAACAGCTCACCCAGGCGCTCGCCCGGAACCTCAAGCGGTGGCGCGGGGAGCGCGGTTTCACCCTGGACTCCCTGGCGGCCCGCGCGGGAGTGAGCCGCGGGATGATCATCCAGATCGAGCAGGCGCGTACGAACCCCAGCGTGGGCACCACGGTCAGGCTGGCCGACGCGCTGGGCGTGAGCATCTCCGCGCTCCTCGACCACGACAGGGGCCCGCAGGTCCGGATCGTCCCGCCGGACCAGGTCGTACGGATCTGGTCCAGCGAGGCGGGCAGCTCCACGACGATGCTGATCGGTACCGACGAGCGCGGGCCGATGGAGCTGTGGACCTGGCACCTGGTGCCGGGCGAGGGGACGGACTCCGTCCCGCACCCCTCCGGCACCATCGAGATGCTGCACGTCACGGCCGGTGAGCTGACGCTGGTGGTCGGCGAGGAGGAGTTCCGCGTACCGGCCGGAGCCGCGGCCGCATTCGAGGCCAACCTCGCGCACTCCTACCGCAACGACGGCTCCGTACCGATGGAGATGACCCTCGCGGTGTCGGTCCCCCCGGTCTCGGCGCCGCTGCCCGCGCACACGCACGGGGGCCGGGCCTAGAGCGCGGGGATCTCGATCGCGGGGCAGCGGTCCATGACCATGGTCAGCCCTGCCTCGCGGGTCCGGGCGAACGCGGCCTCGTCGATCACGCCGAGCTGGAACCAGACGGCCTCCGCGCCGATGGCGGCCGCCTGGTCGGCCACCGGGCCGGCCAGCTCGCTGTTCACGAAGACGTCGACGACGTCCACCTTGAACGGGATCTCCGCCAGCGAGGCGTACCCGGGCTCGCCGTGCACCGTCTCGGCCTTGGGGTGTACGGGGATCACGCGCTTGCCGAACCGCTGGAGCACGCGCGCCACCCCGTAGGCCGCCCGGTCCTGGTTGTTCGAGAGGCCCACCACGGCCCAGGTGTCGCCGAGCTCGGTGAGGATCTTGCGGATGGTTGCCGGGTCGCCGTACACGGGCGCCGCCTCCTGTGGTTCTCGTCCGTCGTTCGAGTCTGCTGCCGTTGCCGTTCAGCCTGGTCAACCGAAAGGACACATGTCCGATTCCCCGTAGGGTGGAGCGGTGAAGGCAGACCAGTACGCGACGGTCGCCCGCGAGGGCGTGCACGAGTCCGAGATCAACCGCTCGCGGTTCCTGTGCTCGCTCGCGCCCGCCGCGACCGAGCAGGAGGCGCAGGAGTTCGTCGCGCGCATCCGCAAGGAGCACCCCACCGCCACGCACAACTGCTTCGCCTACGTGATCGGCGCCGACGCCTCCGTCCAGAAGGCCAGCGACGACGGCGAGCCCGGCGGCACCGCCGGGGTCCCGATGCTGCAGATGCTCGTGCGCCGCGACATCCGCTACACCGTCGCCGTGGTCACCCGCTACTACGGCGGCGTGAAACTCGGCGCCGGCGGTCTGATCAGGGCCTACGGCGGGGTCGTCGGCGAGGCCCTCGACGAGCTCGGCACCGTCACCCGGCGCCGCTACCGGCTGGCCACCGTCACCGTCGATCACCAGCGGGCCGGCAAGACCCAGAACGACCTGCGCGCCACCGGCCGGACCGTGGTGGACCTGCGCTACGGCTCCGCGGTGGAGATCGAGGTCGCCCTCCCGGAGGCGGACCTGCCCGCCTTCGAGGCCTGGCTCGCCGACAGCACGGCGGGCACCGCCGGCCTCACCCTCGGCGGAGAGACGTACGCGCCCTGAGCGCCCCGGGGACGGGTTAGCGTAGAGGGGTTCAGCGAGCGGGAGACGACCAGGGGGAGACGGCATGCGCGGCGGGGCCGGCGAGTGAAGTTCCTGCACACCTCGGACTGGCACCTTGGCCGGGCCTTCCACCGGGTGAACCTGCTCGGCGCCCAGGCCGCCTTCGTCGACCACCTCGTCGAGACCGTCCGCGAGCGCGAGGTCGACGCCGTCCTCGTCGCCGGCGACGTCTACGACCGGGCCGTGCCCCCGCTGCCCGCCGTCGAGCTGTTCGACCGCACCCTGCACCGGCTCGCCGACCTCGGCGTGCCCACCGTGATGATCTCCGGCAACCACGACTCCGCGCGCCGGCTCGGCGTCGGCGCCGGGCTGATCGACCGGGCCGGGATCCACCTGCGGACCGACCCGGCCGGCTGCGCCCACCCCGTCGTCCTGGCCGACGCGCACGGCGAGGTGGCGCTGTACGGGCTGCCGTACCTGGAACCGGCCCTGGTGAAGGACGAGTTCAGCGCGGACAGGGTCAGCCACGAGGCGGTACTGGGCGCGGCCATGGACCGGATCCGGACCGACCTGGCCGCCCGCGCGCCCGGCACCCGCTCCGTCGTCCTGGCACACGCCTTCGTCACCGGCGGGCAGCCCAGCGACAGCGAGCGCGACATCACCGTCGGCGGGGTCGAGGCCGTGCCCGCCTCGGTCTTCGACGGAGTGGACTACGCCGCCCTCGGCCACCTCCACGGCTGCCAGACCATCAACGAACGGGTCCGCTACTCCGGTTCCCCGCTCGCGTACTCCTTCTCGGAAGTCCACCACCGCAAGACCATGTGGCTGATCGAACTGGGCGCGGACGGGGAGATCGCCGGCGCCGAGCGGATCGACACCCCCGTACCGCGCCCCCTCGCACGGCTGCGCGGACGCCTCGACGACCTGCTGGCGGATCCGGCGCACGCGGTGCACGAGGACGCCTGGGTCGAGGCCACCCTCACCGACCCGGTACGCCCCGACGACCCCATGGCCCGGCTCGCCGCCCGCTTCCCGCACACCCTCAGCCTCGCCTTCGACCCCGAGGGCCGCGAGGAGGAGTCCGGCTCCTCCTACGCCCAGCGGCTGCGCGGCCGCAGCGATCAGGAGATCGCCGAGGACTTCGTCGCCCACGTGCGCGGCGGCGGCCGGGCGGACGAGGCCGAACGGGCCGTCCTCCAGGGCGCCTTCGACGACGTACGGGCCGACGACAGCCGTCAGGAGACCCACCGATGAGGCTGCACCGGCTGGCGGTCACCGCCTTCGGGCCCTTCGCCGAGCCCCAGGAGATCGACTTCGACGCCCTGTCCGGCGCCGGGATCTTCCTGCTGCACGGGCCCACCGGAGCGGGCAAGACCTCCGTGCTCGACGCCGTCTGCTACGCGCTCTACGGCTCCGTGCCCGGCCCCCGCCAGGCCCCCGGCACCAGCCTGCGCAGCGACCACGCGTCCGCCGGGACCCCCACCGAGGTCACCCTCGAACTCACCGCGGGCGGCCGCCGCCTGGAGATCACCCGCCGCCCCGAGCAGGAGCGCCCGAAGAAGCGCGGCACCGGCACCACCAAGGACAAGGCACAGAGCCGGCTGCGCGAGCACACCGGCGGGGGCTGGGAACCGCTCAGCCGCTCCCACCAGGAGATCGGCGAGGAGATCGAGCAGCTGCTCGGCATGAGCCGCGAGCAGTTCTGCCAGGTCGTCCTGCTGCCGCAGGGGGAGTTCGCGAAGTTCCTGCGGGCCGACGAGGCCGCCCGCGGCCGGCTCCTCGGCCGCCTCTTCGACACCCGCCGCTTCGCCGCCGTCGAGGCCCTGCTCGCAGAGCGCCGCCGGGCAGCCGAGGCCAAGGTCCGGGCCGGCGACGAGAAGGTGCTGCACACCGCGCAGCGGCTCGCCCAGGCCGCCGGGGACAGCGCCGACCTGCGGGCCTGGCCGCTGCCCGGACACCAGCCCGGGGATCCCGGGCTCGCCGACGCGATCCGCGCCTGGGCGGCCGTCGCCCGCTGCTCGGCCCGGGAACGGCTGGACGTCGCCGAGTACGCGCTCGCCGCCGTCGAGAGCCGCCACCACAGCGCCCGGCGGGCCGCCGAGGACGCGCGCGAGCTCGACCGGCTCCAGCGCCGGCACGCGGAGACCGTCCGCCGGGCCGCCCTGCTCGCCGAGGCGGAGCCCGAGCGGGAGCGGGTGCGCGATCTCCTGGACCGGGCCCGGCGCGGCGCCCTGGTCGCCCCCGCCCTGGAACTGCGCGGCGCCGCCTCCGCCGCCCACCTCGCCGCCGCGCACGCGGAGGCGGCCACCCGCGCGGAACTCCCGACGCAGCTGAAGGAGGCGGGCACCGAACAGCTGGCCGCCGTGGAACAGCGGCTGCGCGAGGACCTCGGCGCGCTCGGCGCCGCCCACCGGGCCGAACAGCGCAGCTCCGAGATCGGCCGCGAGCGCGCCGACCTGGAACGGGAGTCCCGGGCCGCCGAGGAACAGCACCAGGAGTCCGCCGAGTGGCTGGAGCGCTGGGAGGCGACCCGGACCGCCCTGCAGGAGCGCGTGGACGCCGCCCAGCAGGCCGCCACCCTCGCCGAACAGCTCGCGGGCCGGCTGGAACCCGCCCGGATGCACCTCAATGCCGCCCGCCGCAGGGACGAGCTCGCCGCGGACGCGGACCGCGCCGAGGCCGAACTGCTCACCCTGCGCGAGGACTCGGCCGCCGCCCGGGAGCGCTGGCTGGAGCTCAAGGAGGCCCGGCTGCGCGGCATCGCCGCCGAACTCGCCGAGGCCCTGGTGGCGGGGGAGGCCTGCACCGTGTGCGGGTCCGCGGAGCACCCTGCTCCGGCCCGCCCGGCCCCCGGCCACGTGGACCGCGCCGCCGAGGACGCCGCCCACGGCCTCTTCGAGCGGGCCGAGCAGGCCCGGGCCGCCGTCGAACGCCGGCTCGCCGCCGCCCGGGAGGCCCGCGCCGAGGCCGCGGCCGCCGCCGGGGACGCCACCACCGCCGAACTCCTCGCCCTCACCTCGGACCTGAGCGCCCGGCATGCCGCCGCCCACGCGGCGGCCGCCGGACTGCACTCCGCCCGCGAACAGCTCGCCCGCGCCGAACGGGAGCACGCCACGCGCAGCTCCGAGCGGCAGGGCGCCGAGACCCGGGCCGCCGCCAGGGCCTCGCGCCGCGAGGCCCTGGGCCGGGAACAGGCCGCCCTGGAGGCCGAACTGACCCTCGTACGGGACGGCGCCCCCACCGTCGCGGCCCGCGCCCGCACCCTGGAGGACCGGGTCCGGATGGTCTCGTCCGCCGCCGGGGCGCTGCGCCGCGCCGAGGGCACCGCCGCCCGGCTGAAGGAGGCCGACGACCAGCTCGCCGACGCCGCCTTCAAGGCCGGCTTCGACACCATCGAGGCCGCCGCCGACGCGGTGCTCCCCGAGTACGAACGCACCGCGCTCCAACACCGGCTGGACGCCTGGCAGACGGAGGAGGCCCTCCTCGCGGACCGCCGCGGCGAAACCGGCGCCGCCGAAGCGGCGGCACTGCCCCCGGCCGAACCGGAGCGGGCCGAGGCGTACGCGGCCCGGGCCGCGGCGAGGCTTCGTACGGCGGGGTCGGCCGCCGACGCGGCCCGGGAGCGCTGCAGGGAGCTGGACCGCCTCTCCCGGCAGGCCGAGCAGGAACTGCGCGCGCTGGGCCCGCTGCGGGAGGCCTACGACCGCGTCGCCCGGCTGGCCGGACTCACCGCGGGCACCTCCGCCGACAACGAGCGCAAGATGCGGCTGGAGGCCTACGTGCTGGCGGCCCGCCTGGAGCAGGTGGCCGCCGCCGCGACGGTACGGCTGCTGCGCATGTCCGGCGGCCGCTACACCCTGGTCCACTCCGACGCGCGGGCGGGCGGACGCGGGCGCTCCGGCCTCGGCCTGCACGTGGTCGACGCCTGGACCGGCAGCGAGCGGGACACCGCCACCCTGTCGGGCGGCGAGACCTTCTTCGCCTCGCTCGCCCTCGCGCTGGGCCTCGCCGACGTGGTCACCGACGAGGCGGGCGGCATGCGCCTCGACACCCTCTTCATCGACGAGGGCTTCGGCAGCCTCGACGACCAGGCGCTGGACGAGGTGCTCGACGTACTGGACTCGCTGCGCGAGCGGGACCGCAGCGTCGGCATCGTCAGCCACGTCGCCGACCTGCGGACCCGGGTCCAGGCCCAGTTGGAGATCGTCAAGCAGCGCGGCGGCTCCGTCGTGCGCCACCGCACGGCGGCGCTCACGGACTGAGGGGCCTCCTGGGCAGGGGCGAGGAGTAGACGATGCTCGTCGTGACCGCACCGAGGCCGGAGATCCGGCCCGTGACCTCCTCCAGGTGCCCCATCGAGCGGGCCGCGACCTTGAGCACGAAGCAGTCGTCCCCCGTGACGTGGTGGGCCTCCAGGATCTCGGAGGTGGCGTCCAGGAAGTCGTGGAACGGCTTGTAGTTGCCGTGCGGATAGCGCAGCCGCACCAGGGCGAGGATCGACTTGCCGAGCTTCTCCGGGTCCACCACGGCCGTGTAGCCGGTGATGATGCCGGTCTCCTCCAGCCGGCGGACCCGCTCGGTGACCGCGCTCGCGGACATGGACACGGACCGGGCGAGCTCGGTGAAACTGGCGCGGCCGTCCCGCTGGAGGACTTCGAGGATGCGCCAATCGGTGGCGTCAGGGGAATAGTCGGTCATGGTGCAGGTCTAGCAGGGGATTCCCCGGCAGGACAAGGAAAGGGCCGGGGAAAGTCGCTTCCGAGAAGTGATCAACAAATCGTAGATTTCTTGCCATGACGACGACGAAGAACACCGCCACCGCCACCGCCACCGCCAACCCCGTGCTCCGGGTGCCTCCGGCCTCCCCGGCCGCGGCCGCCGCGTACTTCGCCGCGAGCCTCGCCTTCCACGCGGACGTCTCGGACGTCGCGAGCGCCTTCAAGGCCCACCGGGAACAGGGCGTCGAGCTCGGCTTCCAGCTCATCGACTCCCGCTCCACCCCGTCCTGGGACCAGGCCCACGTGCCCGGAGCCATCCACCTGCCGACCGCCCTCATCCCCGAGCAGGCCGAGCGGCTCCTCGACAAGAACGTCCCCGTGGTGACGTACTGCTGGGGCCCGGGCTGCAACGGCGGCACCCGCTCCGCCCTCGCCCTCGCCGAACTCGGCTTCCAGGTCAAGGAGATGCTCGGCGGCATCGAGTACTGGATCCGCGAGGGCTTCGAGGTCGAGACCTGGCAGGGCAGCCAGCAGCGCGCCGAGGCCGACCCGCTGACCGCGCCCACCGACTCGGACGACTGCGGCTGCTGACGTGAGCGCCTTACGAGGCGTGAGCGCTTGCCGAGGCGTGCGAGGGGTCCGCGGCCCATGTGGCCTACGAGGCCCACGCGGACGGGCCGCTCGTCCCCCGGGGGAGACGAGCGGCCCGTCAGTCGTTCGTAGCGGACGGCACGAGCCGCGCCGTCAGAGCTTCGACAGCTCGTCCACCAGGTCGTCCAGCCCCAGCGAGCCCTGCGACAGCGCCGCCATGTGCCAGGCCTTCAGGTCGAAGGACTCGCCGTGCGCGGCCCGCGCGTTCTCCCGGCCCAGCAGCCAGGCGCGCTCGCCCAGCTTGTAGCCGATAGCCTGCCCCGGCATCGACAGGTAGCGGGTCAGCTCGCTCTCGATGAAGTCCGCCGGCCGGCCGCTGTGCAGGCCGAAGAACTCCTGAGCCAGGTCGACCGTCCAGTTCTCGCCCGGGTGGAACGGAGAGTCGTCCGGGATCCGCAGCCCCACGTGCATGCCGATGTCCACGATGACCCGCGCCGCGCGCATCATCTGGCAGTCCAGGTAACCCAGGCGCTGCTCGGCGTCCTTGAGATAGCCCAGCTCGTCCATCAGCCGCTCCGCGTACAGGGCCCAGCCCTCGCAGTTGGCGCTGACCCAGCCGACGGTGGCCTGGTAACGGGACAGCTGGTCCGCCACGTGCGTCCACTGCGCGAGCTGCAGGTGGTGGCCCGGCACACCCTCGTGGTACCAGGTGGAGACCAGGTCGTAGACCGGGAAGCGGGTCTGGCCCATGGTGGGCAGCCAGGTGCGGCCCGGGCGGGAGAAGTCCTCCGAGGGGGAGGAGTAGTACGGGGCCGCGGGGCCGCCCGGCGGGGCGATCCGGGACTCCACCTTGCGGACCCGCTCGGCGAGTTCGAAGTGCGTGCCGTCGAGGTTCTCGATGGCCTCGTCCATCAGGCCCTGCAGCCAGGCCTGGACCTCGTCCACGCCCTCGATGTGGGTGCCGTGCTCGTCCAGGTGCTTCAGCGCCTCCCAGGGGCCCACGCCCGGGAGGATCTTGGCGGCCTCGGTCTTCATCTCGGCGAGCAGCCGGTGGTACTCCGCCCAGCCGTAGGCGTAGGCCTCGTCCAGGTCGAGGTCCGTGCCGTTGAAGTAGCGCGACCAGCGGGCGTAGCGCTCGCGGCCCACCGTGTCCGGCTTGTCCTCGACGGCCGGGGCGTACACCGCGCTCAGCCAGTCGCGCAGTTCGACGACGGCGGCGGTGGCGCCGGCGGCGGCCGCGTCCAGCTCGGCGCGCAGGGCGTCCGGGCCGGCGGAGACGAACTCCTCGAAGAAGGCACCGCCCTCGCCGCCCTCACCCGCCCACGCGCCGAGCTGGCCGATCATGGTCGTGGTGGCGCGCGGGCCACCGTACAGGCCGCGCTCCAGGCCGAGCCCCAGGCTCTCGCGGTAGCCGGCGAAGGCGGCCGGGACGGCGCGCAGGCGCTCGGCGATCGCCGCCCAGTCCTCCTCGGTGTCGGAGGGGGTCAGGGTGAAGACCTCGCGGACTTCGTGCGCGGGACCGTGGATGTTGCTGACGGCGCACAGGTGCTCGTCGGCCTCGTGGACGGCGAGCTCGGCGCTGAGGCGCTCGCGCAGCAGACGGGCGCAGCGGCGCTCGGCGTCGCTCTCGGCACCCGGCAGCGCCTCGGCGGCGTCGAGGCGGGCGAGCGTGTCGCGGGCCAGCTCGGCGACGGCCGCGCGACCCGCCGGCGAGAAGTCCGGAAGCTTGCTGGAGCTCGCGGCGACACCGAGGTAGGTGCCCGTGATCGGGTCGAGGGCGATGAGGGCATCGACGTACGCGTCGGCCACCTGGCGGGGCAGTTGAGGTGCGCTGCCGTTCTGGAGGATCTCTGACATGCGGCCATCTTCGTATGTGGGACGTGCTCCCGTCATCACAGATTGCCGTCAGCCTTCCGACGTGGACCGGGGCCGGCCCCGGCGGGTGTGCGGGAGGAGGTCAACCAGCTCTCTGCGCAGGCGAGTTCGCGCCGTGTGGGCGGGGCGGTCGGGGGCCGGAAGACCCGGAGTTCGGCCGGATCGGAAGGACCGCGGACGCTCTCCATCCGGATTGCCGGTCGTGCCGTTACAGGCGGTTCGTACGGGCTTCCGGCGATCCGGCCCGGACCCGGCGAAGGCCGGCCCGCGGCGGTCCGCGGGCCGGTTCGCGCCGGTCCTGACCGGTCCTGACCGGTCCTGACCGGTCTGGGCCGGTCTGGGCCGGTCTGGGCAAGTCTGGTCAGGTCTGGGCCGGGTGCTCGGGGCGACGGGGCTTCAGTGCGGGCGGCGCGCGGCGGCCTGCTGGTCGCGCCCCAGCTCGTAGGGCAGGCGCGAGCTGACCGGGGTGGCGTCGAGCCGGGCGGTGATCACCAGGGTGCCCTCCTCGATCTGGTAGTCGAGGGGGAGGCCGAGGCCGCGCATGGCGGCGACCATGCCGGTGTTGGCGGCCTGCGTGACGGCGTACACGCTGTCGCAGCCGGCCTCGACGGCCATCGCGATGAGCCGGCGCAGCAGCTCGGAGCCGATGCCGCGGCGCTGCCAGTCGTCCTCGATGAGCAGGGCGACCTCGGTCTCGTCGCCGTCCCACAGCAGGTGGCCGAGGGCGACGAGCTTCCCGGAGGCGGTGGTGGCGGCGAGGGTGCGGCCGAAGCGGGGGCTCAGCAGGTGGCCGAGGTAGCGGTCGGCGTCGACGACCGGCCCGTGGTAGCGCAGCCCGAGGGTGCGCTCGGAGCAGCGGTCGTGCATGGCCCGGGCCGCCGCCTGGTCGGAGCCGTCGGCGCGGCGCACGGTGATCTCGTTGCCCTCGGGCAGGGTCAGCACGTCCTGGCTGCGCGGGACGCGGGGGCCGAGCCGGGCGTCGAGCTCGACCAGGGCGCGGGCGCGGGCGAACTCGGTCGGGGTGAAGGGCAGGTAGGGACGCTCCACGGTGATCGCGCCGCCCGAGGGGTCGCACAGCCGCATGACGGTGGCCTCCAGGACCCCTTCGACGGGCGCGTCCGCGCCGAGGTTGGGGCGGCCGGAGAGGGTGGTCGCCGGAATCGAGTGGATGGTGCAGCGGCCGAGCAGCTGGCGCAGCGCGAGGGGGAGCTCGGCGGCGTCGAGGGCGGTGCGGGTGGCCAGGCCCAGGACGCGGGTCGGGGTGTCGACGAGGTCGTGGGCGTCGGCCCGCTCGATCCACGTGCTGTGGCCGCCGGCCCCGGAGATGGCGCGGGTCAGATCGGCGGAGGCCAGCTGCTGCGGGGCGCGCAGCAGGAACTCGTCGACCGTGCCGCCCTCGGGCAGCGGGTGCGTCTGGAGGGTCAGGATGTCGACGCCGCTGCGGGCGAGCGCGGTGCAGACGGCCGCGAGGGAGCCGGGCTCGTCCCGTACGGTCGTGCGCATCCGCCACAGGCTGGTGGTGGCGGTCGCCGTCGCGGTCGGGCCGGAGGCGGCGGCCGGGGGCGACGTCGGATCACTTGGCGCTGTGCTCTGCGGCGGCGGCGCATGGCTGTGCCGCCGCGCCCACCAGGTGTGGAACGCCGCGGTCACCAGGAGTGCGATGGCCGAGGCGACCAGCAGGATCGGGCCCCTCGGACCGTGCACGACGAGATTGGCGATGGCGTCGGCGACCGCGACGGCGCAGAACAGGGCGGCGAGTTCGACGAGGTCGCGGCGCCAGTGGTGGCGGTGGGGACGCTGGGCGGAGGCGAGGCTACGGTCAGTCATGCACACCACTGTGGCTCAGGGGTGTTGCGTGATCACGAACGGTCTGTGACCGACTGGTTAAGTGTCCGTCTGGCCGATTTCATCCAGTTTTCCGAGCCATTTCCGGAAACGAGGGGGTGAGCCCCCGGGCCCGCGCCCTACTGGCCCACGCGGCCGGGCTGGAGCGTCCTGGTGAACAGTACGCCGCCGCCCTGGCGGCGCAGCCGGACCGTGAGCTCCCCGCTGCCGCCGTCGATGTCGACCTCGCCGTAGTACGGAGGGTTCTCCGACGGCGACATGTTGGCGAAGGGGGCCGACTGGACGTACGCCGTCTCCGGGCCGAAGGTGGCGTCGAGCCGCCCGGCCGGGAAGCCGCCGGCACCGATCGGGCCGGACACGAACTCCCAGAACGGCGCGAAGTCGGTGAAGGCGGCCCGTTCGGGCGCGTAGTGATTCGCGGCGGTGTAGTGCACGTCGGCGGTGAGCCAGATGGTGCCGGTGATGCGCTGGTGCTTGATGTGGCGCAGGAGTTCGGCGATCTGGAGCTCCCGGCCCAGCGGAGCGCCCGGGTCGCCTTGGGCGACCGCCTCGAAGTTCGCGGTCCCGTCGGGCACGACGATGCCGAGCGGCATGTCGGCGGCGATGACCTTCCAGGTGGCGCGGGAGCGGGAGAGCTCGCGTGTGACCCAGGCCAGCTGTTCGGGGCCGAGGATGCCGATGGGGTCCTCGGTCCGGGTGCCGGGGGAGTTGGCGTCGCGGTACGTGCGCATGTCGAGCACGAAGACGTCGAGCAGCGGGCCGTACCGCATCACCCGGTACATCCGGCCCTCGGCGCGGCCGCCGCGCAGGTCGGTGACGGGGAAGTACTCGCCGAAGGCCTGGCGGGCGCGGCCGGCGAGGGTGTCGGCCTCCTTGACGGTGTAGCGGGGGTCGTCGATGAGCTGGCCGGGGTACCAGTTGTTGCGCACCTCGTGGTCGTCCCACTGGGCGAGGACGGGGACCTGGGCGTTGAAGGCGGTGAGGTTGCGATCGAGCAGGTTGTAGCGGAAGTTCCCGCGGAACTCGGCGAGCGTCTCGGCGACCTTCGCCTTCTCCTCGGTGGTCACGTTGCGCCAGAGGCTGCCGTCGCGCAGGGGTACGGACTCCTTGATCGGCCCGTCGGCGTAGATCGTGTCGCCGCTGAAGAGGAAGAAGTCGGGGTTGCGCAGCCGCATTTCGTCGAAGACGCGGTAGCCGCCGAGGTCGGGGTTGATGCCCCAGCCCTGGCCCGCCAGGTCTCCCGACCACAGGAAGCGCACGTCGTGGCGGCGGGAGACGGGGGTGGTGCGGAAGGTGCCGTGGACCGGCTCGGCGGTGCGGCGGGGATCGTCGGGGTCCGCCAAGACGACGCGGTAGTGGATCTGCTGCCCGGGTGGGAGGTCGCGCAGGACGGTGGTCCCGGTGAAGTCGCTCGACGGGCCGAGCAACGGGCCGCGGTGGCGGCGTACGGCGTAGCGGAACGCCTCGCTCGGGGAGGTCTCGACGTACATCCGCGCGAGGCGGTCGGAACGGGTCCAGACGGCGGCCGAGTGGGCGGTGATCTCGCCGGACTGGACGCCCCAGAGCGCCTTCGGCCGGTCGGAGCGGGCGAAGGCGGGGGCGGCGAGTGCCGGAGCGGCGAACAGTGCGGAGGACAGGGCGAGGGAACCCCCGATGAGGGTCCGTCGGGTGTGCGGCATCGATGCCATCGGTGCGTCTCCAGGGGCCGGCGAGGACGGGTCGGACCAGCGTGCCGCCGCACCCCGGCCCGGCCGCGTCGCCCACGCGAACCTGGGATGAACAGCCGTCAGCCGCTCATCCGTTCGCCACCCGGTACTTCGCCCAGTATTTCGGGAGGCGCTGCGGGTGGTTACCCGGGTAGCCGTTCAGGCCGTCACGAGGCTCGCGCGGCGGGCCGTGTCAAGGATCACCCGGGAGACGAGCGCCGGGTCGTCGTTCATCGGGACGTGACCGCACCTCGGGAGCCGGACCAGCCGGGCGTCGGGGACGGTGTGCTTGGCGCGCACGCCCTGGCGGCGCAGCAGCAGCCGATCGCGCGTCCCCCAGGCGATGGTGACCGGCAGACCGGGCACGTCGTCTGTGAACCGTACGGAACCGCCGGCGGCCAGGGTCTCCTCGAAACCGGTGGCATCGCGCAGGGCGAGCGTCTCGGCGACCACGGCCTCCGGCGAACGGCGGGCCGGGCGGGCGTAGATGGTCCCGGTGAGCGCGGCGCGGCCGGCGGCGGTGCGCGAGAGCCGCCGTACCGCGGGGAGGGGCAGGGCCTTGGCGCCGGCCCGCATCGCGAGGAGGGTGGCGAAGGCGTAGCGGCGCTCGCCCTCCGTCCAGAACCCGGCGGGGGACAGGGCGGTGACCGAGCGGACGAGCTTGCTCCGGCCCATTTCGAGGGCGAGCAGCCCGCCGAGCGAGTTGCCCGCGACGTGCGGGCGCTCGACACCGAGGGTCGCGCAGAGCGCCCCGAGCGCGGGGGCCACGGTCCCCAGCGTGTACGGAACCCCCTGCGGCAGGGCCTCCGAGGCGCCGAAGCCCGGCAGATCGACGGCGATCACGTCGTGCTCGGCGGCCAGGATGTCGGTCACCGGCCGCCAGGCCTGGAGGTGATGGCCGATGCCGTGCAGCAGGAGAAGCGGTTCGCCGGAGCCCTTGCGCTCGTAGGCGACGGTGGTGGTGCGGGGGCCGAGCGGCGAATCGAACGTGAAGGAGACCGTGGCGGTCATGCTGCTGCTCCTCGTCGGTGGGACGCGTGCGAGACAGGGTGTCAGTAAGGCCTACCGCCATGATTACCGTCCGGTAGCCCTTGACTACAAGCCTTCGGAGCGCACGAGAACCACGAGAACATCCCGTGAACGGCTTGATGCGTATGCCCGATCTGCCCGGCAAAGGGATGAGCATTGGTCTTGACCAAGGGGGTGCACCGTCCTATCGTCGCAGGGATAGTGCAGGAACCTTTAATAAACAAGGGCGCGGAACTGCCGCTGGAACACACGGCGAGTGCAGCGACGGCAGGAGGAGTCAGGGTGGGGACCACGCAGCTCGAAACGGCGCCGGAGCCGAAGTACTGGCACCTCAAGACCGTCCTCAGCGAGGCGCTCGACCAGGACTTCGCCGTCGGCGAGGTCCTGCCCAACGAGCGTGAACTCGCCGCCCGTTTCGGCGTCGCCCGTGCGACCCTGCGTCAGGCGCTGGAGCAGCTGGAGCTCGAAGGCCGGCTGCAGCGTCGCCGCGGAGTCGGCACCACCGTCGCCCCGCCGCGCGTGGGCGTGGCCGTCGGCACCGCGCGGCACAGCTGGCCCGGCGACGGCGCCGACGACTGGCAGCCGGTGGACGCGGCGGAGAGCCTGCCGCCCGCCGCGGTGCTCAAGCTCCTCGGTACCGGTGGGGACTTCGCCGCCGACCAGCCGGTGCACACGGTGCGCCGCACCAGGGTCACGCAGGGCCAGGCCGTCGCCGCCGAGCTGCTCTACGTTCCGGCCGCCTCGGTGCCCGGACTCCCGGCGATCGAGGCTCCGTCCGGACCGGCCCGTGCCCGCGCCGTCCTGCGCGAGCTGCAGCGACTGGTCCTCGACGGCCAGGACCGCTCGGTGGAGCTCGGCTCCGCGCGCGCCGACGACGCCAAGGAACTGGACCGCCTGCCCGGCGCCCCGGTCCTCCTCGTCACCACCCGCTACTTCACCGCCGCGGGCACGGCCGCCGTCTCGGTGGCCACCTACCGCGCCGACACCTGCCGCCTCACCTTCGGCGACTCGGGCAACGTCGAGATCACCCACGAACCCCGCGTCGCCTCCTGACACACGGCCTGGGCCGGGCCGTCACGGCCCGGCCGGCCCCGGAGTGACCGCGGGACGGCCGGTCAGCGGTCAGCGGCGGGCCGTGACCTTCTTCTCCACGGCGAAGAGCTCCTCCTCGACGTGGTCCAGCGCGAGCCGCAGGGCGCCCGTCGCCACCGCGGCCTCGCCGAGCAGGGACTGGGCCACCCGAGGCGGGCGCAGGCAGTAGCGCTCCAGCTCCCGGCGCAGGGGCTCCAGGACCCCGTCGAGCCCGGCCGCCCAGCCGCCGACGACCACCAGCTCCGGATCCATCGCCAGGACCAGCGCCGCCACGTCGTGGACCAGCCGCTGCAGGAACCGCTCCACCGCGGCCACCGCACGCTCGTCGCCCCGCCCGGCCATCGCGAAGACCTCGGCGACGGCAGGCTCGTCCAGGGGGTGCAGCGGCTCGCCCGTGGTCGACAGCAGCCGCTCGGGAGTGACCTCGCGGCCCAGCAGGTGCAGGGCGCCGATCTCACCGGCCGCCCCGCCGAAGCCCCGGTGCAGCCGGCCGCCGATCAGCGAGCCGGCGCCGGGACTGAGCCCGGCCATCACGAACACCATGTCGCCGGTGTCCCGCGCGGCGCCCTTCCAGTGCTCGGCGACCGCCGCCGCGTTGGCGTCGTTCTCCACCTGTACGGGGCAGCGGAACGAGCGGCGCAGCCGCTCCCCGAGCGGCAGCCCGGTCCAGCCGGGCAGCGCCGTGCCGAGGCGGACCGTGCCGTCCGCCTCCACGATCCCGGGGCTGCCGACCCCGACCGCCCGCAGGGAGTCCCGCGGGACGCCTGCGCGGCGCAGCAGATCGGCGACGGCCGCCCGCACCCGCTCCAGCCGCTCGTCCGCGGACGCCTCCTCCGCGACGTCCTTGGTGCCGGCGCCGATGACGCGGCCGTCCAGCCCGGACAGCAGCACCGCGATCCGGTGCGAACCGATCTCGATGCCCAGCAGGTGTCCCGCCTCGGCCCGGAACCGGAACCGTCTGGCCGGCCGTCCCTGGCGTCGCGCGCCTTCCTCCGCTTCGGCCTCGACGACGAGCCCGGTCCCGATCAGCCCCTCCACGACACCTTCGACGGTCGGCCGGGAGAGCCCGGTCAGGCGTGTGAGGTCGGTGAGGGTCGGCGATCCGGCCGTGCGCAGCGCGCGCAGCACGACGGCGGAATTGATCCGCCGGAGCAGAGAGGGGTCCCCGCCGGTCAGCTGCCCCAACGTGTGTCCTCCCAGCTAGCGAGCTTGTCAGCCGGATCGTACTGCGCCCCCGGTGCGGCGGCGAGAAGCGGCCCCCCATCGGCCGGAATCAGCTCTTCCTCAGGCCGGTGAGACGAACCCCGACTCGTACGCCATGATCACGGCCTGGGTGCGGTCCCGCGCCCCCAGTTTTGCCAGGATCGCGCTGACGTGGGACTTGACCGTCTCCGTGCCGATGATCAGGTCGGCCGCGATCTCCACGTTGGTGAGCCCCCGCGCCATGAGCCGCAGCACCGCCTCCTCCCGCTCGGTCAGCGCGGCCCGCTCCAGCACCGCCCGGGCCTTCCGGTTCCCGTACTCCGCGGCCAGCGCCCGCACCGCCGCCGGGAAGAGCAGCGTCTCGCCCTCCGCCACCAGCCGCACCGCGTGCACGATCTCCGAAGGCCGGGCCCGCTTCAGCAGGAACCCGTCGGCTCCGGCCCGCAACGCCTGGTAGACGTACTCGTCGTTCTCGAAGGTGGTGACCACGAGGATCTTCGGCGGGGAGTCCACCGACTTCAGGACCGCCCGGGTCGCCTCGATCCCGTCGAGCAGCGGCATCCGCACGTCCATCGCCACCACGTCCGGCCTGAGCTGGCGGACGAGCGGGACCACGGAGGCCCCGTCCGCGGCCTCACCCACCACCTCGATGTCGGGCTGGGAGTCAAGGACTGCGCGCAGACCCGCGCGCACGAGGGGTTCGTCGTCGACGAGCAGTACGGTAACCGGCATCCGGTCAGCGTATTCGCTCCAGTGGAAGCCGGGCGCGCACCCTCCAACTGCCCTCGTACGGACCGGTCTCGGCCTCCCCGCCGAGCAGCGCGGCCCGCTCCCGCATCCCGCGCAGCCCGCTTCCGCTGCCCTGTGTCAGGGCCGGCCCCGCCGGCAGCGGGTTCGACACCTCCAGGTCCAGCCGGCCCCCGGCCATCTCGATCCTCACCCGGACGGGCACCGGCCCGCAGTGCCGCAGCACGTTCGTGAGCGCCTCCTGAAGGATCCGGTACCCCTCCCGGGTGACCGGCCCCGGCAACTTGTCGAGCGGGCCGGTCAGTTGTGCGTCCACCGCCGCCCCGGAGGCCCGGGCCGACTCCAGCAGCCGGTCCGCCTCCACGAGCGTCGGCCGCTGCGACGGTTGCTGCCCGGACTCCCTCAGGACGCCCAGGACCCGTTCCAGATCCTCCAGCGCGGCCCGGCCCGTCTCCTCGATCGCGCACAGCGCCCGGTCCGTGAACTCCGGGTCGCCGGCGGCCCGGGCGGCCCCCGCCTGCACCACCGCCACCGTCAGCGCGTGCCCGATGGAGTCGTGCAGTTCGCGGGCGATCCGGTTCCGCTCCAGCAGCTGTTCGGTCCGGACCTCCAGCGCGGTGAGCCGCTCGGCCGCCGAAGGCCCCAGCAGCCGCTGGGCGATCGCGGTGATCAGCTCCCCGAGCAGCACCACTATGGCGATGAGCAGGACCAGCGGCACCGGCACCAGCAGCGCGGCGGCCCACCGCGGGGGCGCGAAGGGAAGCATGAGGTCCCCACCCAGCGGATGCCCTATCGCGATCGAGACCAGCTCGACCGTCATGGCCGGGAGCCACACCGTCGGGACCCAGGCGCCCGCCGCGAGGACGAGCCGCACCTCGAGCCACACCAGGGTCCGCCACCGGTCGTTCCACCGCTTGGAGGGGACCGCGCTGATGGTGCTCTCCGAGCGGTCCCAGTCGTGCGGCGTCAGCAGGAACCGCGCCTGCAGCCCCTCGACCAGCCGCACCCAGGGGACCAGACCGAGCGGTACCGCGATGAGCAGCGGAACCCACGGCATCTCGGGCCCTATGAACATCCAGAGGGCCACCAGCAGGATGGGCACGCAGAGGTGCAACCAGCGTGAGTAGGTCACCGGTTGGAGCGCGGCACGGAGCAGTCGGTACATGCACTCATCGTGACAGTCGGCGGCCGGCAGGCGTCTCCCCCACGTGGGGGAGACGGCACCCTCGCATGGGGGAGGGAGGGGAGTGGGGCCGGCGGCGAGTCTTGAGCCATGAACAGCATCGAGATCCGAGAACTCACCAAGGCATACGGCACCCACCGTGCGGTGGACGGCCTCACCTTCGATGTCCTGCCCGGACGGGTCACCGGCTTCCTCGGCCCCAACGGCGCCGGCAAGTCCACCACGATGCGCCTGCTGCTGGGCCTGGACCGGGCCACGTCCGGTACGGCCACGATCGGCGGGCAGCGCTTCACCGACTTCCCCGACCCGCTGCACCGGGTCGGCGCGCTGCTGGACGCCCAGGCGGCCCACGGCGGGCGCACCGCCCGGGACCACCTGCGTTTCCTCGCGGCGGCCGACCGGATCCCGATGCGCAGGGTGGAGGAGGTCCTGGAGCAGGCCGGGATAGCCTCCGTGGCCAGGCGGAGGATCAAGTCCTTCTCGCTCGGCATGCGCCAGCGCCTGGGCATAGCCGCGGCGCTGCTGGGCGACCCCGGGGTGCTGCTGCTGGACGAGCCGACCAACGGCCTCGACCCCGAAGGCATCATCTGGATCCGCGAGCTGATGCGCGGTCTCGCCGCCGAGGGACGCACCGTCCTCGTCTCCAGCCATCTGATGTCGGAGACCTCGGCGCTCGCCGACCACCTGGTCGTGCTCGGCAACGGCAGGCTGCTGGCCGACACCTCGATGGAGGAGTTCATCGACGCCCGCAGTACCCCGCGGGTGCGCCTGCGCACCTCCGACCCGGTTCGGCTGCGGGCCGCGCTGGCCCGGGACGGCTTCGAGCTGGTGACCGCGGACGACGGGCGGTGGACCGTCGAGGGCATACAGGCCGATCAGGTCGGCAGCCTGGCCGCCCGAGAGGGCGTGCCCGTGCTGGAACTCGCCGACGACAGGGCCTCGCTGGAGCAGGCCTACCTGGATCTCACCGCCGATCACGCCCAGTTCACCGCAACCCGCTGATCTTCCCCTCTTCCCCACTCAGGAGGTTCGCCATGAGCGCTGCTCTGCCCACCCTGCCCGTCCTGCACTCGGAATGGATCAAGCTGCGGTCCCTCCGCGGCACCATAGGCGCCTACATCACCGTCTTCGTCGCCACCGCCGGGATCCAGGCGCTCACCGCCGCGGCGATAGGCCAGTCCGAAGAGGGCAGCATGGGTGACGACAGGCTCCTCGCGGCTTACTACGGACTCAACTTCGGCCAGATAGCGGCGATGGCCTTCGGAGCGAACGCGCTGTCCGCCGAGTTCCACAACGGAGCTCTGCGCACCTCGCTGGCCGCCGTGCCGAACCGCACCCGCTTCTACCTGTCGAAGATGGCCATGGTGGGGGTACTCGCCTTCGTGATGGGGGAGGTCACCGCCCTCGTCACCTTCGTCGCCGGCCAGTCGTTCATGGGGCCGTACGCCATGGAGCTGGGTGACCCGGGCACCGTCCGGTCCGTGTTCGGCTGCGGGATGTACCTGGCGCTGATGACGCTGTTCGCGGCGGGACTGACGGCCGTCCTGCGGAGCGCGGCGGCCGTGTTGAGCCTGCTCATACCCTTCGTGCTGCTGGTGTCCTTCGTCATCGGAGCGAGTGCCGAGGGCGCGGCCCAGCTCCTGCCGGACCGGGCCGGGCAGATGATGATGCGGATGGAGGCCGGTGACCTCGTCGGACCCTGGACGGGACTCGGTGTGATGGCGCTGTGGGCGGCCGTCGCGGTCATCGGCGGGTGGGTCTCGGTGCGGCGCCGGGACGCGTGACGACGGGCCAGTTGTCAGTGGTGGTCGGGATACTGACGGTATGACCACGGCAGAGCATCTCGACATGATCGACCGGCTCCGGGTGCGGGAGTTCCCCACCGAGCCGGTCTGGTCCGGCGGGCAGAGCAGCGGCCCGGGTTACCACCTCGTCCGGGTCGGCCGGACCGCGGACTTCTGGGAGGACGGCGGCGCGGGCCGGACCGAGGCGACCGACCAGATCAACGCCGAGTACGGGGCGCTCACCCGGTCGCTCTCCGACCGGTGGGGAGACCCGCAGGTCTTCAGCCTCGGATCGCTGCTGGAAAGGGCGCTCGACGGGGAGGAGATACCGGAGCCGTGGGACGAGCTGAGCGACAGCACCGACCACGTGCACCTGTGGCGGGCCGGCGAGCAGTGGCTGGTGGCCTACGTGGCGCAGGGGGCCGAGGGGGACCCCTACCTGCTGATGGCAGGGGTCACCGTGATCGACCCGCCCTAGCGCTCGGGGAGCTCGGGGGTCTCGGCGGCGGCGCGGAGGCGGGCGTACTCCTGGGCCATGGACTCGGCGGTCCAGTGGGCGTTGAGGCCGCTCGGGTTGGGGAGGGCCCAGATGCGGGTGGAGCCGATGGTCCGTTCCTGGGGGCCGATCTGCGCCTTCCGCTCGCCGAAGGCGGTGCGGTAGGCCGTCACTCCTACCACCGCCAGCCACTGGGGGCGCAGGAGTTCCACCTTGGCCGTCAGGATGCGGCCGCCCTCGCGGAACTCCTCGGCGCTCAGTTCGTCCGCGCGGGCGGTGGCCCGGGCCACGACGTTGGTGATGCCGAGGCGGTAGGTGAGGAGTTCCTCCTGTTCCGCCGGGGCCAGTCGGCGGGGGGTGAAGCCCGAGAGGTGCAGGACCGGCCAGAACCGGTTGCCGGGGCGGGCGAAGTGGTGGCCCGTCGCGGCGGAGAGGAGCCCGGGGTTGATCCCGCAGAACAACACACGCAGACCGCCCGCGACCACGTCCGGGAGGACGCGGTCGCGGGCGGCGGTCAGCTCTTCGGGGGTCAGAGGATCGACCCCGGCGCGTACCCGGCGGCCTCCGGGTGCTGCTTGGCGATCGCCTCGATCCGGGAGACCACGGTCGCGACCTGGTCGCCCGCGGCGCCCGTGAAGGACAGCTTGTCGGCCATGAGGGCGTCGAGCTGGGCCCGGTCCAGGGGCATCCGCTCGTCGGCGGCCAGCTTGTCCAGCAGCTCATTGCGCTCGGCGCCCTGCTCGCGCATGGCGAGCGCGGAGGCCACCGCGTGCTCCTTGATGACCTCGTGGGCGGCCTCGCGGCCGACGCCGGCCCGCACCGCGCCCATCAGGACCTTGGTGGTCGCGAGGAAGGGCAGGTAGCGGTCCAGCTCGCGGGCGACGACGGCCGGGAAGGCGCCGAACTCGTCGAGGACCGTCAGGAAGGTCTCCAGCAGGCCGTCGAAGGCGAAGAACGCGTCCGGCAGGGCGACCCGGCGGACCACGGAGCAGGAGACGTCGCCCTCGTTCCACTGGTCGCCGGCCAGCTCGCCGGTCATCGAGGCGTAGCCGCGCAGGATGACCATCAGGCCGTTCACGCGCTCGCAGGAGCGGGTGTTCATCTTGTGCGGCATCGCGGAGGAGCCGACCTGGCCGGGCTTGAAGCCCTCGGTGACCAGCTCGTGGCCGGCCATCAGGCGGATCGTCTTGGCGATCGACGAAGGGGCGGCGGCCAGCTGCACGAGCGCGGTGACGACGTCGTAGTCGAGCGAGCGCGGGTAGACCTGGCCGACCGAGGTGAAGGCCTGGGCGAAGCCGAGGTGGGCGGCGATCCGCTGCTCCAGGTCGGCGAGCTTGGCGGCGTCGCCGCCGAGCAGGTCGAGCATGTCCTGGGCGGTGCCCACCGGGCCCTTGATCCCGCGCAGCGGGTAGCGGCCGAGGAGGTTCTCCAGGCGGTCGTAGGCGACGAGCAGCTCGTCGGCTGCGGTGGCGAAGCGCTTGCCCAGGGTGGTGGCCTGCGCGGCCACGTTGTGGGAGCGGCCGGCCATGACCAGCTCGGCGTGCTCGGCGGCCAGCTTGCCGAGGCGGGCGAGGACCGCCACCGTGCGGTCGCGGGCCAGCTCCAGCGAGAGCCGGATCTGCAGCTGCTCGACGTTCTCGGTGAGGTCGCGCGAGGTCATGCCCTTGTGGACGTGCTCGTGACCGGCGAGGGCGTTGAACTCCTCGATGCGGGCCTTCACGTCGTGCCGGGTGACCTTCTCGCGCTCGGCGATGGAGGCGAGGTCGACGGTCTCCAGGACGCGCTCGTAGTCGGCGAGGGCCGCGTCCGGGACCTCGATACCGAGGTCCTTCTGGGCGCGCAGCACGGCGAGCCACAGCCGCCGCTCCAGCGTCACCTTGTACTCGGGGGACCACAGGACGGCGAGCTCCGCGGAGGCGTAGCGGCCGGCCAGGACATTGGGGATGCGGGGCTTGGCAGTCACGTGGAAGGATTCTACTTGGGCTGCCGCTGTGCGTTTACGCAGGTAGGGCCACCGCTCGCGATTGTGGCTTGCTACGAGAGCGGCGCGTCCCCGTACGGCAGCAGCTCCGGGCGCTTGGCCGGGCGGCCGTCCCCGGAGGAGCGGCCCGTCAGGCGGCGGCCGATCCAGGGGATCAGGTGCTGCCGGGCGAAGCTCACGTCCTGGGCCCGGCGCACCGTCCAGCCGGGGGGTGCGGCGGCGGGCAGTTCCGTGCGCCAGTCCTCCTCGGCGGGCAGGCCCAGGGTCTGCCAGACGGCCTCGGCGACCCGGCGGTGCCCCTCCGCCGTCAGGTGCAGCCGGTCCACGTCCCACATCCGCTGATCGCCGAGCGCGGAGGCCCCGTACAGGTCGACCACCAAGGCGCCGTGCCGGGCGGCGAGCTCCTCGATGATGAGGAAGAGCTCCTCCATGCGCGGCCGGAAGCGTTCCATCACCGGACCGTTGCGCCCCGGGGAGCGCATGAGGACGAGGTGCTTGCAGGACGGAGCGAGGGTTTCCACCGCCGCCTCCAGGTGGCCGCGGACGCGGCCCATGTCCACCTTGGGGCGCAGCGCGTCGTTCAGCCCGCCCACCAGGGTCACCACGTCGGCGCCCATCGCCGCCGCCACCGGGGCCTGGTCCTCGGCGATCTGGCCGATCAGCTTCCCGCGGACCGCGAGGTTGGCGTAGCGGAAGCCCGGCTCGCGCGCGGCGAGGCGGGCGGCCAGCAGATCGGCCCAGCCCCGGTAGGAGCCGTCTGGAAGCAGGTCCGACATGCCCTCGGTGAAGGAGTCGCCGATCGCGACGAAACTGGTGTAAGAGGCATTCATCTCCATGGCGGAGTGATGTTACCGCGTGGTACCCCGGCCCCGCAGGGCCGGGGACCACACCTCACCCCAGGGATCAGGCGGGCGCGGGCCTTCCGAACAGCTCCCGCAGCACGTCCTCCATCGTCACCAGGCCCGCCATGGCATCCTCCGCCCCGAGCACCGCCGCCAGGTGCGTACGGCTGCGCCGCATGGCGGTCAGTACGTCGTCCAGCGGGGTCTCCTCCCGCACCTGGGCGATCGGCCGCAGCTCCGACACCGGGAACGGCTCGCTCCGCGCTTCCCCGTCCGCGTCCAGGGCGTCCTTCACGTGCAGGTAGCCCAGGATCCGGTCCTGCTCGTCGATCACCGGGAACCGGGAGTACCCGGACTCGGCCGACAGCCGCTCCAGGCCGGCGGGAGTGATGCCCACGCGGGCAGAGACCACCCGGTCCGCCGGCAGCACCACATCGGTCACCGGCCGCCGGCCCAGCTCCAGGGCGTCGTGCAGGCGCTCGCTCGCGCGGTCGTCGAGCAGACCCGCGTCACTGGAGTCCTTGACCATCCGTGCCAGCTCGTCGTCCGAGAAGCTCGCCGCGATCTCGTTCTTCACCTCCACCCGCAGCAGTCGCAGCAGGACGTTGGCGAAGGCGTTGATCGCGAAGATCACCGGCCGCAGTGCCCGGGTGAGGGTCACCAGCGGCGGCCCCAGCAGCAGCGCGGTGCGCACCGGCTCGGAAAGCGCCACGTTCTTCGGCACCATCTCGCCGAAGAGCATGTGCAGGTACGTCGCCAGCGACAGCGCCACCGCGAAGGAGATCGCGTGCGTCAGCCCGTCGGGTACCCCGACGAGGTCGAACAGCGGGGTCAGCAGGTGCGCGATGGCCGGCTCGGCCACCACACCCAGCACCAGGGTGCACAGCGTGATGCCCAGCTGCGCCGCCGCCATCAGCGCCGACACGTGCTCCAGGCCCCACAGGACGGCGCGGGCACGCCGGTCGCCCTGCTCGGCGTACGGCTCGATCTGGCTCCGCCGGACCGAGATCAGCGCGAACTCCGCACCGACGAAGAAGGCGTTGACGACCAGGGTCGCCAGGCCGATCAGCAGCTGGATGACGGTCATCGGGCCTCCTCCGTTCCCCCGGCGCGCCCGGCCGGCGCGTGCAGCAGCACCCGCGCCGCCCGGCGTCCGCCGGCGTCCACGACGTCCAGGCGCCAGCCGTCCAGTTCCAGCTGGTCGCCGACGGCCGGGATCCGGCCCAGCTCGGTCGCTATCAGACCGGCCAGCGTCTCGTACGGACCGTCCGGCACCCGCAGGCCGATCCGCTGGAGCTGATCGGTGCGCGCGGCGCCGTCGGCGGAGTAGAGGAGGCGCCCGGAGTCGTCCGTACCGGCCGGGGCCAGGTCCGGGGTCTCGTGCGGGTCGTGCTCGTCGCGGACCTCGCCGACGACCTCCTCGACGATGTCCTCCAGCGTGGCCACGCCGGCCGTGCCGCCGTACTCGTCGATGACCACGGCCATCGTCTGCTTGCCGGACAGCCGGTCCAGCAGCCGGTCCACGGTCAGGGACTCCGGTACGAGGAGGGGCTCGCGCAGCAGCTGCGACACCGGACGGCGGCGGCGCTCCTCGGCGGGCAGCGCCAGCACGTCCTTGATGTGGACGGTGCCGACGACGGTGTCCAGGCTCCCCCGGTAGACGGGGAAGCGGGACAGGCCGGTGGCGAGCGTCGCATTCGCCACGTCCTCGGCGGTGGCCTGCACGTCGAGGGCGGTGACCTGGACACGCGGGGTCATCACGTTCTCGGCGGTCAGGTCGGCCAGGTTCAGGGTCCGCACGAACAGCTCGGCTGTGTCCTTCTCCAGGGCGCCCTCCTTCGCGGAGTGCCGCGCCAGGGCGACCAGCTCCTGCGGCGTGCGCGCGGAGGCCAGCTCCTCGGCCGGCTCCATGCCGAGACGGCGCACCATGTGGTTCGCGGTGGTGTTGAGGTGGCTGATCAGGGGCCGGAAGGCCCGGCTGAAGACGCGCTGCGCCGTCGCCACGCGCTTGGCGATCGCCAGCGGGGAGGAGATGGCCCAGTTCTTGGGCACCAGCTCGCCGACGACCATCAGCACCACGGTCGACACGACGGTGCCGAGGACCAGGGCGGTGGAGGACGCGGCGGCGGCCGGCAGGCCCATCGCCTCGAACGGGCCCCGGAGCAGGGTGGAGATCGACGGCTTGGAGATCATGCCGATGACCAGGCCGGTCACGGTGATGCCGAGCTGGGCGCCGGAGAGCTGGAACGTCAGGGTGCGGACGGCGGCCAGGGCGCTGTCGGCCCCGCGCTCGCCGCGCTCGACGGCCCGCTCGAGCTCGCTCCGTTCCACGGTCGTCAGCGAGAACTCGGCCGCGACGAAGACTCCGCAGGCGACGCAGAGCAGCAGTGCCACGACGAGCAGGAGCACCTCGGTCATCGGTCGATCACCTCCGTCCCATGATCGGGCAGGAGGAGGGGGACCGCGCGGTATCGCGGACGGCTGTGTCGGGGACCGGGAGGCTCGCCCATGGGCGGACGCTCACACCTTTCACTCAAGAGGGACCTTTGCCCACATGGTAAAGGACGGGCAAAGGGAACGGATCATTCTTTTGGTGGAGCGTGGCCGGATGATGGGATCCGGACATGAGTGATCTTCAGATCGGACCGGCGTCGGCGGCCGACCTCGGCGCCGTGCTGGACTTCTGGCAGGCCGCCGCCGAGGGAACGAGTATCAGCGACGACCTGGCCGGGGTCGAGCGCCTCCACGAACGTGATCCGCAGGCGCTGCTGCTCGCGCGGCGCGACGGAGAGCTCGTCGGCACGGTGATCGCGGGGTTCGACGGCTGGCGCTGCCACCTCTACCGGCTCGCGGTGCACCCCGGCCACCGGCGCCAGGGGATCGGGACCGCGCTGCTGGCCGCCGCCGAGGAGCGCTTCGTGGCGCTCGGCGGGCGGCGGGCGGACGCGATGGTGCTCGTCCGCAACGAGCGGGCCCACCTGGCCTGGGAGGCCGCGGGCTACGGGCCCCAGGACCAGTGGAAGCGCTGGGTCAAGCCTCTCGGCGGGCCGACCCGATGACGCAGTAGGAGGTCGGCAGGGCCGGACCGCGCTCGGGCAGCCGCACGCGCCGCTGCGAGACGATCCGGAAACCGGCCGCCTCGATGGCGGCGAGCGGGTCGCGCGCGGTGTGGCAGCCGCCGAAGAGCCGGGGCCAGACGGTCCGGTCCAGCGTGCGCTGGACGGCGGCCATGCCCGGGCCGGGCGCGCGGCCGTGCTCGAAGAAGCGCAGCTCGGCGCCGGGGCGGAGCACGCGGTGCAGTTCGGCGAGGGAGCGGGGCAGGTCCCGTACGGTGCACAGCACCAGCGAGGCGACGGCGACGTCGAAGGCCTCGCTCTTGACCGGGAGGGCCTCGGCGGCGGCCGGTACGACGTCCACGGGGACCTCGCAGCGGAGCGCGGCGGAGGACGCCAGGCGGCGGAGGGTGCGCTCTGGTTCGACGGCGACGACCTCGGAGACGGCGCGGGGGTAGTGCGGGAAGTTCAGGCCGTTGCCGGCGCCGATCTCGATGACGCGGCCGGAGACGCCGTGCAGCAGCTCGCGGCGGAGGGGGGCGATGCCGGCGCGGGTCTCGGCGGCTTTGCTCGCGCGGGCGTAGAAGCGGGCGAAGACCGGGTGGTGGACGGGGTCGTGGGGTGGGGTGGTGCGGGTGGTGTGGAGCGTGCGGTTCTTGCGGGGGCGCGGCATGACGGACCTCCCGGGGGCGGATGTGCCGGTACCTTCAGCGTGCCCTGTCGGCGGGGCCTCATCCCTTGCGGTCCGACTGCCGGGGCTCGGCCCCGGGCTCGCGCCTCAAACGCCGGCGGGGCTGAAAGAACGGGGCTCCGCCCCGGGCCCCGCGCCTCAAACGCCGGCGGGGCTGGATTTGTGACGCCCGGGGCTGGATGGTGCGGCGGAGGTGGAAGATCGGGGCTCCGCCCCGGACCCCGCGCCTCAAACGCCGGCGGGGCTGGGTGGGGCGGCGGAGGTGGAAGATCGGGGCTTCGCCACGGGCGCCGGGCCCGCGCCGCGAACGCGGGCGGGGCCCGGCGGGGGCCGGAGGTCAGGCGTTGGTGAGGGTGTAGGCCGGGGGGGACCAGGTGGTGAGGAAGGATTGTGCCGACCAGGTGCCCGAGAGGGGTGGGGCCAGCCAGGTCGGGGCCGATGCGCGGAACTCGGTGGGGGAGAGGGCGCCCGAGCCCTCCGGGATCGCGCCCAGCAGGGGCAGGGCCGAGGCCGTCGGGAGGTCCGCCAGGTTGCAGCGGGCCGCCAGGTCCGGGTTCCGCGGCCAGCTGCCGACGACCACGCCCAGCGGGGTCAGGTCGCGGGCTCGCAGGGCTTCCGCCGTGAGGGCGGTGGAGTTGAGGGTTCCGAGGCCCGCCGGGGCGACGATCACGGTCGGCGCGCCGAGCAGCCGGGCCGCGTCGGCCAGGGTGTTGCCCTCGTCGTCGAAGTGGACCAACAGCCCGCCCGCGCCCTCGACCAGGACCAGGTCGTGCACCTCGGACAGCTGCCGCGCGGCCTCCGCGATCTCCGCCGGGGCGAGGGCCGGCAGCCCCGCGCGGCGGGCCGCCGTGTGCGGGGCCAAGGGCTCCGGATAGCGGGCCAGTTCCACCGCGGTGACCGCGGAGCCGGCCAGGCGGACCGCCTCCGCGGCGTCCCCGGGCTCCTGCGGACCGACGCCCGTCTGTGCGGGCTTGAGCACCGCCACCGAGCGGCCGGCCGCGATCGCGGCGGCCGCGATCGCCGAGGTGACCACCGTCTTGCCGATTTCGGTGCCCGTCCCGGACACCATCACTACGGACATCTCAGCCTTCCTGCGCCGCCGCGCACACCGCGCGGCAGATACGGGTCACATCCGCCTCGCCGGTGACGAACGGCGGCATCACATAGATCAGGTCCCGGAACGGGCGCAGCCACACGCCCTCGCGCACCGCCGCCCGGGTCGCGGTGGCCACGTCGACCTCGTGGTCCAGCTGCACCACGCCGATGGCGCCCAGGACGCGTACGTCCCGCACGCCGGGGATCCCGGCCGCGGCGGCCAAGCCTTCGCGCAGCCCGGCCTCGATCCGCTTGACGTCGGTCGCCCAGTCCTGCCCGAGGAGGAGTTCGATCGAGGCGAGCGCCACCGCCGAGGCGAGCGGATTGCCCATGAAGGTCGGCCCGTGCGCGAGGACGGGCACCTCGCCCTGCGAGATCCCGTCGGCGACCCGTTCCGTGCACAGGGTCGCCGCGAGGGTGAGGTAGCCGCCGGTCAGCGACTTGCCCAGGCACATCACGTCCGGGGTGATCCCGGCGTGGTCGGCGGCGAAGAGCGCGCCGGTCCGGCCGAAGCCCGTCGCGATCTCGTCCAGGATGAGGAGGACGCCGTACTCGTCGCACAGCTCGCGCAGCACCCGCAGGTACCCCGGGTGGTGGAAGCGCATGCCACCGGCGCCCTGAACGACCGGCTCCACGATGACGGCGGCCAGTTCGTCGGCGTGCGCGGCGATCAGGGATCGCAGGTGGTCCGCGTACGCCGGGTCCACGGGCGTGTCGAAACCGCCGGGCGGCGCGTCCGCGAAGACCTGCCGCGGCAGGTGACCCTGCCACAGCTCGTGCATGCCGCCCTCGGGGTCGCAGACGGCCATCGGCTGCCAGGTGTCCCCGTGGTACCCACCGCGCCAGGTCAGCAGCCGGGTCTTGCCCGTCCGGCCCACCGAACGCCAGTACTGCAGGCACATCTTGACCGCGACCTCGACGGCCACCGAGCCCGAGTCGGAGAGGAAGACGTGCTCCAGCCCCGGCGGCGTGATCTCGACGAGCTTCGTGGCGAGCCGGACGGCGGGCTCATGGGTGAGCCCGCCGAACATCACGTGCGACATGCGGCCCAGCTGCGTGGTCACGGCCTCGTTGAGCACCGGGTGGTTGTAGCCGTGGATGGCCGACCACCAGGAGGACATGCCGTCGACCAGCTCCTCGTGACCCTCCCCCTGGGAGGGCTCGGCGAGGCGCAGCCGCACACCCGAGGCGGAGGCGATGACCAGCGGCTCCTGCCGGCCGGGCATCGGACCGTACGGGTGCCAGACGTGCTGCCGGTCCAGTGCGAGCAGTTCCGCGCCGGACGACGGCGCGTCGAGCGGGTGGAGCCGATCAGGCATTGGGAGCGATGTCCGTTCCCGCGCCGCGGCGGCGTACGGCCACCAGCTCCGGCCGGACCTCGCCGGCCTCGGCCTGGGCCGGTACGGGCTTCGCCTCAGCGGGCCCGTGCCCGGAGCAGCCGCCGCACGCCGAGCCGCAGCCCACCGCCTGGGCGTCGTCGGCCGGGGCCGCGCCCGAACCGCAGACCGGGGCGCCGCCGTTCGAGCCGCAGCCTCCGGTGGCAGCGGCCGCCGCGTCGGAGCGGTGCGCGGGAAGGGTCGACGTACCGGCGCCCTCCACCTCGAAACCGGCGTCCGCGATCATGTCGAGGTCGGCCTGACCGGCCTGGCCCTCACTGGTCAGGTAGTCGCCCAGGAAGATCGAGTTGACCACGTGCAGGGCCAGCGGCTGCAGCGAGCGCAGGTGCACCTCGCGCCCGCCGGCGAGGCGGACCTCGACGTCGGGGCAGACGAACCGCGCCATCGCCAGGATCCGCAGGCACCGCTGCGGGGTGAGGTTCCACTCCTTGGCCAGCGGGGTGCCCTCGAAGGGGATCAGGAAGTTGACCGGGACCGAGTCCGCGTCCAGCTCGCGCAGCGAGAAGACGACGTCGACCAGGTCCTCGTCGGTCTCGCCCATGCCCGCGATCAGACCGGAGCACGCGGACAGGCCGGCGGCGTGCGCCTTCTGTACGGTGTCGACCCGGTCCGCGTAGGTGTGGGTCTTGGTGATCGCCCCGTACGTCGCCTCGGACGTGTTGAGGTTGTGGTTGTAGGCATCCGCGCCGGCGTCGCGCAGCCGCTCCGCCTGGCCGTCCGAGAGCAGGCCGAGGCACGCGCAGACCTCGATGCCCTCGTTCTGCTCCTTGATCGCCTCGATGGTCTTGCCGACCCGGTCCACGTCCCGGTCCGTCGGCCCGCGGCCGCTCGCGACGAGGCAGACCCGCTTCGCGCCGCCCGCGACACCGGCGGCGGCGGCCTGGGAGGCCTCTTCCGGCTTCAGCCACGTGTACTTGAGGATCTCCGCCTTCGACCCCAGGCGCTGGGAGCAGTAGGAGCAGTCCTCCGGGCACAGGCCCGACTTCAGGTTGACCAGGTAGTTCAGCTTGACCCGACGCCCGAACCACTGGCGGCGCACCTTGCCGGCCGCGGCCACCACGTCGAGCAGTTCGTCGTCAGAAGTCGCCAGTACGGCGAGCGCTTCTTCGCGGGTCGGCAGCTCGCGCCGCAGCCCCTTGTCCACCAGGGTGTTCAGCAGGTCCATGCACCCGATCCTGGACCACAGCACCCATCCCGGCCAAGGAGAGATCGCACAACATGGCCGGATGGGTGTGTGTGTATCACCACACCTGGCGCACAAGTCACGGCCGCTAGGGTCGGGCAGGTCTGTGGACTGCCGACAAAACACGAGGACATGCCGATGCCCCAGCACACCCCCGAGCCCGAGGATGTCTTCGCCTGGATCGATGCCGCGGAGAGCGCGCGGGAACAGGCGGGGCTGGTCCGCACGCTCCGCCCGCGGCCGCCGGTGTCGCCGCTCCTGGACCTCGCGAGCAACGACTACCTGGGCCTGTCCCGGCACCCCGAGACCATCCGCGGGGCACGGGAGGCGGCCGAGCGCTGGGGCGCCGGAGCCACCGGTTCCCGTCTGGTGACGGGGACGACCGAGCTGCACGCGGAGCTGGAGCGGGAGCTCGCCGACTTCTGCGGCTTCGAGGCCGCGCTGGTCCTCTCCTCCGGGTACGCGGCCAACCTCGCCGCCGTCACCGCGCTCGGCGACTGGGGGACGCTGGTCGTCTCCGACGCCGGCAACCACGCCTCGATCGTCGACGGCTGCCGCCTCTCGCGCGCCGAGACCGCCGTGATCCCGCACTCCGACCCGGACACCGCGCGCAAGACGCTCGCCGCGCACGACGGCCGGGCGCTGCTGGTCAGCGACTCGGTGTTCTCCGTGGACGGGGACGCCGCCCCGCTCGTCGGGTACGCCGCCGCCTGCCGCGACGAGGGCGCGGCCCTGATCGTGGACGACGCGCACGGACTGGGCGTGCTCGGCGAGGGCGGCCGCGGCGCACTGCACGCCGCCGGGCTCGCGGGCGCGCCCTACGTGGTCGCGACACTGACCCTCTCGAAGTCCCTGGGCAGCCAGGGCGGAGCCGTGCTCGGTCCGGCCAAGGTGATCAGACACCTGATCAACACGGCGCGCACCTTCATCTTCGACACCGGGCTGGCCCCGGCCGCCGCGGGCGCGGCGCTGGCGAGCCTGCGCCTGCTGCGGCGGGAACCGGAGCGGGCGGGCCGCGCCCGCGAGGTGGCCGACCGGCTGTACGGGCGGCTCACCGCGTCCGGCCTGACCGCGGCCCGGCCGGACGCGGCCGTGGTGTCGGTACGGGCCCCGTCGGCGTCGGCGGCACTGCGCTGGGCCGCCGACTGCCGCGAGGCAGGTCTGTCCGTGGGGTGCTTCCGTCCGCCGTCGGTGCCGGACGGCATCTCCCGGCTGCGGCTGACCGCCCGGGCCGATCTCACGGGGGACGAGATCAACCGGGCGGTCGGGACGATCCTTCGGACCGCGCCGCCCGGAGCCACGGACCGCTAGGCGGAGCTACGCGGGCACGTCCGCCCGTACGGAGGCGAGGAAGCCGTCCCAGGCCGGCCCGGTGAAGAGCACGGCCGGGCCGTCCGCCCGCTTGGAGTCGCGGACGGCGAGCAGGCCGCCGCCGAGGGCGGCCGCTTCCACGCAGTTGTTCATTCCGGTGCTGCGGCTGCTCCGCCGCCACCGTGCGCTGATCAGAAGTCCGCCGCTGGATAAGGGGGTTGCGGACACGGGGGTGCCTCCTTACGCGTCGTCAGCAAGGCTGCTGATGAGATCCGACGAGTCCTGGGGCGGGAGGGCGTGTTCCTGGATGCTGCGGAACGCGGCGCTGTACGCCTCTAGGTCTTCCTTCCGCTCCAGATAGAGGCTACTCGTCAAATGGTCGAGTACCACCACATCCAGATCGGCGATGTCCGGAAATGAAAAAATCACGAACGGTCCTGTGAGGCCGAGATGGCCGCCGACGCTGAACGGAAGGACCTGCAGGCACACTTGGGGCAGCCGGGCCACCTCCGCCAAGTGCCGCAACTGCTCGGCCATCACCCCGGGCCCGCCGATCTGCCGGCGCAGCACCGCCTCGTCCAGGACCGCGCTCAGCTCCAGCGGCGGATCCGCCCGCAGCACCGACTGCCGGGCCAGCCGTACGTCGACCAGCGCGTCCACCTTCGGTTCCGGCAGCCCGCCCAGCGCGGCCCGGGTCACCGCCCGCGCGTACCCGGAGGTCTGCAGCAGTCCGGGCACCACGGACAGTTCCACGGTGCGGGCCGACCGGGCGCCCGCCTCCAGGCTGATGAAGTCCCGGTACTCCTGCGGCAGCAGCCCCCGGTAGTCGTGCCACCACTGGCGGCCCCGCCCGGTGTCACCGGCCGGACCGGGGCCGGCGGCCGAGGCCGACAGGGCCTCCAGCAGGGCGCGTTGCTCCGGGCTCACGACCTCCCCGTAGACGTCGAGGAGAAGCCGGATGTCCTCCGGCTTCACACCGCTGCGGCCTGTCTCGATGCGGCTGATTTTCGACTGGTGCCATCCCATGATCCGGGCGGCCTCACCACTGGTGAGTCCGGACCGGTCACGCAGGGCACGCAGTTCCTCGCCGAGCTTGCGCCGACGCACCGCGGGACCGTGCTGCACACCCGCCTCCCTTCCACCGGCACAGCTCGCACCAGTCTGCCGTCCAAATACGCTCTTCCGTAGCAGAGTTCACCGCATCGAGCGACAGATATATGCAGATCTTGGGGGAACGGCAGGTGTAACGGCACGATGGGTGGCACTCTGGCGTCCAGCACAGATCCGGGGCGGTTCCGCCCCGGTGGGAAAGGGACCGTCGCCATGGCAGACCACCAGGAAGCATCCGTCACTCTGCCGAGCGATCCCGCCTCGGTCGCCGCCGCCCGCCGCTACGTGGCGGACGTGCTGAGCGAATGGGGACTCCCCGAGGGCGCCGAGACCGCGGACAGCGTCCGGCTGATCGTCTCGGAGCTCGCCACCAACGCCGTACAGCATACTTTCGGCCAGTCGCCCACCTTCACCGTCGACCTCCGGCTGGAGCGTCAGGAGTGGCTGCGCGTCGGGGTGACCGACAGCCACCCGCGCTGGCCCAAGCGGCTCCCGGCCGCCGTCCAGCAGGACAACGGCCGGGGCATGGTCATCATTCGCTGGCTCGCCGCGGAGGCCGGCGGCCGGCTCTCGGTCACGCCGACCGAGGAAGGGGGCAAGACGGTGTGGATCGCGCTGCCCTGGGCCGTCGGAGCGCCGACGGCGGCGCGGAGCGCGACCGGCTGCTGACCGGGCTCAGGCGGTGCCGCGTTCCACCGCGCTGCGCTCGATGCACAGCTCGTTGCCCTCGGGGTCGGCGAGCACGACCCAGCCCATGACGCCGTCCTCGTCGCGGCGGTCGTCCACGAGCTTCGCGCCGAGCCCGATCAGCCGCTCGACGGTCTCGTCCCGGGTGCCGGTGGGCGGCTCGATGTCCAAGTGGACCCGGTTCTTGACGGACTTGGCGTCCGGCACCCGGATGAACAGCAGTCCGGGCACCCCGGGCCGCCCCGGCTCCAGCAGGATCTCGTCGTCCCCCTCCACGTCGTCGGGGTGGATGGGGAAGCCGGTCACCGCGGACCAGAACTCGGCGACCCGGTAGGGGTCGAGGGCGTCGAAGGTGATGTGCCGGACGGGGTTGACGAACATGTGTCTCCTCGCTGGGGATTCCGTATGCGGAGCCGTACGCGGAGCCGTATACGGAACCGGGTTCTTGGGGCAGCGGAGTTGAACCGGGTGCCTGCCCGAAACGTGGGTTAACGCAGCGGAAAAGCGCGGGCCCTAGCGTGGCGGCCACGTTCGACCGCCAATGATCACCCATGATCCGGTAAAGCGGCGGTGGTCGGGACGGAAAGCCTTCTCCTGCGTTGGGCAAGACATGCTTGGCTCGGATATGTGCAGGTCAACAAAGTGTTGAAGGCGGCTAGGGTCGCCCCGGCGTGCTGTTGATCTTGTCCCGGAAACTTGGTGATGACGAGTGCATCTGACACCGCACGAGCAGGAGAGACTGCTCATCCACGTGGCTGCGGACGTGGCCGAGAAGCGAAGGGTGCGCGGGGTCCGCCTCAACCACCCCGAGGCGATCGCGCTGATCACGTCGCACATCCTCGAAGGGGCCCGTGACGGGCGGACCGTGGCCGAGCTGATGGCCTCCGGCCGCACCGTCCTGCGCCGCGAGGACGTCATGGAGGGGATCCCCGAGATGATCCACGACGTCCAGGTCGAGGCGACCTTCCCGGACGGCACCAAGCTCGTCACCGTCCACGACCCCATCGTCTGAAGAGGAGTGCCCGCATGATCCCCGGCGAGATCGCCTACGGGGACGGCCCGGTGCGCCTCAACGAGGGCCGCCCCGTCACCCGCCTCACCGTGCTCAACGCCGCCGACCGCCCGGTCCAGGTCGGCTCCCACTACCACTTCGCCGAGGCCAATCCCGGCCTCGACTTCGACCGCGCCGCCGCCCGCGGGCTCCGCCTCGACATCGCCGCCGGTACCGCCGTCCGCTTCGAGCCGGGCATCCCGGTCGCGGTGGAACTCGTACCGCTGGGCGGCCTGCGCACCGTGCCGGGACTGCGCGGGGAGACCGGAGGGCCGCTCGATGGCTGAGATCTCCCGCCAAGTGTACGCCGACCTCTTCGGGCCGACCGCCGGAGACCGGATCCGGCTCGCCGACACCGATCTCTTCGTCGAGATCGAGGAGGACCGCAGCGGCGGCCCCGGCCGGGCCGGGGACGAGGCCGTCTTCGGAGGCGGCAAGGTGATCCGCGAATCCATGGGGCAGGCCCGCACCACCCGGGCGGAGGGCGCCCCCGACACCGTGATCACCGGCGTCGTCGTCCTCGACCACTGGGGCATCGTCAAGGCCGACCTCGGCATCCGCGACGGCCGGATCTGCGGCATCGGCAAGGCCGGCAACCCCGACACCATGGACGGGGTCGACCCGGCACTCGTCATCGGCCCCGAGACCGAGATCATCGCGGGCAACGGGAAGATCGTCACCGCCGGCGCCATCGACGCCCACGTGCACTTCATCTCCCCGACGGTCATCGAGGAGGCGCTGGCCTCCGGGATCACCACCCTCGTCGGCGGGGGCACCGGACCGGCCGAAGGCACCAAGGCCACCACCGTCACGCCCGGACCCTGGCACCTGGCCCGGATGTTCGCGGCACTGGAGGCCTACCCGGTCAACATCGGCCTCCTCGGCAAGGGCAACACCATGTCCCGCGAGGCCATGCACTCCCAACTGCGCGGCGGCGCCCTCGGATTCAAGATCCACGAGGACTGGGGGTCCACCCCGGCCGTCATCGACGCCTGCCTCAGCGTCTGCGACGAGACCGGCGCCCAGGTCGCCATCCACACCGACACCCTCAACGAGGCGGGATTCGTCGACGACACCCTCGCCGCCATCGCGGGACGGACCATCCACTCGTACCACACCGAAGGCGCGGGCGGCGGGCACGCCCCCGACATCATCACCGTCGTCTCCGAGCCCAACATCCTGCCGAGCTCCACCAACCCCACCCGGCCGCACACCGTCAACACCGTCGAGGAACACCTCGACATGCTGATGGTCTGCCACCACCTCAACCCGGCCGTCCCCGAGGACCTCGCCTTCGCCGAATCGCGCATCCGGCCCTCGACCATCGCCGCCGAGGACGTCCTGCACGACCTCGGGGCCATCTCCATCATCTCCTCCGACTCCCAGGCCATGGGCCGGGTCGGCGAGGTCGTGCTGCGCACCTGGCAGACCGCCCACGTGATGAAGAAGCGGCGCGGCTTCCTCCCCGGCGACGGACCCGCCGACAACCAGCGGGCCCGCCGCTACGTCGCGAAGTACACGATCAACCCCGCCGTGGCCCAGGGGCTCGCCCGTGAGATCGGCTCGGTCGAGACCGGCAAACTCGCCGACCTGGTCCTGTGGAACCCGGCCTTCTTCGGCGTCAAGCCCGAACTCGTCATCAAGGGCGGCCAGATCGCCTACGCGCAGATGGGCGACGCCAACGCCTCCATCCCCACCCCGCAGCCCGTCCTGCCCCGCCCGATGTTCGGCAGCCACGGGCGCGCCCCCGCCCTGAACTCGCTGAACTTCACCGCACAGGCCGCCCTCGACCACGGACTGCCCGAACGCCTCGGACTCGGCAAGCAGTTCACCGCCATCGAGAGCACCCGAAAGGTGGGCAAGGCCGACATGCGCAACAACGACACCATGCCGAGGGTCGAGGTCGACGCCGACACCTTCACGGTCACCATCGACGGGGAGGTCGTCGAACCGGCACCCGCGGCGGAACTTCCCATGGCCCAGCGGTACTTCCTCTTCTGATGGAGCGCAGCCCGATGAGAGGCCTCCTGTCATGAGCCTCGCCGCCCTGCTCGTCCTCGCGGACGGCCGCTTCCCGGCCGGGGGGCACGCCCACTCCGGCGGGGCCGAGGCCGCCTGCAAGGCGGGCCGGATCCACGACGCGGCCACCCTGGAGGAGTTCTGCCGGGGCCGGCTGCACACCGCCGGACTCACCGCGGCAGCGCTGGCGGCGGCCGCGGCCCTCGGGCTCGACCCGGCGGAACTCGACGCCGCCGCCGACGCCCGCACCCCCTCACCCGCCCTGCGCACCGCGGCCCGCAGGCTCGGGCGGCAGCTGCTGCGCGCCGCCCGGGCCACCTGGCCCGCGCCCGAACTGGAAGCCCTGGCCGCCGCCTTCCCGCGCGGCGCCCACCAGCCCGTGGTGCTCGGCGTCACCGCCCGGGCGGCCGGGCTCGGGCCGCTCGATGCCGCGCACGTGGCGGCGTACGAGAGCGTCGGCGGGCCCGCGACCGCGACCGTACGGCTGCTCGGTCTGGACCCCTTCGAGGCGAGCGGGGTCCTGGCCCGGCTCGCCCCCGAACTCGACGCGGTCAGCGCCCGAGCGGCCGGGGCCGCACTGCGCGCCCGCGCCGAAGGGCCGGAGGTGCTGCCCGCCTCCTCCTCGCCGCTGCTGGACATCTCGGCGGAGATCCATGCCGACTGGCCGGTACGCCTGTTCGCTTCCTGACCCCCGAAGGAGACACCCCCCATGCACCTCGACCACGCCGTGACCTACCCCCACCGGCACACCCACAGCGCCGCCCCGCTCCGCGCCGACGGCACCCGGCGCGCCCTGCGCATCGGCCTCGGCGGACCCGTCGGCTCCGGCAAGACCGCCACCGTGGCGGCCCTGTGCCGCGCGCTGCGCACCGAACTGTCCATGGCCGTCGTCACCAACGACATCTACACCCGCGAGGACGCCGAGTTCCTGCTCCGCGAGGCCGTCCTGCCGCCCGAGCGGATCACCGCCGTCGAGACCGGCGCCTGCCCGCACACCGCCATCCGCGACGACATCTCCGCCAACCTGGAGGCGGTCGAGGAACTGGAGGACACCTTCCGGGAGAGCGGCCCGCTCGACCTGATCCTCGTCGAATCCGGCGGGGACAACCTCACCGCCACCTTCTCCCGCGGCCTCGTCGACGCCCAGATCTTCGTCATCGACGTCGCCGGCGGGGACGACATCCCCCGCAAGGGCGGCCCCGGCGTCACCACCGCCGACCTCCTCGTCGTCAACAAGACCGACCTCGCCCCGTACGTCGGCTCCGACCTCGGTCGGATGGCCCGCGACGCCGCCGAGCAGCGCGGTGAACTGCCCGTCGCCTTCCAGTCGCTGCGCGGACCCGAAGGGGTGGCCCCGGTGGCCGCCTGGGTGCGCGAGCGGATCGCCGCCTGGACCGTACGGTGACCAGCGCGCCTCCCCTTTCCCCGCCCCGGGTCCCCCCGCACTCCGTGCCCGTGCCCGTCCCCGTGCCCGCTTCGGGCCTGCGGGCCACCGCCCGCATCCACGCCGTCGCCGACGGGCGGGGCGGCACCGCCCTGCCGCTGCTGGCCGGCGAGGGGCCGCTCGCGCTGCGCCGCACCCGCGGGTCCGGGGCCGAGGCCCGGGTCATGCTGGTCGGCGCGATGAGCGCGCCGCTGGGCGGGGACCACCTCACCGTCGAGGCCGCCGCCGGGCCCGGCGCGCGCCTCGCCCTCGCCTCGGCCGCGGCCACCCTGGCACTGCCCGGCCGGGGCGGCGAACCCGCGCGGTACGACGTACGCCTGACCCTGGAGGACGGGGCGTCGGTGCGCTGGCTGCCTGAGCCGCTGGTCTCGGTGCGCGGCAGCGAACTGCGGGTGCGCACCCGGGTCGCGCTGGCCCCCACCGCCCGGCTGCTGCTGCGCGAGGAGCAGGTGCTCGGACGCGCGGGGGAGGACCCGGGCCTGCTGAGCAGCCGGCTCACCGTCACCCGCGGCGGCCGTCCGCTGCTGGACCAGGAACTCGCCTGCGGCCCCGGTGCGCCCGGCGGCTGGGACGGCCCGGCGGGCCTGGCCGGGCACCGGGCACTCGGCCAGCTCCTCGTCGTGGACCCCGACTTCGCCGAGGACCCGCCCGCGGCCCGGGTGCTGGGGGAGTGCGCGGTGGTGACGCCGCTGGCCGGTCCCGCGGTCCTCGTGACGGCCCTGGCGCCGGACGCCCTGCGGCTGCGCGAGGTGCTCGACGCGGCCTGCCGTACCTACCACTTGTGAACGGGGGACGAATCAGGCACCGCTCAGCGGTACACGCCTTTCCGGTTATCGGGTTGGCAAAGAAGTCGATCGAGCTCTGTCGCCGGTCCCGGATCAGACGACAGGATCCCCCTGCACGCCGACGACCGCACCCGACCAACCCGGCCGCCCACGGCGGCACCTGACGCAGGGGGAACAACCACGTGATACGCAACGCGACGCTGGGGAGCGCCGCCACACTGATCACCGGCACACTGGCGGCGAGCCTGCTGCTGGCCCCGCCGGCCGCCGCGGCCCCGACCGACAACGGCCCCAAGCTGCCGGAGGTGCTGGGGGTCCAGATCGCCGCCGCCCGCGCCGCCCGTACCGGGATCGACTGGAAGGACTGCCCCGCGGACTGGGGCCTGGAGAAGCCCATCCAGTGCGGCTGGGTGAAGGTCCCGCTCGACTACGCGAAGCCGTACGGCAAGACCATCGAGATCGCCGTCGACCGGATCGGCAGCACCGGCACCCAGCAGGAGCGCCAGGGCGCGCTCGTCTACAACCCCGGCGGCCCCGGCGGCTCCGGCATGCGCTTCCCGCGCCGGGTCACCACCAAGAGCCCGCTGTGGGTCAACGCCTCCAAGGCGTACGACTTCGTCGGCTTCGACCCCCGTGGTGTCGGCCACTCCGCGCCCATCTCCTGCATCGACCCGCAGGAGTTCGTGAAGGCCCCCAAGGCCGACCCGGTCCCGGACAGCGAGGCCGACAAGCTCGCCCAGCGCAAGCTCGCCGCCGAGTACGCGGACGGCTGCAAGGAGCGCAGCGGCGAGATGCTGCCGCACATGACCACGCCGAACAGCGCGCGCGACATGGACGTGATCCGCGCCGCCCTCGGCGAGGCGAGGCTGAACTTCCTCGGCGTCTCCTACGGCACCTACCTCGGCGGGGTCTACGCGAGCCTCTTCCCGACCCACGTGCGCCGGATGATCGTGGACAGCGTGGTCGACCCCTCGCAGGACAACATCTGGTATGAGGCCAACCTCGGCCAGGACGTCGCCTTCCAGATGCGCTGGAACGACTGGCAGGACTGGGTCGCCAAGAACGACGGGGTCTTCCACCTCGGCGACACCCGCGCCAAGGTCGAGGCCAAGTGGCAGGAGCTGCGCAACAAGGCGAAGGCCAATCCGATCGGCGGGATCGTCGGACCGGCCGAGCTCATCGGCTTCTTCCAGGGCGCCCCGTACTACGACTCGTCCTGGGTGCCCGTCGCCCAGACCTGGGCCGCCTACGTCGCCGGTGACGAGCAGGCGCTCGTCGACGCCATCGCCCCGGACATGACGGACACCAAGGGCAACGCGGCCTCGGAGAACGGCAACGCCGTCTACACCGCGGTCGAGTGCGCCGACGCCAAGTGGCCCACCAGCTGGGCCAAGTGGGACCGGGACAACTCCAAGCTCCACGAGAAGTACCCGTTCCTGACCTGGTCGAACGCCTGGATGAACCTGCCCTGCGCGACCTGGAAGGCCAAGCAGAGCACCCCGATCGCGGTCGGCGCCAAGCGCGTGCCGCCGATCCTGATCGTCCAGTCCGAGCGGGACGCGGCCACGCCGTACAAGGGCGCGGTCGAGCTGCACCGCCGCCTCGCCGGCTCGCGTCTGATCACCGAGCAGAACGCCGGTTCGCACGGTGTCACCAGCCTGCTGAACCCCTGCATCAACACGCGGGTGGACACCTACCTGCTGACCGGCAAGGTCGACGCGCAGGACGTGACGTGCGCCCCGCACGCCACGCCCGTCGCCCCGGCCCAGGCCGCCGCGCTGTCGCTCGACCACGGAACGGGCAGCGCATGGCCCGCCCGTGAGGAGCTGCCGGCCGTCCGCTAGACCGGACCGGCCGTACGGGAGGAGGCTCAGCGCGCGGAGCGCCGGGCCTTCTTCCGTTGGTCCTTCTTGCGCTCCGCCTCCTCCTCGGCCTTCACCTCGGCCGCGTACCGGTCGACGTACTCCTGGCCGGACAGTTCGAGGATGGCGTACATGATCTCGTCGGTGACCGCCCGCAGGATCGCCCGCTCGCCCTCCATGCCGGCGTACCGGGAGAAGTCCAGCGGCCGGCCGAAGCGGATCGTCACCCGCCGGATGTTCGGGATCTTCTGCCCGGGCGGCTGGATCTCGAAGGTGCCGACCATCGCGCAGGGGATCACGGGCACCCCGGCGCCCAGGGCCATCGCGGCCACGCCCACCTTCCCCTTGTAGAGCCGCCCGTCGTGCGAGCGCGTCCCCTCCGGGTAGATGCCGAGCAGCTCGTCCTTGGCCAGCACCGCCAGCCCCTCGCGCAGCGCCGCCTGTCCGGCGTTCTTGCCGGAGCGGTCCACCGGGATCTGCCCGGCGCTGCGGAAGAAGGCGGCGGTGAGCCGGCCCTTGATGCCGGGGCCGGTGAAGTACTCGGCCTTCGCGAGGAAGGTGATCCGCCGCTTGAGGATCGCGGGCATCAGGAAGTGGTCGGAGAAGGACAGGTGGTTGCCCGCGACGATCGCGGCACCCTCCGCCGGGATGTTCTCCAGGCCCTCGATCCGGGGCCGGAACAGCAGCCTCAGCAGAGGACCGATCAGCACGTGCTTGAGCAAGTGGTAGAACACCAGGCCGCTCCCGTCGATATCCCGTTGTCACCGCCAGTTTACGGACGGTGAGCCACGGGCTGGAGGGGGCGGTGGGAACCAACCTCAGACATTGCGCGAGGCGGCCATCCCGGCGGTCAGCAGCCCCAGCACCACCCAGCCGAACCACAGCCAGCCGTTGCTGCCGAGGGCCACGGAGTACGTGGCGACGGCCACCAGTGCGGCGAAGGTCATGACGGCCATCGCCTTAACGGATCCGGTCATGCCCCATGGTCGCGCGCGAGAGGGCGGATCCGCTACTGGCCACGCGCTTGGAGCGAGGCGAGATACGAGTTGTACGCCTCCAGCTCCTTGTCGCCGTTACGGTCCTCGGCCCGGTCGGAGCGCTTCGCCGCCCGCTGCTCGGAGCGGTACCACTGGTAGACGAGGGCGATCAGGACCAGCACCGAGGGGATCTCGCTGAAGGCCCAGGCGATCCCGCCGCCCCACTGCTGGTCGAGCAGCGGGTCGATGTCGAGGGAGGCCGGCGGGTTCGCGTACGTCCTGATCATCGGCTCGCTCGCCATCATCAGGGCGATGCCGAAGAACGCGTGGAAGGGCATGCCGGCGAAGAGCTCCAGCATCCGCATCACGTAGCCCGGACGGTGCGGACCCGGGTCGATGCCCATAATCGGCCAGAAGAAGATGAGGCCGACGGCGAGGAAGTGGACCATCATCGCGATGTGCCCGGTGCGGCTCTCCATCAGGAAGTCGAAGAGCGGGGTGAAGTACAGGGCGTAGAGGCTCGCGATGAACATGGGGATGGTGAAGGCGGGGTGGGTGATCACCCGCATGTACCGGCTGTGCAGCAGCGCCAGCAGCAGCTCGCGCGGGCCCTTGTGGCCGCGTGCGGCGGGCGGCAGCGCGCGCAGCGCCAGGGTCACCGGGGCGCCCAGCAGCAGCAGGATCGGGGTGATCATGCTGATCACCATGTGCTGGACCATGTGCACGCTGAACATGACCATGCCGTAGTCGTTCAGCTTGGTGCACATCACCAGGACCACGGTCAGCACGCCCGCGGTGAAGGCGGTCGTCCGGCCCGGCGGCCAGGCGTCGCCGCGCCGGCGCAGCCGCAGCACTCCCCACCCGTACAGGGCGAGTCCCGCCAGCGAGCCGATCAGGAAGAACGCGTCGAAGGAGAACTCCAGCCCGCGTCCGAGAGTGAAGGGCGGCAGGTCCATGTTCATGTCCATGCCGTGCCCGCTGTGATCCATCTCTTCACTCCCTTGACTGTGGCGCCCCACCACAGTAGTGCCGCCCCCGTACGCTCCTGCGCGCGGGGGCGGCCGTAACGGGCATACGGTTACAGAACCGTCTGGGCCTCGTCGTACCGGTCGGCCGGCACCGTCTTGAGGGTCGAGGTCGCCTCGGCGAGCGGCACCATCTCGATATCCGTGCCGCGCAGCGCGGTCAGCATGCCGAACTCGCCGCGGTGCGCGGCCTCCACGGCGTGCCAGCCGAAGCGAGTGGCGAGGACCCGGTCGTACGCGGTGGGCGTGCCGCCGCGCTGGACGTGGCCCAGGATCACCGGCCGGGCCTCCTTGCCCAGGCGGTGCTCCAGCTCCACGGCGAGCCGGTTGCCGATGCCGGCGAACCGCTCGTGGCCGTACATGTCGACGCCGCCCTCCTCCAGGTCCATCGACCCGGGGCGCGGCTTGGCGCCCTCGGCGACCACGACGATCGCGAAGCGCTTGCCCGCGGAGAAGCGCTCGCCGACGATCGCCGTCAGCTCCTCGATGTCGAAGGGACGCTCCGGCACGACGATCGCGTGCGCGCCGGCCGCCATGCCCGAGTGCAGGGCGATCCACCCGGTGTGGCGGCCCATGACCTCCACGACCATCACGCGCTGGTGGGACTCGGCAGTGGTCTTCAGGCGGTCCAGGGCCTCCGTGGCCACACCGACGGCGGTGTCGAAGCCGAAGGTGACGTCGGTGGAGGCGATGTCGTTGTCGATGGTCTTCGGGACGCCGACGATCGGCAGACCGGCCTGCGACAGCAGGTTCGCGGCCTTCAGGGTGCCCTCGCCGCCGATCGGGATGATCGCGTCGAGGCCGAGGTCGGCGACGTGCCCGCGAGCACGCTCCACGCCGTCGCGCAGGTGCGCGGGCTGGACCCGGGAAGAGCCGAGGATGGTGCCGCCGCGGGCCAGGATGCCGGCGACGGCATCGAGGTCCAGCTTGCGGTAGTCCGCCTCCAGCAGACCCTTCCAGCCGTCGAGGAAGCCGATCACCTCGTCGCCGTGGTCGACGACGGCGCGGTGCACGACGGAGCGGATGACGGCGTTGAGGCCGGGGCAGTCGCCACCGGAAGTGAGCACACCAATGCGCATGGCAGGGAGAGACCTTTGCAACGTGGGCCGACGACCGGACCACGTCGTCCGGTTGGAACTACGGCCACCCTACAAGCGGTGGAGCAGTGGGCTGAACCATCCTCCACATGCTGGTCGTGATCGTCGTACAAAACGACATCGGCCCGGTTCTCCCTAGGGAAAACCGGGCCGAACACATGATGCGGGGGCCGCCCCGATGAGCGGTCCGCGAGGGTGCTACGCGGGCTGCGTCGCCGCCGCGATGCGCTCTGCGCGCAGCGCCTCGTACCACCGGTCGTCTATGGCCGGCAGCGCGTTCACGTCGAGGGCCAGCTTCAGCAGCAGGTCCGCGATCTGCGGGTTGCGGGCCATCACGGGGCCGTGCATGTAGGTGCCGAACACCGTGTCGTTGTACGCGCCTTCGGTGCCGTCGCCGTTGCCGTTGCCGCGGCCCATCGTGACCCGGGCGAACGGCTTGGCCGTCGGGCCGAGGTGCGTGACGCCCTGGTGGTTCTCGAACCCCGTCAGCTGCGGCAGACCCAGGCGCGGGTCGATGTCGGCGAGGACGTCGCCGACGCACCGCTCGCCCTCACCGCGCAGGGTGACGACGTCCAGCAGGCCGAGGCCCTCCTGGCGCTGGCCCTGGTCGTTGACGAACTCCTTGCCGAGGATCTGGTACCCGGCGCACACGGAGAAGACGATCGCCCCGTTCGAGACGGCGCGCTCCAGGCCGCCGTCGCGCAGCAGGCGCTCCGCGGCGAGGCGCTGCGGGCGGTCCTCGCCGCCGCCGATCAGGTAGATGTCGCCCGAGGTGGGGATGGGCTGGTCGCTGCGCACGTCCACGCGCTGCACGTCCAGGCCGCGCTGGCGGGCCCGGCGCTCCACGACGAGGGCGTTGCCCTGGTCTCCGTACGTGCTGAGCAGGTCGGGGTAGACCCACACCAGACGCAGGCTGTTGTCGCTCATGCTCTTGTCCTCTGCGTTTCTGACGGGCCTAGTTGCCGACGCGGCGGCGGACGTCCTGGAAGGCGGTGTAGTTGGCGATCAGCTCGATCTGGCCGGGCGGCGCGAGCTGCACGGCCTCGTCGAGGGTCTCGCACACCCGGAAGTCCAGGCCCGCGACCTCCAGGCGGACCGCGAGGTCCAGCTTGCGGTCGCCGATCACGAAGATCGGGTGGCCGGCCAGGCGCGGGTAGTCCACGTCCCACAGCCAGGAGGTGTCCGTGCCGTCGGCGCCGCGCGCGTTCACGGAGAGGATCACCGGGGTCGGCGGCGGGTCGATCAGCGAAAACGTTTCGAGCCAGCCCGCCGGGTTCTTCGCGAGCAGCAGCCGCAGCTCACGGCCCTGGAAGTTCACCACGTCGTAGCGGCCGGCGACGGCCTGCACCTGGTACATCCGCTCCAGCGCGACCTGCGGCGGCACGCCGAAGACGGCGGCCACGGCGGCCGAGGTGGCGGCGTTGGCCTTGTTGGCGCGGCCGGGCAGCTGGAGGTGGATCGGCCAGGCCGAGCCGTGCGGGTCCAGCACGTGGTCCCCGGAGAGCACCCAGGTCGGGTTCGGGCGGCGGAAGCCGCACTCGCCGCAGAACCAGTCGTCGCCCGGGCGCTGCATGACACCGCCGCAGGAGGGGCACGACCAGGCGTCGTCCTTCCATTCCTGGCCGGCCGCGACCCACACCACGTTCTGCGAGGAGGAGGCGGACCACACGATCAGCGGGTCGTCGCAGTTCGCGACGATGACCGCCTTCGAGCCCTGGAGGCCCTCGCGCCACTTCTCCGCGAGCATGCGGGTCTCGGCGGCGCGGTCCAGCTGGTCGCGGGAGAGGTTGAGCAGGGCGATCACCTTGGGGGTGACGTCCCGGGCCACTCCGGCCAGGTACTTCTCGTCGACCTCGATGACGCCGTACTTGGCGTCCGAGCCGCCCGCCAGGGCCGAGGTGATGCCGGCCGGCATGTTGGCGCCGAGGGCGTTGGAGACGACCGGACCGCTGGCCCGCAGGGCCTCCGCGATCAGCCGGGTCGTCGTGGTCTTGCCGTTCGTCGCGGAGACGAGGACGACGTCGAGGTGTTGCGCCAGCGCGCCGAGAAGATCGGGGTCGAGTTTGAGTGCGACCTTGCCACCGATCACCGATCCGCTTCCGCGTCCCGCGGCCCGCGACACCGCCGCCGCGGCCTTGCCCGCCGTCACGGCCAGCTTGGCCCGCGGCGAAAGCGGCTCCGTGTTGCCTGCCATCGTCCCTTGTCCTCCTTGCGTCGGTCGGCCCCAGCCTATCCAGTACAGGCCGGAGCCTTGACCGCGGCGCCCCCGCCCCGCCGCGGATCTCCTCATATAGTCGCCCGTCGTACGCTTACGGCCATGCGACAGCGCCCCATTCCCGGTACCACCGGACTCGTCCGCACCATGAGCCTGCTGGGTGCTCCGGTGCTCCACTCGGCCTGCGCGGAGGTCACCGAATTCGGCCCGGAGCTCGACCGGCTCATCGAGGACATGTTCGCGACGATGTACGCCGCGGAGGGCGTCGGCCTCGCCGCGAACCAGATCGGCGTCGGACAGCGGGTCTTCGTCTACGACTGCCCCGACGACGAGGACGTCCGCCACGTCGGGCACATCGTCAACCCGAGGCTGGTCGAGGCCGACGGGGACGAGTTCCTCGGGCCCGAGGGCTGCCTGTCCCTGCCGGGGCTGGAGGCGGGGACGGCGCGCTTCGACCGGGCGGTCGTCGAGGGGGTCACCTCGGGCGGGGCGCCCGTGCGGATCGTTGGTACGGGCTTCTTCGCGCGCTGTCTGCAGCACGAGTGCGACCACCTCGACGGGACCGTGTACGCGGACCGCGTGACCGGCCTGCGGGCCCGTCGCCTGCGGCGCGCCATCCGCAAGGCCCCCTGGGCCCCGGCCCCACCACGCGACTAGCCCTTCCTCGGCTGCGCCGGGCCGACCTCGGCCCTGCGGGCCCAGCCTCAGCGCGCCCCCTTTCCGGCTGCGCCGGGCCAAACCCAGCCCCTCCGGCGTTTGAGGAGCGGGGTCTGGGGCGGAGCCCCTGGGGGCACCTCTCAGCGGTAGCTGGGGGAGAAACCCGGCTCCGCCGGGCACCGGGCTCCGCCCGGACCCGCGCCTCAAACGCCGGCGAGGCTGAATCTGCTCGGCCGAGGCCCAAAGGGGCCCTGGTGAGGCGGGATTGGCCTGGCGCAGCCTGACGTTCCCTCGGGCGAACCGGAGGAGGCGCTGACGGGTTCGTCAGAAGCCCGGGCCGTCCACGCGGTTGCCGGCGGTGGAGAGGCGGCCCCAGAGGAGGTCGGTGAGGCCGGCGACGAGCTCCGCGCGCTCGCAGGGGCGTTCGCCGAGCCACCAGTCGCCGGCGGCGTGCATCATGCCGACGATGCCGTGGCCCCAGACCCGGGCCAGGCGTTCGCCGCCGGGGCCGAGGTCCACCCGCTCGCCGATCACCCCGGCCAGTTCCTCGCCGAGCCTGCGCAGCAGCGGCGCCGAGTGCAGGCCCACGTCGAAGCCGCGCTCCGCGCTGTGGGAGTCCTCGGCCGGGTGCATGAGGAAGCGGTAGACCTGCGGGCGGGCCTCGATGGCGGCCAGGTACGTGTCGAGGGTCGCCTCCACCCGGTGGCGCCGGGTGGAGGCGGGTGCGTCGAGCGCGGCCCGCAGCGAGTCGAGCAGGCCGTCGGTGTGCCGTACGGCGAGTGCCTGGTACAGGCCCGCCTTGTCCCCGAAGTGCCGGTACAGGATGGGCTTGGTGATGCCGGCCTCGGCCGCGATGGCGTTCATGGAGGCCTTGGGGCCGTCCCTGAGCACGACCCGGTCCGCGGCTTCGAGCAGCTCCCGCCGGCGGCGCTCGGCCGCTCCCGGTTCGCCGGCCTGCTGAGTGGTCTCCATGACGTGTTTCTCTCCCCGCCCTTGCGATGTGCGTGACGCCCACGCAACGTAACACCCGGTGCACCCCGAGGATCGAATCGGCGGCCGCCGCTGTCGGAATCTTCCGTGCTTGACAGGCCTTACTCGCCGGTAACAGACTGTGGCCTTCGTGGTGGTTACCGCTAGTAACCTCCGCAGGGACGAGTACAGACAGGTGGAGGGGACATGGCGGAGTTCACCATGGAGCTGAACGACGACCAGAAGCAGGTACGGGACTGGATCCACGGCTTCGCCGCCGATGTGATGCGCCCCGCGGCCGCCGAATGGGACGAGCGCGAAGAGACTCCCTGGCCCGTCATCCAGGAGGCCGCGAAGGTCGGCATCTACTCGCTGGACTTCTACGCCCAGCAGTTCTTCGACCCGACGGGCCTCGGCATCCCGATGGCGATGGAGGAGCTCTTCTGGGGGGACGCGGGCATCGCCCTGTCCATCGTCGGCACCGGACTCGCGGCCATCGGCGTCGTCGCCAACGGCACCGAGGAGCAGATCGGCACCTGGATCCCGCAGATGTACGGCACCCCGGACGACGTGAAGGTCGCCGCCTTCTGCTCCTCCGAGCCCGACGCCGGCTCCGACGTCGGCTCGATGCGCACCCGTGCGGTCTACGACCAGGCCAAGGACGAGTGGGTGCTCAACGGCACCAAGACCTGGGCGACCAACGGCGGCATCGCCAACGTCCACATCGTCGTCGCGGTCGTCGATCCCGAGCTCGGGACCAAGGGGCACGCCTCCTTCATCGTGCCGCCGAACACCCCCGGACTGTCCCAGGGCCAGAAGTTCAAGAAGCACGGCATCCGCGCCTCGCACACCGCCGAGGTGGTGCTGGAGGACGTACGGATCCCCGGCTCCTGCCTGCTCGGCGGCAAGGAGAAGCTGGACGAGCGCCTCGCGCGGGCCCACGAGCGCGCCCGCAGCGGTGGCGGGGAGCGCGTGAAGAACGCGGCCATGGCCACCTTCGAGGCCTCCCGGCCGGCGGTCGGCGCGATGGCCGTGGGCACCGCGCGCGCGGCGTACGAGGTCGCCCTCGACTACGCGAAGACCCGCACGCAGTTCGGCCGCCCGATCATCGACAACCAGGGCGTGGCCTTCCAGCTCGCCGACATGCGGACGCAGATCGACGCGGCCCGGCTACTCGTGTGGCGGGCCTCCTGGATGGCGGTCGCGGGCCGGCCGTTCGACTCGGCCGAGGGCTCGATGTCGAAGCTGTTCGCGAGCGAGGTCGCCAAGAAGGTCACCGCGCAGGCGGTCCAGATCCTCGGCGGCAACGGCTTCACCCGCGAGTACCCGGTGGAGCGCATGCACCGGGACAGCGCGATCTACACCATCTTCGAGGGCACCAGCGAGATCCAGCGGCTGGTGATCGCCCGGACGATCTCCGGCATGCCGATCCGCTAGGCGCCGGGCGCAAGGCCTCGGCGGGGGTGTGGGACCCAGGTCCCACACCCCCCGGCCCGGGTCTCAGCGCAGCGACGTGAGGCAGGCGCTGGTGAACTCGTCGGGGCCGTACTTCGGATCGGCGAGGTAGTCCAGCGGTGCGCAGTGCGCGCCGGGCGTGTCCAGCACGGCGGTGACCTTGTACTGGGCCCGGGGCGAGCCGCAGGACACGACCTCCAGGTCCTGGTCGGTCCAGCTGCCCTCGTTGCGTACGCACTGCCCCACGGAGAGCTTCTCCGGGCCCTCGACCACCAGGCCGATCACGAGCAGCGCCTGGACGGCCAGGAAGACGAGCAGCACCGGCGCGAGGAAGAGCAGCGCCGGCGGTCGGCGCCACAGCGGCCTCCCCGGGTCCAGGGCCGGGCGGAAGCCGCCCGCCGGGGGCGCGAGCTTGCGGAAGGCCGCCCGCGGGCCGAGGTTCATCAGCAGGGTCACCGGCGTGACGAAGAAGGACAGCGGGCTCCACCAGCCCTGCCACAGGGTGTCCGAGGACATGCGGCGGTAGGTGGCGAGTCCGCAGTCGCGGCAGAACGGCCCGCGCAGGCTCAGGAACCGCATCAGCACGATCAGGCCCTGGTGGCCGCGTACGGTCGCGTGCGCGGCGGGCCAGGCCCCGCACAGGGTGCAGCCGTACCGGCCCGGTTGCGGGTGGGCGGCGTACGCACCGTACGGCTGCTGCGGTCCGGTGAACACGGGGCCGCCGGCCCCGGTCGGCTGCTGGGGTACGTAGGGGCCCGCCGGGCTGTACGGGCCTCCGGCGCCCTGCTGCGGCGGTGGCGGAGTGGCCACGGTGATTCTCCTCGGTCGCTCGGTGATCACCTGAGCGGTGATCACGGCACCCTAGCCCGCGCCCTCAGGTCCGCAGCAGCCGGGCGAGGGCCCGCCCGAAGAGCAGCCGGCCCGCGGCCGCGACCACGGGGTCCAGCGCGCGGGGGAGGCCGCGCACGCGCAGTTCCTCACGCCAGTGGACCTCCGTGCCGCCCGCGGCGAGGGGCCGGATCTCGATCTCCGCCCAGCCCGTCACGGACCGGCCGCGCTTCTCGAGCCGGACGAGTCCCGGCGAGCCGCCCGCCGGGGGCTGCCAGACCACGACCTCCATGGGATCGTCGAAAGTGATCCTGCCCACACCTGTGCGGGCGGTGAAGATCGTTCCGACGTGCGTCGGGGGCGCCGTGGAGATGATCGTCCGCGTGAGGGGGACCTGCGCGCCGTGGCGCTCCCAGTCAGTGAGCCGCCGCCAGGTCTCGGCGGGTGGCCGGGACGTACGGTGAACGATCCGGATACCGGGCATGAGCGCATGGTAATCGGGCATACACACCCTGAACTGGACGACGAATATGGGTTCCGTCCGGGGGTGGCGATCAGCAATACTCACCAGCCACCGTGGATCGCGGAATCGACCGGGTGACCACCGGCCCTCCCGCCCCACTTTGCGAGGAGGTGCGCCATGTGCTCCCACCAGCCACCCTGCCCATCCGCCGACAGCGCCGATCACGACGCCGCGCGCATCGTGGCCTCCCACCCCCAACAGGGCTGGAGCCTGCTGTGCAACGGGGTCGTCATGTTCGACGACACCGGTGAACTGCTCCCCGACAGCCGCACGGTGGAACCCCGCCGCCCGGCCCTGGTCTGAGCGAGGAGGCAGCATGCGCCAGCAGCTGATCCGCAAGCCCGTCCCGAAGCCCGCCCCACGAGACCTGGACCTGCGCACACCGTCGGGCAGACCCCTCCCGTACTGACGGGAGCCCCGACGAAGCCGATCCAGTACGCACAGCGTCCACCGGCCGCTGCTCAGCCGGTGGACGCCGCCGCGCCGCCCAGGAACGCCGTCTCGTACGCGGCGTCGCCGATCGCGGCCCGGGCCTGCCGCTCGCCCTGGTCCCGCAGGGCCGTGAGCGAGGGCGAGCCCATCTGCGGCCGGCCCACCGTGCGCCACCAGGCGTGCCCCGTGCCCAGCAGCCGCGCCGCCAGTTCCCCGTCGCCCAGCCCGGCCACCGCCGCGGCCAGCAGGTCCAGGCCCAGCGCGATGCCGAAGCGGTCGCCCAGCAGCCGTTTGCCGGAGAGCATCGCCCGCACGTGCCGGGCCGCTTCCCCGTGGTCGCCCAGGCCCAGCGAGGCCACCGCCAGGATGTAGTCCGCGTACGCCCGCAGCCAGCGCTCGCCGAGCTCCGCGCACGCCTCCCGCAGGGACCCTGCCTCGTCGATCGCCTCCTCGAACCGCCCCTGGTCGCACAGGGCGTAGCCGGTGGCCAGCTTGCACAGCAGCCAGCCCGGACCGCTCGTCCGCCCGCCGTGGCCCGCCCTGGCCCGCGGACCCGCCAGCCCCAGCGCCCGTACGGGATCGCCCGGCATGAGGACCGCCACCGCCTGCAGATAGGCCGCGCGCAGCTCCCGCTCGGGGTCCGCGAGCCGGGCCGCGTCCCGCATGCACTCCTCGGCGATGCGCCCGGCCGCCTCCATGTCGCCCTGGAGCAGCAGCGTGAGCCCGAGGGCCCACTGGGCCTGGTTGTACACGGCCCCCGTGGGCGGAGCGGCCCGCAGCGCCCGCTCCAGGAAGCCCCGGCCCTCGTGCACGTGTCCGCAGGCGAACCAGTGGAACCACAGCGCCCCGGCCATCTCCAGGGCCGCCGTCGGGTCGGCGGTGAGCAGGTGTTCCAGGGCCGTGCGCAGCTGCGCGTGCTCGGCGGTGATCCTGCGGTACCAGTCCACCTGTCCCGGCCCGAGCCAGCCCCGGTCGGCGGCCTGGCAGAGCGCGGCGTACCAGTGGGCGTGCCGATCGCTCACGAGCCGCGCCTCGCCGAGTTCACCCAGCCAGTCCTGCCCGTACTCGCGGATCGTGTCGAGCATCCGGTAGCGGGCGCCCGCGCCCCGCTCATCGGTGCGCAGGACCACCGACTTGGCGGCCAGCCCCGTCAGGACCCGCTCGACCCGCGCGGCGGGCAGCGGACCCCCCGCGCAGACGGCGCGGGCCGCGGCCACGTCGAAGTCACCGGTGAAGACCGAGAGCCGGGCCCACAGCAACCGCTCCAGCGGCTCGCACAGTTCGTGGCTCCAGCCGATCGTGGTCCGCATCGTCCGGTGCCGGGCCGGCAGGGCGGTGCGGGCGTCGGACAGCATCTCGAAGCGCTCGCCGATCCGCTCGGCTGTCTGCTCCAGCGTCCACAACCGCAGCCGGGCGCCGGCGAGTTCCAGCGCCAGCGGGATGCCGTCCAGGCGCCGGCACACCTCGGCCGCGAGCGCGGTCCGTACGGGGTCGGTGAAGACGGCCACCGCCTGCGGGGCCGCGGCGAGGGCGCGGGCCCGGAAGAGGGCGAGGGCGTCGCTGTCGGGGCCCTCGCAGGGCAGCGGCCGGACCTCGACGACCTCCTCGGCCGGGGAGCCGAGCGGCTCGCGGGAGGTGATCAGGACCGTCAGTCCCGGTGCGGACTGCAGGAGTTCGCCGACGAGGTGGCGGCAGGCGGTCACCAGGTGCTCGCAGGTGTCGAGCACGAGGAGGAGCCGCTGGTCGGCCAGCCACCCGCACAACTCCTCGTCGAGCGGGCGCGGGGAGTGGTCGGCGAGGCCGACGGCGTGCGCGACGGTCGCCGTGAGCAGGCCGGGATCGCGCAGCGGCGAGAGCTCCACCCACCAGACGCCGTCGGGCCGGGACTGGCGGGGATCGGCGACGGCCCGCAGGGCGAGCCTGGACTTGCCGACGCCGCCCACCCCGGTGAGGGTGATCAGCCGTCGCTCCCGCAACAGGTCGCCGAGGAGCCGGAGTTCGCGTTCCCGGCCGACGAAGCTCGCCGGTTCCGGGGGCAGGTTCCCCGGCGTGCGGGAACCCGGCGGGGGGTCGTCGTCCGCGGATTCTGCCTGATTGTCATTGACCGAGTACTCACCGAACACGGATGTATTGTGCGTGATCTTCTTATCCGACCGTGCCGTTCGGGCCGGATCGGTGCCGCAATTTCACGCCACGAGGGTGATCCGCCGTTCCGCGGAGAAGGCGCCCCAGTTGCCGTCGGGCAGCCTGGCCCGCAGTTTGACGGCCCATTCGGTGCCCGTGGGCTCCGCCACCGTGAGCCGGTGCTCCACCCGTCCGCTGGGCACGGCGCCCGCACCGAACTGGATGACGGTCGTGGCCCGTCCGTTGACGTACAGCTCGTACTCGGTGGTCTCGCGGCCGGTGTCCGGGGCGGTCCAGGTGAGCGTCACCGCCCCCGGTGAGGCGGCCGCGACGAACGCGGAGGGGGCCGTTCCGGGCCCGTCGCCGGAGGCGGGCGGGGTCGTCACGTCCACGGCCGGTCCGTCGGGGGAGGAATTGTCCGCCCCGTCCCGGGCCCGGACGGTGAAGGTGTAGACGGTGTCCGGCTGGAGGCCGCTCAGGGCGGTGCCGCTCTCGCCGGGGCCGGCGGTGTGGATCCGGACGCCGCCCTGGTAGACGTCGTACGCCGTCACGCCCGTGTCGTCCGTCGCCGGAGTCCAGGACACCCAGGCGGCCCGGGGGCCGGTCGCGCGGCCGGTGGCGGCGGCCGGGGCGGCGGGCGCCGCGCGGTCCTCGGCCGTGGCCGCCGGGGTGGTCGCGCGGGCGGCGGGGGCGGGCTCGGAGAGGTTCCCGGCGGCGTCCTCGGCCCGGACCGTGAAGGCGTAACCGGTCTGCGGGGAGAGGCCGGTGACGTCCACCATCGTCCTCTCGGCCGGGAGTTCGCGGACGAGCCGGTCGCCTTCGAAGACCCGGTAGCCGCGCACCCCGTCCCGGTCCGCCGCCGCGTCCCACATGACGTGCACGGTGGTGGCGCTGCCGGCCTGCGCGGTCAGTCCGGCCGGGGCGGGCGGGGGCCGGGTGTCGGGCGCGGTGCAGGCGGTCAGGCCCGTGAGACCGGTGAGGGCCAGGCAGAGGGCGAGCGTGGGGGCGGCGCTGCGTCGCACGGGGGTGCCTTCCTCCGCTCCGTAAAGGTCTAGACATGTATGGCACGGAGAGCGGGAGCCCGGCAAGACCCCTGCAGCCGCTCGCCGGCGATGCGCCCCGGTTCGTCTTAGGCCCGTCGGCACCGGCCCGTACGTGCTCACCGCCTGGTCGAAGGGCGAGAAGCTCAGCTTCAAGGCCAACCCCGGCTACTGGGGCGGCGAACCCGCGGTGGAGAAGTTCACCATGACCGTCGTCAAGGACGACGACGTGCGCGCCACCCGGCTGCGCTCCGGCGAGCTGGACGGGGCGATCCTGCCGCCCAACCTCGCCCGGGGCTTCGAGAAGGACCCCGCGCGTCCGGGGGCACCTCCCAGCGGTAGCCGGGGGATGTACGCCGCCAAGACCTTCGACTACCGCAACGTGACCCTCCCGACGCACCAGCCGGTCACCGGCGACGTGGCGGTCCGGCAGGCGCTGGACATCGCCGTGGACCGCACGACCATGGTCGACGAGCTCCTGGAGGGCGCGGGCAGGCCCGCCTTCGGCCCGGTGCCCACCGACAGCCCGTGGTTCACGGCCGGCACCGAGCGCCGTCACGACCTCGACCGGGCGAAGAGGATCCTCGACGAGGCCGGCTGGAAGGCGGGCGACGACGGCATCCGCGTCAAGGACGGGGTCCGCGCCTCCTTCCCGCTCTGGTACACCTCCGGCGACAAGATCCGCCAGGACCACGCACTCGCCTTCGCCTCCGACGCGAAGAAGGCCGGCATCGAGGTCAAGACGGAGGCCGGCACCTGGGAGGTCATCGAGCCGCGGATGAAGACCGACGCCGTCCTCGCGGGCGGCGGCTCCCCGGCCGACCCCGACTTCGACCAGTACCTGCTCCTCACCTCCTCCCTCGGCGGCGACGGCTTCAACAACATGGCCCGGTACGACAACCAGGCCGTGGACCGCGCCCTCGACGAGGCCCGCAGGAGCGGCGACCCGGCCGCGCGCAAGGCCGCGTACGACACCGTGCAGCGCGAGCTCGTCAAGGACCCCGGCTACGTCTTCCTCACCCACATCGACCACCTGTACGTCGTGGACGACCGCTGGGAGGGGCTCACCACCCAGGTCGAGCCGCACGACCACGGCCTCGGCTCCGGCCCCTGGTGGAACGTCGAGAACTGGAAGCCGAGGGCCAAGTGACCCTCCCCTGGGGGCCGATGGCGCGCATGGCGGGGCGGCGGACCCTCCTCGCCGCCCCGGTCCTGCTCGCCGTCACCTTCGGCGTCTTCGCCATCGCCGCGCTGTCCCCCTTCGACCCCGTGAAGGCCTACGCCGGCACCGCGGGCCGCACCGCCTCGCAGGCCGAACTCGACCAGCTCCGGGCCAACCTCGGCGCCGACCAGGCCCTGGTCCCGCGCTGGTGGGACTGGCTCGGCTCGGCGGTCACCGGCGACCTCGGCACCTCCTCCGTCATGCGCCAGCCCGTCGCCGACGTCATCGGGGAGCGGGTGGGCTGGTCGGCGCTGCTCGCCGCGTGCGCGTTCGCCGTGGCGGTGCTGGCGGGCACCGTGCTCGGGGTCCTGGCCGCCCGTCGGCAGGGCGGCCCGCTGGACCGGCTCGTGTCCTCGCTCGCCTACACCCTGGAGGCCGCCCCGGCCTTCTGGCTGGGCCTGCTGGCCATCTGGTTCTTCTCGGTCCGGCTCGGGGCGCTGCCCTCGGGCGGCCTGACCGACGCCGGCAGCGACACGGTCACCTTCGGGCAGGTCGCCGTGCACCTGGTCCTGCCCGCGCTGGTGCTGGGCGTCTCCCAACTGCCGTGGTTCTTCCTGTACGTCCGCCAGGGCGTGGCCGACGCGCTGGCGGAGGACCCCGTACGCGGGGCCCGCGCGCGGGGTCTCGCGGAGCGGAGCGTCCTGCTCGGGCACGGGCTCCGCTCCGGCATGCTGCCGATGCTGACCCTGATCGGATCCCGCGTACCCGAGCTGATCACCGGTGCGCTGCTGGTGGAGACCGTCTTCAGCTGGCCCGGCATCGCGGCGGTGACCGTACAGGCGGCCACCTCGGTGGACTTCCCGCTGCTGGCCGCCCTCACGGTGCTGGCCACGGCGGCGGTGCTGGCCGGGAGCCTGCTGTCCGACCTGCTGTACGGGCTGGCCGACCCGAGGGTGGGCTTCGATGGCTGAGCCCCCGGTGACCTCGACGACCCCGGTGACCTCCGTGACCTCGGTGACCTCAGTGACCTCGGTGACCTCGGTGACCTCGGCGACTTCCACGGCCGAGGTCGGGTGGCGGCCGGCCGGGCGCACCCGGCGCTCCACCCGCACCCTGCGCGTGCGCACGTCGTTGCTCGTGACGGCGGTGATCGTGCTGGCGGTGCTGATCGTTCCGCCACTGGCGCAGCTGGACCAGCAGGCGGTCGACTTGTCGGCCAGGCTCCAGCCGCCCTCGTGGGCGCATCCCTTCGGCACCGACGACGTCGGACGCGACCTGCTGCTGCGGTGCGTCTACGGGCTGCGGGTCTCCCTCCTCGTCGGCCTGGTGGCCGCCCTCGTCGCCACCCTGATCGGTACGGCGGTGGGCGCGGCCGCGGGCGCCCTGGGCGGCTGGACGGACCGCATGGTCATGCGGGCCGTGGACACCCTGTCCTCGATCCCGCACCTGCTCCTCGGCATCTTCATCGTGGCGATGTTCCGACCGGGCGTGTGGCCGGTGGTGGTCTCCGTGGCCGTGACCCACTGGCTGTCCACGGCCCGCATCGTCCGCGCGGAGGTCCTGTCCCTGCGCGGCCGCCCCTACGTGGACGCGGCCGTCTCCGGCGGCGCCTCGCGCCGGCGGGTCGCCGTACGCCACCTGGTGCCGGGCGTCCTGCCCCAGGCGGGCCTGGCCGCGGTGCTGATGATCCCGCACGCGATGTGGCACGAGTCCGCCCTGTCGTTCCTGGGCCTGGGGCTCCCCGCCCACCAGGCGAGCCTGGGCAGCCTCGTGCAGAGCGCCCGCGGCTCGCTGCTCGCCGGCGACTGGTGGCCCACCCTCTTCCCCGGCCTCCTCCTGATCGTCCCGACGCCGGCCATCGCCGGACTCGCGGGCGCCTGGCGCGAGCGCCTGAACCCCCGCCGCCGCTCGGAGCTGACCCTGTGACCCCGTCTCCCGTGCTCAGCGTCGAGCAGCTCTCCGTCCGCTTCCGCATGCCCGCGGGCCGGTTCGTCGAGGCCGTCACCGACGCCACCTTCTCCCTGGCGCCCGGTGAGTGCCTCGCCCTGGTCGGCGAGAGCGGCTGCGGCAAGTCCGTGCTCGCCTCCGCCCTGCTCGGTCTGCTCACGGGCAATGCCGAGACCGCCGGATCGGCCCGGCTCGCCGACGGCCTGGACGTGCTCGCCGCCGACGAGCGGACCCTGGCCCGGTCCGTACGGGGCCGGCGCATCGGCATGGTCCCGCAGAGCCCGGCCGCGCACCTCACCCCGGTCCGCACCGTCCGCGCCCATCTGGAGGAGACCGTTCGCGAACTGGCCGCAGGCGCCGGCCGCGCCGCCTCGGCCACGGCGGCCGGACCCCGGCCGCCGGGCCCGCCCGGCCCCGCCCCCGGGCCCGGCGGGTCGGAGCGGCCCGCCCGTCGCAAGCGGTTCGGCAGGGCCGCCCTGCGCGCGGCGGCGGAGGCGGCCGGCGAGCGGGCCGCCTTCCCCGCCACCCACCTCGACCGCCACCCGCACGAACTCTCCGGCGGGCTCGCCCAGCGGGCCGCCACCGCCCTCGCCCTCGTCGGTGACGCGCCGCTGCTCCTCGCCGACGAGCCGACCACCGGCCTCGACCGCGACCTGGTCCGGCGCACCGTCGACGAGCTGCGCGCCCACACCCGTGAGGCCGGCCGCGCGCTGCTGAGGATCACGCACGACCTCGCGGCGGCCGAGCGGATCGCCGACACCGTCGCGGTCATGTACGCCGGGCGGATCGTCGAAATCGCCCCGGCCGGAGCCTTCTTCGGCAGCTCCGGCCCCCGTCACCCGTACGCCCGGGGCCTCCTCGACGCCCTCCCCGAACGCGCCTTCACCCCGGTCCCCGGGGCTCCGCCCGAACTGGGCGCGCTCCCGGCGGGCTGCGCCTTCGCCGCCCGGTGCGCGGCCGCCGACCAGACCTGCCGCTCCCGGCGGCCCGTGCTCACCGAAGGGGTGGCCTGCCACCGTGCTTGAGCTCAAGGACATCACCGCGGGCTACGACCGCCGCGCGCCCGTGGTCCGGGGCGCGCACCTGACCCTGCGGCCCGGCGAGGCCCTCGGCCTGCTCGGCCCGAGCGGCTGTGGCAAGTCCACCCTGGCCCGGGTCGCGGCCCTGCTGCACCGTCCCGACCGCGGGACCGTGGCGTTCGACGGCCGCCCTGTGACCGGCTTCTCCCACCGGGCGCCGCGCTCCCTGCGGACCGCGGTCGGCGTGGTGTTCCAGCAGCCCCGGCTCTCCGCGGACCCCCGCCTCAGGCTGCGCGACCTCGTCGCCGAACCCCTGCGCGCGACCGGACGGCGTGGGGAAGCGGCGGCGACGGTGCCCGCGTTGGCGGAGCGGGTCGGCCTCGGCGCGGACCTGCTGGCCCGCCGTCCCCACGAGGTCAGCGACGGCCAGCTGCAACGCGCCTGCCTGGCAAGGGCCCTGGTGCTGCGTCCGCGCTGGCTGGTCTGCGACGAGATGACCGCGATGCTGGACGCCTCCACCGCCGCGGCCCTGGTCGCGGTCGTCGAGGAGTACCGCGCCGAGAGCGGGGCCGGACTCCTCGCCGTCGGTCACGATCCGGTGCTCCTCGGCCGCTGGTGCGGCCGCACGACCCACTGGAACGAGATCGTCAAGGACTGACCGCCCGTCACGGACGGTCAACACCCGTACGGCGGACACGTGTTTCGCCCGAAGCCACCCCCTCCTGCGCCACCATGACGGCGAGTAAGGAGGTTTCGATGGTGATTTCCCTCTCCGTGGTCGTCCTGCTCCTCATCCTCGCCTGGATCTTCCTGCGCAGCGGCGGACTCAAGTTCTCGCACGCGCTCGTCTGCGCACTGCTCGGCTTCTACCTCGCGAGCAGCAGCATGGCCGCGACCATCCACGACGGACTGACGGCCACCGCGAACGTGGTCTCCAGCCTTCACCCCTGACCCGGGTCGTCCCTCTCCGAAAGAGACGACCTTGATCGACTGTTGCGCCTTCGTGAATCATCCGGCGCATCCATGGACTCCTCGGGCACTGCGATCTAGCGTCTGGCCGCGGCGCGATGTCAGACGCAATGTCAACAAGACCGAAGAGACAGGGAGGAAGTCCGGATGTTCCGAAGAGCGCTGAACTGCGCCGTCGTGCCGGTCGTCGCCGCCTTCACGGTGATGTACGGCAGCTCGCCGGCCCAGGCCGAGGAGATACCCAAGGCCCCCGGCCACCGCCTGATCAGCCACTACGACGGCAGCCCCGCGGCCGCCGCACCGCTGCCCGGCCAGGCGCCGCCGCAGCACCCCCACCTCGCGCCCAACGGCCGCAGCGGCATGCACTCCGACGCGGCCGGCAGCGCCACCTCGCCCTGGTCGGGACCGCTCGGCAAGAACCCCCAGGTGACCAGCGAGAAGATCGCCGCACTGGGCGGCGAATGCGCCACCGCCACCTTCGACACGGGCGGCCGGCTCGTCACCGTGTGCGGAACCTTCTCGGGCTTCAAGGTCAAGCTCCTGGAGCCCCGTACGCTCGCCACGCTCGCGGAGCACCAGCTCCCGCAGCGCTCTTCGACGGTCGAGGCGATCACCTCGCTCGACTTCGCGAAGATCTTCAAGGACACCTCGGGCGGCGCCTACTTCTACCTGGACGACCAGGACCGCGCAGTGCTGGCCGACTCCCGCCAGCACGTCCTGCGCCTGGGCCACTCCCAGACCCCCGACGGGAGCTGGAAGTTCACCGTCGACAACGACTGGGACCTCACCGGCCAGGTTCCGCACGACTGCGTGACCTGGACCAACCTGTGGCCCAGCGGCACCTGTGATCCGGTGACCTCCGTCATGCCCGACTGGAACGGCCGCATCTGGTGGGTCACCCGCCAGGGCCGGGTCGGCACCGTGGACCCGGCGACCTCGGTGATCCGCTCCGTCCGGCTGCCGGGCGAGGAGATCCAGAACTCCTTCTCGGTCGCCCAGGACGGCGTCTCCATCGTCTCCGACCACGCGCTCTACAGCTTCCGCGCCGCCGCCGACGGCACCCCCGAGGTGCAGTGGCGCCAGACGTACGACCGCGGGACCGCCGCCAAGCCCGGTTCCGTCAACCAGGGTTCGGGAACCACCCCGGACCTCTTCGGCAACGGCTACGTCGCCATCACCGACAACGCCGACGACCGGATGAACGTCCTGGTGTACAAGCGGGGCACGGACGTCCCCGCCGGCCAGCGGCTGGTCTGCGAGGTGCCGGTCTTCGGCTCCGGTGCCTCGACCACCGACAACTCCCTGATCACCTGGGGCAACAGCATCGTCGTCGAGAACAACTACGGCTACGAGAACCCCACCACCCTGCTGCTGGGCAAGTCGGTCGTGGGCGGCGTGACCCGCATCGACGTCCGGGCCGACGGCAGCGGCTGCGACACGGTGTGGGAGAGCGCGATCCGCGCCCCCTCCGTGGTCCCGAAGCTCTCCACCGCGAACGGGCTGCTCTACTTCTACGAGAAGGAGCCCAACTTCTGGGGGATCGACGGCTGGTACCTCACGGCCGTGGACTTCCGCACCGGTGAACGCCGCTGGCGGCAACTGGTCGGAACCGGACCGCTCTACGACAACAACTGGGCCCCGATCACCCTCGGCCCCGACGGCACCGCGTACGTCGGCGTCTTCAACGGAATCGTCGCGGTCCGCGACAGCTGACCGACGGAATGCCGGCCTCCGGAATTCCCAGGGAGGCCGGCGGGCGAACACATCACGCCGAGTCTTCGCATGAAGTCCGACAATTCGCGGGACCGACCCCGGCGTACCGCCGGTCACGCCACTACGCTCTTCCCCGAAAGCGCCCGTGACCTTCCACACCACGGGCGACCGGCGGGCCCTTCGGCCCTCACAGGGGGAATCATCTCGTGACGCGTTTACGCCAAGTCCTGGTCGCAGTGTGCGCCATGTCCCTGACCTTCGTCACCGTGTCCGCCAGCGCTTCGGCGGACACCCGGGGGACCGTGTCCGCGGAAGCCGATGGAGCCGGGTCCGCGACGGACTCCCGCCCCGGCATCCTGGGCACCTGGTACAACCAGCTCGGCTCGACCATGGTCGTGACCCGGGCCGAGAACGGCGGGTTCACCGGTACCTACGAGTCCGCGGTCGGCAACGCCGAGAAGCGCTACGTCATGACCGGCCGCTACGACAGCGCCCCCGCCGACGGCACCGGGACCGCCGTCGGCTGGACCGTCGCCTACCGCAACGCCTACCGCAACGCCCACTCCGTCGCCACCTGGAGCGGCCAGTACGTCGGCGGCGGCCAGGAGCGGATCGTCACCCAGTGGCTGCTGAGCTACGGCACGACCCCCGCCGACCAGTGGAAGTCGACCTTCCTGGGCCACGACGAGTTCACCCGGGTCAAGCCCTCCGCCGCCGACATCGAGAAGGCGCGCCAGCAGGGCGTCACCTCTGCGAATCCGCCGGCCGTCGACGGGGAGTGATCCGGCCGCACGGCCGAGCGTGTGATCCGCCCGCAGCGATGAGGATCCCGTGGTGGGCGGGTCGCGCACGTCCGCGCCCGGGCAGGTGATCTTGGCGCAAAACCCCTGTTGGCCTGCAAGTTCCGTTGTGGGAGTGTGGTTCGGACTCCGGTTCGCGTGGCCTTCGGGACCCGTGCCATGATCACTTTCGGCACTGACCAGCCGGGGCAGGGGGTTCGTTTCGTGTTGGGCAAGATCTTGACGCTGGCGCTCGGGGCGTTCGCAGTGGGAACGAGCGGCTACGTCGTCACCGGCGTGCTGCCGCAGCTGAGTGCGGAACTGTCGGTCCCGGTGTCCACGGCGGGACTGCTGACCACGTCCTTCGCGGTGGCCTACGCCATCGGCTCCCCGCTGCTGGCCGTGGCCCTCGGCGGATGGCGCCGCCGCCCGCTGATCGTCGCCGCCCTGCTGGTGGCCGCGGCCGGCAACGCGCTCGCCGCGGTGGCACCGGACTTCGGCGTCCTGATGGCCGCCCGGATCGTCACCGCCGTGGGCGCCGCGGTGTTCACCCCGGCGGCCACCGCGGTCGCCGCCGAGCTGAGCGGGCCCGAGCGCCGGGCGCGCGCGGCGGCCTGGGTGTTCGGCGGCCTGGTGACGGCCACCATCGTCGGCGTGCCCGCGGGGACGCTGCTCGTCGGACCGCTCGGGTACCAGGGGGTCTTCTGGCTGGTCGCCACCTTCTGCGCGGCCTCCGCGCTGGCCGTGGCGGTGGCGGTGCCCGAGGTCGCGGCGCCCCCGCGGGTGACGCTGCGCCGGCGCCTCGAAGTCGCCGCGGACACGAGGGTGGTCACCGTGCTGGGGATCACCCTGGCCGCCAGCCTCGGGGTGTTCACCGTGTACACGTACGCGGCCCCGGTGCTGGCCGAGACCGTCGGCGCGCACGGCACCGGGCTGAGCCTGCTGCTGTTCGGCTACGGGATCGGCGGTGCGATCGGCAACGTCCTCGGCGGGGTCGCGGCCGACCGGTACGGCTACCGGATGCCGCTGCTGGTGGCCGTCTCCGGCAGCGTGATCGCACTGTCGGTGCTGTCCGCGGTGCACAGCACGGCGATCGCCGCCGTGCTGCTGTTCGTGTGGGGCGTGTCGAGCTGGGGGTTCAACCCGCCGGTCCAGCGCCGGCTGCTCGAACTGTCACCGGGCGCCGGCAGCCTGCTGCTCGCGCTCAACGCGTCGGCGCTGTACCTGGGCATCGGACTGTCCGGTGTCCTCGGCGGCGCGGTGCTCGACCACGTCGGCATCGGCGCGGTGACGCTCACCGGAGCACTGCTGTGCTGCGTGGCGGTGCTGATCCAGGTGCTCTCCGGCCGGCGTTCCGCGCTGCAACCGTCCCGGTAACTCTCTCCCTCTCGGCAAAGGACGACGTCCGTGCGCGAATTGAACAATGTGGTGGGAATCCTCACGGGGGCCTCGCGGGGCGTCGGCGCGCACATCGCCGAGCATTTGGCGAAGGCCGGTGTCCAATTGGCGCTCGTCGCCCGCTCGGAGGAAGGCCTGCGGGCGACCGCGGAAAGGGCCGGCCGTTTCGGACCCAAGCCGCTCGTGGTGCCCGCCGACGTCTCCGACGAGGAGGCTCAGCGGCGGGTCGTCGAAACCGTCCGCCGTGAACTGGGCCCGCCCGGACTGCTGGTCAACAATGCCGGCATCGAGCACATCACCCGGTTCCAGGACGCCTCGGTGGAGAGCATCAGGAGGGTCCTCATGGTGAACCTCTTCGGTGCCGAGGCGATGACCAGGCTGGTGCTGCCGCACATGCTCGACGCCGGGCGCGGGCACGTGGTCAACATCGGCTCCGTGGGCGGGCGTACGGCCTACCCCTACGCCACGATCAACTCCTCGGCCAAGCACGGTCTCGTCGGCTTCACCTGGTCCCTGCGCGAGGAACTGCGGGGGACCGGGGTGGGGGTGTCGGCGGTGTACCCCACGCTGATCGCCGACGTGGGCATCTCCGCGGGCTGGCAGGCGGGCCGACGGCCGCCGCTGCTCGGCCGGGTCGGGCCCGACGAGGTCGCGCGCGCGGTGCTGAAGTGTGTCAGGGAGAACAAGGTGGAGATCACCGTGGCTCCCGTCATGGAGAAGGTCGCCGACGTGGTCAGCGCCCTCTCGCCGCGGCTCACCGCCTGGATCGCCCGCAACGGCGGCATCTATTCCTACCTGCGCAAGGTCGCCGACGCGCAGGCCACATCGCAATAACACGCTGAACCAGCATGACCCGCTGGTTGATACGGGGGACCGATGTCCGAGAAATCCGCTGTGCCCATTCCCGACCAGGACGAGGGCCTGAACCAGATCCGAGATCTGTTGGCCGAGGTCAACAGCGACTACGACCGCTGGGTCGATCCGCAGGAGCCCTTGTTCCTCGACTCGCTGGACGCCGTACGGTTCAAGTCAGCCATCGACACCGCGTGTACGGTCGACCTCCCGCTGGAGATGTTCTTCGGCCACTGCACGATCGAAACGCTCGCCGGGGCGCTGCTCAACCATGGTACGGACGGCGGGTCCGTCCCGCAGCTGGTTCCGGCACCCGAGCGCGACCACGAGCCCTTCGGCCTCACCGACGTCCAGCAGGCGTACTGGCTGGGCAGCCGGGGATTCGACCTCGGCGGTCGTTCCGCCCACTTCTACGTCGAGGTGGACCTGTTCGCCGCCGACCGCGAACGCGTCGAGGAGGCCTTCAACACCCTGATCGGCCGCCACGGCATGCTGCGGGCGGCGCTGCTCCCCGACGGCCGCCAGCAGGTGGCCCCCGAGGTGCCGTACTACCGCTTCCGCCACGGCGACCTGAGCGGGCTTCCGGAAGCCGACGGCCGATGTCGTCTCGACGAGACCCGCGAGGAGATGGCCGCCCAGGTCTTCGACCCGCACACGTGGCCGCTGTACGACATACGCACCCACCAGCTGGACGCCGGCCGGCTCCGCCTCCACATCAGCATCGACCTGCTCTTCGCCGACGCCGGCAGCATCCAGGTCCTGCTGGCAGAGTGGATCCGCCTCGTCCTCGACCCCGACTCCCTCGGCCCGGCCCCCGCGGTGACCTTCCGCGACTACCTCGACGGCGTCGCCGCACACCGTGCGCAGCCCGGCCACGAGGCGGCCCGCGCGTACTGGTCCGACCGCCTCGACTCGCTGCCGCAGGCCCCCGAACTGCCCGTCCGCACCCTCGCCGACACCCGGGCCCCGGCCTTCGTACGCCGCGAGCGCCGGCTGCCCGGGCGGGTGTGGCGGCAGATCAGGGACCGCGCGAACACCCTCGGCGTCACGCCCTCCGTACTGCTGTGCGCCGCCTACGCGCAGGTCCTGCGGACCTGGAGCCGCACCTCCCGCTTCACCCTCAACCTGACGCTCGCCGACCGGCCGCACCGGCACGCCGACATCGACCGGGTGATCGGCGACTTCACCAGCACCATCCTGCTGGAGTGCGACCTGAGCGGCGCCCCGGACCTGGCCACGGCCGCCGGCCGGCTCCAGACTCAGCTGCGGCAGGACCTGGCCCACGCCCGGTTCAGCGGTGTCGAGGTGCAGCGCGAGCTGGCGCGCCGCGGCGACGGCACGCAGGCGCGGATGCCCGTCGTCTTCACCAGCCTGCTGCGCGAGCAGGACAGCCTCGGCTCCCTCGAAGGCATGGTCTTCGAGACCGCGTACGCCATCTCCCAGACCCCGCAGGTCTACCTCGACAACCAGGTCGTGGCCCGCGGCAGCGATCTGCTGATCAGCTGGGACGCCGTGGAGGAGATGTTCCCCGAGGGCGTGCTCGACGACATGTTCGCCGCCTACCTGGGCCTGGTCGAGCGCATCGCGGAGCAGGAGGCGCCCGCGCCGGTCACCCTGCCGTCCCGGCAGCTCGCCGTGCGCGCGGCCGTGAACGACACCGCCGGCCCGCTGCCCGACGAGCTCCTGCACGCGGCCGTCGGCCGGCAGGCCGCCGCGCACCCCGACGCGCCGGCCGTGATCACCGCCGGCGCCACGCTCACCTACGGCGAACTCGACCGCCGCGCCGACCAGATCGCCCGGCGGCTGCGCGAGCTCGGCGCGGCGCCGAACACCCTGGTCGCCGTCCTCATGCACAAGGGATGGGAGCAGATCCCGGCCGTACTGGGAGTGCTCCGCGCCGGCGCGGCCTACCTGCCGGTGGACGCCGGCCTCCCGCAGGAGCGCATCGACCAGCTGATCGAGGCCGGCGGGGTGACGGTGGCCCTCGCCCAGCCCGGCGCGTACGTGCCGCAGGGCATCACGGGCCTGGTCGTGGACCGGCAACCGTGGCCGGACGTGCCGGACGGACCGGTCGAGGCCCCGGACACCGGCCCCGACGACCTCGCGTACGTCATCTTCACCTCGGGATCGACCGGCCGCCCCAAGGGCGTGATGATCAGCCACCGCTCCGCGGTGAACACGATCGACGACATCAACACCCGCTGCGCCGTCGGCCGCGGGGACCGGGTCCTCGGACTGTCCTCGCTCAGCTTCGACCTGTCCGTGTACGACGTCTTCGGCGTGCTCGGAGCCGGCGGCGCACTGGTGCTGCCCGCGCCCGGCGAGACGCGCGACCCCGGCCGCTGGGCCGCGCTCGCGGACGAGCACCGGGTGACCCTGTGGAACACCGTCCCGCCGCTGCTCGAACTGCTGGTCGAGCACTGCGAGCAGCAGGGCGGCGGATTCCCGCGCTCGCTGCGCACGGCCCTGCTCAGCGGTGACTGGATCCCGCTGACCCTGCCCGGCCGGGTCCGGGCCGTCGCCTCCGGCGGGCCCGAGCTGATCAGCCTCGGCGGCGCGACCGAGGCGGCGATCTGGTCGATCTGGCACCCGATCGACCGCATCGATCCCGAGTGGCGCAGCGTTCCCTACGGCACCCCCCTGCGCAACCAGACCTTCCACGTGCTCGACGCCGATCTCACCGACAAGCCGGACCACGTCACCGGCGATCTGCACATCGGCGGCGCGGGCGTGGCCCGGGGTTACTGGGGCGACCCCGAGCGCACCGCGGCGCAGTTCATCGTCCACCCGGTCACCGGCGAGCGCCTGTACCGGACCGGCGACCTCGGCCGCTACCTGCCCGACGGCACCCTCGAACTGCTCGGCAGGGACGACTTCCAGGTCAAGATCGGCGGCCACCGGATCGAGCTCGGCGAGATCGAGGCCGTGCTCGGCAGCCACCCCGGGGTCAAGGCCGCGGTCGTCGTGGCCCAGGACGCCAAGCGGCTGATCGGCTACGCCGTGCCCGAGAGGGGGGCCGCCTTCGCCGACGACGAGCTGCGCACCCACCTCGGGGCCAAGCTCCCCTCGTACATGGTCCCCGCCGTCGTCATGACCCTGGACCGGTTCCCCACGGGAGCCAACGGGAAGCTCGACCGGCGCGCGCTGCCCGTGCCGGAGGCCGTCGCACCGGGAGCCGAGCCGCCCGCGACCCCGGCCGAGGAGGCCCTGGCCCGCGCCTGGGCCTCCGTACTGCCCGTGGAGACCATCGGCCGCCACGACGACTTCTACGCCCTCGGCGGGGATTCGCTGCTCGGCGTACGCGCCGTGGCCAAGGCCGCCGAGCAGGGGATCCACCTCACGCTCGCGGACTTCTTCGCCCACCCGACCGTCGCCGGGCAGGCGGGGCTCGCGACCGACCGGCCGACGGCCGCCGCGGACCAGGGCGAGATCACCGGGCGGGCCGGGCTCTCGCCCAGCCAGCTCTGGTTCTTCGAGCAGGACTTCGCCGCGGCCGACCACTGGAACGGCATGTGGCCGGTCTTCGAGCTGGACCGGCGGCTGGAGCCCGGTCCGCTGCGCGAGGCCCTCGCCACCGTGCTCGCCCACCACGACGGGCTGCGCGCCCGGTTCCGCACCGAGGAACAGGGACCCTACGCGGAACTGCCCGGCGTGCGGCCGCCGGCCGAATGCAGGGTCACGGAGGTCGACCTCGGCCGGACCGCCGACGCCGACGTCGAGGCGGAGATCGCCCGGCACGCCGCACTCCGCAACGGCCAGCTCGACCTGGCCGACGGCATGACCGTCCAGCTCACCCAGTTCGACCTCGGCCCGGCGCGCCGGCCCAGGCTCCTCGTCAGCGCCCACTGGCTGGTCATGGACTACTACTCCTCCCGGGTGTTCTACGAGGACCTGCGCACCGCCTACTTCGCCGTCGAGCGGGGCGACGAACCGGTCCTGCCGCCCAAGACGGCCTCCCTGCCGCAGGCCGCGGCCCGGCTCCACGCGTACGCGGCGAGCGAGGAGGTCACGGCCGAGCTCCCGTACTGGAGCAGGCTCGCCGACCTCTCACCGCGGCCGCTGCCCGTCGACCACCGCCTCGGCCCCAATACGCAGGCCTCCGCCGTCCGCCACTTCACGGAGGTGACCGGCGAGACCTTCGACGCGGTGGTCACCGGGCTCCCGCGCACGCAGGGCGCCGAGATCCGCGAGGTGCTGCTGACCGCGCTGGCCCGGGCCGTGACCGCCTGGACGGGACAGCCGGAACTCGTCGTCGAGGTGGAGGGCCACGGCCGCCAACGAGCCTTCGGTTCGCTGGACATCTCCCGTACGGTCGCCCGCTTCTCCACGCTGTCGCCGCTGGTGCTGCGCCCCGGTGACCTCGCCTCCGTGCGCGCGCAGATCCGGGAGATGCCCCACCAGGGCGTCGGATACGGCCTGTTGCGCCACCTGCATCCCGACCCCGCGGTACGGGCGCGCATGGCCGAGGTCCCCGTGCCCGAGATCGGCTTCAACTACTGGGGCGACGTCAGCGAGTACTTCACCGGTGACGCCCGCCCGGTGGTGGACTCCTTCGGCCACCACCGCAGCGACCTCGGCCACCGGACGAGGACGCTCGACCTGATGGCGATGGTGTCGGACGGCACCCTGCGCCTGGTCTGGACGTACAGCTCCCACCTGCACGAGGAATCGACGGTCCGGGCCCTGGCCGACCGCTTCATCGAAGAACTGCACACGCTGGCGCGGAGCGCCGGATGAACGGGGAAGAGAAGATCATGGAACACCCGCGTCCCGAGGACCTGTTCGGCGCGGTGACCGTGCCCGAGGTGCTGGAACTCGCCGCCACCACCCCGCGCGGGATCACCGTGGTGAACCGGCAGCTCGACCAGACCCCGATGCCGTACGCACTGCTGGCCGCCGGGGCGCGGCGGGTGGCCGGCGGGCTGGTCCGGGCGGGCGTGGCCGAGGGGGACCGCGTGGCGATCGTGTCCTCCACCTCGCCCGGTTTCCTGCTCAGCCTGTTCGGCGTCTGGCGGGCGGGCGCCGTGCCCGTCATCCTGCCGCTGCCACACCGGCTGTCGGACCTGCCGGAGTTCGTCGCCGAGATCAACCGGCGGCTCGACCACGTGGACGCGCGCTGCGTGGTGGTCGCCGACGCCTTCGGCGACTTCGTCACCGGCCGGATCACCGGCGACCGGCCGGTGCTGACCTGCGGTGAACTGGCCTCGGAGCGGGAGGAGATCAGCGGGCCGGTCCGGACCCGGCCCGAGGACCTCGCCTACCTGCAGTTCACCTCGGGCACCACCGGCCTGCCCCGGGCGGTCGCGCTCACCCACCGGCAGATGCTCACGAACGCCGCGGTGTGCTGCGAACGCCTCGAACTGGTACGGGACCGCAGCGTGCACGTCAGCTGGCTGCCGCTCTACCACGACATGGGCCTGATCTCCGTGCTCTCCGGCATGGCCTACCGGATCAAGATGGTGTTGCAGCCGCCGGAGGACTTCCTGGCCCGGCCGGACTCCTGGGTGGACGCCCTGTCCCGGTTCCGGGCCACCAGTACGGTCGCCCCGAACTTCGCCTACGGCCTCGCCGCCCAGGGCATGCGGCTGCGTCCGCGGGAGCTCGACCTGTCCCACCTGGAGGTGTGCGGGGACGGCGCGGAGCCGATCCGGGCGGCCACCCTCGAACAGTTCGTGGAGGCGGGCGCCGCGTACGGGCTCCGGCCCCAGGCGATGACCCCGATGTACGGGCTGGCCGAGGCCACCCTGGCCGTCGCCATGGGAGAGGCGACCCGCCCGCTGGTCTGGGACCACGTGTCCCGGGAGGGACTGCAGGCGGGCTCCGTCGCGACCCCCGTGCCCGCCGGCGCACCCGATGCCCGCGCGCTGGCGGTCTGCGGGCCCCCTGTGCCCGGGGTCCGGATCGAGATCAGGCAGGAGGACGGCGTGCCGCTGGAGGAGCGCCGGGTCGGCGAGATCTGGGTGAACAGCCCCTCCCTGATGCAGGGCTACTGGGAGGACCCCGAGGCGACCGCGGCCGTGCTGCGCGACGGCTGGCTGCGCACCGGCGACCTCGGCTACCGGACCGAGGACGGGGGCCTGGTGGTCTGCGGCCGCGTCAAGGACATGATCATCGTCTCGGGCCGCAACCTGTACCCCGAGGACTACGAGCACGTCGCGGCGAAGGTGGAGGGCGTACGGCCGGTCTGCGCGGCCTTCGCGGTGCCGGACACCGAGCGGATGATCGTGGCCTTCGAGACCGCCAAGGGCTTCGACAACCACGCCGAGCTGGCGGCCCTGGTGATGAAGCGGCTGCGCGAGCACCTCGGGCACGCCCCCGACAAGGTCGTGGCCCTGGACAAGGGCGCGATCCCGCGCACCTCCTCCGGCAAGGTCCAGCGCGCCCTGACCCGGGAGCGCTACCTGACGGGGAAGCTGCCGGTCCTGGCGGAACTCGCCCGCTGACCGCCGCCGGACACTGACGCCGGCCACAGACGCCGATCGCGGCCGCCCCGTACGGGACGGCCCCGATCCGCGTCTCACCGCCGCGTCGGGATCAGCGGCGGCGGCGCACCACGAGCCGCGCACCCCGCGAGGGGATCAGCGTGACGTGGTGCGCCTTCTGCTCCTCCGGGGCGGCCCGGTCGGGCCGGATCTCGTACCGCACGAGCACCTCGCGCAGGGCCACGGTCGCCTCCAGCAGCGCGAAACCAGCGCCTATGCAGCGGCGGGCGCCCCCGCCGAACGGGATCCACGTGTGGGCCGGCGGCTGGCCGTCGAGGAAGCGCTCGGGGCGGAACTCGTCCGGCTGGTGGTGGTAGGCCGGGTCCGACTGCACCAGACCGATGGCGGGCATCACGGTGGCGCCGGCGGGCAGCCGGTAGCCGCCGACCGTGAGCGGCTGGGTCAGCTGCCTGGCCACCTCGTACACCACGGGCTTGAGCCGCAGCGCCTCCTTGGCGACGGCGGTGAGGTAGGCGTCGTCGCCCTCGTCCGCGGCGCGCTGCGCCCGCCTCAACTGCTCCGGCTGGCGGACCAGTTCGTGCAGCGCCCAGGCCAGCCCGGTGGCCGTGGTCTCGTGCCCGGCGAGGAGCAGCGTGATCAGCTGGTCGCGCAGCTCCGCGTCGCTGAACCCGCCGCCCTCCTCGTTCTCCGCCGCCTGGAGCAGCCGCGACAGCACGTCGGTGCGGCTGTGCAGGTCGGCGGCGCGGCGCCGGTCGGAGATCTCCGCGTACAGCAGCTTGTCGAGGCCCCGCTGGAGGCCGATGTGGCGGCGCCACGGCCCGAAGCGCTGCAGGAGCGGGTAGGGGAGTCCGAGCAGGGTGACCGGCCCGATGTCCGCGATGCCGCGCACGAGCGGGCGCATCCGCTTCAGCCTGGCCTCATCGGTGACCCCGAACACCACCTGGAGGATCACCTCCAGGGTCAGGGCCTGCATCCGCTCGTGGGAGCTGAAGACGGTCTCCTCGGGCCAGCCGTCCACCTCCGCCCTGGTCAGCTCGCCGACCATCTCCTGGTAGCCGGCCAGCGCCGCACCGGTGAACGCGGGCATCAGCAGCCGGCGGGACCTGCGGTGCTCGGCCTCGTCGGTGAGGAGGACCGAGTGGTCACCGAGGGCCGGGCCCATGATCGCGTTGCCCTCGCCCGCGTGCAGGACCTCCACCGGACCGCCGAACACGGTCTTGATGTCCTCCTGCTTGGTGAGGATCACCAGATGGCGGGTGGGAGTGGTCAGCCGCAGGGTGAACACGTCCCCGTGGATGCTGCGCAGGGCCGGGAACAGCCGGTGCCGGTACTGGGCGAACAGCAGGGTCTGGACCACCGCGGGCAGGCGCAGACCGGGCGGCCGCTTCGTCGAGCCCGTTTCGGGTAAGCCTTTGGCGGTCGACACTTCATCAATACCGCTGGTCATTGCGGAAATCCCCCTCGGTGAACGAATCTCTGCGTTTCGTTCGAATGCACATCTGGTCCCGACTCACGCTAGCAGCCGGGTCGACGGGCAGAAATGGCGGAAGAGCCGTTCCGGTCGTTAGGGTCCTGAGGTGCTCGAACTGATCCTTCCGGCCGCCGTGGCGTGTGCCGAGAGCTTTGCCGACGTATCCGAATCCACGCTTCTCCCGGAGGAATGGGAAGCCCTCGGCGGAGCCCGCCACGAAGGGCGCCGCCGGGAGTTCACCACCGTCCGGCACTGCGCCCGGCGCGCCCTGGCGGAAATCGGCGTACCGCCCGTGGCGGTGCTGCCCGGTGAGCGCGGGGCGCCGGTGTGGCCGCGCGGCGTGGTCGGCAGCATGACGCACAGTGCCGGGTACCGGGCCGCGGCGGTCGCGCGCAGCACGGACGTACGGGCCGTGGGCATCGACGCCGAACCCCACGAACCCCTGCCGCCGCGGGTACGGGGAGCCGTCACCCTTCCCGAGGAACGGGAGCGGCTGGCCGGCCTCGACGCCGGCTGCCCGCAAGTCCACTGGGACCGGCTGCTGTTCTGCGCGAAGGAGGCCGTGTACAAGGCGTGGTTCCCGATGACCGGACGCCGGCTGGGCTTCGCCGACGCCTCGGTCGTCTTCGACCCGGCGGCCGGGACCTTCCGCGCCGAGATCGTCGAGCGGAGCGGGGCGGCCCGGGCGGGGGAGCGGACGGGGACCGGGGAGCCGCCCGCGCCCGTCCTGTACGAAGGACGCTGGGCGGCCACCCCGGGGCTGCTCCTGGCCGCGGTCGTCGTGCCGCCCGGATCCGCCGTCAGGAATCGGCCGGATCGCGCCATCCGGCCGCCGAGTTGAGCGGTGACAACAGGGCGCCCAGGCCGACGAGCAGGCGCAGCAGGCCCGCGATGGCGATGATCAGGTACATGTTGTGCCACTGCTGCTCCAGCACACCACCCAGCACCGAGGCGACCGGGATCGACATGAAGGCGATCATCCGGGTGGTCGCCACCACCCGGCCCAGCATCTGCGCGGGCACGGTGCGCTGGCGCAGGACGAACCAGCTCACCATGTTCACGGTGCCGATGCCGTAGATCAGCGCCCACAGCACGGAAATGCTGACGACGTCGCGCAGCGGAATCAGCAGGACGATCCCGGCGCCCGCGAGCACCGTACCCGCGATGACCACCCGGCCGGGCGCGAAACGGCGCCCCAGCCACGGGCAGACGGCGGCCCCCAGCACCGCACCCGCGCCCTGCGCGGCGAAGACCACCCCGATCAGGCTGGGCGACATCGCCTGGTAGTCGCTCAGGTAGTAGACGAGGTTCGCCTGCACCAGCCAGGTGCCCAGATTGGCGAGGGCGAACAGGACCGCCCCACTCAGCAGGGGCCGGTTGTCCCGGACGATGTGGACCAGGGAGTCCTTCACCTCCGCCCGCAGGTCGCGGCGTACCGGCTGCGCCCCCTGCGCGGCGGGCGGCTTCGACCTGGCCCGGATGGCCACCATGGCCAGGGCCGACACGGCGAACGTGCCCGCGTCGGCCCAGATCGCGCCCTCGTAGCCGACGGCCGCGATGAGCACGCCGGCCACCGCGGGGCCGGCGAGGCTCATCACGTTGTCGCCCATCTGCATCCAGGCGTTGGCCCGTTCCAGGTCCTTGTCGCGGACCAGGTCCGGCACCATCCCCTGGAACGCCGGGTAGTACAGCGGTTCCACGCAGGCGAGCAGGAACGCCGCCAGGTAGACCAGCAGCACCGACGAGGACCCCGACGTCACGATGAGCGCGAGGATCCCCGCGAGCACCGTCGCCGCCAGGTCGCCCACGACCAGGATCCGCCGGCGCTCGAACCGGTCGGCGATCACCCCGCCCGGCAGCGAGAGCAACAGCAGCGGCGCGTACTCCAGCGCGTACACCACCGCGGTGTTCAGCGCCGACCCGGTCAGCTCGAACACCATCAGCGGCAGCGCCAGACGGTAGATCCAGTTGCCCAGCCCGGACACCACGAAGGCGAACAGCAGCAGCTCGTACGGGGCACCGAGCCGCCGCTTCGCGAGCGCCGCGCGGACGTCCGTACTCATCCGGCCACCGCGCGCACCAGGTTCAGTACGGCCGTCCGCTGCGGCCGCAGGTAGAAGTGGTCGCCGGGGAACATCCGCACCCCGAACGGGCCGCCGAGGTGTTCCTGCCACGCCTCCAGCTGCTCCAGGGGGATCCCGTCGTCGGTCCCGCCGAGCACGGTCGCCGGCACCGGGACGGGGCCGGCCGCGGCGGGCCGGTACGTCTCGATGACCTCGTAGTCGGCCCGGAAGTACGGCAGCACCATCCCGCGCAGCTCGGGGTGTTCGCGCAGCTCCGCCGGTACCCCGCCGTGGCGGCGGTCCACGACGTCCAGGAACTCCTCCTCGGGCAGGTCGTGGATGCTGCCCCGGTGCGTGACCAGACCGGGGGCGGGGCGGGCGGAGAGGAAGAGGTGCCGTGGTGCGGGCCCTCCCGCCTCCACCAGCCCCCGGGCCAGCTCGAACGCGACCAGCGCGCCGAAGCTGTGCCCGAAGAACACCGCGGGCAGGTCCGTCCCGATCTGCCCGGCCAGCTCCTCCACGAGGGGGCCCATGCGGGTGTGCGGGCGCTCCCCGACCCGTGCTCCCCGGCCGGGCAGCTGGACGGCGCACACGTCGACGTCCTGCGGCAGGTAGCGGTGCCACCGCGTGAACTCGGAGGCGGACCCGCCCGCGTGGTGGAAGCAGTACAGCCGCACCCGCGGGTCCGTACGGTGCTCCCCGCGGACGGACCAGCGCGGTTCCTCGGCGTCGCGTACGGGCGTGCTCATCGGGCTCCCTCCGTCTCGCGGCGCAGCTGGGCGGCGAGCGCCGTGATGGTCGGGAACTCGAAGAGCATGCCGATGCTCAGCTCGATGCCCAGCCGGTCCCGGACCTCCGCGATCAGACCGACGGCGCTGAGCGAGTCCCCGCCGAGGTCGAAGAAGTCCGCGCCGTGGTCGATGGAAGCCATGCCGAGGGCGGCCCGCCAGGTCTCCTCCAGCAGCGCGGCGATGTCCTGGCCGCCACCAGCACCGCCGCCACCACCGCCACCGCCGGCGGCCGGTGCGGACGGGGGCTCGGGGACCGCCTGCGTCGGGACTGCGGCCGGGGCGAGGGGTGCCGGCGCGGGAGCCGCTGCGGGGACCGGGGCGGCGGGCGCCGCCACCAGCGGGGCCCGCACCGTCTCCGGGGCGAGCGGCGCCCCGTCGCGGTAGGGACGTACGGTGACCTGCCGCGCCGGGCGCCCGGCCAGGACGTCGAACAGCAGGGCGACGCCCTCGCCCGGCGGGATGCCGTCCGAGGACGGCAGTCCGGCGGGCTCCGCCGCGGGCCGCTCCTCGGTCGCGTCCGCGCCGAAGGGGTTGCCCTCCACGCGGCGCATCGTGAAGCCGCGTACGGAGACCGCGACCACCCCGTCCGGGCCCACCAGGTCGATGTCCGCGACCAGGACGCCGCCGTCACCGCCGCCGCGCACGTGCCGTACGTGGCTGGTGAACTCGCCGGGCAGGTCGCGGTACACCGTGACCGCGCCGTACAGCAGCGGCAGGTGGTGGGCGTCCTCGCGGCGCCGGGTGAGCGCCGTGGCGCTGTCGAGCAGCGCGGGGTGCAACGGGTGGCCGTCCAACTCGGCGTGGTAGCGCCCGTCGAGGGCGAGCGAGCCCAGCTGCTCGTCCGCCGACCGGCGCAACTCGGTGACGTTCAGCCAGTGCGGCCCCAGTTCGGCGAGGTCGCCGGCGCCGGACGCGTCGACGGTCTCCGTCATCCGCGCGGACACCGCCGCCAGGTCCACCGCGGGCGCCGCCGATTCGGCGGCGGCGCCGATCCGGCCGTCGCAGTGCACGGTGGAGCCGGAACGGACCGAGAAGGCCCAGGCGTCGTCGCCGCGCGGTTCGAGAACGACCCGGACCCGCCGCGAGCCGTCGACGAACAGGGGCCGGCGGAAGACCACTTCGGCCAGCCTCACCGGCACGCCCGCGAGCCGCGGGCACAGTTCGCGGGCCCCGCGGACCACCAGGTCGAGGTGGCCGGTGCCCGGCAGGACCGCGCGCCCGGCGAACCGGTGCTCGTCGAGCACCCAGTCCTTCTCCGACAACTCCTCCTCGTACACCAGGCCTTCCGGGTCCGCCGGGCCCTGCGGCGCACGGCGCTGCTCCGCGGTCCACGCGGAGAGAGGTTCGCCGCTGCCCGGGTCCACGGTGGAGCGGGCGGCCATCCCGACGCTCGCCCAGCTCGGCCAGTTCACACTGACGCAGCGCTGCCGGGAGACGGAGGCGTGGGCGTCGAGGAACGCGTTGGCCGCCGCGTAGTCGGCGCTGCCGACCAGCCCGGAGATCGAGGCGCGGCTGGAGAAGGAGGCGAAGAAGTCCAGCGGGGGACGGTCCGCGAACACCCGCTCCAGCACGAGAGTGCCGAGCAGCTTGGGCCACAGCACCGCCCTGACCTGCTCCGGCGTACGGAAGGCGATCATGCCCTCGCCGGGCAGCCCGGCCGCGTGCAGGACGCCGTGGACCTGCCCGGCCGAGCCCTCCACACGCCGTACCAGGGCGCGTACGGACTCCTCGTCGGTGACGTCCCCGCACTCGGCCAGCACCGTCGCGCCGAGCTGCTCGATGGCGGCGACCTCGCCGACGGCCGCCTCGGTGAGGCCGGAGCGGCCGACCAGGACGAGGGTGGGGGCGAGACCGGTCTCGGCCAGCCCGCGGGCGACGGCCAGGCCGAGCCCGCCGAACCCACCGGTGATCAGGTACGTCCCGCCCGGGCGGACCGGGGGCTCGGTGGCCGGTTCGTGGGGGATCGGCACCTCGACGGGAGTCCAGCGGCGGTCGCCGCGCAGCGCGACCACCGTCGGCCACTGCGGCTCCTGCACCTGTTGGGTGATCAGGTCCGCGTCCGTGCCCGGCGACACGTCGAGCAGCATGCACTGCGCGCCGGGCACTTCGAGCGGGACGGTCCTCGCCAGCCCGGCGAGCGCCGCCTTGGCCGGGTTGACGGCCTCGCCGCCGGAGACGTCGGCGGCCTGCGCGGCGAGCAGCAGGAACCGGGCGGGCCGCCGCAGCCGGGAGTGCCGGACCACGCTCTGGACGAGGGCGTACGCGCTCTCCACGCCCGCGGCCACCTGCTCCTCGACGGTGTCGGGGGTGGCCTCGGGCCAGGGCTGCGCCGCGAGGGCGTGCACGTAGACGGCGGGCTCCTCGCCCCGGGCCAGCAGACCGTCCAGCACGGACCGGAAGCTGTCCGGGCGGGCGGGCACCACACGGTGTCCGGCCCGGCCCAGTACGGCCGTCACGTGGCGGGCGGCCTCGGGGTCCGGCGGCAGCAGCGCCAGCGCGACGCTGCTGCGGTGGCGGGGCGGACGCGCCCCGGTGGGGAGCTCCTCCCAGCGCATCACCGACAGCGGGGAGGGCGCGGGCACGGCACCCTGCGCGGGCGCCGCGTCCCGCACGGGCGCGGGCTCCACCGCGGCGGGCGCCTGCTCCTGCGCACCGGCCCGCTCCACCTGCTCCGGTTCGGGCGCGGCGGCCTGCGGCGGCTGCGGCGCGGACGGCGCGGGCGGGCTGATCCAGTGCCGCTCCCGCTGGTACGGGTAGGCCGGCAGGGAGATCCGGCGCGCCGGCCGGGCCGGGCCCACGGCCTCCCAGCGGAGGTCGTGGCCCTCGGTCCACAGGGCTCCGGCCGCCGCGAGGACGGCCTCCCGGTCGCTCCCGGCCGGGCCGAGACCGGGTACGGCCAGGCTGTCCGTGCCGTGCCTGCGCGCCAGCGTGGACAGGGCGCGCCCGGGGCCGGCCTCCAGCGTGGTGAGCCGCTGTCCGTCCAGGAGCCGCTCCAGCGCGGGCCCGAAGTACACCGGGGTGGTGAGCTGACCGGCCCAGAACGCCGGGTCCACGGCCTGCTCGTCGGTCATCGCCAGCCCGGTGGCCGCCGAGACCACCGGGATCCTCGGCGCCGACAGGGACACTCCGTCGAAGGCCTCCAGGAAGCGTTCGGCGGCCGGGGACATGGCCGGGCTGTGGAAGGCGTGCGAGGTGGCGAGGAGCTTGCACTGCACGCCGTCCGCGCGCAACCGCGCCTCGACCGCGCCGATCGCGTCGGCGGGCCCCGCGAGCACGCTCTGCCGGGGACCGTTCACGGCCGCGAGCACCACGCCGTCCACGAGGAGTTCCTGGGCCTCCAGCTGCCCCAGGGACACGGCGAGCATCGAGCCCGCGGGCATGGCCTGCATGGCCTGCGCCCGCGCGGTGACCAGTCGCAGCCCGTCCTCCAGGCTCGTCACGCCCGCCACCACGGCGGCCACCAGCTCGCCGACGCTGTGGCCGAGCAGCGTGACGGGGGAGACGCCCCAGGCCCGCCACATCGCGGCCAGGGAGCAGCCGACCGACGCCAGGAGCGGCTGCGCGTACTCGGTGCGCCCCAGCAGTTCGGCGGCGTGCGGCCCGCGCCAGGCGGGTTCGAGGTCGAGGCCGAGCCCGGCCACGGTGTCGAGGCACTGGCGCATCGTCTCGGTGAACGTCGCGTCGTAGCCCATCAGTCCGGCGGCCATCTGCGGACGCTGGGAGCCCTGCCCGGGGAAGAGCAGCGCGACCGGGCGGGAGGCCGCCCCGTCCGCCGGGCGGATCACGTCCCGGCCCTCCGCGTCGGAGAGCAGGGTCACCGCCGCGCGGGCGGACCCGGCGACGGCGGCGCGGCGCTCCCGGTGCGCGGTCCTGCCGTGCCGCAGCGTCGTGACGGTGTCGACGAACCCGTCCTCGCCCTGCCAGGTGAGGTGCCGGGCGAGCCGGCTGCGGACCTCCGCCTCGGCGGGCTCCGTACGCGCCGACCAGACGAGCAGTTCGGGACCGTCGGCCGGGGTGCCGGGCGGCGCCGCGGGCCCCTGCTCCAGCAGGACGTGGGCGTTGGTGCCGCCCACGCCGAAGGAACTCACGGCGGCGGTCCGTGGCCGCCCGGCCCCGGCCGGCCACGCGTCACGCCGGCCGACGACGCGGAAGGGGGTCGCCCCCAGGTTCAGCTTCGGATTGGGCTCGGTGAAGTGCACGGTGGGCACCAGCTCGCCGTGCTCCAGGCAGAGCACGGTCTTGATGAGCCCCGCGACTCCGGCGGCCGGACCGAGGTGGCCGATGTTCGACTTCACCGATCCGAGCGCCACGCTCGACGGGGTGAGCCCGGCGCCGTCGGCCAGGAACCGGTACGCGGAGGTGAGCGCCTCGATCTCGATCGAGTCGCCGATGTCCGTGCCGGTGCCGTGCGCCTCGACGTAGTCGACGTCCCCGGGCGCGAGCCCGGCGACGGTCATCGCCTCCACCACGGCCCGCATCTGCCCGTCCACGCCCGGCGCGCTGAAACTGACCCGGTCCGAACCGTCGTTGGTGACGGCCGAGCCGCGGATCACCGCACGCACCGGGTCCCCGTCGGCCAGCGCGTCGGCGAGCAGCTTGAGCACGATGACTCCGCCGCCGTTGCCGAAGACGGTGCCGTTGGCCTTGGCGTCGAAGGGACGGCACACGCCGTCCTGCGAGTAGATGCTGCCCGGCGCCCAGCGGTAGCCGTGCGCGTACGGCAGCTCGATCTCCGTACCGCCGGCCAGCGCCACGTCGCACTCGCCCGAACGCAGCGCCTCGCACGCGAGGTGCACGGCCACCAGCGAGGTGGAGCAGGCGGTGGCGACGGACATGGCGGGGCCGGTCAGTCCGAGGCGGTACGAGGCGGTGCTGGCGACGTAGTCGTTGTTGTTGTAGATGTCCAGGGACAGGGCGCCCGCGCGGGCCGCGAGCTCCTTGTTCGCGCGGATGTTGAACTCCGCGTACCGGTTGGAGGCCGCGCCGCCGTACACGCCGACCGTGCCGGGCACGGCGAAGGCGTCGTAGCCCGCGTCCTCCAGGGCCGAGTGCGCCAGCTCCAGGAAGAGCCGCTGCTGCGGGTCGCGCATCGACGCCTCGCGCGGGGTCATCCCGAAGAACGCCGCGTCGAACCGCTCGGCGTCCTCCAGCAGCGGGATCCGGCGTACGTAGTGGGGGTCCTGGAGGTGCCGCTCCTCGACGCCCGCGGCCCGCAGCTCCTCGTCGCCGAGGGTGCTGAAGCAGTCCTCGCCCTCGGAGAGGGCCAGCCAGAACTCCTCCAGGTTCGCCGCACCGGGGAACCGTCCTGCCATACCGACGATCGCGACGGGCTGGGCCGTCCGGTCCTGTTCGTGCATCTCGTGCTGCTCCGGCGGGTTCATCGCTGAGTGGTCCTCTTCTGGTCGTTCATGCGCCGGCGCACGGCTCGCCGCGCGATGGCCGTGCCGGTCAGGGCGGCGCCGGACGTGGCGGTCGGTGTGGTGCGCAGCGCCGCGGCGGGCGGCGCGGTCCCCGGCGCGCCGACGGCGTCGCCGCGCAGGTGCCGGGCCAGCAGCCGGGGGTTGGGGAAGCGGAACAGGTCCACGACCTCGACGGTGAGGCCCCGCGCCCGCAGCCGCTCGTGCATCCGCAGCAGCGACAGCGAGGTCAGACCGGCGTCGAAGAAGTTCGTGGACGTGTCCGGATGGACGGGCGAGCCGGGCCCGTCGCCGTCGCCCCGTACGTCGGTCCCCGCGCCGAGTTGCTCGCGCAGGGCGGCCACGATCACGTCCTCGGTGGCCGAGGCCGGCGGCCCGGCCACCGGTGCCTCCGGTGCGAGCGCGGCCGCGGCCGCGCGGACGTCGACCTTTCCGTTGTGGTCGAGGGGGAGTTCGTCCAGGACGACGATCCGGCCCGGCACCGCCCAGGCCGGGAGCACCGCGCCCAGTTCGTGGCGCAGTTCCTCCCCGAGCACGGGGTCGGCGCCGGGCGCCGCGACGAAGGCCGTGATCTCCGTACCGGAGACCACGGCGACGCCCTGCGCCACCGCGGCGTGCGCGCGCAACGCCGCCTCGATCTCCGCCGGTTCCAGCCGGTGGCCGCCGACCGACACCTGGCGGTCGCGCCGCCCGACGAACTCGATCTGCCCGTCCGGGGTGTACCGGCCGAGGTCACCGGTGCGGTACGCCGTCACCCCCGGCACCCCGTACGGATCGGGCCCGAAGGGCGACGGGTCCTGCACCGGACTGGTGCCGAGCGCCAGCCCGCGCCCGCGCACCACGATCTCCCCGAGCTGCCCGACGCCCGCCCCCTCGACGAGCAGTTCGCGCCAGGGGCTGCGGGCCGCCAGGGGAACGCCCGCCCGATCGCGGCGCCGGCGCACGGGGTCGCCCGCCGGGTCGCGCCAGCGCAGCCAGGAGCTCAACTGCGGGGTCTCGGTGGACCCGTAGCCGTGGTGGATCTCCGCGGCCGGGGCGGTCCGCCGCAGCTCCCGGGCCACCGGGTCGGTCAGCAGCGCCCCGGAGAGCACCACGTGCCGCAGCCGGTCGAGCCGCCGGCCCGTGCCGCGCGCCGCCGAGGCGAGCAGCCGGACCAGACCCGGGGTGGCGTGCACGGCCGTGATCCGGTGGTCCGCCAGAAGGTCCACGAGCGCCCCGGGTTCGGTGCCCGCGGCCGGGAGGTACAGGGCCGCGCCGCTGGTCAGGGGCACGAGGACATCGCGCAGCACCGGGTCGTGCCCCGGTGCGGACAGCATCAGGAAACGGTCCTCGGGACCGGTCCCGAACTCCTCGCGGTACCAGTGCAGGGCTTCGGGCAGGGCCTCGCGCGGGGCGAACACCACGCTCGGCTCCCCGGTGGTGCCCGAGGTGCACAGCGCGTGCCCCCAGTCGACGGGCACCGCCTCCGTGGCCGGACGCGGCAGGTCCGGGCCGGTCAGCACCGGCACCGGCCAGTCGGCCCCGCCGCCGGTGAGCACGGCCTCGGCGCCGGACCCGGCGAGGGCGGCCAGCAGGCGCCGGGCGGGCAGGGCGGCGTCCACCACGGCGACCGCACACCCGCAGTGCCAGGCCGCCAAGAGCTCGACGACGGTCCCGGGGGAGCGGTCGCCCGGCAGCAGCACGGCGCGCCCCGCCCAGCCGGCCCCGCGCAGGGCCTCCGAGCGCGCCAGGACCCGGCCGTGCAGCTCCGCGTACGTCATCCGGCCGCCGGGGAAGCTCAGCGCCACCTGGTCGGCGTACCGCTCGGCCGCCCGCTCGAAGGACTCGGTCACGCTCGTGAGGGCCGGGCGCGGGGCGAGTTCGGCCGGCGGCCGGTCACCGCCCAGCAGCCGGCCGGCGGGGGCCCGGTCGAGGTCGGCGGGGGCTTCCCGGAGGAGCCGGACGACCTGGCCGAGCAGGTGCCCGGCGGTCTCCGCGTCGAAGACGTCCCGGGCGTGCACCAGTTGGAGCCGGTAGCCCGCGTCCCCGTCGCGGTGCAGGTACAGGCCGAGGTCGAACAGCGAGCCGGTGGTGTCCGGTTCCACCCGGGCGGCCGGCACCCCGTCGAAGGCGGGGGCGGGAGCGGCGTGCGTGAGGTCGTTGAACCAGATCTGGTAGAGGGGGTTGCGGCTCAGGTTGCGGGGGAGGCCCAGGGCCCGGACGATCTCCTCGAAGTCGGCGCCGGCGTGCCCGTGGGCGTCGATCATCGTGTCGGAGACCTGGCGGACCAGCGCGGAGAAGCTCTCCGCGGCGGCCACGCCCACCCGGACCGGGAGGGTGTCGATGAGGAACCCGATGACGTCCTCGCTGGGGCCTCCGTCGCGGGAGGACCACGGGACGCCGACGACGATCTCCTCCTGCCCGCTCCACGAGGTGAGCACGGTGGAGAACGCGGCGAGCACCACGGCGACGGGCGTGACCCCGAGCCGTCGTGCCACCCCGTCCAGGGCGAGCGCGTCCGCACCGCTCAGGGCGGAGTCGACGGCGCCGCCCTCGAAGGTGGTGACGGCGGGACGGCGCGCCTGGAAGGGCAGCCCGTGCGTCCGCGGGGCGTCGCGCAGCCGGTCCACCCAGTACGCGAGGTGCGCCTCCCGCTCCGCCGGGTCCTCCCGGCCGGCCCGGTCGACCAGCAGGTCACCGAAGTGCGGCGGCTCGTCCGCGGGCGGGAACCCGCCGTAGGCGGCGGCCAGTTCGCCGAGGAAGACGTCCACCGACCGCTGGTCGGCGATCGCGTGGTGCAGGACGGCGACCAGGAGCCCGTCGCCGTCGCCGCCCCCCGCGTACAGGACCCGCAGCAGCGGCGCGCGGTCGACGGGCAGCGGCCGGACCGCGGCCTCGGCCGCCAGCGCGCGGCAGCGCTCCCCGGTCAGGGCCCCGTCCACCACGAGGGTCTCCAGCGGCGGTTCCACGTGTTCGGCGACCGCCTGGTAGGGGCCCGATCCGTCGCTGACGAGGGAGGTGCGCAGGGACTCGTGCCGCCCGACCACCAGGGCGAGGGCCTCGCGCAGCCGGGCGGTGTCCAGACCCCCCGCCACGCGGACGGCGGAGACCACGTTGTAGGCGCTGAGCCGCGGGTAGAGCTGCTCCATCAGCCACAGTCGGCGCTGCCCGCCGGAGACGGGCGCGCGGGCCGGGTCGGGCCGCCTGGGCAGGGCCCCGCCGGCGGGTCCGGCCGCGGTGGCCGCGCGGCGGCGCAGCCCGGCCAGGGTGATCCGCTCGCGCAGCAGTTCCGCGAGGGTGATCCGCAGCCCGTACGAGCGCAGCAGCTCGCCGCGCAGCCGTACGGCGGCGAGACTGTGGCCGCCCAGCGCGAGGAAGTCGGCGTCCTCGTCGACGGTGTCGAGGCCGAGCACATCCGCCCACAGCCGGGTCAGCGGGTCGCCGTCCACGGCCGGCGCGTCGGCGCGGGGCGCGAGGAGCTCGGCGGCCCGCTGCCGCAGCACCACCCGGTCCTGCTTGCCGCTGCGGGTCAGCGGCATCGCGTCCAGGGCCACGAAATGCGTGGGGACGTACGCGGAGGGCAGCCGGGCCGCGACATGGGCGCGGCACTCCTCCTGCCAGTCCGCTCCGCCGTGGTCCGCTCCGTCCCGGTCCGGGCCGTCGCCGTGCGGGCGGACGAACGCGACGAGCCGGGGCGCCCGTTCACCGGCGACGACCACGGCGCACTCGTCGACCCCGGGGTGCTCGCGCAGGACGCTCTCGACCTCGCCGGGCTCCACGCGCACGCCCCGGATCTTGACCTGCTCGTCGATCCGGCCGTGGTAGCGGATCTGGCCGTCCACCACCCGTACGAGGTCGCCGGTCCGGTAGACGCGGTCCAGGCCGCTGCCCTCGGGGGCGGGGACGAACACCCGCTCCGTCAGATCGGGCCGGCCGAGGTAGCCGAGCGCCAACGGCACCCCGCCGATGCACAGTTCGCCGGTCTCGCCCTCCGCGACGGGCCGCCCGCCCCGGTCCAGGACGAGCAGTTCGCAGTTGTCGACGGCCTGACCGATGGGCACGTCGTCGATCAGCGAGGGGTCCTCGGGGCTGTCCCAGTACGTGACCTCGATCGAGGCCTCCGTGGGCCCGTACAGATTGTGCAGCCGGGCGGGGAGCGTCTTGACGAAGGTCCGCGCCAGCGTGGCGGGCAGGGCCTCGCCGCTGCAGAACACGTGCCGCAGGCCGGTGCAGTCGGCGGCGCCCGGCCAGCGCAGGAACTCGTCCAGCATCGAGGGCACGAAATGGCAGACGGTGACCTGGTGCTCGATCACCGTCTTCATGATCGCGGCCGGATCCGCGTGTTCACCGGGGGCGAGCAGGACCAGCCGCGCGCCGACGGTCAGCGGCCAGTAGATCTCCCAGCCGGACACGTCGAAGGTGTACGGGGTCTTCTGCAGGACGCGGTCCTCGGGCGTCAGCCCGTAGTGGCGCTGCCCCCACAGCAACCGGTTGGTGACACCCCCGCTGGGCACCACGACGCCCTTGGGCGTGCCGGTGGAACCCGAGGTGAAGATGATGTTGACCGGCTGGTCCGCGGCGACGGGCCGCAGCGGGCCGGGCACGTACGCCCCGTCGGGATCGGCGGACAGCGGCTCCACGTCCAGCAGCGCGGGACCCTCCGGTCCCCGCCAGTCGGCCAGCGCCTCCGTGGTGCCCACCACCAGTTCGGGCCGGGCGGTGTCCAGGATCAGCGCGAGCCGCTCGGCCGACTCGTCGGTGGCCAGCGGCAGGTAGGGCAGCCCGGCCTTGAGTACGCCGAGCAGCGCGGCCACCATGTGCGGCCCGCGCCGCGCCAGCACCGCGACGGGCCGGTCCTCGGGCAGGCCGCGGCGCAGGAGTTCGGCGGCGAGGCGGTCGGAGACCTCCTCCAGCCGGCGGTAGGTCCAGGTCTCCCCCGCGCCCGCGCAGGCCACCGCGTCGGGTGTGCGCTCGCTCGCGGCCCGGATCAGGCCCGGGATGCCGTAGGGCGCGGGATGGTCGACGGACGGGCCGCGCAGGGCGCCGACCGTCTGGTCGGAATGCGGTTTCATTTCGGATGTTCCCCCGTTGCAGAAAAAAGTGGAAGGCCGGCTGGTGGAGGTGGGCGGCGGCGTCAGGCACGCCAGGCGGACACCGCGGTGAGGGCTTGCTCCAGGTTCAGCCGGGGATCGCACAGCGGCTCGGGGCGGCCGGCGAGGCCGGTGACGCCGTCGGCCCCGGCCACGCACTCCAGCACCTCGTCGGAGGTCGCCTCCAGGTGGAGGCCGCCGGCCGCCCCGCCGCCGGACTCCACGGCGTGCCGGAAGCCCGCGATCTCGCGGACGATCTCCTCGACGAGGCGCGTCTTGCGGCCGCTCGCAGTGGTGACGGTGTTGCCGTGCATCGGATCGCACATCCAGACCACGGGATGCCCTGCCCGGCGTACGCACTCCACGAGGGCGGGCAGGTTCCCCCGTACCGCGCCGGCACCTTGCCGGGCGATCAGGGTGAGCCGGCCCGGCCGGCGGTCGGGATCGAGCAGCCCGCACAGCTCCACCAGCTCCGCGGGGTTCATCGTCGGACCGACCTTGCACGCCACCGGGTTGACCACCGTCGAGAGCAGCCGCACGTGGGCCCCGCGGGTGGAGCGGGTGCGCTCGCCGATCCACGGCCAGTGGGTCGACGAGAGGAACGTCCGCCCCGCGCCGTCCCCGCGCACCAGCGGGAGTTCGTAGTCGAGGACGAGGGCCTCGTGGCTGGTCCAGGTGGTCGCGAAGGTCCACCCGGTGTCCGGCCGCAGGGCCGCGTGCACGGAGAGGGCGGCCCGGTAGCAGCGCGTGAGCCCGCGCGGGTCGTGTGCGCGGGCCGCCGGCTCCGGCTCCGGCCGGTTCACCATGTACCCCCGGAAAACGGGCAGTTCACGGCCGTGGCGCCGCTCCGTGGGCCGGGAGCGCGGCTTGGCGTACTGCCCGGCCATCCGGCCGACCCGTACCGTCGGCCTGCCGGTGATCTCCGAGAGGGCCGAGGCGAGGACGTCGAGCATGCGGACCTTGCCGCGCACGGCTTCGGACGTGCAGTCGGCCGGGTCCTCCGCGCAGTCCCCGGCCTGCAGGATGCCCACGTTGCCGAGCGCGGCGTCGGCGACGAGCTGGTCGAACTGCTCGATGTCGCGTGGGCCGACGAGCCCCGGTGCCGACCCCAGTTGCCCTACGGCGGAGCCGAGGGCCTCGTGGGCCGCCCAGTCGGGTTGCTGCGACGCCGGCAGGGCACGGATGTGGTCCAGGGCTTCGGGCGGGTACGGTTCCCCTCCGTACCACCCCGGTTTGTCGATGAGAGATATGCCGTGCGGCATGGTGGTCCCCCTAGGTGTGGTGCTTTTCGTGCCGATGGTGCGGTGGTGGTCTTCCTCACGCGGTCACTTCCCCGGCCGGCAGGTGCGGCTCGGCCGGTTTGACGGTCAGCCGGCGCACGCTGGAGCTGCACAGGGCGAAACCGGTGGCGGCGACGACCAGTACGGCCCCGACCACCAGCGTGGTGTCGAGGCCCACGTGGAGGGCGATCGGGCCCGCGGCGACCTCCCCGACCGGGATGGCCACGAACGAGCCGAGCGCGTCGTAGGAGTAGACCCGGGCGAGCCGTTCCGGAGGGATGTTCTCCTGTAAGGACACGTCCCAGGCGACCGCCAGTTGTTCCAGGGCCACACCGTTGACGAACATCGCGGCCAGCAGCAGGGCGATGTGCGAGGTCGTCCCGAGCGCCAACAGCGGCACCGCCTCGAACGCGCCCACGGCCGCTCCGATCCGCAGGGCGTGCCGGGGCCGGGTACGGGCCGCGATGAAGCCGCCCGCGAAGGCGCCCGCCGTCTGCGCGGCGAGCAGCAGCCCCCAGGTCGTCCGGCCGAAGGACTGGTCGGCGATCGTGGGGCCGAGCACCTGCAGCCCGCCCGCGACCACCGCGTTGATGACCAGGAACTGGAGCACCACCACCCACACCCAGGTGCGGGAGGTGAACTCCGACCAGCCCTCGCGCAGTTCGGCCAGAGGCCGGGCCGGCCCCGCGGCCGGCGACGCGGTCTTCGCGGCCCGGATCCCGGCGAAGCACAGCCCCGCCAGCAGGAACACGGCCGCGTTGACGGCGATGCCCCAGCCGGGGCCCGCGAAGCCGACGACGAGCCCGCCGGTCGAGGCACCCAGGACCATCCCCGCGTTCACGGCCATCCGCACGACCGCGTTGGCCGGCCGGATCATCTCGTGCGGGACGGTCTGCGGTACGAGGGCGGCCGCCGCCGGCAGCGACACCGCGGCCACCATGCCGTTGATCACGCTGATGACGACGAGCACCGGGATCGAGGCGAAGCCGAACAGCACGCTCGCCGCGATCACCGCCTGGGCCAGTCCGGCAGCCACGCTCGACCCCTGGAGCACCAGCCTGCGCGGCAGCCGGTCGGCGATCACACCGCCGAACAGCAGCAGCGCCACATTGGCCACCGACCGCGCCCCGACGACGATCCCCAGGTCGATCAGCGAACCGGTCAGGTCCAGCACCGCGAACGAGAGCACGATCGGCGCCATGGCGTTGGCGAAGTAGGTCGCCATCCGGCCCCCCGCCAGGCAGCGGAAGTCCGCCTGCCGGAGGGGGTCCAGCAGGGCGGGGGCGCGGCTGCCGTCGACACTCACCGTCCGACCGTCGGACTCTCCACGATCAGCACGCTGTTGGAGGCAGCGCCCTGGTGCGTGTTGATGAGTTCACCGGGCCGGGGAGTGGCGTGCCGGACGTAGACGCCCGACAGCTCGCGGCCGTACATCATCGGCCCCAGTACGCAGGGCACGGCGGCGCTGCGGATCTCGCCGGTCGTGTCGTGCGCGAACTCGAAGGTGACGAGGTCGGCGTCCACCACCCGCTGGAGGATGTGGTCGCCCTTCGCGGCGGCCGCCAGGAGCAGCTCCCGCCACTCCTCCTCGGTCACCGAGCGGCCCAGGGTCACCCCGGCGCCGCCGTAGCCGTCACCGGGCTTGAGGACCAGGGAGGTCCGGTCCTCGCCGAGGGCGTCCGCCCGGGCGATGGTGGTGTGCGGAACGTGCCGGCGTACGAACTCCCGGTCCGCCGGGTCCAGCAGGGGCAGGTCCTCCCAGATCCAGGCCAGCACCCGCTTGTCGCTGACCGGGCTGGTCGCCTCCGGGGTGTACATGCCGACGGTGCCCGCCCGCAGCGCCCGCTCCAGCGCGTCGAGCCCGGCGCCCGCCTGCTCGACGGGCATGAACAGCCGGAACACGCCGTCGGCGATCTGCTCGCCGGCCCGCAGCCGCTGCCGGTCGTCGAGGGTCAGCTCGTCCAGCGGGTACCCGACGACGCCGACGCCGTACGCCTTGCCCCGTTCCGCCATGGGGGCGAGGAAGCCGATGAAGTCGTCCAGGTCGGCGAGGGCGTCGAGGCCGTCCTCGCGGAAGACGGGGACGAGCAGGCAGCTGCCGTCGGTCAGGCCGAGGAAGGAGACCAGCTCGGCGAAGAACGCGTCGACCGCCGACGGCGGGGTGCGCAGCGGGCCCGCCGGGCCGTGCGGTCCGGCCGGGAGCAGGTCGGCGTAGACCTGGTGGAACTGGGCGGCGATGAGGTCGGCCTCGATGGCCCCGCCGATCGCCCCGTCGATGTTGAGCTCGACGACCTTGGGCACGCCGCGCTCGACCATGACGTCGGCGCGCAGGGAGGTCAGCAGCCGTTCGGTGAGCGGCTGTGCCGGATCGAGGAGCGGGAACTGCTCCCGGGGCATCGAGAGGGCGTCCAGCAATTCGCCGGCCGTCGCCACCCGGCGCAGGCACGCGTCGAGCACCAGGCCCGCCGCGCGGTCCGCGACGGCGCCGACCAGCGCGTGGGCCTCGGGGCCCAGCATCAGGGGCCGGGTCGGGCACCAGGAGTCCGCGACGCGCGGCACTCCGGCGTTCGCCCGGCGCCAGTGCTCCCGGCCGAGCGCGTCGATCCGCCCGCGGAGCTCCTCGGGCAGGGTGTCGTACAGGTCCACCACGAGTGCGTCGGCCATCAGAGCGACACCCACTTCGCGTACCGGGGGAGCAGCCCCAGCTCGGCCTGCCGGTAGGTGTGCACGATCTCGGCGACCACGGCGTTCTCCGTGTCGAAGTCGGTCCCGTCCACGCACCGGACCGGGCGCACGCCGCCGGCGGTGCTCGCCACGCACAGGGCCTCGCAGGCCGGCAGGTCCGCGGCGGTGAGCGGGCTCCGGTCCACCTCGTACCCGAGGTCGTGGGCGATCTCGATGACGGAGGCCACGGTGATCCCGTCGAGCGCGGCCGGGGAGTCGGGCACCAGGAGGGTGCGTCCGCGCACCCCGAAGACGTTCTGCACGGTGCACTCGGCGACGAAGCCGGTGTCGTCGAGCAGCAGCGCGTCGTCGTAACCGCGCCGCTGGGCGTCCATCCAGGCGATCCTGGAGTTGAGGTAGCCGGCGGAGACCTTCGCCTTGGTCGGGAAGGCGTGCGGGCTGAGCCGGGCGACCGACGACAGGGTCAGCCGGGGCTGCTGCCCGCGGATGACCTCGTCGAAGGAGGAGACGTCGAAGGCCAGGACGGCCACCTGGGCCTGCGCACCGGGCGCGGCGAGGCCCAGCACCCCGTCGCCGAGGAAGGCGACGGGACGAAGGTAGGCCCGGCGCAGACCGTTGGCGGTCAGTGTCTCGTGGCAGGCGGCGGCCAGTTCGGCGGGCGACTGGGCGAGCGTCGTTCCCACCAGGCGGCACGACTCGGCGAACCGGGTCATGTGCTCCTCCAGCCGGAAGACGTGGTGGCCGTCATCCCCGGAAGGGAAGGCGGAGACGCCCTCGAACACGCAGAGGCCGTAGTGGAGGCTGTGGTTGGCGAGGGTCAGCGCGGTGTCCCCGGCGGGCACCACGCTGCCCTGCCACCACATGAGCTTCGCTGGTTCGTTCATTCCTCAGTCCTTGTCGTGCCGGGCGACCGCCCGGCAAATCAGGTCGCCCACCTCGGCGGTGCGCGCGGTGCCGCCCAGGTCGGGTGTCAGCAGGTCACCGCACAGCACCTCGTCGACGGCGCGTTCCACGGCGGTGTGCGCCGCGGTCAGGCCCATCCGGTCCAGCAACAGCGAGTAACTCATGACGGACGCGAGCGGGTTGGCGCGTCCCGTGCCCGCGAGGTCGGGCGCGCTGCCGTGCACGGCTTCGAACACGCCGAGGAACTCCGTGTCCTCGGGGTCGTAGCTCGCCGAGGGCGCCACCCCGAGCCCGCCGGCCAGCATGGAGGCCTCGTCGCTGAGGATGTCCCCGAAGAGGTTGCCGGTCACCACCACGTCGAAGCGGGCCGGGTCGCGGATCAGCTCCATGGCGGCGGCGTCCACGTACAGGTGGTCGCACTCCACGTCCGGGTAGGACGCGGCGATGGCCCGGAACCGGCTCTGCCACAGCGGGCCGGCGCTCGGCATGGCGTTGCTCTTGTCCACCAGTGTGAGCCTGTGGCGGCGGGAGCGGGCGAGCTCGAAGGCGGCCGTGACCGCCCGGTCCACGGCCCAGCGGGTGTGGACGCCGACCTCCATCGCGACGTGGCCGGGACGGCCGCCCCGGACCGTGCCGCCGACGCCGACGTACACGTCCTCGGTGTTCTCCCGCACGATGACGAGGTCCACGTCCTCGACGGAGCGCACGTGCTTGAGGGGGCAGTGCGCGAGCGCCCGCAGGCGCACCGGCCGCAGGTTGACGCTCAGTTCGAGCTGCTGGCGCAGCCCGCCGATGATCCGGATCGCGTGCCGGTTGTCGGGGATCCGGGCGTCGCCGAGCGCGCCGAGCAGCACCGCCCGGTAGTCGCCGCGGATGGCCTGGATGTCGATGTCGACGTCCCCGTGCTCCAGGAACCAGTCGGCGCTGTAGGGCAGCACCTCGGTCTTCAGGCCGGTGCCGAAGACGTCCTCGACCACCGCGTGCACCTTCAGCACCTCGGACATGACCTCGGGCCCGATGCCGTCTCCCGGGATGACCGCGAGGGTACTCACGAGGCCGATGCCTCCGCCCGGACCTGAGCGCCCGCGTAGGCGACGAGGCCGCCCGCGGTGAGCAGCTCCCGCTCGAAGGCGGAGGGCGGGGTGATCGGTGCGGAGGTGCCCCGGGTGACGTTGACCAGCTCGCCGCGTTCGTCGTCGACGACCAGCCGGTCGCCCTCCCGGATCTCGTAGGCGAACTCCCCCACTTCCACCAGCCGCAGGCCGATGTTGAGGGCGTTGCGGAAGAAGATCCGCGCGAAGCTGTGCGCGACGACGAAGGGCGCGCCGGAGGCCTTGATGCCCATCGGGGCGTTCTCGCGGGAGGAGCCGCAGCCGAAGTTCATGCCGCCGACGATCACCGAGCCGCTCAGGTCGTGCCCGGTCCGCGCGTAGTGGTCGAGGAACGGCTGGTTGCCCGCGTGGGCCATGATGTGCTTCTTGTACTCGGCCGGATCGGGGATCTGGCAGAACACGCCCGGAAGGATCACATCGGTGTTGACGTGGTCCCCGAAGACCCAGGCGAGGTTTCCGCCGCCCCCGGCGCCGCCCGCGTCCGGCGCTGCCGCGGGGAGCTCGTCCGCACCGCCCGTGAGCGGGGCCCGGCCCTCGCGCGCCGAGTGGAGCGCGAACAGCTCGTCGATGCCGCGCCGCAGCGCGTCCTCGTCGGCGTAGTAGTCGCTCCGGTCGCCGATGGGGGCGAGTACGCCGGTCAGCGCGGCCCGGGCGGCGATGGCGGGGCTGGCCAGGACGACGCTGGCGTCGACGTCCCCGCACCGGCCGCGGAAGTTCCGGTTGGAGGTGAAGATCGCGACCTCCCCCTTGCCGAGCACACCGGACTTGATGCCGATGCACGGGCCGCAGCTGGAGGACTCCACGTAGCAGCCGGCCTCGATCAGTACGTCGATCAGGCCCTCCTTCATCGCCGCCCGGTAGGCCTTCTGGGAGGCCGGGATGACGATGGTGCGCACCCCCTCGTGGACCCGCTTGCCCCGCAGGACGTCCGCTACGACCCGCAGGTCCTCCAGGTGCCCGTTGGTGCAGGAACCGATGAAGACCTGGTCGACGGGTATCTCGCCGTTCTCGTTGGCCCTGCGGGCGAGCGGCCCCACGCCCGTCATCAGGTCCTCGCGGCCCTCGTACGCCTCCCAGTCGCGCAGGACGTGCTGGAGCTGGTGCGCGCCGATGGCGTTGTCGGGGGAGAAGGGCAGCGCGACGGTCGGCTCGATCAGGCCCAGGTCGATGTCGATCACGTCGACGTACTCGGCGTCGTCCTCGTCGATGGTGAAGCCCGGGTAGTCCGCCTCGTCGCCGAGGTAGTCGGCGAGCACCCCGTCCGTGGGGAACAGACCGTACTTGGCGCCCATCTCCACCGCCATGTTGCTCAGCGACAGCCGGTCGGTGATCGCCAGGGAGGCGAGGCCGGGACCGCCGAACTCCAGGCTGCGGTAGACCGCGCCGTGCACGCCGATCAGCCCGCACAGGTACAGCGCCACGTCCTTGCCCTGCACGTGCGGACGCAGGCTCCCGTGGAAGCGGACCAGCGTCGCCTCGGGCACCCGCATCCAGACGCTGCCCCGGACCAGGGCCATGGCCAGGTCGGTGGAGCCGATGCCGGTGGCGAGCGAGCCGATCGCGCCCGCGGTGCAGCTGTGCGAGTCGGCGCCGACCGCGACGTCACCGGGGCGGATCAGCCCCTGCTCGATGAGGATCTTGTGCTGGATGCCGCCGTCGTAGCCCACGTCGAACACCTTGATGCCGTGCTCGCGGGCGAACCGCCGCAGCTCGACGAGGATCGAGGCCATAGAGGCGGTGTGCGTGGGGACGACGTGGTCGAAGACGAAGGCCGTCTTCTCACGCTGCGCGGCGAGGCCGGCGGCTATGTAGTCGTCGTCGAAGCCGGAGTCCCGGAGGATGTCCAGGGCCCATTTGACGGTCATCTCGCTGCCCCAGCACAGGTCGAACGGCAGGTCCACGACCTCGCCGGTGCTGACGGGACGGCCGAGTTTGTGCTCGAAGAGCTGTCGTACGAGAGTCATCGCAGAACGCGTCCATCCTGGTGGCCGAGAAGCTGTTTCTTGAGGCAGTCGAAAACGGTGACGTACGGCTCGATCCGCCGGTGCGCCGCGGGCGAGGAGAACCGGATCCAGCCGCGCACCGGCGCCGGGCGGCAGCCGCGCAACCGCTTCGCGTCCGCCGAACCCATGCCGTAGGCGATGCGCCGGGCGCCGCCCGCGACGGCCAGTTCGGCGAGGTGGTAGAAGACGAGGTTGAAGTAGGCGTAGGAGGCCCCGACGGCGGTGGCGTCGAAGCCGAGGAACTTGGGGTGCAGGACGCCCCCGCCCTCCAGGCACAGCAGGAAGCCCGCGATGTCGGGCCCCTCGGCCTCCCGGCCGCGCACCACGTACAGCGCGGGACCCAGCCGCGGGGCCCCGAGGAGCGCGGTGAACAGCCGCTCCATCGCGGCCCGGTCGACGGGCAGCCCGTACTTCTTCTGCTGTTCCTCGGACAGTTCGGCGCAGCGGGCGATCACTGCCGGGTCCGGCTCCGTGATCTGCTCGACCCGCATCCCCGCCTCGGCGAACTTGCGGATCTCGGAGCGGACGACGGTACGGCGCTTGCGGTCCAGGGTGCCCAGGTACTCCTCCAGGGAGGTGTGCGACCCGGTGTCGAGGTCGAACTCCAGATCGGAGAGGAACCCCAGGTAGCCGTGGCCGGCCAGGGCGCGGTGCAGCTCGCCGTCCCCGCCGGACTCCCACAGGAAGGACTGCGAGGGGACCTCGGCCTCCGCGCAGAACTCGTCGACACCCACGAGGAGTTCACCGATCGCTCGCCGCCGGTCGACGTCCGGCAGAGTGAGGACGTCACTGGCGTATCCGTACGGACTCGTCATCACCAGCGCCGGATAGCCGGCCGCACGCGTGTGCCCGGCCTCCGTCCGCACGACGGCGGCGAGCAGCGCCGCGGCCTCGGCGGACTCCTCCTGCGAGCGGTCCCGCGCCAGCGCCCGGCGCAGGTGGTCCATCTCGTAGTCGCCGAAGAGGGCCCCCGTCGGATCGTGGTAGGGAAACGCGTCCGGGTCCCGGACCAGCAGGCCCTGCACCCCGGCGACCGTGCGCGCCCCGTCCCGCAGCAGGAAGAGGACCAGCTCGAAGCCGAAGCACTCCTCGACCGCGCGCAGCCAGTCGTGGGAGAGGTACACCTGCGTGTCGGGGACGAGCGCGTCCCATTCCTCGCGGTCCACGCCGGATGCCGACCGTACGACGACGACCTCAGTGCCCACGGACGTCCACGCCCTTCGTGGCGACCGCGATGAGGCGATCGGCCCGGTGGTCGTAGGGTCCGCCGGCGTAGTCCCCGTGGAAGCGGACGTCGGTGAAGCCGGCGGCCGCGAGCATCGCCCGCAGGTCGGTCGCGCCGTAGAGGTGGAGCGTCATCGAGCCCCGGGCCGCGTGCGAACCGTCGACGGAGTACCAGTCGCTGCGCAGCCGGCTCCAGTCGTCGAGGACGGTGTCGCGCTGGAAGAGCAGCCTTCCGTCCTGCTCGGAGCAGGAGACCCGCTCGTCGAGCCGCGCGAGGATCTCCTTGCCGACGACGTCGACGAGCAGGGTCCCGCCCGGCGCCAGGCTGGTGTGCGCGTTGCGCAGCACCTGGACGTTGTCCTCGTGCCGGTCCAGGTAGCCGAAGGAGGTGAACATGTTGACGATGGCGTCGAAGGCCTCCGGCTCGGCGAAACGGAGCATGTCCGCCTCGACGAACCGGGCCTTGACGCCCGCGTCCTGACAGCGCGTCCGGGCCCGGCCGAGCAGGGGCGCGCTGAGGTCCACACCGGTGACCGCGTGGCCGGCCCGCGCGAGCGGCACCGTGAACAGGCCCGGTCCGCAGCACAGGTCGAGGACACGGGCACCCGAGGGGAAACGGAACAGCGGGGACTGCTCCACGATCCGTTCGGCCTCGGCGGCGCGCTCGGCGGAGAACAGGTGCGGAGAGAAGTCGTCCCAGAAGGTCTGGTCCGCGAACCAGCCGGCGGTGTCGGCGGCGTCGGTCGCGGCGGTACCGGTGCCGTGCTCCGCGCTCATGCCCGTACGGCCGTTCGCGCGCGGTGGATCTCGATCACCTGGGCCTCGGTGACGCTGGACTTCGTCAGCACGGACGCCGCCTTGACGTCGAGCAGCACCGCGCCGAGGACCTCGTCGTCGTACGCGAGCCCGTGGGCGTCCAGGACGTGGGCGATGATGCCCTTGCCCGAGTGCTTGCCCATGACGATCCGCCGGGTGTGACCCACCAGTTCGGGCCGCAGCGGCTCGTAGGCGGTGGAGTCCTTCATCACCGAGGACACGTGCAGGCCGGACTCGTGCGAGAAGGCGTTGCCGCCGACGATCGGCTTCATGGGGCTGACCTCGATGCCTGACAGGTCGGCGATCAGGTTCGACATGGGCTTGAGCCGGGACAGGTCCACATTGGTCTCGAACCCGTACAGCTGGGTCAGGGCCACGGTCACCTCCTCCAGGGAGGCGTTGCCCGCCCGCTCGCCCAGGCCGTTGACCGTGCACTGGACCTCGTCCGCCCCGCCGAGGATGCCCGCGACCGTGTTGGCCGTGGCGAGGCCGAAGTCGTTGTGGCAGTGGAGCGAGAGCGTCACGCCGATCTGCGAGCGCAGCCGCGAGATGAGCGTGCGGAAGGCGTCGGGGGTGGTGGAGCCGACGGTGTCCGCGACGCCGACCAGGTCCGCGCCGCTCTCCTGGGCGAGGACGAGGACCTCCTCCAGGTAGTCGTAGGAGGTCCTGGTGGCGTCCTCGGAGCCGCAGCCGACGTACATGCCGAGGCCCTTGGCGTACTTGATGCCGTCGGCCATCTCGGCCTTCAGGCGCTCGCGCACCGCGCTGTCCGTGCCGCCGAACTTGACCCGCATGTGCACGTCGGAGGTGGGCACGAAGGTATAGATGGCGTTCGCCCCGCAGGCCTTGGCCAGGTCGATCTCGGTCCGGTTGGGCCGGCAGAACGCCACCACCCGGGCGCGCAGGCCCAGGGCGGAGATGCCGCGCACGGCGTCCTGGTCGGCCTGCGAGGAGGCCGGGAAGCCGGCGTCGATGACGTCGACGCCCATCTCGTCGAGAAGGCGGGCGATCTTCACCTTCTCCTCGACCTGGAAGGCCACTCCGCAAGTCTGCTCGCCGTCGCGGAGCGTGGTGTCACAGACGAGGATCTTCCTCGCCGCGGATGCGGTCCCGGTCATGCGCCCTCTCCCAACAGGTACTCGCGGCACTTGGTGCCGATGACTTCACCGGAGAACCGGGGCCGGCGTCCGTAGACGACCCAGGTGGTGGTCACCGCGCCGATGTAGCGGTCCAGGCGCAGCGTCCCGTTCGACTTCTCCAGGTACTCCAGGTGGGTGAGCCCCGAGTCGTAGGCCCCCGCCAGCAGTTGGGCGCCCACCACGGGCTTGGACGCCACCGGGACGACCTCCTCCCACTGCGACACGTCGACGTAGCCGGCGGTCGCCGGGACCAGCCCGAGGGACCTGGGCCGCTCCACGTCGGCCCGGCTGAGCAGCACCAGTTCCTTGGTGGGGTACACGAAGGTGTCCACCACGTGGACCTCGCTGAAGTACCGCTCGGTGAGCAGGTGCACCTCGGGGTGCGCGCTGCACTGCACGAGGTAGTCGGACTCGCCGCGGCGCACCCGCTCCAGGCCCTCGTGCAGGTCGATGGTGAGGTCGATCTTGGCGTCGTCCTCGATGCCCTGGAACCCGAAGTAGTGCCGCAGGGCGTTCTCGTGGCAGCTTCCCTCGGGGCCGAGGGTGGTGAACGTCAGGGTCATCGCGGTGCCTCCACAGTCGTCGCGGCCGCCGGAGCGTCGATGATCTCGTCCTCCAGGCGGCACGCCTCGTCGATGAGCAGGGTCGCCAGGGACCGCATGAACTCGGGGGAGAGGTCCAGCCGTTCTCCCCGGGCCGCGTAGGCCTCGCGCACGGCGGTGACCCGTTGCGGCTGCATCATCGGGATGCCGTTGGCCCGCTTGACCTCGGCCACTTCGCAGCAGATCGCCAGGCGCGCCGCCACGAGCTCCGCCAGCTGTTGGTCCAGTACCTCCAGCCGTTCCCGGAAGGGCCGCAGGACGTCTTCGGGGGTCGCGTTCATCGCGAGGCCTCCCATGCGAGGGCGCGGGCCGCGCCGTGCAGGGAAGGGAGTCCGTATCCGCCCTCCTGGACGAAGACGGTGGGCAGCCGCTGCTCGGCCAGCAGCGCGGCGACGGGCCCGAACACCTCCGGCGGGAGCGTCCAGGAGCCGTGCGGGTCGCCCGCGAGCACGTCGTAGCCGACCGAGACCACCAGGGCCTCGGCGTCCTTGCGGAGCAGGTGCGACAGGGCGTCCTTCACGAGCGCCAGGAACCCCTCGGTGCCGGGGTCGGACTCCACGCCGAAGAGCCCCGGTCCCGGCTCGAAGGCGTACGGGAAGTCCTTGGCGTGGCTGGAGTGCACCGACGCGAACGGCAGCGTGGGGTCGCCCTGGACGCAGGCGAGCGTGCCGTTGCCCAGGTGGTAGTCGATGTCGAGGATCCCGACGCGGGCCACGCCCTCCTCGCGCAGGGTCCGGGCGGCGACGACGGCGTTGTTGAGGAAGCAGTAGCCGCCGTACCAGCCGGGGCCCGCGTGGTGGCCCGGGGGCCGCACGAGGGCGTAGCTGTTCTCGCCCCGGCGGGCCGTCAGCTCGGCCGCCCGGACCGCGGCGGCCGCGGCGCCGAGGGCGGCGGGCCAGACCCCGCGGGTGACCGGGGTCTCCTGCTCCAGGCCGGGGGCCGAGAACGCGCTGTCGAGCACCGAATCCCGGCCCTCGGGCACCCCGTGGCGCAGGTGTTCCAGCAGTGCCACGTCGTGCACCGCGCCGACCATCCGCTCCGCGCGGGCCGTACCGTCCGCGCCGAGCGGGGCCGCCACCGCGCCGCCGTCGAGCAGACCGGCCAGGATCCGGTGGATCCGCTCGGGTATCTCCTTGCTGGCCACCTGGGCGCCGCCCGGCTCGACCGTGAACGGCAGCGCCTCGGACTCCTCGGGTACCACCACGTGCAGCGTCATGACAGATCCTTGATCACGCGGGGGCCGATGACACGGAAACCGGAGCGCTCGTAAAACGCCAGGGTCCGCGGGTAGGAGGGGAACCGCTCGGCGGGCAGGCACACTTCGACCCGCCGGACGCCGTCCGCGGCGCACCGCGCGTCCAGCGCCTCCAGCAGCAGGGCCGCGACCCCCTGGGACCGCAGCTCCGGCGCCACCCACAGCTCCTGGACGTGGCGGTACGGGGCGGCGAGCCGCAGCGCGGTCTGGGTGGTGTACCCGAGTACGCCGACCACGCGCCGCTCCTCGTCCCGCGCGACCAGCACGCCGGAGCCGTCCTTGCCGGCGATGGCCTCGTCCACGGCCGCACCGAGGCCCGGGATCGTGTGGGTGGGGTCCCCGCGCAGCTCCCGCAGGAGGGCGGTGACCGCCTCGGCCACCGCCCGCGCCTCCGCGGGCTCGGCCGGACCCGTCTCGAACTCCACCGTGCTCATCCCTGATACCTCGCAGCCGTTTCCGATGTGACCTCGCGCAGCTCCTCGACGCCGAGGACCCGCAGCAGCGCACGGGCCTTCAGCCGCGTCTCCTGGAACTCCTCCTCGCCGTCCGAGAGCACGATGAGCGCCCCGCCCACGCCGATGCGCACGCGGTTGCCCTCCCAGACGATGGTGCGGATGACGATGGACTGGTCCGCCGCCCCGTCGAACCCGAAGTACCCGAGACTGCCGGAGTACACCCCGCGTTCCTCCGGCTCCAGCGCGTCGAGGAGCTCCACGGTCCGCTTCTTCGGCGCGCCGGTCATCGACCCGCCGGGGAAGAGCGCCTCCACGCAGTCGACCGCGCCGCGGTCGGCGCGCAGCCTGCCCCGCACCGTGGTGACGAGCTGGTGCACGGTGGCGTACGACTCCGCGGCCATCAGCTTGGGCACGTGCACCGTGCCGGTGTCGCAGACCTGGCCGAGGTCGTTGCGGAGCAGGTCCGCGATCATCAGGTTCTCGCTGCGGATCTTGCGGTCCGTCTCCAGAGCCCTGCGGGCCGCCTCGTCGGCCACCGGATCGGCGTGCCGGGGAGCGGTCCCCTTGATCGGCTTGGCCTCGACCTCGCCGTTGCCGGCCACCGTGACGAACCGCTCCGGCGAGGAGCTCAGGATCGAGCGCTCGCCCAGCCGGACGTACGCGGCGTAGGGCGCCGGGTTGGTCGCCCGCAGCCGGAGGTAGGTGTCCAGCGGGTCGGCCTCGCTGGTGCCGCTGATCTGGTACGTGTAGCAGGCCTCGTACGAGTCGCCGTCGCGCAGCCACTGCTGGACGGTGTCGAAGTGCTCCAGGTAGGTCTCCCGGTCGACGCCGGGTTCCAGTACGGCCGGTGCGGCCTCCCGCCGGGGCCGGGGCACCAGGGCGCGCCGTGCCAGCGTGCGCACCTCCTCGCACCAGGAGTCGTGCTCCTCGGCGGAGAGCCCCACCGTGATCAGGTAGCGCCGGTCGGTCTCGTGGTCGTAGGCGGCGTAGCGGTCGACGCGCAGGAGCTCCGCGTCCGGCCGCTCGCCGCTGCCCGCCCGGCCGATACCGACGCTTCCCTTGATCCCGTAGCCGAGATAGCCGAGGTAGCCGCCGGCGAACGGCACGGGCGAGGCGCCGGCCGGCACGGGGGTGGTCGCGAGACCGGACCGCAGGTGCTCGAAGACGGTGCCGCGGACGCGCTCCACGCTCTCGTGGGTCTCGCGTTCGACGACGTTCGCCCCGGCGTACGCCCTGATCACCTCCAGGCCGTCGCCGGCGCACGAGCCGAGGTAGCTGTAGCGGCCCATCCCGTACGCCGTGCGCGAGCTGTCGAGCCAGAAGCCGTACGGGCTGTCGGCGAAGGCGCGCAGGAACAGGTCCTCGGCGCTCAGGTCGACGTCCAGTTCGCTCCAGCGGAGCGTGGGCGTGATGCCCAGGAAGTTGGCGATGATCTCCTCGCCGTACTCGCTGTCCACCGACTCGGGGTGGAACTGCACGCCGTGCAGCGGGCGTTCGCGGTGCTGGAGGCCCATCAGCAGGCCGCCTTCGGACCAGGCCGTGGCGACGAGGTCCTCCGGCAGCGGTTCGGTGACGGTGAGGGAGTGGTAGCGCACCGCGCGGAAGCCCTGCGGGACGCCGGCGAACACACCGGTCCCGGTGTGGGTGATCGCGCTCGTCTGGCCGTGCACGACCTCCGGTGCGTGCCGGACCTCGCCACCGAAGGCGAGGGCCAGGCCCTGGTGGCCGAGACAGACGCCGAGGACGGGCACGGTGGCCTGTTCGAGAAGGGCCCGGCAGAGCCCGAAGTCCTCGTCCCTGGCCGCGGTGCCCGGGCCCGGGGAGATCACGACGTGGGTGAAGCCCTGGCGCAGGAGGTCGTCCGCCGTCGCCTCGTCGTTGCGCACGACGACGGGAGGTACGCCTGCCACCTTCCATATCAGCTGGAAGAGGTTCCACGTGTAGGAGTCATAGTTGTCTACGAGAAGGATCCGCAGGTCTATCACGATGTGGTCGAGCTCCTTGACGGCCGGAACGGGCCTTTTGGGCACGGTGGACCGGCTGACCGACTTTTCTATCGGTGATGATTCATGGGTGAATCGATCGCTCTGAATTGAGCGCGCGTCGGCATGTTCAAGAGGAAGGTGCGCATGGCGAAGCCAATGAAAGTGACATGTGAAGCCCCCGTAATGTCTGTCACTGTTCGGATCTTCTCGGATGCGCAGAATGGTCGTGCGGTCGATGCGGCGGTCCGAGAAGGCCGTTCCACCGTTCGATGCTAGTCATGCCGGGCCGAATATGCACCCTCGTGTGACTCAACCCACTACGACCTGCGGTAACGCCCGGGGTTGTGACTCGAGTCAGTTGTCCGGACGTCAGGTGCCGGGGCCGCAGGGGGGACTGAGGGACCATCAGCCGACTTGCGCGGCGGCCAGGACGCCCGCCGCGATCCTGGCCAGGTCCTCGTCCCCGGTGACGAACGGGGGCATGGAGTAGACCACGTCGCGGTAGGGGCGCAGCCGCACCCCCGCGCGCATCGCCGCACGGGAGGCGGCGAGCCGGCGTCGCTTCTCCGGGCGCCCGAGGGAACGCCGGTACCGCAGGGGCAACTGGACGGCGACCTCGTCCGACACCGAGCCGGAGTCGGACAGGAACACGTGCCGGAGCGGCTCCGGGGTGATCTCGACGAGCCTCGCGGCCAGCCGTACGGCGGGCTCGACAGTTCGTCGGAATCGCGCGTTGACAAACGGTCCAAATCCACCACCGACCCGATGTATTCAAGCCACATCTACTTGTGGCGGCCGGGGTTTGACCGGAAATAAACCATCGTTGCTGGTCAAGCCATCGGTAGGGCGGCGCTTTTCAGCCATCGGGGGCGTGATCGCCCTCACGCTAAAGCCGTTTTTGCCGGGACATGCTTGCTGGTACGTTGATCGGAACAACCCCGTTCGTACAGCCGGTTCACGAGAGCGGCTCGACTTGAAAGGGGGGCTCGGAAATTCACGATCCTGACATGCGTGACCGCGTGAAGGGTCCCCCGGGAGGCGTCATGCCCCACAAGGTGATTCTGGCGCTTCTCGCGATCGGCTCCTTTGCCGTCGGCACCGACGGATTTGTCATCAGCGGGATTCTTCCGCGAATCGCCGGTGAACTGGACGTGTCCGAACCGGTGGCCGGACAGCTCGTCACGGCCTTCGCGCTCAGCTACGCGATCAGCGCACCGGTCCTGATGACCCTGACCGCCGGCCTGTCCCGGCGCGTCATGCTGCGCGGCTCGATGCTGGCCTTCCTGCTCGCCAACGTACTGGGTGCGCTCGCCCCCACGTACGGGGTGCTGATGACGGCCAGGATCCTGGCCGGGATCAGCGCCGCCCTCTACATGAACACCGCCGCGGCCACCGCGACGGCGCTCGCGGGGGAGCGGTACCGGGGCCGGGCGGTGTCCCTGATCATCGGCGGGCTCACGGTGGCCACGGCGCTCGGTGTGCCCGGCGGTACGCTGGTCGGGCAACTCGGCAGCTGGCGGCTCACGTTGGCTCTGGTGGTGGTATTGGCCCTGCCCGTGTTCATCGGGCTGTTCCTGGTGCTGCCCGCGGTGCCGCAGCCGCCGGTGATCAGCATGCGCGACCGGGTGCGGATCGGCGCGCAGCGCCCGGTCCTGCTGGCCGTGCTGGCCAACCTGTTCGCGGTGGCCGGCTGCTTCACCGTCTTCACCTACCTGGCGGCCTTCACCCGGGCCACCACGGGCATGGACGACGCCAGCGTGAGCATCGTCCTGCTGGTGTTCGGTGTCGCGGGCGCGGTCGGCAACGCGGTCGGCGGCCGGCTGAGCGACCGCGTCGGGGCGGAACGCACCTTCACCGCCTCGGTGTCGGGCGTCACGGCGGCCATGGTGCTGCTGGCGGTACTGGCGAGCTGGTTCGCCTCCGACTCGACGGTCGTGGTGGCGGTCTTCCTCGCCGTCACGGTCGCCTGGGGAACCGTCTACTGGGCCGAACCGCCCACCGCCATCCACCGCGTGCTGGACCTGGCCCCCACCGCCCCGAGCGTGGCCATCTCCGTCAACAGCTCCGCCTCGTACCTCGGCGTGGCCCTGGGCGGCGCGGTCGGCGGGGCGGTGCTCGACCGGCTCTCACCGGCCGCCCTCGCCTGGGCGGGCGCCTGCCTGGAGCTGATCGCTCTGGCGCTGGTCGTCCTCCCGAGGGTTTCCGCGGGTCGCAAGGGTCGGGCCGTGGCGCCCGCCCGCGTGCTCCCGGAGCCCGTGCACGACGTGTGACCTTGATGACTTCCGGCCTTCCGGCGCTGACACAGAGGCTCCGGAGCTGGAAAAGTATGAAACACCGACAATTCACCTTATTTTGGGGGAGGTTGGCCACCCGTGGCTAACGACGACGTTTTCGACCGGCTCACCACCTGCGCCGTGGACGTCTTGCAGGTCAAGCAGGAGTCCGTGACCCCGGACGCGAGCCTGACCGAGGACCTGGGCGCCAGCAGCCTCATCCAGGTGGAGCTGGTCATGGCCATCGAGGAGGAGTTCGGCATCTCGGTGCCGGACGAGGCGGTGGAGGACATCCACACCGTCGACGACCTGCACCGGCTCATCCTCTCGCTGGTCGCGTGATGGCAGGCAAGGCAGCAGGGGCACGCCGCGTCGCGGTCACCGGACTCGGTGTCGTGAGCGCCTGCGGCACGGGGGCGGAGGCCTTCTGGGAAGGCCTCTTCCAGACGCCGCCCGACGGCCACCGGGAACTGACGGACTGGGATCCGTCGCCCTGGATGGACGTCCGCGAAGCCCGGCACACCGACCGGTTCACCCAGTTCGCCGTCGCCGCCGCCGAGATGGCCCACCGCGACTCGGGCCTCACGGAGGTGGACGCCGAACGCAGCGGCGTCGTCATCGCCACCGCGCTGGCCGGCGTCAGCACCTTCGAACGGCAGACCGTCATCCACCACGAGCGCGGCGGCCGCCGGGTCTCCCCGTTCCTCGTGCCGATGATGATGGCCAACGCCGCCGCCGCGACGGTGGCCATGCGCCAGGGCTGGCGCGGCCCGTGCGAGAGCCTGGAGACCGCCTGCGCCGCGGCCACCCACGCCATCGGGCACGCCGCACGGATGATCGCCGACGGCACCTGTGACCGGGTGCTCGCCGGCGGCACCGAGGCCGCGATCACGCCGACCATCGTCGCCGGATTCACCAACATGCGGGCCCTGTCCGCATCCGGCCGCACCCGGCCCTTCGACGCGGAACGCGACGGCTTCGCCATCGCCGAGGGCGCCGCGGTGCTCGTCCTGGAGGACTGGGACACGGCGGTGGCGCGCGGCGCCACCATCCACGGCGAGGTGCTCGGCTCCGGCAGCACGGCCGACGCGCACGACATCACCATGCCCGCCCCCGGCGGCGGCGACGCCGCCCGGTGCATCCGGCTCGCCTTGGAAGACGCCGGGGTGCGCCCGGAGGACGTACGTCAGATCAACGCGCACGGCACCGGCACCCTGCGCAACGACGAGGCGGAGACCAACGCCGTCCTGTCGGTCTTCGACGAGTGCCCGCCGGTGACCTCCACCAAGGGGGCGACCGGACACGCGTTCGGCGCCGGCGGTGCGCTGGAGGCCGTCGCGGTGCTGCTGTCGATGCGCCACGAGCTGATACCGCCGACCGTCGGCCTCACCACGGTCGACCCGGCGCTCGCCGTGGACGTGGTGACCGGCGAGGGCCGCAAGTGGCAGCCCGGCCCCTCCCTCACCCAGTCGTTCGGCTTCGGCGGCCACAACGGCGTCCTCGTCCTCGGCCCTGCCGGATAGCGTTCGGAGCGAAGCGATGGAAGCAGAGCGACACAGCGATCCGAGCGACGTGTTCGCGTGGATCGACGACAGCACGCGGCGCAGGGACCGGGCGGGCCTCACCCGCCGGGTCCAGGTCCGCGGAGCCCGGCCGAACGTGATCGACTTCGGCGGCAACGACTACCTCGGCCTCACCCGCCACCCCGACGTGGTCCAGGCGGTGGCCGACGCCTCCCTGACCTGGGGCGCCGGCTCGACCGGCTCCCGGCTGGCCACCGGAACGACGGAAGTCCACGTCGAACTGGAGCGGGAGCTCGCCGAGTTCAGCGGGGCGGAGGCCGCGCTGGTCTTCTCCTCCGGCTACCTGGCCAACCTCGGCGCGGTCACCGTACTGGCCCGCCCCGGCACCCTGATCGCCTCCGACGCCTTCAACCACGCCTCCCTGATCGACGGCTACCGGCTGTCGGGCGCGGACGTGGTCGACACCGCGCACGCCGATCCGCAGGCGCTGGAGCGGGTGCTCGCCGAACGGGAGCAGCAGCGCGCGGTGGCGGTCACCGAGTCGGTGTTCTCGGTCGACGGCGACCTCGTCGACCTCCGGGCCGTCCTCGACGTCTGCCGCCGGCAGGGCGCGGGCCTCCTCGTCGACGACGCGCACGGATTCGGCGTCATCGGCGAGCGCGGAGAGGGCGCGGTGGCCGCCGCGGGGCTGGCCGGCAGCCCCGACGTGGTCACCACCATCACCCTGTCCAAGTCCCTCGGCGCGCAGGGCGGCGCCGTGATCGGCCCCCGCAGGGTGATCGACCACGTCATGAACATGGCCCGCAGTTTCCTGTTCGACACCGGGCTCGCCCCGGCCTCCGCCGCCGGCGCCCTGGCGGCGCTCCGGGTGCTGCGCGCCGAGCCGGACCGGCCGGCCCGGACCCGGGCCGTGGCGGTCACCCTCGCCGAGCGCCTCGCGGCCACCGGACTGCCGGTGACCGAGGCGCAGGCGGCCGTGGTCTCGGTCCGCGGGCCCTCCGCCGCCCAGACCGCGAAGTGGGCGGAGGACTGCCTGGCCGACGGCGTCAAGGTGGCGTGCTTCCGCCCGCCGTCGGTGCCCGACAGGTTCTCCCGGATCCGGCTCACCTCCCGCGCCGACCTGACCGAGGCCGAGATCGACCGCGCGATCGACGTCGTGGTCAAGCACAGCCCCTGGTAAGCCCGTTGCCCCGGGGCGAGCCGGCCCGGGCCGAGTGAGGGAGACCGTCATGACGATCGCCGGTGGGTTCCTCTCGAACACCACGAAAACACCCGGCCGGGCCGCCCTCGCCATCGGCGGAGGAGCCGGGCGACAGTGGAGCTACGACGCGCTGCGGCGCGGCGCGCTCGCCGTCGCCCGGGCCCTGCGCGCCGAGTTCGGCCCGCGTCCCGGCCCCGAGGTGCGGATCGCCGTACTCCTCGGCAACCGCGAGGAGTTCCCGCGCCTCTTCCTCGGCGCGGCCGTCGCCGGCATCCCGGTCATGGTCCTCGACCCGGCGTGGAGCGACGCCGAACTGGCCGCCGTCCTGCGCGACACGCCGCCCTCCCGGCTGTTCTGCGAGAGCGCCGGCGAACCGCTCACGCGGTACGTGCCCCCCGCCGGCCTGCTGGAGGTGCCCGGACCCCGCTTCGAGGCCTGGCTGCGCGATCACGGCGGCGGGGAGGCCCCCGACGGACCCGCGGAGTTCGCCGGGGTGCCGGACAGCGCGCCCTTCTACGTCGGCTTCACCTCGGGGAGCACCGGCCGGCCCAAGGGCGTGGTCCGCTCGCACCGGTCCTGGCTGCGCACCTTCGACCGCTACACCGACGGGTTCGGCATCGACGCGAGCGACACGATCCTGCTGCCGGGCTCCCTCGCCCACTCGCACTTCCTCTTCGGCCTGGTGCACGGACTGCACGTCGGGGCGACCGTCTGCCTGATGCCCGCCTTCGACGCGGGCCGCGCACTCGACGACATCGAGCGGCACTCCGCCACCCGGCTCTACCTGGTGCCCACCATGTTCCAGGCGCTTCTCGACCACGCGCGCCGGCACCCGGGCCGTCGCTTCCCCGGGGTGCGCTCCCTGCTCTCGGTGGGCGCGAAATGGTCCCCGGCCCGCCGCGCCCAGGCCGGGGAACTCTTCCCGAACGCCGACGCCGTGGAGTTCTACGGGGCGACGGAACTCAGCCTCGTCTCCGTCCTCCACGGGGACGACGACGGCCCGCGGGAGTCGGTCGGCAGGCCCGCGGCCGGGGTCGAGCTGTCGCTGCGCTCGCCCTCGGGCGAGGAGGTCGGCGTGAACGAGCCGGGCCAGGTGCACGTGCGCAGCGACATGCTCTTCACCCGCTACCTGTCGGCCGAGGACGGCGAAGGCCCGGACCGGGACGGCTGGTTCACCGTCGGCGATATCGGCCGCGTCGACGAGCGCGGCTACCTCCACCTCGTCGGCAGGAAGAAGGGAATGCTGATCAGCGGCGGGCTCAACGTGCACCCGGAGGAGGTCACGGCGGCCCTGCTCCAGCTGGAGGAGATCGCCGAGGCCGCGGTGGTCGGACTGCCCGACGAGCACTGGGGCGATCTCGTGTGCGCGGTGGTCCGATGGCACGGCGAGTCGCGCCTCGCCCTGACCGAGGTACGCGACCGGGCCGCGGCCCACGTGTCGCGGCAGAAGTGCCCCAGGCGGCTGTTCGAGACGGACGCGCTGCCCTACACGTCCAGCGGAAAGATCGACCACGGGCGGGTGCGCGGCATCCTCCTCGACGGTCGCCACGGTATGCGGGAGGTCATGTGAACGGGCAGCGGCCCATCGTCGCGGCGGCGCGGCGGACCCCGATCGGCCGGATCGGCGGCGCCTTCGCCACCACACCGGTCCACGAGCTCCTCGGGCCCGTCCTCACGGCCGTGCTGGAGGACCTGGGGCTCACCGGAGCCGACGTCGACGACGTGATCGTCGGCAATGCCGGGGGCTCCGGCGGCAACCCCGCGCGGTACGCCGCGCTCACCGCCGGCCTGGGCATCGAGGTGCCTGCGACCACCGTCGACCGGCAGTGCGGCAGCGGTCTGGAGGCCGTGAACCTGGCGGCCCGGCTGGTGGCGGCGGGAGCGGCGGACGTCATCCTGGCCGGCGGCGCGGAGAGCGCCAGCACCGCGCCCTGGCGGGTGGAGCGCCCGGCCGTCCCGCACGGGACACCCCGGTTCTACGCCCGCCCGCACTTCGTACCCGCCGAGTTCGGGGACCCCGACATGGGGGTCGCCGGGGAGAACGTGGCACGGCGGGGCGGGATCACCCGGGAACGCCAGGACCGGTTCGCGCTCGCCAGCCACCGCAAGGCGGTCGAGGCCGCCCGGGCGGGACGCCACGCGGCCGAGCTGGTGCCCGTGGACGTACGCGTCGGCAAGGCGGGCACCGTGACCGTGACGGCGGACGAGTGCCCGAGGCCGGACACCAGCCTGGAGAAGCTCGCCCGGCTGCGGCCCGCGTTCGTCGAGGGCGGCACCGTCACCGCCGGCAACTCCTGCCCCGTCAACGACGGCGCGGCCATGGTCGCCGTGGTCTCCGAGCGGAAGTTCCGCGAACTGGGCCTGACCAGGGGGCTGCGGGTCACCGACTCCGCGGTGACCGGCGTGGACCCGGAGATCCTCGGCTGGGGTCCCGTCCCGGCGGTGCGCCGGCTGCTCAAGCGCAACCCCGGCCTCGACCTCGCCGACGTCGAACTGGTGGAGTTCACCGAGGCGTTCGCCGGTCAGGTACTGGCCTGCCTGGACGAACTGGGCATCCCCGAGGAGCGGGTCAACCGCGGCGGCGGCGCCATCGCGCTGGGCCACCCCTGGGGCGCCTCGGGTGCCGTCCTGGTGACCCGGCTCTTCTCGGACATGTTCGGGGACACGGACCCCGTGGCGGGCCGGGCCCGGTACGGCCTGGCCACGCTCGGGGCGGCGGGCGGCCTCGGCATCGCCACCCTCTTCGAACGCCATGCGCCGCGGCCCTGACCGCCGGCCCGACTCGCGGGCGGCGGGGCCTCGTTCAGCCCCGCTCCACCAGCACCTGGAGCGGGGCCCGGAACGAGAGCAGCGCCAGCATCTCGGGCGAGGACCGGTCCGAGAGCCTGAGGTCCGGGAGTCGCTCGGCCGTCATCCGCATCACCACATCCGCCTCCATCCTGGCCAGTTCGGCGCCGGAGCAGCGGTGACGCCCCACGCCGAAGGACAGGTGCTTGCGGACGTTGGCCCGGTGCGGACAGAGCTGCTCGGGGTTCTCGAAGACCTCGGTGTCCGAGCCGGTGGACGAGAGCATCAGCAGCAGCGGCGCCCCGGCCGGCAGGTCCACGCCGGACAGGGTCATCGGCCGGCCGGTGACCCGGCGCCAGGTGGTGATGGGCGGATCACGCCGCAGCACCTCCTCGGTCCAGGGCTCGACGGTCGCCGGCGCCTCGGCGAACCGCCGCCACAGACCGGGCTCCTGGAGGGCCCTGCGGTACATGGTGCTGAGCATCTGGGTGGTCGTCATCTGACCGGCGATGATCATGAAGTAGACCACCGCGGCCTTCTGGGTCACGCCCAGCGGCTCCCCGTCCGGCAGCCGGTGCGCGGCGAGCGCCCCGAGCAGCGTGGCCTCCTCGGGCGCGGGCTTCGAGACCAGCGCGGTGAGCCAGGCGTAGAACTCGGCGGCCCCGCGGGCCAGCGCCACCTCGCGCTCGCCCCGCGGCCGCCCCCAGAACAGTTCCAGGGAGGCGTCGCTCCACCGGGCCAGGGTGTCGATGTCCACGTCGATGGCCGATTCCAGACCGAGCAGCCGCAGCATCACCCGGAAGGGCACGTCCCGGGCGATGGTCGTCGCCAGATCGCACGCGCCGTCGGCGGCGAGCCGCCGCTCGACGTCGTCGAGCGCCTCCGCCACGACCTTCTCGACCATCGGCACCGCGGCGTTGACGGCCTGGGCGTTGAGCAGCTTCGTCATGATGCGCCGATAACCGGCGTGACTGTCCGAGCTGTTGTTTGCAAGTGTTTGCGGGAGGTCGAACTTGACCCGTGCGAGGGCGCGCAGCGTCGGCACCGAGAAGCGCCCGATGGCGTCGATCGCGTTGTCCGGAAGGAAATTCTCCGGATCGAGGAGAATGGAGCGCACGTCCTCGTACCGGCTTATCAGCCAAAGCCCCGTGTTCTCGTCGTACTTCACGGGTTCTTTCGCGCGGAGTGCCGCCATCGCCGGATAGGGGTCGAGTGCGTACCCCTGGTCGAACAGATCCACACTGCCAACGGGTATTGCCACCATCACGTCAATTCCACCTTCCCCCGACCGACGGTATCAAGCCGTCACGATCGCGCTGAATACCCGCCGGGGACGAACCTGTGTGAGACGCGTCTCGCGTGGACGGCGCCGGGGCGGGTCCGCGGACGGACGGGCCGTCCGGAGGATCCCCTCCGGACGGCCCGCACGTGTTCGGTTCGGCGTCTCGGCACCTGGGTGCCCGGGCGCGTCCTACTGCTGGACGGCGTCGAGCGGGTTGCCGTTGTTGACGCCGGCCTTCTTGGCCGCGTCGATGGCGGCGGCGGACGGCTTCACCTTGGTGAAGGTGTCGTGGCCGACCAGGGTGGACTTCCAGGCGTCGGCCGCGGTGGTGCCGGAGGTCAGCAGCCACTGAGTGTTGATCTTCGCCTCGGCGCCGCCGACGTACTGGCCGCTCCACGTCGTGGCGGAGTGGGCGTTGCGGTAGTTATTCTTCCAGGCCACCGTCCAGCCGAGGGCGGTGCCGGTGCCGTCGGCGGGGGCGGCGTCGTAACGGCCGGTCAGGACGTAACGGCTCTCGGCGTTGCCGACGGCCGACTCGTAGGTGCCGGTGAGGCCGCCGTCCGCGTTCGCGGTCACGATGAAGGTCGAGCCCAGCTGGTTGTACCAGGTGCCGGTGATGCCGGCCTCGGCGGCCGAGACCTGGGCCTTCGCGTCCTTCGTGGGGTCCGCCGAGGCGCTGGCCGTAATCCCGACGGTGGTGAGCGAAACGGCGATGGCTGCAACGACGATCTTGCGCATGTGAGACACGAAAAATACTCCCCTAGGTGTTGCCGACGGGGTGGCCGGCACGCATGTTGCGCGCGTCGCCCGTATCCCGCCCGTCAAGGTTTGTGACCTCGGCCGTGCACCTGGCGGTGCCGGTGGACAAGCAGCAATGCGGCATGGGCCGTTGGCGGCAGAACAGGATGGTCGAGGTCCGGGTCGATGGTTGCCAAGGGCACATGTTCGGTGGAAATCGTACTATTGATACGGGGGTTCGCAGCAACGTTTTCTGCAAAGGAATTTCAGCCAAACTGTGGCCGAGTATGGACGTTGGCCTCGTCAACTCCGGTTCGGATCAGCCATTCCTCGGCCGGTCGGGCCCTTCCGCAACCCGTCGATCGCCGCCAGCCGCGCCCCCACGTCCAGGTTCCACAGCCGCACGGTTCCGTCCGTGCTGCTGCTGGCCACCGTCCGCCCGTCGGGGGCGAAGACGACCCCCCACACCGCGCTCGCGTGCCCGGACAGCGCCGCCACCGTCCGGCGCCCCGCCACGTCCCACAACCGCACCGTACGGTCGTTGCCGCTGCTCGCCAGCGTGCGCCCGTCCGGCGAGAAGGCGATGCCCCGCGCGGAGCCGGTGTGGCCGGACAGCGCCGCCCGGAAGCGGTGGCGCCGCGCGTCCCACAGCCGTACGGTCCCGTCGTTGCCACTGCTGGCCAGGGTCCGCCCGTCCGGGCTGAAGGCCACCCCGCGCACCGCGCCCGTATGACCGGTCAGGGCGGCCAGCGCACGGCGCCCCGCCACGTCCCACAGACGGACCGTCAGATCGTCGCCGCCGCTCGCCAGCGTGCGTCCGTCAGGGCTGAACGCCACGTCGTTGGCGAAATCGGTGTGCCCCGTGAGGATGGCGAGCGGGCGGTGCGCCGCGACGTCCCACAGCCGTACGGTGCCGTCCGAGCCGGCCGAGGCGAGCGTCCGCCCGTCGGGGGAGAAGGCCACCGCGAACACGGTGCCGCCCAGCCCCGCGAGCGTGGCCGACGGACCGCCCGCCGCGACGTCCCACAGCCGTACGGTGCCGTCCGAGCCGGCCGAGGCCAGGGTCCGCCCGTCGGGGGAGAAGGCCACCGAGAACACCGTCTCGCTGTGCCCCTCGAAGGTGGCCAGCACCCTGCGCTCCGCCACGTCCCACAGCCGCACCCGGTGATCCGCCTCCGCGGTCGCCAGCAGCGTGCCGTCCGGGCTGTACGAGGCGTGCCAGATCTCCGTGAAGGGCCGCGAGGCCAGCGCCGCACCCCGCAGGTCCCACAGCACCACCGACTGGTCGAAACCGGCGGTGGCCAGCACCGCCCCGCGCTGGTCCACGGCCACCCCGAGCACGTAATCGGTGTGCCCGGCCAGGGTCGCCGTCAGCCGGCCGCCGGCCACGTCCCACAGCCGGGTCGTCCCGTCGCCGCCCGCGCTGACGACCGTCGTCCCGTCCGGCGTGTAGGCGACGCCGTTGACGTCGTCGCTGTGCCCGGTCAGCGTCGCGGCCGTCCGCCGCCCGGCCACGTCCCACAGCCGTACGGTCCGGTCCACGCCCCCCGTGGCGACCGTGCGGCCGTCCGGGGCGAACGCCACCCCCAGCACCTCGTCGGTGTGCCCGGTGAGCACGGCCGGCGGTCGGACCTCCACGGGATCCCACAGCCGTACGGTCCGGTCGGCGCCGGCCGAGACCAGCGTCCGGCCGTCCGGGGCGTACGCGAGGGCGTTGACCCGCCCGGTGTGGCCCGCGAGGGAGGCGACGGCACGGTGGTCCCCGGTGGTCTCCCACAGCCGGACCGTGCCGTCGGCGCCGGCGACCGCCAGCGTCCGCCCGTCGGGGGCGAAGGCCACGGCCCGGCCGCCCGCCGTGCTCGCGGGGAGCACCCCCGTCGGACGGTGGGTCACGGTGTCCCAGAGCCGCGCCGGCCCGTCCGTGGAGGCGGCGGCGAGGAGCTGCCCGTCGGGGCTGACGGCGACCGCGCGGACCCGCCCGGGCATGGTGAAGGTGGCGAGCGTGCGGCGGTCGGCCACCCGCCGCAGGGTCACCGTCCCGTCGGAACCGCCCGTCGCCAGCGCACCGTTGCCTGGGGAGAAGGCCACCGCGTTGACCGGCCCGCCGTGCCCGCCCAGGCGGGCGATGAACGGCTGGGACTGGGTGCTCAGCAGGGCGCCCCGGGCCTCGCTCGTCGGCGCGGTCCGGTAGGCCTCCCCGGCGAGCCGCAGCGACGCCTCCGGCTGGCCGGCGGCGAGCGCCGCCGACTGCAGGGCGAGCGCCCGCGAACGCGCGACCCGCTCCTGGCCGAGCGCCCCCGCGCGCTGCTGGTAGGCCAGGCCGCCGGCACCCACCGCGAGCACCAGCAGGACGACGAGCGTGGCCAGCATCCGCTGCCGCAGCCGCACCTGGCGCGCGGCCTGCCGCTCGCGGCCGTCGTGCGCCTCCTGGCCGGCCCGGAGGAACGCGGCCTCCAGGGGGGCGAGCCGGCTCCTGCCGTCCAGCTCGTCGGCCCAGGAGCGGGCGGTGTCCAGCCGGGTCCCGCGGTAGAGCGCCGACGGATCCCGGCCCTCGCGCTCCCACTCGGCGGCGGCGTGGGCCAGTTGCTGGTGGATCAGGAGCCCGGCCCGGTCGGCGTGGATCCAGCCGCGCAGCCGTGGCCAGGCGTGGAGCAGCGCCTCGTGGGTGATCTCGACGGTGTCGCTGTCCATGGTGATCAGGCGGGCCCGTACGAAGGTGTCGAGCGCGGCCGCGGCGGGGCCCGCGTCGGCCAGTTGTTCCATCAGGGCGGTCCGGCTCATCCGGCGCCGGGCCGCGCCCGTGCCGTCGGCCACGTGCACCAGCCGTACCAGGACGCGGCGCAGCGTGTGCTGCTCCGCCGGGTACAGGCGGGTGAACACCTCCTCGGCCGTGCGGGCGATCGCCCCCTGGATGCCGCCGGTGCGCTCGTACCCGGCGACGGTCAGGGTGGTGCCCTCGCGCTGCCGCCAAGTGGCCATCAGCGCGTGGGAGAGCAGCGGCAGCGCGGCGGAGGGCGTCCGGTCCGGCGGATCGTCGCGCAGTCCGACATCGCGCAGCAGCAGCGGGACCAGGCCCGGTTCGAGGGTGAGACCGGCGAGCTCGGCCGGCCGGGTGATCGATTCCCGCAGCTCCGCCGGGGACATCGGGGGCGGCACGAACAGCCCGCCGGTGAAGACCGGGGCCAGCTCCGGAAGGTCCAGGCAGTTCCCGGAGAAGTCAGCCCGTACGCCGAGCACCACGACGGCGGGGTCGTGACCGGCCGGCGTCGCCGGGCCGGACGCGGCCAGCGCGCAGAGCACCCGGACGAACGCGCGCCGCTCGTCCTCGGCGGAGCAGAGTGTGAACAGCTCCTCGAACTGGTCGACGAGCAGCACCGGACGCGGGGGAGGCGGCCGCCGGTCCCCCGAACCGCCCGGGGGAGGGCCCGAGAGCCGGCGGGCGGCTTCGAGCAGCGCGTGCGGGCGGTCCCGCAACTCCCGTGCGGCGATGCCGAGATCGGCGCCCAGCACCTTCGCGGCACGGTCCAGCAACTCCTCCAGCGGATGCGCGGTGGGAGTGAACCGCACCACCGGCCACGTGTCGGCGCCCGGCATCGGGAAGCCCCCGCCGCGCCGCAGCGCCGGCACGAGACCGGCGTTGAGCAGCGAGGACTTGCCCGCGCCCGACGGGGCGACCAGCATCAGCGGGCCCACGCCGATCCGCTCGAAGACCCGTTCGGCCAACTCGGCCGTGGCGCGCTCCCGGCCGAAGAACCACCCGGCGTCCCCCGCGGTGAAGGCCGGCAGGCCGCGGTACGGACACTCGCCGTCCGCCGCCGGCCCGGCGTCGGACGGGCGCTCCGCGCCGGAGGCCACGCCGGCACCGGCGCCGGGCGTTCCCGTCTCCCGGACCATCCGCAGCAGTTCACCTCCCGCCCGCAGGACGTCGTCGCAGCGCCGCGCGACGTCGACGGTGACGCGCTTCGAACCGGTCTCGATCTTGCTGAGGTAGCCCTTGCTGTAGTGCGTCTGCCGCGCGAGGTCCGCGAGGGACAGGCCGCGTTGCACCCGCAGACGTCTCAGCTGCGCGGGGAAGTGCACCGCGGTGCCTTCGGATTCGTGCGGGTGGTCGGTGTTCCGCCGGCGGTCCGGATCCCCCAAAGCATCCCCCATGGCAATGCGCGCCCAGGCAGCGGGACGGCGCTGCCCAGGCTACCGCGAGGGTGGGTCGGAAACCCGGATCTTCCAGCCGGTATGACGAGCACAGGAACCCCCGGAGCCGCCCCCCTCGGCGGCTCCGGAAGCCCTCGCAGCCGGGCTGCTACCGGTTCAGCCGGACCGAGTTGACCGGCGTGAGGTCGGCGTAGACACCGGTCTTGGCGGCGATGGGGCTGCCGCAGCCCGCGCCGTTGTAGCCGGTGCACAGGTTTGCGGTCGCACCGCCGTACTGATTGTTGAGCACCCAGTGGTTCCCGAACTGGTTGCTCAGGTTGTGGGCCCCGTACGAGTAGAGGACGTGGGTCGGCTTGACGGCGGGGTTCTGGTTCTGAGGGTAGATACAGACCGCCCCCTCCGGGCATCCGGCCCACGCGTCGACCGGCTTGGCCTCGACCGAGCCGCTGAGCGCGAGGACGGCGGTGGCGGCGGTCACGAGAGCGGCGAGGCCGCGGAACGTCTTGTGCATGATTTCCCCTGGTGGTTCTTGCCTCCTGCGGACGACCTCAGCCTGCCCCCGCCGGGTGCCGGGGTCGACGGGTTGCCCGTTGCCCCCTTGCCGGAGTGCCCGGGAAACCCCCTGTGACCAGCCCGGTCGCGCGAGCGCGGGCAACGGCTCGTGGCGCGCTCCCCGGCTCCGGGTGACGAGGCGTCACGGCGCGGGGGCGCAACGCCGTCGGCCGGGGTCCGCGCGCCACTCCTGAGGAGGTCAAATTGCGCCGTTTGCGCACGGCATGTGTCCTTCCGCTCACTCGGTGTGGCGAATTGCTCTAATCGCCCATAACTTCTGCATCGTGACGAACCGACAACTCAAGTCCCTCATGTGCATCGCAGTCGTCATGGCCGCAGGGCTCGGCGTGGCCGCGCCACCCGCCGCCGCGGCCGGGCGCCGAGTGCACCCGGGCGACTCGATCCAGGACGCGGTGGACGCCGCACGGCCGGGCGACATCATCACCGTGATGCCCGGCACCTACTACGAGAACGTGCTGATCACGAAGCGGCTGACCCTGCGGGGATACGGCAGCCGTACGGTGATCAGGCCGCCGGCCGCCGGGGCCGGGGCGGCCTCACCCGAGGCGCCGGTGGCACCCGCGGCGCCCGCCGTATCCGAGGCACCGGTCGCACCCGCGGCCTCCGCCGTACCCGAGGCACCGGCCGGAGCGGCCCAGGCCGCGCCGGGCGCGCCGGCGGCCCCCGGGCGCGCGGCCACCGCCTGCTCGCAGGCCGACACCGGCATCTGCGTCATGGGGACGCCGGAGCAGAGCGTGAACCAGGTGAAGATCCGCGCCCTGACCGTCTCGGGCTTCAAGCGGAACGGCATCTGGGCCTCCTACACCGACCGCCTGAGCGTCGAGCGGGTGATCTCCGAGAAGAACGGCACCTGGGGCATCGCCCAGGAGCGGTCCACCCGCGGGGTGTTCCGCGGCAACATCGCCCGCGACAACACCGAGTCGGGGATCTTCATCGCCAACACGGTGGCACGGGAGGGCGGCGCCACCGACACCCTGGGCGCGGTGGTCCGGCGCAACACGCTGACCGGCAACCGGATCGGCGTCACGGTCAGGCGGGTGCGGAACCTCTCCGTCAGCGGCAACACCCTCACCGGCAACTGCGGCGGCATCTTCGTCGTCGGCGACGAGGGCGAGCCGGGCGCCGGAGACATGACCATCCGCGGCAACCTGATCCACGAGAACAACAAGTTCTGCAAGGGCAACACCCGCCTCCCCGACATCCAGGGCGTCGGCATCGTCCTCACCGGGGCCGAGGAGACGGTCGTCCGTTCGAACTCCATCCGCGGCAACGTCGGCGCCTCCCCCCTCTCGGGCGGAATCCTGCTGTTCAAGAGCTTCGTGGGCGCGACGAACACCGACAACGTCATCCAGGACAACGTGGTGCGGGACAACCAGCCGGCCGACCTGGCCAACCAGGGCACCGGAACGGGCAACCGGTTCGTCGGCAACCGCTGCGGGACCTCCGTACCGGCCGGGATGTGCTGACCGTGCTCCACCTCACCGGAAGAAGCGAGGCCGTATGACCGCGGTAAGTTCCACCTCCACCTCCACCCCCGCCACCGTCCCCGTTCCCCCGCACACCCCACAGCCCGCCATGCGGCTGCGGGAGCTCGTCTTCGGGGCGGCCGTCGCCGGGGCCGTACGGGCCGCCGCCCGCCTCGGCGTGGCCGACGCCCTCGGCGCGGAGCCCACCGCCGCCGCCGAGATCGCCGCGGCGGTGAACTGCGAGCCCCGGCCCCTGGAACGGCTGCTCCGCGCCCTGACCTGCTACGGGATCTTCGAGGAGACCGAGGACGGGAAGTTCGTCCACACGGAGATGTCCCGGCTGCTGCGCGAGGACGACCCGCAAAGCCTGCGCTACATCTCCCTGTGGTGCACGGAACCCTGGACCTGGCAGGCCTGGCCGCGCCTCGACGACGCCGTGCGCTCCGGCGGGAGCGTGTTCCAGGACCTCTACGGCAAGGGGTTCTTCCAGTACCTGCACGAGGACGCGCACGAGTCGGCCCACGTGTTCAACCGGGCCATGACCACCTCCAGCACGCAGTCGGCGCTGGACGTCGCGGAGCTCCTCGACCTCACCGGGGTCTCCGTGGTCGCGGACATCGGCGGCGGCCAGGGGCACGTACTGGCGAGCCTGCTGGAGAAGCACCCGACGGTGCGCGGCGTCCTGCTCGACCTGCCGGGTGTCGTGTCGAAGGCGGATCCCCGCCTGCGGGACGGCGGCCCGCTCGCCGAGCGCGCCGGCATCGTCCCCGGGGACTGCCGCGAGGCCATCCCGGTCGAGGCCGACATGTACATCATCAAGAACATCCTCGAATGGGACGACGAGAGCACCCGCAGGACCCTGCACAACGTCGTCTCCGTGGCCCGCCCCGGAGCCAGGGTCGTCATCATCGAGAACCTGGTCGACGACACCGCGTCGATGAAGTTCACCACGGCCATGGACCTGCTGCTGCTCCTCAACGTGGGCGGCGCGAAGCACACCAAGGACAGTCTGTGCACCCGGATGCGGGACGCGGGTCTGGTGATCGGCGAGATCCGTCCGGTCAACCCGTACCTGCACGCGTTCGAGTGCACCGTGCCCGGCTGAGCCGGACCCACCCCGCACGGGCCCGCCCGGGTGCCACAACGCCTCGAGACCGGCGGGAGGAGCCGGTCTCGGGGGCGTCGGCACGACGGACGGGCGGTGCCCGTCCGTCCGAACGCGTCAGGTCTTGGTCGCCAGGGCGTTGTTGACGAGGTCCAGGAACTCGCGCGGCGACTTGCACCGGTCCGCGTCGGCGGGCAGGGGCCGGCCGTGCCGGTTCTCCAGTTCGCCGACGATGCCGAGGAGCCCCAGGGAGTCGAGGCCCCACTCGTCGAAGCCCGAGTCGGGGCGGCTCGCCATGGCCGCGGGGTCGACGTTCACACCGGCCCCCTTCTTCATCAGGGCGGCCAGTTCTTCCATGGTCAATCGAGGGGTCATGACGGCCATCTCCTCAGGCTTGGTCCGGCGTGCGCCGGTCGGTGATCAGGCGCATTTCAGAGCGCGCGAGGAAGCGTGAGATCTCCTGGTCTGTCGTGGGGACGCCGTCCTTGGCGCTGTCGAGCAGCCGGGCGAGCACCGCCGCCTTGTGGCCGCCCTCGACGCCGAGCGTCAGGGCGGGCCGGGCGTCGAGCGGGCCGCGCATGTCGAGGAGCCGGACGACGATGTCGTCGCGCTGGAACAGGGTGCTGGCCTCGATGGGGTTGGCCGGGTCGTCCACGGCCGTCTCGTCCTGGCCGGCGAGCAGCCGGGCGAGTTCCATGCCGCACCCGTTCTTGGCGGGGTAGATCAGCGCGTGCCGCCGGACGTCCGCGTGCTCGCGGCCGGCGCCCGCCACGTGGTGCACCGCGGGGAGCGCCGCACGGGTGAAGAACAGCCGCGCGGATCCCGGGTCGCTCAGGTCCCGGTCCTGTTCCAGATACGGGTTGATGGCCTCCTCCAGAGCCCTGACCTCGGGCTGTAGGGCCACGTGGCGCAGCGCCGCGAGGAGGTCGCCCTCCACCTCGACCGCCCGTACGACCCGGTTCCCGTGCATGAAGAGCGAGGTGCGCCGCAGCCGGGTGTTCTCGTCGACCCGGGCCTGCGGGGAGGTGTACCCGGCGAGCAGCTCCGCCACGACGGGTTCGCTGCCCGGCTTCACGGTGAAGGTGAGCGCGTGGCGGACCACGCCGTCCCCGTGCCGCGGAGCGACCTGGAGGCGGTCCCCGGACCGGTCCCCGAAGTGCGCGGTGGCGGCGTCGGGGCCGAAGCCGGGGTCGTCGCCGGGCGAGGAGGGGGAGAGGGGGGCGTCGGGCCCGGAGTCCTTGCCGGTCACCCGCAGCACGCTGAACCGCAGCGAGCGCGTGTCCCGTACGCAGCCGTGCAGCGGCTGCACCGACGCGACGTGCTCCTCGCTGCTGACCCAGTCCAGGAACCGCGGCGCGCTCTCCCACTCACTGGTGATGAGCCACTGCGACGGGTTCTCGATCGACTGGCACAACTCGTCGCTGATGTGTCCGGGTACGGAGGACACCTGCTTGCGGAGATGCTCGTAGACCTCCAGGAACTGGTTCTGCGCACCGTCGTACAGATCCAGCAGCAGCACGACCCGAAGCCTCGAGCCGTCGAAGGCGGACTGGGATATCCGTTCCGACAAGGTTGTCATCGTTCACACTCCTTCGAGACCACACGGTCGCCACGGGGCGGCGCCACCCGAACCGATCGTTGTCCCGTAATCCCCTCGGCGCGAGAGGAGAGAACCAAGCGGGTGAACGAGCGAGGGAAGCGCCCTCGTACAGGGCATGGAAGAGCCATGAAGGAAAACGTCGACCACCGCGTCCCTGTCCTCATCGTGGGCGGCTCGCTGGTGGGCCTGTGCACCTCGCTGTTCCTCGGCCGGCACGGCATCAGCCACATGCTGGTCGAGAAGCACGCGGGTACCTCGATGCACCCGCGAGGACGCGGTATCAACGTACGGACCATGGAGTTGTTCCGCGTCGCCTGTGTCGAGGACCGGATCCGCGAGGCCGCCTCGGTCCTGGCGGACAACCACGGCATCCTGCAAGGCGGCTCCCTCACCGGTGACGACCAGGAGTGGCTGTTCGAGCAGATCGACCCGGGGGGTGCGCTCGCCCGCTTCAGCCCGTCGGCATGGTGTCTGTGCAGCCAGAACGACATCGAGCCGGTCCTGATGTCCGTGACCCCCGGGCTCGGGGCCGACCTGCGGTTCTCCACCGAGCTCCTCTCCTTCGAACAGGACCCGGGCGGCGTGACCGCCATCGTGAAGGACCGCGAGAGTGGCGAGCACAGCACGGTCCGCGCGGACTACCTCGTCGCCGCCGACGGGCCGCGCAGCCCGGTGCGGGAGGCGCTCCGGATCGGCCAGACCGGTTCCGGGGACCTCTTCCACAACGTGAGCATCACCTTCCGGTCCCGCATGCTCGCGGACGTGGTCGGCGACCGGCGTTTCATCGTGTGCTACCTGACCAAGCCCGACGCCGACGGGGCCCTGCTGCCGGTGGACAACAGCGAGCGGTGGGTCTTCCACGCGCCGTGGCACCCCGACCGCGGCGAGACCCTGGAGGACTTCACCGACGAGCGCTGCGTCGAGCACATCCGCCGGGCCGTCGGCGCGCCCGACCTGGACGTCGAGATCACCGGGAAGGCCCCGTGGCACGCGGCCGAGCGGGTCGCGCAGCGGTACGTGGCCGGCCGGGTCTTCCTGGCCGGTGACTCCGCCCACGAGATGTCCCCCACCGGGGCGTTCGGCTCCAACACCGGTATCCAGGACGCGCACAACCTGGCCTGGAAGCTCGCCGCGGTACTGGACGGCGCGGCCGGCCCCGGGCTGCTGGAGACGTACGAGGCCGAGCGGCTCCCGGTGGCGCGGGCGACGAGCGAACGCGCCTCGGCCCGGTCCGCCGAGCACAGCCACCCGGGGTACGAGCCCGACCCGGAGACCGTCTCCGAGGCCCAGCCCGAGCCCGCCCCGGGCGGGGGCGGACGGCAGGGCGGTGTCCTGTCCGTGGCCATGGGCTACCGCTACAACCAGGGCGCGGTCCTGGGCACCGACCCCGACCAGCCGATCGTTCCCGAACGGATGCGTCTGCGCGGCGAACCGGGCACGCGCGCGCCGCACATGTGGCTGCGCGTCCCCGGGGAGGACCAGCCGAAGTCCACCGTGGACCTCTACGAGCGGTCCTTCGTCCTGCTCAGCTCCGAGGGCACGCCGTGGAGCGGAGCGGCGGGCTCCGTCGCCAAACGGATGAACGTGCGCCTGGACGCCTACGCCATCGGCACCGGACCGGAGGCCGACCTCGTCCCCGCGAGCGGCGGCGACTGGGCCGAGGTGCACGGTACGACCGCCGCCGGGGCGGTCCTCGTCCGCCCGGACGGCTTCGTGGCCTGGCGCTCGGAGGAGGCGGTGGCGGACGAGGAATCGGTCCTCCACAAGGTCCTGACCACCCTGCTGGACCGCTACTGACGGCCGGGCCTGCAGCGGGAGAGGGCGGCGCCCCCGCGTCTTTCGCGGAGGCGGGGCCCTTTGCCGCGGCCGGGACCCGATCAGGTCACGGGACCGACTTGGAACCGAGCTCGCCCGGCGTCTTCGGCACCCAAGGCGCCACGGCGGTGGCCTCACCGGGGTCCGGCTCGGCCATGCTCACCCGGTAGGCGCTTTCGCCGTCCACGCTCACGGGCAGGACGTGGAGCTGTTTGACCTGGTGGGTGTCGTGCAGGTAGAGCACGACGGTCTGCCGGTACGAACCCTCGTCGTAGAACTCCGCGGTGACCCTGCCGGCCGCGCCCGTGCGGAACGCGGTGATCCAGTTCTCGGCGGTCCTCCGGGTGGCGGCCTTGTCCTGCCGGTCGTCGCCCAGGGCCGCCAGCTCGGCGACCTTGCCGTCGGCGATCCGCCACACCACCTGCTGGGTGATCCCCAACGTGCCCGTGGACGGATATCCGACGACGGCGAGCGGCGAGTGGCTGCCGTAGTCCCCGGCGTACGCCACCTCGGCGGCCTCGTGGTCCGCCGAGCACCCGGTCAGCACGCCGAGGGCCAAGCAGACGAGGGCGGCCCGCAGGGCCGGTCCCGGCCTCACCGGGATGCCGCGGAGAAACGAATGGCCATACTTCCTCGGTCTTTCGGTGCGCACCCGATGCTCGGGTGCTCCAGGCGTGAGAGGAGCAACCTAGCGCCCTGACCAGGAAGTTCGAGCTCGGAAACGGACAAGGGGGACGCAACCGGCGCCCGGGTGACCCAATTCACGCCGTGGCCGGTTTCGGTCCGCCCGCCCATCCTGGCCGGCGACATCTCCCGCCCCGACCCGATGACCGTGCGCTGGACCACCTACGCCCGGGCGCAGACCGGCCGGCCCTGCGCGACGAGGTGAACGACCTGGAGGCGGCGGGCACCGCCGTCATCCAGGTGGGGGACCCGGCCGCCTCAGGCGGAGCGCGGTGGTGCGACGCGTTCCAGGGCGGGCGGCCGGGACCCGTCGCCGTGCTCGCCGCAGCCGTGGTCGCCGGCGCGGTCGTCTCCGACGAGGCCCGCGACGTGGTCGGTGACCGTGTCGAGGATGGCCGTGGAGATCGTCGCGTCGCCGAGCACGAGGTGGTTGAGCGTCAGTCCGTCCGTCATGGCGGCCAGATAGCGGGCCAGCACGGTGACGGGGACGCGGAGTTCGAAGCCCATGTGGTGGCGGAGCTGCTCGATGAGCTCGGCGTAGGTGTCGGCGTACAGCTCGTACTGGCGTCGCGCCAGGTGCTCGAAGCCGGGCCGGCGCAGGGCGTACTGCGTGAGCTCGTACGTGAGCATGTGCTCGCCCGGGTGGGCGGACACGTGGTCCCAGTACGCCTGGAAGCCGGCCCGGACGGTCTCCCGGAGGGTGGCCTTCGGCTGGATCGCCTCCTTCACCACGGTGATGCTGTGCTCGGTGATCGCCGTCATGACGGATTCGAGCAGGGCCTGCTTGGAGTCGAAGCAGTAGTGGAAGACGCTCAGTGACACGCCCGCTTCGGCGGAGATCGACCGGGTCGTCGTCCGGGCGACCCCGTCGCGCGTCATCGCGCGGATGGCGGCCTCGGTCAGCTGCCGGCGCCGGTCGGCCGACGGCATCCGTGCCATGGGCGATCCCTTCGGTTCGTGCCGCGGTTCCGTGCCGTGCCGTGCTGTTCGGGGGAGGCGGGCGGCGGTGGGAAGGCGGCCGGGGCCGACCGGATCGGTGAGGATCCGGCCGGCCCCGGCACCCGGACGCCGCCCGGGCGGCGTCACGCGTCAGCTGCTGTAGACGCCGACCTCGTGGAGCGAGTACCCCCATTGGGTGCCGCGCTGCAGCCCGTGGACCCGTACGTACCGGGCCGGGGTAGCGGCGAACTGCGCCGTGTCCAGCCCGCCGTCACCGGTGGTCGTGGACCATGCGGACTGCCAGTTCGTGCCGTCGCCCGAGAGCTCGATGCGGTACGACTTCCCGTGGGCGCGTTCCCATTCGAGGGTGACGCGCTTGACCAGACCCGGTGTCCCGAGGTCGATCTGGAGCCACTGGTCGTCGCTCCAGTCGCTCGCCCAGCGGGTGCTCGTGTTGCCGTCCACGGCCCGGGAGGGCGCGTAGCTGACGAACGGGTTCCACTCGGACGAGCTGGCCGAGGCGGCGGCGCCCGCGGCGAGGTTCACCCCGGCCTTGTGCTTCTCGGACGAACCCCAGGTGGTCAGGTAGGACTCGGCGCCCCGGAACAGGTCGTCCACCACGTCCTGGCCGCCGGTGAGCCGGATGTCCTCGATCCAGTCCGGGACCAGGCCGTAGTGCGCGGCGCCGTCGGTGTTCAGGTCCCAGGTGCGCACGCCGGTGGTCTGCTTGTCGATCACCGCGCCGCCGTCGGTGCTGCGGAACGGGTAGCGGACCGGATTCGGGGTGTCCGCGCCGCGGGGGCCGGGCCAGCCGCCGACGCCGTTCATGTCGGTGCCGTAGCCGTAGCCGACCTTGTACTTCTCGCGCAGCGCGTCCGTGCGCTTGGCCTCCGCGCTGAAGGCCTCGGAGCCGCTCATGTACTGGGCGACGAAGCCGCCGAGGCGGTACACGCGCTCCGTCCAGTCGAGGTCCATCCAGCTGTGCGAGGAGATCACGCCGGGGTACGACTCGGATTCGAGGATGTCGAAGGCCCGGCCCGCGGCCTTGACCCCCATGTGGTCGATCTCCAGCATCATCTTGCGTTTCATCATGCCGCGCACCGCGTACTCGCCGAGCTCGGTGAGACCGCGGGTGTTGCACTGCGCGTCCGCCGCGTACGAGGGGACCGCGACGCCCGCCGGGAGCTGCTTCTGCGCTTCGGGCGCCGCCGCGAGACCGATGGGGTTGTCGTGCTGCGGGCCCTTGCACTGCTCCGTCTGCCAGAAGGTTCCGGTGGAAAGGAACTGGCCCACGTTGATCGCCGTGCCGAGCGCGCCCTGGTCGAAGCGGACCCCGCACAGCGCGTTGTCGAACTTGTGGCACAGGAACATGCTGCGCACGCCCAGCTTGTACAGCTCGTCCAGGCCGCGGTCGATGTCCGCCTTGCCGCACTGCGCGATGTCCAGGATCTGCTTGCAGCCGAACGGCTCGGAGGTCTCCACCCCCAGCACGACGGCCAGCTTGCCCTGCTTGATGACGTCGCGGGCCTGCGCGGAGTCGGTGACGATCCGGAACCATCCCTTGCCCGGACCGCCGTACATCTTGTCGACGTACGCCTGCATGTCGTACGTCTTCTGCGCCTCCAGGCGGATCGCGGTCATCTCGTCGCAGCCGCGGTCCTTGAAGAAGTAGACCGAGCAGATGACGCCGTTGGTGACGAGGTCGTTGACGAGCACCCGCTGACCGCCGCGCCAGGCGCGTTCGACCCAGGCGTAGTAGTTCTGCTGGTGGGTCAGCGAGTCGTGGGCGGGCCAGTCCTTGAAGGTCGGCCAGCCGTTCGGGTCGTGCTTGCCGTCGCCGCCCTTGGTGATGAAGTCGAAGATGGCGAGCGTGCCGTCGGGATAGTGCTCGGGGCAGTCCTTGAGCGCGTCGGCCACACCCTGCTCGGAGAACGGCTTGCCGCAGATGAGGCGGCCGCCGAAGCCCTCGTTGGACATCAGGTGGTCGTGCGCGTCGACGAAGCCGCGGACGCGCCCCTGGGCGTCGGTCCCCTTGAAGGGTTCGCCGGTGACGTTGATCTCGGAGTCGGGCGCGGGCCGGGCGACCGGGTTCCACCAGCCGGGGTCGGCGGCGGAGGAACTGGGCACGGGGCCGAGCACCATGGCCACCACGGCGAGGAGCAATGACAGGACCGCCAGGGGCCTACGCCTGTGGTGCGTGTGTCGGGAAATGGTCATCACTCACGTCTTCGGTCAGTGGAGGGCGCGGTCGAGGAGCCGGATCCGTCCGGGGGCACGACGGCCACGGCCACATGGCACGGCTGTGGCTTGTTTGTCATGGACCGCACAAACGGTGGGACGAGAATCGCCACTGGCAGCAGCAGAGTCAAGAGTCCGGGACAGATGACCTGATGACTCGTCAGTCCCGCTGGATCGGCTCCCTCCGGGCCGTGGTGCCCGCGGTGTCCTCGGGCGCCGGCGGTGTCGGTGGGGCGTGCGACGATCCCAGGCATGATCGCCTCGCTCGCCGCCCTGCTGCCCACCGCCGGTACGCACACCTCCACCACCTACGCCGACTGGGTCGCCGCCCACGACCCGGACGCGGCCGGGACCGTACGCGCCCTGATGGAGGACATGCGCTCCGAACTGGGCCGGTCCTACGCCAAGCCCGGCCGCTTCCTCGACACGATGACGGCGCGCGCACGACGGCTGCCGCCGACGCACCTGCCGTGGTTCTGGGACACCGTCGGCCACCGGCTGATCGGCTACGGGAGCCGGCCCGGCGGGCGGGCCTACGCGGCGGCGCGGGCGGCCGAGGACCGGCACGGCCTGCCGGTGGACCCGGCCTACCGCCGGGCCAACGCCCTGCTGTTCGCCAGGGGCGGGGCCATGCCGGCCAAGGAGTTCGGGGCCCACCAGCGCTTCCTCGCCGAGACGTTGGACCCGGCCGCCGCGCACGCCGCACTGGACACGTTCCTGACCGCGTGGGCGAGCTCGCCCGCCGACCTGCCGGCGGACCTCGTACGCCGCGTACGGGCCTCAGCGAAGGCGGCCGGGCACGGAGACGAGGAGGTCGCGCGCCTGGTGGGCGGCATCCTGTCCGTCACCCGGAAGAAGTCGGTGCCGGACGCGCTGCTGGCCGCCGCGGAACAGGTCCTGACGGCCCGTCCGCCCACCGACATGGTCGCCGCCGGGCTGGTGGAGGTCTTCCCGGACGGGGTCACCGACGGCGGGGCGTGGCTGCGGATGCTGATCGGCTGCGGCGCGGCCGAGGCGATGGAGAGCGGGCGGGTGGTGCCGCAGGGCGGACTGCACCACTGGGTCGGGAACTTCGTCCGCATGTACCAGTACGCGGCGCAGTCCGGCGGCGGCGTCGCGCGGCAGCCGCTCCCCGCGGAGTTCCTCGACCTGGTGGGCCGGCTGGGGCCGCGGCTGCGGGCGGCGGGCGCCCCGGTGACGGTCCACACCACCCGGCACCACTACCAGGGCTTCGACGCGGACGTGCTGGACGCCTGTCTCGCGGCCGGGGTCGCGGTCGTCGACCCCGGTCCGCAGACGCGGATGCGCTTCTGGGGCGAGCGGTCCCGCCGGGACCTCGTCGCACTGGCAGCCGACCCGGTCTTCGGCCCCCGCCTGGAGGGGCGCGTCCACCAGGACCTGACGCCCCGCTGGTCGCCGGCGCGTGACCGCCGGCCCGGGTCCGCGGTGACGCTGCTGCCCGGCAACGAGGGCATCGCCCGCGAGGTGGCCGGGCGGGTCGGCAAGCTCGTCGACACGGTCGCGGGCGGCGGCATGGCGGGAGCCGAGGAGGCCGTCGCCGAGCTGGAGGCCCTGCTGGACCGGCCCACGGTGACCGCGCTCGGCGGGATCGCCGACGCCCTCGCCGGAGCGGGCGCGGCCGGCGCGCTGCGCCGCTCGCTGGCGGCCGGCCTGCCGGAGGAACTGGCCTGGCCGGCCCTGGAGTCGGTGTACGCGCGGTTCGCGGCGGACGCCGGGCCCGAGGCAGCGGACGAAGTGCTGCCGGGGGTGGCCGGGGTGACCAGCACCTGGCCGGTGCTGACGGTGTTCGGACGCGACCGGGCGGTCGCCGTAGCCCCGGAGGGGGAGCGCGGCTCCTGCCGTTTCTCGGTCCCGGACGGGGCGACCATGTACGCCGTCCACTACGTGGGCGGTTCCTTCCTGGTGAGCTGGACCCTCAAGGCGAGCCCCTACTTCTGCGACACCGCCGTCTGGGCCGACCGCCCCGAGGAGCCCTTCACACCCGACGAGTCGAGCGGCCTGGTGCCGTTCGGCGGCAGCCTGGACGGGGCCTACGGCTTCCAGTTCGAGACCGCCGACGGGGGCGGGCGGCACGGCGGCCGGCGCGTGCTGCGTCCCGGCGGCACCGAGGGCATCGACGGGGACGAGCTGCTGCTCGGCGACGGCTCCCGGATCTGGACCAACGCCGTCTTCGGACGGCGGCCGTGGGAGGCGGTCGACCCGGTCACCGGGGAGCGGCGGGGTGCGACCCCACTGCCGGACTTCCCGGGCCGGCCCGCGAGCGCCGACCCGGCCGCGGAGCCGTCCGAGGAGGGCATGAGCCTGGCCGTGGAGGCGCTGCAGCTCGCGCCGCTGCCCGCGGGCCTGGACGGCTCCCCGCTCGGCAGCCGGGACGGGCTGGTCGGGACCCGGGTGCTGTTCCGCACCCGGCACCGCGACCACGCGCCCGACCACTACCTGCTGGAGAGCGTGGACGGGCGCACCGCCCGGTTCGACATCGACCGTCCGGGGCAGGAGCCCTGGGCCCTGTGGGCCCCGCCGGAGGGCGCCGTCGAGGACGTGGTCCTCGCCGAGGCGGAGACCCGGACGGGCGTGCGCGCGTACACCGCCGACGGCGTCCTGCTGTGGGAACTCGACGGACACCACTCACCCCGGCACCCGCGGGTCAGGCCGGCCCGGCGGGCCACCGCGTCGGGCGGCGTGGCCCTGCCGCCCGCCTTCTGGTACCTGCTGCGGACCCGGGACGCGGCCGGATCCCGGGCACTGCGCGGCGTGGGACGGCAGACGGCCGACACCCTGCTGACGGCCGCCCTCGACGGCCCGGAGGCGCTGCGCGCGGCCGTGGCCCGGGAGCTGCCGGAGGTCACCGACCCGGTCCTGGCCGAAGCCGTCGTGGCGGTGGCCGGGCGGGCCGCCCGGGTGGAGGAGCGCCGGCGCGCCCTGCACCGGCGCGTCACCCTGCTCGCCGAGGCCGCGCCGGCCCTGCCGCGCCGGTCCGCGCCGGACACCGAACTGCTGCCCGCGCTGTTCGGGCTGGTCTCCAAGGGGGAGCGGCCGGCCCGGGACGCGGCCCTGCCGGCGACGCTGAGCGCGCTGGCCTCCGACGGTGCCTGCCTGGCCGGGACGATCGTGGAGGAGGTGCGGCGGCTCTCGCCGCCTGCGCCGCCGCACGACTGGTCGCAGCTGCTGGGCGCGATCGACGCCGCGGCCTGGCGGGCGGCGGTGGCACCGACCCCGGACACGGACCGGGCCGCGCTGCTCGCGCTCCTGGACACCTGGGCCGGCCTGCCGTTCGCCCGCGCGGACAGCCGGTGGTGGGTGGGCCGGGCCGACGCCGGCGCCCTGGAGGGCCTGCGGGCGGGCGGCACGGTCGTGGCGTCCGCCGCGGTGCGGGCCGGAGGATCCGCGTGCTGGTTCGTCGCCCCCGCGGCGCGGGACGCCGACGCGGATCCGGTACCGGCGGCGATCGCCGGGGCACGTCTCGTCCGGGTGGAGCGCGACGACGCCGCCCGGCTCCGGGCCCTGGTCGAGACGGTCGATGCGCACGGGCCGGTCCCGCTGCCGGAGTCGGCGGCCGAGCGCTTCGCCGAACTGACGGGCGTACGAAGGGCCGTGGCCCGGCTCGTCGTGGCCGGACTGGTCGGCCGGCCCGGCCGGGACGAGGACCGTTCCCTGGCGCGCAAGGCCCCGTACAAGGCGACCCCGTCGACGGCCGAGTCGTACGAGCGGCTGCGCGCGCGGCTCGGGGGAGCGGGCCGGCGGGCCGTCCTGGCCGCCGCCCTGCCCGAGGACCCGGCCGAGCTGTGGCGGCCGGGCGGGGTCCTGGCGGCCGTGGAGCGGATGGCCGGGGTGTGGCGGGAGCTGATCGGGGTGCAGCCCGCCGTGCACGACGAGGCGGCCGACGCCCTGGAGGCCGACCTCGGCCTCTCCGAGGTGTGGGCCCGGCGGCTGGCGGGCGGCTACGAGGCCGCCGAGGACACGACCGTGGAAGCGGCCGGCTGGGAGCTGGCGGCGACCCGGTACGGCAACAAGGTGGAGGTCAGGGCCGTGCCGCCGGCCGGACCCGAGCTCCCGTACGGCACCCCGGTGGGCCTCGCCCTCGGGCGGATCGCGAGCGCGCTGGTGTGGGCCTGGACGGACCGGCCCGTCGGCGATCCGGCGGTGGCCGGGGCCATGGCCCTGTACGAGCGGCTGCGGGCCGAACTGGAGCGCCCCGAGCTGCTGCTGGAGCTGCCCGGCGGCAAGGTCCACGACAGCTCGACCCCGATCGCCGAGCAGTTCGGACCGGCGCGGCTGCCGGTGGTGAAGGGCCGCTACGCGGAGGAGGGCCCGGTGACCGTGGCCGCCTACGACTCCGGGCCGCTCGTCGCCTGCGCGCCCGGCGGCGCCGCCTTCCTGCGGCCCGCGGCGGCCACCGGTCCCGAGGTGTGGACGCGGCTGCGCGCGATCACCGGCCTCGCCGAGGCACTGGACCGGGTGGCGCCGCTGATGCCCGGCGGCAGGCTGGAGCGGATGATGCTCCGGGCCCGCTCCGGAGCCCTGCCGGCCGGCGCGTACGAGGCGGATCCGCGGCAGTCCTGCCCGGAGCTGGTCGCGCGCGTGGGGGCGGAGCTCGGCGCGGGCGCGGACGCCGCGGCGCTGTACCTCCAGCTCGCCACCCTCGCCGCGCCCACCGACCGCAACGTACGGCGCTGGAACGGCTGGTCGGCCAAGCAGCACACGCAGGCCCGGACGGAACTCCTCGCCACCGGCGCGGTGGTGGAGGCCAAGCGGGCGCGGGCGGGCCGGACCCTGTTCCTGCCGGGGGAGTGGACCGAACTGAAGGCCCCGCACCTGCCGCTGGAGACCGTGAAGCTGGGGAGCCACCTGGTGCGACCGCTGTGGCGGGACACGATCCAGTCGCCGTTCGTCCGGGTCCTGCCGACGGCGCCGCTGCACGAGATGTTCGCGGAGGCCTGGGAACGACGGCCGGGCGGCGGGGCCCCGGCCGGGGGATGAGCGGGTTGGCTGCGCGGGTTGGCTGCGCCGCTCGGGCGGGGTCGGGGTGGGGGCCGGTTGTGCCGGGGGCGGGCGCGCGCCGGGGCGTCTCCTCGGGCGCCGAACGTGACGAGGGGTCGGAAGGCTGGGCGGAAGTGCGTTCGACGCCCTGCGGGGATCACCCCGACACACACCCACCCCCGTCCCAACCGGCCGGGCTGGCCCGCTCGCCGCACAAATTCAGCCTCGCCGG
>NZ_JOIR01000013.1 GCF_000720115.1 Streptomyces sp. NRRL F-2580
GTTACGCAGAATCCAACTCCGACCCCACTTGGTCGACGGCTGCCTCACGGCCACACATCTGGCCATCGACCCACCGACCCCACCCTGAAAACCTCAGTACCGGACTACACCGGCCCCGGGCCCGGAGCAAGCCGGACGAGGAGGCGGGAACGCCGGTCCGTCACGGTGCGGCGGGGGTGTTGGCGGTAAACGGACACCGGGCTGCCCGGTGGTCTTCGGGCTGTGGGTCCGCAGCGGGCCGGTGGTCGCCGGGCCGGTCGCCGGGTGGGTGGGGACGGACCGAGACGTCGAGGGTGAGGTCGTGGGGCTGGAGGATGGTGCGCGTGTGGAAGACGGGTGTCGTGCCGGGTGATCGGGTGACCTCGTAGTGGGGGGTGAGGGTTGCGGTGACGATGGTCATGGCGGTGGTGGCGAAGTGGGTTCCGAGGCAGTTGCGCGGCCCTCCGCCGAACGGCATGAACGCGTACTTGGGCAGCGGGTTGGCGGCGCGGTCGGTCCAGCGGTCCGGGTCGAACGTGGTGGGCCGGTGGTAGTGGCGGGGGTCGCGGTGGAGGACGAAGGGGCTGACGGCGACCTTCTGGCCGGGGCGCAGGGGGTAGCCGGCGAGTTCGGTGGGTTCCTCGATGGTCCGCTGGAGGAACCAGAGCGGGGGGTAGAGGCGCAGGGTCTCCTTCACGACGGCTTCGGTGACGGCCAGCCGGGGCACGTCGGCCGCGGTGGGGAGCGCGCCGGCGAGTTCCCGGTCGGCCTCGTCCCGTACCCGCCGACGGACTTCCGGGTGCCGGTCGAGGAGGAGGAGCAGCCAGGCGAGCGCGGCGGCGGTGGTCTCGTGGGCGGCGAAGAGGTTGGCGACGATGACGCTGGTCGCGCCCTCGTGGGTGAGGGCGCCTTCGTCGCACGCGGTGTTCAGGAGGTCCGCGACCACGGAGGGCGAGTCGTCCCGCCTCGTCGTACGCCGCCGGCGTATCAGGGAGGAGACTTCGTCGGCTAGGTCGCGGCCGGCGCGCTGGAGGCGGCGTCGGCGCAGCGCGTGCCAGCGGGCCGGCAGGGGCAGTGTGGGGGGCAGCAGCGCGTCCTGCAGGCGGGCCAAGAGGTCGGGGACGTCGCCGGTCTCGGGCCCGAGGCAGAACTCGGCGATCAGGTGGGCGGTGAGGTCTTCCAGTGCGGGGATCGCTTCGATCCTGCCGCGTGCGTGCCAGGTGTCCGCGTGGCGGACGACGGTCGACGCGAGGCTGTCCCGGGCGGCGCGCATGCTGGTCCGGTTCAGGCCGCGTCCCGCCAGGCTGCGGGCCCGCATCCACAGGGCCAGGTCTTCGGAGGCGCGGCTTCCGTCGGTCGCCTCGCCCAGCAGGTCGCTGGAGATGCCGTAGGTGGTGTTGGTGTGCTTGAGGACCTCCTCCGCCAGGGCGGGCGAGTTCACGATGTACAGGTCGTCGTCGAAGCGGACCAGGTCGCCGTACTGCTGCTGGTCGAGGAGGAAACCGAGGTGGTCCCGCTCGAACGCGCGCCGGTTGCCGTACCGCCCGGCCCCCGAGGGGCCGGGCGGCACACGGGAAGACAGCATCTGCTACCGCGCCTGTACGTAGTAGTAGTAATACGCACTGGAGTGGTCCGACCCTCCGAGCGTGCTGCTGCGTTGCACCTTCGCCCCGGAGGGATCGTTGGCCAGGTGGGCGGAGCTCGACGCGGCCTGGGCCGATCCGGCGCTGAGGAGCGCGGCGACGGCGGAGGCGGCGATGAGGAGCGACTTGCGGAGGGGGATCAGGGCAGCCATGGCTGTCCTCCTTCGGGGTGGGATGGGCGGCGGTTCCGCCCGGTTCGTTGCCCTCATTAGTCCACCCGCGGCATCCGGGGGTCATGCCCCGGGAACGCGTGGCATGACCCCCGCGCCCGCGTCTGCCACAATGCGGGCTTTCGCGCGCCCCCGGCTCCGCCCGGCCGAGGCCGCCCCGTCGCGCAGCGGAGCGGTTCAGCCCGAGGACGTGGTCGGGCGGCCCCGCCCGGCGGAGGACGTCCCGAAGGCGGGAGCGGCCGCGGCGCCGCCCGTCGTGGCGGGGCGCGCCGGGACTCCACCGGAGACCGGGATCCCGTTGCCCGCCGGGGTCGGTCCGGCGGCGGTGGCCGGCCGGGCCGCGCTCGCCCGGTGCGGGGCGAGGTCCTCGCCCACGGTCACGCCGGGGACCAGGCTGCCGGCCCCCATCAACCCACCGACTCCAGCCTGAAATCCTCAGTAGGCATGCTCTCGATCCCCCGCCGGCGCGATGCGGCCGCTGGCGATGCGGCCGCTGTGCGCACCTCGTTGGTTGCGGCCGGGAAGGCCAGTGCCTGGGCGGCACGGCGCCGGCAGCTAGAATCCGCCGGACGCGCACGACCGTACAGCCCGCCACAGCATGGGCGGCCGCCACGACGCGGTCCGGCCCCAGGCGTGCCTTCGTCGCCCGAGCCGATGAGCGGGGCACACGGTCGGGCCGGAATCCCGGGCGAAGCCGACGGCTGCCCTATGCCCGGAGAGGTCGGGAGCGATACCAGCCCACCGCTCCCGCAGGAAGCCGCCGGCAGCCGGGAGCGCCCAGACCGCACGATCGAGCCAGGCCGGCCGACGAGCCTTGGCTGGGCCCCGGTCGGACGGGAGGATCAGCGCAGTCCGGCGAAGAGGTCGTTCTCGGGTACGGCCGCGCCGGTGGCGTCCTTGACACGTACGAAGGTCTCCGTGCCCATCAGTTCGCCGAACCTCTCCTTGCCCATCCTGAGGAAGAAGATGTTCTCGCCCTGACTGGCGTGCGCGGCCAGCGCGTCGAACTTCTGACCGCTGAACGCGGTGGTGTCCACCCACGTGGAGATCTCATCGTCGGGGAGACCGATCTCGGCCATCGCAGCGGCCTCGGCAGGATCCGGCTCCGGCATGTCCTCGTGAAACTCGCGCATGATCTCCCCGAACCGCTGCATCCCCGAGCGGGGCATCGTCGTCCAGTACACCTTCGGTGTCAGCTCGGTCATCTCCAGCGCCGCCATCGTGATGCGGTGTGCCTGGATGTGGTCGGGGTGGCCGTAGAAGCCGTTCTCGTCGTAGGTGACGACCACATCGGGTCGGTAGTGCCGCATGAGCTCCGCAAGCCGGGCGGCGCCTTCCTCCACGGGGGTCTGCCAGAAGGATCCAGGGGCTTCGTTGCTCGGCCAGCCCATCATCCCGGAGTCGGCATAGTCCAGCATCTCCAGATCGCTGACCTTCAGGACGTCACAGCTCGCCTCGAGTTCTTGACGGCGCATCAAGGCGACGGCCGCCGGATCGTGCCCGGGGTCACCCGGCTTGACGCCGCCCGGTCCGTCACCGCAACGGCCGTCGGTACACGTCACGAGAACCGTGCGGATACCTTCCGCCGCGTAGCGCGCGAGGACCCCTCCGGTTCCGGTGGCCTCATCGTCGGGGTGGGCGTGCACTGCCATGAGCGTCAAGGGCCGGTCAGTCATGAAACAGTCCTCCTGCAGAAGTACTTCTTGGTCCGAGTGCGCGGCAGGCGTGCCGCGATCGTGAGGGCCCGGGTTTGGTGGGGCGGACGACCTTGTGGTCTCCGTGTTCCGCCCGTGCGGCGCCGGTCCCTCGGTCGGTGCAACCGCGCCGACCTGCCCGGCTGTTCCCGACGCGGCCGCTCGGCCGTCCAGACAGCCTGCGGCCGGCCCTTCGTGCGGGGCGGCCCGCTCGTGACCGCGTTGTCGCCGCCATGAGCCGGGCCGCGTGTGAACCGTAGGCCGCTGCTGGAGATCGGGCAGATCTCCTGGCCGGGTCGGGACGGGGCCCAGGCCGCTTGCCGAAGAGCACGCGGAGTTCTGCGGCCTGTTCCCGGACGCAGCACTGCTCGTCCGGCCCGACGGCCACGTCAGCGCCCGCCGGCCCGACCGTCCGCCGAACGACTCCGCCCTCGTCGACCCCCTCGCGGCCGTCACCGGCTCGCCGGCGCCCCCGTAGCCCGTACGAGGACGGCCGTGCCGGGCGCGCACCCGGCACGCTGCCCCGGAACGGCACGGCCCCGCCGGTGGTTCACCGACGGGGCCGGGCGCTGCGTCAGAGGGCGCTCTTGGTCGCGCTGTCGACGGAGCACTTCTTGTACTCGCTGCCGTCGCCCCTACCGGTGTACGCGGTCTTGGCCTCGGCCTGTGCGGACGCACCCGCCTTGACGGTGAGTGCGCTCACCCTGGCCTGGGCGGAGGTCGCGGTCGAGGTGGTGTCCCCGCTGAACTTCATGGTGATGTTGTAGATGTAGTCCACCGAACCGCTGTTGGTGACGGTGAGCCGGGCGACCAGGTTCTTGCCCGAGTCGTCCAGCTTGCAGCTGTCGATCCTGATGTCGCGCTCGGCCTTGTTCTTGCTGCTGGAACCGCCGGTGACGGACGTACCGCCGGACGTGCTGCTGCCGCTCGTGCTGGTGCTGCTACTGTCGCTGCCCCCGGTGCCACCGGTGGTGCCCCCGCTGGAGCTGCTGTGGCTCGAGCCGTGGCTGCCGCCGCAGCTGGCGCCGTGGGAGCCACGGGCTCCGGTGAGTGCGACGATCGCAATGCCGAAGACGGCGACCGCGCGGACATGGCGAAGCTTCACGTTCTACCCCGTTGAAATATCAGTGACCGAAATCAGCCCGTCTTGACGGGCACACGTCACCCTAACAGCGGTCGCGGGATGCCTTGCCCGAGCCCACGCCGGCGGCGCGGCGGCCCTGCGGCACTCGGGTGTCTCGAAGTGCCGCCACCAGGCGGTTCACGCATCATGAGTGCTGTGCATGACCCACACAGGGGATCGATCTCTCTGTCGATCATTATCCCGATCTTCAACGAGGAGGAGGTCCTGCCTGTTCTGGTGGGGCGGCTCCGGCCGGTCCTGGACGGGTGCGACGAACCGTACGAGGTCCTCGCCGTCGACGACGGCTCGACCGACAAGACCCCCCGGCTGCTGGAAGACCTGCGCACCACCTGGCCCCAGCTGCGCATCGTGGCCCTCCGGCGCAACAGCGGCCACCAGGCGGCCCTTACGGCCGGCCTGCACCGCGCCCGCGGTGCGTACGTGATCAGCATGGACGCAGACCTCCAGGACCCGCCGGAGGTCATTCCCGACATGCTCGCCCTCGCCCGGGCGGACGGCCTGGACGTCGTCTACGGCGTCCGCACGGACCGCTCCACCGACACCGGCTTCAAACGCCGGACCGCCGCGGGCTACTACTGGCTCATGCGCCGTCTGGCCGGCTCCTACGTCCCCGCCGAGGCCGGCGACTTCCGGCTGCTGACCCGCCCCGTGGTGGAGACCCTCAAGGCCCTCCCCGAGCAGCAGCGGATCTACCGCCTCCTCATCCCCTGGCTCGGCTTCCCCAGCGGTCAGGTCACCTACCAGCGCGCGGAGCGGGTGGCGGGCACCACCAAATACCCCCTGCACAAGATGGTCCTCCTGGCATTGGACAGCATCACCAGCTTCTCGGCGGTCCCCCTGCGCCTGGCCACGGCGCTCGGCGCTTTCAGCCTCGTCATCTGCCTCGGGTTCCTCACGTGGACCCTCGTCGTCTACGCCACGGGAAGCACCCTGCCCGGCTGGACGTCCTTGATCACCACGATCCTGTTCTTCGGGGCTGTTCAGCTGTTCTGCGTGGGCATGCTCGGCGAGTACGTGGCCCGGATCTACACGGCCGTGCAGGCCCGGCCCACCTATTACGTCGCCCGCGACACGGGCGAGGAACAGCAGTAGGCCAGTCGCTCACACCAGCACCCCGGAGAAGAACATCGCGCCCAGAAGGGCGTACTGGCCGGCGCAGAGCACCAGCAGCGGCACTTGGACGAACAGGGACATGCGCCTGACCAGGAGGAGCCCGACGAACATCTGCGCGTGGTTTCGGTACCACGACATTTCGGCGCCCGCGAAGAACGGCACCAGGAAGATGGCCACCGTCAAGGTCAAGGCGGCCCATTCCTCGACCTCCAGTCGACGGTGACGGATGAGGACAACGGCGGCCGTCGCCAGCACGAGCAGCACGAAGACGACGTTCAGCCACAGCTGGGTCCTGTGGGCGGCGAGAGCGTGCTCCACCAGCCACGGCAGGTGTCCCTTGGGTGTGTACCAGTCACGGAACGGGAAGTCGTAGGCGTCCGCGATCGCGGCGAAGGGCTGGTGCAGCCCTCCTTGCCCGTAACTGGATGCCTGGAGGATCTCGTACGCGTCCCAGTGGCCCGTCGCCTGCCACATCAGCCATTTGGCCCAGAGCACGCCACAGCCTGCGAGGGCCGCTGCCGACCCGGCTTTCGCGAACCGAATCGGCCAGGTGTCCCTGCGCCACGCGAAGAACGCGCTCAACAGCAGCATGCCGACGGCGACGGCGCCGACGGGATAACAGGAGGCCGCGACGAAACCGCCGGCGGCAGCGAGTATCCAGGAGCCGCGTTTCACTCCGGCGACGCAGACGAGCAGCGCCAGCGTTCCGGTGGCGATGGGGAACACGGCATGGAGGTAGACGCCGCCCGGGAACACCGTACCGATGGCCAGGGTGAGTCCCGTGGCCCAGGTGAGCCGGGCGCCGAGCAACCACCACAAGAGCGCGAACATGCCGAGCAGGGACACTTCGGTGACGACCACGGCGGACAGCTCATAGGAAAGCCCGGTGGCGGAAACCGCCCGGACCGCCATGGGATACCCGGGAAACCAGGCGACGTTTCCGCACATGACGTCGCGGAAGTTCGGATAGCGCTCCCGGCACCAGAACATTTCGTAGCCGGTCTCGGCAATGGACAGGTAGTGGGCGGAATCCCAGCGGCTGCGGCCGCCTGTGGACCAATACACCACCGTGGATCCGTCGCCGGCGATCGATGCCTTCGCGACCGTCCAGGTGACGAGGTTCGCGATCAGCCATGCGACGACAGGCGGCAGCAGGCCATGGCGCCAGTCGCGGCGCGCCGGCCGGGCAGGTTCCACCACTGCCGGGTCAGGCATCAGGCACCGTGCCGATCATCTCCAGCTCCGCGGTCCGTCGTCCAGCCCGTACGGTGCCGTGCCGCACGGTCAGTTTCCCGAACGCCTCGCGGAGCCGCACCCGGAAGTACCCCTCCGGCCGAGCCGGGCCGGGCCGCGGGGGGGGCACGGTGAACGGTGCAACCGCGCGGCGGCCGCCCGGATCCCACGGGTCCGGACGGCCGCACGCGGCGGGTGCGGCGGACGCGGAGGCCGCGGCCGGTGGTGCTACCGACCCGCGGGCTCCTCCTCGTACGGGAAGCGGGCGAGCGGGGTCTCGCCGTGGAAGAACGTCTTGGCGCGGACCATCGCGCGTTCGTCGTTCTTCACCTGCCCGGGGCGCGAGCCGTTGCCGAACAGCACCCCGCCGAACCGCATCCGCATGTAGGCCGCCGAGTTGTTGAGACTCGTCACCAGGCCGTCGGCGACGACCTCGTCGCGCTCGGACATGACCGTCACCCCCCACAGGGTCCGGCCCGCCATCCGCTGCCTGAAGTCCGAGCCGGGCGCTGTCAGCCAGCCCGACCAGTAGTCGAGGTAGCGCTTGGTGGGCGCGGAGAGCGAGTACCAGTACAGGGGTGAGGCGATGACGATGTCCGTGGCCTCCAGGGTGGCCTGGCGCAGCAGTTCCTCGTTCTCGTGGACGGTCCGGAACTCGCTGTCGTGCCGCCTGTCATCGAAATCGGGCAGTGGCAGCTGGGCCAGGTCCACCCAGCGCCGCGGTATTTCAGCGGGCAGTTGTTCGGCCGCCGCCCGCGCGAGCATCTCGGTGTTGCCGTCCGCGCGGGAGCTGCCGAGGACGAAGAGGAACGAGCGGTCTGCGCCACGGGGCGTCTCGGTCTGCATGTCTGCTCCGGTTCTTCGACCCCCCGGGTACGGGGGAACGACTACGATCTTCGCCTCCAACGCCCCCGGCCTGCACGGCTATTCCTGCATCCGTACGAGCCGGAGCCGGTTCACGGCGTGTGGCCGGTCCCGGTCCGCGCCGCCAGTCCTCGGCGCAGGCAGGCGGTGAGCCGCGCCGCGATGGTCCCGTCGGGGTCGAGGCCGGGATTGAAGATCGTGACGTCGAAGCCGGCGGCCCGTTCGTCGGCCAGTGCCGTGCGCAGCACGCTCTCCAGCTCTGCCCAGGTCAGCCCGCCGGGGATGCGGTAGTCGACGGCGGGCATGATCGCGTCGTCCAGGACGTCGACGTCGAGGTGGACCCAGTAGCCGGCGCTCTCGTCGTGCGTGAGGCGGCTGATCGCGGCACGCGCGGCGGTGGCGGCGCCGGCCGCGCGCACGGCGTCGAGGTCGACCGCATGGAGCCGGGGCGGCAGCGGTTGCATCCCGGCCACGCGGGACTCGGCGGCGTCGCGGAATCCGAAGGCGACGACGTCCTCGTCGCGCAGCAGGGGCCCGCGGCCTTCGAGGTCGGTGAGCAGCCGGGGGCCGCGGCCGGTGGCGAGGGCGAGTTCCATCGAGGCCGCCTCGCCGGTCGGCTCCGCCGAGGGCTGGTAGAAGTCGGTGTGGCCGTCGAGGAACAGCAGTCCGTGGCGGCCTCGGCGGCGCAGGGCGAGGAGGTTGCCGAGCAGGATGCTGCAGTCGCCGCCGAGGACGACGGGAAAGCGGCCCTCTTCGAGGACGGCGCCCACGGCGTCGGCCAGCCGGACGGAGTACCGGGCGATGCCGGCGGGGTTGAGGACCTGGGTGTCGGGGTCCCGTCGCGGGTCGTACGCCGGTGGCTCGACCCGGCCGGCGCGCACCGTGCCGGGGTGGTCCGCCAGACCGGCAGCGAGCAGGGCCGAGGGCAGGTCCTGGACGCCGGAGGGCCGCAGCCCGAGCACGGACGGTGCCTCGATGATCGCCGTTTCGCGCACGGAACCATGGTCCTGCACGAGGGTGCGCCCTGCCGAGCCTGGCCTGGCCTGGCCTGGCCGATGGCTGCGGGGCGGGCGGTTCGGGTGGGGTGTCGGCCTCAGCCGGTGTCGAGGACGAGGTCGGCGCGGTGTCGGCCCGGCGCGACGAGCCGGGCGTTCGCCTCGTCCGAGCGGGTCACCCACTCGCGTGCGTACGCCGGCTCCTTGCCGTGGCGTACGTGCCGGTCGACCAGGCGCCGGACGCGCAGTTCCTCGTCCGGGGCGAGGTACCAGGCCTCGTCCAGCAGGGGTCGTACCGACGCCCACTCCCCCGCGTCGTGCAGCAGGTAGTTCCCCTCGGTGATCACCAGCGGTACGGCCGGGTGCACGGGGATGCTGCCCGCGATCGGCTCTTCCAGGGAGCGGTCGAAGGCGGGTGCGTACACCGTGGCCCCGTCGGACGCGCGCAGGCGGCGCAGCAGCGAGACGTACCCGGCCACGTCGAAGGTCTCCGGGGCGCCCTTGCGGTCGGCCAGACCCACCCGGGCCAGCTCGGCCTGGGCGAGGTGGAACCCGTCCATCGGGACCACCACGGCCGTCTCCGGCCCGAGCGCTTCGGCGAGCCGGGCGGCCAGCGTCGATTTCCCGGCCCCCGGTGGCCCGGCGATGCCCAGGATCCGCCGGCTGCCCCGTACGGCCGGTCCCGCCGGTCCCGCCGGTCCCGCCGTCGGCCCGGCCGGCCCGGCCAGCCTGGCCGCCCTCACTACCAGCTCCGTGGTCGTCTGCACCTGCATCTGCACATCCTGCCCGAGGATCACGCACCCGTGGGCGCCCAGCCCTTCCACCCCCAGGCCGTGAGCATGCCCGGTGACAGGCCGGTGCACCGGGGGGACTCCAGGTAACGCACGGCCTCATCGAGCTGTCCGTCGTCGACGATGCCGGTGCCGACCATGGCCTCCCGTGCCCGCTCCCAGGTCTGCGCCCAGAACCTGCTGATCGCGCTGCCCGGCAGCAGCGGTGGTACGTGGATCTCGGCCGCCACCGATTCCAGCCCGGCCTCGCGCAGCAGCTCGGGATGGCCCGGCACCCGTGACACGTCGGTGCCGATGCTGACGCGCAGCCCCTCCCACATGGCCCGCATGGCGCGGGTGTACGGGGTGACGGGCGCCGAGGCGGTGGTGAGGTCGACGGCGTCGCTGACGACCAGTACGCCACCGGGGGCGAGCAGTCCGCTCAGCTTGGCGACCATGTGCTGCGGGGACGGCAGGTGCATGAGTACGAACCGGGCGTGGACCAGTTGGAACAGGCCCGGGGCGAAATCGTCGGAGGTGACGTCCCCCTGCAGCACCGTCAGTCCGGGAACGGGGTGCGCCGCGAGGAACCGTACGTCGCGGTCCACGGCGAGGACCGTCTCCACGCCCGCTTCGTCCAGCAGGCGGCGCGCCACCGTGCCGGTTCCGGCGCCCACGTCCAGGCAGTTCCAGCCCGGCCCCACACCCAGCAGCTTCAGTCGGGCCAGGGTCGTCGCGTCGTAGGTGAGGGCTCCGAGGTCGATCCTGTCGCCCTCGCCTCCCTCGTCGGGCCGGAAGACCCGCTCGCCGTAGCGCCCCTCGCCGGGGGAGTGCGGGTGGTCCGATGACAGCTCTGCGCCGGTCATGGGCCGATTGTCCCCCGATAGGTTCCGGCGAGCGCGCCCAAGCCGGGATGGCACACGTCGCAGGCCACACGCCAGCTTGCCTAAAAGCTTTAGGCAACTTAATAATGGATATAGGCTACGGGGAGGATGCTGATGGCGCGCGTAGGACTGACCACGGAACGACTGACCCGGGCGGGGGCGGAGCTCGCCGACGAGGTCGGCTTCGACCAGGTGACCGTCTCGGCGCTCGCCCGGCACTTCGACGTCAAGGTGGCGAGCCTGTACTCGCACGTGAAGAACTCCCAGGACCTCAAGACCCGGATCGCCCTCCTCGCCCTGGAGGAACTCGCCGACCGGGTGGCCGCGGCACTCGCGGGGCGGGCCGGCAAGGACGCCCTGACCGCGTTCGCGAACGTCTACCGCGACTACGCCAAGGAGCACCCCGGCCGCTACGCCGCGGCCCAGCTGAAGCTCAGCCCGCAGGACGCGGCCGCCAGCGCGGGCGTCAGGCACGCACAGATGACCCGGGCGATCCTGCGCGGCTACGACCTGACAGAACCCGACCAGACCCACGCCGTCCGGCTCCTGGGCAGCGTCTTCCACGGCTACGTCAGCCTGGAGCTGGGCGGGAGCTTCAGCCACAGCGCCCCCGACGCACAGGAATCCTGGTCACGGGTCCTCGACGCCCTCGACGCCCTGCTGCGGAACTGGCCCGCGCCCGCCGGCGAACCGGGTCCGACGGCCCGGACCACGTAGACCGCCTGGTCCGTTCAGACCATTCAGACCACTCAGAAGACTCAGATCAACAGGCTGGAACCGTGAGTACCGCACCCCACTGGATCACCACCCCCATCACCGCCGACCTCCTGCGCGGCGCCCTCGACCTGGAGCGGACCGCCCACGGCGTACTGCCGCACCGGCTGCCCGCCCGGGCCCGCGCCCAGAGCAACGACGGTCAACTGGCCATGGCCGAGGCCCAGCCCTCCGGCGTACGCGTGGTGCTGCGCACCCGCGCCACGGTCATCGAGCTGGACGCGCTGCGCACCAAGCGCGCGTACCTGGGCGCCCCGCCCCGTCCCGACGGCGTCTACGACCTCCTCGTCGACGGACAGCCGGCCGGGCAGGCCTGCGTGACCGGCGGCAACCTGCTGACGGTCGACATGGCCACGGGCTCCGCGGAGACCCGGACCGGCCCGGTCGGCACCGTCCGGTTCGCCGGTCTCCCCGAGCGCCTCAAGGACGTGGAGATCTGGCTGCCGTACAACGAGACGACCGAGCTGGTCGCCCTGCGCACCGATGCTCCCGTCGAACCGTTGCCGGACCGGGGCCGCGCGCGGTGGGTCCACCACGGCAGCTCGATCAGCCACGGCTCCGACGCGGCGAGCCCCAGCGCGACCTGGCCGGCCGTGGCCGGGTTCCTCGGCGGTGTGGAGCTGACCAACCTCGGTCTGGGCGGCAGCGCGCTGCTCGACCCGTTCACCGCCCGGGCGTTGCGTGACACCCCCGCCGACCTGATCAGCATCAAGATCGGCATCAACCTCGTCAACACCGACGTGATGCGGCTGCGCGCCTTCGGCCCGGCGGTGCACGGCTTCCTCGACACCGTCCGCGAAGGCCACCCCACCGTTCCGCTCCTGGTCGTCTCGCCCATCCTCTGCCCCATCCACGAGGACACGCCCGGCCCCAGCGCCCCGGACTTCGAGGAGCTGAAGGCCGGCCGGATCCGCTTCCGCGCCACGGGCGACCCCGCGGAACGGGCGGCCGGAAAGCTGACCCTGGGCGTCATCCGGGACGAACTCGCCCGGATCGTGCGGCAGCGGGCGGCCGAGGACCCTCACCTGCACTATCTGGACGGCCGGGCCCTCTACGGCGAGGCGGACTTCGCCGAGCTGCCGCTGCCCGACCAGCTCCACCCGGACGCCGCGACGCACCGTCGCATGGGCGAGCGGTTCGCCGCGCTGGCCTTCGCCTCCGGCGGCCCGTTCGCCACCGGCGGGTGACCGGGCAGGGCCGCTGCTACCGCGGCGGCGGCGCAGTCGGACCACATCGGGCGTGGCGTCCACCCCCGCCGAGGTGAATGCCGATATACCCCAGGGGAAGTCCCACCAGGTCCCTCTCCCCCGGCCCGCGGGAGGCCCCGTGTTCCACCGCCTCGGCCTCGCCGCACTCGGCCTGGCCCTCGCCGTCGCCGCCGGCCCGTCCATGGCGGCCCCGCAGCCGGCCGCCACTCCGGGCCCGGGGGCCGGGCGGGGGCCGGGACGGCAGGTCACGGCGGTCACGGCGGTCACCGCGGTCACCGCCGTCGCGTCCGCACCCGGCAGTACAACGGCCCTGGCCGGGTACGCCATCCGCTCGACGGCGGAGGTCACCGACTCGGCGGCCATCGTCTCCAGCCCCGGATATCCGGCGACCGGCTGGTATCCGGCCGGGGCACGCTCCACCGTCCTCGCGGCGCTGCTGGCCGCGGGCGCGTACCCCGACCCCCTTCTACTCCACCCAGCAGCAGCGCATTCCGGCCGCGGACTTCGACGTGCCCTGGTGGTACCGGTCCGATTTCACCGTCGCCGACACGGCGGCCCGCACCCATCTGGACTTCAGCGGGGTCATCTCCGCCGCCGACGTGTATGTCAACGGTCACCGGATCGCCACCGCCGCCGACGTCGCCGGCGCGTACACCCGGCACGAGTTCGACGTGACCGACCTGATCAAGGAGGGCACCAATACGGTTGCCTTCCGGATCCAGCCCAATGATCCGCGGAAGCGGCTCACCATGAGCTGGCTCGACTGGCTCCAGCCACCGCCCGACGAGAACATGGGCATCGTCCGTGACGTCACGGTCCGCCGCGGCGGGCCGGTCGCCCTGCGCGACGCACACGTGGTGACGGCCCTGGCCGTGCCGTCGATGGCCTCCGCCGACCTGACCGTGAAGGCTCAGGTGCGCAACGACTCGGCCGCCACCGTCACCACCACGGTGTCCGGCACCGCGGGTCCGGCCGCCGTCAGCCGGACCGTCACCCTGGCCCCGCACGAGACGCGGACGCTGGTCTTCTCCCCCGCCGACCACCCCGCGCTCCGCCTCGGCGCGCCCCGCGTGTGGTGGCCCGCCGCGATGGGCGAGCAGCCCCTGTACGAGCTCGACCTGACCGCGACCGTGAACGGCGCACCCTCCGACACCGCGCGCCAGTCCTTCGGCATCCGCGACGTACAGGCCCCGCTGAACGCCGACGGGGACCGGCAGTACCGCGTCAACGGCCGCCCGCTGCTGATCAAGGGGGCCGGCTGGTCCCCCGACGCGTTCCTGCGCTGGGACCGCACCTACGTCGAGGACCGGCTGAAGTACGCCCTCGACCTGGGCCTGAACACCCTTCGCCTGGAAGGGCACATCGAGCCCGACGAGTTCTTCGACCTCGCCGACCGGTACGGGATCCTGACGCTGCCCGGCTGGGAGTGCTGCAGCAAGTGGGAGGGTGAGGTCAACGGCACCGAGGCCGGGGAGGAATGGGACGATGCCGACTACCCCGTCGCCCGGGCTTCCATGGCCGCCGAAGCGGCCCGGCTCCGCCACCACCCCAGCGTGATCTCCTTCCTGATCGGCAGTGACTTCGCGCCGAACGAGGAGATCGAGCGGGGCTACGTCGACGCGCTGCGGGCCGCCGACTGGCCGGCCCCCGTGGTCCCGGCGGCCTCCAACGCCTCCGCTCCGATCACCGGGCGCTCCGGCATGAAGATGACGGGACCGTACGACTGGGTGCCGCCCGGCTACTGGTACGGGAAGCGGGAGGGCGGCGCCACCGGCTTCAACTCCGAGACCAGCGCCGGCCCGGACGTACCGACCCTCGACACGCTGCGCCGCATGATGTCACCGGCCGAGCTGGAGACCCTCTGGAAGAACCCGTCCGCCGCCCAGTACCACCGCTCCCCCTCCCGTACCTTCGCCACGCTGGGGCTGTACGACGCCGCGCTGGCCGGCCGCTACGGCGCCCCGACCGGCCTCGCCGACTACGTGCGCAAGGCGCAGCTCTCCCAGTACGAGAGCGTACGCGCGCAGTTCGAGGCCTACGGGCGCAACGCCAAGGACGCCTCCGAACCGTCGACCGGCGTCATCTACTGGATGTTCAACAGCGGCTGGACCTCCCTGCACTGGCAGTTGGTGGACCGCTTCCTCGACCAGGGCGGCGCCTACTTCGGCGCGAAGAAGGCGAACGAGCCGCTGCACGTCCAGTACGGGTACGACGACCGCGCGGTATCGGTCGTCAACAACCGGACCTCCACGGCCTCCGGCCTGACGGCGCGGGTGACGCTCTTCGACCCGGACGGTACGCAGCGGTACGACCGGACGGTGACGGGCCTGAGCGTCGCGGGCGACGGCGCGAGCCGCACCGCGCTCACGGTCCCGGAGCCGGAGTCGGTCCCGGGCCTGTCCACCACGTACCTGGTCCGGCTGCTGCTGACCGACGGCGCCGGGCGCGAGATGAGCCGCAACGTCTACTGGCTCTCCACCCGGGCGGACGTCCTCGACTACGAGAACAGCGACTGGTATTACACGCCGACCACTTCCTACGCCGACCTGCGGGGGCTGAACTCGATGCCGCAGACGGCGGTCGCCGCGGCCGCCTCGACGACGGAGGACGGCACGGGGACGTCCACGACGACGGTGACCGTACGGCACACGGGCGCGGGCGCCACCCCCGCCCTGCTCACCGACGTCCACCTCGTCGGCGCGGACGGCAGTCCGGTGCTGCCGGTCCGGTGGAGCGACAACCAGGTCAGCCTCTGGCCGGGCGAGTCGGCGACACTGACCGCGACCTACCGCACCGCGGACCTGCACGGCTCCGCACCGCGGCTGCGCGTCTCCGGCTGGAACACCCCTACGATGACGCCATGGCCAGGATCGACGTCACCCAGCCGCTGGGTGCACAACCGCGTGAACGGCGGGCCCGAGGCGCCGAGTCGTGAGGTGGTCGCCGCCGAGCCTGCTGGGGGTCTTCGCGCACCCCGACGACGAGTCCCTGCTCGCGGGCGGCGTTCTCGCCCGCCATGCCGCCTCGGGCGCGCGTACGGCCGTCGTGACCGCGACCTGGACGCCGGGCAGCCACCGCGCCGGTGAACTCGCCGACGCGCTCCACGTGCTGGGCGCCGGTGAGCCGAGGCTGTTGGAGTACGCCGATGCGCGCGTCCCCGAATCGGCGCCGGGGCGGCCGCGGTTCATCGACGCACCGCTCGACGAGGCGGTGGCGCGGCTCGTACGCCACGTACGCGCGTTCCGGCCCGACGTCGTGGTCACCCACGACGACTACGGTCAGCTGACCGGGCACCCCGACCACGTCCACACCCACCGGGTCACCCTGCTGGCCGTGCACGCCGCCGGCCTCGAACACCTCCACCCCGAGGCGGGGGAACCCTGGCAGCCCGGCTCCCTCTGTCTGGCCACCCATCCGCACTCGGGCGTCGGTGAGTTGGGCGGGTTGCTGGCCGGCGTCGGGAAGACCGTACGCAGCGTTCCGGACGAGCGGGTCACCGCGACGGTCGACGTACGTCCGTGGCTGGACCGGAAATGGGCCGCCATCGCCGCGCACCGGAGCGAGGTGGAACGCCGCCGCTCGCTGCCCGGAATCCTTTCCCGGCTCCCCGCCGATGCCCGCGGGCGCATCCTCGCGACCGAGTGGTTCACCCGCCTGGCCGTCCGTCCGATGCCGGGTGACCCGGCGGATCCGGGTGGGTTGACCGGCTGAGTCGACGCCGCGGGCTCGCGGCCCTCACCCGCGCGGGTGGTTCGGGGCGTCCAGTGGGCGCAGCGCGGCCAGCCGCACGCGCTCGGCCGTGCCGCTGCCAACAGGCTGTGGCCTGTCACAGGAGGCGGCGGCCCGCTGCGCGGCGGCGAGCGGGCAGGAGGGACCCAGATCGAATGTCCGCATTCCCTTCCGGTCTGAGGAGGACGCCGGGCCGCGCCGGGGTCGCGGCCGCCACCGGCCTGGCCCTCCTCCTGACCCTGCCGGGGGCCGCTCTGGCGGCGCCCGGCGACCTCGATCCCACCTTCGACGGTGACGGGCGGGTCGTCACCGACTTCGCCGGTTACGACGAGAGCCGTGACATGGTCGTGCAGGCCGACGGCAAGATCGTCACCGTCGGCCTCAACACTCCTCCGCAAGGCGGCGCCGCCGACTTCGCGGTGGCCCGCTACACCACGGACGGCAGCCTCGACCCCTCCTTCAGCGGCGACGGTCTGGTCCTGAGCGACCTGCGCGGTGATGGTGATGACGTGGCCAACGGCGTGGCGGTACAGCCGGACGGCAAGATCGTCGTGGTGGGCCGCAGCGCGGCGCCCGACAGCGGCGGGCTGTTCACCGTGGTCCGTTACCGGAGCGACGGCAGCCTCGACACCGGCTTCGACGGCGACGGCGTCGCCCTCACCGACTTCGGCACCGGGGGCCCGCAGGAGGCCTTCGCGGTGACGGTGCAGGCGGACGGCGGCATTCTCGCCGTCGGCATGAGCGGCGCCGAGGTCGCGCTCGCCCGCTACCACGCGGACGGCAGCCCCGACACCTCCTTCGACGGCGACGGCAAGGCGACCACCGCCTTCGCAGGGGGCGCGGCGACCGCCTTCGACGTGACGACCCAAGCCGACGGCAGGATCGTCATCGCCGGCCGCGCCGGCTACAACTACCCCGCGAACGCCTCCGACTTCGCGCTGGCCCGCTACCACGCGGACGGCAGCCTCGACACCTCCTTCGACGGCGACGGCAGGGTGACCACCGCCTTCGCCGAGGCCGACGTGGCCGGCGGGGTGCAGGTGCAGTCCGACGGGAGGATCGTCGCGGCGGGATCCAGCGCCTTCGACTTCGCACTGGCCCGCTACCTCCCCGACGGCAGCCTCGACGCCGGTTTCGACGGCGACGGCAAGGTCACCACCGACTTCGGCGCCGGCACCCTGGACGGAAGCTCCGACCTCGCCCTGCAGCCCGACGGGAAGATCGTCGCCGCAGGCATCAGCCGCAGCGATTTCGCGGTGGCCCGCTACAACGTCAACGGCACCCTGGACAGCGGCTTCGGGACCGGCGGCAAGGTGACCACCGACGTCTACTTCGGCTTCTTCGACACCGCGAGCGCGGTGGCCCTGCAGTCGGACGGCAAGATCGTCGCCGCCGGAAACACCGGCGACGACCGCGGCCTGGTCCGCTACCAGGTCGCCGCCACCCCGCCGCCCCCGCCCGGAGTGAACCTGACCGTCACCAAGACCGGACCCGCCTCCGTCAGCCTCGGCGACCAGGCCGCCTACACCGTGACGGTGACCAATACGAGCACCACGACGACGGCCACCGGGGTCACGCTGACCGACACCCTCACCGGACCCGGCTCCCTCCTGTCCGCCACGCCCGGCCAGGGCACCTGCACCACGACCGCCACCGGCGCCAACTGCGCGCTGGGCTCCCTCGCCCCCGGGGCCAGGGCCACGGTGCAGGTGGTCGCCGAGCCCCGGGCCACGGGCAGCCTGTCCGACAGGGCCACGGCCGGCGCCACACAGACCGACCCGGTACCCGCCGACAACACCGCGACGGCGGTCAGTACGGTCAACAACGCGCGCGGCTGCACGATCGTCGGCACCAGCGGCGCCGACAACCTGGTCGGCGGCTTCGGCAACGACGTGATCTGCGCCCTCAGCGGCAACGACGTCATCAGGGCCGGCTACGGCAACGACACCGTGCTCGGCGGGCCCGGAAACGACAACGCCGACGGTGGCTTCGGAAACGACACCCTGAACGGCGGGCCCGGAAGCGACACACTGACCGGTTACTACGGCGACGACCGGCTCAACACCGTCGACTCCGTCTCCGGGAACGACACCGCCAACGGCGGCGTCGGCACCGACACGTGCACGACCGACCCGGGTGACACCCGTCTGAGCTGCCCCTAGTCCGTCTCTTCCGGAACTCTTCCGGAGCTCCCCCGGATCTCGTCCGGCCCGGGCGGGCTCCGAGGGGGCTCGTCCTTTAAGGTGACCCAGCGGGGTGGTCCGTACGGGACGGGTCGGCAATGGTCATGGGAGCAGGTGGAGTTGGTGGATTCTTTGCTGCCCGGTGACCCGCCGGAGATCGGAGGGTACCGCCTGCTGGCACGGCTCGGCGCGGGCGGAATGGGCGAGGTGTTCCTCGCCCGCACCGCCTCCGGGCGACCGCTGGCCCTGAAGACCGTACACCGGGACCTGAGCCTGCAGCCGGACTTCGCCGAACGGTTCGACCGCGAGATACGCACCAACGACCGTGTGCGCAGCGCGTGGACGGTCTCGGTGGTCGACTTCAGCCAGCCGGGCGCGTCCCCGCAGTGGCTGGCGACGGAGTACGTCGCCGCGCCTTCACTGGGCGACTGGGTGCACCGGTACGGGGCGCTGCCGGCGCCAGGCGTACGGTCCCTGGCCCGGGAGCTGTCGGCCGCGCTCGTCTCCGTACGGGCGGCAGGGGTGGTCCACCGGGACATCAAGCCCGGGAACGTGCTGCTGGGCCGGGAGCGCCCCTTCCTCATCGACTTCGGCATCGCCCGCGCGGTCCGCGATCCCCGCTACACGCAGACGGGCGCCGTCATCGGCACGCCCGGCTTCCTCGCGCCGGAGCAGGCGACCGGTTCCGTGGCCTCGGCGCCGGCCGACGTGTTCTCCCTCGCCGCCGTCCTCGTGTACGCGGCCACCGGGCGCAGCCCGTTCCTGGCCGGGGGCGAGGAGCTGGATGTGCCGGCCCTCCTGTACCGGATCGTGCACGACGAGCCACTGCTCGACGGCGTACCGGACGTACTTCTTCCGATCGTCCGGGAGTGCCTGGCCAAGGACCCGGACCGGCGACCGACCGCCGAGGAGCTGCGGGAGCGGCTCGGTGCCGCCGAGGAGGGGCACGACGACTGGAGCGGGGCGGTACCCGCGGCCCTGATGACGGAGGTCGGCCGCCGGGAGGCCGAACTCCGCTCGCTCCTCACCGCCCCGCAGCCGCCCGCCTACGCCCCTGGGGGTACGGGGCCCTCGCCGCTCGCCCCGCCGCAGCCGCCCGCGACGACTCCGGGCACTCCCCCGCCGTCCGCCGCTTCCACTCCCGGCCCCGGTCCCGGTCCCGCCGGGCGCGTCGGCGGGTGGGCATCCCGTAGGCCCCGCGTGGTCACCGCTGGCGCCGGTGCCGCCATCCTCGCCGCGGTCGTCGCGCTGGCCGTCCTGCTCCCGTTCGGCGACGGCGACGGCGACACGGCCGCGCCTCGTACCACCTCGCCCACACCGTCCTCGTCCGCCGCTTCCGCTCCGTCCGCCCCTTCCGCCTCGTCGTCCTCCGGTCCGTCGCTGCCGGCGTCGTGGGTCGGTACGTGGTCCGGCGTCGGCCCCGGAACGCCGGAGGCGGACGGCATCACCCGCGCGCGGGCCGGTGAGTTCTCCGTCACGGTCACCCTGCACGCCGGAGCCGTGGGCGAACTCGTGGGCCGGCAGGTCAGCGACCTCAAGGAGCTCGCGACGGGACGGAACCTCGGGTGCACGGAAGCCCTCCAACTGCGCCAGATCCGCCAGGACAGCGCGGTCTTCGAGGCGGTGACAAGCCACCCGACCGACCAGACGGCCACCTTCGACTGCCCCAAGGGCAACCTCTACGTGCTGACCATGGCGGAGCAGGACCGGCTGACGCTGGAGTCGGAGGGAGCGCAGTCGGCCGGCGCGCCCGGGGCTCTGACGCGCCGTCCGTGAACCGGCGTTGACCTCAAGCGAACTTGAGGTCGTAAACCTGTGCTCATGACTACTCCACTGCGTATCGCACTCGTCGTCGGCAGCACCCGGGAAGGCCGGTTCGGCCCGACGGTCGCCCGCTGGTTCGAAGCCGTCGCCACCGCCCGCGCCGACGTCGAGCTCACCGTCATCGACCTGGTCGACGCCGACCTCCCCGCGCACTGGACCTCCGACCTCACGCCGCGCGGCCGGGCCTTCGTCCAGCGCCTCGCCGAGGCGGACGCCTACGTGCTGCTCACCCCCGAGTACAACCACTCCTTCCCGGCCTCACTGAAGCAGGCGATCGACATCGCCGGGCGCGTCTGGGCGCGCAAGCCGGTCGGCTTCGTGTCCTACGGCGGGCTGTCGGGCGGCCTGCGCGCCGTCGAGCAACTGCGCCTGGTCTTCGCCGAGCTGGCCGCGGCCACCATCCGCGAGACGGTCAGCTTCCACCAGTTCCCGTTCGACGAGGCAGGCCGGCCCCACGACACCGGGGCGGCCGAGAAGGCGGCCGTGACGATGCTCGACGACCTGGTCTGGTGGGCCGACGCCCTCCGTACGGCGCGTGAGCGCGACACGGTGTGGAGCGAGGCCTCGTGAGGGCCGCCCGCCACGACGCCTGAGGCCCGGACGCGTCCGGGGACGCCGAGACGGCGGTGGCGACCCTGCTCCCCGAACTGCACCCGCTGGCGGAGCACCGGGCGGATCCGCTCCTCCTGCGGGTGGCCCCGCCCGGCTCGCCGCATGGGTACCGACAGGGCGACAGTGGCCGACCTGACCTTCGATCAGCTGGAACGACTTCAGCGACGCGGCGCGGCGGCACGGCCTGGGCGCGCTGCCGTACCGGCCGAGCTGAACCTTCACCCGGTCGCGCGCCGCCGCGCGGCGGCGCGCGGTCAGCGCAGGTCGAGCCGCATCAGGACGCGGGGGTGCCCGGCCAGCACCGAGGTCGTGTCGGCGGCGTGGGTGAACCCGGCGCGTTCGAAGTTCTTCCGGATCCCGGCGTACGCCATCGTCATGTCGACCTTGGCGTCACCGTTGTCGAGCGGGTACGCCTCGACGGCCGGTGCGCCGTGGGTGCGGGCGAACGCGACCGCGCCGGCGATGAGGGCGTGCGAAATGCCCTGCTTGCGGTGGCCGGGGCGGACCCGGATGCACCACAGCGACCAGACCGGCAGGTCGTCGACGTGCGGGATCGTACGGCTGCGCGCGTAGGAGGTGTCCGAGCGCGGCGCCACCGCGGCCCAGCCGACGGGCTCGTCGCCGTCGTAGGCGATCACCCCCGGTGGGGTCTGCGCGCCGCACAGCCGGGCGACGTACTCACCGCGGGCCGGTCCGCGCAGCTCGTTGTTGAGCTTGGACGGGATCCGGTGGCTGAGGCACCAGCAGACGTTGGCGCCGGCCGACTTCGGACCGAGCAGGGCGCGGACGTCCGCGAAGTCCGAGGCCGGGCGAACTTCGATGGTCATGACACCACCATGGCACGGTGCAGGGCCCTCACGTGGGCAGGGACCGCAGGTGTACCGGGACTGTCCGAAGTGGACGTCCTCGTCGAGCCTTCGCCAGCCGAGCCACGGGCAGTCCGCGGTCGGATGGGGCGAGGAGCCGCGTTCGGCCATCCGGCCGTGATCGCGTTCCCGGCCCTCGTCCGGCCGGGCCCCCGCCGGCCGTGTGGTGACGATCATGCGGGGTCCACGGCACCGGCTTGCGAGGCGGCGGCGCCTGTCCCATAGTCCGAGGTATGGACGCGCGCGAGGCGGCGTTGCGACGAGCACACGACCATGCCCTCCGCTGGCTGGCCAGCCTGTCCGACCGCCCGGTTCCCGCACGCGCTTCGGTCGACGAGATCGTGCGCGCGCTCGGAGCCGAACTCCCCGAGGGTCCCAGCGCCCCCGCCGACGTCGTCGATCTGCTGGCCACGGCCTGTGAGCCGGGACTGACCGCGTTCCCCAGCGGCCGCTTCTACGGGTTCGTGATCGGGGGCACCGAACCGGCCGCGCTCGCCACGGACTGGCTGGTCAGCGCCTGGGACCAGAACTGCGTGATGCGCGCCGTCTCGCCCGCGTACACCGCGGCGGAGGACATCGCCGGCGCGTGGCTGCTGAGGCTCCTCGGCCTGCCCGGTGACAGCGCGGTCGGCTTCACCACGGGTGCCACGATGGCGAACTTCACCTGCCTCGCCGCCGGGCGCGACGCGGTGCTGCGCAGCGCGGGCTGGGACGTCGCCCGCGACGGACTCGCGGGCGGGCCGCCCGTACGCGTCATCGCCGGCGAGGACCGGCACATGGCCGTCGACCTGGCGCTGCGCTACCTGGGTCTCGGCCGGCCCGAGCTGGTGCGGGCGAACGGGCAGGGGCGCATGGAGGCGGAGGCCCTGCGGGACGTCCTGGCGGACGGCGGCCGGCTCCCCACGATCGTGGTCCTCCAGGCCGGAGACATCCACTCCGGCGCCTTCGATCCCTTCGCCGAGACGATCCGGGCCGCTCGCGGGGCGGACGCGTGGGTGCACGTGGACGGCGCCTTCGGGCTGTGGGCGGCCGCCTCCCCGCGCCTCGCACACCTGACGGCGGGCTGTGCGGACGCCGACTCCTGGGCGACGGACGCCCACAAGACGCTGAACGTCCCCTACGACTGCGGGCTCGCCATCGTGCGCGACCCGCTCGCGCTGCGGGCCGCGATGGGTGTTCACGGCGACTACCTCATCCAGCACGAACACGGGGACCCCGCCGACAAGGTCCCCGAACTCTCGCGGCGCGGGCGGGCCTTCACCGTGTGGGCCGCGCTCAGGTCCCTCGGCCGGTCGGGGGTGGCCGACCTCGTCGACCAACTGTGCCGTCACGCCTCCGCGTTCGCCGAAGGCATCGCCGCGATCGACGGCGCGAGCGTCCTCAACGACGTGGTGTTCACGCAGGTCTGCGCCGAGTTCGGCGGCGACGAGCGTACGGAGCGGGTGCTCGCCCGGCTGCTCGACGACGGCACGGCGTGGATCAGCGGCTCCACCTGGCACGGCCGGCGCGTCATGCGGATCTCGGTGAGCAACTGGTCGACGACCGACGGGGATGTGACGCGCGCGCTCGACGCGATCCGGCGCGCGTCCGCCGGCGCCTGATCCGGAAGCCACCGTGCCGCGACCCCGGCCGCGTGCCACCCCTCCCGCACGGGGGTGTGGGCGCGCGGCTGGCATCTCCCCTCTCGTACGAAGACCTGGAAGACCCTCCGGGACCGCGGTTCCAGCGGTCGGACAGAGAAGAGACGCGACACCGTGATCCAGGTACGTTCCCCGCACCGTGGCCTGATACTGGGCCTGGCCATCACCCTCGGCTGCGTGTCCGGCCTCGGCCTGCTGGCCGGGTCGCTCTACCTGCTCTTCTACGGCTCGGAAGGCGCGTGTGAGGAGCCCGGCGCACCGGGCGAAGGCCCCGGAGCGGTTCCGCGGCGTCTCGGGCATGTGTTTCCGCAAGGACGTGGCGGGCGAGCCGGCCCTGCTCCGGGGCAGGTCCGCGGGGCCCGGGGAAGTCCTCGTGGCCGTGGAGTCCGCGCTGGACTGCTGAACCGCGACCCGGGGGCTCCCCCTGGCGGCGGGTCAGGCAGGTGACGGTCACCACCCGTTGGTGGTCTCCGCGGGCCGGCCCGCCCCGGCGCGTTCGGCGGCGGGGCGGGCGGCGGCGCAGGGGCGCTCCGGGGCCCCTCGGCGGTCAGCCCCGGAAGCCTTCGGGGCGGACCGGGGAGGCTTCGGCGAGGGCCTTGGTGACCCCGTCGACGCCTTCGCGGAGTCCGTAGACGGGGGTCTCGGGCTGCTGGCGCCAGGAATCGTCGATGCCTCCCGCGTCCACGGTGTCGAAGCCGAGCTCCTCGATGAGCGCGCGGACGGCCTTCTTCCCCGCCTCGTCGTCGCCCGCGACGGGCAGGGCGATCCGGTCGGGCGCTCCGGCCGGGCGGTGCCGGTCGAGGATGTCCTGTGCGTAGGTGCCGTTGAAGGCCTTGATGACGGGGTGTCCGAGCTGCCGCTCGGTCCAGCGGCTCTCGGTCAGGCCCTCGTCCTCGACGCCGGCGATCCGGCCGTCGCGCTGCTGCGGGTAGTAGTTGCCGGTGTCGATGACGGTGAAGCCCTGGGCCGCCTCGTCGAAGAGGCCGGCGGGCAGCTCCGGCACGTTCTTGAAGGGGATGGTGACCACGACGATCTCGGCTCCGCGCGCGGCTTCCGCAACGGTCACGGGGGTGGCGCCGGTCTCCTCCGCGAGGGCCGACAGGGTCGCGGGGCCGCGCGAGTTCGCCACGGAGACGTCGTGCCCGAGGGCGGTGAGCCGGCGGGTGAGGTTGCCGCCGATGTTGCCCGCGCCGATGATGCCGATCTTCATGAGCTCTCCTGTGCCTGCTGGGTCAGTGTCGCGCTCGTGCCAACTTCCGGCGCCTGCACGGCATTCCGGTCCCGGACGGCTGACCCCCGCAAGAGCGACGGGATCGCGCCGCGGCAGGAGGGCCGATCGGCGCGCGGGGCCGCCTGTGACATGCCCGATGCGTCCACCAGCGTGACTTTTCGGCCATTTCTCGCATTCCGAGAACCGGGCGGACTCTGGGGCGCGTCGGTCCGTTCAGCCACTCAGCACGGGGAAAGGCTCAGCCGATGTCCAAGCCCTCAGCCAAGCGAACCGCCTCCCTCACCCTCGCTTCCGCCGCCGTACTCACCCTCGCCTTCGTCACCACCACCTCCGCCTCCGCCTCCGCCGACGGATCCACGCCGAAGCGGGCCCAGGCGGCCGCGGCATTGCCGTCCGTCTCGGGCAGCCCGCAGGCGGCCTTCACCCGCATCGCCGACTTCTACGGTTCCTACGTCGACGCGGTCTACGACGGAGACGGGCAGACCGCGGACCGGCTGCGCGCCCTGTACCTCTCGGAGCCGCTCCAGGCGCAGCTGAGGCAGTGGGAGGAGGCGAACCACGCGGACGGCGTGCTCCGCGCGCAGAACGTGCCGCTGCAGTGGAAGGTCGCCTCCACCGGCAGCGGCACGGGCAAGACCAACGCCACCGTCACCCTGACGTGGGGCGGCGGCGCCACGACCAAGGTCTACGTCCAGGCCGACCTGGCCACCCGGAAGATCGTGTCCATTCGGGACTGACCGACGGACGCACGAACGCACGACGCACGAACGCGGGGCCGCTCGTCGCGGGAGACGGACACCGGCGACGACGCGGCCCCCGCCCTCAGTGGATGACGCTGAAGCTGCGCCAGGGCAGGCTTTCGGGTGCCGTCACGTTCGAGAGGGTGGTGGCCACGTAGATGCCGTCGGCGCGGTCGGTCTTCTGACAGTTCTCCGTCCGGTACAGCACGATGTCGACGAGGGTGTTGTTCTCCACGTGAGTGGCGCCCTTGGGGATGGCGATCTTGTGGCAGCCCACGACCGGGGTGTTGGCGTAGCTCAGCTCGACGGGCGAGTCGTGGCCGCGGAAGGTGAGTATGCCGACGGTTCCCCGACCCAGGCCCGAGCAGGCGGTGGCCGACAGCAGCAGCGCTGCGGCCCCCGCGAGGATGCTGATACGTCGCCTGTGGGACATGGTGCGGTCCTCGTCTGTGCGGTGGTGGCGGTCCTTGCACACAGCGTGGCCCGGCGGGGCGCGCGTGGCTTCCGCTGCTCGGCCGACCGGATGAACGCGGTGGCGGATGGCGGGTGGGACACACCCGCGCGGGGGATTCGTCCGAGCCGACGCGTAACCACGGCGACGGTGAATCGTTTCTTTATCTGTCGCAGATACACAACCGCGTCCCCCGCGGCGTCAGCGGCACGAGGGTCCGGGGAAGTCCATCACTCCCCGGGCCCTCGGCTCCTCCCCCTGCCGGCGGGACCGGACGCCTGGTTGGGCCCGTCCGGTCACCGCCCCCGCCCCCCGTTCGGCGGCGCGAAGCGGTCAGCGGCCGCGGCGGTTGTCGTAGACGGTGAGGGACAGCGCCTTCATCGCGGTCTCGGCCCGCTTCGCGTCCAGGCCCTCGTCAATGGCTTCGAGGGCGGCGGCCGCCGAGGTCTGCACCGAGTGCGGCAGGCCTTCGTAGGCGGCGATCCGGTAGGCCATCGTGCGACGCGCCGTGCGCTCGGCCTCGGTCACCCCGTCGGGGGTGAGGGGGAAGACGGCGGCCTGGTACGTCGCGATGCACACGAGGGTCGCGTCGGAGAGGCCCTCCGCGTAGCCGTCCGCCGGAACGGCGTCCTCGCGCTCGGGCCGGAGGAAGGCGAAGACCTGGCGGCGGGAGAGGAAGGCCCCCGTGCCCGCGCCCAGGCCGGCCGCGCCCGCGCAGACCAGGGCCATCAGCCGGCCGGACAGGAGCAGACCGAGGCACGCTCCCGCGACCGCACCGCACGTCACCAGGACGAAGGTGATCATCAGGTGGATGCGCTGGGCGGGCGGGGACTCCATGCCAGCAGTATGCACAGCGCTGACGGGCCGGCCGGCCCCGCCCCGGCCGGCCCGCCGCCCCCGTCCGGGCCGCCCCCGTCCGAGCCACCGCCGGCCTCGGCTCCGCGTGTCGGACACGGCGCTCAGACCCTGCGGTCGGCCGCGTCGAAGCGGGCCAGGGACAGGGCTCCGGCATGCAGGGAGTCCTCCAGCGCGCGGCGCGTCGCCCCGTCCAGTCCGCCCAGGGCCTCCGCCACCTCCTCGGTCGCGTCCCGGGCCATCTCGGCGGCCAGTTCTCCCGGCGGCGTACGGGGCCCCAGCTTGCTCACCGCCGACGCGGCCCGGGCCGGGGTGAGCAGGCCGGTGCCCTGCGCGAGCAGCCAGCCGGGGACACCGGCCGCGCCGTCCGGGGGCGCCGGGTAGGGGCGCGAGCCGTCGAACCGTTCGTCCTCGGCGAAGGCGGGCTGCTTGAACTTGGCCATGGGCCGCCCGGACTCCCTGGTTTCCCCGGCGGGCTTGACGACCAGGCCCTCCGCGAGATTGTCCGGCAGCGCGGGCAGGCCCAGCAGGCCGGGCAGCCGCGTGGGGAAGAGCACGGGCAGTTCCTGGAGCCGGGCGATCGGGCCCTCGGCCAGCAGCGGGACGCAGACCAGGCCGGCCGCGTCCGCCGCCGCGCGCAGCGTCCGGTCGGCGACCCAGCGCAGGCCGCCCCCGTCCTCGTTCCCGTCCCCGTGGGCGACGGTCGCGTCGAAGGGCAGCCACAGCAGGTCGGGGGCGTACCAGACGCCGGTCTGTACGGGCTCCGCGCCCTGCGTCGGCGGGACGTCGGGGTGGGGGTAGCGGCCGCCCGCGAGTTCGCCGTAGAGGGTCACGACCGCCGTGGCCGGGGCCCCGCAGTCCGCACGCAGGGCTTGCGCGCAGCGGATCGCCGCGACCGCCAGGGCGGGCCAGATCCGGCCGACGCCGAAGAACTCGTCCAGCCCGGCGTCGGCGAGGAGTTCGCGCCGCTTGGCCGGATGCGCGCCCGCCCCGTCACACACGACGGCGAAGTTGGCGCCGTGGATCTTCTCGTGGGCGACCCAGTTCCGTCCGCGGACCTCGCCCAGTCGGCGGTTCGCGGGGATCTTCGGATACGGGGACCAGGGGCGGGATTCGGGGTGCACCGCGCGATGGTAGCGACCACGGCGGGGGCGGAGCACGGGATTTCCGCGGCGGACGATCGCGGTCCGGCGGTCCGGGGCCACGCCCGCGTACACCGGACCGGGACCCGGACCCGGACCCGGACCCGGACCCGGGAAAGCATCGCCGGCTGCAACGCGGCTGGTCGGCGCCTTCTAGGGTGGCCACGACAACTGACCGGCCTGGAAGGGGAATCCGGACGTGTTCGCTGTGATCTACCGGTGGCGGCTCCACCCGGGCCTGGAGCAGCAGTTCGCCGACGGCTGGCACCGGGTGACGGCTGCCATGCACGCGCGGTGCGGCTCGTACGGGTCGCGGCTGCACCGGGCGGACGACGGCACCTGGGTGGCGTACGCCCGCTGGCCCGACGAGCAGACGCGTGAACGGTGTTCGGCGCCCGACCCGCAGGGGGTGGCCATGATGCTGGAGGCGATCGCGGAGCGCTACCCGGAGACGCGGCTGCAGATCGTCGACGACCTGCTCGCCGAACCCGCACCGGGGCCCGAACCTCAGCCGGAACCGGAGCCCGAGCACGGGCCGCTTGGCTAGTGCCCGTCTGCGGGGACGGACGCGAGCCGGTAGGCGCCCTCGTGGGAGAGGACGCGGCCCGCGGTGGGCGGCGCGAAGTGGGTGCCCAGGAGGAGGGCGTCCGTGTGGGCGAGCGAGCCGAGCAGCGTGCGGCGCGAAGCCTCGGACCGTGCCGGGTCGATGTCGACGCAGGCTCCGATGGCGGGGTGGGCCAGCTGGACGGGGTGGTGGATGCAGTCACCGGTGATCACGGCCTTCCGGCCACGGCTGGTCAGCTCGACGGCGACGTGGCCGGGGGTGTGGCCGGGCGTGGGGAGCAGGCGTAGGTGCGGGGCGATGGCGGCGCCCTCGGCGGGTACGTCGACGAGGTCGAGCAGCCCCGCCTCCTCCACCGGGATCACGGAGTCGACGAACATCTGGCTGCGCGCCGCGTCCATGTCGTACCCGGCCCAGAACTCCCGCTCGGTGCGGGAGGTGACGTAGCGGGCGTTGGGGAAGGTCGGGACCCACTCTCCGTTCACCTCGCGCGTGTTCCAGCCGACGTGGTCGGCGTGCAGGTGGGTGAGGACCACCAGGTCGACCGTTTCCGGGGGGAATCCGGCGGCGGTGAGGCGCTGGAGGTAGTCGGTGTTCAGGTCGTGCCAGGCGGGGTTGGCGCGCTCCTTGCCGTTGCCGATGCCGGTGTCCACCAGGACGCGCAGCCCGTCGACGGTGAACGCGAAGCTGTGGCTGTCGATGTGCAGGATGCCCTCGTCGTCGGCGAAGTGGGGGCGCAGCCAGTCCTGCCCGGCGACGACGGCGGGGGTGGCGTCCGGCAACAGCCACGGTCCGGTGGCGGGCGGCAGGAGGGTCTCGTCGATGCGGTGGACGGCAACGTCGCCCACGGTCCAGGTGGGGATGGCGGTCGGGTGGGCGGTCGGCGGAGTGCTCATGACGGTTCGTATTCCTCGGTGTCGTGACGGACGGTCGGTCTGGTCGGTCTGGTCGGTCTGATTACGGGAGGTCGTCGGGCGCGCCGCGGGTTTCCCCGTGCCGTGCCGCGGCGAGTGCTCCCAGGGCCGCGGCGGCGAGCAGGGCGGTGGCGACGGCGTAGGCGTGGGTGGCGGTGGCCAGTCCGGAGTGCCGGGTCGCGGCGCCCGCGGCGAGGGCGGGCAGGCTCATGGAGAGAGGGCTGAGGACGTAGTACGCGGCCAGGGTCGCCGCCCTGTCCTGTTCGGGGAGCCCGGTGAGCGTCATGCGCAGTGCCCCCTGGGGGACGGCGCCGAAGCGATTCCGGCCAGGGCCGCGCCACCGTGGACCGCGGGCAGGCCGGCGCCGTGCAGATCGCCCAGGGCCAGCGCGCCGGCGGGCAGGACGGCGTGGCTTCCGCCGAGGACCGCGGCGCGCGGGGCCGTGTGCCGCGGCGTCCACCCGGTGAGCGTGGCCGCGGCGGTGAGCGTGAAGAAGACCGTGCCGACGGCTGACCGCGGGGCGGCGGGGGCCACGAGGTGCACGAGCGACGGGCCGAGGGAGGAGTCAAGCCGCCCAGGGCCCAGATGGCGACGACGACGGGGCCGGCCACCAGGAGCGCGCGGCGCGCCTGCGGCGCGACGGCGAGCCTCGGGCGCAGCGAGCGCAGGGCACCGGCGTGCGGGCGGGCCGTCTCCGTGGTGAAGGTGACCGCGACCGCCTGGGCGGCGAACGGACCGCCGGCACCAGGTACACGCCGACCGCGCCGGCGGGGGCGAGGAGCGTGGGGACCAGCACGCCGACGGCCATACCCGCCACCGGCGCGAGGCTCGGTGAGGTAACGGCGTGGGTGCTCCTGGTGTGACGGCGGGCATGGGCAGGCTCCTGACGCTAAAAGCAATCGGTTCGCTTTAAGTCACCGTAGAGCCATACGACCAGCTAACGCAAACCTTTCGCTTTAGACGCTCGCGCTAGAAGCAATGACTTTGCGTTAAGGTGGACGACGTGAGCAGGCAGATGGTGCGCCCCGGCGGGCGCAGCGCCCGGGTCCAGGCATCGGTGCACACCGCGGTACGTGAACTCACCGCGGAGCTGGGCCGGGACGCCCTGACGGTGCCGATGATCGCCCAGCGTGCGGGCGTGACCCCGTCGACGGTCTACCGTCGCTGGGGCGACCTGCAGGAGCTGTTGTCGGACGTGGCGGTCGAGCGTCTGCGCCCCGAGACCGCGCCCGAGGACCACGGCGCCCTCTCGGCCGACCTGACGCACTGGGCCGAGCAGTTCCTCGACGAGATGTCCTCCCCTGCCGGCCGCGCCTACATCCGCGACGCCCTGCTCGGCGACCCGGACGGCAGCAACGCCGCCCGGTGTTCCGCCTACGCGGCCGAACAGATCGGCGTCATCCTCACCCGCGCCACGGAACGCGGGGAGCGGGCACCCGACGTCGAAACGGTCATCGACCAGATCGTCGCCCCCCTGATGTACCGCCTCCTCTTCCGCCCCCAAGGCCTCGACACCGCATACGCGCACCGCCTCGTGACAGCGGCTCTCGACCCGACGGACCACTGACCGCCCGAACCCCTCCGCGCACCGGGAAACCCGGTTCGTCCCGACGCACCCGTGGCCTTACCGTGGCGCGATGGTGCATGTGCGGGAGATGGACGCGGCCGACATCGAGGCCGTCTCGACGATCCGTGTCCGGGGGTGGCAGGCGGCGTACGCCGGCATCGTTCCCCGGACCTACTTGGACGCGATGACGGTCGAGGCCGATGCGCGCATGCGGCGGCGGTGGTTCTCCCAACCCCACCGGGAGTCGATCGACCTCGTGGCACACGGCGAGCACGGCCCGGTGGGGTGGGTCTGCTTCGGGCCGTGCCGGAGTCCGATACCGGGCCCTCGACGGGTGGCCGAGGTATACGCCCTGTACGTCTCACCCGATCTGATCGGCCAGGGCATCGGCCGCAGGCTCCTCGGCGAGGCCCACTCCCGGATGGAGAGCCAGGGGTTCGGGACGTCGGCCCTGTGGGTTCTGCGCGACAACCGACCGGCCCGGGACTTCTACGAGCGGGCCGGCTATCGGGCCGATGGCGCGACTCAGGAGGACGCCTACGACGAGGTCACGCTCACGGAGCTCCGCTACCGGCGCGGACTCTGAGCTCGGGGCCCCCAGGGACTCAGAGGGGGTCCACGTCCAGGAAGGCGGCGATCGCGGGTTCGGCGCCGCCCGGGGTGCCGGGGAGGAGCAGTTCCGCCCAGATGACCTTGCCCTCGGGGGTGTAGCGCGTGCCCCAGTGTTCGCTGAGCTGGGCCACCAGGAACAGTCCGCGGCCGCCCTCGTCCGTCGTGGCGGCGTACCGCAGGTGGGGGGCCGTGCTGCTGCCGTCCCACACCTCACAGGTCAGGGTGTGGTCGTGGAGGAGGCGGACGCGGACCGGCTCGCTGCCGTGCCGCAGGGCGTTGGTGATCAGTTCGCTGAGGATCAGTTCCGTGGCGAAGCCGAGTTCGGACAGGCCCCACTCGTCGAGCTTCTTCGCCGCGACGCTGCGCATGGCGCCGACCGCGCTCGGCTCGAACGGTACGTCCCACTGCGCGACCCGGTCCGGGCCGAGCGTCCGCGTCCGCGCGATGAGCAGCGCCACGTCGTCGGTCGGGCGGGGCGGCAGCAGCATGTCGAGCACGGCCCGGCAGCTGTCCTGCGGGTCGCGGTCGGGATGGCTCAGCGCCGCCCGCAGCAGCTCCAGTCCCTCGCCGATGTCCCGGGTCCGCTCCTCGATCAGACCGTCCGTGTAGAGGACGAGCTGGCTGCCCTCTTCCAGATGCAGCTCCGCGGTCTCGAAGGGCATGCCGCCGAGCCCCAGCGGTGGTCCGGCCGGCAATTCCACGATCTCCGTCGTGCCGTCGGGGGCGACGACCAGGGGCGGCAGGTGCCCCGCCCGTGCCACCGTGCAGCGCTGGGACACCGGGTCGTAGATCGCGTAGAGGCAGGTCGCGCCCATGATCCCGCCCCCGCCGTTCGTGTCGTTGCCGTCCCCGTCGCGGTCGTGGTCGATGCGCTGTACGAGGTCGTCGAGCCGGGCGAGGATCTCGTCGGGCGGCAGGTCGAGGGAGGAGAAGTTGTGCACCGCCGTGCGCAGCCGCCCCATGGTGGCGGCGGCGTGCAGGCCGTGTCCGACGACGTCTCCGACGACCAGCGCGACCCGGGCGCCCGGGAGCGGGATCACGTCGAACCAGTCGCCGCCCACCCCGGACTGCGCGGGCAGGTAGAAGTGCGCCACGTCCATGGCGCTCTGTTCGGGCAGGGCGCGCGGCAGCAGGCTGCGCTGGAGCGTCACGGCGAGGGCGTGCTCGCGCGTGTAGCGGCGGGCGTTGTCCATGCTGACGGCGGCGCGGGCGACGAGTTCCTCGGCCAGGGACAGCTCGTCCTCGTCGAAGGGCTCCTTCTTCTCCGACCGCCAGAAGTTGACCACGCCGAGTACGACGCCGCGGGCCATGAGGGGGGCCGCGATGAGCGAGTGGATCCCGTACTCGACGATGGCCTGCGCGCGGGGCGGGTCCTGGGCCTGCCAGCCCGGCGCGTCGGCCAGGTCGGTCACGAGTTCCGCCCGGCCGGTGCCGTAGCCGCGTGCCTGCGGGGTGGACGGCAGGAAGTCGATCAGCCGGCCGACCGGGTAGAGCGGATGGTCGGACCGGATGCCGCTGACCGCCGTGCGCCGCATGTCGGCGCCCGGGGCGGGCTCGTCGCCGTCGAGCACCTGGTCCGCCAGGTCGACCGTGACGTAGTCCGCGAACCGGGGGACGGCGACGGCCGCGAGCTCCTCGGCCGTCCGCACCACGTCGAGGCTGGTGCCGACGTCGCCGCCCGCGTCGTAGAGCAGCTTGAGGCGCCGGCGGGCCGTCTCGGCCCGGGCGGTCAGGATCCGCATCTCGGTGGAGTCGCGGATGGTCACCGCGCTGCCCTCCGGCCGGCCCCGGGGGTGGGTGGGCCGCTGGTTGACCACGAGCAGCCGGTCCCCGCTCTCCAGTACCTCATCGGTGGCCGTCCGCCCGGAGAGCAGCAGGTCCGCCATCCGGCGGTCCAGGCCCGGTACGTCCGCGATGTGGCGTCCGTCGGCGTCCTCCGGCAGCCCGAGCAGCCGTTTGGCCTCGTCGTTCGCCAGGAGCAACCGTCCGTCACCGTCGGTGATCAGCACCCCCTCGCGGACGGCGTGGAGCACCGCGTCGTGGTGCTCGTACATGCGGGTCATCTCCTGCGTGCCGAGCCCGTGGGTCTGGCGGCGCAGACGTCTGCTGATCAGGGCCGTGCCGACGGTCGCCAGGGCCAGGCCGGTGGCGATGGCCAGGAGGATGACGGGGAGCTGGCGGTCGACGACGCCGGTCACGTTCTTCACGGTCAGGCCGGCCGAGACCAGGGCGACGACCTTGCCGTCCTGGTCCTTGACCGGAACGATGGCCTGGATCTCCTTGCCGAGGGGGCCCTGCACGCTTTCGGTGTGGACCTTGCCGGCGAGGGAGGGCTCGATCGTTCCGACGAACCGTTTCCCGATGCGGTCGGGCTGGGGATGGCTGTAGCGGATGCCGTTGGTGTCCATCACGACGATGAAGTCCACGCCGGCGGCCTTGCGCGTCTCTTCGGCGCGGGGTTGCAGGACCTCGGACGGGTTGGACGTCTTCAGCGCGTCCTCCAGGCCCAGTGAGTGGGCGAAGGTCTCGGCCACGGACACCGAGCGGTTGCGCGCCTCGCGGTCGATGTCGTGGCGCGACTGGAGTACGAGGGCCAGCAGTGCCCCGGCCGCGAGCAACACCACGATCGCCACCTGGAGGACGAATACCTGTCCGGCGACGCTCCTGGTCCTGTTGCCTAGCGGTGACCGCACCGACGTGCCCGGCACGGGTGGCGAGGAATGGTCACGAACCCAGTTGTAGCACTTCCGGGCCGTCATGGCTCCCATCGCGCACGGCGCGCGCCGGATCTGTCACACCTCGTCCTGGAAGACCGGCGGTGCGACAGGCTTGCGCCGAGGGCCGGCGGGCCGCCTGCGGCCGTGACGGACGGGGCCTACGGGGTACGCGGTGCCTGCGCGGCCTGGGCGATCCCGGCGGCCCGGCGGGGCTCGGGGGTCTGGCGGGGCTCGGGGGTCCGCTCGGCCGGCTGGGTTCCCGGTGCCTGCGAGGCGCCGGGGGTCGGCGAGGCTCCCGGTGCCTCCGGGGCCCCCGGGGTCGGAGAGGCCTCCGGGGTGCAGGTCACCTCGTCGCGCGGCGTGTAGTGGGTCTTGAACTCCTCGTGCCTGACCTCTTTCCCGCCCTGGACGAAGACCCGGCCGACGGCCACGTCGAAGCCCTCGAGCGGGGTCTGGACCTCGCACGTCGGCCCGCTGCCCGTCCGCTTGGCGGGCGGGGTGATGTTCGTGCGCGGCCCCTTGGTCGCACGTATCTCGTCGTACTTCTTCGTGCCGAGGAGGGAGATGGTCAGCGAGGTGTCGGTGGACCGGGCCTGGATGTAGAGGGGGTGGCCCGAGTCGTTGACCCAGCGCAGGTCGAGGGTGCCCCAGGCGACGGTGGCCTCCCGGCCCTCGGGGTACCGCTCGATGTAGAAGGAGTGGGCGCCGTGCTCGACGGGCTTGACGCCCGCGAAGAACACCGCGTTGTACATGGTGGTGGCGACCGCCGAGACGCCTCCGCCGGGCGATTTCACGTACTGGCCGTCGTTGATCATGATGCCGTCGACGAAGCCGTTCTCGGGGGTGCGCTCGCCGACCGTCCGGTTGAAGCTCCACTCCTCCCCCGGCATGACGACGGAGCCGTTGATGAGCTCCACGGCGCGGCCGATGTTGGTGGTGCGGTACGGGGCGGCCGGGAACTCGACGGTGAAGGACGAGACCTTCTCCTTGATGCCGAGGCGCCGCGCCTCCTCGGCGGACAGCTCCGGCTGGACGGCCACGGTCGCGACCTCGCCGCTGCGGGCGTCGCCCGAGCGGGTCAGCAGGGGCAGCACGGCCTTGCCGAGTGCCGCCTCCGTGACCTGCCGGCCCTCGCGGCCCGGATCGCCGATGACCACCCTGCCGTCCGCGTCGAGACGGGGCACGGCGTCGCGCGGGGCCGAGGTGACCGCCCCGACGGGGCGGGCCACGGCGGGGTCGGCGAGCAGGCCCTTGGAGTCGAGGGCCGGTACGAGGCGGCCCTGGGCGTCGGGCCGCATCTTCAGGTGCTCGCCGAGGACGCCGGGGCCTATGGACAGGCGCTGTCCGGCGACGGTGAGGCTGACGGGCCCGGACATCGCGGGCTGCGCGAACTGGCGCATGGCCCGTCCGGTCTCCTCGGCTCCGATGCGGGGCTGGGTGCGCTCGACGGGCATCACGACGGGGCCGGCGGCCGGCCGCAGGTAGGCCGTACGGAGGGTGTCGAGGGCCCGGTCCTCGACGAGGGTGACGCCCTGCTGCGGGGCGACGGCCTTCGCCGCGCCCTTCTCGAACGTGATCGCCCCGTCGCGGGCCTGCTGCCCGGCGTCCGCGCCGATGCGGTCGACCGCGGCCCGGGCGGTCCGCTCGTTCATCCGGATCACCGGCTCGACCGCGCGGTCGCCGGAGGCGAAGAGCCGGCCGATGACGGTGGCCGGGCCGTATCCCGTCCGGACGGCGTGGTCGACGGTCGCGGTGGTGTCGAGCGAGAGCCCGAGCGCGGCGGGGTCGGCCTTCTCCACGCGGTCGCCGATCTTCATGGCGACCGGGGCCGCGGCGGTGGGCCCGAGCTCGCGGGTCAGCTTCCGCTGCGCCTGCGCCAGGGTCATTCCGCCGATGTCCACTCCCAGGACGCTCGTGCCCTGGTCGATGTCACCGCCGGCCACGAGCCCGGTGACGTAGAGGCCGCCGCCGAGTCCGAGTACGACGGCGCCGCCTGCCAGCGGCAGGGCGATACGTCGGTTGGAGGTCCAGTTGGCCACGCGTCCCATGTCTCTCCCACGGCGCCTACCGGTCAAGCGGGTGGCGCGGGCCCCACAAGCGACCCATATACGACAGTTCCGGGAAGCAATGATCCACGCCAAATGGGTGATTCTGGGGTGAATGTAATGGTTCTCACGATGCCGGTCATGCCTTGCCCAGCGTGGCCGCGTGATCGGGTACGAGAGTCTGCAGCTCCTTGGACGGACGCTGGTATCCCGTGGACGCGGGCCGGGGCGGCAGGACGAGCGAGGGCAGAGCCACGGACTCGTACGGGACCGAGGACAGCAGGTGGGCGATCATGTTGAGCCGCGCGCTGCGCTTGTCGTCGCTCTCGACCACGTACCAGGGGGCGTCGGCGGTGTCGGTGTGGACGAGCATCTCGTCCTTGGCCCGCGAGTACGCCTCCCAGCGCGTGAGGGACTCCAGGTCCATGGAAGAGAGCTTCCACCGGCGCAGCGGGTCCTCGGTGCGGCGGCGGAAGCGGTCCTCCTGGACGGCGTCGCTGACCGAGAACCAGTACTTGCGGAGCAGGATCCCGTCTTCGACGAGCATGCGCTCGAAGACGGGACACTGGCGCAGGAAGCGCTGGTGCTCCGCGGGGGTGCAGAAGCCCATGACGTGCTCCACCCCGGCGCGGTTGTACCAGCTGCGGTCGAAGAGCACGATCTCGCCCGCGGCCGGCAGGTGCTCCACGTAGCGCTGGAAGTACCACTGGCCGCGCTCGCGCTCCGTCGGCTTCGGGAGGGCCGCGATGCGGGCGACGCGGGGGTTGAGGTGCTCGGCGACCCGCTTGATCGTTCCGCCCTTGCCCGCCGCGTCTCGGCCCTCGAAGACGACCACGAGCCGGGCGCCCGCCGACCGCACCCATTCCTGGAGCTGGATCAGCTCGGTCTGGAGCCGCAGCAGCTCCTTCTCGTAGACCGCCTTCTTGAGACCCATGGCCGTCTCCTCCTCGTCGTCGTGCGGCGGGTGGATCAAGGACCCCGCCACGTGCTGCTGATGTCGCCGTCCGTGAGCGACAAGATACGCAAGCGGTACGAGCGGATGCTCGACCCCTTCCACACGGCTGCCGAGCAGCGGGGATTCACTCTCACACCGGCCCGGCGGCGCGCGGCCGAGCGACGCGCCGGGCCCGGCGGCGAACTGGGTCTCCCCGCGGCCCGTTCCGTCCCCGGCCACCGCGCAGCCTCTACGTGTGGGGACCCGTAGGGCGCGGCAAGAGCCGGCACGACGGCGTGTCGCGCGAAGGCGTGTCGACCTGGACCGGACCGCGAGCAGGCCGGCCCTGCTCCGGCGAGCGGGTGTCTCCCCCGTAGCCGGTGGCCGTCCCCCGGGCGGTCATTCAGCCTGGGCGCTCGTCAACAGGACCTTCAGCAGCTCCTCGGGGGCGTCCCGCATCAGGTTGTGGCCGCCCGCCAGGGCGTGCGTGCGCCAGTCGGGGTCGGCGGCGAGGCGCTCGTAGAGCGGGGTGAAGGGCGACCGCCCCTCCCAGCCCGTGGCGTAGACGTAGTCCCGGGTGCGGTACCGGTCGAGCCCGCCCTCCAGGCGGACCGATTGCATCAGGGAGGCCAGCGGGTGCGGGGTGGCCCGCGGGTCGAAGAACGGCAGCGGTGCGCTGGTGTAGCCGGTCTCCCCGACTCCGGCGAGGTACCACGCGCGTTCCTGGTCGGTCACCAGGGACCAGCAGGAGTCACCGTCCTCGGGGACCACGGCGTCGACGTAGACCAGGCCGGCCACCCGCTCGGGGACGCGGTCGGCGGCGCCGGTGATGACCATGCCGGCGTAGCTGTGGCCGACCAGTACGGCGTCGGTGATCCGGTGGTCCGTCAGGAGGTTGACGACGTCTGCTATGTGCGTGTCGAGGTTGACGGTGGCGGTGAGCAGGTGCCTGCGGTCCCCGACTCCGGTGAGGGTCAGCGGGTGGGCCTGGTGGCCGTGCGCGCGCAGCTGCCGGGCGAGCGGTTCGAAGACCCACGCGCCGTGCCAGGCGCCGGGTACGAGGACGAAAGTGGTCATCGCGGTACTCCTTCGAGGTCGGTCGGGGCGGTTCGTCGGCCGGGGCCGTCAGTCGGTGACGGAGAGGACGATCTTGCCTGTCGTGCGGCGGCCGTCGGCCAGTTCGTGGGCCTTGGCCGCGTCCGCGAGCGGGAGGACCGTGTCGAGCGCGGGACGCAGCAGCCCGGCTTCGGCGAGTGCGGCGATCTCCCGCATGCCCGCCTGGTCGGCTTCCACGGCCATGAAGGCGGCGCGCAGTCCGAGCGGGCGCGCGGTGTCCGCCAGTCGCGCCTCTTCCGGGGAGGCGAGCGCGACGAGGATGCCGCCGGGGCGCAGGGCGCGCAGGGAGCGCGGCCCGTAGGCGCCGCCGATCGTGTCGACGACCACGTCCACCGGTTCCACGGCCGTCTCGAAGTCTGCTTCGGTGTAGTCGACGAGCTCGTCGGCTCCGAGCGAGCGGAGGAACTCGTGCTTGGCGGCGCGCGCGGTGCCGATGACGTGGGCTCCGCGCGCCTTGGCGATCTGCACGGCGAGGTGGCCGACCCCGCCCGCCGCCGCGTGGATCAGTACGCGCTGCCCCGGGCGGACGTCGGCGGTGTCCACCAGGGCCTGCCAGGCGGTCAGTCCGGCCAGCGGCAGCGCGGCCGCCTGTTCGTGGGTCAGGTCGGCGGGCTTGCGGACCAGGTGCCGGGCCGGGGAGGTGACGTACTCGGCGTAGGTGCCGGCGGGCAGCGGGTGGCGCGGCATGCCGAAGACCTCGTCGCCCGGCGCGAGGGTGGTCACCCCCAGGCCGACCTCCTCGACCACGCCCGAGACGTCCCAGCCGAGGCGGATCACGGCGCCGGCCAGGCCTCCGGTGGCGCGGTGCCAGGAGTCGGTCGGGTTGACCCCGGCCGCGTGCACCCGTACCAGCACCTCGGCGGGCCCGGGCACCGGACGCTCCACCTCGACCACCCCGAGCACCTCGGGCCCGCCGAACTCGTCCTGACCGATCGCACGCATCGTGTTCCGCCCCTCTTCGCCGGGCCCTCGCGGCCCTCTTGGATCAAGGCTCTCCCCTGCCGCGCACCGCAACGAGTGGCAAGACTGCCACGATGTGCAAAGATCTTGCCATGCACCGCGTCGTCGTCCTGGCCCTCGAAGGCGTCTACCCCTTCGAACTCAGCATCCCCGTACGCATCTTCGGCACCGCGGCCGCGCTCGACGGCACACCGCTCTACGAGGTCGTCACCTGCGGTCTCGACGGCGGCCCGGTGACCACCAGCGCCGACTTCGCCATCACCGTGACCCACGGGAGCGAGGCGCTGCGGACGGCGGACACGCTCGTCATCCCCCCGTTCACCTGCGGCACGGAAGAGATCCGGGACTGGCTGCCCGACGAACTGGCCGAGGCCCTCGCCCTCTTGCCGGCCGACGCCCGCATCGTGTCCATCTGCACCGCCTCCTACGTGCTGGCCTCGGCCGGCCTCCTCGACGGGCACGCCGCCACCACGCACTGGAACGAGGCGGGGAACTTCCAACAGGCCTTCCCTCAGGTGCGGGTCGACGCGAACGTCCTCTTCGTGGACAGCGGCCGGATCCTCACCGCGGCGGGCGTCGCGGCCGGGATCGACCTGTGCCTGCACCTGGTGCGCCGCGACCACGGCAGCGAGATCGCCAACAGGGTGGCCCGGCTCTGCGTCGTACCGCCCTGGCGGGAGGGCGGTCAGGCCCAGTACATCGAGCGCCCGGTGCCGGAGCCGACGGCCGCGACGACGGCCGCCACCCGCGAGTGGGCCCTGCGGGAGCTGCACCGTCCGCTCGCGCTGGCCGAGCTCGCCGGCCACGCCGGGATGAGCGTACGGACGTTCTGCAGGCGTTTCGGCGAGGAGGTGGGCATGCCGCCCGGCCAGTGGCTCGCCCAGCAGCGGGTCGAGCACGCGCGCCGGCTGCTGGAGACCACCGACCTGTCCGTCGACCACGTCGCCGCCCGTGCGGGCTTCGGCACGGCGGCTTCCCTGCGCCAGCACCTGGCCCAGACCCTCGGGGTCTCCCCCACGGCGTACCGGCAGGCGTTCCGCGTCGGCTGAGGGCAGGACGCGCCAAGTCGGCGCCCGGCCAGGCGCGTTGTGCAAGGCGGATCATCGGGTTAGATTCCTGGAAACTGATTCTAATTCGAGCGGGGCAGACGTGTTAGAGCTGACGGGGAGCGGAGCCGAGCCGCTGGAGGCGGGGGATCCGCGCCGGATCGGGGCCATTCCGCTCGCGGGCCGGCTCGGGGCCGGAGGCATGGGGCGGGTGTACCTCGGTGTCCAAGAGGGCCGGTACGTCGCCGTCAAGCAGCTGCTGTCCTCCGTCGTCGGCGAGGACGCGGACTTCCTGCGGCGGTTCGGGCACGAGCTGGACAACCTCGCCCGGCTGCCCGCGGAGGCCACCGCGCCGCTGCTCGCCTGCGACCGCACCGCGAGCCCGCCGTGGTTCGCCACCGCGTACATCCCCGGGCTCACCCTGCGGGAGGCCATCGCGCTGCACGGCGGCCCGCTGCCCGCGGACGCGCTGTGGCTGCTGCTGCGGGAGGCGGCGGCGGGCCTGGCGGCGGTGCACGCGCTGGACATGGTGCACCGGGACCTCAAGCCGTCCAACGTCATGCTGACGCTCGACGGTCTCACGCTCATCGACTTCGGTGTCGCCCGCGCCGCGGAGCAGAGCCAGCTGACCCGGACCGGCATGGTGGTGGGCACGCCCGCCTACATGGCTCCCGAACAGGCCTCGGGCCGACGGCGGTTGAGCGGCGCAACCGACGTGTTCGCGCTGGGCTCGGTCCTCGCGTACGCGGCGTGCGGCCAGCCGCCCTTCGGCGACGAGTCGGGGCACGGCGTGCTGTACCGCATCGTCCACGAGGAGCCGGACCTGGATCCGTTGCGGGAGGCGGAGCCGGAGCTCGCCGACCTCGTCGCGGCCTGCCTGGCCAAGGACCCCGACGCCCGTCCCACCGCGGCCGAGCTCCTCGAACACGCCGCGCGGCACGGTCCGTTCACGGAGCCGCTGTGGCCGGCGGCCATCGCCGAGCGGCTCTCCGAGCGGGCCGCCTTCGCCGCGAACGTGCAGGAGGTCGACGTACCGACGCTCCCGCTCACGGGTGAGAAGCCGGAGCCGGACACCGAAACGGAGCCGGCACCGGCACCGGACAAGGGATCCGAGGAGGCACCGGAGGATCCCGGGCCGGCGCCCACACCCGCCGCGTCCCGCCCGGAACGGCCCGGGCGGCGCCGCCGCACCCGCGTCCTGCTGGCCGTCTTCCCCGTCGTCGTGGTCGCCGGCGGTACGACGCTCGCCGTCCAGTACCTGCCGCACACCGGCTCGCCGCAGGCCGACGCACGGAACGACCCGCGGACGTCGGTCACGGCGCCGGCCGACCCGTCACCGCCGACGACGACGGGCGGCAGCCCGGTGACCACGGCGTCACCCGCGCAGTCGCCGGCCCAGGACGAGGCCCAGGGCGGGGCGGGCGGCGTCCCCCCGGACGCGGCCGCCGCGGGCGCCGGCCAGGGACCCGGCCCCGGTTCCGGCCCGGGCGGCGGCGCCCAGACCGGTCCGGGCGGCGCGGGCGGCTCGGCCGGATCCGGCAACTCCGCGAACGCGGGCGGCGCCGGCAGTACGCGCCCCTCCGGCGGCGCAACGTCCACCGCCCCCACGGCCCCGGCCCCTCCGGCGCCCCCCGCGTCCGGCACCTACCGCTACCGCAACGGCGACAACGGCAAGTGCGTCACCCAGGTGTTCGGCGCCTCGGACTTCGGCGAGTGCTCGGACGGGTCCGCCCGCTGGACCGTGCAGGGCAGGTCGGACGGCGGTTTCAAGCTCGTCAACCAGCAGAGCGGTCAGTGCCTGTACTCCAACGGGCTCGGCCAGGCCGTCTTCGTGGGCGACTGCGCCCAGGACATCGGCCGGATCTGGCGCACCGGCGCGAACGGCAGCCTTCGCAGCGACCTCGGCGGCGGCTGCCTCGACCTGGGCATGGCCAGCGGCCTGGTCACGAAGTCCTGCGGCGGGGAGGCCTCCCAGCGCTGGACTAGGCAGAGCTAGCCGCCCGGCGCTGGACGAGGCAGAGCTAGGCGGAGGTCCGGCCGCGGCGCCCCTTGCCGGGGCCGCCGTTCGTCGGGGGGTAGCCGGGCTTCGCCGGTATCGCCGGGGAGGGCAGCGGCGGAAGTGCCGGCTCGTAGAGCCACGCCGAGAACAGGTCGTCCAGGGGGTCGGCGGCGTAGCGGGCCACGTGGGTGGTGAATCCGGCGGTGGTCACCACCCCGTTGCGGTGGACGGTGAGCCAGTCGCGCAGCATGCGGAAGAACGCGCCGTCGCCCAGGGCGCAGCGGACCGCGTGCACGGCGAGGCCCCCGCGCTGGTACAGGCGGTCGTCGAACATGAGCTTGCGGCCCGGGTCGGCCAGCCGCAGGTCCTGCGTCCGCGTGGCCAGCAGCCGGTGTGCGGTGACCGCCAGCTCGTGCGCGGTCCGCCCGCCGGAGCGCTCCGACCAGAGCCACTCGGCGTACTTCGCGAAGCCCTCGTTCAGCCAGATGTGCCGCCAGTCGGCGATGGTCACGCTGTTGCCGAACCACTGGTGCGCGAGCTCGTGGGCGATGAGGCGTTCCGAACCGCGGGCGCCGTCGACGTGGTTGGTGCCGAACAGGGAGAGGCCCTGGGCCTCGACCGGTACGTCCAGTTCCTCGTCGGCGACGACGACCGTGTACTCGCCGAAGGGGTAGGGCCCGAACAGTTCCTCGAACAGCTGCATCATCGCGGGCTGCCGGGCGAAGTCGCGGGAGAACTGCGGCAGCAGGTGCGCGGGCACGTGGGCGCTCTGCGGGACACCGCCGAGCCCGGGGTCGCCGAGCAGCACCGTCTGGTGCATGCCGATGGACAGGCCGACGAGGTAGCTGGAGGTCGGCGCGGACTGCTCGTACACCCAGGTGGTGGTGCTGGCCCTGGTGGTCCGGGTGAGCAGCCGGCCGCCGGCGACGACGGTGTAGGCGGAGGGCGTGTTGACGGAGATCTGGTACGAGGCCTTGTCGGCGGGCCGGTCGTTGCACGGGTACCAGGAGGGGGCGCCGACCGGCTGGCTGGCCACCAGCGCGCCGTCGGTCAGCTCCTCCCAGCCGAGGCCGCCCCAGGGGCTGCGCACCGGCTTGGGGTTGCCCGCCCAGTGCACCTCCACGGTGAAGGCGGCGCCGGCGGGCAGCGGCTTGGCCGGCCGGATGCGGAGCCTGCCGCCGCGGTGCGCGTAGTGCGGCGCCCGGCCGTTGACGAGGACGCGTCCTATTCTGAACTCGGCCAGGTTGAGGTGGAACTCGGTGAGCGGGGCCCGCCCGGCGATGGCGCTGAGCCGGGCCGTCCCGGCCAGCCGGTTGGGGCCGGGACGGTATTCCAGAGCGAGTTCGTACCGGTGCACCCGGTAACGGGAGTCGCCGTTGGCCGGAAAGTACGGGTCCGACACCTCTGTCTTCTGGCCGCTCACTGCCGCTTCCGCTCCCTGCGCTGTGCTCGTACGACGTGCTGGTGTCCCGCTGCCGCCACTGCCGTTCCCGACCACCGCAGGGACGGTCCGTTCAGGACCGCCACGCCTCGATCGGATTGCCCAGCCAGCGGGTGTCGGCGGGGACGGATTCCCCGGCCATCACGAGAGAGGCGGGACCCAGCGTGCTGCGGGCCCCGACCGTGCTGCCGGGCAGGACGATTCCGCCCGGGCCCAGGGTGGCGCCCTCGCGGAGGACCACAGTATCCGTCCTCAAGATCCGGTCGTGGAAGAGGTGTGTCTGCAACACACAGCCGCGGTTCACGCTGACCGCGTCACCCAGGACGACCAGGTCCATCTCGGGCAGCCAGTAGCTCTCGCACCACACGCCGCGGCCGATGCGGGCCCCGAGCGCGCGCAGCCACAGGGCCAGCAGCGGGGTGCCGGGCACGGATCCGGCCAGCCACGGCACGGCCAGTACCTCGACGAAGGTGTCGGCCAGTTCGTTGCGCCATACGAAGGCGCTCCACAGCGGGTGCTCGCCCGCCCGGTGGCGGCCCACCAACACCCATTTCGCGGCGACCGAGACCGCGCAGGCGGCCACCCCGGCGGCCAGCAGGACCGCTCCGGACAGCAGGGCGGCGCCCCAGATCCCCAGCCCGGCCGCGGTGATCAGCGCGCAGAGCGTCGCCACGGTCAGGACGGCCAGCGCGGCCGAGCAGAAAACGGGGACGAGCCGGCACAGCTCCACCAGGCCGCGCGCCCACAGCAGGTGCGCGGGCGGGTCGTAGGTCCGGCTCTGGTCGGCGTCGGCGGCGGAGCGCGGCAGCTTGACCGGTGGCAGGCCCAGGTACGAGCTGCCCTTCTTGGCCTTCTTCGGGGTGGCGGACAGCACGCCGACGAGCCCGTCGTCCGGCACGGTGCGGCCCGGGGCGGTCATTCCGGAGTTGCCGAGGAAGGCCCGGCGGCCGATCTCGGAGTGTCCGATGCGTACCCAGCCGCCGCCCAGTTCGTAGGGGGCGGTCAGGGTGTCGTCGGCGAGGAACGCGCCTTCGCCCACGGTGGTGAGGCTCGGCAGCGCGAGGACGGTGGACACTTCCGCGCCCCGGCCGATCTTCATGCCGAGCAGCCGCAGCCACACGGGGGTGATCAGCCCGGCGTAGAGCGGGAAGAGCGTTTCCCGGGACAGGTCCATCAGCTGGGTGACCGTCCAGGCCTGCCAGCCGACCCTGCTGTGCGTCGGATGGTTGCCGGTGCGCAGGCCGAGGCTGAGCAGCCGTACAAAGACCAGCAGCAGCAGGGCGTACGCGCAGCCGAAGGCGAGGGCTCCGGGGACGACGGCGATGAGCGCTCCGCGCAGGGCCGGGGCGAGCCCGGCGTCGGCGGGCACGAACCGGCTCACGACGAGCAGGGCGGGCACGGTGGCGAGCACGGGCAGAGCCGTCAGGCTGAAGCCGGTCGCTCCGTACATGGCCCGCCAGTGGACCGAACGCGGCGGGCGTTCCTTGGGCCAGTTGCGCTTGGCCTTGCCGAGCTTGCCGGCGGGCGCTCCGGCCCAGCGCTGGCCGGTGGGGATCTGGCCGACCACGGCGGAGCCGGGGGCCACCTCGGCCCGCTTGCCGACCCGGGCGCCGGGGAAGAGGATGCTGCGGGTGCCGACCACCGCGCCGGCGCCGACCTTGACCTGGCCGATCTCCAGCCGCTCCCCGTCCAGCCAGTGCCCGGAGAGGTCCACCTCGGACTCCACGGCGCAGCCGCGGCCGAGTTTGAGCATGCCGGTGACCGGGGGCAGGGAGTGCAGGTCCACCTCGGGGCCGATCTTGGCGCCGAGGGCCCGCCCGTAGCGTTCCAGCCAGGAGCCGGTGAGTGAGGTCGCGCCGATGTACTCGGCCAGCCGCTCGGCGGTCCACAGCCGCAGGTGAACGCTCCCGCCGCGCGGGTGACGGCCCGCCTTGACACCGCGCAGCAGCAGGCGGGCGCCGCCGGCGGCGATCGCGAGGCGGCCGGGCGGGCTGAAGAGCAGTGCGGCTCCGGCGGCGACGAGCCACCAGGAGGCCGTCGGCGCCCACGGGTAGGGCCCGAACCGGTGCAGTACGTTGCCGAGGGCCAGCAGCGCCACGGTCCAGCGCAGGCCGACCAGGGTGTACAGGGGGAGCAGCAGCAGCGACTGGATCACCTTGGCGCGGAGCGGAACGGGCGCGATGACCCGGGCCGCGTCGTCGTCCTGTACGGACTTCTCCAGGCGGCGGGCCAGCTTGCGCAGGACGGGCTGCTGGTAGATGTCGAGGACGGCCGCACGCGGGTAGCGGGTGCGCAGCCGGGTGGTGAGCTGGGCGGCGGCGAGGCTGCTGCCGCCGATCGCGAAGAAGTCGTCGGCGGCGCTGTTGACGGCCACTCCGAGGGTCTCGCTCCACTGCTCGGCGAGCCAGGCCTCGGTGCCGTAGAGCTGCTCGGCGGGGCCGGTGGTCTCCAGTTCGGGCAGCGGCCAGGGCAGTGCGTCGCGGTCCACCTTGCCGGAGGTGCGGGTGGGGAGCTCGTCGACCGGTGCGAGCAGCGGTACGAGGGCGGCGGGCAGCTCGGAGCGCAGCCGCTCGACGGCGGCCGCGTGGTCCCAGCCCTCCTGGGTGACCAGGTAGCCGACGAGGAGCTGGTTGCCGCTGCGGGCGGTGCGCACGGCCGCAGCGGCGCCGGCGACGCCCGGCAGGGCCTGCAGGGCGGCGTCCACCTCGCCCAGCTCGATCCGGCGGCCGCCGAGCTTGATCTGCTCGTCGGCGCGGCCGAGGAAGACCAGGCCTTCCGGTTCGGCTCGGACGAGGTCGCCGCTGCGGTAGGCGCGCTGCCAGCCCAGGGATTCGAGCGGGGCGTACTTCTCGGCGTCCTTCTCGGGGTCGAGGTAGCGGGCGAGGCCGACGCCGCCGATGACGAGCTGGCCGCTGCCGCCCATCGGCACCGGCTCGCCGGACTCGTCGACGACGGCCAGTTCCCAGCCGTTGAGAGGGAGGCCGATCCGGATGGGTTCCGCACCGGTGAGGAGGGCGGCGCAGGCGACGACGGTGGCCTCGGTGGGCCCGTAGGTGTTCCAGACCTCGCGGCCCTCGGTGACCAGGCGCTGGGTGAGCTCGGGCGGGCAGGCCTCGCCGCCGAAGATCAGCAGCCGGACCTCGTTGAGGGTCTCGGGCTCCCAGAGCGCGGCCAGGGTCGGCACGGTGGAGACCACGGTGATCTCCTGGTCCGCCAGCCAGGGGCCCAGGTCGGCGCCGCTGCGGACCTGGGAGCGCGGGACGGGGACGAGGCAGGCGCCGTAGCGCCAGGCGAGCCACATCTCCTCGCAGGAGGCGTCGAAGGCGACGGACAGGCCGGCCATGACGCGGTCGCCGGGGCCGATCGGCTCCTCGGTGAGGAAGAGTGCGGCCTCGGCGTCGACGAAGGCCGCGGCGCTGCGGTGGCTGACGGCGACGCCCTTGGGCTTGCCGGTGGAGCCGGAGGTGAAGATGATCCACGCGTCGTGCTCGGGGCCGGGCCGCGCTGCGGACACGGCTGCGCCCGCGAGGCCGGTGGCGTCGATGCGCCCTCCGGCGCCCAGCACGGCCCGTACGCCGGCCTCGCCGAAGACCAGTTCGGCGCGCTCGTCGGGGTCCTCGGCGTCGACCGGGACGTAGGCGGCGCCCGCGGCGAGCACGGCGAGGATGTCCGCGTACAGCTCGTTGGTCCCGGACGGCACGCGTACGCCGACGCGGTCGCCGCGGCCCACCCCGGCGGCCGCGAGGGCGCGGCGGCGGCGCTCGACCTCGGCGGCCAGCGCCCGGTACGTCAAGCGGGTGGTGCCGTCGTCCAGGGCGAGTTCGTCGGGGTACGCCCGTACGGAGGCCTCGAAGATGTCGACGAGGGTGCGCGTGGGGGCGGCGGGGCCGGCGGAGAACCGGGCGGACTTGCCGGACTCCCCGCTCGCGTCGGCCGCCCCGCTCGCGTCGGCCGCCCCGCTCGCGTCTCCGTACGCCTCCTCGCCGTCGAGCAGAGTGAGTTCACCGTGGTCAGGTGTTGCAGCCATCGGCCCTCGCGTCTCGTTCCCGGACGTCCCGGGTCGCCGGCGGAGCCCAGGTCTGCCCGGGTTGTTCCGTTCCAGCGCCAAACGACCCACCAGTCTAGTGCGGTATCAAGGGTCTTCTTCTTGAAGCCTGACGTGTGGCCGGGAAGGAACGATGGCGCCGCACCGTGGTGAACGGGTCGTGAACGGGTCACGAACGGGCCTGCCGCTCAGTGCTCCGAGGTGTACCGGATCCGCGCCCACAGCGGCAGGACGAACCAGCACAGGAGGTACCAGGCCAGCACGCCCGCCACCAGCCAGGGCACGAGGGTGTCGTGGGTGGCGACCCGCAGGACCAGGAAGAGGGCCGCGGTGCAGGTGGCCAGCAACAGGACGAGACCGGCGAAGGTCAGGCGCGAGGCCCAGGCTACGGCCTCGGGCTTGATGCGCCGGCCGGAGACGACGCGGTGGAAGGCGACGGGCCCGATGAGCGCGCCGGTCGCCAGCGAGCCGAGCACGACGGTGACGGTGTAGATGGTCTTGTCGGTCTGCGGAAGTTCGTGGAAGAGGGGGGTGAACACGACCGTCAACAGGAAGCCGAAGAGGATCTGCACGCCCGTCTGGGCGACGCGGATCTCCTGGATCAGCTCCTGCCACTGCCGGTCCGCGCGTTCTTCTTCGCTCTCGTTCCTTCCGTCGGGGGCTTCCGCCATGGCGCCTCCACTCGACGACGTGCGGTTCAATGGCCGAGCTCCCGCTTGAGTTCGGCCTTGTCCATGGAGGAGCGGCCGTGCAGGTTGCGGCGCTTGGCCTCCTCGTAGAGCTGTTCGTACGTGGGCCCCTGCGCGCCTTTGTGGGAGCGCTGTCCGCCCCGCTCGGCCGAGGACATGTCCTGGAGCGACGTCTTGCTCGCCGTCTTGGACTCGCCGGCGCGGGCCCGTTCCTTGTTGACCGTCCTGGCGGCGATCTCCTCGGCACGCCCGGTGCTCTCGCCGCGCTTCTGCGCGCTCTCCTTGGTGTGCTCGTACTGGCGTTCGCGCTTCTGACTGAAACTGCGGGGCACGGTGCCTCCTTGGTCGACGCCCGGTGTGCGGCGCCTACCCGCTCCGCGTCCGCTCACTCCCGGTCCCCTCAGGCACTCCCTGGGCGCAGGCCGGGCACAGACCGCGGTAGGTGACCTCGACCCCGGACACCGTGAAACCGAAGCGCTCCTCGGGCGGGAGGCCGGCCAGGGGGCTTCCGGTCGGGTGGACGTCGCGGATCAGCCCGCATCCGGAGCACACCAGGTGCTGGTGCGGGTGGTGCGCGTTGGGGTCGTAGCGCTTGGCCCGGCCGTCGGTGGTGACCTCCCCGACCTCGCCGAGGGCGACCAGCTCGCCCAGGGCGTTGTAGACGGTGGCCCGGGAGATCTCGGGCAGCCGCTCCGCCGCACGGGCGTGCACCTCGTCGGCCGTGAGGTGCACGTGGTCTCCGTCGAGGACCTCCGCGACGACGCGCCGCTGGGACGTCATCCGCCAGCCACGCCCGCGCAGCCGTTGCAGCAGGTCACTCATATCGGCTCCCCTGTTTCAGGTTCGACGGGTGCCCGAGGTCTGTCGGCCGACATCGGGAATCCGACTCAATATGGGCTTGGTGTGCTTCTTGACTTGGATTCCGTCCATCGTAGGATCGGTTTGATGGATAGCCAAGAGACAGGACGACTCCTGAGCGGCAGGTGACACCGTCCGGGACGGTGACCGCCTCGGCGTCGAGCCGACCGACGAGGCAGAGACCGTGCACGGGGGCCCCTCGCCCCCGGCAGTTCCCTCGCATTCAGTTCCTGAACACCGTGATCCGCCTGGTACGGAAGGATTCCCATGTCTGAGAACCATGATGCAATCGTCGTAGACGCCAAGTCGGAGGGCGGTGGTGGCTGCCCGGTCGCACACGAGCGCGCCCCGCATCCGACTCAGGGCGGCGGAAACCGTCAGTGGTGGCCGGAACGGCTCAACCTGAAGATCCTCGCCAAGAACCCCGCCGTGGCCAACCCGCTCGGCGAGGAGTTCGACTACGCCGAGGCGTTCAAGTCCCTCGATCTCCCTGCCGTGAAGCGGGACATCGCGGAGGTGCTGACCACCTCGCAGGACTGGTGGCCCGCCGACTTCGGCCACTACGGCCCCTTCATGATCCGCATGGCCTGGCACAGCGCCGGCACCTACCGCATCAGCGACGGCCGCGGCGGCGCCGGAGCCGGCCAGCAGCGGTTCGCGCCGCTCAACAGCTGGCCGGACAACGCCAACCTCGACAAGGCCCGCCGACTGCTGTGGCCGGTCAAGAAGAAGTACGGCCAGAGCCTGTCGTGGGCCGACCTCCTGATCCTGACCGGCAACGTGGCACTGGAGCAGATGGGCTTCGAGACCTTCGGCTTCGGCGGCGGTCGCGCGGACGTCTGGGAGCCCGACGAGGACGTCTACTGGGGTCCCGAGACCACCTGGCTCGACGACGAGCGCTACAGCGGCGACCGCGAGCTGGAGAACCCGCTCGGCGCGGTCCAGATGGGCCTCATCTACGTCAACCCGGAGGGCCCGAACGGCACTCCGGACCCGCTGGCCGCCGCGCGCGACATCCGTGAGACGTTCCGCCGGATGGCGATGAACGACGAGGAGACGGTCGCCCTGATCGCGGGCGGCCACACCTTCGGCAAGACCCACGGCGCGGGCCCGGCGGAGAGCGTCGGCGCGGACCCCGAGGCCGCCTCGGTCGAGCAGCAGGGCCTCGGCTGGGCGAACTCCTTCGGTACCGGCAAGGGCGCCGACGCGATCACCAGCGGTCTGGAGGGCATCTGGACGAACACCCCGATCACCTGGGACAACAGCTTCTTCGAGATCCTCTTCGGCTATGAGTGGGAGCTGTTCAAGAGCCCCGCCGGCGCGCACCAGTGGCGGCCGAAGGACGGGGCGGGCGCGGGTACCGTGCCCGACGCCCACGACGCGTCCAAGAGTCACGCGCCGACGATGCTGACGACCGACCTCTCGCTGCGGATCGACCCGGCCTACGAGCAGATATCCCGGCGCTTCCTGGAGAACCCCGCCGAGTTCGCGGACGCCTTCGCCCGCGCCTGGTACAAGCTGACCCACCGCGACATGGGCCCGGTCGTGCGCTACCTCGGCCCGGAGGTCCCGGCCGAGACGCTGCTGTGGCAGGACCCGCTCCCGCCGGTGACGCACGAGCTCGTCGACGCCGCCGACATCGCCTCCCTCAAGCAGCAGGTCCTCGCCTCGGACCTGACGGTGTCCCAGCTCGTGTCCACGGCGTGGGCCTCGGCCTCGTCGTTCCGCGGCAGCGACAAGCGCGGCGGTGCCAATGGCGCGCGCATCCGGCTCCAGCCGCAGAGCGGGTGGGAGGTCAACGAACCCGACCAGCTGGCGACGGTGCTGCGCACGCTGACGGGGATCCAGGACTCCTTCAACGCCGCCCAGTCCGGCGGCAAGCGGATCTCGCTCGCCGACCTGATCGTGCTCGCCGGCGCAGCCGCCGTCGAACAGGGCGCCAAGGACGCCGGCTTCGACATCGAGGTGCCTTTCGCGCCGGGCCGCGCGGACGCGGCGCAGGAGCAGACGGACGTGGAGTCGTTCGCCGCGCTGGAGCCGACCGCCGACGGGTTCCGCAACTACCTGGGGAAGGGCAACCGGCTGCCGGCCGAGTACCTCCTCATCGACAAGGCGAACCTGCTGAACCTGAGCGCGCCCGAGCTGACCGTCCTGGTCGGTGGCCTGCGCGTCCTGGGCGCGAACCACCAGCAGAGCTCGCACGGCGTCTTCACCACCTCCCCCGGGTCCCTGACGAACGACTTCTTCGTCAACCTTCTCGACCTGGGCACGACGTGGAAGGCGACGGCAGGGGACGAGAGCACCTTCGAGGGCCGCGACGCCGCCACGGGCGCCCTCAAGTGGACCGGCACCCGCGCCGACCTGGTCTTCGGGTCGAACTCGGAGCTGCGCGCGCTCGCGGAGGTCTATGCGAGCGACGACGCGAAGGCGAAGTTCGTCAAGGACTTCGTCGCCGCGTGGGACAAGGTGATGACGCTGGACCGCTTCGACCTCGCGTGACCCGAAGTCCGGGCCGGCCGCCCACTCCGGCCGGCCGGCCCGGACGCCCCAGAGTGTGTCTGCAGGAGGCGGAGCCTTGGAAATGATCTTCCGGAAGCTCTCGCCTGGCGCTGGTGACCGACGCCCCGCCGCGCGGCGGTCCACGTGTGCGCGGACGCGGCCGGCAGGTCACTCCACTCGGGCGATCTCCTGGTCCACGGCGTCGACTTCCGCCTCTCGGCCCATGAGTACCAGCTGTTGCTTGTAGCGGAGCAGCGCGCCGACGAGCACGCGTGCCCGGTCGGGCTCCATGGAGTAGATGCGGCGGGCGGCGGCGACGGCCTCGGCGCGCAGGGCCAGGGCCGTCTCGGGCAGGTGGGCGAACTCCATGCGGCTGTATTCGTACAGCGCGTGGGGCAGCAGGGGCAGGTACGCCAGCGGACTCACCTGGGCGAGCACGCGGTAGGCGGCGACCTCCTGACGGACCGACAGTGCCTGTGATCCGAGGAGGGCCACTCGGGCTCGGAGTACCGCGTCGTGACTGGGGTGCGCTGTGTGAGTCATGACGGTGATTCTCAAAGCCGCACAGGGGTCCGAACAAGACAATCCGGCTGTGCCCTTGGTCCTACGAAAATGCCCTCTGACCTGTCATGATGGTGACGTCTTCACCCCTGCGCCCCGGCTCTGACGCTCCTTCAGCAGCCGAGGAAGGTCAGGCGGACCTGGCGCCGGGGGTTGTCCCGGTTGGTGTCCACCAGGGTGACGGACTGCCAGGTGCCCAGCGCGAGCGTTCCGTCGATCACCGGCAGCGTCGCGTGGGGCGGGACGATCGCGGGCAGTACGTGGTCCCGCCCGTGGCCGGGGGATCCGTGCCGGTGCCGCCAGCGGTCGTCGGCGGGCAGGAGCGACCCCAGGGCCGTCAGGAGGTCGTCGTCGCTGCCCGCTCCCGTCTCGATGACGGCGAGGCCGGCGGTCGCGTGGGGCGTGAAGAGGTTCAGCAGTCCGCACTGGCCCCGTGCCACCTCCGCGAGGAAGGCGGCGCAGGCAGCGGTCAGGTCGTGGACCGTCTCCCGGTCCCCGGTCGTCACGTCGATGGTGCGCGAAGCGAAGGTGTCGGCCATGACCCCATCCTCACGCCGGGGTGGCCCGCTTCCGTGCAGCCACGGCCGGTGTCGTCCGGCGCGGCCGGTCCGCCTACGATGATCACAGGGGGCGCGATCCGTCCCCGCGCACGCTCCGGGGGGAACCGTGACCGAGGAACCGGGCGGGACCACGCACCGCCTGCTGCTCGTCGAGGACGACGTGGTGATCCGCGACACCGTCCGCATCGCGCTCGACCGGTACGGCTTCGCGACCACGGTCGCGGCGGACGGGCTGACCGGTCTGGAGCTCTTCCGCGAGCAGCGGTCGCGGCGCCGCCGGGTGCGCTGGCCGCCGGCCGGATGAGCCGACGTCGCGCACGAGCTGCGGACCCCGCTGACGGGCCTGGCCACCACCGCCGAACTGCGCTCGCAGGAGCCGGCCGCGGACTACGTCCGGGACCGGGTCAGGGTGTGGGGCGCGCTCGTGGAGGACCTGCCGGAGGTGTCGCGTCTCGACGGCGGGGTGGAGCAGCTGACGATCGCGCGGGGCCGGGCCGAGGGGGTCGGCGCGGAACCGGCCTTCTCGAACGCCCCGGACGGCGGGGCCGTGGCCACGCTGGTGCTGCCCGCCGCCGACCCGGCGCGGTAGCCGGCCGAATCGACGGAAGGGGGCCGGGGTGACCGAGGTGTGTTCGGTGGCCGAGGTGAAGGACTTGACGGAGGAGCTCGTCGCGCTCGATGTGGCGGCCGGGGCGCGGTGGGCGGTGGGCGCGGCCCTGGAGGCGGTCCGTACGGTCGGCGGCGGCCCGGTACGGGACGACGCGGAGCGGGCCGCGCGCGCCGAGCTGTTCCAGGTCGCCGCGTGGATCGCCTTCGACGCCGAACGGCACGACGTGTCGCGGCGGCTCCACCTGCGGGCCCTGGAGCTGGCCCGCGGCGGGCGCGCGGCCGGACCGGCCACCGTGGAACCCCTGGTGCTCGCGGTGCTGGCGATGCAGGAGGAGCACCTGGGCCGGCCCGGGAGTTCCCTTCGGATCGCGTCCTCCGTGCTGGCCCGCGAGGACCTTCCCGGGCGCGTCGCGGCGATCTTCCAGGTGCGTGCCGGGCGGGCCCTGGCCCGGCTGGGGCGCGGGCCCGAGGCCGGGCGGGCCCTGCGCACCGCCGCCGAGCTGCTCGACGACCCGCCGACGGACCGGGACCCGCCGTGGGCCTGGTGGTTCGACCGTCCCGAGCTCGAAGGCCACCAGGGACTGGCCCGGGCCGCGCTGGGGGACCTGGACGCGGCGGCCGCCCTCCTGCACGGCGCGGCGCACGCCGACGGTGACGGCCCGGCCTACCGGGTGCTGTTCGCGGCGGAGCTCGCCCGGGTCCTGGCCCGGGCGGGCGACTGGCGCGAGGCCGACACGGCCATGGGGACCCTGATGGAGGCCGTGCCCACCGTGGGGTCCGTGCGGGCGCTGCGGGTGATGGGCCGGGCCGCCGCGCTCGTCGAGGACGGCCGCCGCGTACCGCGCCGCACCCGTGACACCGCCCGCCACCTCGCCCGGGCGCTCAGGAGCGCGGCAGCTGAGCCGCCACGATGACGTTGCCGTAGAGGTCGGCGAAGTGCAGGGAACGGCCCGCGTCCCCCACCCGTTCGTTCCACACCCGCACACCGCGGGCGCGCAGGTGCGTGCCGGTCCGGCCCACGTCGTCCGTGTACAGGACGAGCAGGGGCCGGCCACCGCACTGACGGCCGATCAGCTCGCGTTCCAGGGCGGTGGTCGCGGGCATCAGCCAGAGGCCGGCCGTCGGCCGCCCGGTCGGGCCGGTCCGCCCGGGCAGGCCGATGTGCAGGTAGCGGTAGCCGTCGGCCGTCTGGTCGTGCAGCACCACGAAGCCCAGGACGTCCCGGTAGTAGGCCAGGGCGGCTTCGGCGTCCGCGACGAGCACCAGACGTCGTCATCGGCTGGACCGGGAGGAGGCCAACCTCGCCTTCGCGCTCAACCGGGCCTACGCCGACGTGACCAAGGACCAGGTGCTCGCGAGGGTGCGGAACACCTTCGGAGCGCGGGCGGGCGAGACCTACACCGCATACGAGGACCCGCCAGCCGCGTCACCAACCTGCCCGGACAACACGCCTAGGCCGTTCCGGAAGCGGGGGGCTCCTCCGTCAGGCCGGTGATCTCCTGGACGTGGCGCAGGCCGGGTGCGGCGAGTACGTCGTTGAGCTGCTGGAAGATCTGCCGGGCGGCGACGGCGTTCCAGTCGGCGGGGAGCAGTTCGGCGGGCAGGCCCGGGTCGAGGTACGGCAGGCGGCGCCACTGGGTGAGCATCGGGACGTAGGCGCGGAAGGCCTCGGCGCCGTCGACGTCGGGCTGCTCGGTCAGCTGCGCGGCGAGGGGTCCGTAGGCCTGGGTGAAGCCCGCGTACTGCTCCTCGATCGCCGGGAAGTCCCACCAGGAGCTGACGGTCTCGGGCAGCTCGCTGAAGGCGGCGTAGTCGGCGGCGAACAGGTGCACGTAGTCGCTGAGTCCGAGGCGGACGAGCATGTCGCGGGCGTCGCCGAGCAGGCGGCCGGGCGCCAGCCACACACCGGGGGCGATGTTGCCGAAGCCCAGCCAGGTCAGCCGGGTGCGCAGCTGGTAGCGGTACGACCGCTCGGACTCCGGAACGGAGAAGACGGCCATGGCCCAGCCGTCGCTGAGCTTCGCCGGTTCCAGGCTGGCGAAGATGCGCCGGTCGCCCTCGTCGAAGACGGGCCGGGCGGCCGCGCTGAGCCGGTACCCGGTGGCGCCGCGGCGTTCCGGTTCGAGGACGCCCTTCTTCTTGAGCCGGGAGATCGCCGAGCGCGCCGCCGGGCCGTCGACGTCCAGTTCGGACATCAGGGTGACCAGGTCGGCTACGGAGATCCAGCCTCCGAGGCGTCGCAGGAACGCCCCGTAGACCGTGTTGATCAACGAGCTGGGCCTGAGGGGACTGTCCGCCATGATCGCCTTCCGTCGTATGCGGTCGCGATCCTACCGAGCCGCGCGAACGCGGCGGCGTCCAGTCCCGTCCTGTCCTGTCCGGGCCCGGCCGTCCTCGGGGAGGCCGGTCCCGGACAGGCCCGGGGTCAGAGGCGCGCGGCCCCTTCGAGGCCGCCGAGGTCCACGAACTTGAAGTCGGTGTCGGTGCGGGCCTCCCCGTCGGGACCGGTGGTCCCGGGAGTGTTGGCGCCGTCCTGGACCACCAGCAGGCCGTTCGGGAACCTCCTGCCCAGCGGCGCGCTGGTGACGGCGGCGCCGTCGCACTCCTGCGACCCGTCGGGCACGCCGGGCCGGGTGCCCGCCGCGATGCGGAAGCTGCGGACGTAGGCGTTGCCGCGCTCGCGGTCGAAGACGGCGAAGGTGTCGTCGCCCTGGCTGGAGGCGAGCAGGTAGCCGCCGTGGCCGGGGTGCTCGGGGTCGCGCCAGATGGTCAGGCCCTCCACGTCGGCGGAGACGTGCCGGCCGCCGAAGCCGGGGTCCGCGCCCGCGTCGCATTCCTCGGTGGCGGGGTTCCTGGTGCCGGGCACCCCGAAGGAGCGGACCTTCTCGATCAGGCGGGCGGGGGAACGCAGGTCGGCGTCCAGCTTCCAGATGCCGACGTCCTCCTGGCCCGCGTAGAGGTCACCGGTGTCGGGATCGACGACCATGCCCTCGACCTGCGGGAGTTCGCCGGGCTCACCGCACGGGGTCCACGCCTTCCCGTCGGGGAGCGTGAAGGAGGACGGCAGCGAGGTGGTGCGGACGGTGCGGTAGCCGACCTTCCCCTGCGCGTCGGGCAGGAGTTCGGCGAGGGCGAGGGCGGTGGCGTGGCGTCGGCTGGTCACGGCGAAGGAACGGCCGCTGCGCCGGTCGGTGTACGCGGCCAGGCCGTAGACGGTGCGCTGGTCGTTGACCTCGTCCTGGTCGGCGGAGAAGACCTGCGGGGCCGCCGACTCGTCGGTGACGTCGACCAGCGGGGCCGAGGGCCGCCGGGGGTCGATCCGGTAGACGCGCAGCTGGTCGCGGCCCCGGTCGGAGACGACGGCCACATCGTGGCGGGCGCCGCCGGGGAAGCGGAGCCCGGTGATCAGGTCGACGTTGTTGAAGCGCCCGGGCGCGTCGCCCTCGCGCGGCGGCCGCGGGGCCGGCAGGGACTGCACCTGGCGTCCGTCGAGGTCGTACACGCGCAGGCCGCCCTCCTTGGCGGTGGCGATGACCAGACTGCGGTCCGGGTCCTTCTCGTTGCGCCAGATCGCGGGGTCGTCGGCGTTCGCGTTGCCGCCGGCCTCGTCGTCGAACAGGGAGGGCGTCTCCAGGGAGGCCTGCACCTGGGGCAGCGCGGGCACCGCGCCGTGGTCGCCGCGGGCGTGCGCCGGGCCGGCGACCACTCCCAGGGCCACGAGGGTCGCCGCTGCCACGACCGGTGTCCGCCTTCTCCTGATCACGCTCATCCTGCCTCCTGCTCATGCTATTGGGTGGGGGGCCGGGCCGCGGTTCGATCCGCCGGGGGTGCTCCTGACGGTGCTCCCGGTCCGGCGCCACCACGGTGGGCCACCCGAGGGTGGCCGCCGTGGAGTGGATATGACGTGCACATGACTGAGCCGTGAAATCCCCGCAGCCGAGCGGCTTTCTTAGCGGAACGTTAGATCTGCGTGCCGGAGCTTGTCCGGGTACGACGGCCGACGCATGCTCGGGACACTTCCCCGCCACCGGGGCATTCCTCCCACTCCCCTCGGGGACATCCGTCAGGAGCCGCCATGTCCGCGTCCGCCGTCATGCCCGCTTCACCGCCCGGGGACGAGCGCAAGAGGCGCCGTCTCGCCCTGGTCGGCGGGTCGCTCGGCAACCTCGTCGAGTGGTACGACTGGTTCGTCTACGCCAGCTTCGCGATCTACTTCGCCGACTCCTTCTTCCCCGGCGACAATCCGACCACGCAGCTGATGAACACGGCGGGCATCTTCGCCGTCGGCTTCCTGATGCGACCCGTCGGCGGATGGATCCTCGGCCGCGCCGCCGACCGGCACGGCCGCAAGAGCGCCCTCACCCTCACCGTCTCGATGATGTCGGTGGCCGCCCTGCTGATCGCCGTGGCCCCGACCTACGGGCAGGCCGGCTACTTCGGCGCCCTGGTGCTCCTGCTCGCGCGCCTGCTCCAGGGGATGAGCATCGGCGGCGAGTACGCGGCCAGCGCCACCTACCTGACCGAGGCGTCGGCCCGCAACCGGCGCGGCCTCGGCTCCTCCTTCCAGTACGTGTCGATGACCTGCGGCCAGCTGCTCGGCCTGGGGATCCTCATCACGATGCAACACACCCTCACCACCGCCCAGTTGGAGAGCTGGGGGTGGCGGATCCCCTTCGTCCTCGGGGCGTTGTTCGCGGTGGTCGTCTTCTGGCTGCGGCGCCGGCTCCAGGAGACCGACGCCTTCAAGGAGGACGCGGCCGGCGAGGACGCCCACGACGACAGCACCCGCGGCACGTTGAAGGCCCTGTGGCTCTACCGGCGGCAGGCGGGCCTGGTCATGGCGCTCACCCTCGGCGGCACCGTGGCCTACTACACGTACACCACCTACCTCACCAAGTACCTGGTCGGCAGCGCGGGCCTGCCGAAGACGACCGCCACCCTGGTCAGCTTCACCGCCCTGACGCTCTTCGCCGTGCTGCAGCCCTTCGCCGGGATGCTGTCCGACCGGATCGGCCGCCGCCCGCTCCTGATCACCTTCGCGGTGGGCTGCACCGTGGGTACGTACCCGATCATGACCGCGCTCGGATCGGCGTCCTCGTACTGGTCCGCGCTGGGCCTGTCCCTGCTGGCCCTGGTGATCATCACGGGGTACACCTCGATCAACGCCGCGGTGAAGGCCGAGCTGTTCCCGACCCGGGTGCGCGCCCTGGGCGTGGCGCTGCCGTACGCGATCGCCAACGCGCTCTTCGGCGGCACGGCGGAGTACGTGGCGCTGTGGTTCAAGAACAGCGGCCACGAGAAGATGTTCTTCTGGTACGTCTCCGGCTGCGCCCTCGTCTCCCTCGTGACGTACGTCCTGATGCCGGACACCCGCAACGCCGCACTCAGCCGTGCCGAGGCCGAGGCCGACTCCGGTGCCGGTGCCGGTGCCGGTGAAGCGCCGGAACGTCCGGCGGCGGCTCCCGTAAGCTGAGCCGACCGGGGTCACAGGTCGCGAGGGAAATGTCTATGCACGCGCTTCTCGTCGAGGACGACGACCGAATGGCACGGGCCCTCGGCACCGCCCTCGCCCAGCGCGGGCACACGGTGCGCCGGGTGGGCCGCGCCCTGGACGCCCTGCGGCACGTGCACGAGGCCGGGTTCGTCCTGCTGGACCTGGGCCTGCCCGACCTCGACGGGCTGGAACTGCTGAGGCGGCTGCGGACGGTCTGCGACGCGCCCCTGATCGTGGTGACCGCGCGCTGCGAGGAGCGCGACATCGTGCAGGGGCTGCGGGCGGGCGCCGACGACTACGTGGTCAAGCCGTTCCGGATGGCCGAGCTGATGGCCCGTATCGACACCGTACGCCGCCGGACCGACCCTCGGTCCGGCCGTGCGGGCGCCCACCCGGCCCACCCCGCCGACCCCGGCGGTGTCGGGGGCGCCGGAGGCCGGGCCTTGCCCGTGCGCACCGGGGACGTCGAGGTCGACCTGGCGGGCCGCACCGTCACGGTGGCGGGCGTCGAAGTGCGGCTGACCCGGCGCGAGTTCGACGTCCTCGCCTTCCTCGCCGCCCGCCCCGACGAGGTCCATTCCCGCGAGGTGATCCTGGACCGGATCTGGGGGGACGTCTTCCTCGCCGCCTCCCGCTCCCTGGACGTGCACGTGGCGGGCATCCGCGCCAAGACCGGCCGTTCCCACCTGGTGCGCACGGTCCGCGGGTTCGGCTACCAGCTCGGCTCCCCCACCGCACCCGCGGAAGGGGACGGCGCGCGATGAGGCGCAGGCTCCTCGCCGTGCTGATGGTGCTCATGGGGGCCGCGGCGCTGCTGCTCTGCGTCCCCCTGGCGGACGCCTACGCCCGCGGACGCACCGAGCACCTGCTGCTCCAACGGCGTTCGGAGGCCGTACGGTTCGCCGATCTCGCCGACCGGATGCGCACCGCCGCCGACCGGGCGGAGCTCTCGGCCGAGATCGGCCGGTACGCCGAGCTGTACGGAGCCGGCGTGGTGGTGGTCGACACGGCGGGCGAGACCATCGCGCGGGCCGGATCGGGGCCCGCGTCGCAGGCCGCCACGGACGCGGGCGCCGACGCCGACACCGCTTCGGGCGCCCCCTCCGCCGCGGTGGACGCCCGTCGCCGCGCCCTCACCGGCCGCTCCACCGACCGGCTGCCCACGCTGCGCCCGTGGGGCCCGAGGACCGTCGTCCTCGCCGAACCGGTCGGCCGGGACGAGCGGGTCAGCGGGGCCGTCCTGCTGGCCGTCCCCACCGACGCCGCCCGCCGGGACGTGGCGGTCCGCTGGTCGCTCATCGCCACCGGGGCGGTCGCCGCCTTCGCCGCGGCGGCCCTGGTCGCGGCGGGCATCGCGCGCTGGCTGATGCGCCCGCTCCTCGATCTGGACCGGGCGGTGGAGCGGTTGACCGCCGGCAGCCTCCGGGCACGGGCCGTGTCCGACACCGGCCCCCCGGAACTGCGGAATCTGCGGCAGCACTTCAACGCCATGGCGGAGGCGATGGCCGACTCCATAGGCCGCCAGCGCGACTTCGTCGCCGACGCCTCCCACCAGCTGCGCAATCCGCTCGCCACCCTCGTGCTGCAACTGGAGAACGTCGAACCGCACATCGTTCCCGGACCCGGCCTCGCCGAGCACTCCCGCGCCCTGGACGAGGCGGAGCGCCTGGAGGAACTCCTCGACGGCCTGCTGTCCCTCGCACGGGTGGAGTCCGGAACGGCGGAGCCGGGCCATCAGGACGTGGCACAGGCGGTACGGGACCGGGTGACGGCCTGGACCCCGGTCTTCCGCGCCGCGGGAGTGCACCTGACGGCCGCCGGCCCGCCGGAGGAACTGCCGGCGCGGGCGCTGCCCGATGCGGCGGGCCGCATCCTCGACTCGCTCCTCGACAACGCGGTCAAGTTCGTGCCGCGCGACGGCCGTGTCGAGGTGCTCGCCGCACGGGCGGACGACGGGAGCGCCGTCGTCCGGGTCGCCGACGACGGGCCGGGCGTGCCGGAGGACCAACTGGCCCTGCTGCTAAGGCGTTTCGCGCGCTCCCCCGAGCACCAGAACGTACGCGGCAGCGGACTGGGACTGGCCATCGCCGACGAACTCGCCCGCGGCAGTGGCGGCCGGCTGGAGGTCCGCGGAAACGTGCCGCACGGCCTGGTCGTCGAGCTGCGGCTGCCGGCGCGATGACGGCTCAGCCGTACACCGACCGGTAGTAGGCGACGGCCCCCGGATGGAGCGGCACCTCCCCGGTCGAGATCGCGAACCGGGGTTCCAGCCGCGCTCCTGCCGTGACCTCGCGCAGCAGATCGCGCCACTGCCGGAACACGACCTGGAGCAGGGCGCGGGCGGCGCCCTCCGGCAGGTCCGCGCGGGCCAGGAGGTAGTTGCCGACCCCGATGGTCGCCACCGGTTCCGTGAGCCCGTACACCCCGGCCGGCAGGGTGACCGCCGAATAGGCGGGGGCGTAGCGCTCCCGCAGCGCGCCCACGTAGCCGTCGAGCGGCAGGAAGCGCAGGGGCAGCTCGCGCGCCAGCCCCGACAGCGCCGGCGTGGGCACGCCACCGGACCAGAACAGCGCGTCGACCGTGCCCTCGCGCAGGGCCTCGACCGAGGCGGCGAGACCCAGGCTCCGGCCGCGGGCCGGCGCGGGGCCGTCGCCCAGCCCGGCCGCCCGCAGGACCCGTTCGGCCACCACCTGCACGCCCGAGCCCTCCGCGCCGGCCGCGACCGGACGCGCGGCGAGGTCCCCCACCGCGTGCACCGGCCCGTCCGCCGGGACGAGCAGGTGCGTGTAGTTCACGTAGACCCGGGCCAGCGCCGTCACGGCGGCCGGCCGGGAGAACGACTCGCGCCCCAGTACGGCGTCCTCGGCCACGTCGGCCATGGCCAGCGCCAGGTCCACGGAGCCGTCGTCCAGCTGCCGCAGGTTGTCCACGCTCGCCGCGGTGCTCACGGGCACGATCTCGAGCGGCCGGCCGCTCGCGCCGACGGCCTGGGCCAGGGCCTTCCCGAAGGCGTTGTACGGCCCGCCCTCCGGCCCCGTCGCGAGCCGCAGCCCGCGAACCGGACCGGCGTCCCCCGAGCACCCGGCCAGCGCCACGGCCAGCGCACCGACCCCGGCGGCCAGCACCTTTCGGCGGCTGCTCTCCCTGCTGGTCACGGCCCAAGCCTAAGGGCTGTCCCGCCGTGGTGGCGGAGGGCGGCTTCGCGGGCCGGCATGGCAGAGTCGTCCCATGGTCACTTCGATACGCGGGCCGCGCCGTCGCTGCGCCGCGGCCGCTCTTCTGCTGAGCGCTGCCCTGTCCCTGACCGGCTGCGGCGAGCGCCGCGGTACGGATGCGGCTCCCGGCGCCCCGGACCCGCTGCCGAGCACGAGCACGAGCGCAAGCGCGAGCCCCAGTGCCCCCGGCGCCTCCCCCTACGTGGAGCCCGGGGCCGGCGACGGCGCCCCGCACTACGGGGACAACAACGCCCACCGCCGCTCGGGCGAGATGTCCCCCGCCAGCGCCAAGGACGCGCGGAAGGAGGCCGACCGGATCGAGCCCGTGCTCAAGCGGCTCTGGGAGGCGGGCACATGGGACCTCCCGAGCGTGCGGGCGGCCCTGCAGCCGCTCGGATACGAGGAGGAGCGGACCGGGCCGAAGGGCGAACGGCTCGGCGGAACGATCAGCATCCGGGGGATGGAGCCGCGCTTCCAGGCCGACCACTACGTCACGCCCGAGGGCACCCGCGTCGGGCTGCGCGTCCACGACGACGCCTGCGTCACGGCGTTCGTGCAGAAGACCAACTACGAGGTCAAGACGAACGGCCCGTACATGGAGAGCGGCTGCTTCGAACCGCCCTTCGGCCACTGACGGGGCCGACTCGTGCGCTATCACCACGTCGGAGCCCAGTTCGCCTACCTCCTGGACGCCGCGGCCCTGGAGGGACGGCACTGGAACAACGACGGGGTCGTCGAGGACGTCGCCACGGGCGAGGACGTCCGCTCGGTGCGCGTCGGGGGCGGCGTCGCGTTCGTCGCGGAGGGCAGGCTACGCGAACTGCCGCCGGGGTGAGGACCCGGCGGCCGGGGAGCCGGGTGCCGGGGGCCGGGTGCCGGGCAGGGCTCGGCAACGGGCTTCCCGTTGAGCGTCAGGGCGGGCTCCCCGTCGCGCTACGCGAGCCGGCCGCCCGCGACCGCCAGAGCCCGGGGAAGAGTACGGCGGCGTGGGCCATTCAGGGCGACCGCCGTGTGTCGGCCCTCCATGGCGGGGCGGGGCTCCTACCTTCCGGGGGTGTACGTTCCGAATCTGCGAAAGGCATCGCCGTGAAGCGAACCGTCCGTACCACTTCCCGCGCCCTGGCCGTCCTCGCCGCCGGCACCCTGCTCGGCCTGTTCGCCGCCGCCGCGCCCGCGGCCGCCGACTCGGGCCCGACGTACGTGTTCGTCATCGGCAGCAACATCGTCCAGTCGGCCCAGGACGACATCTTCAACGCCGGACGCGACAACACGGTCGGCTCCCACAACGGGGAGACCGCGGCCACGTCCGTTTCGGCCTTCGAGTCCATGCCGATGGTCGACTGGGCGGAGACCTTCTGACCGAGGGGCCGACGGGACCACGGCCGACCTGCCGGCGCGTCCACGAAGCGCGAGGACAGGGGTCGGCCGCCGCCGCCCGGGTGGCTCCGTCCCCGACCGGATCGCCACCGGAGTTCGCCGACTCGGCACGAACTCGTCGCCAACTCTCCGCCACGGACAGCCCACACAAAAGATGCCCAAGTCAACCGTGTTGTCCGACAGGTGAGTTACCAACAGGAAGTGATGGAACGTCGCACAGAGTTGCGGTACCTTCCTTCACGTCGCCGCCACACCCGGGGCACAGGGCCCCATGGGACTTGCGGCGCAAAGGACCCGACACCTGTTGACGACAGCGACCGAAGTCTTCACAGTCCGGCCGTACACCCCTCACTGCCAGGTGATTAGCACCGAAGGCGACCATGCCGTCATTGGCATCTCCCCGGGGAACAGCTATTTCTCCGCCCAGCGCGTTCTCGACCTCGCCCAATGGGGGATGCGCAACTTCGAGCAGGTCGACCTCATTTACACCGACCTGCACGTGGCAGAGATGTACGAGGCCCTCGGCTACGGCGAGGACGAGGCCCGACGCAAGGCGGTCAAGAACCTGCGTGGCGTTCGCGCCAAGGTGAACAACGCCGCCGCAGAAGCCGACCCCACCGGCACCCGCCTGCGCGCCCGGCCGATGTCCTCCCTCACCGACATCCCGGCCTACCGCGCTCTGCACAGCCACCTGAACAGCCTGCTCGACAACGACCCGGACTTCCGCAAGACCTGCAACTCCCTGGTCGACTCATTCCTCTCCTCCAAGGTCCTGGACGGGAAGTCCGCCACGACCCGGCAGCGGGAGGTGTGCCTCGAGTACGTCTGTGCCGAGGCGCCGCTCTTCCTCGACACGCCGGCCATCCTCGGCGTGCCGTCCTCGCTCAACTGCTACCACCAGCTCCTGCCGATGGCGGAACTGCTCTACTCCCGCGGTTCGGGTCTGCGCGCCTCGCGCAACCAGGGCCACGCCATCATCACGCCCGCCGAAGGACACCCCGATGCCCACTGACACCCTGCTCGACTTCCCGTTCTCCGCGCGCGGCGACCAACTCCCCAGCGAGATCGAGGCACTCCGCAACGAGCCCGTGAAGCGGGTCCGCACGATCGCCGGTGACGAGGCCTGGCTCGTCTCCTCCTATGAACTGTGCAAGCAGGTCCTGGAGGACCCCCGGTTCAGCCTGAAGGACACGTCGGCCCCCGGCGTGCCCCGCCAGTACGCCCTGACGATCCCGCCCGAGGTCGTCAACAACATGGGCAACATCACCGGAGCAGGTCTCCGCAAGGCCGTCCTCAAGGCGATCAACCCCAAGACCGACGGCCTCGTCGACTGGATGCGCGCCGAGGCCAACGCCCTCGTCGACAGCCTGCTGGCCTACGGCGCGCCGGTCGACCTGCGCGGCCAGTTCGCCAACCCGTACGCCGAGCGCCTCCACTGCCGGATCCTCGGGATCCCGGAGGCCGACGCCCCGCGCCTGGCCGCCAGCCTCGACATCGCCTTCATGAACTCGGCCTGCCCCGTCACCGGTGCCAAGCTCAACTGGGACCGGGACATGGCCTACATGGTCGAGCGCCTGGACGACCCCGCCACCACCGGGCTCATGTCCGAACTCGCCGCCCTGCGCAACGACCCGGACTACGCCCACCTGACGGACGAGATGCTGGCCACGGTCGGCGTCACGCTGTTCGGTGCCGGTGTCATCTCCACCATGGGCTTCCTGACGATGGCGCTCGTCTCCCTCATCCAGCACCCCGAGGTGTGGGAGCAGCTGCGCGAGGCGCCGGAGAAGATCCCGGCCGCCGTGGACGAACTCCTGCGCATCAACCTCTCCATCGCCGACGGGCTGCCCCGCCTGGCCCTGGAGGACGTCACCCTCGGCGACGTCGAGGTGAAGAAGGGCGAGCTGCTGCTGGTCCTGGTCGAGGCCGCCAACACCGACCCGGCCGTGTACCCGGACCCGCACGTCGTGGACATCGACCGCGCCAACGCCGGCACGCACCTCTCCTTCGGCGGCGGGCAGCACTACTGCCCCGCCACCGCCCTCGGCAAGCGGCACACCGAGATCGCCGTCGAGGTCCTGCTGGAGAAGATGCCCAACCTCCAGCTCGCCGTCCCCGTCGACCAGTTGGTCTGGCGGACCCGCTTCATGAAGCGCCTGCCGGAACGCCTGCCCGTGCTCTGGTAGCCACACCTGCGCGTGCGCGCGTACGCAGACCGCCCCGGCCGGAACATCCGGCCGGGGCGGTCCCCGTGGCGGCTCGCGTGCGGCGCCGTGGTCGGCGTGCGGCCGGGTCAGGCGCCGACGTACGCCGCGAGGTGCTCGCCGGTGAGGGTGGAGCGCTTGGCCACCAGGTCGGCGGGAGTGCCCTCGAAGACGATCTTGCCGCCGTCGTGGCCGGCTCCGGGGCCGAGGTCGATGATCCAGTCGGCGTGCGCCATGACCGCCTGGTGGTGCTCGATCACGATCACCGACTTGCCGGAGTCCACGAGCCGGTCGAGCAGGCCGAGCAGGTGCTCGACGTCGGCGAGGTGGAGGCCGGTGGTCGGCTCGTCGAGGACGTAGACGCCGCCCTTCTCCGACATGTGGGTGGCCAGCTTGAGCCGCTGCCGCTCGCCGCCGGACAGCGTGGTGAGCGGCTGGCCGAGGGTGAGGTACCCGAGGCCCACGTCGGCGAGCCGGTCGAGGATCTTGTGCGCGGCCGGCGTGTGCGCCTCGCCGGCGCCGAAGAACTCCTCGGCCTCGCTGACGGACATCGCGAGGACCTCGCTGATGTCGCGGCCGCCGAGCCGGTATTCGAGCACCTCCGCCTGGAACCGCTTGCCCTCGCAGTCCTCGCAGGGGGTGGCGACGCCCGCCATCATCGCCAGGTCGGTGTAGATGACCCCGGCGCCGTTGCACGTGGGGCAGGCGCCCTCGGAGTTGGCGCTGAACAGGGCCGGCTTCACCCCGTTGACCTTCGCGAAGGCCTTGCGGATCGGGTCGAGCAGTCCGGTGTAGGTCGCCGGGTTGCTGCGCCTGGAACCGCGGATCGGCGTCTGGTCGACCGACACCACCTGCTCGCGCGCCGGGATCGAGCCGTGGACGAGGGAGCTCTTGCCGGAGCCGGCGACACCCGTGATGACGACCAGCGTCCCGAGCGGGATGTCGACGTCGACGTCCCGCAGGTTGTTCGCCGTCGCGCCGCGGATCTCCAGCGTGCCGGAGGGCTCGCGCACCGTCTCCTTGAGCGTGGCGCGGTCGTCGAGGTGGCGGCCGGTGATCGTGTCACCGGCCCGCAGGCCCTCGACGGTGCCCTCGAAGCAGACGGTGCCGCCCGCCGTGCCGGCGCCCGGGCCGAGGTCGACGACGTGGTCGGCGATGGCGATCGCCTCGGGCTTGTGCTCCACGACGAGCACCGTGTTGCCCTTGTCCCGCAGCCGCAGCAGCAGGTCGTTCATCCGCTGGATGTCGTGGGGGTGCAGGCCGATGGTGGGCTCGTCGAAGACGTAGGTGACGTCGGTGAGCGCGGAGCCGAGGTGGCGGATCATCTTCACGCGCTGCGCCTCGCCGCCCGACAGGGTGCCCGCGGGCCGGTCGAGGGCGAGGTAGCCGAGGCCGATCTCGACGAAGGAGTCGAGGGTCTGCTGCAGGGCGGCGAGCAGCGGCGCCACCGAGGGTTCCTTGAGGGCGCGGACCCACTCGGCGAGGTCCCTGATCTCCATCGCGCAGGCGTCGGCGATGCTGATCCGCTTGAGCTTCGAGGACCGGGCCCCTTCGCTGAGCCGGGTGCCGTCGCACTCGGGGCAGGTGGTGAAGGTGACGGCCCGCTCGACGAACGCCCGGATGTGGGGCTGCATCGCTTCCTTGTCCTTGGACAGGAACGACTTCTGGATCTTCGGGATCAGCCCCTCGTAGGTGAGGTTGACGCCGTTGACCTTCACCTTGGTCGGCTCGCGGTAGAGGAAGTCCTGCATCTCCTTCTTGGTGTACCGGCGGATCGGCTTGTTCGGGTCGAGGAAGCCCGATTCGGCGTAGATCCCCACGGTCCACACGTTGTCCGACTTCCAGCCGGGGATGGTGAACGCGCCCTCGGCGATGGACTTGGAGTCGTCGTAGAGCTGGGTGAGGTCGATGTCGGAGACCTTGCCGCGGCCCTCACAGTGCGTGCACATGCCGCCGGTGCGGTTGTAGGTCGCCTTCACCGTCTTGGTCTTGGCGGCGCCGCGTTCGACGGTGATGCCCCCGCTCGCCCGGACCGTGGCGGTGTTGAAGGAGTACGCGCTGGGCGGGCCGATGTGCGGCTTCCCGAGCCGGCTGAAGAGGATCCGCAGCATCGCGTTGGCATCGGTGGCGGTGCCGACCGTGGACCGGGGGTCGGCGCCCATCCGCTGCTGGTCGACGGTGATCACGGTCGTCAGCCCGTCGAGGACGTCGACCTCGGGGCGGGCGAGCGTGGGCATGAAGCCCTGGACGAAGCTGCTGTACGTCTCGTTGATCAGCCGCTGCGACTCCGCGGCGATGGTGTTGAACACGAGCGAGCTCTTGCCCGAGCCGGAGACCCCGGTGAACACCGTCAGCCGGCGCTTCGGGATCTCGATGCTGACGTCCTTGAGGTTGTTCTCGCGCGCGCCGTGCACGCGGATCACGTCGTGGCTGTCGGCACCGTGCGGCGCGGACGACCGCGCCCCCGTCCCCGTCCCCGTGGCCTTGCTCATCGTGTCTCCGTCGTTCGGGCGGGGACCGCGTGTGTGCGGTCCCCGTCGGTTTCGCTGTTGCGGACTGTGCTGCGGACTGTCTCTACCGCTTGGGCTGGTTGAAGCGGAGCATGTTGCCGGCCGGGTCGCGGAAGGCGCAGTCGCGGACCCCGTACGGCTGGTCGATCGGCTCCTGCAGCACCTCCCCGCCCGCTGCCTGGATGCGCTCGAAGGTGGCGTCGACGTCGTCGGTGGAGAAGATCACGCCCCGCAGCATGCCCTTGGCCAGCAGCTCTGCCATCTGCTGCTTGTCCGTCGGGGAGGCGTTGGGGTTGGCGAGGGGCGGTTCGAGGACGATCTCCACGTCGGGCTGCTCGGGTGAGCCCACGGTCACCCAGCGCATCCCCTCGAACCCGACGTCGTTGCGCACCTCCATGCCGAGGACGTCGCGGTAGAACGCGAGCGCCTTGTCGTGGTCGTCGACTGCGATGAAGCACTGTGAGAGCTTGATGGTCATGCCTCCGACGCTACGAGGCGGCGGCCGATTCCGCTTCTCCGTTCCTGATCGGTCGCGTATGAATTTTCGCGATGCACGCCGGGATCGCCGCACCAGCCTCGTGGCGGCGGGCCCGGTACGCGCTCGGGCTCTCGCCGACCAGCTCCGTGAAGCGCGAGCTGAACGACCCGAGCGAGGTGCACCCGACCTCGAAGCAGACCTCCGTGACGCTGAGGTCACCCCGCCTCAGCAGCGCCTTCGCCCGCTCGACGCGGCGGGTCATGAGGTAGCTGTACGGGGTCTCCCCGAAGGCGGCGCGGAAGCTGCGGGAGAAGTGCCCGGGCGACATGAGCGCGACATTGGCCAGGGCGGGGACGTCCAGCGGCTGCGCGTAGTCGCGGTCCATCGTGTCCCGCGCGCGACGCAGGCGTACCAGGTCCTCCAAGGTCATGCACCCAGCATCGCACGGGCGCGGCCGGGGCGGTGGGCGCCTGGGGGAACTCGCTGGGACACCCCCAGCCGCCCGGCGGCCGTCTCGTCGGTGAGCCCGCTGGCCAGCAGGGTGAGCAGTTCGCGTTCCTGGGCGGTGAGCCCGGTGTCCTCGTCCCTGGCCTGCCGCGCGCCGAGTGGCAGCGCGACCGCCCACACCTGCTCGAAGGGCGTCGACAGCGCGGTCACCGCCCCGGCCGCATGGAGGAGGACGGCCCCGCGGCGGGTGTCCGACGGGTCCAGCGGGACCAGCGCACTGGCACCGTCGATGAGGATCATCCGCAGGGGCAGGGTGGGAACCGTGCGCACCTCGCCCCCGGACGCCGTCAGCCAGCGGGCGTACTCGAGCGTCGGCGCGCTGTTGCGGACGCTCCCAGGCAGACCGTTCTGGGCTCCACCCCGCGGAGCAGGGTCTGGGCGTCGTTGTGCCGGGCCGCCTCGATGGACGCCGGGGAGTGGCCGCTGCCCGGCATGCACGTACAGACCGAGGTGGTGGCCTTGTCGGCGATCTGCTCCAGTCGGCTCTGGATGGCGTCCATGCCGATGAGGCGCTCGCTGTCCGTCTCGTCGCCCCCGGCTTCGCCCGTGCCCCCGCCCCCGCTCGCGGGCTCGGCGAAGTCGGCGAGCATGCGGGTGACCGCGACGTGGGTCTCGTCCAGTTCCCGTCGGCGCTGTTCGAGTTCGTCCTGCCGACGGCGGAACAGGAGCTGGAGCCCCAGTCTGGAGCCCCAGTTCGGGGTGGATCGCCCGCCATCCTCCGGGCCGGCCCGCCGACCTGCGCAGAAGGGAGAGCTCGGCCAGCATCGCGGAGCTCCTTCCCCACGTCGGCAACGTCGTAGGAATCGGGGTTCAGGCGTCGTCCGGCAGCAGCAGGCTGGTCACCCGGCCCGCCACCCGGTCCAGCGCCGAGCCGGGCGGCAGTCCGCCCCGGTGGGCCGCGAACCGTGACGGGGTGAGGCCGGTCATCGCCTTGAACTCGCGGATGCAGTGGGCCTGGTCGTGGAAGCCGCCGAAGGCCGCCACCTTGGCCCCGTCCAGGCCGAGCGACTGGAGGCGCAGCGCCCGCTGGAGCCGGGCCACCCTGGCGACGGCCTTCGGCGCCAGCCCCACCTGCTGCCCGAAGCAGGCGCGCAGATGGCGGGGGCTCCAGCCGACCTCGCTGGAGATCCTGCTGAGGGCCTCCGGCCGGCTGTCCGCGTGCAACCGCCGCAGGGCCTCGCCGACTTCGGGCGAGACCGTGCCGCCCTTGTCCCGGCAGGAGAGGAACACGGCGTCGAGGAGGGCGAACCTGTCGGCCCAGGAATCGGCCTGCCGGAGCTGCTCTACGAGGAGGGCGGCGGTCCGGCCGAGCAGGTCGGACAAGTCGACGAAGGCCTCCGTGAAGTACCTCATGGGTATCCCGAAGGTCCGGTAGGCGCCGAGCGGGGAGAAGGTCACCTCGATGCCGTGCAGACCTCCGGCGTGCTCGCCGCGCGTCGCGGTGGTGCGCAGCCCTGAGAGGAAGGACGAGGCGCCCTGTGGCGGTCCACCGGCGGTGAGGCTGAGACCGCCCGCGAGGGCGATGACCACCGTCACCACGCCGTCGGGGACTTCGAGCCGGGACCGGGGCCTGCCTTCCGGCAGCCGGTAGCCGTGGTACGCGATGATCTGACCCCGCAGGGCCGCTCCAGGGCGCGACCTGATGCTCTCGGCACCTCCGGCGGCGGGCTCCGGGGCGCGAACGATCGAGACCATGCCTACCCCCCGTCAGGGCGCCTACGGTCCGGACGGCCACCAGGATGCATCAGCCGGGGCCGGATCCACAGGCGGGTCTCGGCACATTGCCGGGTGGGCGGGGCAATTGGCCGGTTCCGAGCGGTGACACCAAGCTCTCGGGGGTACTTGCTCCCACCCTTCGCCCCTTCCACCGGTCCGTGCCGGGCGGAAGGCTGTTCACGGGAAACGGGGCGAGCCGCCGGAAGAGAAACGCTCCGAATCCCGAGACTCCGTATTCCGGATTTCAGAATCGAGGTATTCCCATGATCTGGGACTGACCGACCCGACCGGTTCGCCCTGGCCCACGTCAGCCCACCCCCGGCCCCTCCGCCAGCACTTCGCGGATCACGTGCCGGGCGTTGAGCGCCATCGTCCGGTTCGTCCTCCGCTAGTACGGCAGCGCGATCAGCGCCTGCGAGAGGGTCCGCCCGCGGCCCCGTCTCCAGGTCGCGTCGTCCACGCCGAGCTCTTCGCGGAAGACCTCCCGCGCTCCGGCCGGCGGCAGGTTCCACGCCGGGAACAGATCGCGCGCCGGGTCCCCCGTCCCCATGCACCCGAAGTCGATCACCGCGGCCAGCCTGCCACCGTCCACGAGCAGATTGCCCGGCATCAGGTCGGCGTGCAGCCACACCGGCGGCCCGTCCCCCCTCCGGGGCCCGCAGCGCGTCCTCCCACACGGCGGCCGCCGCATCGCAGTCGACGCCCTCCTGCGGGATCCCGCGCAGTTCCTCGATCGCCGCCCGGGTGGACGCGTCGAGCGAAGCCACCGGCCCGCCGCGGTGGGCGCGCGGCGCCCCCGGCAGGGTGATGCCGCGCATCGCCGCCACGAACCCGGCCAGGTCCCGGGCCAGCGGCACCGGTTCGCCCAGCGCGCCCGCCTCCGGGTTCTCCCCCGTCAGCCACCGGCACACCGCCCACCCCCACGGATACCCTTCGGCGGGCTCCCCGGCCCCGAGCACCTCGGGGACGGTCGTGGGCAGCGCGGGTGCGAGGCGCGGCAGCCACTCCCGTTCCGTGGACACGTCCTCGGCTCCGCCCTCCGTCAACGGCAGCCGTACGGCCATGTCCTCGCCCAGCCGGTACATGGCGTTGACCGTGCTGCCCGACGGGAACCGCTCCACCGGCAGCCCCGCCCACTGCGGGAAATGCCCGGCGACCAGCCGCCGTACGAGGTCGTCGTCGACGGGGCGCCGACCCACACTCCCGGACGGACTGACCACGAAGGGTGCCGCGTGATCGGCGTTGTTCTGCATCAGCGTGGCGACTCGAGATAGCGGGCTGGTCCTTGGCCGGGCCGGCCGGACCTTCCGCCGCGCCCTGGCCGAAACACGGAAAACCGCAATTGCGCCTGCTGGGGCTCCGCCGGTGATTGTCAACGGCATCGGCTGCTCGGGAGCGGCTCCGGCCTCGTGCACTCGCCCGGCCCGGCGCCCGTAGTCACCCCGGCCGGGCGGAGGGGGTGGACTTGCCGCGCGTCCAGGAGCGCAGGGAGCGGGTGCTGATGCCCTGTTCGGCCAGCGCCTCGCGGCCGGCTGGGCTGTCGAGGTAGCGCAGGCGGGCGGCCAGGCCACGGCGGGACGTGACCGGCGAGGCGATGCCCGAGGCGTGCGTGGGGTGCTGCTTGTGTCAGAAGTCCTCGCGCAGGTCGTCGTGCTCGTCGCGGCGCCGCTCCCCCTCCTCCGGGCGCTGGCCTCCGCGGGACCGCCCCGCCCAGGAGCATCACGTGCCCGGTGTCCGGCTGGTCAGATGTCGCCGGTCCACACGTCGGGGCCGCCGCCCTCCCACCGGATCGGCCCCTCCTCGGACAGGTCCACATCCTCCAGGCCGACCCGGCGCAGGAACTCCGACACCCCGGGCGTGAAGGCCCGGCCGAGGTCCGTGCCCACACCGAGGGCGTGCACGGTGACCTTGTGCCCACACTGCGACGACACGGGATGAATCACGATCTCCGTCTGACGCGCCATACGCACCAGCGTGCGATGTCCCCGCTGGCACGGCATCCGGAGCGGAGCTCGCTTCCGCACGCTGACCAGTAATGAAGGGGCCCCGCACGTCGCCCGAGAGCACCATGATGTGACGCCTTCTCAGAAATGCTGAGAAAAAGGGAGTTTGGGGAGCATGCGCCGGGTCAAACGCGTTGGTGTCGGAGGCCTTGCCTTGGGGGTGGGCTTCCGGAGCGGGCCCCGCCCCCGTGACGCCCCTTCCCCCCGGCGTCATGGGGCAGGCCCGCACGTACGACGGGCTGCCGCCCGGATCCGTACGGCACCCGGACACCTCGTACTCCCCCGGCCTCCTCCCCGGCCGGGACCCCAGGGGCCGTCCGGCGAACCCCCGGCGCCGGCGCTCAGACCGCCGCCCCCGGGCAACGGATCCGACGGCAGCAGCCCGAGGCACGATCAGTCGCCGAGCCAGACGACGTCCAGGACGGACAGGTGCCGAAGCGGACGGTTGGCGACGTAGATGACGGACAGGCGGCCGGCGGACGCGATCCGGGGTCTTGGCCTTCGGGGTCGTCGGGGTCCCACTGGCGGAAGCCCCACGGGTCGGCCGCGGCAGCGTCGAGCAGGTCCCAGACCGTCTCTTCCGCGTGCTCGGGGAGTTCGGCGACGACCTTCGCGGCCGGTGTCGAGAGGCGGACCGCACACGGGGTCAGGCTCACAGGCGCCGCGGGCCGCGAAGCAGCTCGGCCATGCCCACGAACCCCGTCTCGTCGGGGCGATACCACCGGGCCGACCCATCCGTCAGTACGAGACGTCGATGTAGTCGATGTCGGTGAGTTCGACTTCGAGGTGGTCGGCGGGGGTTCGCCGTCCTTGAAGTAGATGTCCTGGAGGCCTTCGGCGACGATCGCGCGCAGTCCCGCGTCTGAGGCACCTTGTTGCTGGGCGTGGAAGAGGCGTTGCGCGTACGCGGGCGGGAGGTGCACGGTTCCGCTCGTGCCGGGCGAGCACGGCCTCAGCCCGCGTCCTAGCGAACGCCGACGCGGCCTGGCCGATCGGGGGCTTCAGAAGGGCGAGGTCAAAGCGCGCTCCGGGGGTCAGGTCACGGTGCCCGCGTTCCGGTGGCAAGGGGCTCGCGGGGTCGGAGAGCCTGCTCCACTCCGCCGCCCGACGCATGCCGGTGTCGGGCATGGTCATCTCCAGGATCCAGAATGCCCGGTCGCGTCTGATCGGTGACGGCTGGGAGAGGGCGAGAGCATCGGCCAGGCCCGGCACGCCAGGCTCGCGCCCCATAGGACGACCGGGCAAAGCGGCGTTGTCGGCGAGAGTGCGCCGCTGCAGCGCGTTGTTCGCCATAGGCGCCCGCCGGCTGCCGTCACGCCGGACTCCGCTGCTTCACGCCCCTGCTCAAGGCCCTCCCCATCGGTGAGGCGGGCGGACAGCGGCGACTTCCGGATCCGACGAGAACGGAGAGGGGGAAGCGTGTCGCCCTGCGGTTGTCGTGAAGTGGTTCGACCCTGACCGGGGCATTGATCTCATCAGCCAGGAGGGCGCCGGACCGGACGTCCGGGCGGAAGCCTCGGCCATCCATGGAATGGATGGCCGTCTGCGCCCGGGCGAGGTAGTCCTCTTCAATGTCACCCTGGACACTACGGGCCGACAACATCCACCGTCCGGTCCGCAGCGAGACCCAGCCCCCCCAACCCATCGCACACGGTGACCCTGCGCAGGGGAGTCTTCCGTCCCTGGCCGGGCGGGTACGGAGGGGATGTCAGACTTTTGTGCTGCGTGAGTCGACTCCCGCAGCTTCGGGCAGCATCTCGGGGCCCCTCACAGTCCGTGGCGCGGCGGACCGCGCGGCGCGGTACGCGAGGGCCGGGGGCTCGTGGTCTCCCGGCCCTCGCGTGTCGGGTGCTACTTGAGCACGCCCGCCCCCGTCGTCGTCGCCAGCGACGCCGGAAGGTTGCTCGCCGAGGCCTCCAGGCCCGTCGTGAGGGTCGGGGTCCAGTTGACCGTGGTCTTCAGGTCCTTGGACGAGGCGGCGTTGTAGGCGGCGACGAGGTCGGTCACCGTGCCGTTGACGAGGTTGCCGGAGCCCTTGACCGAGCCGGTGCCGTCACCGCTGAGGAGCTTGGCGGCCTTCGCGCCGGACGGCAGCTTCCAGTAGTTGTTCTCCGCGACGACCTGAGCCTTGGCGCGGGAGTTGATGCTGTACTGCGGTGTGTAGCCGTTGAGGGGTGTGACGTCGTAGTAGTTGTTGTAGATGTGGATCTGGCCGATGCGGGCCAGCGGGGCGCGCTGCATGATGCCCTTCCACACGTTGTGGTGGATGGAGACGCGCAGCTTGCCGACGCTGTCGGTGTCGCTGCTGCCGATCAGCATCGTCTTGTCGTGGTTGGTGAACTGGTTGCGCGAGACGGTCACCAGGTCGGATCCCTTGGTGATGTCGAGGGCGCCGTCGTGGATCTGGTACTCGCGGCCGAAGTACTTCGGGTTGGCGCTGTCGAAGTGCGGCGCGTCGGTGAACGTGTTGTGGTCCGCCCACACGTGGGTCGCGCCGCGCAGGGACACCGAGTCGTAGTTGGAGTTCCAGTTGCCGTCGTCGCCGTCGGTCGGGTCCCACTGCGGGAAGCAGTCCTCAGTGGCGGCGAAGGTCAGGTTGCGGACGATGACGTTGTCCACGCTCTGAATCTGCAGCATGGCCCCGGTGAGGCCCGCGTTCGTGCCAGAGACGCCCATAATTGTCGTGTTGGCGGGGACCTTGAAGACAATGTTCGTGCCCTGCTTGGCCTGAGCGGCGGCGCGTGCCGTCTCCTGCGTGCCGGAGGGCAGCTTGGAGCGGCCGTAGGTGGCCGGGTCGTAGGCCTTGAGGTAGGCCGACAGTGAGTAGCCGGTACCGAGGGCGTAGTCGGCGCAGGTCAGCTTCTTTCCGCTGTCATCGGTGTTGGCGTCGATCATGCCGTTGATCTTGATGACGCGGGGCGTGGTGTCGGAGACCGAGCCCAGGGCCTTCACGAGCTGGGCACGGGTGGAGACGGTGAAGGTGTGGGCGGCGTCGGCCTTCGTGCCACCGGTGGTCCCCGTGCCGGAGGACGCCCAGCCGTCCTTCGCGGTGAGCGTCTGGTGGTACAGGTCGACGGTCCCGGCGTTGGCGTTCATCACGACAACACCAGAGCCGACGCATGCGGCCACGACAGCCACGCAAATGACGGCGGCACGACGGGAGCGGAGGGACCGGCGGTGAGAGCGAGCAGCCACGAGGCTTCCTTTACGGGGGAGGAACGGGGTTACGCCCTGTCAGTGGCCGCCGACCCGTGAAAGGTTGCCGCGTGCGGGGGATCTTTTTTTGCAGGCCAGGTCAGCAACCGAACCTCATTCGGGACGAAGAGGTCGTGGGTACACATCCCGCCACCCCGAGACCCGATGAAGCAGGTGGAGGTCAGCTACCGAAGGGGGCTACCTCTGTCCCTGTATGCACGTCCAAGACGCCGTCCGCGTCCCGGTCCGATCGCGCATCGATTCGGCCGATCGTCTTGACGGCTGCGGGCGCCCCCTGCCCGTCCGTGCTGGGACCTCTGCCCGCCGATCGAGACCGGGAGTGCCGTCAGGTAGCAGGCGTTGCTGACCAAGCGCTTGCTCACTGCTACTCTTGCGGCTCTCGTCCGGACATTCACATGTCGCAGACATGACACGCACAGGCACCCCGTTCCGGGGGCCCCGAGGTCGCTGCGAGGAGACATCGCCCGTGGCCACAGTCGTCGATGACGCCGCCTCAGTGGAGTTCCACGCCTTCTTCGAGCGGCACCACGCCGAATTGGCCCGCCTCGCGCACCTGTTGACCGGCGAGGCAGATGCCGCCGACGACCTGGCCGCGGATGCGCTGCTCGCGCTGTGGCACCGCTGGGACCGGATGCGGGCGAGCGAGCAGCCGGTGGCGTACGCGCGGGGCGTGGTCGCCAATCTGGCCCGGATGCGGATACGCAGCGCGGTGCGCGAGCGGCGGCGTGTGGCGCTGTTCTGGGCGCAGCGGGAGGAGAAGACAGAGAATCCGGACGTGGCCGGGATGGTCGATGTACAAGGGGCGCTGCGCAGGCTGCCATTCCGGAAGCGAGCGTGTGTCGTGCTGCGCCATGCGTTCGACCTGTCCGAGAAGGACACGGCGATGGCCCTCGGCGTGTCGGTCGGTACGGTGAAGAGCCAGACGTCGAAGGGGATGGCCGAGCTGCAGCGGCTGCTCGGTACACAGGACGCTCCGCGTAAGGTGCACGCGGCGATGGCGCGTACCGGGAATGCCGGAGGATGGGACCGATGACCATGCGGCGGGACGTGGACGGCGAGCTGCGCGCCCGGCTGCACGAGGCGGCCGGGGCGCACCGGCCCGACCGCGCGCGGATCCTGGCACAGCTCGAACGCGGCATGGCGCAGGTGGACCTGCCCCGCTCCCGTGCGGCCCGCCCTCCCCGGTTGGGCTGGGTGCGCGCGGCGGGCGTCGCCGCGGCGGTCGCGGGGATCCTCGCCGCCGGCGGCTACGGCGTGGCCTCCGTGGTGAACGACGAGCCGCCGCAGCAGACGGTCGCGGTCCCGCCGACGCAAGCCCCCACCTCCACCTCCACGCCCACCCCGTCGACGGACGCGACGCGGCGGGTGCCCTCGCTGGTGGACCCCACCCCGAGCACCTCCCGCGAGTCCCGCGAGTCCCGCGAGTCCCGCGAGTCCCGCGAGTCCCGCGAGCCGAGCGTCTCCCCGCGGCGTACGCCCGAGGCCGGCGCGCCCGCCGCCGGTGAGCAGGACGGGCCGCTGTGGTCGGACGGCTCCGTGGACCCGCACGGCAACGACTTCTGGGCACAGAGCAACGTCACCCTCAAGACCCGCGAGGAACTGACCGCGCTGTCCGTCGAGTTGCGGATCGCCCAGACCGGCAGGGTCACCTCCACCGGTGCGTGGCGGTCACTGCCCGAGGCCGACTTCACACTGACGATCGCCGAGAAGGACGGCTACCTCGTGCACACCTGGGTGCTCAAGCAGGGGCGTACGGTCCCGGCCGGCGAGTGGATCTTCGCCGGGCAGTACAACCACGCCCGCGGCGGCCGGGACGCCCGGGACGACCGCTACGCGGCCACCGCCCGGACGCGGCGCGAACAGCTCGCCGTGTCGGGCGACTTCGCCCGGCACGACGACTGACCGGCACAACGCCTCCGCGGACGGCGGCAGCCACTCCGCCGGATCCTGGTCGGCCTTGCTCCGGGATCTGAATCAGCTCGGGGGCAGCGTCAGCTGGTTCAACAAAATCAACGGGGAGGTGAAGGTGCTACCCGTCATGCTGCACCCCAGCCGTACCTGCGATGCCCAGGGCACGCCGCCCCTGGGCATGCGGGTGGTCACCCCTGCCAAGTTCGAGCTGCTGCGAGAAGCCGTCACCAAATTCGCCCACGCTCTCGCCGCCAACCCAGGTAGTTGGGCGGACGAACAGGCCGTCTCCGTCCAGCTGACCCAGCACAAGCTCACGGGGAACCTCTTCAACACCTACTCCGAGGCCGCGCGCACCACCGCCTGAGGGCCGACCTTCCTCGCCTGCTGACGGGGAACTGATCGACCTCGGCAAGGGGGGCGGATTGCGACATTCGGTACGGCAGCCTCACCAGCCGCGACGAGCTCATCGACAAGATTTACCTCGGCCGCGCAGGGGAAAGGCCGCCTGTTCATGCCAGGACTCGCCGTCGCAAACCAAGAGCTGAACCGCCGAAACGTGGGCGGTGACCGGCAAACGGCCGGTGAGGGCGGCCTCGGCCTCGTCGAATACGCTCGGCTCCTGACCATGGGCCACCGTCAGGTGCGGGATGACCTCGGCGAACCGGCCCCCATAGGGCGGGACCTCCGGCCATCGTTCGCAGACGGCTTGAGTAAGAGCCCGCAGCGGACCTTCCGGTGTCGGCATCAGGAAGAGCACGTCGGGGAACCGCCCGAAGCCCTCGAACCGAACGTCGAAGGCGCAGTGGGCACCCACGAGTGATTCGAGCGCGCCGAGCACGTCGGCATCGATGCGGCCGTGGTCCAGAAATGGATAGAGAAGCGTCACGTGCGCCGGAAGCCTGGCTCCGGCCGAGGAGTCGAACCGCTGGCGCCATCCGCCCACGAGCGGCTCGGCTTCGGGCACCTTGACCAACAGCACCGTTTCACCTGCCTGATACAGGCCCGACTGGTCTTCCGGCATGCATGTCCCTCCCTGATCCCGGCCGATCTCATAGGACCACACGCCGAAGAGCGTCGCAGCATGTTGGGACGAGTCGGCGGACCGGTGTTCTGGATCCCGGTGAATTGGCCCGCAAGGCTTTTGACGCGGCTGATGGGCGCGGCTTCCCCCCGCGCACCGCATTGCGGCGGCCCGTACCGCCTGTGTTGGTCCGGTCTCGCGTTCCCCGGGTTGCGGCTGGAGGCCCGTTTGGCCGAGGTGCTTGGGGGCTCACTGCTCCCCGAGTGTCATCCACTTCTCCGGTTTCTCCAGTGATGCGAAGCCCACCTTGGCGTAGACCGCGTGCGCGTCCGCCGTGGCCAGCAGGATTCGACGCAGGCCGTAAGGATAAAGATGGTCCCGGACCGCAGTGGCCAGAGCGGTTCCCAGGCCCTTTCCACGTGCGCCGCGTGCGATGTAGACGTCGCACAACCAAGCGAAGGTGGCCGCATCAGTGACAACACGGGCATAGCCAACCTGGGCACCTGAGGCGCTGTCGTAGACGCCGAAGTTGAGGGAACAGGAGATCGCCAGGTCCTGCTTTTCCCTGGATCGACCAACGGCCCAGTAGGAGTCCTGTGACAGCCACTGGTGGATCAGCGCAGGATCGAGGCGCGCCGGGTCCGTGGATATTTCATATTCGGCAGGAAGTGCGGTGTTCACGAGCGAATGAATCCAATCTACGAAGCCGACCCCCGCGCGGTCCCGTCCTGAGGGAGATCGCATCGGCTTCGGCGGCTAGGTATTTGAGCATCGGTCTTCTTATCCGGGACGAGATGCGACTCCCGTGCATCGTGCCAGTGTTCTCACGTACGGGCACGCGATTTCCCGGCCTGAGGGTCCGAACCTGCGGCGCTCAGGCCGCCTGGCGCCGTCTGGCACGTTCGGCTGCTTTGGTGTAGCGCTGCACAGCGTCTCCTGATGTCGACCACGGCCACGACGTCACCACGCCTCCGAGAGCTTGGAAGACGGCTGTCGCTTCGGAAAAGCGCTCCGCCTCCACCAGCGCGTAGGCAAGTGTGTTCAGGTCGGCGAGGGCGGAGGCCCGCTGCAGGAACCCGGGGCTGAGACAGAGCCGGAATGCCTGCTCCAGCGCTGCGGCCTCCCATGGCTGCGCCCATGCGGAGTGGGAGAACAAGGCCTGCACGCCACCGCCCTGGAGCAGCTTCACGTAACGCCGCACCACCGCTGTCAGCTCGAGGCCCGCGGTGGGCGCATCGGGAGGCGTACGAGCCCGAACCATCTCGATGAATTCCATCCACTGGAGGTGCGAACCGCATTCATCGGGCGAGAGATAATCAAGCATTTCCACGTACGCGTAGCGGTTCCAGGGGTCTCGTTCGACCACCTCGTTCCACACGCCGACAATTTCCGGAAGAGGTCGCCGAAGCAGACGATACAAAGCTACCAACAGAACCCACGGCGTGGGGTCCTCGGGATTATCCGCCGCCACCCGGCTACACGACCTCACGATCGCCGCCGCATCCGATATCGAACCGTTGAGCCGGCCTCGGACGACATCCACCCAAGCCTTGAAAAGGAGCGCCTCTCCGTCGTTCGGCTGGCGCCTCAGCCACTGTTCGGACAACTGACCGCCGGCTACGACGGGCCCCAGAATCGCCAGACGATGCGCTTTCCTGTCCCAGTCTCTTTGTGCGTCGGCAGCCTTTACAACCGCTGCGATGGCGCCCACTTGAATATCGATCATGTTCGGTGTCGGCAGCCGAACGAGCAGCCTCAAAGCCTTTCCCAGTTCCTGGTCATCGAGCTCGGGGAGCAAACGCGGCTTTGGCCGACGGGAGATAATAGACACGCGCGCATCTTATGCCGTCCGCCATGGATCACGACCGCCGTCTCCCAACCGTTATCATGTAAATATCCTTCCGCGGGGTAACGGGTGACATTGTTCCGCGACATCAGCAACGCTTTGTCCACGGCATTGTCCCCGCCAGTCGGTGAGAGCGGACGCCACCGGTTCGGGCCCGGAGTATTCCAGCACCCTGCTCACGTCGGCAGCTCCTCCAAACGTCCAGTCGCGACGAACGAGACTTCGCCGCCGACCTGTACCGAGCGGACGTCCCCGCTTGGGCCCTGCGCGCTGATCGTCATCTGGCTGGGACGGCCAGTGAACCGGCCCTGTCTCAGGACCACCTTTTCCCCGTCGCGGATGCGGCCGTGGCGGCGCAGATAGGCGGCGGCACATCCTGCTCCGCTTCCGGTCGCCACGTCCTCGACGATGCCGTCGTTGTTCCAGTGCCGTGACTCCAAGGTGTCGGCATCGAGGAGATAGGCGAACTGTGCGCCGAGACTGGAAAGCGGCGTGTCGAGATCGAAAGCGATCCGGGCCCGTTCAAGTGCGCCGCTGCGTACCGGCAGCACCAGGTAGCGCAGGCCGGTGGAGACCACCTCGGGCGGGAGATCCGCATCCAGGTCTTCTTCGTTCAGCGAAAACCAAGACGCCAGGTCCTTGCGGTCCGGCTGGCCGAGGAAGGAGGGAGCGCCCTGATCCAGCACGCTCGCGTACCGCCCTGGACCACGAAGATGTGTGGTGATCTCCACCGTGCGGGCTTTCAATTTCATCGTCCACGTCTCACTGTCGCCACTGCCGTGCAGCGCGTGCAGGACACAGGCGGCTCCGATGACAGGGTGGCCGGCGAAGTCGAGTTCCTCGACGAGGTCGAAGACGCGGGCCCGCCAGGCTCCGTCTCCCGTGTCCTCACCTGTCAGGAAGATCGATTCGAAGTGGCGCATTTCCCGCGTGATGGCCGCCATCTGGCCGCTGCTGAGCTGGGCGGCATCGGGGAAGACGGTGAGGCTGTTGCCGCTGAAGGGCCGAGGGCTGAACACGTCGACGTGGAAGTAGCGCATGGGACTGACGCTAATGATTCGCTCCTTCAGATGGAACTACCCAATGAACAAGGGGCCGTACAACGTGCGGTTATGGCCTCCGACCGCGATCCAAAGACGTCGTTGCTGCGGATGTTCGTCAGCTGCGCCCGCTCCGGCAGCATCAGTCGCGCCGCAGCCGCGCTCGGGTACAGCCAGCCGGCCCTGAGCCAGCGGCTGCGGAAGCTCGAACGCTCCGTCGGACAGCCACTGCTGCACCGCACGGCCACCGGAGTGAGCCCGACCAAGGCCGGCGAGGCATTGCTGCCCTATGCCGAGCGGATCCTGGCCCTGTCTGCCCAGGCGCTCACCGCAACCAGGCGAACGGTGACGGGTCATTGCGGTGTGGGACTGATCGAGGACCTCGCCGCTGCACTGCCCCCCTCCCTCTCGTGCTGTTCTCCCCGCCGTGCCGCTGGCGCACGCCGGTACTGGACGCGCTGGAAGCCAACGGACGCAAATGGCGTGTTGTTTTCGACAGCACCAGCCTGGCCGCCGTGCAAGCCGCCGTCCGGGCCGGCCTCGGCGCTGCGGCTCTACTGCCCGCCTGCGTGGAACCCGGCACCGCCGCATACGGCGGCCTGCCAGAACTTCCTGACGTCGAACTGGGTCTCATACGGCGACCGAGGCGGGCAGGCACTGAAGGCGATCCGCTCATCGACGCGGTCGAAGACGTGCTCAGACGTCTGGTCTGACGAGGGCAGAGCCCCCGCGGCTCATGCGGTCACAGCACCAGCTGCTCAGCAGCCTGGAGCAGTGCGTGCCGGGCGGCTTTGATGGTGGGGTGCTGGCCTCCTCCGCGACGCACGGCAGTGAGCAGTCTGCGTCTGTGATGAGCCCGTGGCAGTGGCTGTATGGGGACGGTCGGGGGACGGCCGTGCCATGCCAAACCCGGAAGCAGCGCGGCCGCATGACCCTGTTCGGCTAGCCGCAGATGCAGGAAGTGATCGGTGGACTCGTAACGGATGTCGGGTTCGAAGCCTGCTTCGCGGCACAGTGCCATCGACCAGCGGCGAGCCATGGTTCCCTCAGGCTCCATGATCCACGGCTTTCCTGCCAGGCTGAGGAGCGCCTCCATGGGGTCGGCCACGCCCCCAATGGCCGGGTGAGCCAGATGCAGGGTGTCCTCACACAACTCCTCCTGCTCCACCTCCGCGGGCCGGGGACCGGGAATACCGGGGTACTCCACGTCGATGATCAGATCGAAGTCACGCGCCAGCAGAGCAGAAAGGGCACTTTCCCGCTCCATCTGAGTGAGATGGACACGCAGCAGCGGGTGAGCGGCATGCAACAAGTTCAGCGCGGTGGGGACCAGGGCCAGCGCCGCACTCTGAAAGGAGGCGATGCGGAGTGTTCCGGTCAAATCAGTCAAGGATGTCGCGATGTCGGTCTCTGCGCGTTCGAGCCGCTCCAGGACAGCCTCGGTGTGGGCGACGAGGATCTCCGCCTGTTGAGTGAGGCGTACCCGCCGACCGACGTGTTCCAGTAGCCGGACGCCGGCCTCGGATTCCAGCAGCGACAACTGCTGAGAAATGGTCGATGGACTGTAGGACAAGGCAGCGGCAACGGCGGCCAGCGTGCCGCGGTGCTTGAGCTCTCTGAGAAGTCTGAGCCTGTGAAGATCGAACATGACAGCGCCTGAAACAGCTGGCTTTCTCGTGGGAGAGCTTGTTCCGGACGCACAGAGTGTGATGTCACCTTGCGCCTCGCGGTTGACTCGGGCTGACGGCGGCGGATTACAAGGATCACCGCCGCCGGTTCTAGGGCTGGGTGCCGTATCGAGGGGTGCGCGGTGGCCAGGAATCCCTGGGGCGCGGTCGGATCGTAAGGCGACCCCCGGGCCATTGAAAAGCGCTACGAGGTCACGCTTGAATGCGTCCTGGGCAGGTTGGCGGCACGTCCCATATCAGGCAGGTGATGTCACGCTACTGATGCCTGGGCGAGCCGTTCCGGATGTGTCGCCGTCGAGGTCATGGCCTGGCTTGGGCGTCCTCGGCTGCCCTGCGCATGCCGGCCACCCGGCCGCGCACGCCGAACCACCCGGCGATGAGGGCTGCGACGATCAGCGGAAGACACAGCACAGTGGTGCGCGCGGCGCCGCCGTCCGCGTACATCAGCACCAGTACGGAGGCCAGGAAGCCTAGGGTCACGACCTCGGTCCACGGCGAGCCGGGCAGCCGGTAGCCAGGACGCGTCAGCTCGCCCTGCTGCGCCTTCCGCCAGAAGAGCACGTGGCAGATCATGATCATGCCCCACGTGGCCAGGATGCCGATCGCCGCGAAGTTCAGGACGATCTCGAACGCCTCCGCCGGCACGACGAAGTTGAGGCCGACGCCGAGCACACAGATACCGGTGGTGAGCAGGATGCCACCGTAGGGAACCTGACTGCGGCTCATCGCACTCGTGAACCTCGGCGCCGAGCCGGACATCGCCATGGAGCGCAGGATGCGGCCGGTCGAGTACAGGCCGGAGTTGAGCGAGGACATGGCCGCGGTGAGGACGACAAGGTTCATCACGCCGCCCGCGGCGGGGATACCGATGTTGGACAGCACCGTCACGAAGGGGCTCTCGCCGGCGACGTACTTGTTCCACGGCAGCAGCATCGAGAGCAGGATGACCGAGCCGACGTAGAACAGCCCCACGCGCCACATGATCGAGTTGATCGCCTTGGGCATGATCTTCTCGGGGTTCTCGGTCTCACCCGCGGTGACGCCGACCAGCTCCACTGCGGCGTAGGCGAAGATGACGCCCTGGGTGATCAGCAGCATGGGCAGCAGACCGTTGGGGAAGACACCTCCGTTGTCGTTGATCACGGACAGACCGGGGTTGTGACCGTCGACGGGGTGTTGGGTCACCAGCAGGAAGATGCCGATACACATGAAGACGACGAGGGCGCCGACCTTGACGATCGCGAACCAGAACTCCAGCTCGCCGAAGATCCGCACAGAGATCAGGTTGACCGCGAGGACGACCGCCAGGGCGATCAGCGCGATCACCCATTGGGGTATGTCGGAGAACATGCCCCAGTAGTGGGTGTAGGTGGCCACCGCGGTGATGTCGGCGATGCCGGTCGTGGCCCAGTTCAGGAAGTACATCCAGCCCGCGGTGTAGGCGCCCTTCTCGCCGAGGAACTCCCGGGCGTACGACACGAAGGCGCCGGACGAGGGCCGGTACAGGACGAGTTCGCCGAGCGCGCGGACGACGAGGAAGGCGAAGACGCCGCAGACCGCGTACGCGACGAACAACGACGGGCCGGCCTCGGCGAGGCGGCCGCCGGCACCGAGGAAGAGGCCGGTGCCGATGGCACCGCCGATGGCGATCATGCTGACGTGCCGGGACTTCAACGACTTGCTGTAACCAGCGTCTCCGGCGTCGACATTGGGCCGGGCCGGTCCGGATGGCGCTGCGGGCTTTACGAGCGGCTGCTCACTCACGCCTGGCTCTCACTTTCCATAAAATGATTCAGTGCGGTCCGTTACTGCCGGTCCGCTCAAGATTTCGATAGGCGCACGCCGTCGGTCAACGAACGTTGCAGGCGGCCGGGGTTCGCGTGGTCTCCCGCGTCGGGGACCAAGGCGGCAATCAAGGCTTTCACCCTGCTCTATCGAACGTCTGTTCGGAAAGAGCGCTTGATTGACCCGGGCTTACTGTGCCGAACGGCATGCGCCTTTTCCAGCGCAAGTTTCCGATCGTTCATCGTCGAGAAAACCGAATGTTGTCGACATGTTCGCGCTCACATGTCGAAGTCCACGGTGAGCTCGTCCGATGCGGGGCGGGTCTGGCAGGTCAAGACGTATCCCGCGGCCACCTCCGCGGGCTCCAGGGCGTAGTTGCGGCGCATGTCACCCCGGCCCTGGGTCACCAGGGCGCGGCACGTTCCGCAGACGCCGCCTCTGCAGGCGAACGGCAGGTCGGGGCGCAGCTGTTGGGCAGCGTCGAGGACGGTCCGGTCCCGGGGGGCCGGGAACGTGGTGGCCCTGCCATCCAGGACGACGGTGACTTCGCTCGTGGTGAGGCCGATCGCCGAGACCTCGTGGCGGGCGGCGGGCGGCTCTTCATCGGCGTGGAACAGTTCCTGGTGGATTCGGTCGGCCGGGACGCCGAGCCCGGCCAGGATCGTGCTGGAGTCACGGACCATGCCGTGCGGACCGCACAGCCACCACTGGTCGACGCCGCCGGTGTCGACCAGTGCATCGAGCAGGGCGGTGAGCCGCGCCGCGTCGAGGCGGCCGGTGAGCATTTCGGCCTCGCGCGGCTCGCGGGACAACACGTGAACGAGCTGGAAGCGGGCCGGGTACTGGTCTTTCAGGTCTGCCAGTTCGTCCGCGAACATCACCGTATCGGTGCGCCGGTTGCCGTAGAGGAGGGTGATGCGGGATGAGCCGTCGGCGCCGAGTACGGAGGCGGCGATCGACAGCATCGGTGTGATGCCGGATCCGGCGGCGATGAGCACGTAGTGGCCGAGGCCAGCAGGTTGACCGGAATCGCCGGATTGTCCGGCTGTGGTGAGGTCGGGGGTGAAGGCACCGGCCGGTCCCATCACCTCAAGGGTGTCTCCCGGGCGCACACCGTGGACGAGCCAGGAAGAGAACAGGCCGCCGGGTACGACGCGGATGCCGATGCGCAGTGGCTCCCCGACGGGGGAGCAAATGGAGTAGGAGCGGCGCTCGTCGCGGCCGTCGATCTCCCGGCGCACGGTGAGGCACTGGCCGGGGAGAAACGCGAACTCCTCGGCCAGGCGGTCAGGTACCGCGAGGGTGAGCGCGGCGGCGTCGGAGCACAGCCCCTCGACCGCTGCGACGCGCAGGGCGTGGAAGGCGGGACGCAGACGGGTCCGCGCCTTTCCGGGGGGACGGGAGGGGGTCGTCATCAAAGGTCCTTGAGGTGCTCGAAGGGCTCCAGGCAGGTGCCGCAGCGGCGGAGCGCCAGGCAGGCGGTTGCGGCGAACCGTGAGATCTCCTCGGTGTCCACCGAGGCGCAGCGCGGGCAGGGCACATCTGACGGGGCCGGCCCGAGGGACAGCCACACCGGCCCGGAGTCGCTGCGGCGCCGAGGCCCCGGTGGTGCGATGCCGTGTTCGGCGAGCTTGTGTCGGCCCTGCGATGTGATCCAGTCGGTGGTCCAGGGCGGGTCCAGCACGGTGACGACCCGGACGGCGGGAAAGCCGGCCGCCTGCAGCCGGTTGGCGGCTTCAGCCCGCATCTCGGCCACGGCGGGACAGCCGGAGTAGGTCGGGGTGAGCCGCACGACGACCGTGCCGTCCTGCTCCACCTCGACGCCGCGGAGCACTCCGAGGTCGGCGAGGGTCAGCATGGGCAGTTCGGGATCGGGGATCTCGCAGGCGGTACTCCAGGCGCGGTGCGCCGCCGTTCGGCGGTGCTCGCCGCCATCCGCGAGCGTCACCATTGCGCCTGCGGGTGTGCGCGGGCGATGCTCTGGAGCTCGGTGAGGAGCGGCGCCAGGTGTTCGGTACGGTCACCGTCGCGGCCGGAGCCGGGTATGGCGGGGGCGGACGCCGGGCCGAGGGGCAGGACCTCGGAGGGGTCGAATCCCGCTCGCACCAGGACGTCCGCGACGCGCCGCAGCGTCCGGTCGGCGACCACCGCGGACTCGGCACCCAGACCGGCTGCGGTCCGGTCGGTCAGTGGTTCTGCCAGCCAGGGCGCGATGTCGAGCAGGGCCGTTCCGAGGCGATTGCGGGACTCGTGGGTCCCGTCGCCGAAGCGCACGGTCCACACGGCGGCGTAGTGGCAATGGTAGGTGAGCTCCTTCACGCTCTTGGCGGCGATGGCGGCGAGCACCGGATCAGGAGCGCCGGTGAGCTCCTCGAAGACGGCCAGCCGCCAGGCGGACAGCACGAGCAGCCGTGTGATCGTGAAGGCGAAGTCGCCGCCGGGCAGTTCGGCCAGCCGCAGGTTGCGGAAGTCGTCTGGATCACGGAAGTAGGCGTACGCGTCCTCGCCGCGGCCCGTACCGTCGGCCCGTCCCGTCCTGGCGTACAGCAGCCGGGCCTGGCCGAGCAGGTCGAGGCCGATGTTGGCCAGGGCGAGTTCCTCCTCCAGTTCCGGGGCGCGGGTGCACCACTCGGCGAGCCGCTGGGCGGACACCAGGGCGTCGTCGCCCAGGGCCAGACAGCAGGCGGCCAGGTCTCCGGCGTCGACGCCGTCCGGCACCCTCTGGTCGACGCCGTGCAGGGGGTCGGTGAAACCGGTGCCGAACGCCCACTGCGCGTTGTCGTGGTCGATGTACAGGTCCTCGTCACTCATTGGCGGCCGCTCCTAGATGTGGGGTACGTCGTCGGGGATGTCGTAGAACGTCGGGTGCCGGTAGACCTTGTCGCCGCTGGGCGCGAAGAAGGGATCCTTCTCGGCGGGGGTGGAGGCGGCGATGGAGTCGGATCGCACGGCCCAGACGCTCACGCCCTCGTTGCGCCGGGTGTACAGGTCGCGGGCGTGGACAAGGGCCATCGCGTCGTCGGACGCGCGCAGGGATCCCACGTGGACATGGTTCAGTCCGCGCTTGCCCCGGACGAACACCTCGTACAGCGGCCACTCGTCCCGTATGCGGACGGGTCCGCCGGCGGGGGTCTGGTCGGTGCCGCTCATGCCGCCGCTCCTTCCCGCACCCGGGTCGCCTGCTTGGCGGCATGGGCCGAGGCCGCCTCCCGCACCCAGGCGCCCTCCTCGTGGGCGGCCCGGCGCCGGGCGATCCGCTCGGCGTTGCACGGCCCGTCGCCGGAGACCACGCGCTTCAGCTCGTCCCAGTCGGGGGCGCCGAAGTCGTGGTGCCCGCGTTCCTCGTTCCACCGCAGGGCGGGGTCGGGCAGGGTGACGCCGAGCTTCTGGGCCTGCGGCACGGTCATGTCGACGAACCGCTGTCGCAGTTCGTCGTTGGAGTGCCGTTTGATCTTCCAGGCCATGGACCGCGCGGAGTTGGGCGAGTCGGCGTCCGGCGGGCCGAACATCATCAGCGACGGCCACCACCAGCGGTTCACCGCGTCCTGCACCATCTCCCGCTGCTCGTCGGTGCCGCCCATCATCGTCAGCAGGAGTTCGTACCCCTGCCGCTGGTGGAAGGACTCCTCCTTGCACACGCGCACCATGGCGCGCCCGTACGGGCCGTACGACGTACGGCACAGGGGCACCTGGTTGCAGATCGCCGCGCCGTCCACGAACCAGCCGATCACGCCGACGTCGGCGAAGGTGTGGGTCGGGTAGTTGAAGATGGACGAGTACTTCTGGCGGCCGTCGATCAGACGCGCCGTCATGTCCGTGCGGTCCGCCCCGAGGGTCTCGGCCGCGGAGTAGAGGTACAGCCCGTGCCCGGCCTCGTCCTGCACCTTGGCGAAGAGGATGGCCTTGCGGCGCAGCGAGGGCGCCCGGGTGATCCACTCGCCCTCCGGCTGCATGCCGATGATCTCGGAGTGGGCGTGCTGGGCGATCTGCCGGATCAGCGTGGTGCGGTAGCCGTCGGGCATCCAGTCCCGGGGCTCGATGCGCTGGTCGCGGGCGATGGTGTCCTCGAAGGCGGCCTCCGGGCCCTGGGGCCCGGATGGTGTGAGGGTGGGGGTGTTCATGGGGTGTGCGTGTCCCGTCGTACTCGGTGAGTGGGTCATTGGCCGCGGAAGGCCGGGCTGCGGCGTTCGAGGAAGGCCGTGACGGCTTCGCGGTGGTCCTCGGTGGCGCCGAGCCGGCGCTGGATCACGGCTTCGCGCTCCAGCGCGGCCGGCAGGGGAGCGGTGGCCGCGGACCGCAGCAGTGCCTTGATCTCTCGGTGGGCGGCGGTGGGTCCGCCTGCGAGGGAGCGCGCGACGGCCAGCCCTTCAGCCGTGGCCGAGCCGTCCGCCACGACGCGGTGGACCAGGCCCCAGCGTTCGGCGTCCTGTGCGGAGAAACGGTCTCCGAGGAGCATGAGTCCGGCGGTCCGCGAAGGGCCGAGCTGGCGGGCGAGGCCGCGGGCGACCCCCGAGTCGGAGGCCAGGCCGAGGCCGGTGAAGGCGGTCGCGAAGCGGGCTCCTTCGGCGGCGACGCGTACATCGGCGCAGAGCGCGATGCCGAGCCCGGCCCCGACACACGCGCCCTCGACGGCCACGACGAGCGGGACCGGCAGCCCGTGCAGTTCCTTCAGCAGCGGGTTGTAGTCGTTGGGAAGGTTGGCGAAGGCCGCCTCGGGCGCGGTGTCCAGCAGCCGGGCGTGCTCCTTGAGGTCCTGGCCGACGCAGAAGTGTTTTCCACGGGCGGTGATCAGGGCCGCCCGTACACCGCGTGCGGTGTCCGTGGTCAGGCGGCGTGCCGCCATCAGGAGCGCGCTGCGCATGTGGGAGTCGAGGGCGTTGCCGCTCCCGGGACCGCGCAGCTCGATGACGGCCACGGCGTCGGTGATGTCGTAGGCGACCCCGTGACGCGCGGGGCGGCCCGGCTCCTGGGCCTCGGTGGGCGCGCCGCCGGTCACGGCCATGGATAGAACCCCTTCCCCGTCTTGCGGCCCAGCTCGCCGCGGGCGACCTTCTCCCGCAGCAACGCCGGTGGGGCGAACCGCTCCCCGAGCGTCTTGTGCAGGTGGTCGGCGATGGCCAGCCGTACGTCGAGACCCACTACGTCGGTGAGGCGCAGCGGCCCCATCGGGTGCCGGTATCCCAGGCGCATGGCCGTATCGATGGCCTCCGGCTCGGCGACCCCCTCCTCGACCATGCGGACCGCCTCCAGGCCGAGGGCCAGGCCGAGACGGCTGCTGGCGAATCCCGGCGAGTCCTGGACGACGACCTTCTGCTTGCCCAGGGCGTGCGTCCAGCCGGCCGCCGCCGTCAGGGTCTCCCCGGTGGTGTCGGGGGTGAGGACCAGTTCGACGAGCGCGGAGACGGGCACCGGGTTGAAGAAGTGCATGCCCAGGAAGCGTCCCGGCCGCTTCAGGGCCGCCGCGAGTTCGGTGACCGGCAGAGAGCTGGTGTTGGTGGCGAGTACGCACCGCTCCCCCACGGCCCGCTCGGCGGCGGTGAGCAGCCGGGCCTTGAGCGCGGCGTCCTCCGGTACCGCCTCTACGACGAGATCGGCGTCGGCGGGTAGTTCGGCGATCGACGTCACGGCGGTGACTCGGTCCGGTACCTCACCGGTGGCGAATCCGCCGGGCCCCCCGCGCTCGGCGGCCCGCCGCAGCCCGTCGGCGATGCGGTCCAGCGCGACGGCCGCGGCCGCTTCGTCGTGTTCCACGACGACCACGGACGACCCTGCGGCCGCGAAGGACTGGGCGATACCGGTCCCCATCCGGCCGCCGCCGATCACCCCCACGACGGCGGGCGGTGCTGATGCCGAGGTCATGCCCGGCCTCCGTTCTTCTCGTTCTTCTCCAGGAATCGCGTCATGCGCTCCTCCTTGTCGCGGCCCTCGAACAGCACCGCCTGGGCGAGGTCATCGGCCACCGGATGGGCACCCGGCGCGTCGGTGACGAGCTTGGTCAGCCGCAGGGCGAGCGCCGAGGAGCGGGCCATACGGTCCAGCAGGATGTGTGCCTCGGCGATCAGCCGCTCGGCCGGTACGACGTCCGTGACCAGCCCACAGGCGAGCGCGGCAGGTGCGTCGAGGTTTCGCCCGGCGAGCAGGACCTGTTTGGCCACCGACTCGCCGAGCAGCTCCGGCAGCCGCCAGCAGGCCCCGGCGGCGGCGAGGATGCCCAGGCCCGGTTCGGGGTTGCCGAAGACCGCGTTCGGCCCGGCGATCCGGATGTCGCAGGCGTACGCCAGCTCGGCGCCGCCGCCCAGCGCCCAGCCGTCCACCGCGGCCACGGTGGGCATGGGCAGCCTGCGTACCCGCTCGAACAGACGGCTGTTGATTCCCTGCAGCGCCTCCTCCCGGCCACGCCGCCGCAGTTCGGCGATGTCGGCGCCGCCGGCGAAGACCCCGCCGTGCCCGGTGAGCAGCAGCAGCCTCGGCTCGCGCTCCAAGTCCTCGCACACGCGGTGCAGTTCGGCGATCATGTCGTTGCTGATGGCGTTGCGCGCCTCGGGCCGGTGCAGGGTCACGACGACCCGGTCCGCGCGCTCCTCGACCCGCAGGGTCTCGTACGCCGTGTCCTCCCGCGTGCTCATACGCGCTCCACGAGCATCGCCACGCCCTGACCGACCCCCACGCACATGGTCGCCAGTCCTCGTCGGGCGTCCTCGCGTTCCATGCGTCCGAGCAGGGTGAGCAGGATGCGGGCGCCGGAGCAGCCGAGCGGGTGTCCGAGGGCGATGGCGCCGCCGTCGGCGTTGACGCGGTCCTCGTCGAGCCGCAACCGGCGCACGACCGCCAGCGCTTGGGCGGCGAAGGCCTCGTTCACCTCGACGGCGCCCAGGTCGCCGGGCCGCCATCCCGCCCGGTCGAGCGCCTTCACGGTGGCCGGCACGGGCCCGAGCCCCATCAGACGGGGCTCGACCCCGGCCGAGGCGGCGGTGACGACGCGGGCCCGTGGAGTGAGCCGGTATCGTTCGACCGCCGCCAAACTCGCCACCACGATGGCAGCGGCCCCGTCGGACAGCGGCGAGGAGTTGCCCGCGGTGATGATCCCGCCGCTGCGGAAGGACGTGCGCAGTCCGCCGAGCTTCTCCAGCGAGGTGGACGGCCGAGGCCCCTCGTCCTGGGTCACCTCGCCGTCCGCCACCGGCACCGGGACGATCTCCTCCTTGAAGCGGCCCGCCCTCTGGGCGGCCTCCGCCCTGCGGTGGCTCCGCAGCGCGAAGGTGTCCGCCTCGAGGCGGGTGATGCCGTCCAGGGCTGCGACCTCCTCGGCGGTCTCGCCCATGGACAGGGTGGTCGCGGCGGGGAAGCGCGGGTTGGTGAAGCGCCAGCCGAGGGAGGTGTCGTGGACCTCGCCGGGCCGGGCCCAGGGCGTGCCGGGCTTGGCCATCACCCAGGGGGCGCGGGTCATTGACTCCACTCCGCCCGCGACGACCAGGTCGGCCTCTCCCGCACGAATCGCCTGGGCGGCCGAGGCGACGGCCGTCAGCCCGGACGCGCACAGCCGGTTGACGGTGTATCCGGGCACGGTGTCCGGTAGTCCGGCCAGCAGGACCGCCATGCGGGCCACGTCCCGGTTGTCCTCGCCCGCCTGGTTCGCGGCGCCGAGGATCACCTCGTCCACGGTGTCGGCCGGGATGCCCGAGCGCCGTACCGCCTCGCCGACCACGAGGGCGGCCAGGTCGTCGGGGCGTACGGAGGCCAGGGCGCCTCGGTGGCGGCCGAGCGGAGTGCGGGCCCCGTCGATCAGGTAGACCTCATCACGCATCGACGTGCTCCTCTGCGGGTGCGTGGCGCCGGGACTGGACGACCGAGAAGCGTCCGGTGACGAACGCCGGGTCGGTGAGGGCGGCATTGGCCGCGGGGTTGGCCGCGGTGCCGTGAAAGTCGCTGAAGGCGGCGGACTGGTTGACGAAGACCGCACCGGTCAGGTTCTCCGACAGGTGCACGCCCGCCTCCAACGCGGTTGCCCGTGCCGCCTCCAGCACACCCTCGTCGGTGGCGTACACGGAGGCGGTCAGCGCGCCGTGGCGCCGTACGGTGTCGTGCAGGAGACCCAGGCCGTGCGCGGTGGAGTCGGTACCGATGACGAAGGAGACCGGCCCGAACCACTCGCTCGTGTATGTCTCTTCGTCGGTCTCGGCCTCGAGCCGGACCACCAGCGGGGAACGGACGGCCGCGTCCGGGAACTCCGGGTGGGCGAGTCGCCTCGACGGATGGGCGACACGGTCGAGTTCCGCCGCCTCCGCCACGCGCTTCAGCACACCGTCGTTCACGATCGCGCCGAGGGTGGCGGCCGCACGGGCCGGGTCGCCGAGCAGCCTGTCCAGGGCGGCGCCCAGGTCGGCGGCGAACTCGTCGGCCGTACGCCACCCCTGGTCGGTCGGGAAGCCGTCGCGGGGGACGAAGAAGTTCTGCGGGGTGGTACACATCTGGCCGCTGTAGAGCGACAGGGAAAAGGCAAGGTTGCGCAGCAGCCCCGCGTAGTCGTCCGTGGAGTCCACGACGACGGTGTTGAGTCCGGACTTCTCGGTGTGAACCGCGGCCTGGCGGGCGTTGGTCTCCAGCCAGTCACCGAACTCGCTGGAGCCGGTGTAGTCCACGATGCGCACATCGGGGTGGGTGGCCAGGGCGGGGGCGGTGCGCTCGTCGGGCTTCGCGGCGGCGAGCAGTACCACGTCCGGATCGAAGCCGGCCTCCGCCAGTACCTCACGGGCGATCCGCACGGTGATCGCCAGCGGCAGCACGGCACGTCGATGAGGCTTGACGACCACCGGGTTGCCGGTGACCAGACTCGCGAACAGTCCCGGATAGCCGTTCCAGGTGGGGAAGGTGTTGCAGGCGATCAGTACGGCCACACCGCGTCCCACGGCGGTGAAGGTCTTGTCCATGACGAGTGGGCCGCCCTTGCGCTGCGGCTTGCTCCAGCGGGCCGCGACCGGATGGCGGGTCTGCTCGTTCCATGCGTGGGCGACTGCTTCGAGGCCTCGGTCCTGGGCGTGCGGACCGCCGGCCTGGAAGGCCATCATGAAGGGCTGGCCGGTGGTGTGCTGGACGGCGTGCGCGATCTCGAAGCTCGCCTCGTTCAGCCGGGCGAGGATCTCGGCGGCGACGCCGGCCCGGATGTCCGGGCTCGCGGCGCGCCATGTCACCGCGGCTGACTTGGCCGTCGCGACGGCCACATCGGGCGCCAGGTACGGGTAACTGACGCCGAGCGGGAAGCCGTAGGGCGAAACCTCGGTGGCGGGGACGGTGCCGGTGGCCGGATGCCCTTCGATGCGGAAGGGGCGGCCGAGGAGGCCGCGGAAAGCGGCCTCGCCCAGCCCGGATGCCTCGGCTCCGTACGCAGAGGTGCTCGGGGTTTCCGGGTACGGCGTCCAGTAGGTGCGGTCGGCGGCACACTCCACCGCCTGGTCGAGCAGAGCCGCGTGGCGGACGAAGAAGTCGGGATGCTGGTCGTTGGGCATTGAGAGCTCCTGGCCGAACGTTCGGTAGGTTGATGGGTGCGAGGCGCCCGGGCGGACGCAGGGGGAAGCGGGGAAGCGGGGGAAGCGGGGTCGGATCAGACGTCGGCGAGCAGGATCGCCGGGCGTTCCACGCAGTCGGCCACGAAGCGCAGGAACCCGCCGGCCACACCGCCGTCGCAGACCCGGTGGTCGAAGCTGAGGGAGAGCTGCATGACCTTGCGGACGGCCAGCTCGCCGTCCACCACCCATGGTTTGTCCACGATGCGGCCCGCGCCGAGCAGAGCGGCCTCAGGGTGGTTGATGATGGGCGTGGATCCGTCGACGCCGAACACGCCGTAGTTGTTGAGGGTGAAGGTCCCGCCGGTCAGACGGTCGGGCGGCAGGGCCCCGTCGCGGGCCAGCCCGGTCAACCGGGCTAGTTCGGCGGCCAGTTGTGCGGTCGTCATCCGCTGTGCGTCGCGAACGACGGGGACCACCAGGCCGCGTTCGGTCTGGGCGGCGAAGCCGAGGTGCACCTCGCTGAAGCAGACGATCTCCCGCCGCTCGGTGTCAACGGTGGAGTTCAGCTCCGGGAAGCGGTGCAGTCCGGCGACGCAGATACGGGCGAGCAGGGCAAGCAGCCCGATGGGGCGGCTGGGGTCCGCGGCCTGCATGGCCTTCCGGGCTTGGAGCAGGCTCGTCGCGTCCACGTCGACCCAGGTGGTGGCGTCGGGGATCTCGGTGCGGCTGCGGGAGAGCTTGTCCGCGACCGCGCGGCGGACGCCGCGCAGCGGGATGCGCTCAGGGCCGGCCGGCGCAGGCCGAGCGTGCGGTGCGCGGTCCGCCGACTGCTGCCGGTCCGGGGTGACCGGTGCGGTATCGGGGTCCGTCGCCAGCTGGCCGGCCCGCCCAACGGCCTGCTCGACATCTCGTCTGAGCACGACCCCTGCGGGACCCGATGGCGCCAACGCGGCGAGGTCGATCCCGTGTTCCCGCGCCATCCTGCGTACGAGGGGGGATATGACCCGGGGAGCGTGCAGCTCTCCGGACGGCGCCGCCTCGGCAGCACTGCCACCTCCCGTCGCGGCGCCCCCGCGTCGGCGGCGGCGACGCGGTGCCGGGCCGTGGCCGGTGCCGTAGCCGATCAGGACGTTGCCGGACCCGGCCTGCTCCTCCTCCCGGTATCGCTCAGCCGCAGGGTCGGCCGACGTTGAATCGACGGGAGGCTGGGCGCCCGGGCCCTCCCCCGCGCCGTCGGGCCGGCCGGAAGTCGGCGTACCCACCGTGATCAGCGGCTTCCCCACCTCCAGCGCCGTACCCGCCTCCGCGTGTAGCCGCAGCACCGTACCCGCGTAGGGGACCGGCACCTCGACTGCGGCCTTGGCGGTCTCGACCTCGATGACGATCTGGTCGATCGTCACCGTGTCACCGACCGCGACCTTCCACTCGATGATCTCGGCCTCGGTCAGCCCTTCGCCGAGATCGGGCAGCCGGAACAGCTGCTCCTGAAGCGCTGCGGTGCTCATGCGGCCGTTCCCTTCAGCAGATGCCGGGTGTCCGGCGCGTCGCCGAACTGGAGACGGTCGACGGCGTCGAGGATCCGGTCGACGCTGGGCAGATGCGCGTGCTCCAGCTTCGGCGGCGGATACGGGATGTCGAAGCCGGCCACCCTCAGGACCGGCGCCGCCAGCGAGTGGAAACAGCGCTCCTGCACCCGTGCGGCGATCTCCGCCCCCACGCCGGCGAAGCCCTGGGCCTCCTGCACGACCAGGCAGCGCCCGGTCCGGCGAACCGATGCCGTGACCGTCTCGTCGTCGAAGGGCACCACCGTCCGCAGATCCACGACCTCCAGCTCGATGCCATCGGCCGCCGCCGCTTCGGCCGCGGCCAGGGCCACCGGAACCGAGGGCCCGTACGCGACGACCGTGGCGTCACGGCCCTCCCGTCGGATCGCGGCCCGCCCGAACGGCAGCGCTCCGCGCCGTTCCAGGTCGACTTCCTCCTTCGACCAGTACAGCTTCTTCGGCTCCAGGAAGACCACCGGGTCGGGGTCGGCTATGGCGTCCCGCAGCAGCCAGTACGCGTCCTCGGCCGTCGCCGGGGTGACGACTTTCAGGCCCGGGGTGTGCGCGTAGTACGCCTCGCTGGAGTCGCAGTGGTGCTCGACTCCCCCGATGCCGCCCGCGTAGGGGATACGGATCACCATCGGCAGCGCGAGCCGCCCCCGGGTCCGGTTGCGGAGCTTGGCCACATGTGAGGCGATCTGTTCGAACGCCGGATAGGCGAAGGCGTCGAACTGCATCTCCACCACGGGCCGGAAGCCGCCCATCGCCATGCCGACGGCCAGCCCTACGATGCCGGCCTCGGCCAGCGGGGTGTCGAAGCATCGCTGCTCGCCGAAGTCGCGGGTCAGCCCGTCGGTGATCCGGAAGACGCCGCCGAGCGGACCGACGTCTTCGCCGAAGACGAGCACCCGCTCGTCCTCGCGCAGTGCGTCGCGCAGTGCGGTGTTCAGCGCCTGCGCCATCGTGACCTTGGCCATGGCCGTCAGTTCTCCTGGGTGTCGAGTGCGGGGGAAGCGGCGTCTTCGGCCAGCTCGGCCGCGAGCAGGGCGCGCTGTTCGCGCAGTTGCGGAGTCGGCTCGGCGTAGACGTGGTCGAAGAGCTCCAGCAGGTCGGGCACGGTCTCCTCGTTCATGCCCGCGCGAAGCTCTGTCGCCAGGGTCTCGGCCTCCTCCCGCACCGCCGCGACGTCCTCGTCGGTGAGGGCGCCGCGGGCCCGCAGGTACGTTTCAAGACGGCTGACCGGGTCGGCGGCGCTCCACCGTTCGACCTCCGCCGCGTCCCGGTAGCGGGTCGCGTCGTCGGCGTTGGTGTGCGCGTCCATGCGGTAGGTGTGCGCCTCGACCAGGACCGGTCCGTGCCCGGCACGGGCGTGCTCGACCGCCGCGGTCAGCACCGCCAGCACGGCGACCAGATCATTGCCGTCGACCTGTTCGGAACGCATCCCGTGTCCGATGCCCTTGTACGCGAGGGCGGGCGCCGCGGACTGCCGGGCCAGCGGCACGGAGATCGCGTACTTGTTGTTCTGGACGAAGAAGACGACCGGTGCGCGGAAGACGGCGGCGAAGTTCAGCGCCTCGTGGAAGTCCCCCTCACTGGTCGCCCCGTCCCCGACGAGGGCCATCGCCACGCCGTCTCCGCCTGTGCGGCGCAACGACTCCGCCATGCCGGTCGCGTGCAGCACCTGGGTGGCCAGCGGGGTGCACTGGGGGGCGACGCGGGTGGCGGCCGGGTCGTATCCGCAGTGCCAGTCGCCGCGCAGCAGCGTGAGCACCTCAAGGGGGTCGATGCCCCGGGCGACCAGGGCCACGGAGTCGCGGTAGGTCGGAAACAGCCAGTCGTCCGGGCGCAGCGCGAGCACGGCGCCGATCTGGCAGGCCTCCTGGCCGCGGCTGGACGGGTAGACCGCGAGCCTCCCCTGCTTGGTCAGCGCGGTGGCCTGGGTGTCGAACCGGCGTCCCACGACCATCCGCCGGTAGGCCTCGCGCAGCGCCTCCGGCGCAGGCTCGGTGTAGCCGGGCGCGGGCTTGGCCACCGGCGTGCCGTCCTCGGCCACGAACCGCACCGGCGTGAGGGACGGCAGGAGGCCCTGGACCGTCTGGCGAAGGTTCTTCACGGGCATGGGGGCCACTCACTTTCTCTGGACACTTGACGCGAGTATCGTCGCCAGTGCGGAATATCTGTTCAAGGTTTCAGGCGAACCAGCGACGGACTGCCGAACGACGCGCACTAGGAGGGCAAAGTGTCCGAGCAAAATGCACCCGCGGAGTCCATGACCGGACGAACTGCCGTCCGGCTCGACGACACCGACCGGCACATCCTGGCCGGGCTCCTCGACGACGGCCGGGTGTCGATCAAGGCGCTCGCAGACAAGCTGCATATCTCGCGCGCCAACGCGTACACGCGTATCAACAGGCTGATGGCCGAGGAGGTCATCACGGGCTTCAGCACGCAGCTGAATCCGCAGCGGGCCGGCCTCGGCACGAGCGCGTACGTGACGTTGACGATCGATCAGAATGCGTGGCGGGACACCTCCCGGGAACTGCGCGAGATCCCCTACGTCGAGCATGTCACCCTCGTTGCGGGCGACTTCGACGTCTTGGTGCTGGTCCGCACTCCGGACAACTCGGTGCTGCGCCGGGTCGTGCTGGAGCGCATCCAGGCGGTACCGGGAGTGCGCTCGACCCGCACCTGGCTGGTCTTCGACGAGGTGCGGGGACGCGGGACGCACTGGACTGCCTGACTGCTCGGTCACTCAGACGTCGACCAGCGCGGCAGCGGAACCCGCGTCCGGCGCCGGAGCCCGAGGCGACTCCGCAGCCCCGATGGGGGTCGGTCTCGGGGCCGCCTCCACGACAGGAGCCGGGGCGGTCCCGGCCGCATGCTGCCGAGACCGCACCACCCGGAACCGCCCGGTGACGAAGTGGGCGCCCTCGGGGTGCAGGTCCGCGCCTGCTGAGGAGGGGTCCGCGGGGAAGTCGTCTGCGAGGTTCTGCACCAGATGCACCCCGGCGTCCAGTGCTGCCGTCTCGGCGACTGCCAGTACCAGCGGGTCGGTCGAGTGCACCGTGGCGTACGACGCCCCGTGGCGGCCCACCGTGCGGCGGAAGAGAGCCAGACTGTGCGACGTCGAGTCGGTACCGACAAGGAACGAGACGGGCCCCGGCCATTCCCTGGCGTAGATCCGTTCGTCCTGCGCCGCCAGCCGGACGAGCAGGGGGCTGCGCACATCGGCGCCCGGATGGTTCGGATGGCGCAGCGCTCCGGAGGCATGGAGCACGGTGCCGTACCGCGTGGCCTCTGCCAGCCCCGCCCGCACGGTATCGCTGGCGATCGCGCCCAGCAGCCTGGCCACACGTGCGGGATGCCCGAGCAGCCGGTCCACGGCCTCGCCCAGGTCGGCGCCGAAGTCCCCCAAACTCTTGCGCCCCTGGTCGGTCGCGATGCCCGTCGTCGGCACCAGGATGTTCTGCGGCGTGGTGCGCACCGTGCCGCTGCACCGGCACAGGGAGTGGGCGAGGCCGCGCACGAGATCCCGGTAGTCGCCGGTGGAGTCGACGATCACCGTGTTCAGGCCGGTCCGGTCGACGAACGTGGCGGCTTGGCGGGCGTGTTCCTTCAGCCAGCCGGCGAACTGCGCCGAGCCGGTGTAGTCGACGATGCGCACCGCCGGGTCCGTGGCCAGCCTCTCGTGTAGCCCTTCCGCTGGTTCCGCCACCGCCAGGGTCACGATGTCCGGTGGGTGACCGGCCTCCGCCAGCACCTGCCGGGCGACGCGCACGGTGATGGCCAGCGGCAGCACGGAACGCGGATGCGGGGCGACGATCACCGGATTGCCGGTCACCAGGCTGGCGAACAGACCCGGGTAGCCGTTCCAGAGCGGATAGTCGGGGCAACCGATGAGCAGCGACACTCCGCGGGGCACCAGTGTGCTGGTGCCCCGCATCGGCGACGGTTGCCCGCTCCCTTGGGTCCCTTGACCGCTCTCCCAGCTCAGGTCCGCCGGAACGCGCTCCGACTCCGCGAGGGCAAGGGCCACGGCCTCCAGCGCACGGTCCTGGGCGCGCGGCCCGGCGGACCGGAACGCCGCCTGCGGAGGCTGCCCCGTGGTGTGATGCACCGCAAGGGCCAGCTCGTGGCTGCGGGTGTTCAGCCGGCGCAGTATCTCCACGGCCAGCCCGGCGCGCTGGTGGGGGCCAGCTGCGCGCCACCCGGCCGTCGCCTGGGCGGCAGCCGCCACCAGAGCTGCGGGGTCGCATCGCGGATAGCGGATGCCCATGTCGATACCGTATGGCGAGGACTCGGTGCACACCCGGCCCAGCTCGCCGGGCTGGTCGAGATCGAAGGGCCGTCCCAGCAGGGAGCCGAAGACCTTCACAGCTGTTCGGACCGATCTCATGCCCGCGTCGGCAGCATCCTGTCCGGTCGCCTCCGTGAAGGGCCGTCGGCATTCACCGGCGGCGAGGGCCCGTACGGCTTGCTGAAGCAGTTCGCGATGCCGCTCATAAGGACTGGAGCGCACGGCCTTCAGCCTCTCCAGGTCGTAGCGAGATCGAGGAAAGCCTCGTTCTCCTGCGGCAGTCCGATCGTCACCCGGACGCCTTCACCGAGGAACGGGCGGACCACGACGTGCCCGCCAAGGCAGTGGACGGCGAAGTCGGCGCTCTCGTCCGCGAGCGGTAGCCACACGAAGTTGGCCTGGGAGTCGGCGACTTCGAAGCCCAGCGCACGCAACATCAGGGTCACGCGCTCCCGTTCGACGACCGTGAGGGCGGCCCGCCGGGCGACTTCCGCGCGCTCGCCGAGGGCGACGACGGCGGCCTCCTGGGCGAGGGCGCTGACGCTGAACGGTACCTGCGTCTTGCGCACATGAGCGGCGATCCACGGCGGCGCCACGCAGTAGCCGACGCGCAGTCCCGCCAGTCCGTAGGCCTTGGAGAACGTCCTCAGCACCACGACGTTCGGCCGGTCGCCGAGCAGGGCCAGGGCGTCTGGGACCAGCTCCGGATCAGCGTACTCCCGGTAGGCCTCGTCGACGACGATCAGCACGTCTTGTGGGACACGGTCCGCGAAGTCGAGGAGCGCCCGCTCTCCGACTGCGGTGGAGGTGGGGTTGTTGGGGTTGCAGACGAAGACCAGCCGGGTCCGGTCGGTGATCGCCGCGGCCATGGCGTCGAGGTCCAGCGCATGGTCGCGCAGCGGGACCCGTACCGCCGTACCGCCTGCCACCGCCGTGAGGATCGGATAGGCCTCGAAGGACCGCCATCCGAAGACGACCTCGTCGCCGAAGCCGACGACCGAGTGCAGCAGCTGTCCGCAGACCTCCGAGGATCCGGCGCCCACCGCGATCCGATCCGGCTCGACCTCGTGGTGCCCGGCTATCGCCTGCACGAGTGCGGTGGCGCTCAGGTCGGGGTAGCGCGACATGTTGCCGGCCAGCTCCGTAAGCGTTGCGGCTACACCGGGCAGCAGCCCGTACGGGGATTCGTTGCTGGCCAGCACTACCGCGCCCGGCACTTTGCGGCCCGGGACATAAGCGGGCAACTGTGCCAAGGATGAACGGACACGCACCATGCTCGACTCGCTTCTGAATCGGTGGGGCCCGAGGCCGTGCCTCCGGGCACTTGACAGGTAAAGCGTGAACAGCAGAGGTCAAACGCTCAACTGTTTGGAGAATTCGGCGACAGATCGCATCAATCCGGCAGCCGGCACGGCAAGCCGTCTCCTCGCCCGCTGGTTCGGCCCCCCGCCACGAGACGGACTGGGCGCGGCCCACCAGGCGTCGATGACTACTCTCGGCTACAGGCAGGACTCACTGGTTGCCCCGACGCCTGCCGCCGACACGGTCCGTCAGAACTGATCCCCACGCACTCACGAGGTGTCTGCACCGTCCGCTCCGATGAAGAGGACCAAGCCCAAGCCACCACTCCCCCAAGGTAGTTGCCGTCACCGGCGGCGACTCCCCCGCACCTGACGGCCGACAGTGCGGGAACGGCCGAGTGGTGGGTGCATTCGTTGTCCCTTCTTGCACGCAGGGCACCCGCCGGTGCTCTCCGTCTGCTCCCACCCCCCCGCCCGGGATGTGGGGCCTGCGAGGAGGTGACATATCCGGACTCGGGAACAGGCATCACACACGGGAACCACGGGCGCTGCTCGACGAAGAAGTTGCGGCAGGTGGCACGTGCGACTCACGCTCGTGCCCGCGGCAGAATCCTGCAATCGCACAGAGGTAAGCGCAAGTAAAGACACCTTTGTGTTGGATAAGCCGTGCTTACTACGCGCGCCCTCTCCAGCGGGGCCCGGAACCGCGCTGCAGTCGACGACCAGAGCGGAGCCGGCCTGCCAAAACAGGCTCAACCAGCTCGCCAGCGCCGCATGCGACATCAACGGGCCGTGGGCCATACCCCAGCCTGCCGCACCAGCGGGGTGTGAGCCGACCGCCACCAAACGGGCCCGCCCGCGGACCGGCCGCCCAGGCCATGGAGTCGATGAGGTGCCTGATCAACGCGCAGCGCACAGCGCGGGCTGCCGCCCGCCAGGCGCAACCGCTGACCAGCACGTAGAGCTCGTAACAGGATCTTGGTGAGATGCCCTGGTCGGGCGTAACCGGTGTGATGATTCGGCCGTTCGTGAGTGCGTGAGCACTCGGCCGTGGATCGTGGACGACGACTTGTGGGCGCTGATCGAGCCGCTGCTGCCGCCCTGGCCGACGAGGTCGCCAGGGCCGCGGCCGGTCGCAGACCGGTTGTGTCTGCAGGGCATCCTGTACGTCCTGCACAACGACATTGCCTGGCAACTCCTGCCACCTGAGCTGGGGTTCGGCTCGGGACAGACCTGCTGGCGAAGACTGGAGCGGTGGCAGCAGGCCGGGGTCTTCGACCAGCTGCACCGAATCCTGCTCGCCGAGCTGAACGCGGCCGGCCAGCTCGACTGGTCCAGGGCCTGCGTGGACGGCTCTCACATTCGCGCGAAAAAGGGGGAGTCGACACCGGTCCGTCGCCGGTCGACCGGCGGAAGACGGGCAGCAAGCACCACCTGATCTGCGACGGACGCGGCACCCCGCTCAAGGTCATCACGACCGCGGCGAACGTCAACGACGTCACCCAGACCCTCGCCCTGGTCGACGGCATCCCGCCAGTGGCGGGCCGCCCCGGCCGTCCCCGAAGGCGCCCGGACGCCCTGCTCGGCGACAAGGGCTACGACTCCAACCCCAACCGGGAAGAGCTGCGTAAACGCCGGATCCTGCCGGTCATCTCCCGCAAGGGAGCACCGAACATCAAGGGCATGGGCAAGCTCCGCTACGTCGTGGAGCAGACCTTCGCCCTGCTCCATCAGTTCAAACGCCTCGCCGTCCGCTGGGAACGCCGCACCGAACTCCACGACGCGCTCGTCTCCCTCGCCTGCAGCCTCATCTGCTGGAGACGCCTCAAGAAACACGATTCATGATCGTGTTACGAGCTAGTAGGACGTCCCCGCCCCAGACCGAGGCCAATGACGCCTCACCACGTGGACACGGTCTCGGGTCAGGCTAGGCAAGGACGCGCCCCGGCTTCGGAACCACACCCGGCGCCCATTGACGTGTGCCATTCCGTCGTACGCCTTACCGAGTACTTAGCCTGGCTCCAGATACTTGCACCGGTAGATCGTCGTTCCCGGTTTGAGGTAAGGGGCCACCCTCTCGTATCCACCGGGGAATCCTTCGCTAACCTCATTCAGCCAATCCCTGATGGCGTCCGCGGTAGCCGTCGCCACCTTGATTTCGGTCTTTTCAGGGTCGACGTCAAGCGCGGCGGGGGGCTTGGGCCAGATCCGCTCTTGTACATCTTCTCGACTTTGGCCGCGAAGACCCGGTTCGAAGACCGCTGCGTAGTCAGCGGCGTTTGGCTCTGGTGAAGCCACCACATCCTTGTCAAAACGTGCAGCTATGATCAGCTTCCGGAAGCCTGCATCCGTGTTCGGGTATTGCGCCGCCTGTTGTGCTCGACCGCGTCTTGGTGGGTTGCATTCCCTAAGCATTGATGGAACACGCACAAAGCGATTCTTCACTTGTTTCTTTCTTGTGCGAGTGAGGCGGGTCAGACTTCCTGCCTCATCGGAGGTTGTGAACTACTCGTCCCGCAGCACGATTGATGAGCCGCGGGCCGGAGACGGATTGAGAACGGCAAGGTCGCGCCCCCAGGGGGATGACGATGGCGCTTGCTCAGCGAACCCACTCGGGCGTAGTCGGCGGTCGTCGCCCATGCGGGTGTGACTCCGGCCGGCTCGGTCAAGCGGTCATTGCTGCGGCAGAAATCCTGTGAGGTAGGCGCGTTCAGCCTCAGTGAGGCGCCGCGGGCGCTTGCCCTCCAGGTCGTAGGGAACCATCGTGGAGGCTGCCCTCGCGTACAGAGTCCCTTCGTCCTTCACCTCGTAGGCGAGGCTGAAGGACACCGCCCTGAGGCCGGTAACCCAGACCTCGACGGTGACTGGCGTTTCGCGCCACTCCAAGGGCGCCTTGTACTCGATCTCGTGCTTCGCGCTCACGCAGCCCGCTGTGAAGGTGTCCACACCGGCTATTGCGGCCTGGCCACCGAGTATGTCGCTGCGCGCTTCCTCCAGATAGGTGAGGAAGACGGCGTTGTTGACGTGCCCGTAGACGTCCATGTCGGACCAACGGACTGAGCAGCGGTATTGATGGCGAATCATTCCACTCATTTCATTTCGTCATTATCACCCGCCCGGAATCGGGGCAGGGCTATGGGGCATTTCTACAGCGGTCTTCTCGGGCATGGTCGGCGGTCGTCCCGCTTGCAGGTTTCCGTGACGGATAAAGCCCCGCGGAGGCTGCTTCGGCCCGGTCCCCAGCAGTGCGGTGGAGCGAGGCGCGCGCGGTCCCACCCATCCGCTGCAGCTCCGTCAAGGGCGAGCCCCTGGTGCCGACCCGAGGCCCACAGCCGCTAAAGCCCGGCAAACATAACACGGTCATAAACAGTCATTTTTTTCCAACGATATTACTCGGAAACTCCCACTTGATCACCACACGAGTCGGGCGGCACAGTATTCGCGGACGGATCGTGGGTGCCGGCAGGACGGCATCCCCGCCAGGGGAGTGCCGGCATCGCCGTCGCCGAACGGGTTCGTGAGTGCGTTCAGAATATGAATGCACGAGGTTGTGGCCATGCCTTGCCTCATTCGCAGCGTTCCACTGTTCGCTGTCGCGCTCCCTGGATGTCATGGGTGACTGGTGGTCACCGCTGGTCTTGCGCGACATCTCTCTCGGCATTGACACTTTTGAGGAGCTGGCCCGCGACCTGGCGTGTCCCGCGCACTGCTAAAAAATCGGCTCGACACTCGTGACGGTCCCGGGACAACACACCTAGGCCGTGTATCGAAAGTATTTCCTAGGAGATCGTCAGGCTGCCCGGCTACGGTGCGGGCATGGTGAATTTCGTGCTGGTTGCAGGTGCACGGCTCGGGGCGTGGGCGTGGGGCGAGGTGGTGCCGTATCTGCGCGCGGCTGGCCACGGCGTCTATCCGTTGACGCTGTCGGGTCTTGCTGACAAGCAGGGTGTACCGGCGGGGCAAGCGACTCACGTCCAGGACATCGTTGCCGAGGTAGAACGCCAGGGTCTGCGTGACGTAGTCCTGGTGGGTCACAGCTACTCGGGCATCCCGGTAGGTCAGGCCGCGGAGCGGATCGGTGACCGACTGGCCCGCGTAGTATTCGTCGACTCAAGTGTTCCAACTGACGGCAAGTCGTTTGTCTCCGCCTGGCCGGACGGCGGGGCGGCAGTGGAGGCATCGATCGCCGAGAGCGGAGGGTTTTGGCCGCTCGCGCCAGCTGCTCATTACGACGGCGAGGGTCTCACCGATGAGCAGATCGCACGCCTCGTGCGTGGCTCGACGCCTCACCCAGGTGCCACGCTGACCGAGCCCGCTGTGCTGTCGGGGCCGCTCGGTGAACTTCCGGCGACATACATCCTGTGCGTGATGCCAGGGGCCGAGCCTGACGACGCCGAGCCCGACGAAGATGTGGCTGAGCTGCTGAACAGCAAGCGCTGGCGGCTGGTCAAGATGGACACCGGCCATTGGCCGATGTTCTCCCAGCCGCGCGAGCTGGCGCAGATTCTCCTCAATGCTGCCGTGAAGTGAGAGCACCTCCATGCCTGCGGGCTGGTTTTGGACGCGCTTGATGTGTGCTGGTCACAGCCATTCGCCGATGGCCGCTATGAGGACGGTCGCCTCATAGCGGACCGCTGGCTTGTCGTATCGCGTGGCGACGGCGCGGTACCTCTTGAGGCGGTTGATCCCACACTCGACCGCGTGGCGCTCGCGGTAGTCGACCGGGTCGAACTTCGGCGGCCGGCCGCCGCGAGAGCCGCGCTGTTTGCGGTGGCGCGCCTGGTCGACCTTGTCCGGGATGGTGCAGCGGATCCCTCGGCGACGCAGTAAGCGCGGTTCTTGCGGGAGGCGTACGCCTTATCAGCACGCACCCGATCGGGGCGGACGCGCGGCCGGCCCGGCCCGATGCGGGGCACGCGGACCTTCGGGCGTGTTCGAAGTGTCCACCGGCATCCACTGCGAGGCACAGTTCCAGGACGGACAGCACGCGGTTCTGCGCGCCGCGGGTCATGCCGGTCGCCTGCGGTTGGAGGAGACCCAGTATCTCGATCTCGACGATGAGGGCCGTATCCGACGCCTCACCCTCATGATGCGCCCGCTCACAGCCGCCACTCGTTTCTTGCGCGTGCTTGGGCCTCGGGTTGCGAGCCGGCAGGGACGGCCGGGCACGGCGGGAGTACTCATCGTGGCGGGCGCACGGCTCGACTCGGTCGTGGTCGGCGGAGATCGGGTCTTCATGCCCATGGCCAGTCCTGATCGGTCACGTCGACCAGTCCAGGTCGACCGCCCACCGGCGTGATCGGCTGTCGGCGGTGTTCCTCCACCGCGGAGGCGTCCATGTCGGGGGCGACGTTCATGCCCACGCCGGGCTGCCATGTTCGCGGCCACGAGACCGGTGATCAGTCAGCGCCACGATGTCGCCACGTCGAATCACGGCAGCGCTCATGCGGAAAGAGGTTTCCGCGTCACGTCACTACACCACAGCGGGCAGCTCCCCAGGAGCCTCCCGAGGGCGATTGTTTGACAGCACCCGACCTGGGTGACGGGCGCCACGATGTATGCATTCACCAATGATCGAATGTGTGAGTGCACCGCCGAACGGCTGGTCGGGGGCTCAGGCAATGACCGCCCGGACCTGTGCTGTCAGCATTCGCTCGAGCGCCAGCAGCGCTTCGGGGGCGTGGCGGGTGTCGAGGCGTACGGTGTAGATGAACCGTGTCAGCTCCGGGTTGGCCAGCGGTCTCGCGACAACATTGGCCACACCGCGGGGCAGGGCCAGGCGGGGCAGTACCGCAACACACAGGCCCGCGGCTACGAAGCCCAGGATGGTGTTGAAGTCGTCGCCCTCGTACTCCAGTCGGGCCTCGAAGCCTGATGTCTTGGCCATCTGGGCAAGCAGCTCCAGCCGCAGCGCGGCCTCGGGCGCTGCGACCCACGTCTCGCCGGCCAGGCTCGCCAAGTCGATGACCTCACGGCTGGCCAGCTCGTGGCCGGCGGGAAGCACCGCCACGACGGGGTCCCGTGCAACCAGGGTCCGGCGCAGTGTGCGCGGCGGCGGCTGGGGAATGAAGTCGTAGTCATAAGTCAGGGCAAGGTCGGCGTCTCCCCGTTTGATCCGGCCGTAGCCGGCCTCGGGCTCCAGCTGCGAGAGGCTGACCCGGACGTCGGGATACGACGTTTGCAACTGCGCGAGAGCCTTCGGGACGATACTCGTGGCGGCCGAGGCGAAAGCGCCGAGCCGGATCCGCCCGGACGTGCCGGCGCGCAGGGCGTCGAGTTCCAGGGCAGCTGCGGCCAGCGCGGAGCGTACCCCTTGTTCGGCATCGAGGAGGACCTGGCCGGCGGCCGTGGGACGCACGGGACGGCGCTCCAAGACTCGTAGTCCTGCGCGGCGTTCGAGTTCGGCGATCTGCTGCGAGACGGCGGGGGCGCTGTAGCCGAGTTCGCCGGCGGCGGCGGCGAACGAGCCGTGGCGCACCACGGACTCCAAGGTGGCGAGCAAGCGGGGGTCTGGCATCTGCATGGGTTAAGCCTGGCTTACCTAACGGGAAGATGTCATTTCTTGTGCTTAAGGAGGAACGCCAGCAGGATTCTGCCACCGGGCAGGTGTGATCCGTCTCGCTCCCTGCCGTGGCCGTCCCCTTTCCCACACCGCGAGGTGCACCCGTGCACCCGCTGTGCCGTGCCGTGCCGTGCAACGGAGCCCTGCCGCCCCACCGCGCAGCGCTGCCCGCAGCCGTCGCCGGCCTCGGAGTCAGGGGACGGTCAGTGATCTGACTGCTGCATGTGAAAGGGGCGCTGCGTGCGCAAGCCACTTATTGGAATCACCACTTACCTCACCGACGCGCGGTGGGGAGAGTGGGAGCTGCCCGCCGCACTGCTCCCTGCGGCGTACGCCACATGCGTTCAGGCTGCCGGAGGCCGGGCCGTCCTGCTGCCGCCCGATGCGCCGGGCGCGGCGGCCGACGTCATCGCACGTCTGGACGGCGTCATCCTCGCCGGAGGTGAGGATCTGGACCCCGCCCTTTACGGGGCCGAGCCCCACCCACTAGCGGGCACTCCGGTCCCCGCCCGCGACCGGTGGGAGCGCGCAGTCCTCAAGAACAGTCTGGACCGCGACATTCCCGTCCTCGGAATCTGCCGGGGCATGCAACTGATGAACGTTCACGCGGGCGGCACGTTGATCCAACACCTGCCCGAGAAGGTCGGGCACGACGCCCACAACATCCATCTCGGGTTCTTCGCGCTACATGCCATCACCACCGTTCCGGGCACCCGTCTGGCCGCATTCCTGCCCGGGACCAGGCAGGTAGCCACCCATCACCACCAGGCAGCCGACCTCCTCGGCGCAGGCCTGGCGGTCGCGGCCTACGCCGAAGACGGCACAGTGGAGGCCATCGAAAGCACCCGGCACCACTTCGCCCTGGGCGTGCAGTGGCACCCCGAGATGAGTGCCGACCAAGCAGTGATACAGGCTCTGGTGTCGGCAGCCGGGCAGCGTACAACGGCAGGGGCGCACGAGCCGGCTGAGCATCGAGCACCGGCCGGCGGCGCTCCGTCCGAACGTCCTGCAGCCCTTGGCGCCACCGCCCGCTCGGCCACCACATCCGGCAGCGGCGCCGCAGCGGCCAGCGCACCGGCAGCGTCCGTGCCTGCTCTGCGCTAGGGCCGGGGCGGGTAGCTCACATGGTGACGGTCGCGCGGACCAGATTGTGGTCCGAGAGACCCTCCGTGCTCTCGACCGCCGCGTTGCTGACAACAGCGTCCCGCACGACCACGTGGTCGATCCACTGCGACTTCGAGCCTGACGTGCGCGGCCGTGTCGGCAGGCCGTCTGGCGGGAGGTCCGCGACGGCGAAGCCGGTTCCCAGAGCCGACGCTACGGTGGCACGGTCAGTGTTGAAGTCCCCGAGGAGTACTGCTGCGCATCCCCTGGGAGAGGCGGCCAGTTCGGCCAGGCGTGCCAGCTGGCGCGTGCGCCGCTGATCGCCGCTCACGTGCGTGGCGACGATCAGCATTCCGTCGGTCTCGACGGCGAGCGCGCCTTTCCCCGGGTCGTCCTCGAAGGACTCGGCAGTGACCTCCCGGTTCGGTCCGTCGACCAGGAGCACGAGGTACTCCTCGGGGTCGCGCAGCGAGCAGGTGCCGTGGCGCGGTGCCGGGACGCGCGGGTACCTCAACGCGTGGATACACCGGCCGGTTAGGGAACGGCGGAGGCTGGCCAGTTGGTCACCGCTGACCTCCTGCAGGGCGATGACGTGCTCGTCTCGTCCCACCAGCAACTCCGTAACCGCGGCGATCCGCTCAGACTCGTCCGGGCAACCCCTCAGGACGTCCTCGCCCCAGTTCTCGGCGTGGACGCGGTGCAGAACGTTCCAGCTGGCAACCGTGATCATATGTCGCGAGGTTAGACGATTGCGTGCCCGCGCCGAAGAATCGGTCAAGGGGGTCCCCGACCTCCTCTTCCGCGACAACGCCAACGCCTGACCTCACACCTCCGGCTGTATCGCGCTGTTCACGTGCGCCGATCGACTCCACGGAGTCGATCGGCGCCGTCACTGTCAGAAGCGACAGGATCTCGTCGTCGCGGTCATCCAGGTCATCCGCGACCCTGCCCCCACCGTCACATCTCCATCTGTGGCGACAGGGCGAGCACAGCCCGACGGCCTGGCGGCCCGTGAACCAGAAAGCACAAAGGCTCCGAACCGTCGTGTACCAGAAGTCCGGCAATGTCACCGACAGCGCCGCGGTCACCTGCGGCAAGCATGTCTCCGCCGAGGCCCGCGAAGACGCCTGTGCCAGGGACCGGCGGCGGGCCGCCAAAGAGAAGCGCCCCGGCCGCGCTCACCCGGTCAACGACCATCCGGTGTGGTGAGAGGGGCCTGGCACACGGCCGGGCAGGGCAGCCCGGAAGTTCCGACTTCCGAGGCCGCGTCCGGCCTCGACGGGGTCGAGGCGGCCCAGCCAGGCCGGGGTGGTGCTGGCACCACCCCGGATACGGGCATTGGGGGGATCGTCCAGTGGGCCGGTTTCTCCGAGGATCGGGGTGTACCGAATCGCTCCGACCGGGGGGAACCACCCACATGCACCTCTTCAAGAAGCCCGCGCGGTGGGCCACGGCCGCCGCGTGCGGGCTGCTCGCCCTCGCCGCCCTGCCCGCGTCGCCGGCGAGCGCCGCCGGGGGGAAGGGCGGCGCGCAGGCCGTGCCAGCGCGGTACGCGCAGCAGCGCCTCGACTGGCAGCCGTGCCAGTCCGGTGCGCTGGAGTGCGCCTCCATGACGGTGCCGCGCGACTGGTACCACCCGGGCACGGGGGCGGACTTGACCGTCGCGGTGTCCCGGCACCGGCCCGCGGACCCCGCCGCGCGGCGGGGCGTGCTGATGATGGCGGCCGGCGGGCCGGGCGCCTCGGGGCTGGGCCGGCCGGCGGGGCTGGCGGCGTACTCGCCCAAGCTGGCGGCCGCGTACGACGTCGTCGGCTTCGACCAGCGCGGGGTCGGGGCCAGCACGCAAGTGGTCTGCTCCGACCAGGACGCGGTGGACGCCCTGTTCACCAGCGGCGACCTGCGCGACCACTCTCGCCGGGCGGTGGACGCCACTGTGGACCGGGCGCGGAACTTCGTACGGGACTGTGAGCGGCGGTCGGGCGACCTGCTCCCGTACATCACCACCGACCAGGCCGTGCACGACATGGACCTGTTCCGGGCGCTGCTCGGCGAGTCGAAGGTGTCCTACTACGGCCCCTCGTACGCCACCTTCCTCGGCGCCTACTACGCAACCGAGTTCCCGCGCCGGGTCGACCGGGTGGTGCTCGACAGCAACATCGGCTTCACGGGCAGTTGGCAGGAGTTCCTGACGGGCCAGCCGATGAGCTTCCAGCGCCGGTTCGAACAGGACTTCCTGCCCTGGCTCGCCGCGAACGACGCGACGTACCACCGGGGCCGGACCGCCGAGGAGGCCAAGGCCTCGTACGAGCGGCTGCGGCGCGCGCTGGGCGAGCACCCGCTGGACTTGGAGGGGACGACGGTCACCCCCAACCACCTCGACGCCGCCGCCACCTCCATCATCTACAGCGGCGACCGCTTCCCCGACCTGGCGATGCTGCTCGGTGTCCTGGAGCACCCGGAGGCGGCTCCGTCGGCCGCCCGCAAGGCCCTGGCCGAGAAGCTGAAGCACCCGCTGGGGGCGCAGTTCGCGGCGGACTTCTTCTCCGTCATCTGCCAGGACACCCCGTGGAACCACGACAGCGCCTACTGGGTCCGCCGGAGCGCGGCCGACGGCGCCGCGTACCCGATGGCCGGGGCCCGTGAGCTGACCTTCGCCTCGGTCTGCGCCGCCTGGCCGCGTTCCCAGGCGCCCCGGGTGCAGGTCACCGGGCGGGGGCTGCCGCCGATCATGATGCTCAACTCGCTCCACGACCCGGCCACTTACTACGAGGGCGCGCTGCGGGCCCACCGGGGGACGGCCGGATCCCGGCTGATCACCGTCGGCGGCGGCGACCACGGCGTCTACCAGTCGCACAACTCCTGCGTGGACGCGTACGTCGAGGGCTTCCTCGTCGACGGCCGGATGCCGACCGAGGATGCCTCGTGCGAGGGCAAGCCGCTGCCCGACCCGACCGCCGGCCGGTAGGTCGTCTCTTTCGGATCTTGCCGGTCAAGCCCGCGTCGTCCGGTGCCGTGCATCGGCGCGTTGGCGGCGCGCCCACGTACTGGACGTACTCGGTGCCCCGCCAATGCGGCGAGGTGCGGTGCCGGACGACGCGGGTCAGGCAAGATCCGGAAGTCCCGCAACACCTGGGCCGTCGCCGCATCCACCCGCGCACCGCCCCCAACATTGCCCGACCAGGCCAAGACGCCTTTCCGGGCATTCGGAGTGATACAACCAGCGCAACACCGCGTACTTGGCGTCCAGGCCCCGGCGAGCGGGACCATGTGGTCGATGTCCAGCGCACCGGCCGGCGTCACCTCCCGCTCGTCGCAGTACGGCCACCAGACCCCGCCGGTCAGAGGGCAGCCCGGCCCGACCTCCGGGTAAACGACCGCCTCGGTCAGGAGCACCTCCTGGCGGGCGGCCCTGCGCCCCGCAGCACGGGAACGGGAACGGGTTCAACGACGGTCGGCTACCGGAGCGTGCCAGCGCTTCAGGCGTGGTTCGTTCACCGTCCCTTGTCCTTCTTTCCCTTGGCCTTCCCGGGGATCTTCGTTGGCTCAGGAGCCTTCGTCGGACGGTTTGTGACGGACGGAGCGGAGTATGAATCGGTCGGGCTGGTGGACGCCTCAAGTTCTCTTGTGATGGAAGGTGCCGCGACCGGCAGCTGCGGGGCCGACGCCGGGGCGCCAGGAGGCGACGCGGGCAGCGTGCTGGGGGATCCTCCCGGGCCGGCCACCTCGGTGTTCTTCGACGTCAACGGTTGCTCGGGCGAGGGAGGGGTGTTGGGTGTGTTCTTCCCTGCTGTTATGCCCCCCAGCGCCAACGCGCAGCTGGCCGCGACACTCGCAGCCGCAAGGCTGAAGAGAGCCGCCTGTCGCCGGCTGATAGCCCTGCTCTGCGTTCGCGCGGCCGTTCGCATGGGGTGCAGGGCAGGCGCAGGGGATGGCGGCGACGAGCGGTGTGTGGAAGTGCCGGTGAGCGCCGTGCTCGATGCGGTACGGGGCCGCGGCGCCTGTGCGATGTCTTGCAGGCGCTGGTGGACGGAGGCGGCGTCGGGGCGATCCGCAGGGGCCTGGTCGGTCATCCTCCTGAGGAGGCGAGCCAGGTCGTCCGGCAGCCCCCCGGGTATCCGGGGTTGGCGCAGGAGGTGGGCGGTGCCGATCTCCACGGGCGTGCCCTGGTATTCGCGGTGGCCGGTGAGTGCTTCGAGGAGGGTCATTCCCAGGGCGTAGATGTCGCTGGCTGTGCTCGCGCCTTGGCCGAGGAACTGTTCCGGGGCCATGTAGGCGAGGGTGCCGACAAGGGTGTCGGGGGCGCTGTGGGAGTCGTCGTGGACGGTCCGGGAGAGGCCGAAGTCGGCCAGGTGTGGGGAGCCCTCCTCGCCCAGGAGGATGTTGGAGGGTTTCACGTCGTGGTGGATGACGCCGTGGGCGTGCACGTGGTCGAGGGCTGAGGAGATCTCGGCGCCGATCCGCGTGACCTGGACGGCGCTGAGGGGGCCGGCGTCCATCCGGGTGCGCAAGGTGACGCCGCGTATCAACTCCGTCACCATGTACGCGCCTTGGCCGTGTCGGCCGGCATCGTAGACGGTGACGAGGGCACGGTGGGACAGGCGGGCCAGTGTGCGGGCTTCGTCGCAGAAGCGGTCGGCAGTGACCGTGTCGGTGCCCGCGCGGAACACCTTGACGGCCACCTCACGGCCCAGCAACTGGTCGACGCCGCGGAAGACATCCGCCGTGCCGCCGGACCCTATGGGGCCCTGGAGCCGGTAGCGACCGCCCAGGAGGGCGTCGCGTTCAGGCGCTGCTTCATGCTCTGAGACGGACCGGGCCGACATACGGGTCCTCCTCCACTCGCGGGCAGTGCCGCGCGCCTACCCCTTGGGGGTCGCCCTACGCACCGTCTCCGGCAGCCCCGCACCGGCACACACGGCCCCCTGCTGGCCGGCAGGTCACCCCTGGCCTGCCTGACGTGGGGGCGCCACGGAGAGAGGCGCGGCCTGGGCCGCACTCGTAGCAGCGGAACGGCTCCGCCCTCAGCAGAGAGGGGGAGCCGTTTCCGTCCGGGTCTGACGGTCGTTCAGGCGTGGCTGTGGTGTCGCTTGTTGCCGGTGATCAGTCGATAGACGGCGAGGAGGATGACCGAGCCGATGATGGCGGCGATCCAGGTGGACAGGTCGAAGAACCCGTCGATGGAGTCGACGCCGAAGATGACCTTGCCGAGGAAGCCACCGAGCAGGCCGCCCGCGATGCCGATGAGCATGGTGATGATGACGCCGCCCGGGTCCTTGCCCGGCATCAGCGCCTTAGCGATGAAGCCCGCGAGCAATCCGATCAAGATCCAGGCAATGATGCCCATGCGCTTCTCCTACCTCGTGAATGAAGCCGGTGTTAACAGCCGTCTTCACCACGCCCGGGTTTCCAAACGTTCGGATCTCTTGATCATTGCGAGAGGCTGCTCGCGTCTTGGACGCGAAGACCCCCCCACCCCGTGCCCGACCGGGCCGTCCCCGGAGTCTGGTCGGCTGTCCACTGACGAGCGGATCGGTCGTGAACGCCTACGCGCAACCACCGCGTCAGTGGTGCGCCGCCGCGCACCACCCCCGCCTCGGCGTCGGTCTGCTCCCAGTGCTTCCTCCCGCACCCAAGCCCGTCAGGGCCGGCCCCCGCCGTTGGGCAGTGTCTGATGGCCCTTGCCCGGGTGGTGGATCTCTCGCTGTTCCGGGCAGGTGTTGGTGATGGTGCGTCGGCATGAACTGACGAATGCTCAGTGGGATCGCATAGCTCCGCTCCGGGGCGGGCTGACCAGCAAGGTCCATCTGCTGGCGGACGACCGCTGCCGGCCCCTGGTCTGGCTGACCTCGCCCGGCCAGCGCGGCGACGATGACGAGGGAGACAGCTGCTGCCGCTCCCTACAGCGCGGCGATCAGCAGGTTCATGGCCACCTTCGATCATTCGTAGGGCGACGCTGTCGTCAGGGTGCCCCGGCTGTTGTGGGGCCGCCGCCGTCCGCGGCCTGTTCCTTGGCGTGCGGAGCGGCCGGCAGTCTGGTCCCGGTCGGGAGCAGTTCGGTCGTGGCGAAGGAGATCACGGCCGCGAGGATGGCGATGGGAATCATGGCGGAGCTGCCCAGCAGCAGCACCACCAGGACCACGCTGCTGACCGGCAGCCGCATGCCGGCGGCGGTGGACGCTGCCATCCCCGCCGCCAGGGGCAGGGACGGAGCCCGGGCCAGGCAGGGGAGCCAGAAGCACTCCGGCCACCGCTCCGAGGAAGACGGTGGGAAAGATGGCGCCGCCGCGCAGGCTGCCCAGGCAGAGGGCGTAGGCGACGCTCTTGAGGACCAGGACGGCGATCAGCGCACCGACGGCCCAGGCCTGCGGGTCGGCGGCCAGCTCGCCGAGAGTGGCCTGGCCCGACAGGGCCACGTCCGCGGGCGTGCGGCCGGTGATCACGGCGTAGAGGGCGGCGCAGGCCGCCCGGCAGTGTGGCCGGCGAGGTCGCGCCGGCGTGCAGGCCGCCTGCAGGTATGTGGCCGCCCCCGCCGGTGAGGCGGGTGGCAATCAGGCCGACGAGCACTCCGGCGATCAGTAGCAGGGGCAGCGGCCACCACCACAGGGCCGTGTCCCAGCCCAGATGGTGCGGAATCTCCGCCCACAGGGCGTGTTGCAGTTCGTGGAGCCCCACGAGGAACCAGAACGCGACCAGCGACACCGGAACGCCGATGAGGGCCGAGTGGACGAGGATTTTGACGTAGCCGGGAGAGCGGAGGATGTCACGCAGCCGTCTGCCTCATGCGGCTGACCATTGGGATCGACAAGGGGGTGAGGACTCGGCTCCGTCATGGAAATTCCTCTTCCTGGCCCATGGCCGCGATGCCCTTTGGGGCCGCCGCCTCCGCCGGTGCGGCGCCGACGGCGGCATCTGCGCCGCCGTCCGGATCCGCCACCCGGGCGGCCGCTCCTCTCGTCTCGATGATCCGCCTGGCCGGCGGTCTTCGCCGCTGGAAGGTCTGTGGGCGGGCACTACCTGCGCCGCCGGGATGCGCTTCCTGAGACCACCGATGGTCAGCTGTATGCCAGTTCGCGGCGGATCTAAGGCGGGACCGGCGCGATCGCCTTCAACGCCCGTCCCGCTCGTCCCGGCCGCGCTGGTGGCCTGGGGCCGCGCCCGGCCTGATCCTGCCGGCGGCCACCGTCCAGCCCGACCTGGTCGGTGAACTTGACGGCTTCCGGCCCATCCCGGATTCCGAGCCGCCGTGCTGTGACCCGTAGGCAGGCCGGGCACCCTGCGGTCCTCCGCAGCGTCAGCCAGCCAGACAGACAGACAGAACAATGACATGACGCACTGTCAGAACGTTTACACATAGTCCGGGGTTGCGTTCAATTTTCGAGTCTGGAACTGTCACTCGAGTAACTCCCCCCCCCTCACAGCGGACTTCGGAGCGCAACGCCCCCCGGCTTCACTGCCCGGCGCCTTGCCCCGGCGCGGCGATACGGACGAAATGCCTCCCTTTGCGCGCTCTCTGCTCACGGCTACGGCCCACGGAGGGCACCAGCCGCTTCGCCAGGACAAACTGGGAGACCAGGCAACAGTGAAACGCACGAGCACCCTCGCCCTGACCGCAGCACTGCTCGCTTCATCCGCCCCGCTCGGCCTCGCCACCATGGGAGCCGGTACTGCGCACGCCGCAGCCCGCACGTACTTCGTCAGCCCCAGCGGCAACGACAACAACTCGGGCACGTCCACCCGAGATCCCTTCCGGACCCTCCAGAAGGCCGCAGACATCGTCGAGCCGGGCGACACCGTCTCGATCATGAACGGCACGTACTCCGAGCGTTCTGCGGGGTCGAACGTGCTGACCATCAAGCGCTCCGGCCTCCCCGGAGCCCCCATTACCTTCACCGCTCATCCCGGCCACCATCCGGTTGTCCACCCGGTGAAGGCGTGGAACGGCATCAGTATCCACGGCGCCTCCTACATCTCCATCAAAAACCTCGAGGTCAACGGCAACAACGGAGCCCTCACACTGGCCGGAGCTGAACGAGAATCGAAGAAGGGCGACCCCACCTACAACACCAACTGCATCTCCGTGGAACAGGACCGGTCCACGGGCTCGCTGTCGCAGCACATCGAGGTGACCGGCAACGAGGTGCACGGCTGCGCCGGCGGCGGCATATCAGCCATCGACTCCGACCACGTGACCATCTCCGGCAACCACGTGTTCGGGACCTCCTGGTACGCGGTGTACGCAACCAGCGGCATCTCCGTCCTCACCCCGCGCGACGTGGGGGGCGGCGACGCCGGGACGTACAAGATCCGCATCACCGGCAATCGCGTCCACGACAACGAGACCAAGATCAAATGGGAGAAGTGCGGCTGCTACTCCGACGGCAACGGCATCATCCTCGACACCCTCAAGGGCGACGCCGATCACCCCGCCTACAGCGGACGCGTACTGGTCGCCAACAACCTCTCCTACGACAACGGCGGCTCCGGCATCCACTCCTACAAGAGCCAGCACGTCGACATCGTCCACAACACGGCCTACGCGAACGGGCGCAGCACCCGCATGGAGAGCTACGCCAACATCTTCGCGCACGACAGTACCGACGTGCGGCTGCTCAACAACATCGCGTACGGCCGGCCGGGGCAAGCGACGAACAGCAAGTCCCGCAATGTGGACGTCACCTACGACTACAACATCTACTTCGGCGGCAAGGCCCCCGAGGTCCAGGGCCCGAACGATGTCATCGCCGATCCGAAGTTCGCCAAGACGGGCACCGGAGCTGACGCGGACTTCCGGCTGAGCGAGGGCTCCCCCGCCGCCGGCTCGGGTACGCCGTTCGCCGCCGTCACCACCGACTTCACCGGAGCCCGCCGGGCCGGCGGGGCGCCCGACCGGGGCGCCTATGGCTTCGGCGCCAAGAGCAGCGGCGTCCCGGGAAATGCCTCCGACGCCTCCTCCCCCGGCCGGCAAGGGGACGCCCCCGCCGGGAGCGGCCAGTCCGCCGGAAGTGACCCCGCCGCCTCACCGGGCGTGCAAGCCGGCGACGGCACCGATGGCAACTCCGGGCTGAAGCCGCACAGCGCAAGCGGTCCGCTCGCAGAGACAGGCGGCTCCAACCCGGCGCTCCCGCTCGGCATCGCGGCGGTGGTCCTCGCCCTCGGCGGCGGCCTCCTCTTTGCGGCGCGGCGCAAGCGCTCCTGATCCCTGCGGATCACCTGGGGCGCCAAGACGTGGTGCCGGCCCCGCCGCCTCTCCAAGGGTCGGCACCACCGCGCGCCCGCCGGACCCGCACTCACGAGCCCGGTTCGCCGAACGGGCTTCGGCCCCTGGCAGACTGGCCACTATGGCGGCGGCAAGGCATCGGGTCGAAGTGGCGACACTCACAGGCGGGGCGGTACCCGACCCTCCGCGCGTTGCCTGGCGCAAACAGATGAGGCAGTGCGTATTGGACGCCGCTCGCGACCTCACGTGCGAAGCCGGCTGGGACCAGGTCAGCCTCTTGGCCGTCGCTGCCCGCGCCGAAGTGTCGCGCCCGTCGGTGTACAAGGAGTTCGGCAACCGCGCCGGCCTGGGCCGTGCGCTGGTAGTCCGTGAAACCCAGCAGTTTCTGGCGGGTGTGGCTGATGCCCTCTATCCCGGCGTGCCCGATTCCCATGCCTGCCTCCGGGTGGCCATCCTGTATGTACTTCAGGAGGCCGACAATCAGCCCCTCATAAAGGCCGTCATCACAGCCGCCCGAAAGGGCTCCGACAGCCTCCTGCCCTACCTCACCGCCCGAGCGGACCCGATCTTCGATGCCGGTCAAGCCCTCGTCCAGGGCTGGCTGGCCACGCGATACCCACAACAGCACACAGAGTCTCTGCAGATGGCCGCGGACGTCATCGTCCGCATGACCATCAGCCATCTCATCCTGCCGGCCGACGAACAACACCTCACCGCACAAAGACTGGCGACTGCAGGCTTGAAACTGCTGCAGTAAGTCGACCTTCTACGGGAGCGGCGGGGTGTTGCCCCGAAGACAGTTCGGCACCGGGCAGTCCAAGACCGATCACCGGATGCACTCGCGGGAAAAGGTGATCACCCGACGCTCCCAACACCAGCCCAACATGTCCAGGGACTTCGAATCGAGGGCGCCAACGATCTCACCAACGCGAGCATCATCCGCCGGTGCCTCGATCGCCAGCCGCACGGGCACTCGGCCGTCACCGGATCACCTCCTGCCCGCGCTGGCGCGCGGAGTGGAACCCGCTCGGCAGCTGCCCACTCCGGGCCAGGATCAGGAAACCGGTACGGCCCGGACGAGTCCGGGCTCCGCTGGCCGGGCAATGCCTGCACCTCGTCCGGCGTACCGCCCGCGGCGGCGGCATTCGACCCGAACGCCTGCCGGCCATGTGCGGACCCACCCGCCAGCCCCGGCCCGCTCCCGAGCCGCTCGAAGAACTCCCCGATCGCCGCGGGTGACATCGGCGCCCCGTGCGGGTGCGTGGAACAGGTTCACCAGGAGGATGTCGCTGCCACCGTCTCCCAGCCGGTGCCGCTCCTCGTAGTACGGGTCGACAGTACGTCGCACGGGAGGGCCGCCTGCCGGGGCGCGGCGTCGTCCAGGTCCTGCCCGATGGGACCGGGCACCGCACCGGGATCTGGATCGGGAACCAGAAGGCGCGCCGCGACCGGCTCAACCAGGCTCAGCGCGCCGCGCCGCGCTCGCCGAACTCGGCGTCGACTGGGCGCCGTAACCGCGTCGGCGACTGTTCCAGAATTCTGGAACAGTCGCCCCGGCCTGCGGAAGATCAGTCGCGGCGGGTATTGGCGACCGCCCCAGCGATTCCCAGCCGCCACGCCGCGGTCTACTCGGGGCGGACCTGCGCGGCCTGCATGCCCTTCTGGCCCCGCTCGGCCACGAAGCTGACGGTCTGGCCTTCCTTAAGGCTCTTGAAGCCGTCGGACTCGATCGCCTTGAAGTGGACGAACAGGTCGTCGCCCCCGCCCTGCGGGGTGATGAACCCGAAGCCCTTCTCGTCGTTGAACCACTTCACCGTGCCGGTCTGTCGATTGCTCATTCCGTCCTCGCTTCATGATGTTGATCAACCGATGGAGATCACTCCCCCGACGCCACGGCGGGTAACCCTCCCCCGCTCCAGCCCTGGACGGCCCTACCGGGAACGAGAGCGAGCAACCCGGCCCTGGCGTACTCAAGGACCGGATCCGGGAGCCTGCGCCGGCCACAAGCCGGGCCCGCACTCCTGGCAGAGCGGATTCTCTGAGGGTTGGTGCGAGCCGGAGTACGACGGCTTTGCGCAGCCCAGCACCCGCTCGGGTTAAGAGGGGCCTGCGCAACAGGTGTGGTGACCTCACCCGAGGCCGCCTCACCACCGCCCTCCGCGCGCACTGCACCGGTGACCAGCCAAGGCCCATCAGCGGCTGCCCCCGGCCTTTCGCCCGCATGGGCCGCTATGGGCGTCCGAGGAGTTGGCTGCCGGCCGTGTTGTCGGTGCGGGCGGTGAAGTAGTCGGTGAAGGCCTGGACGAATTCGTCTTCGGTGATGCGGCCGTCTCCGTCCTGGTCGAGCTGTCGGAAGCCGTGGTTGAGTTCGGCGGGGTGGACCCGGGAGCCGCCGAAGATTGCGCGGTGCTCATCGGCGCACAGGTGTCCGCTGCCGTCGGTGTCCGCAGCGTGGAAAATCGCCCGCACCGCGACATGCAGCCCCTGCTCGAGATAGGCCGGCCCGGCGTCGATCCCGGCGAGCATGGCGGTGACGAACTCCTCGCAGGTCACCTGTCCGTCGTCGTCGGCATCCGTGCCGGTCCGCAGGTGCTGCCACCAGGTCTCGAAGGCGGCGTAGACGCGGGCTTCCCGCTCAGGGCCGAGTTCGAGCGGCCAGCACACGTTGTGCGCCATGGCCTGCAGATCGGCCGCGCTGATGCGGCCGTCGCCAGTCTGGTCCAGGACCTGGCGGAAGAAGGTCCGCAGACGCGCCGGGCGGGAATCGGCACCCTTACGGCGGCGGGGTGCGGGAAGCCGGACCGGGCTTGCCTCCGGCGGGGAAGGATGGCCGGTTGAGGCAGTGGGAGGCTGCGGAGTCGAGGGGACGCCGGCCAGTGGGCTGCGGTAGCGGCGGTGCTCGGGCAAGGCGTTCATCAGCACGCGCATGCCGCGGTGTAGGAGGAAGGACAGCAGGGCCGCGCGGCGGGTGCGGGGCAGGCTGAAGCGCTCGCGGAAGGCTTCCGGCAGGTCCGCGATAGTCAGCGCGCCGATCACGTGGGCGGCCACCGTGCGCACGAGCGGCCAGGCCGGCTTCAGGTGGCCGAGGCGGCGGGGGGCGGGTGCTTCACGGAGCATGTCGAAGAGCAGGTAGCGCACGGGCTCGCTGTATTCGAGGCGCTCTCGGATCGTGCGGTCCATGTACGCGGGCACGTCGGCCGCCGTGGCCGGAAATAGATCGTCAGACAAGCCGAACTCGGCACAGACCGCACGGAATTCTCCGTACATCTGATCCAGTTCAGACGGCGCCAGCGGGCGTCCGGACAGTTCCCGCATCGCCGTCATGCACTCGTACAAAGTGACCAGCACCCACACCCGCACCGCCGGGTCCAACGCTGTGAACGGCCTGCCCTGCTCGTCGGTCCCGGCCAAACGGCGGTGCGTGCGCTCCAGACGGGCGACCTCACGGCGCAGCCCTTCACGGTCGGAGAAGAACAGCCGCTTCCCGCTGTCCATGGTGTGCTCGATACGCCGCCACGGGTGCGCACGGTAGGTGGAGAAGTTGGTCATGCCAGCGGCGACCGCCGGATCCGCGGTCTGCAGAACCAGCAGCCGCCACGCCACCAACCCGATCCGCCACTCCCCCAGCGTGCGCCGCAGCAGCGAATCAGGACCAGGAAGATCAGCGGTAGCCAAGGGGGACCTCTCCTCAAGCACGTGCACAGGAATGAGCAGCGGATGACGGAAGAGCGATCATCCGGCTATCCGCCCAGCCCAACGGCCCAACCGGAATCCGGGAGCGGCCAAGTCCCCGAATTCACCCATCCGGGAAACGCCCGCATCAGCAACTCCTGCATCGAGTCGTGCAACAACCCGCCGCAGAGCCCCAACCCCCGACAACGAGTCCCAGGAGATCAACGAACCCACCTCACCCCACGTCACACAACAGCCGATCCACCCCCAGAGAAACCGGATTTCCACCGACCCCATATCGGCAGCATGTTTGCCTTGGGTGCAGGCGGCGGTGCCTTCGAGCGGGTCGGCCAGTCGTCGTTCGGCTTCGGCAAGGACGACGTCGGCGAGGCGCGGCGGGGGTTGTCCGCCGGCAGCTGTCGTGCCTGGTGCTGGACGTCGGCGGCCACGGCGCGGGCGTGGCCGGTCAGCTGGAGGGCGATCTGCTCGTAGTCGTGGGGCTGGAACCCGGCGTGCGGAGCGCTCCAGCCTAAGGCTTGTCCCGTAAATGATCTACGAGTCGCCTCGGGCGTGGTTGGCCGCGTGGCGGTCCGCTCGCCTATCCGGCGAGGGCGAGGTTGTGCATGCGGGCGATGCCGAGCATGGCGTGGTGGACGCCGTCGCCTTTGAGGCGGCAGTCGCGGAGGATCTTCCAGGTCTTCATGCGGGCGAAGACGTGCTCGACGCGTGCACGGACCTGCTTGTGGGACTTGTTGTGCTCCTGCTTCCAGTCGGGCAGGTCTTCGCCTTCACGTCGACGGTGGGGCATGACCAGTCCGGTGCCGGGATAGCCGCCGTCGGCGATCGTCATGGTCCGGCCGACGGCGGCCTTGGCGCCCGATTCCTCCCACGCCTTGCAGTCGTTTTGGTTCCCAGGCAGGGGCCGGCCGACCACGACGACCAGGCGGGTGTCGGCGTCGATGACGACCTGGTGGTTGGTGGAGTACCGGTAGTTCTTCGACTGTGCGGCCACCTCGTGGTCCCGGGTGGGGACCAAGGTGCCGTCCACGATGAGCACAGTGTCCGTGGCGAAACGCTTTCGGGGCTGGAGCGCGAGCATCGGCGCGAGGTGGTCGATGATGCGGTCCGCCGCCGACTTCGAGACCCCGAACAGCGGGGCGAGCTGGCGCATCGTCAAGTTCGTGCGCCAGTACGCCGCGACCAGCAGGGTCCGGTCCTCCAACGGAAGGCTCCACGGCCGGCCCTTGCGGACCGCGTCTGCGCCCTCGCGCCGCAGCACGGTCACCAGCTTCCCGAAGAGACGCGGGCTCAGCCCGGTGAACGGGGCTATCCAGGAGGTCTCCGACGCCGTGATCACACCAGCCATACCAAGATCATCTCACCCGTGACCGGCAGCTCCTGGACAGCCTTGTGTCGACCGTAGAGTGCGGTCATGGATGAGATCCCCTGGTTCGAGTACGAAGAGGACGACCTGGACGTCGCCCAACGCGCGTTCGTGGACGTTCTGGCCGAACGCGCGGGATCCTGGCTGGTGGACCCGCTCGACACTGTCGTGCTGCCCTCGGCGCACACCTTCGACGGCCAGCTGATCGTCTATCTGGACATCGGTGACCCACAACGCAACCAGGGAGTTCTGACGGTGGGCGCCCACTTCGACGGGTCCGTCGTCCGTGGGGGCGAACTCCACAACCAGGACTTCACTATCCGGCAGGCCGCCGGTGAGTTCGTCTTCGGAGCCGCGGGCAGCCCTACGGAGCTCGGGGGCAGAGTGGCAGAGTGGTTCGAAGCGGTCCTCGCGCGACCTCTGGTTCGCTGCGAATGGCATCACGAGGGAAGGATGTACGCGGTCCGCTACGAGTACGCAGACACGGGGCGAGGCCTCTGCGAGGGCTTCGAGACCCCCCTGGCACCCGACGCACTGCGGAAAAGACTGGCCGCAGACGGCGTGATCCGAGGCCGAGGCCGGATCAACCGTGCCGGCCTGGGCCAACCAGACGTGATCGCACATATCCGAGGCGTCCACCCCGATCAGTAGTTGCGGGACAGCTCTTAGGACGGCCTTGGCGAGCAGCTCGCGGTCGAGGGGGAGCAGCTCCGCCTCCATGCGCCCCTGGGGGTCATGCAGGACGGTGTGGGTGCTGGTTGTGTTCGTCGGGGCCTCGCTGTTGGGGTGGTCTCGCCCAGGTGGCCGACGCACGGCGTCAGGCCGTTCGCATCGTGCTCCTTCGGTCGGCGCGGGCCAGCAGGGCCAGGAGGGGGTGCTCGTAGTACGGAAGTCTGTTTGACCGCGGAGCGGTTCATCACCATTCCGGACCGATGCCGAAACGTCTCTCCTGGTGGCGCCCTTTAAGTATTGAATGCAAACCAAACTCACCCGAATTGGCTACCGCCGACAAATGAGGGCGTTGCGTGGCGCATATCCTGTGTACCGCGAGGCGACTGGACAGCAACCGCGCCTGCAATCGCTGTCGTTTCTGCCGCTCAGCGCTCCGTGGACCAGCTCCGGCCTCCCGGTTGCCGAGCATCGCGCCCGCTTTTATCCCTTTAGATCCGAGCGTTGTCCGATTCTGTCGCCGTCCGGTTATGACCTGAACCGGGCAGTCGTTTCGTGATCGCTCAGAATCGGACACGGAATGACAATCGAGCACTCGGGTACGTCTGTGGCGGCGGTGCCGACCAATGACGACTACCGGCTGGGCGCTGGCGCCTACTCCGACGAGCAGCGGATCGCGGTCCTGGCCAAGCTGGAGGGGTACCTGGGCGAGCAGCGCGGTCGTGTGCTCGGGTATCAGGTGAACTTGTCGCTCGACGGCCACGCGGCGCTGGGGCGGTTCCTGGGCTTTCACATGAACAACATCGGGGACCCGTTCATTGACAGCCATTACAGCCTGCACTCGCGGTGGTTGGAGCGGGCGGTCCTGGAGCACTACGCCCGTCTGTGGCACGTCCCGTTGCCTGAGGATCCGGCCCGCCCGGGCGTCGAGCACGGGTGGGGGTACGTGCTGTCCATGGGCAGTACGGAGGGCAATCTGTACGCGATGTGGAACGCGCGTGACTACCTCGACGGCAATGCCCTGGTGCGTGACGAGGTCTCCGGCGAAGCCAGCTGCCGCACCAGCTACCTGCGGGCCAAGCACCCCGACGACAATCCCAACGCCTACATGCCGGTGGCGTTCTTCTCGCGGGAGACGCACTACTCGCACATCAAGGCGATGCGGGTGCTGGACATCCCGACTTTCTACGACCTGGGCGGAAGCCTCTATCCCGGCGAGTGCCCGATCGACGTGGTCGGCACCGGGATGCCGACGTATAACGGATGGCCGCTGGGCGGTGTCCCGACCACCGGTGGCGACGAGGGGCCGGGCACGGTCGACGTCGACGCCTTGGTCGCCCTCGTGGACTTCTTCGCTGCCAAGGGCCACCCGGTGCTGGTCAACTTCAACGTCGGGAGCGTCTTCAAGGGCGCCTTCGACGACGTCCAGGGCGCCTGCGAGCGCCTGCGGCCGGTCTTCGAGCGGCGCGGCCTCGTCGACCGCACCGTGCGCTTCGATCCCGACGACCCCGAGCGCGTCAGCACCCGCAACGGCTACTGGATCCACGTCGACGGGGCCATGGGCGCCGCCTACGCCCCCTACCTGGAGAAGGCCCGCGATAACGGACTCACCGACACCGCGCCCCCGGTCTTCGACTTCCGGATCCCCGAGGTGTCCTCCATCGTCACCAGCGGCCACAAGTATCCCGGAGCGCCCGTCCCCACCGGCATCTACATGGCCCGCGCGGGAGCCAAGCTGCGCCCGCCGTCCGACCCCGCCTACGTCTCCTCCCCCGACAGCACCTTCGCCGGCTCCCGCAGCGGCTTCGCCTCCCTGGCCATGTGGAACCACCTCGCCCAGTCCAGCGAGGAGCAGCAGATCCGCCAGGCCGCCGAAGTCCTGCGGATCGCCAAGTACACCGCCGAACACCTGCGCGAACTCAGCGAGCAGCTGCGGGAACGCGGTGAGCCCTGGGCGGAGGACGGCATCGAGGTCGGCCACGCCGACCACGCCCTCAGCATCTGGTTCCAGCAACCCCGCGCCGACATCACCCGCAAATACTCGCTGGCCTGCATGCCCCTCAACCTTGGCGGCCGCCGCCACGACTACAGCCACGTCTACGTCATGCCCCACGTCACCCAGCAGTTGATCGACGAACTCCTCGCAGACCTCTCCCAGCCCGGAGCATTCGATCGCTCCGCCGACAGCGACGCAGTGCGGCCCCCGCTCCCCCACCAGCGCTGACCCCGACCGGCACGGGCAGGACATCACCGCCTGACGGCCGTCTGCGGTGGTGGCCCGCGCGCACACGGACAGGGCAGCACCACGGACGGCTCGTCTTCACGCCGTGACCGGGAGCGGGCAGGCCGTACGAGTAGTACCGCCGCTTCTCACCCGGGAGACCGTGCCGCCGCCGGGCGGGTGGGAGTTCCCTGACGGTCCCGCCCGGCCGCCCTCGCCACGCTGGCAACGGTCCTGGACCGAGGAAGGCGGCGGGCCCGCCCCGAGCGGCTGTGCACCCCTTCTCTCTCCATCCCCTCTTCGAAAGAGGTACCTGCCGATGTCACCAAAAGCGTGACTGCCCCGCATCACGGCGCTTTCCCGCGCCCATGACCTGGAGGGCGTTGGTCAGCCGGCGGGAGCCTGGACCGAAAAGGAGGAATCCAAAATTCACATCAGCTGAATCGACCCGGCAGCCTCTACGTCACCCCTCCGAGGCGATGACGTCCTGCCAGCCGAGCACCCCGACCTGACCGATCCTGCAAAGCGAACTGCGGACTCCGGGCGCAACCGGAGACATGCTGTTCGGGCGTACGCTCCTCGTTGCGCGCAGCGTGGTGTTCAGGCGGGTGCGCAGGTGTATGAGGGCGTCGAAGTCTGCGATCTGCGTGAACCTGGTCAGCAGGTGGCCGGTCAGTGCCTCGTCACCGTCTCCCACCGCCAGCACGGTCGCCTCGACTGTCTCCCGAACCGTGGGAGACAGTCCCCCAGAGCCAGCTGCGTGCCCACCAAAACCGTCCTCGCCCTCTGCGGACAGCAGCCTCACCTCGCTACGCACGGACAGATTGCGACGAGTTGGCACGCACGGTTTCGGCTCCGGGTCGGCGCTGTGTGGTCATGGCCCGATCCTGCGCTCCCCCGAGGTCAGCCAAACTCAGGAACGCCGGTGACAGGCCTGCGCTTCATGGCGGGCAAGCAGTCTCGGCTGCTCGGGCGGTTTCGAACTCAGCCGCCGACCGGGGCCGGTGGTGTGCAGGCGGTGATCACATCCACCCCAACGACGCCGGCTACCAGCGCATGGCCCAAGCCATCCCCCTCACCAGACTCTGACAAGCAACGCCGGCCCCAGTCGCAGCCATGAACAGGCTGCACCGTCAGGCGTGCGGTGATCCGGCACTGTCGCTTACGGGAGCACCGTCGTCCGGGGCTGCTGGGCGGGGGAAGAAGAGGTCTTCGAGCGCGTCTGCAACGAAGAGGAAGGCCATCATCACGGCCGGTAGAAACAGGGCAAGCAGGATCACAGAACCTCCCAGCAGGTCGGTCTGCGGGCTTCGCGGCCCGGCTCTCAGGATGGGGCCGAATGGCGGAACGCGCACGGTGACCCGGCCCGGCCGCTGCCGGGAGCCGTGCTCGATGTGCTGGAGCACGGCTTCGGCTGGGTCGGACACGTGCAGCTCGTCACCGGACGGCCGACCAGCGACGCCGACAAGGCCCCGGCCGCCATCGAGGACGCGTACGACCTGCTGCCCGGGTCGGTCGTGGTCGACTCCGGCGGCAGCGGTCCGGAAATCTGGGTCTACGAGCGGCCCTCCGCCGCCCGGCACCACCGGCGCCACCCTCAGGACTGATGGCCGCCACGGACGTATGGGTGGAGCTGCACAGCGAGGCCCTGGGCGTACGGATGGTGCGCGCCGACACCGTCAAGCAGGTGTGGTGGGCTACGAAGCAGCCCGCATTCCTCACCCTCGCCCTCCAGGGCGGGCAGGAGGCCAGGCTGGACGACGCCAGCGCTGGCAGCGTTCTGCGTCGGTCCAAGGCCAACGCCGCGGCCGGGCTCAGGCCGAACTGGATCACCCACGACGACACCTTCCACCTGGTCGACCGTCGAACTGGTACATCCACACACTTGCCCAGACCAGTCTCCTCATCGTCGGCAATCTGCACAGCGGCCTCATCGGCTCGTGCCAGTCCCAGCGGCGCCGATCGCCGGGGCACGGCTCGGGAGCACGCAGCGGGGACGACCCGCAGAAGCTCTTCACAGAGGCGTGCCTGCATGGGCTGAGCGCCAGGCTGTGCGAGGACGTCGACGCGCTGGACAGCTCCTGCCGCCGCAGGTGGACAAGCTGGCTGGGAAAGTCGCCGAGGTGGGGGAGGAACCGCTGCCAGCCCCTGCGGGACCTCACTCTCTACCGCCGCTCTACCACGCCGCGTTCAGCAGCCAGAAACGGGTAATGCGCAGATTGCCGGGGTTTTTGTGCATCTTCTCCGGTGTCCGGATTGCCGGGGTTTTAATGCCCGCGGCAATGTACAGAACGGATTGCCGGGGTTTTTCAGAGATAGCGGCCTCCGCCATTTCGACCTGGCGGAACGGCCTGCTGGGGTGCGGAATTGGATGGCGCACCAGCCTGCCGCGTCGGGCTCTTCGGGCCACGGCTCGCGAAGCGATGTCACCGCCGACGACAAGGCGCTCGGCCGATCATCTCCGCAGCCTTCCCTTGGCCCAGAGCCTGCATCACCCGGATGCGGGCCAGCGGAGCCCAGGGATGTTCCGGAAGCGCGCCAACGCCATCGTCCCGGGGAGGCAGAGGCGAGGGCCGGCGAGACCTCCGAGGTGCAGTCGTTCAGCGCGTGGTGTCAGCTGCCGGCGAGGTGCTCCCAAACGGCCTGGTGTGCAGGATGGCCAACACGGCTCATGGACGACTCGGAACGGCTCCGCACCCGAACGAGGAGAGACGGTGACGAGCTCCTCCCCTGGCCGGTGTCGGCCGCGGCTGCCGGACGAGACTGCCGGACGGCCTCTACATGAAGGGACAGGACGTGCTTGAAGCGTTGGTGGCGCCTCAGTTCGAGGGTGTCCACATGCCAGAGTCGGCCGGTCCCGGATGACGTCAGTGCGGTGCAATTTGTGCCTACTGCGGCAGAAATGAGCACGATCCACAGGAGGATGCCTCCCACAGCTGGTCCTTTCAAAGGCTGAGGTTCAAGGGGATGCGCAAGGCCGGGGCGCTGCCGACCTTCGGCATAACGCGGAGGCATATGCAGAGTTGTGCTCTCTCATCCGATTGCAGCCATGCGCAGCAATCTGCCGACGTCGGGCATCTCGATCTATTTACCGATGATCAGTCGGTGGTTGTGGTGGCCAAAGGAGGGTTGGCAGGTGACCCGGCCGACCACCGGCCGAGGATCGGCGCGCTTCCGTGGGGCCACGGGGCGTCCGCTAGGCGGGAAGCAAGTCAACGGAGCCGGCGATGGGGGCTCAACGCTGGGGGGGCAGACAGGGATGACGGCCTGCGGCAAGAGCCGGCGATATGCGTGGACAATCCCGTCGTGCATGAGAGCCGCCGCCGCGGGTGCACGGCACGCAGCAGAGCCGTCGCATCGGAGCATGCGCGTGGCTGCCCGGCCGGTGCGGGACCGGGTAAAGGGTTCGTCGCGCTGCTTGCGTCAGCTGCAGCTCATGGTCTCCCGAGTCACGGCGTGACGGCGCGAAAAGGGCGCGGCTACGGTCCTCCTGGTTAGTTTGGAAGACCGATAGGACGGCGTCAACGCTTATTCGTCGACCACCATCACCCGGATGGCACACACCCAGACCGACACCGAGAGCGTTTATGAAATATGGCAACAGTAAAGCTCCCCGTCTTCGTCCGCAGGACTGCGGACGAAGACGGACAGGGAGACAGCTTTCGCTCCGGGGCTACCAGGATCGGGAAGTGGATGTTCACTCCGCCCTCCACCGACTGTGCCGAGACCCGGAACGCCACGCTGAGACACGAAGATCGGGAAATCGATCTTCGGTACTCCTCCACGATTCTTGAGGACCTCCTCCACACGATGAGCGTGATCCAGGTCGAGTTCGGCAGGCGGTTGGGGAACATGGCAGCATCCGCAACGGCTGTCGGCGAGTGCTCGGGTGGCAGCTCCCGTGTATGAGTCGTACGGGTACCCAGACATCCACGGTGTCCATCCCCAGGCGGAGACCTCCGCGTTCTGGGACCGGACCGAGCACGTACAGCACCCCTCTAGCGGGCAACCGCTCGGCGGGCCCGGTGAGGCGCATCCGTCGTGGGATCCGGTGGAGGAGCTGGCCATCCTTCTCCAGGAGAGCGCTGCGCCCGGGCAGCCGGAGCCCTTCATCCGAGTCGGCTTCGACGACACCGGGGTCACCGGTGACACGGTCAGCACCCTCGGCCTCGTCGCAGGGCTGAAGCACACCCCTACCGGGCGGCCGCCCACACGAGCCTCCAGCGGGCACCGCCGGAACCCGTCGAAGTCGCCGGCAGTGACCCTGCTGCAAACGGGCAGCGTGTTCACCGCCGTGCTGGTCGGTGCCATCGCCGCTGTGGTGAGCATCCTCAGTGGGCTGGCCATCTGCGACGCCCTGCGCCACAGCACCGGACCCCACACGGACCGCGAAGTGGCCAGCTGGTGGCCCCTGCTGATCTACGGCCCCTGGATGGTCGCCTCCCTGTCCATCCTCAGATCCGCGCTGCACCAGCGCCGCGCGCTCCATTCCTGGTCCATCGTTTTGTTGTTCTCAACCCTGGCCACGCTTCTGTGCGTAGCCCAGGCACCCAGAACGATCGCCGCCGGGGCGGCGTCTGCTCTTCCTGCCGTCGCGGCGCTGGCCTGCTTCCAGCAGCTGGTCCGCCAGATCACACTCACGCGACCGCCTCGCCAAGCCGCTCCGCGACACCGAAACCCGCCGCCCTTTGCGTCCGTTCCGCTCAGGCTGACGGCCGCAGCCAGACGCAGCCCGGCCAGTGTCCCTCCCGACTACCCTGCGGCAGACAACAGAGCTGTCCGTTCTCCGTCCCACAGTCACAAATTCGGGTAAGACGCATAACGGTCGTACGTGTGGGGCAGTGCCACTCGTGCCAGTTGTCCGCCGTCCAAGCGCGGGGAGTGGGAATCCCGGGCGAGCGTCCCAGCGGAAACGGCACTGTCGGACGATGACGCAAGAGGGTCGAGCATCCCATGGGCGGCGACCGCGAAGCACAAAGGCGGTAGCAGCCGCTAACTCCCTGGCCAACCCGGTCCTTCCCACACGTCGAAGGGGTGCTCGCCTGCACCTTTGAAACGAAGATCGAAACCGATAGTCACGGGCCGTGCGCAGACTCAGCCCGACGGTCTACCCATCCGTGCCCCATCCGAGCCTGGGCTACCCACCGCGTTGCGCCTCGGACCGCACCCCGGCACCCAGACGTCCGGTCACTGCGGCACATCCGAGCGGCGTGCCGTGGGGAATGGTCCTGCCCGGGCAAGGCGGGCCACTGCCGTCGGCATCTGCAGCGTGCGTGCTGGCCAGGGCCGGCGCACCGGGCAAAGAGCCACACCACGGCGACCGAGTACACAACGCGCTCCGGCGCCTCATCCCCCGCGCTCACCACAAGAGGTCAGCAACATGGTGTACGAGTTGTCCCACACTGAACGAATGCAGTACAAGCGGCGCCAGGACGCCGCCTACCAGGCCGGCGAAGAGGCTGTCACCAACCTCCAGGCGGCGCTCGCGCTCGCAGACCTGACCCTTCCCTCCCTGAGCAACGGCGGGCCGGTGGCCGGCCACGGCTTCGTCCGGCTCGGAGGATGCAACGCGGCCTTCGCCAACCGGCTCGCCGAAGTCATCGCCGCAGGTGCCGCGGCTCTGCAGTATCAACGGTGAATCGGCAGGGCACTGGGGCCTTCTCATCCGGGGCTGAGGCCGCTCGCGCGGGCGATGCCATCCAGTTCGGCGGTGATGGACACTTGCTCGTTGTGCCGGCAGGCCACCGCGTCACGGACAGCCCTCGACGCGGCAGTGTCGTGCTCGGCGCCGCCCTCCAGCACCGCCCACCCCGATGTGCCATCGGGCCCCGGGACCTCCGCGAGGCGGTGATCCATACGTCCCGTGATCATGACCGCCAACACGGTCAGGTACTCCCGCCGCAGATCACTGGACAGGAAGCCGTCACCCGGCACCGTCGGAGGAGCGGACCGCCCCTCGGACAGCAGCCCGCACGTCGCCTGCACAGCTCTCACCAGGGCCCGGAACTGCTGCCGAGACATCTGAGCCCGCAGTGCTTCCAGGTACACGCCAAGGACGTCGAACTCATCACCACCGCCTTGGCCGTCGTTCACGTTCATGCCTCAACCCTCCCCAGGCCCCTGCCGCCTACACCCGGCGCACGCAGCACACCCCAGAGGCGAGCGCTCCCTCTGTGCCATGCCATCTGCCCTCAAGTCAAGATCCAGGGGGCTCGGCAGGGCAGCGACCGCACCGTGCCGAGGGGTCTCCCCCGGGCCCGGGAGAGACGGGATTTCCGTTCAGCCAGGTACCTGGACACGTTTGAAAGAGCTCTATGACACAGCGCTCGTTCGAGCCGGGCCGCCCCACCAGCGGAGCGGCCCGCTCTGAGGTTTTCCCCAGCCGTGACGGCTCCGGTAGGCACGGTGCGTCCCCCGGCCTCGGACCACCCCGCCGAACCAAGCCCCCAAAGATCATCCGGCTGGCGTCTCCAGCGCACCAGGATCCGTAGCGTTCGGGGCAGCGGTGTCGGGCGGGCGCAAGAATCGTTTAAGGATCGTGACCGCTGATCAGCGAAAGTTCTTGCCTCATGTCCTGGGGCAGGGCTGGCTCATGCCCGGTTCCCTCATTCCCACGCAGATCCGGCCGTACGCTGCCGGATCCGGTCGGCATGCCCGCCGCGGCGGCCCCGAAGACCAATCCGCGCCCCTGTATGCGCGGCTCGCAGCGGAGTGGACTGCACGCGGCGCCGCGGTGCCCGGTATGCCCGACCCCCTCTGGCAGCGCCTGATCTCCGCGGAGCACTTCGAGCAGGAAACCGAATCCACCCTGCGCCGGCTCCACCTCGCTGCGGACCCGACCCCACCCTTGTACCTGCCGGACCCGGACGCCGACGAATCACGTGAACCACCCACCCGGCACCAGTGAGCCTGCAACCACCCGCGGGCGTTCTAGGCAGCGTCCGGCCCACGAATCCGTTGAGCCGAATGGTGTGAACGACCGGGACTGGCACTACCCGTGGCCGAGACCCCCCTGGCCTTCCTCCCCCACGACCCCGAGGAAGGCGTCGGCACCCTGGCCCGGGTCCGCACCGTCGAAGACCCCGACGGCAACGTCGTCTTCGAGCGGCGCGCGGAGCCTATGGCCCTGTGGGCCGAGGCCGGAGAGAACCTCCGGCGGATCGTCCCGCTGCTCGGTCCGGACGCGCCGCCGGCGGATGAGCCCGAGGACTGCCACCTGTGCCCCGGCTGCTACCGCCCCGTCTACGAGAGCTCCTCCTCGCACACCCTCATCGGTGCCAGCCCGATCCCGGTGATCGGTCTGTGCCGGCTGTGCGTCTAAGGCAGCACACTTCGCTCGCTGCGCCAGGCCGACGTGCCCATCGACCCGCAGCAGCGCGTCGTCCTGGAGACCGTGGCCGCCGCCATGGCGTAGCCGAGCCGCCGGCCCCGGGCAAGCCCGTCGCGCGGAAGGCTTGCCCAGTTCCCCTTGGGCTTGCCCAGTTCCCCTTGGGCTTGTCCAGACGCGCAGGCTTGCCCGGCCTCCCGTTTCCCCATCGGGACCACTCGCTGGACCGAGGCCCGGGCGGGGCGCAGCCGGCCGGCTGGGGTCTCCTGGCTAGCTCTCGGAGGATTTCGCGGACGGCGGCAGGGCCATGTCGAGGAGCGCGTCGACGGTTTCCTCGCCCAGCTTGCTGTCGAGGTGGAGGGATCGGGGGATGAGTTGCCCGACGGTCTCCGGGTCCACGTCCAGCCGCGTGGGAGCGTCCAGGCAGATCTCGCTCAGGAGTCCTGCGGTGCGATCCGACTTTCGCCGGACGTACCAGTCGAAGACCTTGACCACGTCGGGGCGGAGGGGGCCGAGCCACATTCCGCTCCTCCCCCGCTATGCGCTGACCACGATGCCTTTGACGCCGGACGCATCCGTCCAGGTGGGCAGGAGGCCTCACGGCCCAGGTTGGGTTGGCCGGGGATGGCCGATCCGAGGCCGGGGCGTGGCTCATGCCCGGCGGATCGCGTATCCCAGATATGTCACCAGCGGGCTGCCGTCAGGTTCGATGACCATGCCGACCAGTTCCGGCAGTTGCCCGTCCGTCACCGTGCCGCGCCTGCACCCGCGTGTCGCGCGCAATAGGTCGCGTGCGTCGCGCGGCTTGAACGCCGAGACGTCCTTCGCGGACAGCCCCGCCCGGTTGAAGGCCTCGGCGAGTTCCACCGGACGGCGCAACCGCTGTGCGGCGTAGCGTGCACGGGGCATGATCCGGGTGCCCGGGAAGGTCTGGAAGGCGCCGAGATAGATGAAGCGGGACACGAGCGTGCGGTTCACCGTGTCGTAGACGAAGGCTCCGCCGGGGCGCAAAACGCGCGCGGCCTCCGCGAGGACCGCGTCAGGCCGCTCGGTGATTTCGAGGGTGTCGGCGCAGTACACGAGGTCGAAAGAGCTCTCCGGCAGGTCGAGGTGCTCCGCCGGGGCCGTCCGGTAGGTGACGCCGCGTCCCTCGTCCGCGTTCCGGGCGAGGGTGGTCGCGGCAGGGGACGGATCGGCGGCGACGACCTCGAACCCGAGCCCGGCGAGGCCGCGGGCCAGAAGGCCGCGCCCGCTGCCCACGACGAGCGCCCTGCCGGCCGCTGGCGCGAGGTTCGACTCCCCGATCACGCGGCACAGGTACTCCATGCGTACGGACTGGAAGGTCAGGGCCCGGATGTGACGCCCGTCGACGGCCCCGGAGGCGTCCGAGTCGAGTGCGATGTGCTGGGCGCTGGTCATGGCGGGCTCCCTCGTCGATCCGGTCAAGTTCCCCCAGGGAACCTAACATTGACGAGTTCCCTCAGGGAATGCGTAGGCGATACGGTGGGGCTGTGGCCCGTACCTCCCTTTCTTCCGCTGCATGCTCGATCGCCCGCGCGACCGACCTGTTCGGCGACGCCTGGACGGCCCTGATCATGCGGGACGTCCTCGTCGGCATCCGGCGCTTCGACGAGCTGGCGGAGGACATCGGCCTCTCCCGCAAGGTCCTTGCGGCGCGGCTGGCTCGGCTGGTCGAGGAAGGCGTGCTCGCGCGCGAGCGGTACCAGCCGAGCCCGCCGCGCGAGGAGTACGTGGCCACGGAGAAGGGCCGGGAGCTCTACCCCGTCCTGCTGACGCTGATGGCCTGGGGCGACAAGTGGTACGCGGATCCCGCAGGGCCGCCCGCCCGGATCCGCCACGACGTCTGCGGGCACATCGCCACGCCGGTCGTGACCTGCGACGCCTGCCGGGATCCGCTCACGGTGGCCGCCACGACCCAACTGCCCGGCCCCGGCGGACGGATAGGGCCGGGGACGCTGCTCCTGGGGCCGCTGATCGCCGCGCGCGGGCAAGGGACCTGAAACCGCCCGAGCCTGCATTCGGGCTGCCCGGCCTGCGCTTCTGGGGCCAGTCCGGGGCTCGGGCCAGCGGGGGGCTGGACTCGACCTCGGTCCTCGGCCTGCTCGCCACCTCAACGGCAACTCCCCGCTCCTTCAGCGTCGGGTACGAGCTGGACGAGAGCGGTCCTTGCGGTGGCAGGACGAACGCGTCTACGCAGCTCAGGCTGACGCTGCCCTCGGATCGGTTCATCAGGAAGCAGTCCTGAACGACGCGGAGATCACGGCGGCGCTGCGCGCGAACCATGACACATCTGTCCGAGCCCATATTCAGCCAGACGGCGGTGAGCACATGGGCGATAGCCAGACTGGCCTCCCAGTACGGCAAGGATGTTCTAACCGGTGACGGAGCCGACGAGCTCTTCCTCGGTGACGACTACTTCACCAAGATCGCCCCTGTCGCCCGGCGTGCCGAGCGCACCTGGCGTACCGACTATCTGGATGCGATCGGGTGGCTGGCCGAGCCGTGGCGGTCGTCCCTGGTCGACCCCGCGCAGTTCGATCACAGCCGACAGACCCTGTTCGAGACCGTGCCGCATGACAATCGCGAGGAAAGAGGTGTCCTTCTCGCCAGGGGGCTTGCCCACGGGGTTTGACCTGCAAGAACAGATCATGTCCGATTTAGGAGGGTCCCACCTGCGGTCACACCCACGGTCCCCCGCTGAAAGCAACCCTCCAAGCAACGGTCCAGCCTCCTCCCGGTGCAACCCCGGTCCCGGCCTCTAGGCGCGCTTCAGCGCGCCGTACACCGGCCCGTCGCCGTACCGGGCCACGATGGGGCCCCGTAGGTCCGGAGCCTTCGGGTGACGGGAGCAGAACATTGATCAACGTGGACGTCCAGCGCTGTGGCAGCTCGATTCTGATCAGCGCCACCGGGGAGCTCGATGAGGGTGCGGGAGAGGTGCTCCAGCGCGCGCTGGACCACGTGACCATGGACGAGCGCGATCTCGTGGTGGACCTGCACGCTGTTGCGGCCATGGACGTCGACGGCCTGCTCCACCTCCTGAGCCTGCACCGGCGTGCCGAGCGTATGCGTCTACGGGTTCTGGTCACCGGCTGGCAGCCCCAGCCCCAGCAGTGCATGGCCACCGTGGCCGGCATCCCCGGGCCCAGAGCGGGCACCGGGGAGCGCTACGCCCTGGCAGGCTTCCGCCGGCTCCTCGAGGAGAAGGCGCAACGCTCACGGGAGCGCGCCGACTTCGCCGATGGCTGGCTGCCCCGCCTCTAGCCACGCCCTGGCGTCGCTGCGGCTCGGCGCGGAGGAGCATTTCCGCTGGTGTGGAGGGTGCTTCAGGGGGAGGGGTCCCACGCCTCGGGGCCGGCGCCTCGCCATTCCACGAAGTCGGGGTCGGTGAGGTCTGCGTCCTCGGCGTTCTCCAGCCCGGCGTCGGCGAGGAAGACACGGATGTCGGACGAGCGGTGCGCGACCCCGATGGCGACGCCGTCGTAACGCACCCGGCGCCAGCCCTGCTCGTCGGGCGGGTAGACGATCAGCATGGCGGACATGCGCCCAGCCTGTTCCCGTCACTCCCCACCGGCACCTGGCCGCGCGCGCACGGGTGACGCACGCCGAAGGCAGCAGGGCCGCACTGGCGTATCCGGCCGCGAGGTACGTTCAGCAGCACGGGGTGCGGCCCTGGCCACAGGGGCCGCGACGGGGGCCGCACCCCGACAGCACGAGAGCGTCCTACCGGACGATGCCCGCGGCCGGAACCAGATTCCACCCCCTCGTGCGAGTGGAGCCGAAGCCGCCGGCGAACCGCCTCGCTTCCACCGCCGTCGCAGCGGACATGAAGCCGATCGACGAGAAGCACATCGCGGAGCTCCGCCTGGTGGTGCTGGACATCGCTCGCAGGGACGAAGACACAGTCCGGGCCGTCATGGCCACGCTGGAAGAGCGCTGGGCGACCTCGGGCATCGCCCCCGCACGCCGGGATCCCGGCGAGCCCGGGGTCCGGGCCCGGATCTACGCCGACGTCCTGCGCCCGGGACGGGAAGGCTCGTAACCACAGGCCCTGACGGGATGCATCTGTCCTGTGCTCACAACCGCCATCCGACCGTCGGGGGCCTCCGGGATCAAGCGATTGATCCCGGACGGTGTCGCCGTTGCCCCAGGGGGGTCTTGATCGTTTGGTTGTACGTCGACAGGCGAGGCGAGGGGTCGGAATGCGAGTTGCGCGCAGGACCGTGCTGCAGGCGGCTTCGGTGGGAGCCGCGGCGGCGCTGCTCGGGCGTTCCCCCGCTGCAGCCGACGAGGAGGACGCGGCCGGGACGGGGACGGCCCGGGCGGCGACGGCCGGGGCGGGGACGGCCGGCGCGGGGACGGCCGGCGCGGCGTCCGTCGGGCTGCGCTTCACCCGTGCGACCAACGGGGCCGCGACCGCCACGGCCGCCGGGGACCGGTTCGTCGCCGAGGTGCAGAACGTCCTGTGGTCGCTGCCCCCGGACGGTTCGCCCGCCACGCCCCTCACCCCGCCCGATCTGGAGCCCGGGCGTCCGGTGTTCTCCCCCGACGGCCGCCAGGTGGCGATGAGCGCCTACCGCGGGGGCGTCTTCCACCTGTGGGTGATGAACGCGGACGGCTCCGGCCTGCGCCGGCTCACCGACGGCCCCTTCGACCACCGCGCGCCGGCCTGGTCGCCCGACGGCCGCACCCTCGCCTGCTGTTCCGAACGCGGCGGCGATCCGGTGGCCGGCAGCCCGTACCGGATCTGGACCGTCGACGTCGCCGGCGGCCGCGCGCGCAGCCTGACGGGCCTGCCCGGGCAGGAGGGCCCCGGCCAGGAGGGTGAGTGGGAGGACTTCGATCCGGTCTGGTCGCCGGACGGCTCCCGCGTGCTGTTCGTCCGCGCCACCGTGACCACGGGCACGCCGGCCGGCGACACGCTGACCGCCCGGACCATCGCCTCCGTCGCCGCCGACGCGCCCGGGCCGGTACGGGTCGAACACGCCGTCGCCGACGGCCGGCTGATGGCTCCCGCGCTCTCCCCGGCCGGCCGCACCGCCTGGCTGTCCGCGGCCCCCGGCCCCCGCAAGGCCGAGACGCTGAGCCTGTTCGCCGACGGGCGTCAGGTCTCCCTCGACGGGGACCTCGCGCCCGCTCCCCCGCGCTGGATCGGCGACGACCGCCTGCTGATCACGCTGGACGGCCGGTTCCGGGTGATCCGCCCGCACCGTGACGACGGCGACGGCGCCGGCGGTGGCGTGGAGATCCCGCTCGACGCCACCCTCGAAGTGACGCGCCCTCGCTACCGGGTCAAGGAGTACGTGCTGGAGGCCGAGCGGAGCCTCCCGGTCCGCGGCATCCACCTGCCCGCCCTGTCCCCCGACGGCCGCAGCGTGGCCTTCGCCGCGCTGAACGCGCTGTGGGTCGCGCCCGTCACCGGCGGGGCACCGCGCAAGATCGTCCAGGCTCCCGCCACGGCCTACGTCCAGGGCCCGATGTGGACCCCGGACGGCCGGGCCCTGGTCTACACCGACGACCGCGACGGGCTGAACACCGTACGCCGCAGGGAGCTCGACGGCGGCCGCGAGAGCGTGCTCGCGCCGGGCGGGCGGGTCTACGGGGCGCTGTCCCCGGACGGCACCCGGCTCGCCGCGCTGGACCTGTCCGGGCGGCTCCTCGTACGCGACCTCGCGACCGGGACGGAGACCCCGCTGGTCGCGGCGCTGGGCGGGGGCGGACTGCCCGGCCCGCCCAGCTGGTCGCCGGACGGCCGGCACCTCGCCCTGTGCGACCGCAACCGGCTCAGCCGGCGCTTCCGCGAGGGCTACAACCTCATCCGGATCGTCGACACCGCCACCGGCGCCGCCCGCCTGCACCCGCTCGCCCCGCACGCCTCGCTCGCGGACCGCTACGCCTCCGGACCCGTCTGGTCACCCGACGGCCGGTTCCTCGCGTGCGTCAGCGAGTCGGCGCTGTGGCTGCTCCCCGTCGGCCTCGACGGCACGCCCGCCGGACCGGCCCGCCGCCTGACCGACGAGCCCGCCGACCACCCTTCCTGGTCCGCCGACGCGCGCACCCTGCTCTACCAGTCCTGCGCCCGGCTGCGCCTGCTCGGCCTCGACGGCGACGGCGGGCCCGCCGGGCCCGCCCGGACCGTGCCCGTCTCCCTCTCCTACCGGCGCCCCGCCCCCGTCGACACCGTCGTGCACGCGGGGCTGTTGTGGGACGCCACCGGCTCCCCGCCCCGGGCCGACGTCGACGTCCTCGTCAGCGGCGGCCGGATCACCGCCGTCGAACCGCACCGGCCGGGCCGCCGCGCCGCCCGTACCGTCGACGCCTCCGACGGCACGGTCCTGCCGGGCCTGTGGGACGCGCACGTCCATCCGTACCCCTACACCTACGGGGCGCGCCAAGGCGTGCTGCACCTCGCGTACGGCGTCACCACCGTGGTCTCGCTCGGCGGTTCGGCCTACGAGCAGGCCCGGCTGCGCGAGGACATCCGGGCCGGGCGGCTGACCGCGCCGCGGTTGCTGGCCGGCGGGGAGCTCCTCGACGGCTCCCGGGTCGCCTACAGCATGGGGCGCGCCCATCGCACCCGTGCGGGGTTCGCCCGTTCGCTGGCCCGGGGCGCGGCGCTGGACTGGGACTTCGTCAAGACGTACGTACGCGCCCCCTACGAGCTGATGGCCGAGGCGGCCCGTTTCGCGCACGACCGGCTCGGCGTCCTGGCCGGCTCCCACCTGTGCGCCCCGGGCGTCCAGGCCGGCCAGGACCTGACGACGCACCTGGTGGCGACCGAGCGCGCGGAGTACGGTCACGGGGCGACCCCGCGCGGCCACACGTACCAGGACACCGTCGAGGTCTACACGCGGGGCGGTTTCGATCTCATCGCCACCCCCTTCACCGCGCTGCCGCTGATCGGCGCCGATCCGGCGCTCGCCGACGATGCGCGGGTGACGGCCCTGATGCCGCCCTGGGACGTGGAGGCCGTCCGGGCCGCGGCCGCGACTGCGCCGAGCGCGGAGCAGAGCGCCGTCCTGGAGCGCGAGGTGGACGTCTACCGGCGAGTGGTGGCGGGGGGCGGCCGGCTCGCGCTGGGCACCGACGCGCCGCTCACCCCCGTGGGCCTCCACCTGCACCTCTCCCTGCGGGCCCTGCACCGGTACGGGATGTCGCCGGCGGAGGCACTGGCCACCGTGACCCGGACCCCGGCACGGGTGTTCGGTGTCGCGGACCGGCTCGGCACGGTCGAACCGGGCAGGATCGCCGACCTCACCCTGGTCGACGGAGACCCCTTCACCGACTTCGCGGACCTGATCCGCGTACGGGCGACCGTCCGGGGCGGTGTCGTACGTGAACGCCCGGCCCTGGAGCGTGCCTTCGCCCGTTCCGGCGCCATGCCGGACGCGGCTCCCGGGGACTGGGGCGGGGTGCTGAGCCAGATGCTCCGGGACGGCTGCTGCACCGACCACGAGGGAGACCGCTGACAAGCGCCGCCGACGCCGTCGGCTTCGCGGTCAGGGCTGGTCGTACCAAGAGAAGGCGGCGATCCGCCAGCCCTCCGGGGTCCGCACGAACTGGATGGTCTTGGTCCCGCCGCCCTCGAAGGGCTCGCCGTCCAGGATCCCGGACTTGTGGTACTCGCCGAACCGCGAGGCGATGTCGCCCGCGATCTCGGTCCGTTCCGAGGTCTCCCACTCGGAGAACTCGGCCAGCCGGCCGCCGGAGAGCAACAGCAGGCGCGGCTCGATGAACTCGTCCACGGTGTAGGGCGTGAAGTCCGGGCCGGTCTTGACGATCGCTGCGCCCGGGAGCATCAGCCGGCGGATCCGTCCCACGTCGGCGGCCTGCCCGCCCCGGTTGTCGAAGGCGCCGAAGAACTCGGCGGTCACCACGTCTATCTCGGCCTTGGACATGGCGCGACAGTAACACCCGTACGGGCGGCGGGCGTCGCTCCGCTTCCGGGCGGCCGGCTGGGGGAGGCCGCGTCCGTCCGCGTGCGGTCAGGCCGCGAGCGCCGTGGTGATCACCAGGGGCGGCCTCGCCCGCTCCGCCGACCACGGGCGGCCGGCCGCGAGGTCCGGGTCGGCGACGGTGAGGGCCTCGTCCACGGTGGGCCGGTGCTGGACGACGTCCCGGAAGCCGGCGCGCTCCAGCAGGGCCGGGAAGTAGCCGACGGGCCACGCGTGGTTGCGCATCTCCTGCCAGGTTCCGTCGGTGCGCAGCAGCCGTACCGTCAGCTCGTCGCCGGGCCCGTACACCTCGTCCGGTTCGCCGACCCGCAGCGAGGCGTACTCGGTGCCGTTGCAGCCGGGGTCGGTGGTCAGCAGCACGAACAGGGCGTCGGGCCGCAGCAGTCGGCGGATCTCGGTGAACACACCGAGCACCGCGTCCTCGGTCGGCAATGACGCGAGCACGTGGTTGCACATGACCGCGTCCGCGCAGCCGTCGTCGAGGCCGGTCACCCGGCCGTCCTCCACGAGGTGGTACTCCGCCACCGCGGTCGCCGAGGCGCGGGCGAGCGCCAGCATCTCCGGGGAGGTGTCCACCCCGAGGACCCGCGCCCCCAGCTGCCGGGCCGCGTGGTCGGCCACCCTGCCCGGTCCGCATCCGTAGTCCACCAGGACCGCCCCGGGTCCGATCCGGCGGGACAGGGCCCGGAAGACGAACGGGTACCCGAGCAGCCAGTCCGTGGCCGCCTCCACCGCCGCGAATGCCCGCGCGCCGTCACGCCCGGACCAGGCGGCGCCGTCCGCGGCGCCGCCGTGCCGGGGTCCCTCCGACCAGTCGCTCACAGCCCCACTATCGACCCATCGCCACCACTCGGCACGGTTACGACACGACGTCCCGGCCTGTCGCCTCCCCCGCCTCCGGCCTCCGCCTTCGCGCCGAAACGGCTTCGGGCCGGCCGGCCCCGTGACAGCATCCTCCCCATGAGCCGGGACGACAGCGACGAGGCGTACGTGGTCGGCCTGTGCCACCAGGTCCTGGGCGCCACGGCCCTCGCACAGCACAGGTTCGACTGGCTGCTGGGCGATCCCGGGGCGGGAGGCCGGCGGGCCAGGCTGCCGGTCGACGCCTACTGGCCCGGCCACCGGCTGGTGCTGGAGTACCGGGAGCGCCAGCACGAGGAGCCGACACCCTTCTTTCGACAAGCCCCACAGGATGACGGTCAGCGGAGTCCACCGCGGCGAGCAGCGGGCCCGCTATGACGGCTACCGCGACACGCAGATCCCGGCCCGCGGCCTGCGGCTCGTGGTCGTCCGCCCGTCCGACCTCGCGGCCGACGGCCGGGGGCGACTGCGTCGTGTTCCGGAGAGCGACGTGGAGACCCTCCGCGGGCTGCTCGTCGGGGTGGCGGAGCGGGACGCTAGAGGGTGATCCAGTAGCGCCGCTTGGGGCCGATGAGGGTTTCTCGGACGTCTTCCAGTACGCCGCCGTTGGACTCGATCGTGCGGATCGACGCCTCGTTGCCGGGGTCGCAGGTCAGCAGGACCCGGTCCATCCCCAGCAGGCGGGCCTCGTGCCGGACGGCGCCCAGGGCCCAGGTGGCCAGTCCGCGGCGGCGGGCCGAGGGCCGGACGCTGTAGCCGATGTGGCCGCCCGCGTCGAGCAGGAAGCCGTTCAGGTAGTGCCGCAGGTCTATCGCGCCGAGATAGGTGTCGTCCTCGGCGATCCACCAGTACGTGGCGTGCACGCGGCCGTGCTCGACGGGCGCCGTACGGTCGCCGTACCGGTGCAGCCGGTCCACCCAGGCCGCGAAGCCCTCCGGGCTGTCCACGTCGTCGTCGGAGCCGAGTCCGGCGCCGTCCAGGTGGGCGTCGGGGCCCGCTTCCCGCTGGGCTGCGAGCCAGGAGCTGTGCAGGCGGGGGGTGGGGCTGATGAGCTCTGGCATACCTCGGACCCTAACAGTCGGATCATCCGACCCGGTCCCGCGGCGCCGGGCGCGGACCTCAGCCGGACGTGGGTGCGGGCGGCCTCGAAGCAGGTGACGCGGGTGCCGAGGCCGAGGGCTTGGGGGCCGACGGCTTGTGCCCGGGGTAGACGTGGTCCGGGGTCACGATGCTTGTGATCGCCTCGCCGAAGAGGGTGCTGGGCTCCTGGCCGTCGTGCAGGACGTCGGTGTTGAGGATGACGACCAGGGTCGCCTGCTCCTGCGGCAGGAAGACGCCCAGGCTCTCGTAGCCCGGGAGCGAGCCGTTGTGACCGATCCAGCCCTGGACGTTGAACAGGCCCAGCCCGTAGCCGGCGCCTGGGATGCCGACCGAGGTGGTCTTCAGGCGCTGGGCCTGTGTCTCGGGCGTCAGCAGCGTGCCCGTGGCGAGGGTCCGCGCCCAGCTGCGCAGGTTCTGGAGGTCGGAGATCATGGCGCCGGCGGCCCAGGCCCAGGACGGGTTCCAGCCGGCGGCGTCCTCGATCTTGCCGGAGGCCGTCTGGTCCGTGTAGCCCTGCGCGTGCGGTGCGGGGAACTCCGCGCCCGTCGGGAACAGCGTGCGGCCCAGTTTGGCCGGCGCCACCACGTCCCGGTTGATGACGTCCTTGAGCGGCCGGCCGGTGACCTTCTCGATCACCAGGCCGAGCAGGATCAGGTTGGTGTTGGAGTACTCGAACTTCGCGTTCGGCTCGAACTGCACCGGGTGCTTGAAGGAGTAGTCGAGCAACTCCTGCGGCGTGAAGGGACGATCGGGGTCGGTGGTGAACGCCTTGTCGAAGTCCGCGTCCTCGCTGTAGTTGAAGAGCCCGCTGCGCATGCCGGCCAGCTCGCGCAGGGTGACGCGGTCCCCGTTCGGAACGCCGGCGATGTAGTCGCCGATCGGGTCGTCCAAGCCGACCTTGCCCTGGTCGACCAGCTGGAGGACGGCGGTGACCGTGAACGTCTTGGTCTGGCTGCCGATGCGGGTGTTGAAGTCGGTCCGCATGGGCGCGCCGGTCGTCTTGTCGGCCACGCCGAAGGCCCTCACGTAGCTGCCCTTGCCGGGTGCCCACAACCCCACGATCACGCCCGGCACCCGGGCCTCGCGCATGACCTGGCGCACGGCGGCGTCGAGTCGGGCCGCGACGGCGGGGGTGAGCTCCGGGAAGCCGTCCTCGCCGTCCGGGGTGGGGGCCGCGGGGGCGGACCGCACCGCGGCGGGCGTCCCGTACGCGGAGCCCGCGACGGCCGGGGCGACGAGCAGGGCCGCCGCGACGGCGGCCACGCGGGCCCGGCGGAACCGTAGGTGCGTCGGACTCACCACGGGCCTCCTGCCGTACGGGGTTCAGGGCGGGACGATCACGATCAGCGTAAGGTCGCGCCGGCCGGGCCGCGAGGCGAGCGGTCGGCTGCGAGAGGGTTACGGCAGGGACCTCGCGCGGGCGATGACCAGGGCGACGTCGTCGTGGTCGTCCGGCCGGCGCAGGGAGTCCAGGAGCCGGTCGCAGGTCTCCTCCAGCGGGCGCCCGGTGTCGGCGAGCAGGGCCAGCAGCAGGTCGAGGCGTTCGTCGATGGGCTGGTCCCGGGTCTCGACGAGGCCGTCGGTGTAGAGGACGAGTTGGTCGCCGGGCTCCATGGCGACGGTGGTGGCCTCGAACGGGATGCCGCCCACGCCGAGCGGTGCGCCGGTGGGCAGGTCGAGGAGTTCGGGGGTGCGGCCGGACCGGATGAGGACGGGCGGCAGGTGTCCGGCGACGGCGACCCGGCACTGGGCCCGGTGCGGGTCGTAGACGACGTAGACGCAGGTGGCGATGGTCTCTTCGAGGGCGGCGGTGGTGCGGTCGAGCTGCTGGAGCACCTGGGTCGGGTCGAGGGCGAGTTCGGCGAGGGTGCGGGTCGCGGTCCGCAGTTGTCCCATGCTGGCGGCGGCGTTGATCCCGCTGCCCATGACGTCGCCGATGACGAGGACGGTGGTGTCGTCCGGGCCCGCGATGGCGTCGAACCAGTCGCCCCCGATCTCGCTGCTGGCCGCGGCGGGCCGGTACCGGGAGGCCACTTCCAGCCCGGGCGTGGGCGGCGGGTGGTGCGGGAGGAGGTGGTGCTGGAGGGCGAGGGCGGTGTGGTGCGCATTGCGGTACCAGCGGGCGTTGTCGATGCAGACGGCGGCGCGGGCGGCCAGTTCCCCGGCCAGCACGATGTCGTCGTCGTTGAAGGGCAGCGGGTTGCGGGTGCGTTTGAGGTCGAGGGCGCCGAGGACCTCGCCGCGGGCGATCAGGGGCACGGCCAGGTACGAGCGCAGGCCGGCGCGGGTCAGGAGCGAGGCGGCGGTGCTGTCGCGGGCGATGCGCGAGATGTCGTGGGCGTGGACGTGGGCCACCAGGACCGGGTGTCCGGTCGTCACGGACTGGGTGACCAGCCGGTCCGCGGCGTAGGCGGCGATGTCCCCGGGCGGGTCCGCGGCGCGGACGGCCTCGCTGGGGAAGGCGGAGGCGACGGCCAGGGCACGGAACACGGCGGGCTCGTGTGCGGACGACCGCAGGGTCGGCCGGCCTTCGAGTACGGAGTCGAGGATGTCGACGGCGGCGATGTCGGCGAGCTCCGGGACGACGACGTCGGCGAGCTCGCGGGCGGTCTGGTCCAGGTCGAGGGTGGTGCCGATGCGGACGGTGGCGTCCGCGATCAGGGCGAGGCGCCGGCGGCTGCGGGCGATCTCGATGGCCGCCTGGTGACTCTGGGTGACGTCGACCACGGAGGTGGCCAGTCCGAGGACGCGTCCGGTGGCGTCCTCCAGCCGGTAGTACGACACCGACCAGGCGTGCTCGGTGCGCTCCCCGACGTGGGTGCGGCCGGCCGTGAACTGTTCGAGCAGCGGCGTACCGGTGGCCAGGACCTGGCGCATGGCGGATTCGGCGGCCTCGGTGTCGTCCAGGAAGGAGAGGGCCTCGCGGACGCTCCGGCCGATGTGCTGGGCGGCGGGCAGCCCGTTGATCCGTTCCAGCGTCGGGTTGACCAGCACGTACCGCAGTTCCGTGTCCAGAACGGCGAGACCGATCGGGGACTGGGCCACCAGACGCGCGGAGAGCGCGAGGTCCCGCTCCAGCTGCCGCAGCCGCGTGCGGTCGGTCGCGATGCCGAGGGCGTACAGGTCCCCGTGCTCGTCGAGCAGCCGCATGTTGCGGAATTCCACCAGGCGGGTGCCGCCGTCCTTGTGGCGTACCGGGAAGGCGCCCGCCCAGTCCCCCGCGCCGCCCATGACCCGCGCGAAGAGCTCGGTGACCAGCCCCACGTGCTCCTCGGAGGCCAGCAGCCCGGCCGCGGGACGGCCGAGCGCCTCCTGGGCCGACCAGCCGAACAGCTGCTCGGCCTGGGGGCTCCACAGTGCGATCCGTCCCCGGGCGTCGAGGACGACCGCAGCGACGTTCAGGACGTCGAGCAGCCCGCTGGGCGGGGCGAGCCCGGGCGCGATACGCCCGGTCCCACCGGCTCCCGACCCGTCGATCGAACCCATCGGGGACGCTCCCTTCCGGCATCTCCGGCCCCGCCCCCACCCGCCCAGCGGCGGCCCGGGGCGCACGGCTACCTCTCATCGTGCCCCGGAACCCGCCCGGCAGCGTCCGGAGCGCCCGGAGCGGCTCGGAGCACCCGCCCGCCCGGCCGGGCGGTGGTCACCGGCCCGGACCGGTTCACTCAGCGCGCGCATCTGCGAATCGGGCGCGGCCCGACCGGCGGCGCCGGGACCACGTAGGCTCGGCGGATGGCGAAATACTTCGACGTGCACCCCGAGAATCCTCAGCGTCGCACGATCGGCAACGTGGCCGACATCATCCGCTCCGGCGCGCTCGTCGCGTACCCGACAGACTCCTGCTTCGCGCTGGGTTGCCAGCTGGGCAACCGTGACGGCATCAGCCGGATCAGGTCGATCCGCAACCTGGACGACCGTCACCACTTCACCCTGGTGTGCCAGAACTTCGCGCAGATGGGCCGGTTCGTCCAGATCGACAACGACGTGTTCCGCGCGATCAAGGCGGCCACACCCGGCAGTTACACCTTCATCCTCCCGGCGACGTCGGAAGTGCCGCGCCAACTGCTGCACCCGAAGAAGAAGACGGTCGGGGTCCGGATTCCCGACCACGTCGTCACGCAGGCCCTGCTCGACGAGCTCGGCGAGCCGCTGCTCTCCAGCACGCTGCTGCTGCCCGACGAGGACGAGCCCATGACGCAGGGCTGGGAGATCAAGGAGCGGCTCGACCACGAGGTGGACGCCGTGCTGGACTCCGGCGACTGCGGCACGGAGCCGACCACGGTCATCGACTTCTCCGGCGGCGAGGCCGAGATCGTACGCCGGGGCGCGGGCGACACCTCGCGGTTCGAGTAGTCGCGCCGGGCCCGGCCGCCGGTCACGGGGAAGGGCGTACGTCCGGGTAGAGGCCCAGGTACCGGTACGCGCCGGATTCGGCCCGGTAGAGGTGGGCGATGCGGTCTCCGGTGAGGACGTGGGTGCCCGTGTCGAAGGCCAGTGGCTTGGCCAGCCCCTGGTGGGTCGTGCGGAAGATCCGCCGGGTCAGGCCCGCGCGGCCCCGCCCCTCCTCCTCCAGGCCGGTCAGGGCCGCGGCCAGCAGGCCCACGGCGTCGTACGCCTCGGTGGCCCAGCGGGCGGGCGGCTCCCCGTGCGCCGCGCGGTGGGCGGCGACGAACTCGGCGGCGGCGGGGACGGCCGACGGGTCGGTGAAGAGGGCGCTGAACACCCAGCCCTCGGCGGCCGGCCCGGCGTCCGTGAGGAAGGCCGGTTCCATGACGTGCTGGAGGGCGACGCGCGGGCCCGGGAATCCGGCATCGGCCAGGGCCCGGGCCAGCCGGGCCGCGCGCTGCGGTGAGGTGCCGGCGTAGACGACGGCCTCGGCCCGGGCCTCGGTCAGGGCGCGGACCACGCCCGCGAAGTCGGAGCCGCCGACCGGGATGCGGTGGACGGTGAGCGTGCCCATCGAGGGCGGGCTCTGCTGCAGGGTGCGGATGAGCGGCCAGGTGGGTTCGCCGCCTTCGACGTCCTCGACCAGGCCCGTGCGCCGGACGGGCTTCACCCGGGTGAGGTAGTCGATCACCGGGAAGGCGAACCGGTCCCCCGCCGGGCGGGTGGCGCACAGGGTCCGCCACGGCGACTGGGCGGTCTCCGCGCTGTCGACCGCCACCAGCACCAGGGCGAGATCGGCCGCCGCGCAGGCGGCGGCCAGCTCGGGCACGGCCGCGTCCCAGGTGGGTCCGGTGAGCGCGGCGACGGCGGGGTCGGCGACGAGTTCCTTGACCACCTGCGCGGCGCGCGCCGGGTCCCCGCCGTCGTCGGCGACGCGCAGGGCCAGCAGGAACGCGGCGTTCTTGCGGCCGTTGTGCCGCTCCACGGCCAGTCTCATGCCACGCTCGTGGGCCTGGCCGACGGCGCGGCCGGGACCGGTCAGGTCGGCCTGGAGGGCGAGGGTGAGGGTGGCCAGGTCGCGGGACGGCGGTGGTGTCTTGCCGCGGGCCCGCCTGCGGCTGGCGAACCAGGCGGTCGGTGCGCCGACGGCGGCCAGGCCCGCGCCGGCCGCGAGCAGCCGCCTGCGCGTGAGGGCCCGTACCGGCGTCTGCGGCGCGTCGATCCGGGTCGGTTCCGGGGCGGGGAGGTCCAGGGCCCTGGTGGAGCGTTCGGCGATGAGCCGGGGCAGTGGGGGCGGCAGCCAGTCCTCGGCGTCCGCCCCGGACGGGTCGTCGCCGAGTGCGGCGCTCAGCCGGGCCGGGGTCGGCCGGGCGGCCGGGTCCTTCGCCAGGCAGGCCAGCACCGGTTCGAGCAACTCCGCGGGAAGACCGGTGAGTTCGGGCTCGTCGTGGACCGTACGGTAGACCACCGCGGCCGCGTGCCCGCCGCCGAAGGGGCCGTGACCTGTCGCCGCGTACGCCAGGACGCAGCCGAGGGAGAACACGTCGCTCGCGGCGCCCGCCGCAGGGCCGCCCGCGCGGGCCTGTTCCGGGGCCAGGTAGCCGGGCGTGCCGATGACGGCGTCCACGGCCGTCAGCGTGGCGGCCCCTTCGGCGCGCGCGATCCCGAAGTCGATCAGCCGGGGCCCGTCCGGGGCGAGGAGGATGTTGCCCGGTTTGACGTCGCGGTGGACCAGCCCGGCTGCGTGCACCTGCGCGAGCGCCTCGGCGAGCCGCGCGCCGAGGGTCCGTACGGCACGGGCGGGCAGGGGGCCGTACGCCGCCACCGCCTCGGACAGGGCGGGGCCGGGGACGAACGGGGTGGCCAGCCACGGCTCGCGCGCCTCCGGGTCCGCGGCGATCACCGGGACCACCCAGCGCCCGGTCAGCTGCCCGGCGGCCTCCACCTCGCGTCGGAAGCGGAGGCGGAAGTCCGGGTTGGAGGCGTGGTCGGCGCGGATGACCTTGACGGCCACCAGGGTGCCCTTGGTGGAGCGGGCGAGGTACACCGTGCCCATGCCGCCCGAACCGAGGCGTCCCAGCAGCCGGTTGCCGCCGATCGCGGCCGGATCGGCCGGGGTGAGGGGGCGCATCCCCGGCTATCCCGCCGGGGACGCGGTGGGCGCGGGCTCGGTGGCCGGGCCCACGTAGCGGATGCTGCCGCCCTCCACCTTGTGCTGGAAGTAGATGTTGCCCTTGACCTGCCGCCGGTCGTCGAAGGTGTACTCCTTGGTCAGGCCGCGGAAGGTGCCCTGGGCGAGCGCGGTCAGCAGGTCGGCGCGGTTCGGTCGGCTGCCGCCCGCCGCGGCGGTGACCAGCCTGTCGATGACCAGACGGGTCGCGTCGAAGGCCTCCGCCGTCCAGATGGCGGGGGCCGACCCGTACGCCGCCCGGTGCGCGCGGGCCACCTCCGCGACCTCGGGGGCTTCGGGGCCGGTGTACGGCGTGAAGAACTGCCAGCCCTCGCCGGCCGGCCCCGCGGCGGCGAGGAACTCCGGGCCGGCGATGGTGTAGTCGGCGGCCCGCGGCCCCTTGAAGCCGGCGGCCGCCAGCAGGCCGGCCGCCTTGGCCCCGCCCGCCGGGGTGCCCGTGTAGAAGAGGCCGTCGACGCCGTGTGCGAGCAGGTCGGCGACCACCGGGGCCAGGTCCTGGGTGCCGCGCGGCACGACGCGCACGTAGAAGGTGGCCTCGGGCGCGAAGTAGGCGATGGTGCGGCCCGCCAGCAGGGCCGCCTGCCAGGTGTCGGCGTCGCCGTCGCGGTCGCTGAGGATGCCCATCCGCCGGACGCCCTGCTTTACGGCCAGTTGGAGGTTGACCACGGCGGCCTGGCCCGAGGAGATCGGGCAGCTCTGGAAGAAGCTGCGCCGGTCGGTGACGCTGAAGGTGGTCGCCAGGGCCGACACGGTGACCAGCGGTACGGAGTTCTCTCCGTAGAGTTCGAGGCACGGGATCACGGACGCGTTGCCGGTGGGGCCGATGACCGCGAACAGGTCGCGGTCGGCCATGAGTTCACCGGCCGCGGCGGCCGAGCGGTCGGCCCGCCCGGCGTCGTCCGCGGTGGCGACGGCCAGGGTGAAGGGCTTGTCCTTGCGGGAGTTGAAGGCGTCGACGGCCAGCCGCACCCCGCGTTCCTGGGCCTGACCGGCGGCCTTCTGGGGGCCGGAGAGGTCGGCGTGCACGCCGATCACCCAACGCCGGGGGGCGGGCGCGGCGGCATTCCGGTCCTTGCCGTCATCGCGCAGCGCCAGCCAGGCGGCCAGGCCGCCGCCCGCCGCGATGACGGCGCCGCCCGAGGCGAGGGCGAGGAAACGCCTCCGCGAGGGCGCGGCCGTGCCGGGCGCCGGGGCGGCGTCCGGGTCGGCGACGGTCTCCTCGATGCCGGGCAGGGCGAGCAGCGCGGCGGCGCGCTCGGCGATGGTCGCGACGACCGGGTCGGGCAGCCAGTCGGTGCCCTCCCCCGGCGTGTCCTCGGTCAGCGCCTGGTCCAGCTCGTTCGCGGTGGGGCGGATGTCGGGGTGCTTGGCGAGGCACGTCCGCAGCAGCGCGGTGAGTTCGGGGTCGGCGAGGACCTCCGGGCCGAACTCGGGCTCGTCGTGGACGGTCCGGTAGAGCACCGCGTCCACGGTCCCCGTGCCGAAGGGCAGGCGTCCGGTGGCGGCGTACGCGAGGAGGCAGCCGAGCGAGAAGATGTCGCCGGCCGGTTCGGCGGGGCGGCCCTCGGCCTGCTCGGGCGGGAGGAAGCCGGGGGTGCCGAGGACGGCGTCGGCGGAGGTCAGGGCGGTGTGCTCGCCGCCGCGCGCGATCCCGAAGTCGATCAGCCGGGGCCGGTCCATGCCCAGCAGCACGTTGCCGGGTTTGACGTCGCGGTGGACGAGGCCCTGCGCGTGCATCACCCCGAGGGCCTTGGCCAGGGCCTTGCCGAGGATCCGTACGGCGCGCAGCGGGAGCGGGCCGTGGGCGGTGACGGCCTCGGCCAGGGAGGGGCCGGCGACGAAGGCGGTGGCCAGCCACGGCTCGGGCGCGTCCGGGTCGGCTCCGGTGATCCGGACGGCCCACGGGCTGTCCACCTCCGCGGCGATCGCGGCCTCGCGGCGGAAACGGGCCCGGAAGTCCGCCTCGTCGGCGTACTCGGCGCGGATCACCTTGACCGCGGCGAGCGCACCGTCGTCGGTGCGGCCGAGGTAGACCACGCCCATGCCGCCGGCGCCGAGCCGGCCGAGGAGGCGGTACCCGGCGATCCGAGAGGGGTCCGGCGCGAGGAGCGGATCCATCAGCCCGTCTCCTTTCCGAGCTCCTGTTTGGCCTGCAGCATCATCCGGCTGGTGGCCTGGGCGGCGAGCCCGTTCATGGCCTCGTCGGTGAAGCCCGCGGCGCCCTTGCCGGCGATGGCCACGGTGACCGGGCCGAACTGGGCCTGGGACCAGACATAGCGGTAGGGTCCGCCGTCCTGTGCGCTGACGTACTCGCCGCTCTCGCTGAAGGCGTCCTCGGTCCACCCGTTCGCCTGCTCGCCGAGGTAGAAGGAGCCGCCCCACAGGTTCTTGAGCTCCTCGCCCTCCCGCAGCTTCTGCCCCGGGCAGCGCAGCACCTCTTCCATGGCGCGGGCGGTCTCCCAGCCGGATTCCTGGCGGTTGTGGTGGACGGTGACCGTGGCGTTGAGCCGTAGGCGGCCGCGGCCGTTCCCGGCCGGGATGTGGAAGTAACGGGTGCTCGTGGCGAGTACGTCGCCCGGCAGGCCGGCGGTCTGCCAGACGCAGTCCTCGTCGAGGACGGGCCAGCGGCGGGGATCGCTCTCGAACGGGGTGCTGCGCACGACCTCGGGGCCGAAGGCCGCCTCGGTGATGACGATCCGGCCGAGCAGGGCGCGGGCCTCGGCGACCGTCTTCGGCTGCTTGGACTCGTCCAGCGGGGGCACGAGGGGGTTGGCCGTGCTGCCGGGCGGGGCGGTCGGCGCGCTCGCGCCGGAGCCGCCCGGGGCCGGGCCGCCCGTGGCGGGCGACGCGGCCGGGGTGCGGACCGCGGCGTCAGTGGTCGCCGCACCGCCCTTCGCCGTGCCGTCGGCCGTACACCCGACGAGTAGGAACAAGCCCGCTGCCGCGCACCCGTAGGCGCGCGGCGCGGAGCGCCGTCTGCGTGTCACTGGTCCCCCCACGGCAGGGATCGTACCCCGCCGTGAGGGCGCGCAACTGGCCTATGGCGAAGCTATGTTGGGGGCGTTCCTCGCGGTCGGCTCAGCGGGAGCCGAGGGTCCAGGCGGATTCGTGGCGGGTGAAACCGATGTGCGGGTAGTAGTCGACCGCCGCCGGGGCGGAGAGCAGGACCACCTTCGCCTCGGGCGCCGCCTCCTGCGTGGCCCGGATGAGGTCGCGGCCCACGCCCTTGCCCTGGTGGGCGACGTCGACGGCCAGGTCGCTGAGGTACGTCGAGTACGCGCCGTCGGTGATGGAGCGGGCGATGCCGATGAGGGCGCCGTCGTCCGCGCGGGCGACGACGACGAGGTTGGCGCCGGCCAGCATTCGGGCGAACCGCTGCACATCGGCGACGGGGCGGCGCTCGGCGAGGGTGGAGGCACGGTAGAGGCCGATGACTTCCTCTACGTCCAGCTCGGCGCCGACGACACGTTCACAGGTCCACATACCGCCGCCACTCCCGTATGTAATAGGCACTATTCAGTATCGATTATTACATGACGGGGATGGTGGAACACAAACCGGTGGACCGGTATGTGAGGCACCTGAGCCGGGCAGCATGCAGGAGCGTCCGTCCACGGAAGGAGCCCTGTGCTCACTCATGTTCTCGCCTGGTTCCGACGACTCCTGCAACCTTTCACCGGCATCACCGCCCGTGGTGCCGGCCCGGCGAGCGGCGGGGTCCCGCTCTTCACCGCGGACTTCGGGTCGGCCGCCCAGTGGGTCGCCGGCCGCTCCTGGGCCTATCCGGACGGCGGCCCCACCAACCACGGTGACAACAAGCTCGACCACCTCGTGGAGGACCCGTCCTACAGTCGCACCGGTACCTTCCGGGCCGTCCGCCGCCCGGACGGCGACTGGAACGCGGGCCTGCTGACCACCGAGGGCAGCGACGAGGGGTTCATGGTGCGGACCGGCGACGTGCTGGAGTCCCGCGTGCGGCTGCCCGTCGAGGCGGGGGCCTGGCCGGCGATCTGGACCTGGCGGGACGGCGGCAACGAGGTCGACGTCTTCGAGTACCACCCGGACAACCCCGACCTACTGGAGCTCTCCAACCACGTCAAGGGCGGCTCGCGCTACCACCGGGACGCCTCGGTCTCCCCCGGCGGCTGGGTGGACCTGAAGGTCGAGTTCGGTGCGCGCTCGGTCGTGTGGTGGGTCAACGGCACGCGGGTGTACGCCGACCGGCGCGGGGTGGGACGCAACTGGAGGGCGTACCTCATCGTCAACCTCTCCGTCTGCGCCGGGCGCTACCACCCGGCGCCCGACGCGGACGTGTCAGAGATGTCGTACGAGGTCGCCCACCTGCGCGTGCACCGCCCCTAGGCTGTGGCCGGGGCGGAGGCGGCGCAGCTCTCGTGGCCCCAGCGGCTCCCGTTCTTGGCGATCATGTCACCGACGGCGTAGGGCTTCCCGCAGGGGCAGCTGCCGGGGAACTTCGCCTTGATGGGCCGGGACGCACGGCCGGGCGCGGCGCCCTCGGCCGTGCGCTTCCGTGCCGTGCCCGTCTTCTGGCGCGCGGGCGCGGCCGGGGCCGGTACCGGCAGGTCCGCGTGTCCGAGGGCGGTGCCGGCGGCCTCCTGCGTGCGGGCGGCGTCGCTGGCGGCCTGGTCGGCGATCGCGTTCAGCAGGTCGCCGTCCTCGCGGTGCGCCGGGACGTAGACGAAGGTCACGTCACGATCGGCGAGCAGCAGGTCGATCTGCTCGACGAGCCCGCGGTTGGCGACCGGCTGGCCGGAGGAGGTCTTCCACCCGTTGCGCTTCCAGCCCGGGAGCCACTGCGTCACGGCCTTCATCGCGTACTGGGAGTCCATCCGCACCTCGACGGCCGTCCCGGGGGCGAGCGCCTCGAGCAGCCGCTGGAGGGCGGTCAGCTCGCCGATGTTGTTGGTGGCCCGGCCGAGCGGCCCGGCCTCCCAACGCTCGGGGCGTCCCTGGGAGTCGGCGATGACCCAGCCCCAGCCGGCCGGCCCGGGATTACCTTTCGCCGCTCCGTCACAGGCGGCAATGATGGGTTCAGACATCCCCCGATCATGCCTCATCCGCCGAGGTGGCGAGCGGTCGGCTCAGGAGCCGGGCCCGGACTCCGCGAGGAGCCGGCACGTGTCGAAGTTCATGCAGCCGCAGGCCAGGCAGTCGGCGACCGCGTCGCGCAGGAGCCGGGTCTGCCGGATGAACCGGTCCAGTTCGGGGAGTTTGCTCTCGGCGAGCGCGCGCCACTGCCGGGTCGCGCCGCGGTCGGTGTCGGTGTCCAGCAGAGCGCGGATCTCGGCCAGGGTGAACCCGGCCCGCTGGGCCATCTTGATCAGCGCGATCCGCCGTACGGTACCGGCCGGATAGACGCGTCGGCCCGCGACCCGTTCGGCGGACGGCAGCAGGCCGACGCTCTCGTAGTAGCGCAGACCCGAAGGTCTCATCCCGACCTGCCGGGCGAGCTCCCCGATACCGAGCTTTCGCACCTGTCATTCCCCCTTGACCTCAAGTGCGCTTGAACCAGGAGTCTGACCGGGTGACTGCTCCACGGACAACTCGCCTGCTGCCGCAGGCCTACCGGCCGCTCTTCGGCCATGCCGGGTTCCGGCGGCTCCTGCCCGCTCTGGCGGCTTCCGACCTCGGTGACGGGATGAGCGTGGTGGCCGTGGCCTGGCTTGCCATCGAGATCGCGCCTCCGGGCCGGTCCGGGATGCTCCTGGGCGCCGCGCTCGCCGCGTACGCCCTCCCCGGGGCGGCCGGGGCGCTGCTGTTCGGGCGGTGGCTGCGCCGCCTCCCCGCCGCTCGGCTGCTGGCGGCCGACAGCCGGATCCGTGCGCTGCTCCTCGGCTGCGTGCCGCTGGCCTGGGCCTTGGACGTGCTGCACCCCGTGTTGTACGTGGCCCTGCTCGCGGGCTCGTCCGTCCTGCACGCCTGGGGCAACGCGGGGAAGTACTCGCTGCTCGCCGGGCTGCTGCCGGCGGAGCAGCGGCTGGCCGCCAACGCGCTGCTGAGTTCCAGCACCTCGGCCTCGATCGTCATCGGCCCCGCCCTCGCCGGCTTCCTGGCGGCGGCGGTCAGCCCGGCCTGGCTCATCGGGCTCGACGCGCTGTCCTTCGCCGTGCTCGCCGTCCAGGTCGGGCGGGTGCGCGGCCCGTCCGGGGAGGCCGGGCGGACCGACGGGCCGCCCGACGAGGCGGCCGCGCCCGTCGACTCCGGCCGGTCGGCCGCCGGCCTGCACTTGTTGCGCAAGCAGCCCGAACTCCTCGGTGTCCTCGCCCTCACCTGGTTCTTCAACTTCCTGTACGGGCCGGCGGAGGTCGCGCTGCCCCTGCACGTCACCGATGACCTGCACGCGGGGGCCGGTCTCCTCGGGCTGTACTGGGCGCTGTTCGGGGCGGGCGCCGTGCTGGGCGGCCTGGCCGCGGGGGCCCTGCGCAGGTTCCCGCTCTGGCCGGTCACCCTGACCATCGTCGCCGGCTGGGGGCTCGCCCTGGTGCCCTTCGGACTCGGCGCGCCCGCGGCCGTCACGCTCGCCTGCTTCACGCTCGGCGGGTTGATCTACGGGCCGTTCACGGCGCTGTCCTACACCCTGTTCCAGGACCGCACGCCGGCCGCCTGGCTGACCACGGTCCTCGCGGCCCGCAGCGCCGCCCTCCTCACCGCCGGGCCGGTGGGTACCGCGCTCGGCGGCCCCCTCATCGCGCTCATGGGGCCCCGGGGGGTGCTGGCGGCGTCGGGGATCGCGACCGTCGTACTCGCCCTCGTCGCCGCCGTGATGCGGGCCCGGACCGGTCAGCGGGCAGCGTCCCGGCTCATCTGATCCGCTCCGGCCGCCTCAGGACCCGCTCGGCGCGGTGACGGCGGATCTGATCGCGTCGGCCGGCAGCCGGGCCGCGGTGTCCGCCGCGCTCATCGGACACGCCCGGCGGCTCGGTCGCGTAGGTGCGCAGGGCCTCGGCCGGGGTGAGACCGGTGATCGGGCGCACGGTCTCGCCGGCCGCCACCCGGAGGCCGCTCTCCTGGCCGGACTCCACCAGCTCTTCGAGCATGCCGCCGACCCGCGCCCGGACGACCGCGCTCACCCGGCGATTCACCCCTGCATCATGCAGCAGGGCCGTGCGGCGGTCGCCGCACGGCCCTGGTGTCGCATGTCGGACGTTTCGGCGCGTCGGTGGTCACCTTGGTGACGGCCTTCGCGGCGAAACGGTTCTCCGGCGGTCCGAAGACTAGGCGGGGGTGATGTTCTCCGCCTGCGGGCCCTTCTGGCCCTGCGTGATGTCGAACGTCACGGCCTGGCCCTCTTGGAGCTCACGGTAGCCGGACGCGTTGATCGCCGAGTAGTGGGCGAAGACGTCCGGGCCGCCACCGTCCTGGGCGATGAAGCCGAAGCCCTTTTCAGAGTTGAACCACTTCACGGTTCCCGTAGCCATGTTCATGCCTTCCCGTTGACGTACGTCTTCCACACGGCGTGGAAGACGGAGGTGATCGCCCTGGTCCTACGGCACAACACAGCAAAACTGCCCACACCGAAAGGCACGGGCAAGGCACTTGGAACCACGACAGCTACCCGTGAAGGTACACGTCGGCACGCACTGTCACCAGGGGGAATGATCTCGCCTTAACGGCGGGATTCGGCCGGTGCGCGGACCGTTCGGGCCCGGCCGTCCCGAAATGTGGTGAGTGGCGCCCCCAAAATGCCGTAGGGTGAGGCCTACCGACGCGGGGTGGAGCAGCTCGGTAGCTCGCTGGGCTCATAACCCAGAGGTCGCAGGTTCAAATCCTGTCCCCGCTACTGCTCACGAGGCCCGGATCCTTAACGGATCCGGGCCTCGTGTCATTTCCCCGCCCGGTCCCCGGCCGCGGCGCGGACCAGGGGCAGCCGCCGCCGGGAAACCGGGCCGATGGCCATGTGACGGCACTCACACGACGATCCGTCATGCGGTGTCGACCGGATACGGGGCGGCGGGCGTATGCCCCCTGAGAGGTGCACATGGATTCGGGAGCGATTTTTTGACCGTCGAGGAGTTCGAGGAGTTCTACGCGCAAGCGGCGGGACGGCTCACAGGACAGCTGTACGTGATGCTCGGCGACCATCACGAGGCACAGGACGTGGTGCAGGAGGCCTTCGTCAGGGGCTGGGGACGCCGGCGCCAGCTGGACCGGGACGGCAGGCCGGAGGCCTGGATCCGTACGGTCGCCTGGCGGCTCGCGGTCAGCCGCTGGCGGGGACGCCGGCGGACCGCCGACGCTTGGCGACGCACGGCTCCCGCGACCCATATGGAGGGGCCGGGTCCGGAAGCGGTCGCCCTCGTGGAGGCGTTGCGGCAGCTGCCCCCGAAGCAGCGCCGGACGATGGCGCTGCACTACCTGTGCGACCTGACCGTCGAGCAGATCGCCGCCGAGACCTCCCTGTCCACGAGCACGGTCAAGACCCATCTCTCCCGGGGCCGGGCCGCGCTCTCCCGCCATCTGCAGGACCCCCGCGTTGAGGAGGCTCCCGATGCCTGAGTCCCACGACCCGTTGCGCTCCCTGTTCCGGGAAGCCGCCGGCGAGGGAGAGTCCCGCTCCGCGCTCCCGCCCGTCGCCGTCATCGAGCTGCGCGGGGAACGGGTACGGCGGCGCCGGATCGCCGGCCTCGCCGTCGCCACCTGCCTCGTCCTCTCCGGATCCGGCGCGGCCCTGGCCGCGTTCCTGCCGGGCAGCCCGGCCCCGGCCCTCCCGGCGAGCACTCCCTCTCCCCTCGCCCCGTCCTCCGGGCCGACCCCCACACCGTCCACCTCGCCGTCCCCCACCCCGACGACCCTTCCGTCCTCCACCGCGACCTCCAGTCCGACCCCGCCCCGCCATACGACGGCGCCGCCCGGCTCTCCCACCGGGACGACGTACCCGGGCGCGTCCGCCACTTCCTCGCGGCTGCCCGGGTAACCCCAGCCCGCGCCACTCCCCCCATCACCGCCCGCGGACCCCGGCCTCGAACCCCCGGCCGGTGGTTCCGCATGCCCTCACAGGGTCAGGAGATCCCGTATGTCCGTTTCCGCCCCGCACCGGCCGGCCGCGGTCGCCGACTCGCGCACCACCGGGCCGCGCACCACCGGGCCGCGCGTCCCCGACGAGGGCCGCACCGGCGGCACCGACCGCACCGGCCACGCCCGGCGCGCCCGCCGGACGCTGCCCCGGCTCGGCCCGGACGACCGCGAGGTGCTGTGGCTCTACCTGCTGACCCGCGTCGGCGTCTGGGCCGTCGCGGGAGCCGTCGGCTGGCTGTTCCCCGCCGAGGGCGACGCCCGCCGGCCCGCCTCGCCGCTCGCGCCCTGGCAGCAGTGGGACTGGGCGCACTTCATGCACATAGCCAGGGACGGCTACTTCCCCGGCCACGCCGGACCCTGGACGGCCGGCTGGGACAACCGGGAGGCCTTCTTCCCCGGCTTCCCCCTCACCCTGCGCGCCGTCCACACGGTCGTCCCCGACTGGGCCGCGGCCGGAGCGCTGATCTCGTTCCTCGCGGGCGGCGTCGCCGTCCTGGCGCTCGCCCGCATCGCCCGCCTCCGGCTGCCCGACCAGGACGCGGGCCGGCGTACGGTCCTCTTCCTCCTGCTGTCGCCGTGCGCCGTGTTCCTCGCCGCCGGTTACACCGAGGCGCTCTTCCTCGCCCTGGCCCTGCCCGCCTGGCTGGCGGCGCAGCGGCAGCACTGGCCGGCGGCCGCGGTCCTGGCCTGCCTGGCCTGTTCGGTGCGCGTCACGGGGCTGTTCCTCGTGGCCGCGCTCGTCCTCCACTTCGTCCTGACCGCGCGCGGCCGCGCCGCCCGGAGCTCGGCGCCCTGGCTGTTCCTGCCCGCCCTCGCGCCCGCGCTGTACTCCTGGTACCTCCAGACGCGGACCGGGGACTGGATGGCCTGGAAGCACGCCCAGGAACGCGGCTGGTACCGGGACTTCCACACGCCGTGGGAAGCCTGGGGCAACACCTGGGAGGTCGCCTTCCACCACACCCAGCCCACCGGGTACGCGCTGATGTGGCAGGCCGAGTTGCTGGCCATGCTGGTCGGTGTCGTCCTGATCGCCGTGCTGGTACGGGGCCGCCGCTGGCCCGAGGCGCTCTACATGGCCCTCACCCTGGGGGCCCTGGGCACCTCCTACTGGTACACCTCGATCCCCCGTTCCACCCTGCTGTGGTGGCCGCTGTGGACCGCCCTGGCCGCCTGGAGCCTGCGCCGCCCGCGGGTGCAGTCCGCCTACCTGTACGTCGTCGGCCCGCTCGGCGCCACGGTCGCCCTCACCTTCCTCACCGGCCGCTGGGCAGGCTGAGGACCCGTCAGCCCCCCGGTCCCCGTGCCCTGCGGCGAACGGCCCCCCGCCCGGTCCGCGGGCGCGCATACTCGGTGCATGGCCGACACCACCACAGTCGAGGTCGACACCGATGTGCACGACCGGCTCGCCGCGCTCGCCGCGGACCGCGGACTGAGCCTGCGGGCGTACCTCGCCGAACTCACCGCCGCCCAGGAGAACGCGGCCGCGCTCGCCCGCGCCGCGCTCGCCTTCGAGCAGGCGCTCGAACGGCCCGGATTCCGTGAGGGCTTCGCCCGCGACTTCGGCGGCCCCGTGGCCCGCCGCCCGTCCGACACGCGCCACCGGCCGTAGCCGCCCCGGGCCGTCAGCCACGGGGACCAGGTCCGGCGGCGCCTTCCGGCCCGCCCGTTCGAGCGAGGCGTCCCGCCTCCAGCACGGCGGTACGGTCGGCCAGCGCGGCCGCGGCCGCGAGGTCGTGGGTGATGAACACCAGGGCGAGGTCCTGGTGTTCGCGCAGCCCGGCGAGCAGGCCGAGCACGGCCGTGCGGGTGACGGGGTCGAGGCCGGAGGTGATCTCGTCGCAGACGAGCACCCGCGGGCGTGCGAGCAGGGCCCTGGCCAGCGCGGCGCGCTGGAGCTCCCCGCCGGAGAGCTCCCCCGGGCGGCGGCCGGCCGGGCCCGCGCCCAGGCCGAGGGCCTCCATCGTGCGTGCGGCCTCCGCGCGGGCGGCCCGCACGTCGGCCCCGCGCAGCCGGAGGCGAAGGGCAGCCAGGCGGCGCCGGAGTGGCCTGCGGTGTCCATCGCCCAGCCGACCCCCGCGCTGCCGATCGCGGCCGCCGTCAAGGCCGCGGCGTAGAAGAGGCCGTAGTAGGTGCCGGTGAGCCCCTCCCGGCCGCAGGCCGGTATCAGCTCCATCACGAACGGCTGGGCGATCATCACGCCGACGTGCAGGAGCAGGGCGCCGGCCAGGACGGCGAGCAGGTCCGCCGGATGCGGGGCCGGGGCGCCGGCGATGAGCAGGGGCGGGACGAAGCCCAGTCCCATGACGGCCAGGCCCGTGGCGATCCAGCGGCCGCGGCTGCCCGCGCACTGGAGCCGGCGGGTGATGCACAGTTGGAGGAAGAGGTGGGCGAGGGTGCCGGCGAGGAACAGCAGACCGATCGAGCCGTCCCGGCCGGAGGCCCGCACGGCGGCGTGGGGCAGCAGCAGGTAGAGCTGGTTCTGCAGCCCGTACATGCCGGTCATGGCGACCGAGAAGGCGAGGAACCCGCGGCTGCGCGCCGCCTCCCGCCAGTCGCCGAGCAGTCCGGTGTCCGGGGCGGGGATCCGCCGGGCGGGCAGTACCAGCACCTGCACGACGGTGAGCACGGCGAAGAGCGCCGCCGCGGTGACGGCGGCCGCCCGGAAGTCCACGAGGAGCAGCAGGGTCCCCAGCAGCGGGCCGAGCAGCGCCCCGGCGGTGGCGAAGACGTTGAACAGCGCGAAGGCCTCGGCCTTGCGCTCGCCCGCCTCCTGGGCGACGTAGGTCCGTACGGCGGCGTTGAACAGGGCCCCCGCGAGCCCGCTGAGTATCGCGGCGGTGAGCAGCAGCGGCAGCGCGTCGCCGAGGGCGAACAGGGCGAAGCCGAGCGTCCGCAGGGCGCAGCCGGTGATGATCACCCCGCGGGCGCCGAGCCGGTCGGCCGCCGAGCCGCCGAGCCGCCGAGCCGCCGAGCAGGAACAGGCCCTGCTGGCTGAGGTTGCGCAGGCCCAGGACCACGCCGACGACGGCCGCGGAGAGGCCGAGGTCGTCGGAGAGGTGGGTGGCGAGGTACGGGATCAGCAGGTAGAAGCCGGTGTTGACGCCGAGCTGGTTGACCAGGAGCAGGCGCACGGCGGACGGGAAGCCGCGGACGGCGGCGAGGGTCCTCATCGGCCGCTCTCCGCGCCGGAACGTCTGACGCCGAGTCCGGCCCGGTCCGTAGCGCGTACGGTGCCGTCGGTTCCGCCGATGCCGGTCCACGGGTCCTCGGCGAGCAGCAGGTGCCCGTCGAGGTCGATCCAGCGGGCCCGGTCGGCGAGGTGCACCGCGGGCGCGATGCCGAGGGAGCTGGCGGTGAGGCAGCCGAGCATCAGCTCGGTGCCGGTGCCGCGCAGGGCCTCGTGGATGCGCAGGGCGGCCCGGACCCCGCCGCACTTGGCGAGTTTGACGTTGACCCCGTGGACCCGTCCGGCCAGCGCGAGGACGTCCTCGTAGGAGACGGCGTCCTCGTCGGCGATGACCGGGACCGGGGATTCCCGGGCCACGCGGGCGAGCACGTCGGGGCGGCCGGGCGCGATCGGCTGTTCCACGGCGGTGACACCGAGTGCGGCGAAGCGCGGGAGCAGGTGGAGGGCCTGGCATTCGGTCCACGCCCCGTTGGGGTCGAGCAGCAGGCTCGCGCCGGGGGCGCCGGTGCGTACGGCGGCCACGCGGGCGAGGTCCTCGGCCGGGTCGGGGGATCCGGCTTTGACCTTGAGGGCGGTGAAGCCGCTGGTGGCGAGGCGGGCCGCCTGTGCGGCGGCCGCCGCGGGCGCGGTGATGCCGATCGTACGGGTGGTCGCGGCGGCGGGGGCCGCGGGCGTGCCGAGCAGGCGGTGGGCGGGCTCCCCGGCCCGCTTGCCGAGGAGGTCCAGTACGGCGGCCTCGACCGCGGCCAGGACCCCGGGCGGCAGACCCTGCCAGGCCGGATGCCCGGCACCGGTCTCCGCCCAGGCGGTCTCCGGGTCGGGGAAGCGTTCGGTGGCGGCGCGCACCGACTCCAGGTGCCGGTGGATCCGGGCGGTGGGCAGGCCGAGGTAGTCGCTGCTGACGGCCTCGCCCCAGCCGCGCAGTCCGCCGTGTTCGACGGATGTCCACACGGCGTCGCGGCGGGTCGTCACCGAGCGGGAGATGCGCAGGTGCTCCGCGAGGCGGAGGTCGGCGGTGTGCCGGGTGAGCTTCACGCCGCGCCTCCGCGGGTGGGCGCGAGCACGGTCGCGCAGCGGGCCCAGCCGGCCGCCTCGGCCGCGCGGGGGTGCGGGATCTGCAGGGGGCGGACGGCGAGGGTGCAGGTGTCCAGGCCGTGGGCGTGGCAGAAGTCGTCGTCGTAGACGGTGCCGAGGTAGCGGTGCGGTCCGTCCGGGAACACGGTCGCGACGACCCCGCCCGGCTGTGTACGCGCCGCCCAGGCGGCGACGAGGGCGACGGCTCCGGTGCTCCAGCCGCCGCTGACGAAGGCGGAGCGGGCGAGCCGGCGGCAGGCGTCGACCGCCTCGGCGGGTCCCACCCAGTGCACCTCGTCGAAGGCCTCGTAGGCCACGTTGGCCGGGTGGATGCTGCTGCCGAGCCCGCGCATCAGCCGGGACCGGGCGGGCTGTCCGAAGATCGCCGAGCCGACGGAGTCGACGCCGATGACCTTCAGCCGGGGCCAGCGGCGGCGCAGCGGGCCGGCCAGGCCGGCGCTGTGACCGCCGGTGCCGACGCTGCACACCAGGACGTCGAGGTGGTCGAGCTGGGTGGTCAGCTCGGCGGCGAGGGTGAGGTAGCCGGCGGCGCTGTCGGGGTTGTTGTACTGGTCGGGCCAGTAGGCCCCGGGCATCCGGCGCAGCACCTCGCGCAGCCGGGCGATCCGGGCGGCCTGCCAGCCGCCTTCCGGGACCGGGCGGTCGACGAGTTCGAGCTGGGCTCCGTAGGTGCGCAGCAACTGACGCATGGACGGTTCGAGTTCGGTGTCGCCGACGAGGACGACGGGGTGGCCGAGGGCCTGGCCCGCGAAGGCGAGTCCGATGCCGAGGGTGCCGGAGGTGGATTCCACGACGGGGGCGCCGGGCAGCAGTTCGCCGCGGGCGCGGGCGCCGGTCAGCATGGAGACGGCGGCGCGGGCCTTCATCCCGCCGGCGCCGAGGCATTCGAGCTTCGCCCAGAAGCCGGGGTGGCGGTGCGGCAGGTCGGTGCGGATCCGGGCGAGCGGGGTGCCGCCGAGCAGGGGCAGGAGATCGGGGTTGGCGGTGTCGGCCGGCGGGCGGGTCAGGATCGGTGCGACGGTCACCGGGCGCCCCCGTAGCGGTGGACTACGCCGGGGCCGCCGTCGAGCCAGAAGAAGGGGTAGGGCTCGGCCGAGACGGCGCTCACCCCGGCGCCCAGGAAGTGGGGCAGGACGGCGCTGCCGGTCTGGGCGAACATGACGAGGGGTTTGCCGGTGGCGGCGGCGTGGTCGAGCAGCGGCTGGAAGGTGCCGTTGCCGAGGGTCATGCCAGAGGCCAGGACGGCGTCGCAGTGCTCCAGCTCGGCTAGGGCGTCGGTCAGGACCGGCTCGCCCCATTCGGTGGCGCCTCCCTTGAGGTCGCAGGGCGCGTACGCGGTGCCGCGCTCGCGCAGCCGCTCCAGCAGGGAGTTGACGACGCCGACGACCAGGACCCGCTCCGGTCCGCCCGCGGGGAGCAGGTCGACGACGGCGCGGGCACGGGCGCGGGAGCGGTGCAGTGTGCTGCCGGCCGGGATCGGGTACGGGCGGGCGCCGTTGTCGGGGGTGTGCGGGCGTACGTGCATCAGGTAGGCGTCGAGGGCGGCGATCCGTACGGCGGTCAGCGGGTGGTCGAGCAGGTCGGCGACGGTGGCGCCGGCGCAGTCCTCGATCGCGGCCGGGGGCAGGGCTCCGGGTTCCACGGCGCAGGAGCCGACGGCCTCGGCCAGCCGGAGGCTGAGCACCTCGTTGCGGTAGCCGCCGGAGCGGCCTTCGTGGCGTACGGCCTGGGTGGTGGTGAAGGCGAGCGCGACGCGCTGCCCTGCGGGGTCGGGCCCGTGGGCCCCGGCGCGCACGTGCGCGAGGAGCTCGTCGACGGTCCGCACGGCGGGCGCCCGAAGGGCGGGGGTGGAGACGGTGGCGGTCATGCGGTCACCGCCCCGGGCAGCTCGGCACAGGCGTAGGTGGGGCGCAGGCGGGTCAGCAGGTGCTCGGCGGCCGCCCGGGCTCCGCCGCCTTCGGTGTCGGCGGTCATGACGTGGCCGAGGTACTCGTTGTTGCTGGTGGCGGGCAGTACGGCGCGGCCCGGTCCGGCCAGGGTGAGCTCCAGTACGCCGGGCCGGGCGCGTACCTGTTCGGCGCCGTCGATGCCGGTGAGGGTGCCGGCGCCGTCGGGCAGCAGGAAGGCGATGGCGGCGCTGCGCACCCCGGTGGGGCGGACGGCGAGGTCGGGTTCGCGGCCGAGCGCGACGTCCACGCAGGCGGCCGCCAGGTCGACGCCCGTGACGTGGCGGACGAGTTCGGTGATGCGGTTGCCGGCCGGGCGGGGGTTGACCTCGATCAGGCGGGGACCGGCGGGGGTCAGTTTGAGTTCCGTGTGGCAGACGACGTGGTCCAGGCCGAGTGCCCCCACCGCCCGAACGGCGCTCTCGGCGGCCTCCTTCGCCAGGTCCGGGGCGAGACCGGCCGGGAACATGTGGCCGGTCTCGACGAAGGCGGGCGCGCCGCCGATGCTCTTGTCGGTGATGCCGACGACGTGGGTGGCGCCGTCGTGGGTGACGGTCTCGACGCTGACCTCGGGGCCGGTGAGGAGTTCTTCGAGGAGGAGTGCGGGGGCGCGCCGCTGGCCGCGGACGTTGAGGGGGAATTCGGCGAGTGCCCGGCAGGCACGCTCCAGTTCGTGCTCGTCGTCCACCCGGCGGACCAGCGTTCCGGCGCACAGGTCGACGGGCTTGACGACCAGCGGGTAGCCGATGTCGCGGGCGGCCTCGAGGGCCCCGGCGGTGTCCGCGCGGACGGCGAAGCGCGGTCCTGCGACCCCGGCCGCCGCCAGGACCTGGCGGGTGCGGTCCTTGCGGCAGGCGTTCCCGACCGCTTCGGGGGTGGGACCGGGCAGGCCGAGGTGTTCGGCGGTCCGCGCGACGGCGGGCAGGTAGTAGTCGCAGGAGGACACCACCGCGTCGAAGGCGAGGACCTCGTGCAGCCGTTCGACGAGCGGGAGCAGGGTGTCCGTGTCGTTGGTGTCGGCCGTGACGATGTTGCGCGCGCCGAGCAGGGGGTGCGGCCCGTCGGCCGGCGCGGCGCGCAGGTAGTGGTGCAGGTCCCGGGTGAGGAAGCTGAACGTGTGTCCGCCTTCACCGATCGCCCTGGGCAGGAGCCTGCTCATCGATCCGACCCAGCTTTCGACAACCAGCAGATGTCCCACAGGAGTTCCTCTCAGACGGGCATGACAGCACTGGGACGCGCGGGTGGCACGGTGCACCCGGCAGGAGGCACCCGAACCGAACCCGGCAGACGTTATCGGAAATCGTTTTCATTTCCAATACGCCGGTTTTCCGGTACGGTGTGCAGGCATGGAAGAACTGAGACAGCATCAGGAAGTACGCGTGGGGGCGTACGAGGTACGGCACGCCGGACCGCAGGACGTCCGGGGGGCGCGCAGCGTCATGCTCGACACCTTCTACCGGGAGTTCACGTACGGGTACGTGCCCGAGTGGCACTCCGACGTCGTCGACATCCGCGGCACCTACCTCGACCACCCGCGCCACACCCTCGTCGTGGCCGTACGGGACGGCGAGGTGGTGGGCACGTGCGCGGTGCACTCCCGCGGGCCCCGCCCACCCGCCGCATCCGCGCCGGCTCGTCGAGCGCTACCCCTCGGGCAGCACCGCCCAGCTCCTGCGGGTCTACGTACGCCCCGCCCACCGCCGGCGCGGGCTGGCCCGGGCCATGGTGCGGGAGGCGTGCGCGTTCGTGGCCGGCGCGCCGGGCTACGAGCGCGTCTACCTGCACACGAACGTCGACATCCCGGGCGCGGAGCGGTTCTGGCGCAGCCTGGCCACCGAGGTCTGGGACGCCCGCACGACGGGCGAGCACGGCGGATTCGGGACGGTCCACTTCGAGATCCCGGCGCCCTGGGCGCTGCCGTGACTCCGCGCTCCGCCGCGACTGCGGGCCGTGCTGTGACTCCGCCCACCCTCCCTTGACCGATCAAGGAAGGGTTACCTAAGTTCGACTCATGAGCCCGCAGCATCCCACTCCCCCCACCGGCCCGGACCACGCGTCGGCCGAGCCCGAGCTCGTCGGCTTCACCGTCGACCTCACCTCCCAGGAGGTCCTCCGGCGGGCCCAGGTGATGGAAGCCCTCGGCCCCGACTGGGATCCGATCGAGGTGCTGCGCGGCGAGGAGGCGGCGTACGACCTGCTGTACTCGGGACTCGACGCGGAGCAGCAGCGCGTGTACGACGACCTGGTCGCGGCGGGCGTGCTCCCCGATCGAGGACACGGCCGTGCTGCCGCTTGACCCACAGGCCGACATCGGCCGCCGGGCCTGGGTGGCCTGCCCGAACTGCGACGACACCCGTGGGTGCGAACCGTGCGGGAAGCGCGGCGCCTGCTCCGCGCACTGGCGCTACCTGCTCTCCAACACGGGCAGCCTGCTCCACCTCCAGTGCCCGGGCTGCGCCCACGTCTGGGTGCACGAGAGCGGCTTCGGCGCCACCCGCTCCACCCTGTGGAGCCGTCTCACCGGTGGCCTGTCCCACCCCTGACTCGCGCCTCGGCCCACCCCTGACCCGCCCCGCGGCGGTCGACGGGCCGGGCCCGCGGCAGGTGCCTATCCTCGAAGAAGGGGCTGCTCCGAGCCGTGGAGGACGGCTGTCATGACCGAGGCGAGCGAAGCGGCCCAGGCGGACCGCACCCTGAAGGCCCGGCACCGCGCGATGTGGGCGCAGGGCGACTACCCGTCCGTGGTCTCCCACGTCATTCCCGACCTCGGTGCCCGGCTCGTGCGGGAGTGCGGCGTCCGGCAGGGTGACCGGGTGCTCGACGTCGCGGCGGGCTCCGGCAACGCGGCCATACCGGCGGCCCTGGCCGGGGCCGACGTGGTGGCCTCCGACCTCACCCCCGAGCTGCTGGAGATCGGGCGGCACCTGGCCGCCGTACGCGGCGCCCGGCTGGAGTGGCGGGAGGCGGACGCCGAGGCGCTGCCGTTCGCGGACGGGGAGTTCGACATCGTGATGTCGTGCGTCGGCGTGATGTTCGCCCCGCACCACCGGCCCGCCGCCGAGGAGATGCTGCGCGTCTGCCGCTCCGGCGGCACGATCGGGCTGGTCAACTGGACCCCAGAGGGCTTCGTGGGCCGGATGTTCGCCGCCATGAAGCCGTTCGCTCCCCCGTCGCCGCCCGGCGTCCAGCCGCCGCCCCTGTGGGGGGACGAGGAACACGTCCACGAGCTGCTGGGCGACGCGGTGACCGACGTCGACGCCCGCCGCGAGACGGTCCGCGTGGACCGCTTCGGGGAGCCCTCGGGCTTCCGGGAGTTCTTCAAGGCCTGCTACGGGCCGACGATCGCCGTCTACCGCGCCGTCGCGGGCGATGCGGACCGGGTCGCGGCGCTGGACGCCGCGCTCGACGCCCTCGCCGCCGAGCACACCGTGGACGGGGTCATGGAGTGGGAGTACCTCCTGCTGACCGCCCACCGCCGGGGCTGACCGGCCCCTGGCCGGCTCCCGGGGTCACGCCCCGGTCAGTCGACGGCCGGGTGCACTTCCGGGTGGGCGTCCCACCACTCCTTGTGGAAGGGATTGTTGTCCACATTGGCCAGATAGGCGCGGGCCGCGGCCCGGTAGAGCAGTTCCGCCTGCCCGGCCGAGAGCGCCGAGCGGTTCCAGGCCAGCCGGATGCGGCCCGTGATGGGGGTGCCGACGAGCGGGCGCATCACCGTACCCTCCCCCGGCGGCGCCGTCGGCTGGCACAGCGAGACCGCGCGGCCCGCGGCGATCAGGTCGTGCTGCATCTTCCGGTCGGTGATCCGGTAGCGCAGTGACGGACTGAATCCGGCCTTCGCGCAGGCGGCCACGAGGGCCTCGGGGCCGCCGTCGTCGTCCTCGACCAGGGTCAGCCACGGCTCGTCGGCGAGGTCCGCCAGGTCGATGCGGTCGAGGCCCGCCAGGGGGTGCTTCGCCGACAGCCGGATGCAGAAGGGCTCCTTCGGGATCAGCGTCCTGGCCAGGGTGCCCTCCGGCAGCGGGACCTCGTGGTCGTTGACCTCCCCGTAGACGATGGCGTCGTAGCGCCCTGCGCCGAGCATCCGGGCCAGCGCGGTCACCGAATCCTCCAGGTCCACGGCGATCTCCCGGCCGGACATGGACAGGTCGGTCTGGGCCAGCAGGCCGTCGAGCAGCACGAGCAGGATGCAGCCCAGGCGCAGCGGGCCGCCGGAGGACAGGGCTCGCGCGTCCGCTCCCAGGGCGTCCATCTCGCTGAGCACGCGCCGCGCCCTGGCCAGGACGAACTGGCCGAGCGCGGTGGGTTCCACCCCGCCCCGGCCGCGCACGAACAGCTCGCCGCCCGTGACCTGTTCGATGCGCCGCAGCTGCGCGGAGAGTGCCGGCTGGGAAACACCGAGCCGCCGCGCCGCGCCCCCCAGGCTGCCCGCCTCCGCTATCCGGCAGACGGCTTGCAGATGCCTCAACTCCAGCTGCATCCGGGCAGCGTACGCAGCCGGCCGTCCCGGCACCATAACGCGGGCCTTATGCCGGCCGGGATGTCCCATTCCCGTCATGTCCACGCTCATACTCGGCCGCGAACGAACACTCATCCCCGACCCCCCCACGATCGGAGTGGACGTTGCAGCCCAGAAGATGGACGGCGGCCGTGGCAGCGATGGCGCTGACCGCAGGACTCGCCGGCACGCTGGCCGGAACGGCATCGGCGGCGCAGCAGGCGCAGCCCGCACCCTCCCCGAAGGACACACCGGCCGCCCGCGCGGTCGCGGCGGCCGACCAGGCCGTCGACAGTGGTCTCGACTCCCTGGTCAACTCCTCTCAGGAACAGTACGAACGACGCCTCGTCACCCCCTGGGTGAAGGACCTCTACTCCGTCTCGTACGAGCGCAGCTACCGCGGCCTGCCGGTCGTCGGCGGCGACGCGGTCGTGCTCGCGGACGGCGCCGGCAAGGTGCGCGCCCTCCAGTCCGCCTCCTCCGTGCGGATCGACGTGGCGACCCGCGCGTCGGTCTCCGCGAAGGACGCCGAGTCCACCTCGCGGTCGAGGCTGGCCTCGGTCGACAAGGTCGAGAGCAGCCGGCTCGTCGTCCGGCTCAAGGACGACAAGCCGGTGCTGGCCTGGGAGACCGTGTTGAGCGGCCGTACCAAGACCGCGCCCAGCCGCTTGCACGTGTTCGTGGACGCGCGGACCGGCGCCTTCGTCGACAGCTACGACGACGTGGTGGCCGGCTCAGGCAACAGCAAGTGGAACGGGCCGGGACCGGTCTCCATCGACACCACCAACTCGGGTTCCACATACACGCTGCGGGACCCGAACCGGCCCGGCCTCAGCTGCGCGGACTACGCCAACGGCTCGGTCTTCACCAAGTCCTCCGACTCCTGGGGCACCGGCAACCCCACGAGCAAGGAGACCGGTTGCGTCGACCTGATGTTCGCGGCGCAGAAGCAGTGGGACATGCTCTCCCAGTGGCTCGGCCGCAACGGCATCAGCGGCAACGGCCGCAGCTTCCCGGGCAAGGTCGGGCTGAACGACCTCAACGCCTACTGGGACGGCAGCTCGGTCACCATCGGGCACAACAGCGCCAACGAGTGGATCGCCGGCGTGGACGTGGTGGCCCACGAGTACGGGCACGCCATCGACTCCAACACCCCCGGCGGCACCAGCGGCCAGGAGTCCGGCCTCGGCGAGGGCACCGGCGACATCTTCGGCGCGCTGACCGAGGCGTACATCAACCAGCCGGCCCCCTACGACACCCCCGACTACACCGTCGGCGAGGTCATCAACCTCCAGGGCCGCGGCCCGATCCGCAACATGTACAACCCGCCGGCCGTCAACAACGACCCGGCCTGCTACAGCTCCGCGATACCCGGCACCGAGGTGCACGCAGCGGCCGGACCGCTGAACCACTGGTTCTACCTGCTGGCCGAGGGAAGCAGCCCGGGCGGCGGCAAGCCGAACAGCCCGACCTGCAACCAGTCCACGGTCACAGGAGTGGGCGTCCAGAACGCCGGCAAGATCTTCTACGGCGGCATGCTGCTCAAGACCAGCAGCATGTCCTACAAGAAGTACCGCACGGCGACGCTGAACTCCGCCAAGTCCCTCGACACCACCTGCGATCTCTTCAACAAGACCAAGAGCGCCTGGGACGCGATCAGCGTGCCCGCCCAGTCCGCGGACCCGGCCTGCACCCCGAGCGGCCAGAACAACGACTTCTCGATGGCGCTGAACCCCTCGTCGGGCACCGTCCAGCAGGGCGGTACGGTCACCACGACCGTCGGCACCACCGTCACCACCGGCACCGCCCAGTCGGTGACGCTGACCGCGAGCGGCCTGCCGGCCGGGGTGAGCGCCTCCTTCAACCCCGCCACCGTGCAGTCCGGCCAGTCCTCCGTACTGACCCTGACCGCCACCGCCAACGCGGCGCCCGGCGCGTCCACCGTCGTCGTCAAGGGACAGGGCGCCGCCCTCTCCCACACCGTCGACTACTCGCTGAACGTCGGCGGGACCCAGCCCGGCAACGACCCGCCGGACATCAGCGTCGCCAACGTACAGGCGCACCTGGCCCAGTTCGGCACCATCGCGTCCCAGAACGGCGGCCACCGCCGGGCCGGCAGCGCCGGCTACACCCAGTCCCTGGCCTACGTGAAGGGCAAGCTGCAGGCCGCCGGCTACACCGTCACCGAGCAGAACTGCACCTCCTGCACCTACCCGTCGAACAACCTGATCGCCGACTGGCCGGGCGGCCCCGCCGACCAGACCGTCATGTTCGGCGCCCACCTCGACAGCGTCTCGGCCGGCCCCGGCATCAACGACAACGGCTCGGGCTCCGCGACCCTGCTGGAGAACGCCCTCGTCCTCGCCCAGAAGAACCCCACGATGACCAAGCACGTACGCTTCGCCTGGTGGACCGACGAGGAGCAGGGCCTCAACGGCTCCGAGTTCTACGTCAACCAGCTGAGCAGCGCCCAGCGCGCGACCATCAAGGGCTACTACAACTTCGACATGGTCGGCTCCACCAACGGCGGCTACTTCATCAACAACGTCAACTCCGCCACCGCGGCCCCGCTCAAGGCGTACTGGACCTCGCTGAACCTGGCACCCGAGGAGAACGTCGAGGGCCAGGGCCGCAGCGACGACTACTCCTTCCAGCAGGGCGGCATCCCCACCTCCGGCTACGCGGCCGGGGCCAGCGCCCGCAAGACCTCGGCGCAGGCCGCGAAGTGGGGCGGCACGGCCAACGCCGCCTACGACTCCTGCTACCACAGCTCCTGCGACACCACGAACAACATCAGCGCCACGGTGCTGGACCGCAGCGCCGACGGCGTCGCCTACGCCGTGTGGAAGCAGGCCGTCGGCGGTGAGACGCCCGCGCAGGACTTCTCCGTCGGTGTCAGCCCGTCCGCGGGCAGCGCGGCCCCCGGCGGTTCCACCACCGCCACGGTGAACACCGCCACCGTGAGCGGCGCCCCCCAGACCGTCGCCCTGTCCGTCAACGGCGCACCGGCCGGCGTGAGCGCCACGCTGAGCCCCGCGTCCGTTCAGTCCGGCAGCTCCTCCACCCTGTCCGTCCAGGTCGGCGCGAGCACCGTGCCCGGCACCTACACCCTGACGGTCACCGGCTCCGGCACCGTCAGCCACACCACCACCTACACGCTGACCGTCACCGGCGGCGGCAGCTGCACGCCGCGCCAGCTCGTGGTCAACGGCGGCTTCGAGAACGGCGCGAGCCCCTGGAGCGCGACCGCGGGCGTCATCACCAACCAGTCCGGGCAGGCCCCGCACGGCGGCAGCTACAAGGCGTGGCTGAACGGGTACGGGTCCACCCACACCGACAGCGCCGCGCAGTCGGTGGCCGTCCCGTCGGGCTGCTCCTCGTACCGGCTCTCGTTCTTCCTCCACATCGACACGGACGAGGACGAGAACGTCGCCTACGACCGGTTCACCGTCTCGGTCGCCGGCCAGACGCTGGCGTCCTTCTCCAACGTGGACGCGAACTCCGGCTACGCCGAGAAGTCCTACGACCTCTCCGCCTTCGCAGGCCAGACCGTCACCCTGAAGTTCAACGGCGTGGAGGACCAGTCCCTCCAGACCTCCTTCGTCGTGGACGATGTCGCCCTCCAGGTGAGCTGACGCCCACCCGGCCCTCCGATGTCCGGCCCGGCCCCCGTACGGCGGGGGCCGGGCCGGACGCCTGCCGGCGGGACTCCGTCAGGCGGAGCCGGTCTTGGCGAACTCGGCTTCGAGCACCTCGGTGAAGAGGCCGATCGGGTCGCTCCAGTCGCCGTTGAGGCTCTGGGAGACCAGGTGCTCGCCGTCGCGGGTGCCGAAGGTGTAGCAGAACGATCCGGTGAAGGCGCCGCCCATGCCCCAGAGCGTCGCGCCGCAGGACAGGTCCACCGATGCCACGCCGAGGCCGTAGGAGGTGCCGGGGATCCACTTGCCCTCGGGGGTGGGGAACACGGTGAACATCTCGCCCTGCTGGGCGGGCGGCAGCAGCCGACCGGCCAGCAGCGCGCCGAAGAACCGGTTCAGGTCGCCGACGGTGGAGACCATGCCGCCGGCCGTCCAGGCGAAGCTGGCGTCGATCTCGGTCACGTCGTGGATCTCGGCATCGGGCGCGGGCAGGTGGTTCTTGCTGTAGAGACGGGTGTGCGGTCCGCGCAGCTCGTGCTGGCCGCCGCCCGGCAGGTAGGTGCCGGTCAGTCCGAGCGGGCGGACGATGCGATCGTCGAGCTCGTCGGCGTAGCTCCGGCCGGTGGCCTTCTCGATGACCAGGCCGCACAGGACGTAGCCGGTGTTGCTGTACGTCCACCCCTCACCCGGCGCGAAGTCGGGGGCGTGGGACATCGCGACCCCCACCAGCTGCTCGGGGCGGAACCGGTCGTAGCGGTGCTCCAGGAACGCCGGGCCGTAGTGCCGGGACGTCAGCCGTTCGTCCTGGGCGTAGTTGAAGAGTCCGCTGGTCATGCCGAGCAGCTGGCGCAGGGTGATCCCGCCACCGTCGTTGCCGTTGCCCCGGACCAGGCCCGGCAGCCACTGCTCGACGGTGTCGTCCAGGCCGAGCGTGTGCTCGGCCGCCAGCTGGAGGAGGAGGGTGGCCGTGAACGTCTTGGTGGTGCTGCCGATGCGGAACTGCTCCTGCGCCAGCCGCGCACGCCCGGACGCCTTGTCCGCCACCCCCGCCGCGGCGAACCAGCCTCCCGCGCGGTCCTGGACCTCGGCGACCATCCCGGGAAGGCCGCTCTCGCTCACCGCCCGGTCCAGGACCTCCTGCACGGCCGCACGTGAACTCATCCTCTGGGGAACGGACTTGGTCATCTCGGTCTCCTCGGTGCGGCTCCGGCGTTCTTCCCGAAGGGAAAAACGCTACGCCGCGGGGCCCGCGTGGCGCTGGCCCGCTCCCGGCCAACATCGAGGACGACCTGGGCAGCCGGACGGGTTCGCCCTCTTTCTCCCCGCGGCCTCAGCTGCTACGGGAGGTCGGCGGGGCGAGGGGCCGGCGGCCCGTGGTCACCGGGAGGTGCCGCCCCCGCCCCGCTCGGGGGCGATCATGGCGGTCAGGCCGAGGTCCAGCTCCGCACCGTCGACGAGCAGCGCCTCGATCGAGCGGGTACGCGGGTCGATGTCGGCCTCCATGCCCTCACCGCGGTAGTGGGGGTAGCCGGAGGCGCCGGTCTCCCCGGTGGCCTCGACCGTGGCCGCGCGCAGGGCCCTGTCCGCGGCGGAGCCGCCGCGCAGGTTCTCGATGTGTTCGGGCACCAGCAGGATCCGGAAGCTCTGCGGCTCAGTGGTCATGGCTCGAAGCTACCCGATCAGGTGCCCCGGAGCGGGCGCTCACACGCCCCACCTCGTACGCTCTCCAGGACCCACGGACGCGAACGAAGAGGCAACACCATGAGCGGCGATTCCCCGAGCAAGATCCTCCTTGTGGCGAAGGACCGCACCCTCCGGACCTTGCTGGAGCGGCTCCTGGTGGGCCGCGGGTTCGCCGTGGTCGACGGCGGGAGCGGGGTGGACACCGTTGCCCTGCTGGGCACCGCCGGCCCGATCGCGCTGGTGATCTGCGAGCGCACCGGCCCGGGGCTGGACGAGGTGGCGATGTTCGAGGAGATCCGCCGCCACCCGGACCACGGGCGCGTGCCGATCCTCGCGCTGCCGCCCGCGGACCCGGAGTGCACGGTCCGTGCCCTGGAGGCCGGGGTGAGCGACTGCCTCGCGAAGCCGTTCCACCCCACCGAGTTCCTGGCCCGCGTCGAGCGCCTGGCCCGTCCGGACACCGCGGCCTGATTCCGCTCTTGGGTCTCCGGCCCGTCGTCGGGATCCGGCCGGTCCGGGCCGGAGCGTGCGATTGGCCGGACATCGCCCTGGTCCGGGCCGCCCGGGGTTCCTACGATTCGGGCACCCGGTCTTCACCCACCGGGAATTTTCAGGGACATGCTTAGATTCCCCTTCCTGGGCCTGCCCCGTTCCACCCTGCACACCGGTCTGTGACGACCCGGCCCCGCTCTGGCCGGCCGCACCCCCCACCCTCCGGCGCACGGGCACACCCGTCTGCGCGCCGCCCGGTACCGAAGCAGTGGATTGGAGAACCATGTCCGGTGGATTCCTCGTGAGCGGCGCGATCGGCGCCCTGCTCACCGCCACCCTCCCCACGCACACCACCCCCTCGACCATCGTGGACCCGCCGCCCGACCGGATCGTGATCGAGGTCGCGACGGTCAACGGATCCGGGTGCCCCAAGGACACCGCGGAAGTCGCCGTGTCCCAGGACAACACCGCGTTCACCGTGACCTACAGCCAGTACCTGGCACAGGTCGGCGGCGGCGCACCGCCCACCGCGGCGCGCAAGAACTGCCAGCTCAGCCTGATCGTGCACGTGCCCCACGGCTTCACCTACGCGATCGCCAGTGCCGACTACCGCGGCTACGCCTCCCTGGCACCGGGCGCGAAGGCCACCGAGAAGGCCTCGTACTACTTCCAGGGCTCCCCGGACACGGCCGCCCTCACGCACAACTTCAGCGGCCCGCGCGAGGACAACTGGCAGGCCACCGACGTGACCGACTGGGCCCAGCTGGTGTGGGCACCGTGCGGCGTGCAGCGCAACTTCAACATCAACACCGAGCTGCGGGTCAACAGAGGCACCTCGGCCCCGTCGTCCACCAGCTACATGACCATGGACTCCACGGACGGCAGCATCAACACCATCTACCACCTGGCCTGGAGGGAGTGCAGCCGCAACTGAGCCCGCCCGCTCCCCCGCACGTCCGCCTCCCCGCTCCGCGCTCCCGGGCGCGGCGGGGAGGCGCACCGCCTTCCCGGCCGGCTAGGCTCCGTCCCCCTCGGCGGGGTGGTAGCCGCGGGTGCGGACCACCTGGGCGATGAGCTCGGCGAAGGCGCGGGAGGCGGCGCTCTCGTAGGCGTTCTCGCGGCGCAGCAGGGTGACCGTGCGGGACGGGAGGGCGGGGTCCAGCGGGACGGGACGCAGGTACGGGTGGTCGTCGGTCACCGCGGCGGGCAGGACGGTGGCCAGCGAGGTGCGCCGGACGATCTCCGTGAGGGCCTGGACGGAGTTCGCCTCGACCTCGATGTGCGGCCGGACGCCGTGGGCGGCGAGGTAGGCGTCGACGTGCCCGCGGGTCGCGAAGTCCCCGCTGAGCAGCGCCAGTCGGCGCGCCGCCAGGTCGCCTACGGACAGCGGTCCCGGATCCGCGTCGGCGGCGGCGACCAGGGCCAGGGCCTCCGTGAACAGCGGGGTCGCCGCGAGACCCGGCAGGTGCGGCCCCCGGAAGGCGAGGCCGAGGTCGTGGTCGTCGGCGAGCAGGCCGGCTTCGATCCGGTCCTGAGGCATCTCCCGGACCTCCAGGGTGATGCCGGGGTGGGCCGTGTGGAGTGCGGCGACGAGCGGGCCGACGAGGTACGCGGTGAAGGTGGGGGTCAGGGCGAGGCGCAGGTGGCCGCGGGAAAGGTCGGCGAGGTCCAGGACGGCCCGCTCGGCGGCGGCGAGTTCCCGTAGGGCGGAGCGCGCGTGGTGGACGTACGTCGCACCGGCGTCGGTGAGCCGGACGGCGCGTCCGGTGCGGTCCAGCAGCTGGGCGCCCACGGTGTGTTCGAGCTGCTTCACCTGCTGGGACAGGGTGGGCTGGGAGATCCGCAGTTCCTCGGCGGCGCGGGTGAAGCTGCCGTGTTCGGCGACGGCGATCAGATAGCGCAGGTGACGCAGTTCCAGAGCCATGCAGACAACTATAGATGCCATCGATGACAGACATGGGTTTTGCGTCTTGGACACAATAGATGCAGCTCATGCATGGTGGAACACGTCAAGCCCCCCGGGGGCACGTCCCATCAAAGGGAGTGACCGTGCAGGACCTTTCGGATGGCGTCGCACGCTTCCGGCGCGAGGTGTTTCCGGCGAAGGCCGAGCTCTTCGCCCGGCTGGCCGGTACGCACCGGCCGACGACCCTCTTCATCGGCTGCTCCGACGCCCGCGTGGTGCCGGAGCTGATCACCCAGAGCGAGCCCGGCGAGCTGTTCGTCGTCCGCACCGCCGGGAACCTCGTCCCCGCGTACGCACCGGGCCCGGACGGGGTGACGGCCAGCATCGAGTACGCCGTCGCCGTCCTCGGTGTCACCGGCATCGTCGTGTGCGGGCACTCCGCCTGCGGGGCGATGACCGCCCTGGCCGAGGGCACGGACCTGGGCGCGGCCCCCTCCGTCGCCGACTGGCTGCGGCACGCGGACGCCTCGGTGGCCCGGACGGCGAGCACGGGCCCGGACCGGGTGTCCGCCCTGGTCCGCGAGAACGTACGCGCCCAGCTCGCGAACCTGGCCACCCACCCCTCGGTCGCCCGCGCCCGGGCAGCGGGAACCCTCACCCTGCGCGGATGGGTCTACGACATCCGCTCCGGCGGTGTCGCGGAGGTCGGCCCGGTCACCGACCGCCGGGCCGCGCTCACCCCGCGAACCATCTGAACCCCTCCTCCCCCTCTCCCCCCTCACCCCAGTCAGGACGTCCCGCCATGCCGCACGCCCAGTTCGACCCCACCGTCCGCCAGGCCCTGGCCGTCGCCGTCGTCGACGCCAAGACCCGCAAGGACCTCACCTGGCAGCAGCTCGCCGACACCGCCGGGCTTTCGGTCGCCTTCGTCACCGCCGCCCTGCTCGGCCAGCACCCCCTGCCGGCGCCCGCGGCTCACGCGGTGGCCGATCTGCTGGACCTCGACGAGGACGCGGCGCTGCTCCTCCAGACGATCCCGGCCCGCGGCCCGGTGAACGGCGGCGTCCCGACCGATCCGACGATCTACCGCTTCCACGAGATGCTGCACGTGTACGGGACCACCCTGAAGGCCCTGGTCCACGAGCAGTTCGGCGACGGCATCATCAGCGCGATCAATTTCCGGCTGAACGTCACGAAGGTGGCCGACCCCGAGGGCGGCGAGCGCGCCGTCATCACCCTGGACGGCAAGTACCTGCCGACGAAGCCCTTCTGACGACGCCGTGGTGCCGAGGCCGTTCTGGCGCAGGCCTTCCGGCACACGCCGAAGAGCCTCCGGCCCGGTCGGGCAGGAGGCTCTTCGGCGTCGTGTTCGGTGCCCACGCTGACGGCCGTCGGGCCGGTGGCCCGTTGAAGCGTGGATCCGCGGATCCGGGTGGAACAAGCCGGGGCCCCGTGGGCACTCGCGCAGGCGTCGGAGGCCCCGGCTCGCACAAGGGGACGGCGTCAGCTGCCAGCCGAGATGTTGCCCGACAGGACCGGGATGTTGTCCAGGATGTGCGAGAGCGGCTCGTCACCCTTGGCCTGGGTGGAGTTCTCGGTGCACTGCTGGTTCTGCGGGTTGGACAGGACGTTGATGTCCTGGACGCCGACGTTGACGAGGGCGAGGACCGACTGGACGTTCAGCTTCGCCGGCAGACCGATGCAGGGCTTGTTCAGAGTGCCCTGGACCACGCTGAGCTGCGGGCTCAGGTCACCGTGCGTCTTCTGGTTGCCGTAGATCTGCTGGGAACCGTTGCCGTTGACGGTCGTGACCCCCTGGTCGTTGCCGATGGCCATGGCCGGGGCGGCCAGGGCGGCGCCCACACCGACGATCGATGCGGTGGCGGCGGCGGTGGCCATAATCTTCTTCAGCATCAGTGGTCCTTATGTCGCACGAGTGCGTGTTGAGTGATCGCCTTGATCAACGCCCGGGACGACGACAGGTTCCTCCGGTTCACCCGATCGGCCCCTCCCCTTCTTCGGGGCCGCGTACGGCCAGGCTCAGCTCGACGACGTAGTGCTCCTCCACTCGGCCGTCCGGGAAGTCGCGCATGAGGAGGGCACGTTCGTCGGCGAGGAAGGCGTCCGTGCCGGGCTCGCCGACGAGGAAGAGGGAGTGCGTGGACAGCTTGGCCAGATGGGTGTCGACGGGGACGCGGCGTGACCAGGTCAGGCGGCGGACGGTGAAGCGCAGCCCCTCCTGCGAGCGGGCGCGCTCGTTGATGTACCAGCCCGGGCCGAACCGCTCCTCGATGCGCGCCTGCTGGTCCGCGATCCAGCCGACGGTGACGTCCGGGTCGTTGTGCCAGACCGCCAGCGCCCCGCCGGGCCGCAGCACGCGCAGCGCCTCGGGGACGGAGCGGGCCGGGTCGGTCCAGTGCCAGGACTGTGCGTACGTCAGCAGGTCCAGGCAGCCGGAGGCCAGCGGCAGCCGGTTGCCGTCCGCACGGACGAGCGGGATCCGGGGGTTGCGGCGCCGGAACTCCGCGGCCATGCCCGCGCCCGGCTCCACCCCGATCACGCGGGCCCCGCGCGCCGCCAGCAGGGCGGTGGCGATTCCCGTACCCGCCCCGACGTCGGCGACCCGGGCTTCGGCCAGCGGAAATCCGGCCAGTTCCGCCAGCGTGTCGAAGAGCGCGGGCGGGTACGACGGGCGATGGTCTGCGTAGCGCGCGGCCGCGGCGCTGAATGAACGAGCACGGGATTCGGTCGTCATGCCCCTCATGATGCCGAGGGCCGCGGGCGCTGTGGAACGGGGCGCGGAGAGGCGGGTCGGAGCGTGGGGGCCGCACGGTACGTCACGGAACTGGTCGGGGCGCTGGAGCGGAACGCGGGGCGGCCCGCGCTCGGGACCGGCCCGCTCGTCCTGGAGTTCCAGGAGGTCCTGGACGGCGCCTACCGGCTGGCCGGGGTGCTCGCCGAGGCGGGGATCGCGCGCGGTGCGGGGCTGGCCTGCGTGGCGGGCACGAACCGGCCGGAGGTGCTGCTGGTACGGATCGCCGCCCATCTGCTGGGTGCGCGGCTGACGCAGGTACTCGTCGGACCGGCTCTGTACGGTCTGGACTTCATCCTGCGGGACTGCCGCCCGGACCTGGTGGTGCACGAGGTCGCCGTGCCCGGTACGGGGGCGCCGCGGGTCGCCCTGGACGAGCTGCTCCGGCGGGCCGCTCGTCGCGAGCCGGCGGCGGTGTCCGTGGCGGCGCGGGAGGACGACGTGGCGCGGGTGACGTACACCGGTGGGACCACGGGGCGGCCCAAGGGGGTGGCCTCCACCTTCGGGGCGATGGCCGCACGGAACGCCGTACACGCGGAGGGCTGGGCGGAAACGGTGTACCTGTCGGTCACCTCGCTGGCGCAGCGTTCGGGCGGCCGGTGCCTGGAGCAGTTGCGCGCCGGGGGGCGGGTGGAGATCCTCGACCCCTTCGGGACCCGGGAGTTCGCGGCCGCCTGCCTGCGGCTGGCGCCGGTGTCCACGTACCTGACGACCTCGATGGTGTACCGGCTGCTGGACGACCCGGTGACGGCCCACGGTGTGCCCGGGCTGGAGACGGTCTCGTACGGCGATTCGCCCGTCCACCCCGAACGGCTGCGGGAGGCGGTGACCCGCTGGGGCGGCCGGTGGCAGCAGGGCTACGGCATGAACGAGGCGGCGGTGATCTGCCGCCTCTCCCCCGCCGACCACGAGGCGGCGGTGGCCGGCCGGCCCGAGCTGCTGGCGTCGGTCGGACGGCCGGTCGCGGGGGTGGAGGTCGAGGTACGGGACGAGCGGGGCACGGCGGTGGCGGCCGGTGGCACGGGCGAGGTGTGGGTGCGGTCGGCGGCGATGATGGCCGGGTACTGGGGCCGGCCCGGGCTGACGGAAGAGGTGCTGCGGGACGGGTGGCTGCGGACCGGGGACCTCGGACACCTCGGCGCCGACGGCTACCTCTACCTCGACGACCGGGTGAAGGACGTGGTGATGGTCGACGGGGACAACGTGTACTGCGTTCCGGTCGAGGCGGCGCTCACCCGGCATCCGGGCGTGGCGCAGGCCGTGGTGGTGGGCCGGCACAGCGAGCTCACCGGCGAGGAGGTGTGCGCCTTCCTGGTGCCGGCGGCGGGGTGTCCGCCCGGCGCGGAGGTCGCCCGTGAGGCCTGTGACCTGGTGGAGAAGGAGCTGGCCCCGGCGCACCGGCCCACCGCGGTGTTCTGGGAGCGGACGATCCCGCTGACCGCGCGGGGCAAGCCGGACAAGCACCGGCTGCGGGAGCGAGCGGCCGCCGCGGCCGCCGATGACGACGGCGGCGGCGGCAGCTGCGGCAGCTGCGGCAGCGGCAGTGGCAGTGGCAGTGGCAGCGGCAGCGGCAGCGGCAGCGGCAGCGGCGGACGGGCGTAGCCGACGGGCGCGACCCCCTCCCCCTAGTACCGGGCGGCGGCGTAGGTCCAGAACTCCCGCATCACCTCGGGCGGGGTGGGGCCGGTCAGTTCCCGCTGGGTGAGCAGGATGGTGACCGTCCCGGTGGCGGGGACCACGTGCGCGGCGGTGCCGGTGCCGCCGATCCAGCCGTACCGGCCCGGAACGTTCCACGGGTCGATGCGCGCCACGTCGACCGAGCCGCCGAATCCCCAGCCCTGGCCCTCCAGGAACAAGGTGGCCTCCTCGCGCTGCCGCGCGGTGAGGTGATCGGTGGTCATCTGCCGTACGGACTCCGGCGAGAGCAGCCGCCCGCCCCCGTACGAGCCCTCCGCGAGCAGCATCCGGCCGAAGGCGAGCAGGTCGTCGGCGGTGGAGACCAGACCGCCGCCGCCGGACGGGAACGGGGGGAGGCTGCTCCACTGGCCGTCGGGCGCGTCGACCCGTTCCAGGGCTCCGCCGTCGGGGGCGGCGCGGTAGGAGCTGGTGAACCGGTGGCGCTGCTCCGGCGGTACGGCGAAGGCGGTGTCCCGCATGCCGAGCGGCTCGAAGAGGCGCTCGGCCAGGAACTCCTGGAAGGGCAGTCCGCTCGCGCGGGCGACGAGCACCCCGAGGATGTCCGAGCAGGTGTTGTAGAGCCAGGCCCGCCCGGGCTGGTACAGGAGCGGGATGCCCGCCAGGGTCGCCGTCCACTCGTCCGGCTCCGCCACCTGCCCGGGGTGCGGCGGCCCCTGCTTGAGCTCGCTGAACAGCGGGGCCACGGCGGGCAGCGAGAAGTCGGCGGGGAAGCCGTAGCCGGCGCGGAAGGTGAGGAGATCGGCGACGGTGATCGGGCGGTCGGCGGGAACCACGTCGTCGACGGGTGAGGCCGGGGTACGGACGACCACCGGCGCCGCCAGTTCCGGCAGCCAGCGCGCCACGGGGGCGTCGAGGTCGAGCGGGCCCTCCTCGATCAGCAACATGGTCGCCGCGGCGGTCATCGGCTTGGTGACCGAGGCGATCCGGAAGAGGGAGTCGCGTGCCATCGGGGTGGTGCCGGACGTGTCGAGGGAGCCGACGGCCGCGACCTCCACGTCGTCCCCGTGGGCCACCAGACCCACGGCGCCGGGCAGCGATCCGTCACCGACACGGGTCTCCAACAGACTGCGCAGGTCGCTCATGGCCCACCTTCTCGTACGTGCGGATGCTCGTAGGGAAGACTGCTGCCGGGCCGCGCATTCATCGGTCCGACACGCACCGGTCCGACACGCACCGGTCCCGGTCTCCATCGGACCACGGTCGCTAGGCGGCCGGAACCACCGAGGCCCTTATGGCTGCGGCCCACTCCTGCAGCAGGGCGGCGTGCCGGATCCGGTCCGCGTCGGAGAGGCGGCCCTCGGCGCGGGCGAAGAGGCAGCGGATGTCGGCGTTGATCTCGGCGAGGGAACGTTCGGCTGCCGGGTGGTCGTCAGGGGTGGTGCTCACGTGATCAAGAGTAATAGCGGAGTGTGACAGCCGTGGACCATGTCCGTCATCCGGACGCCCCCTCATTCCCCGATCCGGGCGGCCCGGAACTGGAGGCAGCGGCGTTCCGGAACGCTGAGGGTGAGTCCGGCGGCCTTCGCGTAGGCGGCACGCGCCGCCGCCCGGTCGCCCGCCATCTCCAGTAGGTGGGCCCGCACGGCCTCCAGGCGGTGGTTGCCCGCGAGGCGGTCGCCCTCGTCCAGGGCGGCGAGCAACGCGAGGGCCTGCCGGGGCCCGGGCACCATGGCCACCGCGACGGCGTGGCCCGGGCGTTCCACGGGGCCCGGGACCAGGCTCATCAACACCTCGTACAGGGAGCGGTCCTGCCGTAGCGCGGACGAGCGCGCCGAGGACCTGCGGAGCCAGCTCGGGGCAGCAGGTCTTCGCTCGCCGGGGCGGATTCCGTCGTCACACCTCGGTTCCCGAAGCACTGTCGACGGGTCGGACGACGACCGGGTAGTCGGGGGCGCCCTCCGGCGCCGGGCAGGCGTAGGCGCGGACGGCGATCTCGGCGGCCCGGGTCGAGGGGCCCGATAGGCCGAGGGCCCGAGAGGCCCCCTTACGCTGGCCCCATGAAGATCATCGACCTGGAGCCGGGTGACCCGCGGCTCACCGCCGACCTGCTGCCCGTGCTGCGTGAGCTCCGCCCCCACCTCACCGAGGAGCTCTTCCTCGGGATCCTCGCGGAGGGGCACGGCCAGGGGCTGCGCTTCACGGCGGCGTACGACGCTGACGGCGTGTGCGTGGGCGCGGCCGGCTGGCGGCTCGTCGCCACCACCGCCCTGGTCCGCAAGCTCTACGTGGACGATCTGGTCACCGCCGCCACGGCCCGTTCCACCGGGGTGGGGCACGCGCTGCTCGCGCACCTGGAGGAGCACGCGCTGGCCGCCGGTTGCACCGCCCTCACGCTCGACTCCGGCACCCAGCGCACCGACGCGCACCGCTTCTACTTCCGCGAGCGGATGGCCGTGACGGCCTTCAGCTTCGAGAAGCCGCTCGGCTAGCGGGGCCGGGGACCCTTGCGGGCGGCCGTGACCGAACCGTCGCCGCCCCGAGGCCCGATCGGGCTCGTCGGCCGCTCACCTGGTTGCTAGGTTCCAGCGGAAGCCGACCGACTCTGGGGGAACCGATCTCATGTCCGCATCCCGAGGCCCCCTCAGGGGCCTGTCCGCCGCGGCCGTGGCCGCTGTTCTGCTGGCGGGTTCCACGGGGTGCGGGGACAAGGACGCCGCGGACCCGGCGGCCTCGGTCTCGGCCTCGGCCGCCGCACAGGTGTCGGCGTCCGCGTCGGCCTCGGACGCCGCCGCCGCGGCCTCCTCGGCCCCTGCCTCCGCGCCCGTTTCGGCCTCCCCGTCCGGCTCCTCCGGGCCGCCGGCCCCGGCCACGACCCGGGCCGCGACGCCTCCTCCGGCCGCGACCCGGCTGACCGTCGCGGTCGACACCCGGGGCGGCCGGCTCGTCCTCGTACGCGGCGGCGTCGCGCAGGAGTTCACCGTCACCCTGCGGAACGGGAACTCCGCCGAGTACCGCCATCTGCTGGTCGCCTTCCAGATGGAGTCCCTCGTCGGCGAACCCGGCGACCAGCCGGGCAGCGGGCCGGGGTTCCTGCTCGAACGCCTCGACCAGGCCTCGGGCACGTGGCGTCCGGCCGACTTCCGCATCGCCAACGACGTCAAGCCGCTGTCCCTGTACACGGGCGGCGGCCCGCTCGCCCGCGAGGCCGTGCGCGTCGAGCGCTACCGGCTGCGCGCGACCGCCGGCGGGCCGACGGGCAGCAGCCCGGTGGTGGTGTCCTTCGTCGACACGGACGCCGACCGGGAGGTCGCCGCCCATGTCGTCCTCGCGCACACGACCCGCTAGGACGGCTGGGAGGGCTGGGAGGGCTGGGACGAAGCCCCCGAGCAGGCTTCCCCGGCTGCGAGCGCGGCGGTTCGCCAGGCGGCGGTGACGGCCCGTCGAGCCCGGTCCGTCGCCTCCGGCACCCGGTCGGGCAGGTGCAGCGGCGAGCCGATGTGGACGTGCAGGCAGGGCCGGCGCAGCGGGGCGGTGACGACTCCTGCGAGCTGCTTGGCACTGCTGCCGGAGCACAGGCGACGGGCGCCCGCCTGGCCGACGGGTACGACGGGGGCTCCCGTCGCGGCGGCCAGCCGGGCCAGGCCGCTGCGGAAGGGGCCAGGAGCCGACTCCCCCGCGTCGCGGCGCGGCGGCAGGCCGCCTTCGCCGTAGAGCAGCACGCTGCGGCCCGAGGCGAGGGCGACGGCGGCGGCGTCCAGGGAGTCCGCGGCGCGGGCGGTGCCGCGGTGGACGGCGATGTGGCCCTCGCGCCGGAGCGCGGAGCCGAGCAGGGGTACGCGCCACAGGCCGCCGGTGGCCAGGATCACCGGCTCGATCCCGTACTTGCGAAGCGCGGCGACGACGACGGCCGGATCGGCGAGGGAGGTGTGGTTGGCGACGAGGATGCTGGGCGCGGCGGGCCTCGCGTTCGGGTCGGCGGTGACGGTCAGCCTCCCGAAGGCGGGGACGAGGGCGGCGGCGATTCGGCTGAGCATGGACGGCCCCGTTCGGGTGCGGTGGTTGGGGTGGTGCCGTCCATCGTCGACCGGTGGGGTGGCGCGGTCATGAGTAGCCGTACTCAATCGAATATGACCGAACTGTCACAGGATCGAGCGCGCGGAACGTGCGGGGGCACCGCGCACATCTAGCACTTCGGCGGGGCTCCTCGGGGCCCCGCCGCACGGTATCGGAACGGCGTGAACAGCAAGGCGGGGCAGGGATGAAGGCGGTAACGGTGGCGGGCGGTTCCTCGGACGACCCGGAGATCGAGCGGGGGCCCGCCGTCCCGGAGACGGAGCCCGATGTCGCCCCCGACATCAGGGACGACGACCCTACGCGGGCCCACACCCCCGCCCCCCGGGCACAACCCGAAGCCGAGGCAACAGCCCGGCCCACGCCCGCCCCCGAATCCGGCCGCCCGAACCCCACGGCTGACGCCGAAGTGGAGGCCGAGGCCGAGGGCGAACGCATGGCCGAAGCCAACGCCGGGGCGAAAGCAGGGGCGGAGGCCGAGGGCGCGAGCGAGGCGGGGGCGGAAGCCAGCGTCGGGGCGAAGGCCGAAGCCGGGGCTGGTACGAAGGCAGGGGTCCAGGGCATGGCCGAGGCGGAAGCCGACATCAAGGCGAAGCCCGAGGCAAAAGCCGGGGTCGAGCCGGAAACAACGGGCGCCGGGGCCGAGGCGGGAACTGGTGCGGAAGCCAGGGGCAAGGTGAAGGCCGGAGTCACGGCCGGGGCAGGGGCCGGGTCCCGGGTTGAAGCTGCGGTCGCCTCCGAGGCGGGAGCCAAGGCTGCGGTCGAGGCCGAGCGGGTGGTCGACAGGGCGGGCGAAGGCGCAACCGAGCGGCGCTCAGCCCTCGCGACACCCGAAGCAGGCGGTCCGGACCTTCAGACGGCACGCGAGGCAGCCGAGGCTACGGCCGGCCCGAAGGGCGACCCTGGCGGCGCAGCCGCACCCGGGCGCGAAGCCACCGCCGAAATCGACGATGTGGCCGAGCCCGAGGTCAAGGCCGCAGCCAGATCGGCGTCTACGGCCGACGGCGCAACCGCAGCTGCGCCCGCGAACAAGATCGCAGTCGAAGCCGACACTGCGGTCAAGCCCGTTGCCGAAGCCAACGCAAGACCGGAGGCCGCGGCTGGCCGTCCCGAGGCAACCGGGCCCGCGAAGCAGGCTGCACCCGAAGCCGACACCAACGGCAAGGCCGGGCCCGGATCGGAGGCCGAGGGGGCACGCGAAGTCGGCGCCGAAGCCGAGGCCAAGGCCAAGGCCAACATCAAAGCCAGGGCTGAGGCCGAGGGCGCAGCGACGGCAGGGCCGAAGGCCACGGCCGGACGGGCAGGCGCAACCCCGCCCGCCAACCCAACCGCACCCGAAGCCGACAACAAGGCCAACACCAAAGCCAAGGCTGAGCCCCAAGGCGACGCGAAGACAGGGCCGAAGGCCACGGCCGGACGGGCAGGCGCAACCCCGCCCGCCAACCCAACCGCACCCGAAGCCGGCGGTGTGGTCAAGGCCGTAGCCGAAGCCAAGGCTGAGGCCCAAGGCGCAGCGAAGGCTGGACCGGCGGCCACGGCGGGACGGGCAGGGGCAACCGGGTCCGCAGACCTGGCCGCACCTGAAGCCGAGGCCAAGGTCGACACCGAAGCCGAGGCGGAAGCCAAGGGCGGGGCGGCGCGTGAAGCCGGGGGTGGGCCGGGTGGCGCAGGCGCGGGTGGTCCTACGGACGAGGGGGATGCGGGCCAGGGCGCGGTCGGCGCGGCGGACGAGACTCAGGTCCTCGTCGTGCCCAAGCCCCCGCGAGGCGACGGCGCGCCGAAGGTGCCTTCCTGGGCGCGTCAGGGCGAGGCGGAGGCGGACTCCGAGCGGACGAGCCAGTTCGTGGCGCTCAAGCCGCTCGACGTCGCCGCGCCCGCCGCGGCGGAGCCGAAGGCGGAGCCGCGTGTGCGGCCCCAGCCGCCGGAGGCGAGCGCCCCGCTGCCCCCTCTCGATCTGCTGGCCGAGCTCACCAACACCGCTCCCCCGCCGGAGACCCCGCGCCGGACCGCCGTGCGCCGCGTCAAGGTGTGGACCCCGGTCCTGCTCCTCCTCGCCGGCGCCTACGTCGGGGCGCAGATGCTGCGCCCGCTGCCCGCCCCGCAGATGGTCTCCGCCGAGACCAACCGCACCGTCGACGGGCAGTTCTCCATCCCCTGGCCCGGCAAGGGCCAGGGGGCCGTTCACGTCGTCGGCTCCGGCGACCTCGGCACCTTCGGCGAGCAGAAGCCCGTCCCGACGGCCAGCGTCGCCAAGGTGATGACGGCGTACGTGGTCCTCAAGGGGCACCCGCTGCGCATGGCCGACCCCGGTCCCGACATCACGGTCGACGCGAAGACGGTCGCGGACGGCAAGGCCGAACACGAGTCCCGGATCGAGGGACTCACCGCCGGCCAGAAGTTCAGCCAGCAGGACATGCTCAAGATGCTGATGATCCCCTCGGGGAACAACGTGGCCAGGCTGCTGGCCCGTTGGGACACCGGGAGCGACGCCGAGGCCGCGTTCGTCGCGAAGATGAACGCCACCGCCAAGGAACTAGGGATGACCAACACCACGTACACGGACCCCAGCGGTCTGGACGCGGGCACCGTCAGCACCGCCGCGGATCAGCTCAAGCTCGCCGAGACCGTCATGAAGGACGAGGTCTTCCGCTCGATCGTCGCGCTGCCGAACGCCACCATCAAGGGGCTTTCCACGCCGCTCGACAACAACAACGACCTGCTCAACAGCAGCATCCGCGGCATCAAGACCGGTTCGAGCACACCCGCCGGCGGGGCCCTGATGTGGGCGGCGTACAAGACGATCGACAACAAGGACCAGTTGATCCTCGGTACGTTGATGGACCAGCACGTGGACGGCCCGGACCTGAACGGCGCGAACAGCCTCATCCTCGTGCAGGACAACAGCAAGAAGATCATCGAAGCGGTACGGGGGGCCCTGGCGTCGGCCCCGGTCATCCGCAAGGGCCAGCCGGTGGGGTACCTGGAGGACGGGCTCGGCGGCCGGATGCCGCTCGTGGCCACCAAGGACCTGAACGTGATCGGCGTACCGGGCCAGCAGCTGAAACTGTCGCTCCTGCCCGGCGCCTCGCCGCTGCCGCACACCGCGAAGGCCGGTACCGAGGTCGCGACGCTGACCGTCGGTGAGGGTGACGGGGCCAAGAGCGTGCCGGTGGCCGTCCAGAAGGACATGGCCGAGCCCTCGTTCGGCACGCGCATGACCCGTATGCGCTAGAACTAGCCGATAACGCCCTATGACAGCCGGTACAGGCAGAGGCGGTCGTGGCCCGAGGGCCGCGACCGCCTCGCCGTGCGGTGGGTCAGGCGCCGCGCGGCACCCGCGACGGCCGGCCCGAGCCGCGCGTCAGGGAGTACCCGAACATGCCCGCGGCGGCGGCGAGCACCCCGCCCATCGCGGTCCAGATCCAGCGGTCCGACCACCAGCCGCCGGACCAGCCGTCCTCCGGCTCGCGCAGGGAGGCGGTCACCGTACCGGCGACCAGCGGCGTGGAGAGGGCGCCGTCCACCGCGTGGGCGCCTCCGGTCTCCTTGACCTCGGCCTCGACGGCCGCGCGCACCGGCAGGCCCAGGTCCTCCTCCGGCAGGTTCACGACCGTCAGGCGGACGTAATAGCTGCCGGGCAGCGGGTCGTTGGCCCACGGCTCGGCGCCGGCGCGGACCGTGCGCAGGGTGCAGGACAGTTCGACGGACGTGGCTTCCTTCGCCGCGGCCGCGCTCTGCGTGCCGTACGTGCACGCCTGCCTGCGGCGCAGTCCGTCGTACACGTCGAGCTGCCAGGTCGACGCGCCGTGCCGGGTCGCCGACGCGGGCAGGGTGACCGCGGCCTTCACCGTGGCACGCTGCTGCGCGTCGAGCGGCAGCACCCAGTAGAGGTAGTCACCGGCGGACGCGTCGGCCGTGGCCTTCTGGCCCGGCCGGAACGCCGCGGCGGTACGGAAGCCGGTGCCCGCCTCGGTCGGGGCGGAGTCGGCCTTGCCCTTGCCCGGGGTGGTGGTGGGGCTCGCCGACGGCGTGTCCGCGACCGCCGTGCCCACGGCCGTACCCGCCACCGCGAAGGCGGCGGCTCCGGCGAGCAGGGCGGCGGTCAGTGTGCGTACGGTACGCATCAGTTGGTCCTCCAGACGGAAATGCGCCAGCGCGAGATCCATCCCCACACCAGACCGGCCAGCAGCCCGGTGAGCGCCAGCACGGCCAGCAGCCACCAGCCGCGGCCGAGGCCGAAGGCGGCCACGTCGGAGGCGCCGTCGGGTCCGTCCACCAGGTCGATGGTCAGCTCGACGGGCATGCCCGGGGTGGTCTTGACGGACGCGGGAGCGGAGAAGGAGTTGCTGACCTGGATGCAGACGGTCTCCGCCGCGGGCTTCCCATCCCCGTCCTCGTCGTCGATCTCGGCCTTCGGGTACCTCAGTCCGGTCGAGATGACGTCGGTGCGCCCGTCGCCCGCCTCCGCGCCGCGCACGATCTCACGTCCGTGGACGGTCGTGGCGCGCAGCAGGACTCCGTAGTCCTTGTTGACGGCGCGGTCGGCGCCGATGCTCACCGAGGCGCGCAGCTCCTGGCCCGGGAGGACGTCCACCCGGTACCAGCGGTGCTCGCCGAAGGTCTCGCGGTCGCTGTAGAGGCCGGCCTTCAGCTGCGGGGCGCCCTCGCACTGCTTGGCGCCCTCGGTCGCCACCGGGTTGACGACCGGATCGGCGGCCCGGTCGACGAGTTGGCGCACTCTGCTGGAGAGTTCCGCCTTGTGCTGTACCGAGGTGTACGTACCGCCGGTGGCCTCGGCGATGCAGGTCAGCTGGGCCCGGGTCTTCGCGTCGGGTACCAGGCCGAGGGTGTCGATGACCAGGTGGATGCCCTTGGCGGCGATCTCACGCGCCACTTCGCAGGGGTCGAGCGGGGCGCAGGTGTCCTCGCCGTCGGTGATGAGCACGATCCGCTTGGTGGCGTTGCCGCCTTCGAGGTCCTGGGCCGCGCCCTGGAGGGCCGGTCCGATCGGGGTCCAGCCGGTGGGGGCGAGGGTCGCCACGGCGGTCTTGGCCTCGGTCCGGTCGAGCGGCCCGACCGGGTAGAGCTGCTTGGTGTCCTTGCAGCCGAGCGCCCTGTCCTCGCCGGGGTAGGTCGCGCCCAGGGTCCGTATGCCGAGTTGCACCTCGGCGGGTACGGCGTCGATGACCTCGTTGAAGGCCTGCTTCGCCGCGGCCATCCGGGACTGGCCGTCGATGTCGGTCGCCCGCATGGAGCCGCTGACGTCGAGGACGAGATCGACCTTGGGAGGTTCCTTGGCCGTCGGTCCGTCGGCGGCGGTGGCGCTCGCCGGGAAGAGCCCGACGGCCAGGGCGGCGAGCAGGCCGCACGCCCCGGCCGCCAGCCGTTTTCTAGTGATCATCGCCGGATCGTATTGAGGATCGTCCGGCAATCCAAAACCGGGTCCCCGTCGTGGCTTTCACGGTGTGGGCGGCTTTCCGCCAGGTGCCCCGGCGGTGCACGGGGGCGGCGGACGGGGCGGACCGGCGGATATCCGGGTGCATGGGACGGAGCGCCCGTTCTACTCTGCCGGGATGAGTACCCGTACCTTCCGTATCACCGTCCGCGGTTCGTTCGACGGTCTGACCGACGGCCAGCGGGCCGAGCTGCTCGCGGCCGCGCCCGAGCACGACATGCTGCGTGCGGAGTTCACCGCCGAGGGGCACCTGACGTACGACCTCGCGGCCCGACCCTTCTTCACCTTCCGCTTCCTGGACTCGGGCGAGGCCGAGGCGGACATCCTCGACGCGACGGCCCGTGCCGAGCTGGCGGCGGAGAGCTGGCTGACCGAGCGCGGTTACGGCTTCAAGCAGTTGAAGTCGCAGGCGCAGGATCTCTCGCAGGCTCCGCTGGGCAAGCGCGGACGCCGTGAGGCGGCCCGCGCCGACGGCCGGGACTGACGGCCGGGACTGACCGCCGGGACTGACCGCCGGGGCTGACCGCCGGGGCTGACCGCCGGAACCTGACGGCCTCTCCGGTCAGACTCGCCGGTCAGGACTCGTCGTTCGCGGCGAAGACGACCCCGAGGTGGGCGGCCAGTGCCCGCGGGGCGGGCGGGGTGAGGCGGGCGCCGAGGTAGCCGTCCGGCCGGATCACGAAGGCCGTCGGCTGGTCGACCGCGTAGCGGCGGGCGAACTCGCCTCGGGAGTCCCTGTACACCGGCGGCGGGGACGCGCCGGCCTCACCGTCGGGCCGGGCATCGGCCGGGGCGTCGGCCGGGACCACCACGCAGGCCTCCACCAGGCCCCCGGAGGACTCCCGTGCCGTCCGGACGAGTTCGTCGAGGCCCGGCCCGGTCCCGTACAGCAGCAGGAGGTGCTCGCGCTCCCGCAGGAGGTCGTAGAGCCGCAGCGGGTAGGCGGGGATCTCGCCGGTGAGCCCGCGGCAGTCCGGTGCGCGGTCGCCCGGCCGGGGCCCCCGGCCCTCGCCGGGCGGGTCCACGACGGGGCTTCCCCGGTAGCCGACGAGGAGTTGCGCCTCGCGCAGCATCAAGGTCTCCGGGTCGTCCGGGTCGGCCTCGAATCCCTTGACGGCGTGCCGTACGGTGCGGCCGACGACTTCCTCGCCGACGGGCCGGCGCTCGGCGTCGTAGCTCGCGAGGAGGGCGGGGTGGGCCGCGTCCCGGACCGCGAGGGCGAGTTTCCAGGCCAGGTTCCAGGCGTCCTGGATACCGGTGTTCATGCCCTGGGCGCCGGTGGGCGGGTGGATGTGGGCCGCGTCCCCGGCGACGAAGACCCGGCCGTCCCCGTACCGGTCCACGATCCGGTGGCTGATGCGGAACACCGAGGCCCAGCGGATGTCGGAGGCGGTGGTCGGCTCGGGTGACAGCCGGTCCAGGACGGTCTGGACGTCCGCCAGTCCGGGGGCCCGGCTGCTCCGCAGGCCGTGGGTGATGCCGTCGGAGGCGTCCTCGGCCTGCCGCGCGGTGGAGAGTTCGGGCGGCACCATCATCGACATCCGGTACCGGCCCGGGCCGGGCAGCGGGATGCACACCAGCAGGTCGTCGACGGCGCCGTCACCGTCTCGGTGCAGGGAACGCACGCCGAACCCGCGGGGTACGTCCCAGTCGACCCGCACGTCGGCGAGCATGTATTCCTCGGGGAAGGCCCCGCCCTCGTAGCTGAGCCCGAGCCCCTTGCGGACGATGCTGTGGGCGCCGTCGCAGCCCACCAGGAAGCGGGTGCGTATCTCTTCCTCGGCGCCGGACGGGGTGTGCAGCCGGCAGGTCACGCCGTCGGCGTCCTGCCGGAACGACACGAGCTCGGTGCCGCGTTCGACGGCGGTACCGAAGCGGGCCAGGAACTCGTCGAGGATGCGCTCGGTCTCGTACTGCGGCAGCGCCGCGAACCCGTAGGGCACTTCGGGCGGCAGGACGAGGTCGATGCGCGGCTGCTCGATGCCGTTGACGTACATGTACTGGCCGCGCATCGGGACGGCCGCTTCCAGGGCCGTGCGGACCAGTCCCATGCGGTCCCAGATCTCCAGGGTGCGCGGCTGGATCCCCACGGCCTTGGCGAACGGCAGCCGGGCGGGCAGCCGGTCCACGATCCGGCAGGAGACTCCGCGTCTGCGGAGCTCGGCCGCAGCGGTCAGTCCGACCGGGCCGGCGCCGACGACGAGGACGTCCGTTGCATAGGTGCGCGCCACTGGCGCCTCCCGGCGTGCGGCCCCCCTGGGGATCGGTGCCCCTCCATGGTCGCCGCGCGCCGGGTGCCCGGCATCTTTACTCGATCACGAGGTCGACGTCGACGTTGCCGCGGGTGGCGCGGGAGTACGGGCAGACCTCGTGCGCCTGCTTCACCAGGAGGGCGCCCGTCTCGCCCGCCAGGGACTCGGGGAGCTCGACGCGCAGGGTGACGCCCAGGCCGAAGCCGGCGCCGTCCTTGCCGATGGAGACCTCCGCGGTGACCGAGACCTCGCTGGTGTCGGCCTTGGCCTGGCGGCCGACGAGGCCGAGGGCGCTGGCGAAGCAGGCGGCGTAGCCGGCCGCGAAGAGCTGCTCGGGGTTGGTGCCCTGCCCGTTGCCGCCGAGCGCCGGGGGCATGGCGAGGGCGAGGTCGATCTGGCCGTCGGAGCTGACGGTGCGGCCCTCGCGGCCGTTGGCGGTGGCGACGGCGGTGTAGAGCGCGTCCATGAGAGTTCCTCTCGCAGAAATGAACCTTGGCGGCGGCCGGTGGTCGACCGCGCTCCACCAGTAGAGCACGCAATTCAGTTGTGCGCAATTCAATGTCGCTCAAGTCTGGTCCGGGTACACTTGCCCTCATGACCGAGCAGCCGACCGCGACCCACCCCGACCAGGACTTCCTGCGCCTGGACGGCCAGATCTGCTTCGCGCTGAACGCCGCGAGCCGTGCCTTCGGCGGCCTCTACCGGGTCGTCCTCAAGGACCTGGGGCTCACCTACCCGCAGTACCTGGTGATGCTGGTGCTCTGGGAGCACGGCGAACTGCCGGTCAAGGACATCGGGCAGCACCTCCGGCTGGACTCGGGCACGCTGTCCCCGCTGCTCAAGCGGCTGGAGACGGCCGGACTGGTCCGCCGCGAGCGCAGCACCGAGGACGAGCGCTCCGTCCACGCCCACCTCACCGACGAGGGCGCCGCGCTGCGCGTGCGCGCCGCGGAGGTGCCCCGGCGGATCGCGGCGGCGACCGGCTTCGAGCTCGCCGAGGTCCTCGACCTCCAGACCCGCCTGAACCGGCTCACCGCCGCCCTCGACGCGGCCGTGCCGCGGGAGGCAGGAGAGGCGTAGCCGCCTCCCGCGCCGGACACTGGGTCCGGGAAAGGCAGGAGGTGCGCGATGGAACCGGTGGCGGCGCTGGACCGGATCGCCTTCCTGCTGGAGCGCGCGCAGGCCCCCACCTACCGGGTACGGGCCTTCCGCACGGCGTCCGCGGCACTCGCGCGGATGGGCGAGCGGGAGGTGGCCGAACGGGTCGCGGCGGGCTCCCTGGAGGCCGTCAAGGGCATCGGTCCCAAGACGGCCCAGGTCGTACGGGAAGCCCTCGACGGGGCGGTGCCCGCCTATCTGCAGACCCTGGAGGACGAGGCCGCCGCGCTCCCCCAGGGACCGTCGGCCACGCCCGCCGCCACCGCACTGCGGGCGGCGCTGCGCGGGGACTGCCACCTGCACTCGGACTGGTCGGACGGCGGCAGTCCGATCGAGGCGATGGGCCGGGCGGCGGCCTCGCTGGGCCACGAATGGGCCGTACTGACCGATCACTCGCCGCGCCTGACCGTCGCCCGGGGGCTCTCCCCCGAGCGGCTGCGCGAGCAGTTGGGGGTGGTGGCCGAGCTCAACGACACGTGGGCACCCTTCCGGCTGCTCACCGGGATCGAGTGCGACATCCTCGACGACGGGGCGCTGGACCAGGAGCCGGAGCTGCTGGAGCGGCTCGACCTCGTCGTCGGCTCGGTGCACTCGAAGCTGCGGATGGACGCGCCGTCGATGACCCGGCGGCTGCTGGCCGCCGTGCGCAATCCGCTGATGGACGTACTGGGCCACTGCACGGGCCGACTGGTCACCGGCCGCACCCGGCCGGAGTCGCAGTTCGACGCCGAGGCCGTCTTCACGGCCTGCGCGGAGGCGGGTACCGCGGTGGAGATCAACAGCCGCCCCGAGCGCCTGGACCCGCCCCGCCGGCTGCTGCGCCTGGCCGTGGCGGCCGGCACTTTCTTCGCCATCGACACCGACGCGCACGCCCCCGGCCAGCTGGACTGGCAGGTCCTCGGGTGCGAACGGGCCGTGGAGTGCGGCGTCCCGGTCGAGCGGATCATCAACACCTGGAGCGCGGACCAGCTCCTGAGCTGGACCGACACGCGGCGCGCCGGGTGAAACGTCCGCGTGCCGGGGTCACCGCCGGCTCGGCCGGCACCGGCCGCTGCGCCCGCGGCCGGGCTCCTCACACGAGCAGCGCTCCGAGGCCTACACCGCCAGGACCTGCGGCTCAGGAGCGGAGTTCGACGAGCAGCAGGACCACATCGGCCGCGGCCACCGCCATGGTGGTCAGGAACGGGAGCCTTCCGGCGGGCCGGCGGACGGCGAGGAGCAGCGCCGCCGCCGTCGCGGCCAGCAGCCCCCAGCCGTACGCCGTCACCGGTCCCGGCGGTCCCGCGATCAGGGCCGCGGTCGAGCCGAGGACGAGCAGGGCGGCCAGCGCGGCCGAGCGCCGTACGCCGAGCCGCTGGGGCAGTCCCACCACGCCGGTGGCCAGGTCGTCCTCGATGTCGGGCAGCACGTTGGCGAAGTGCGCGCCCGCGCCGAGCAGGGCAGCGGCGGCCGTGAGCCAGGGCGGCGGCCAGGGCGCGCCCGGCAGCCCCAGGGTGACGAAGGCGGGCAGCAGGCCGAAGGCCAGGGCGTACGGGGCCCAGGAGGCGGCCGTGCTCTTCAGCCGGAGGTTGTAGGCCCAGGCGGCCGCGACGCCGACGAGGTGCACGGCGCCGGCGAGGAGTCCGCCGGCCAGCGACAGCGGGACGCAGAGCAGCAGGGCCAGGGCCGCCGCCCAGGTCACGGCGGCGGCCGACACCGTACCGGCGACCAGGGGTTTGTCCCGTCGGCCGGTGGCCAGGTCGCGCCGCAGGTCGGCGCGGTCGTTGCACCAGCCCACCGACAGCTGTCCGGCGGCCACCGCGCCCACGGTGACGGCCGCCCCCGGCAGGCCGCGGCCCGCCGCGGCCGTGAGGGCGGCGCTGAAGAGGGTGACGGCCGCGGCGGGCAGGGGGTGGCATGCCGCGAGCAGGCCGGTCACGGCCATTGCGGACCCGGCCGGGAGGTCGGCCCTGGTGGGCGCATCGGTCTCGGGGGGCGCGGTGGTCTCGGCGGGGGCGGTCGTCTCGGGGGGAGCGGTCATCTCGGCGGAAGCGGTCGTCTCGGCGGAAGCGGTCGTCTCGGCGGGAGTCGTCTCGGCGGAAGCGGTCGTCTCGGGGGTCTGTGGGGTTCGCGCGGGCACGGCGACACGGTATGCGGCGCCGCGCCCGGTTCTCCTGATTCATAACGTTGTGTCAGTTGTTTCCTATGGTGAATCAATGACACGTGTTCTGGCAGTGCGCAGCGTGTTCCCGCCCCACGTCCATCCCCAGGCCGAGATCACGGAGGCGCTCGCCCGCTTCATGCCGTCCGGCTCCGATACCGCCCTGCTGCGCCGGGTCCACGCCTCGGTCCGCGTGGAGCGCCGCCATCTCGCGCTCCCCCTGGAGCGGTACGGGCCGGCGAACGACTTCGGCACGACGAACGCCCTCTTCGTCGAGAAGGCCCTGGAACTCGGCGCCCACGCCCTCGAACTCGCCCTCGCCGATGCCGGCCTCGCGCCGGACGAGCTCGACCTGGTCATGTCGACCACGGTGACCGGGCTCGCGACGCCGTCCCTGGAGGCGCGGCTCGCCACCCGCGCCGGCCTCCGGCCCGACGTGCGGCGGGTGCCGCTCTTCGGCCTCGGCTGCGCGGCCGGCGCGGCCGGGGTCGGTCATCTCCACGACCATCTGACGGGCCGCTCCGGCCACGCGGCCCTGCTGCTGTCGACCGAGCTGTGTTCGCTCACCCTCCAGTCCACGGACACCTCGATGGCGAACCTGGTGGCCGGGGCCCTCTTCGGCGACGGCGCGGGCGCCCTGCTGGCGGTCGGCCGCGACCATCCCCTGCACGCCACCGGCGCCGGCCCCGAGGTGGTGGCCGCCCGCAGCCGGCTCTATCCGGGCACCGAGCACCTCCTCGGCTGGGACATCGGGCACTGGGGGATGCGCATGGTGCTCGGCCGTGAACTCCCCGACCTGGTCAGGATGCACGTGGCCGAGGAGGTCGAGACCTTCCTCGCCGCCCACGACCTCAAGCCCGCGGACGTCGACGCGTGGATCTGCCATCCCGGCGGCCCGAAGATCCTCGACGCGCTCTCGGACGCGCTCGCACTGCCGGAGCAGGCCTTCGCCGCGAGCCGGCGTTCGCTCGCGGCCGTGGGCAACCTCTCCTCCGCCTCGGTCCTGCACATCCTGGACGGCGTCCAGAGCGCGGGGCCGCCGCCCGGATCGGTCGGGCTGATGCTCGGCTTCGGCCCGGGCTTCGCCTCCGAACTCGTCCTCCTCCGCTGGTGACCCGACGAACGCGATGGACCCGGTGACCTCATGAGCTCCTTGACCTCTCTCCCCTCCTCCCTCGGCCCCTACCTGCTGCTCATCGCCCTCGTCGTCGCCGAGCGCCTCGCCGAGCTGATCACGGCCCGCCGCCACACCGCCTGGAGCCTGGCCCGGGGCGGACACGAGTACGGCCGCGGCCACTACCCGGCCATGGTCGCCCTGCACACCGCGCTGCTGGTCGGCTGCGTGGTGGAACCCTGGGCGGCCGGCCGGCCGTTCGTCCCCCTGCTCGGCTGGTCGGCCCTCGCCGTCGTCGTGGCCGCCCAGGGCCTGCGCTGGTGGTGCATCGCCACCCTCGGACGGCGCTGGAACACCCGGGTGGTCGTCGTCCCCGGTCTGCCGCTGGTGGAGGCGGGACCGTACCGGCTGCTGCGCCATCCCAACTACGTGGCGGTGGTCGCCGAGGGGATCGCGCTCCCGCTCGTGCACTCGGCCTGGCTGACCGCGCTCGGCTTCACCGTGCTCAACCTGCTCCTGCTGCGCGTCCGGATCGGCTGTGAGGACGCCGCCCTGACCGACGGCGGCCGGCTGCGCGCTCCCGCCTCCGTCCCGTCCGCGGGCGCCAGGCCGTGATCGACCTGCTGATCGCGGGCGGCGGCCCGGCCGGGCTGGCCACGGCCATCCACGGCGCCCTCGCCGGCCTGGAGGTGGTGGTCGTGGAGCCGAGGCCCACGCCCATCGACAAGGCCTGCGGGGAGGGCCTGATGCCGGGCGGCGTACGCCGGCTGCTGGAGCTGGGCGTCCCCGTGGCCGGGCAGCCGTTCCACGGGATCCGGTACGTCGACGGCGTGAGCGGCCGGCAGGCGGAGGGCCGCTTCCGGTCCGGCCCGGGCCTCGGCGCCCGGCGGACGGTGCTGCAGGCCGCACTGGCCGAACGCGCCGCGCAGCTCGGCGTTCGGGTGCTCCGCCAACGCGTGGACCAGGTGCGCCAGGACGTCCACCACGTCAGCGCGGCCGGGCTCACCGCCCGCTACCTCGTGGCGGCCGACGGCCTGCACTCCCCCGTCCGGCGCGGGCTCGGCCTCTCGGTGCCGGCCGCGCCCCGCAGGCCGGCCCGCTACGGGCTGCGCCGCCACTACCAGGTCGCTCCGTGGAGCGACCTCGTCGAGGTGCACTGGTCGGCGCGGTGCGAGGCCTACGTCACCCCGCTGGGGCCCGACCGGGTCGGCGTGGCCGTACTGACCACCGAACAGGCCCCGTTCGACGTACAGCTCGCCGGCTTCCCGCTGCTGGCGGAGCGGCTGGGCGCGGACGCGGCCGGTACGCCGGTGCGCGGGGCCGGGCCGCTGCGCCAGGGGGCCCGCGTACGGGTGGCGGGGCGCGTGCTGTTCGTGGGGGACGCGGCGGGGTACGTGGACGCGCTGACCGGCGAGGGCCTCACCCTGGCCGTCACGGCGGCGGGCGAACTGGTGCGCTGCGTGCGGGAGGGCCGGCCGCAGGCGTACGAGCAGGCCTGGCGGGACCTGTCGCGCGGCTACCGCGCCCTTACCGCTTCCCTGCTGTGGGCCCGTCACCAGCCGCGACTCGCCCCGCGGATCGTCCCGCTGGCCGCCCGGCTCCCGCGCGTGTTCACGGGGGCGGTGAACCTGCTCGCATGACACGGCACCCCGCGCACGGGGCGCGGGGTGCCGGTCGGGCGTAGGGGCCGCGGGTCAGGCCGAGTTCTCCTGACGGTTCCTCAGCGCCAGTCCCGCGAGGACCGCGCCGGCCGCCGCGCACAGCACGACGGTGACGCCCGCCCAGGCCAGGGTGGAGCCCACGGCTCCGGCCAGCGGGTCGAAGCCCGCCGATCCGCCGAGGACGTGCAGGGCCACCACGCCGGTGCCTGTGACCGCGCCGGCCCGCCACACCCCGGGGGTGTCCCGGAGCGCCACGAGGGCGCCGACTCCCAGGCAGAGCAGCGCGACGAGGAGGGGCAGGAAGTCGGCGGGGGCCGCGGACGGCAGGGCCGTCAGGTCGTTCGGCAGGTGCAGGGCGCCGCTGACCAGCAGGGCGAGCGCCACGGGCCAGCGCAGTACGTGCCGCAGGGCCGGGGAGCCGGCCGGTGCGGCGACGGGGGCGGCGCGCCGGCGCGGGTCCTGCTGCCGAACCGGGTGCCGGTCCTGCTGCCGAACCGGGTGTCGGTCCTGCTGCCGGTCCTGGTACGGCGCGTCGGACAGCTCCGTGTACGGCAGCTCGTACGGCTCCTCGAACCGCTCGTCGTAGGGCTCTTCGTCGGGCTCGTGGTAGCGCTCCTCGTCGTCCTGCTCGGAGGGCCCGGCCCGGCGCTGCCGGTCCGCCGCTCCGGTCTCGTCCTTCCCGAGGCTGGTGACCAGCAGGGCGACGTCCTCGATGGACCGTCCGACGGCGGCGGCGCGCAGCGTGATGTCCGCTTCGACCACCTCGTGCGGTGACTCGCCCAGGAGGGCGACCATCCGTTGTACGTCCTGTACGGGCCGGGTCACGGCGGCCGTGCGCAGTGCCTCGTGTCCGGCGTCGGGCAGCCGGCCGTCACCCTCCTTGAGGAGGCTCACCAGGGCGGTGACCTCCTCCAGGGGGCGGCAGGTGGCCGCCGCGTCCAGCAGGGTACGCATGCGCTGCGTGTTCGGCGCGTCCGGCGCGTCCGGTGCGTTGGAGTCGGGGGTCCCGCGGCGGTCTTCGTGGGGCGTCGTCGCGAGGGTGATGGGGTCCTTCATGGAAAGCTCCGTTCGCCGACGCGCGGGTTCGCACGCCGGTCATCGTGCGTCATGGGAAGCGCACGCTTTGTTACATTGAGTGCCAGTGCTGATCGCTGCGCCATTCGGGGCGGGCAAACGGGTGGTCTCCACGCCGGTCGGCCCGCCGGCCCATCCGGGTCGCACGGGGAAAGGTCGTGGGCGTGCCCGACATTCGCCAGGTCCGACGCCGGTGCGCGCTGCTGCTGCCGGTGGTGTTGCTTTTCCTGGGCGCCGCGGCCCCGCCGGAGCGGCCCGCCGTCGACCCGGAGCCCGTCGTGAGCACCGACCGCGGAGCCGTACGCGGCCGCGCGCACGGCGCGTACGACACTTTCGAGGGCATCCCCTTCGCGGCTCCGCCGACCGGCGCCCGGCGCTGGCGGCTGCCCGAGCCGGCTCCCCGCTGGGAGGGGGTGCGCGAGGCCGGGGCGCCCGGCGCGCGCTGTGTGCAGCTGCCCGTGCTCGAACCGGGCGGGCCGATCGGCTCCGAGGACTGCCTGTACCTCAACGTCACCGCTCCGGCGGGCGGCCGCGACGCCGGTGGCCGGCTCCGGCCCGTCATGGTCTGGTTCCACGGCGGCGGCTTCTTCAGCGGCGCGGGCGACACCTACCAACCCGACCGGCTGGCCGAGCGGGGCGGGGCCGTGGTGGTGACCGTCAACTACCGGCTCGGCGTCTTCGGCCTGTTCGCCCATCCGGAGCTCGGCGGGGCCCCCGACTTCGCCCTGGCGGACCAACGGGCGGCGCTGCGCTGGGTGCGGGCGAACGCGGAGCGCTTCGGCGCGGACCCGCGCGACGTCACCGTCTTCGGGGAATCGGCGGGGGCGCTCAGCGTCTGCGCCCACCTCACCTCCCCGGCTTCCGCGGGACTCTTCCACAAGGCGATCGTGCAGAGCGGGTCGTGCTCGACCACGGTGCCTCCCCGGGCGCTGCTGCCCGGCCTCGGCAGGTACGAGCCCTTCGTGCCCCAGCGGCGCACGGTCGAGGAGGGCGCCCGGGCGGCGGTCCGGCTCGGCTGCGGCCGGCCCGCCGGCGTACTGGACTGCCTGCGCCGCCTGGACACCGGCGCCCTCGCGACCGCCGACCTGATGCAGCGCTTCTCCCTGGTCTCCTACGGCAACGGCACGCTGCCGCTGGAGCCCCGGCGGGCGCTGGAGGCGGGGCGGTTCCACCGGGTGCCGGTGATGCAGGGCGTCATGCAGGACGAGATGCGCCTCTTCCTCGCGCAGGCCCTCGCCGTGTACCCGATCGGCGGCGAGGCCGCGTACCGGGCCCGGCTGGAGCAGTCCTTCGGCGCCTCGGCCGCCGACGCCGTGGAGGCCCGCTATCCGGTGTCGGCCCACCCGACCCCGGCGGTGGCGTGGGCCACCCTGCTGACGGACGCGTCGTTCATCTGCCCCGCGTTGCGGGACGGCGCGGCGCTGGCCCGGCACGTGCCGACGTACGAGTACCGGTTCAGCGACCGCGGCGCGCCCAACTTCACCGGCCTGCCGGAGGTGCCGGGGCTGCCGTTCGGCGCGGCCCACGGTTTCGAACTGCCCTACCTGTTCACGATGGCTCCGCTGAGCGACCCGCAGCGGCGGCTCGCGGACCGGATGACCGGCTACTGGACGGGATTCGCCCGCACGGGCGTGCCGACGGCGCCGGGGGCCCCGGAATGGCCGCGCCACCGGTCGGCGGCGGCCGTGCTGTCGCTGGCACCGGGCACGGGCGGGATCCGTACGGTGGACGCGCGGGCCGAACACCACTGCGCGCTCTGGGACGCGCAGTGGCCCGGGGTCACCACTTCTGGGTGATGACGTCGTAGTCGTGGGTGCGGAGGGTGAGGGTGCCGGTGTCGCCGTAGACCTGGCGCCGCCATGCGGTGAAGACGTCGGCGATCCGGCGGGCGTCCTCGGCGGCGCCCTTGCCGACCTGCCTGGTGGTGAAGGTGATGCGCGCCTCGCCGACCGCGCTGACCTTGCGGACGCGGGTCTCCCTGAGGCGGATGTCGCTGTCCTGGTCGGTGCGGCGCTTGTCGTAGTAGGCGTTGAAGTCCCGGGTCATGTCGAACCAGTCGGCCGGGCCGCAGGGACCGCCGCCGTTGCCCATCTCGCCGTCGGTGGGCGGGCCCACGTATCCGCCGGTCTCCTGGTCGGTCGGCGGACCGGCGGGGGCGCCGGTGTCCTCGTCGGTGGGCGGGCCGGCAGGCGCGCCCGTGTCCTGGTCCGTCGGCGGACCGGCAGGGCCGCTGGTCTGCTGGTCCGTCGGGGGGCCGGCGTCGGCGCCCGTGTCCCCGTCCGTCGGTACGTCGAGGTCGCAATCGGCCGGCGCGAGCGTGGGCACGCCGGCGGGCGGCGCGGCCTGCCCCGCCCGGGTGGTCCCGCACCCCGCCAGCACAGCGCACAGGAGCCCCGCCACCACCATGCGCCCCGTCACGGACCTCGCTGCGATCGTCATGACCATCCCCCATCCCCCTTTGGCCATCAAGAGGTGATCCGGGCGGTCCCGGTTCCACCCCGCGCTCGCCTGATCGCGGCCTAGGCGAGGACGACGGACTCCCCGACCCGGACCGTTCCCGGTGTGATGACGCGGGCGAGCATGTCGAGGCGGTTGTCGTGCGCCTTGGCGATCGTCTTCAGGATGAGCGGCGCATGCGGAAGGTCCTGCTGGGCCTGGTTGGTCATCACGCACCGCTCGCTGGAGCGCAGGAACTCGATGTGGAGGGTGTCCCCCACCCGGGCCTCGCGGCCGATCCACTCGTCCTCGACGAACGGCGGGGTGCCGGGCGGGGTGCGCAGCAGGAGGTTCGGCCGGAACCGGCGTTCGTCGACCGGTACGTCCGGCACCTCGTCGCGGATCCAGTCGAGGGTGGCCGTCGTCAGGACGCTGAGCGGCAGTTGGTCGAAGTGCGAGACCTCGCCCTCGCGGGCCAGCTCGACGTCATCGCGGCCGAGGTAGGTGCGGAGGTAGGCCGTGGGGTCGGCCACCACGCGTCCGTGCGGGTCGACCAGTTCCGGCAGGCCCGGTTCCTGGTCGCCGGGAGCGTAGCGGGAGCTCACGTGGAGCAGCCCGTCCATCCGCCGGAAGCGGCGGGTGTTCTTGCCCGAGCCGAACTTCCCCTCGGCGTCCCGCACCGCGTACAGCCGGTCGCCCGCCAGGCCGCGCTCGTCGATCCGTACGCCGCGCAGCCGTTCACCGCCTGTCGACTTGATCGGGTACCGCCAAATCCGCTCTATCACGCCCGCGTTCTCTGCCACCGGCACGACGGTACTACGGTGGGATCATGACCGGTCCCGAGATCCCTCCCCTCCTCTACCTCGACGTCGACGGACCCCTCATCCCCTTCGGCGCGGGCCCGTACCCGCCCGGGGACGATGCCAATCCGCTGCTCGCCCGGATCGGTCCCGCGCTCGGGCCGCAGCTGGCGGCGCTGCCGTGCGAGCTCGTGTGGGCCACGACCTGGATGGCCGAGGCCAACGAGTGCGTCGCGCCCCGGCTCGGCCTCCCGGAGCTGTCGGTGGTGGCCTGGCCGGAGCCGTCCGACGCCGACGCCGACGGGAGAGGCGGGATCCACTGGAAGACCCCGGCCCTCGTCGCGCACGCGGCCGGACGGCCCTTCGTCTGGGTCGACGACGAGATCACCGGCGCCGACCGGGACTGGGTGGCCGCCCGGCACCCCGGCCGGGCGCTGCTGCACCGCGTGGATCCCGGCCGTGGGCTGGGCGAGGCGGACTTCACGGCGCTGTGGGCATGGTTCCGTTCGGCGTGACGGCCCAGGACGCGGCGACCAGGGAGCGTTCCGCCGCCGCGAGGTGGGTGGCCGCGGCCAGCCAGGCCCAGGCGTAGCCGTCGGGCGAAGGGTCGGTGAGGCGGCCGAAGGCGTTGCGGGGGCGGCGGTCGGCCTCGGCGGCGAGGGCGGCGGACAGCTCCGCGGCCGCGGTGAGCCCGGCCCGGCGGAGCGGGCCGAACGAGGCCAGGGGCGCCGTACCGCGGCCCGCTTCGGCGACGGCGCGGCGGCCGCCCGCGACCCCGGTCTCCAGGAGGCGGCGTACCCGCCACAGCGGGGAGTCGGCCAGCGGGTCCGGCCCCTCGGCCGCCGCGACCGGCCCGGGGGCGTCGGCCCGCGGCGGGAAGTGGACGCCCTGGAGGCGGTCGTAGCCGAGGTCGGCGCGGCCCAGCCATTCCTCGGGCAGCCGCAGGGTGTACGGCGCGCCGGGCACGGGGCCGACGGCGAGGGGGCGCAGCGTGGCGGCGCGGTCCAGGTCGGGGCGGCCCAGGACGCGCAGCTGGAGTCCCGGGTACCCGGCGATCCGGCGCAGGTTCGCCGTGTGCGGCAGCTCGGGGTGGGGGTGCGCGGGCAGCAGCCGCAGCAGCGGGGCGTCCGGGCGTGCCTCGCGGACGAGGAGGTGTTCACCGGCCGCGCCGACGACGGTGACGTCGCAGCCGAGGAGCGCGGAATCGGCTCCCTCCGGATCGGCCAGCAGCTCGGCGATGGCCTCGGCGGCCGGGCGGGCGAAGAGCGGCGCGGCGGGCTGCTCGGTCCAGAGCGTGCCGCGCAGCGGGGTCGCCCTGACCTCGCGTCCGGCGCCGAGCCGGCCCTCCGCCGAGACCGTCGCGCCGACGATGCGCAGGCCGCCGCGGGCCAGACCGGCGTGGTCGAGGACCGCGCCGCCGAGGGACACGGAGGCGGAGCCGGCGCCGCGGGCACGGGCCAGGCCGCCGGGGCGGACGTCGGACACCGAGTAGCGGGCGCCGTCGAGTGCCAGCAGGTGGGTGACGACTCCGCCGTATCCGGTGGCCGAGAGCACCGGTTCCCGGCACAGGCCGTGCACTTGGAGGCTGCCGCCGGGCGCGTAGGCGCGGCGGGCGGTGCCGGTCAGCGCGGGTTCGGCCGTTCCGCAGGCCAGCACGCCGGCGGTGTGCAGGAGCTCGCGGAAGGCGCCGGTGAGGGCGCCGAGCCGCTGCGTGGCCCGGCGTTCCCGGGCGGCGCGCAGGCCGCGTACGACGCGCAGGGCGGCGGCCTCGGCGCGCGGTAGCCCGGCGAGGCGGGCGGTGTGGGCGGCGCGCAGCAGCTCGGCCTGGACCACGGCTCCGCCGGCGGTGACTCCGGCGGCGAGGGCTTCGGCGGCAGCGTGCCAGAGCGCGGTCGCCGCGCCGAGCTGGGCCTCGGTGAGGGCCGGCGCCGGGCCCGTGGACTCGGCGGGCCCGGACTCCGTCGGGGCTTCCGGCTCGGGCTGCTCCGCGGCCGGTGGCGGCGGGGCCGCGTCCGCGAGCGGGGCGGCGCCCAGTGCGGCGGCCCGGTGCAGGCAGCGGGGCGCCAACAGGCAGCTGCACGTGGCCTGTCCGGCCTCGGTGACCGTGCCCGAAGGGCCGGGGCGCAGGGTGACGAGGGCGTCCTCGCCGAAGCGGACGGTGACGCTGCCGTCCGCCTCGCGGGCGGCGGCCGCCGCGCAGTCCTCGGTGGCGGCGTCCAGCTTCTTGCGCAGGCGGGCGGTGAGGTTCTCGACCGCTTCGGCGAGCACCTCGGGTGCGACGGGCGGCAGTTCGGTGCTCAACGGGACTCTCCACGGAGGCGGTCGCCCACCCAGCGGGCGAGGGCGAGGGGGCTGAGGGCTGCCACGGGCATGCCGGCCGCGACGAGTTGTCGCGCGACCGGGACCGAGTACCGGGGCGTTCCCGCGTCGTCGAGCGCGGCGCAGCCCATCAGGTGGGCGCCGGAGGCGGCCAGCGCGCGGACCTCGCCGAGGAGCCCGCCGATCGGGGCTCCCTCCTCGAAGTCGCTGACCACGACGACGAGGGTGCGGCTCGGGACGGTGATCAGGGTGCGGGCGTGCGCGAGACCGGCGGCGATGTGCGTACCGCCGCCGACGCGGACCTCCAGCAGCAGCGAGAGCGGGTCGTCCACGCGGTCGGTGAAGTCCACGACCTGGGTGGAGAAGGCGAGGAAGTGGGTGGACAGGGTCGGTACGCCGCCCAGCACGGCCGCGGTCAGGGCCGACCAGATGACGGAGGCCTCCATCGAGCCGGACACGTCGACGACGAGGATCAGCCGCCAGTCGGCCTCGCGGTTCGCCCGGGTGCTGAAGACGGGCCGCTCCGGTACGACGACGACCGTGCCGTCGGCCCGTCGCCGGGTGTGCGCGAGGTTGGCGCGCAGGGTCCGGGCCAGGTCGAGTCTGCCGCCGGGGCGGCGGGTGGGGCGCGGGGTGGCGAGGCCGGAGAGCGCCGGGCGCAGGCGGGTGGCCAGCTCCTTGGCGAGCTCGTCGACCAGCCGTTTGACGAGGGGGCGCAGGCGGGCCAGTTGGGCCTCCGGGAGTCCGCCGGCCAGGGACAGTACGGAGCTCAGCAGTTCCACGGAGGGCCGTACGGCCGCCGGGTCGAGCTGGGCGAGCACGTCGGTGCGGCCCGCCTCGGCGGCGCCGGCGAGCACCTCCTCCCGTACGTCCGCGCCGAACAGCGCCTCCAGCTCCTGCGACCACTCGCGGGCGGTGGGGAAGGAGGCCTCCTGGCCGCCGCCCTGGCCGCTCCCTTGGCCGGAGTCGAGGTCGGATGCGCCTTCGCCGCGCCCGGCGCCGTACAGCTCGTCCAGTGCGTGGGCGTAGCGGCGGGCGCCGGCGGGGAGGCGGTCGCGCTCGCGGCCGAGCAGCAGCCGCCAGCGGTCGGCGGGGGCGAGCCGGTGTTCCCCGGCTTCGGGGGTTCCGGCGGGGGGGGCGTCGGGAACGTCCGGGCCCGGGGCGGGTGCCTGCGCCGCGGGCAGCGGGAGGGCCTTGAGCGCGGCGAGCCCGGCGGCGTCGGCGGCGGCCCAGAGGGCGAGCAGGGCGGGCGACGCGTCGAGCGCGAGGTCGATCCGGTCGCCGAGCCGCTCGGTGACGGTGTCGAGCAGCCGGTCGCGGGCAGCGGGCGAGAGGGCGTCGAAGCCGCCGCGCAGAGCGGGGAGGCGGTCCAGGAAGTCCTGGTCGGCGAGGCGCTCCACGCGGGCGAGGAGCGGGGTCAGGGCGGCCGGGGAGGACCCCAGCAGCGGGCCCGCGGCGGTGAGGAGTCCGGCGAGCCGGCGGGTCAGGGCGCGCCGGCTGTCGGCGGTGCCCGCGGCGTCGATCCATCCGGCGGCACGGTCGCCGAGCCCGGCGGCCGGGTCGAGGTCGAGGAGGACCCGTACGGCCAGGGCGGCGCCCTGCATCAGCGGGGACGCGGAGGCCGCGAGGCCGGCGAGGGCCTCGTCCGTGCGCAGGCCGAGGTGGTGGGCGGCGGCGCGGTCGGCGAGGGCCACGAGGGCGGTCGCGTCGGCGGGGTCGTCGCTGCCGGCGAGGCCGGGCAGCGACCGTACGGCCGCTTCGAGGAGGTCCCCGGTGAGGGCGGCGGCGGTGGCGCGGGACCCGTCCGAGGTGCCGGGGAGGTGGCCGCGGTGGAGGGCCTCCAGGAGGTCGAGGGCGTCGAGGAGTTCGGGCAGGGTCGCCGTCTGCGGCAGGACGGTGGCCGCCTCGTGGAGGCGTACGTCGACCAGCTCGGGCAGATCGCAGCGCGCGGCGGCGGCCAGCCCGGCGAGGATCTGCGCCGGGGTCGGCCCGCCGTCGGCGGCGGCCCGGCGGGCGGTGTCGCGCAGGGTTCCGGCGGCCGCCTGGGCGGCGGTGACGCCGCGGACCCCGGCGAGATCGAGGCGGGCCGGGACGGAAGGCGTCCAGGACAGCCGCCATTTGGTGCCGAGGGCGGTGCCGTCGCCGGTGGCGGCCACGGTGAGGGGGTCCCCGTAGGAGGCGCCGCACACGAGGAGCCGTTGCAGCAGGACCTCGCGGCGGCCGTCCAGGGCGGAGCGCAGCGGGTCGAGGCGGACCTCGCGGGAGGCGGGCTCGTCGGGGCCGGGCAGGCGCAGTTCCGTCAGCTCGGCCTCGACGGAGGGGCCGAGGCCGGAGCGGGGGGCGTGCGGGGTGATCCGCCCGCGGGCGGTGCCGACGAGCACGGCTTCGAGGGCGCGGGCCAGCGCCCGGCCCCGGCCCAGCGGTTCGCCCTGGCCGAGGACGGTGGTGACGGCTTCGAGGAGCTCGCCGCGGCCGGGCGCGGGGAGCCCGCGCAGGACGGCGAGGTCGCAGGCGAGCCGCAGGGTCTCGGCGGCCTCGCCGGTGCCGGCGGTGTGCCCGGCCCGGCGCAGCTCCCGGCAGAGCCGGGTGACGGCGACGGAGGCCGCGTCCCGGACCCGCCCGGGGTCACCGGCGGCTTCCAGGACGGCCTGCTGCCAGAGCGGATCCCGGATCCCGGCGGGGTACCCGGAACGGGAGTCGAGCAGATCGAAGGAGTACGGCACGAAGGAGGTGACGGCCCCCTCCGCCGCCGCGCCGGCGCGTGCGGGGCCTGCGGCCCGAGGCCCCGGCTCGGCCCCGGCACGGGGTGCCGGGACCGAACCGCCGGACTCCCCCGGAAGGACACCCCTGGGCCCGTTGCCCACGCCCACGGCAGCCGGGCCGGTCCCGGCGCTCGCGCCCACGCGCGCCGAGGTGACGTCCACGGGCCCGGCCCCCGCATCCGCGGCCGTACGATCCGGGTCCGCAGCGGCGGGGCCCGTCCCGGCGGCCACACCCTGGCGGGCGCCGTCCGCACCGGCCGGGCCGGTCCCGGCGCCCGCGCCGAGGAGGGCACGGTGCGCAGCGGTCGGCCCTGCCTCCGCGTCCAGACCCGCACAGGACGCGTCGAGATCGGCGGGGCCGGTCCCGGCGGCCGGACCCTGAAGCGCACCGCCGGCAGCGGCAGCGGCCGATCCGGTGCCCGCATCCACACCCGGGAGGGCGGGGGCGTGGTAGGCGCCGATCACGGCGGCCACGCGGTGGCCCGCGGCGGTGGCGCCGGCGATGACGGAGCGCATGTGGGACTCGCGGGCCAGGTCCCTGGCCGGTGGGGTGGAGTCGGCGCGCAGCGCCCAGCCGACGCCCAGCGCGGCGCGGCGCACGGCTTCCGGGGTGCAGCCCGGTGCGAGCACCTCGACGGCGCGGTCCCACAGGTCGTCACCGTCACGGCCGGTACCGGCGGCGGTGAGCGCGTCCGCGAAGGGCCTTCCCCGCGGCGCCCGCGCATCGGGCTCGAAGCCCGGCTCCGCCGGGGTCGGCACCGCGCCCGCGGGGTCGGGCTGACCTGCGGGCCGAGCCGGGTCGGCGCCGGCCGGGGCCGCGTCGGCGGGCTTCGCCCGGCCTGGGGTCGGCCCCGCCTGGACCGCCGGGTCCGGGCCCGTAGGGCCGGGCGGCGGTGCGGGCTCGGCCGTCCAGCCGGGGGACGGGAGAGGGAGGTCGCAGCAGAGGACGGTGGCGCCGGTGCGGCGGGCCCAGCGGATGGCGGCCAGTTCCGGGGAGAAGTCGGCGAACGGGTAGAACGCCAGACGGCCTTCGCCGTCGGTGCCCGCGAGGGCGACCGGGGCGACGGTCTCCGGGTCGGCCAGGTGCTCCAGCCACGGCTGGAAGTCCGCCGGGAGCTCGACGCAGACCACGTCCGCGCCCGAGGCGTTCAGCAGGTCGGGCACCACCGCGGCCAGCGCCGGGCTGTGGTGGCGCACCCCGATGAGGTACGGCTCGCGGGTCGCGGCGAGGGCCTCCACCGCGGCGCGCGGGTCCGCGCGCGGGTCGGTGTGCGTCAACGCAGGCTCCCGCGCAGGTCCCAGAGGCGGCGCCACATCGCCGAGCCGTCCTCGGCGCGGCGGCGCACCGGGCCGTCCCAGTAGCCGAGGAGGCGGCCGTGGTCGGCCGGGTCGTCCTTGCGGACCACGCCCAGCAGGTGCCCCGGCAGCAGGTCCAGCACGTCCCCGCCCGGCAGGTACGCGGCCGCGACCCCGAGCGAGGCCGCCACCTGCACGGCTTCGGCGGTGGACATGACCGTACCGGGGCGCTCCACGTCCCAGCCCTCGGCGGAGCGCCCGGAGCGCAGGTCGCGGAAGACGGTGACGAGCGCGTCGAGGACGGCGTCGTCGACGCCGAAGGCCGCGCCGGCCCGCTCGACGGCGGCGACCGCCTGCCGGCGGATCAGCGAGGCCTCGGCGTCCGCGTCGGCGATCGGGGCGACCGTCTCGAAGTTGAAGCGCCGCTTGAGGGCGGCGGACATCTCGGAGACGCCGCGGTCCCGCAGGTTTGCGGTGGCGATGACGGTGAAGCCGGGGGCCGCGGAGACCACGGCGTCCTCGGTGGCGGTCAGTTCGGGCACGCTGATCCGCCGGTCGGACAGGATCGACACCAGCGCGTCCTGCACCTCGGGCAGGCAGCGGGTGATCTCCTCGACGCGGACCACCCGTCCGGTGCGCATGGCGGAGAGCACCGGGGAGTCGACCAGGGCTCCGGAACTGGGGCCCTGCGCGAGCAGCAGCGCGTAGTTCCAGCCGTAGCGGAAGGCGTCCTCGGTCGTACCGGCCGTGCCCTGGACGGTGAGGGCGCTGGTGCCGCTGACGGCGGCGGCCAGCAGCTCGGACAGCATCGACTTGGCGGTGCCGGGCTCGCCGGTGAGGAGCAGGCCGCGCTCTCCGGCGAGGGTGACGACGCAGCGCTCCACCAGGGCGCGTTCGCCGACGAACTTGGGGGCGATGGCCAGCTTGGCGGGAAGCCCGGCGCGGCGCTTCGGCAGGGCCAGTTCGGCGCCGGCGCTGCCGCAGACGAAGGTGACGACGGCGCGCGGGGTCAGGGCCCAGCCGGGCGGGCGGGGGCCGGGGTCCTGGGCGGCGAGGAAGTCGAGTTCGGCGGCGTACCGCTCCTCGGCGGGCAGCACCTGCCGGGCGGCGGGGACGGATGGTGCGGTGACGGTCATCGGGGTCCTCCGGGACGGAAGTGGAAGGGGGAACGGGGAAGGGGCCGGGAAGGAAGGGGAACGGAAAGGGAACGGGTACGCGTGTCGGGCGGGGCGCGGCGCACCCCGACGGGGTGCGCCGCGCCGAGTGGGCCGGGACGGCCCGTGCTTCAGCGGCGGCGGCCGCGGGTGCGCTTCACCTTGAGCTCCTCGAAGCGCGGGACGTCGCCCTCCCGGACCCGCTGCCAGGCCCGGCGGTAGAGGTCCGCGGCCGGTTCGGCCGGGGCCAGCACGCCCAGCAGCGGCCGCTCGCCGGCGCCGAGACCGTACATCGGCAGCTTCCACTGCTCCACCGGCAGCGTCGGGGAGGCCATCTCGGCCCATCCGCCCGGCAGGAACAGCGAGCGCCCGGCGCGGGTGCGCCCGGCCGACACCACGAGCTCGGTGGCGGCCAGTTCGGCGCGGGCGGCCTTGAGGCGGGCCGGCTTCCAGCCCGTCCACCCCGCGGTGTTGCGGTCGGTGGGGTCGGGCATGGCGAGAAGCGCGAGGTACAGGGTGGCCGCGTCGGCGCCCAGACCGTACGCGGCGGACACCTCCTCGACGAGCTCCGGGACGGAGCGGCTCGGGTCCTGCGGCCACCAGGTGCCGTCGGCGTCCACCGCACCCGCCGCCGGGGCGCCCGGGTCGGCGAGCAGCGCGGCGAAGCGCGGGTCGTGGACGGTCCGCAGCGCCGTCTCGACCGCGGAGGGCCGCTGGTCGGCGCCCCGCAGCGCCGGCAGGTACGGGTCGGAGCCGGTGGAGTCCAGCAGGGCGGGGCGCAGCGCGGGCTTGGGCTGGTCGTCGTGGGTGGCCATGACGACCGCGCCGTAGCGCTCGTAGCCCTCGCCGGTCTCGGTCGGGGTGCCGGCCGCCTTCCGGAAGTCGGGCAGGCTGGTGTAGTGCCCGATCTCCAGGAGCAGTTCGGGGCCGGCGAGCCGCTGTCGTACGGCGGTCAGGGCGGGCGGCAGGGCCGCTCGTACGGGGTCTCCCGCAGGCAGCCGGTGCGCCAGCCAGGCCGCCGTGGCCACCGTCCCGGTCAGGACGCTCCCGGTGAAGGGGCCGGTGGCCGGCTCGCGGGGCTCCACGTGGTCGCCGCTGACCGTCCAGGCCACGTCGACGGAGAGTTCGCGCGAGGCCGCCGGGTCCAGTAGGGCGCCCAGGGCGCGGTTCGCGGCCCAGCCCCGGCCGACGGCGCGGGCGACCTCGGTGGCGAGCCAGTCGGGTACGCGGGTACGCCGGCCCACGCGCCGGTTCCACACCTCCGCGGCGGCGGCCACGTCGGGCCCCTCGCTCCACAGCTTCGCCGGATCGGCGGGCAGCAGGGCGGCGACCACGGCGCGGCGCACCTCGACGTCGAGGTTCTTGAGCTCGTCGCGGGCGTGGGCCGCGTCGGGGGCCTTGATCCCGAGGGCGGTGCGCAGGTCCGTGGGCAGGAAGTTGCGCTGGTAGGTGTCGATGTGCGGCAGTCCGGCGATCACCAGGCGGGCGAGGGCGCCGGAGACTCCGGTGAGTCGGGAGAACTCCTCGGCGGCTTCCGGGAGGAAGGGGGCCGGGCCGTGCTCGGTGACCGCGGCGAGGAAGTCGGCCAGCCAGCCGGCGCCGCGTGCGCGGTCGCCGAGGGGGGCGTGGCCGCGCACGGTGTAGGGGCCGGGGACGGTGAAGCGGCCGGTGGGGTCGTGCAGCAGGGCGCCGAACTCGTGGCCGTAGGACCCGGATTCGGCGTGCTCGGTCAGGGCGAGGACGGCTCCGCCGCCCAGCGGCAGCAGGCCGCGGTGGTAGAGGTCGCGGGCCAGGCCGTCGGGGCCGGTCAGGTGGGGGCGGTCGAGGTGGATGAGGACCCGGCGCCAGCGGTCGGCGGAGCCCTCCGCCGAGGCCAGGCCGAGGGCGTTGACCGAGCCGAGCAGGCTGACGAGGGCGGCGCGCTGTTCGTCGGTGGCCGACACGGTGGACGCGCGGTAGGCGACGGCGGCGGGTTCGTGGAGCAACGGCGTCCAGGAGAAGGTGTAGTGGGGCAGCGGGGGCACGTCGAAGTGGAGCCGGCCGGGCACCTCGGCCTCGTCGGTGCGCGCGCAGGCGGCACGGAGTTGGCTCAGGATGTGGTGGGCGCCGTCCTCGTCGCTGCCCCATCGGCGGTACCCGTAGCCGATGAGTCCGCTCAGCGCTTCGCCGAGCAGCCCGTCGCTCGGGCCGTGTTCGCGTTCCTCGACGGGGGTGTCGTCCGGGTGGAGCCGGGCGGCGACCTCGTCCAGGGCCTTCTGCTGGGTGAGGGTGAAGCGCAACACCTCGACGATGCCGCCGATCAGCTCGGGGGCGGTGACCTGCGGCAGGGCCGCGCTCACCAGGCCGGGCAGGTCGGTGACCTTCTCGGCCGCGGCGGCCGCCTTGAGCAGCGCGGCGACGGTCTCCCGGTCGGCTGCGCGCAGCGCGGCCGAGCCTTCGGTGTCGCGGGGGCGCAGGGCGTACCAGTGCGACAGCGGCGGGAGGTCCACGCTGCCGGTGCCGAAGTCGGAGCGGCGGCGGTCGCCGCGCGAGCGGGCGGTGACCACCCCGTCGGGGTCGCTGATGCTCAGTTCCTGCCAGTGCTGCGTCAGCGCGCGGGGCCGGTCGTCGCCGGGGAAGGCGAGCGCCGCGAGGGGCATGTCGCGGCCCTCGGGCACGGTGACGCTGCGCCCGCCGGTGTCGGTGCCCTCCCAGCCGTGGCCGGGGACGCGCACGGTGCGCCAGCCGAGCAGGCCGTCGGCGGGGGCGCCGAGCACGGAGCCGGCCACGGTGGGCGCCGGGCGCAGCCAGTTGGAGTGACCGCTGCGGCGGGCGTTCTCCGGGTGGGTGCGCAGCGCGTCGGCGAAGAACGCGGGCAGGGAGGTCCGGCCGTAGGCCGCGCCGGCGGGGTCGTACTCGAGCCAGCCGGCTTCGTTCTTCTCGTCGCGCCGCTGCCACACCCAGTACGAGGTGCCGTCGGACAGCAGCGGCCGCTCGTCGGGGAGCTTCGTGTCGCCGCGGTGCAGGACCCCGCCGCCGGTGGCGCGGCCGCCGCCGGGGAGCGGCAGGGAGATGTGGTCGCTGCGCAGCGACCAGTGGTTGCGGTCGGTGTCCAGGGTGAAGACGGTCTGGGGATCGGAGTGCCAGTAGCCCTCCGTGCTGTTGGCGCTCCACGCGGACCAGAAGACCAGCAGGTCGCCGTCGACGTAGTGGAACGCGTGCCGGTAGTTGGACCCGGCGGGGACGCGCAGGTCGTGGGTGAGGACGGTGGAGTCGGCGTCGATGACGCGGACCTCGGTCTCGTTGGCGACGATCAGGTACGGCCAGGCTTCGGTGACCGTCAGGCCCCGGTGGTTCTTGCCCGGGCTCAGTTCGGCGAGGGCGCGCTCCCAGGAGGGCCAGGCCAGCTCCTCGAAGAGGCCGCCGCGCAGGGTGCGGGCGAGGGTTTCGGCGAGGTCGGCGGCGGCCGCGGCGGCCACTTCCTCGGGGGCGAGTTCGAGCGCTTCGGTGGGCAGCCAGGTCAGGCGCTGGATGGCGTCGGGGACGCCGGGCAGGCCTGCGGCGATCGAGGCGCGGGCGACTTCGCGCATCCACTCGGTCAGCAGCGGGCGGCCGCCGGGCGATTCGGCGACGCGCCGGATGACGTCGGGGCCCTCACCGCCGCCGAGGGCGTTCAGCGCCCGGCGGAAGGCGGGGTGGAAGCGCTGGTCGGCGCCGAGGGCGAGCAGGTCGCGGCGCTGGTCGGCGGCGGCCCAGCCGGCCAGGTTCAGCTGGTCGTGCCGGTGCCGCTTGTTCTCGGTGTCGGGGTCGGGGTCCGCGACCGGGATCTGCAGGGCGAGCAGCAGGTCGAGGAGGTCGGCGTCCTCGACCCCGATGCGCAGGCCCGTTTCCCGGCCGGGCCGGGCGAGTTCGGTGCGCAGCTGCTCCGCGCAGCGCTCGACGACGTCGAGGAGGACGGTGAGGGTGGGGCGCACGCCCCAGCCGCTGTGGCGGGCGGCGTGGAAGCGCTCCAGCCAGCCGGCGGCGCCGTCGGGGGACCGCTGCTCGGCGGGCAGTTCCTCACCGGTCAGTCCGGCGGTGGCGCCGGACTCCTGGAGGATGTCCAGCCACAGGGTGGTGAGCTCGTCGCCGGCGGGCGGGGTCAGGCCGAGGAGCGTGCCGCGTACGTCGGGACGGCGCTGGGCGAGCGCGACGAGGGCCGCGCGGTGGGCCTTCCACCAGCCGGGCGCGGCGCGCAGGGTGGCGGGCAGGGGCAGCAGTTCGGCGAGGTAGTCCTGCTCGGCCTCGGTTCCGGTCAGGCCCGCGGCGCGGGCGAGGCGGCGCAGCTCGACGACGGCCTGGGCGGAGGGCGGCAGTCCGCCGGCGGTGCGGCGCACGCACAGGCGGCGGAAGCGCTCGTGCGCCTCGGCGGGGGTGACGCGGCCGGCCAGGGCCTTGCCGTAGCCGGTGAGCACCTTCACCGGCAGGGCGCCGGCCAGGGCGAATTCGAGGAAGACGGAGTCGAGGCGGTCCTCGTCGATGGCCAGGCCGTACTGGGCCTCGGCGGCGCGGGCGCGGCCGAACAGCTGGGCGGCGTAGGTGGTGTTCTCGACGGCGAGGAAGACGCGGGCCGCCTGCTCGTGGAAGACGGGCAGGAAGTGCGGGACGGAGACCGCGAGGCGGTCGGCGAGTTCCTGGCAGGCGTCGAGGGCGGCCTTGGGCTTGGTCTTGGCCTGCCGGGCGATCCGGTCCAGTTCGGGGACGACGGCGAGGGCGTGGTGGCCGTCCTCGGGGTGGTGCACGAGGACCCATTCGGGGAAGCCGAGCGCCTGGCGCCGGCTCAGGCCGACGACGGGGGGCTCGCCCTCGTCGCGTACGAGTCCCAGGAAGCCGGCGGCGAGGTCCTCGGCCGGACCGAGTTCGGCGGGCGAGAGCCGGACGACGACGCGGTCGTCGCCGAGCCCGGGGTGGCGGTAGGAGCGGGCGGTCAGTTCGACGGCGGTGGGGCCGGCGCCCGTGGTGTCGTGCGGCAGTACGGCGCCCGCCTTGAGCAGCAGTTCGGCCGTGTTCATCTCGGTGTCCCCCAGGTTGGTGCTCATGCGTCCCCGCCCTCCTCGATCTTGCGCCCGGCGTACAGCGCCGCGGCCATTCGCATGCCCTCGGACCAGGCCACCGGTCCGACGGTGGCCAGGGGTACCGTCCGGCCGTCCTCGTCGTGCCAGCTCAGGGCGCCCGTGGTCATCTCGTCCTCGTAGTAGGGCTCGCCGATCCACACGGCGGCCTCCGCGCCGGCGCCGGCGTCCCGGACCTTGCAGGTGGCGTAGCCGCCGGAGACGCGGTAGCCGAGGGCGGTGGCGCGGGCGGCGAGGCTGAAGCGGGTGGGGAAGACCCCGCCCGCGTAGTCGCGCACCTCGGTGGCGGTGGCGGTGAGCCCGTCCGGCTTCTGCCAGGTCGCGCGGTGGATCTGCTCGACCCGCTGCACTATGGCCAGCTCGGCCGCGAACTCCCGTACGTCGTCCAGGTCCGGCAGCAGCACCGGGTGGGGCAGGGTCACCGTGCGCGGGGAGAGCCGTACGGTCTCGCCGTCGAGGTTGACCACCTTCAGTTCACCGGAGGCGGTCGCGTCGCGCAGGAAGCCCACCTCGTCCGGGTCGTCGCCGACGACGGCCATGTCGCGCAGGGCGTGCTGCCAGGCCTCGTCCGGCCAGACCCGCGCGAGCAGTCCGGTCGGTACGGGCAGCGAGGACACCATCCAGGCGTCGACCTGTGCGACGCACGCGGCCTCGTGCCGGTCGAGCCATTCGGTGAGCCGGCGCAGCCGGTCCACCTCGGGATGGTCCTTCAGCGCCTTGGGCAGCGTCTTCAACTGCCGTCCCGCCGTCCGGCCGGTGGCGGACCTCGCCACCACCCGTCCTTCCTCCAGGGCGATCTCGTACCCCTCGCCCGCCGCCAGCCATGCCATCAGCCTGTGCCCCTCCGCCTGTCGCGTCCGGTTCCGCGCAGCCCTGACAGGGGGAACTGACCCCCCTGAGCTGCGGTATGCCGGGAGACTAGCGAGCCGCACTGACAACGCCCGCCGGAGGGTGCGCATCCGGTTGTATGTCCGGTTCTGGGTAGTCTTCCGGGGACAGTTGCGACGCGCGGCCGGCAAGGGGTGGGGTTATGGGACGTCAGACAGGTGTGCCCGGTGCGGTCCTGGCGGCCGTGCTGCTGGCGGCGGGCGGGGCCGGTTGCTCCGGTACGGCCGCGCCGGACGGCGGGGACGCGAAGCCGTCGGCCACGCGGACCGCGCGGCCCACGGACTCGAAGCCGGACTCCACACCGGACTCCAAGCCGGGCGGCGGGGACGTGCTTCCGGGGATGGTGACCGCGGCCGAGGCCCGGACCCGGCTGGCGGCGCTGAAGGTGGCGCCGGGGGGCACGATGGCCGGCTACAGCCGGGACAAGTTCACGCACTGGGCCCAGCAGGGCAACAAGTGCGACACGCGTGAGGTGGTCCTGGAGCGCGACGGCTCCGGTGTCCAGCGGGACGCGGAGTGCCGGGCGGTGTCCGGCAGCTGGAAGAGCCTGTACGACGGGCTGGCCGTCACCGACGCCGCGAAGATGGACATCGACCACATGGTCCCGCTCGCCGAGGGGTGGCGCTCCGGCGCGGCCGGCTGGGACGCCGCCAAGCGCAAGGCCTTCGCCAACGACCTGACCAACCCTCAGTTGCTCGCCGTGACGGCGGCCTCGAACCGTGCCAAGGGTGACCAGAGCCCGGACCTGTGGCAGCCGCCGGACAAGTCGAGCTGGTGCCAGTACGGACGGGCCTGGACCACCGTGAAGTCCACGTACGGGCTGACCGTCACCGAACCGGAGAAGAAGATGCTCACCACGATGCTCGACACCTGCGCCTCATGACCGGGGGACACCACCGGCGGTGGCAGGACCGGGTGACTCCCGGTCCGGGCGGCGCCATGACCGACGAGGTCGGCGTCATCACCGGCCCGCTCACCCTGTGCACCACCGCCGTGGCCGGGGTGACGGGCCCTTGCCCGTGCCGGGCTCCACCGCTCCCGTGCCGACCACCAGGAGCCGGCCGTCGGCGGTGACGGTGGCGCCGTGCTGGTGGGTGCCGGCGGTCATCGGCTCGACGGTGGTCCCGCCGCTGCGCGGGTCGACGACGGCAATTTCCCGTCGGCCGGGCGGACGGCCGCGTAGTGCGGCTTCAGCCAGGAGCCGAGTCCGCCCTCGGTGCCGTACGGGGCGACCTCGATCCGGCGGGGCCGCAGCGACGCGGCCGCCACGACGGTGACGTCGAAGGAGTCGTGGCCGGTGACGAGTCCGGGGCGTTCGGGTCGGCGAGCAGTACCCCGGCCGCGGCCAGGTGGTCGCCGGGCGCGGCGAGCAGCAGCGGCGTGCGCGTTCATGGTGTCCCTCTCGGCTCCGGGGCGGGGAGGGCCGCGTACGCCCTCCCGCTCCCCCGGTCCATGCTCGCCGCGCCGGGGCCCGCGGCCGGTCCGCCCGCCGGACGGAGCCCGGGAGCGGTCCGGCCGACCCGGGGGTCGTCCGATCGGCTGATGCGGGACGGCCGGATCAGGCCTCGTACTCCGTGAGGTCGATGCCGTGGATCCGCACGGAGGTCTGGTACCGGGGGTCGGTGGTGTCGCGTTCCATCACCATGCCCAGCTTGCGGATCACGTTCTCGGAATCGGTGTTGCTCATCCGGTTGATCGCGACGACCCGGTCCAGGCCACGGTCCTGGAGGGCGAACTCCAAGGTGGCGTGGGCGGCCTCGGAGGCGTAGCCCTGGCCCCAGTACTGGCGGCCGAGCCGCCAGCTGATCTGCACGTCCGCCCGGGCGTCCGGCAGGTTCTCGAGGACCGAGAGGCCGACGGCGCCGATGAGCTCGCCGGAGCCTAGGAGCTCGACGGCGAAGAGCCCGAAGCCCTCGTCGTCCCACTCCTCCTCCCAGCGCTCGATCTCCTCGGCCGTCTCGTCCAGGCCGAGGGTGGATCCGTCACCGATCCAGCGCATCACCTCGGGGTCGGCGTTGATCTCCGACAGGGGGACGAGGTCGTCGTCGGTCCAGCGGCGGAGGAGGAGGCGGGGGGTACGGATCTCGGTCATGCCCCACATCCTGCCGAAATTCCGCCGACCAGCGGTAATCGGCCGTTGCGGCGGTGTTTCGAGTGCGTGGCCATCGCCCTGGGAAGGTTCCCGCGGCCCGCCCGGGACCTCTACGGTCCGTCGGGAACCGCGACCGAGGAGATTCCCGCCATGCCCTTCGACCTGTCGGACGAGAGCCGGTACGACCGCACGCGCCTGCGGCAATGGGCCCGCGGGCGCGCCCGCTCCGCCGGAGTGGACCGCCGCGACCTGCTGAAGCTGTTCGCGGTCGGGGCGGCCGCCGGATCGTTGGGCGTGGCGACGGGCGCACCGGCCGCGGCCGCGGGCTCGGCCGCCACCCCGGGCGCACCGGCCGCGGCCGCCGGCCCCGTCACCGTCAAACCTCTGCCGCCCGAGCTGTTCACGCTCCGCGGCACCAACGCGGAGACGAACTTCGCGGCGCTGCGCGGCACCGGCCCGCTCACCCCGATCGACCGGTTCTTCGTCCGCAACCACACCTCCACCCCGCGCGTCGACGCGGGCGGGTGGCGGCTGAAGGTGTGGGGCGACGGGCTCGCGGGCGGCCCGGTGGAGTTCTCGTACGAGCGGCTGCGGGCCCTGCGGGCGGTCGAGCGGACGCTGTTCATCGAGTGCGCGGGCAACGGCCGGAGCTTCTACACCACGCAGCAGGGGCAGCCGGTGACCGGCACCGCCTGGACCCTGGGCGCCATCGGGGTCGCGCGCTGGCGCGGGGCGCGGCTGTCGGACGTGCTGCGGCTGGCCGGGGTCACCCGCGGGGCCGTCGACGTGCTGCCGAGCGGGCTGGACGACGAGGTGATCGCGAACGGGGTGAACCTGGGCCGGGTGCGCCGCCCGCTGCCGGTGGCGAAGGCGCTGGACGACGTCCTGCTCGCGTACGAGATGAACGGTCAGCCGTTGCCGCCCGACCACGGCGGTCCGGTGCGCCTCGTCGTACCGGACTGGGTCGGGATCTCCTCGATCAAGTGGGTGGGTGACATCGAGGTGAGCGACGAGCCGCTGTACTCGCCGTGGAACACCGACATGTACCGGCTGTTCGGGCCCGAGCACCCGGCGCAGGGCAGCGCCCCGCTGACCCGGCAGACCCTCAAGAGCGCCTTCGAGCTGGAACTGGGGGCCACCGTTCCCGTGCACCGGACCCGGCTGCTGACCGGCCGTTCCTGGTCGGCGGCGGCCCCCGTCACTCGCGTCGAGGTCAGCACGGACGGGGGCGGCCACTGGCGGCGGGCCCGGATGCACGACGCCCCGCGCCGGGGCGGCTGGGTGCGCTGGTCGCTGCCGTGGACCCCGCGGACGACGGGTGCGACGGCGCTGCTGGCCCGGGCGACCGACGCGAGCGGGCGGACGCAGCCCGAGACCTCGGTCCACAACACGCAGGGCTACCTCTTCGACGCGGTCGTGCGGCACCCGGTGACCGTGGTCTGAGCGGCGGTTCAGGGCGTGTGGAAGCGGACCTCCGGCGCGTCGGGGGACGGGCCGTCGAGGAGGGGCTGCGGCATGCCCTTGAGGTGCTGGTCGAAGAAGGCGGCGACGTAGCGCCGGGTCAGCTCGACGGAGCGGCCTCCGGGCAGCGGGGCGTCCTGGTCGGGGAGGCCGAGCTGCTCGCCGATCGCCGGGAAGTCGCTGAAGGTAAAGTGACCCGAGTCCGCGAAGGTGATCCAGCGCTTCCAGCCGTCGAGCTTGGGCCAGTCGTCGTCCCACGACTTGATGCCGCCGGGGACGCTCTTCTGCTCGCCGAGGAACATGAAGGGGCGCCCGCCGAGTCCGGTGTCGGGGACCGGGGTGTGGAGTCCGCCGTCCATGTTCACCCCGGCGCGGATCCTGGGGTCGACGGCCATCGCGGCGACCGCGGAGGCGCCGCCGATGGAGTGGCCCGCCATCGCGATGCGGCTCTGGTCGATGAGGCCGGCGTGGCGCCAGGCGGGGTGGCGTCCGGTGAGGTGGTCCAGCAGGAAGGACACGTCGCGGCCGCGGGTGTCGCTGACCGTCCGCATCGGGGTGCCCGCCTCGGTCTTGTCGCAGGCCAGGCACTTCAGCACGCGCCCACCGGGGAAAGCGGTGCCGACGCTCTCGTAGGCGTGGTCGACGGAGGCGACGACGTAGCCGCGGGAGGCCAGGTCCTCGGCGAGCGCGGTGAGGGTGGCGCGGTGGACGGTGAAGCCCGGGGAGAGCACGACCAGCGGGTACCGGCCGGCGAGGGGACGGGCGTGGGTCCGGGAGGCGCTCGCCGTGCCGGTCAGGGTCGCGACGGGGATGACCTGGTCGAGGCCGCGGTCGACCAGCAGCAGCCGGGCCTCCTCGTCGGTGAGGTAGCGCGCGGGACCGCCGGTGTCGCGCCGTGCGGGGTAGCGCATGGTGACCATCAGCTCGCGCGGCCCGGATCCGGCCCAGGGGTCGGTACGGCTGCGGTCCACCAGGTGCAGGTCCTCCCGGCCGACGGCGAATCGGCCGGTGGGGCGCGGCAGTTCCACCGCGGTGCGGAGCTGCGCGGCGGCGGACGGCGAGTCCGCCGCGACGGCAGTACCCGCGCCGGCGAGCGGGAGCGGCAGGAGCAGGGCGAACAAGGCGGCTGAGGCGACAGCTCTGCGTCGGTTCATGAAACCGAGGCTATGCAGCGGGAGTAGACGGATCGTCAACTCGCAGGAGGATCGCCCAGTCCCTCCCGAGTAGGTCCCGCCTCCGCCTCAGGTCTCATCCGGCCGGTGTCAGGGCCTCCGTCCTTTCGCTTCGCCGCCGGCTTGCCGAGCGTGCGGTAGCCGGGGTGCGGGCCGGGCGTCAGTTCCCGCTGCGCCGGGACACGTTCGAGGAGTTCCAGGAGGTGGGCCCGCCCGTCGGAGTCGAGGGCGGCCAGCAGGTCGTCCTCGTGGGCGGCGGCCGCCGGCCACCCTCGTCCTGCTCACGGAGGCAGCCGCCCCGCTCCTGCCGATCGCCCGCTTCGCCGGGCCGGCCCGGCTGATCGCCGCGGGCTTCCTGCTGCCGCGCCATCGTGTCCGTACACCCGTCCGTGTCCCCGAGGAGGGCTGACATGACGACCATCACCGATCGGGACCCCGCCCAGACGGAGCGCCTGCTGCGGTTCCACCAGCCGGAGATGCTCCTGCGCCAACTGGGCCCGCTCGACGAGCCGGTGCTGGCGGCTCTGTTCGGGACGGATGCCGGGGAGTACCGGGGCCGGCAGGAGCGGTTCGAGGAGCGCAACCGGGAGGCGGCGGCCAGGCTGTCGGCCGGCCCTGACGCACCTTCCCGGATCGCCGCGCTGCCCTTCCGCCCGGGTGAGCACGTCGTGGCGCTCGGCGAGAGCACCACCGCCGACAGGCTCTCCTGGTTCGAGATCCTGCGGCACCTGCTACCCGACGGCGTGCGCTGCACCCACCCGGCCGTATCGCCGGTGCCGTGTTTCCAGCGGCCCGATTGGGTGCTACGCATGCTCGGCGCGAACGACGTGCAGCGCATCGACCGCACTCCGCTCGTCGCCTTCGCCGAAGCCTGTTGAAACCTGACCGCCCTGCGCGACCTCGCGGTGGCCCGCACGGGGGCCCTGTGGGTCTGGCTCACCCCGACGGGCACCGACCCCGACCGCGTGGAGCGGTACGAGCACTTCCGGCGGGCCGGGCCGAGCTGGTCCGGCGCGGACCTCGACGCCGTGGCCGGCTTCCTGCTGGCCCGGCCCGAGCCGGTGGTCGACACGTGCCCCGCGGCTCGCGGCCACCATGAGGCCGACGGCCTCCACCTCACCCCCGACGGCCAACGCGCCGTCACCGCAGCCCTGCTGGAGCCCCTCCACCGACGGCCGGCGACCCCGAGGAGCGGGAGGAACTGCCTGCGTTCTACGGCTCAGCGGAGGTCGGGCCCGCCCGCCTCGGCGAGCTCGCCGAGCAGGCTGATCGCCGCGTCGGCGTCGTCCGGGACGTCGCGGGCGTCCGAGGCGTCCGGGCCGACGCCGGCAAACGATCCGGACGCTTCCTCGTCACCGAGATGCGGGTACTTCTCCAGGAGGAACCGCCGCCGGTACGCCATGTCGGCTGCGTCGACGATCGACTCCAGAGTGGTCCAGTTGAAGGTGCCTCCCACGAGGATCCCGAATGCGGGGATGGCTTTGCCGAGTCCTTTTTTGGTGAGGCGAAAGCCGAACGCCTTCGCGAACTGCGCGGAGACCTTGGCGACGACCGCCTCGTTGAGGACCGCCCACGTCTTGCCGCGGACGAGTGCTTGGGTGAGCCGCGAGATGTCGGCCATCGCAGCGGTCTTGGCGGTGGCCGACATGGCAGTCCCGGCATTGACGACGGACATCACGAAGAGCTTCTCGGCAGGCTCTTCGGGGTCGTAGCCGTAGAGCAGCGAGATCTGGCCGACGGAACGGGATGCGAGGCCGAGGACGACTGCGGCGTCGGCGGCGAAAGCGCCGACGATGGCACCTCCCGAAGGGGCTGCCGCGGCCCCGGCGGAGGCGGCGGTGACCAGCTGTCCTCCGGAGATCACCAGCCCTGCGCCCGCTCCCGAGAGCGCTGCGCCGGCCGGGTAGTACCAGCTCGCTGCCCGTCCACGGACCGCGTCGATCTGCTGGAGGTCGAGGCGGCCCAGGTCGGACAGTGATGCGACGTCGTGCCCGCGCTTCTGGTGGAGCGCCACGACCCGTTTGGAGGAGAGTCCCGCCCGCGAGAGCCGTCCCACCGTCTGCCGCACGGACCGAAAGGCAGTGCCGCTCCAGTCGGGGAGGGCGTCGGCGGCTCCGCGAGCCCCGGCGCCGACCGTGTGAGCGCCCTTGGCCGCGATTTTCTGTCCCCGCGAAACCGCGGACTGGGCCCGCGGGTGGTTCTCCAGGTACTTCGCGGCACGCTTGCCGAGTTCCGCGGCGCCGTTGGCCACTTGCTCGCCGGCGTCCCTCATCACCCGTGACAGCGGACGGCCGCTGAACCGTTGGATGTCACGCCATGCCGCGAGTTCGTAATCCGAGGGGTCTGACACACCGCGAGTGTAGTGGCCGAGGCCTCCCTCCGGGCAGTTACGTACAACTACGCACAACTGCCCAGCGGACCAGTGCGCCCCCGGCCTCTTGATGCGATCAGGACTTCCGCTCCTCGGCCCCGTCGCCCTCCTCGTCCTCGGCTTTGGCCTCCTCCACCATGCGCTCGATGTCCACGTCGATCCGGCGCAGCTCATCGACCACGAGCCCCCACGCCCGGCCGTGCAGCTCCTCCGGCACCTCCTCCTCGATGAGCGCCCTGAGCCGGGATATCTCCGAGCGGGCTCCCTCCTCGTCGGCCTCCGTCGGGCTGTTCATCGCGTTCCACACGATCCGGCCCACGGTGAGAGCACCCCGTCCGATGGCCCCGATCACCGCCCCGAAATCAGGCACGGCCCCCTCCTCACTCTCCGATGACCTGTTGAGTATGCAGGGGACGCAGTGGGGCGGCGGAGCGTTGCCGCCCGAGGCGGTCAGGCGCGGGCGAGGCGGGGGAAGAGGCACTCGGCGTTGCCGCGGTGGGTCGAGTGGGGCTGCCCGTCCTCCCAGTGCGGGTAACCGTCCAGACCGTCGTCGAAGCCTCCGCACCATTCCTCGGGCACGGTGGGGAAGTCGCTGCCGTCCGGGACGTGTCCGGGCTCGGCGAAGGCGAGGAGCGAGGGCAGCGAGGCGGGGCCCGTGCAGAACGCGGTACGAAGGAGAAGCGCCTCAACTCGACCAGCAGGTCCTCGGGAGCCTTGCCCGGACGCAGCCGGGCGGCGGACGCGAAGCGGTGGGCGGCGCGGAGCGGCGTACGAGAGGATGCCGGTGGCGATCGAACGGCGGCCCATCATCGCGATCGCGCTCTGCCAGTCCCAGGCCGGCACCGGCCGGCCGAGGGCGGCGGCGCGGTCGGCGATCGCACGGCTGCGGTCGGGCGGGATCACGTGGTGGCGGAAGTCGATCCGTGCGTGTTCGCCCATTCCGGTCCTCGTCTCCTCCCGCCCGTGTCGGGGGCGGGAGGTGCACGGTGGACGGGAACGCGGCGAGCCGGCCGCAGTCCATAGATCCCCCGGACACCGGCGGCCGCCCGTACACGCGTGCGCCGCCAGAGCCGTTCCACCCGCCCGGCCCCTACGTCCCGCGTCTACGCCGAGGCGGAGCGGGAGCTCAGCCGAGCTGATAGTCGAACCAGATTCGGTGGGTGCCGTCGGGATCGACCGCCATGCCCCCGGCACCGGAGATCCCGGCGAGCTCCCCGGTTCCGCTCGAGGGCACGAGGGTGAAGAACTCCGCAGTGCGGTCGCTGCCGGAAGTGGTCGCCGAGTGGACGAAGTTGAACGCCCCCTCCCGGCCGTGCAGTGAGCCCTCGAAGGACTCCATGGCCACATAGGTGCCGACGCCGGTCTCCTGGTCGAACGCGGCGGTGAACAAGGTCGCCGAGCGACCGGCGACCTCGCCCTCGAACGCCTTCTCCATGGTCGCCACACCCACGGGCAGCCCGGTGGACACCGCGGGGTCCGGCTTCAGCTCGGTCGGGACGAACGCTTTCACGGTGAACGTTCCAGTAGCTCTCATGTGCCGACCGTACCGACGCGCACTGACATCAGCTCCAGAAGCCGCGTGGTGCGGCTACGAGCGACTTCCCGATCTTTGAGGTGCCTGGTGCGGCGCCTCCCGATCCGGCTTGCGTACGCTTCCCGCAGGGTCCCCCGGTGCCGGCCCCGATTCCGAACCGGGTTCCCGCCCGCGCTACACCCGCGCGACTTCGCAGGCCCGGAACGCCAGCCGGAGTGAGGCTCCGCCGGCGGCCCGGGCACCACGGGCCCCCTCCCGCGTCTCTCGCCGGTGCGGGCCGGCCGTCCGAGGTGGGTCCCGGATCCCGGTCCGTCTCGGGGCTCAGCCCGCCTCCGTGACGCTGATCGCGTCGAGCTTGCCGCGCAGGTACACGTGGGAGTCGACGGGGTCGTGCACCACCCGGCCGACGGGGGCGGGGAGGGATTCCACCCGGGTGTGCGCGTCGCATTCGTAGAAGTAGACGAGTGAGATCAGCTCCTCGGCCGGGGTGTGGGCGGGCGGGGGCAGGACGCGGTGGCGGCCCGCGCGCCAGCGGTCGCCCGTCCAGCGGGCCATCAGGTCCCCGATGTTGACGGTGAGCGCGGCCGGGTCGTAGGGGGCGTCCTGCCAGCCGTCGGCATCGGTGTGGATCTGGAGCCCGCCCGCTCCGAGCTGCCGGTCGAGGACCGTGACCGTACCGAAGTCGGTGTGCGCCCCGATGCGGAACTGGCCGGGCAGCGGCGGGCCGACGGTCTCGGTGCCGGGGTACCAGTTGAGGTTGAACCCCCAGGTGGGGTGTCCGGTGTGGCGCGTGAAGTGGTCCTCGGCGAGTCCGAGGGCGGTGGCGAGGAGTACCAGCAGCTCGTCGGAGAGGGCCCGCATCCAGGCCAGGTACTCCGTCACCAGCGGCCGCAGCTGCGGCACCTCGGCGGGCCAGACGTTGGGCCGGAACCACTCGGCGTCCACGGAGGGGTCGCCGGTGGGGTCGTCCGCCGCGAAGGACCAGGACTCCTTGAGGTCGGGCGGTGAGGCCGTGCCCTCGGCGTAGCTGTTGGCCTCCGCCCCGGGGCCGAGCCAGCCCCGGCCGCCGACGGTGACGGCGTACGGCTCCTTCACGGCGGCCGGCAGCCCGAAGAACGCGCGCGCCGCCTCCCTGATCCGCGCGGGCAGCGAGGGGTCCACGCCGTGGCCGGTCACGAGCAGGAAGCCGGCCGCGCGCAAAGCCTCGTCGACGCGGGCGGCCGTACGGGCACGTTCCCGCGGCCCGCCGGACCGCCACGGCCCGAGATCGATGACGGGAACCTGGGAACCGACCATGGGAGACCTGCCTTCCGGGGCTGCGGGGTGGCGTCCGGAACCGAGGCTAGCGCCGGACACCGGCCGGGATCGACACGGAGCGTGATTCTCGGACACCTTCCGTGTGCGTGCGCCGCCGTCGGCCGCGAGGAAGCCGCCGACCGCGAGGAAAGGGACGAAAAGGGCCAGAATGAACCGGGGGGCTCACAGGGACGGAGCGAGCGGTGGAGATTTCGACGAGGGAGGTCTTCGGGGCGCCGTGCTGGGTGAGCCTGATGACCCGCGACCTCGAGACGGCCCAGCGTTTCTACGGTGCGGTCGCGGGCTGGAGGTTCCGGCCGGCCCGCCTCGGCCAGGCCTTTTCGGTGGCCTACCTGGACCGGGTCCCGGTGGCGGGGATCGGAGCGCTGGCCGGGGACCTGGGGGTCGCCGTGGCCTGGACCCCGTACTTCGCCGTAGACGACGCCGATGTGGCGGTGGACCGCATCCGGGAGCGGACGGGCACCATCGCCGTCGGCCCGGTCTCCTTCGAGTCCGGCGGCCGGGCCGCGCTCGTCGCGGACCCGGACGGCGCGGTCTTCGGGATCTGGGAGGGCGCCGTGGCCGCGGACTGGCGGGCGGGCAAGGGCCCGCTGCCGGCCTGGCTGGAACTGCGTACGCGCAACGCCCTCGACGCGGCGATCTTCTACGGCGCGGTACTCGAATGGGCCACCGAACGCCCCGGATGCTGCGAGGTCTCCTACGAGGAGGACCAGGTCGTCCTGCGGCAGAACGGTGAGCCCGTGGCCCGCCTGAACAGCGGACCCGTCGAGCTCGCCGCCTACTCCCCGCACACCAGGCCCCGCTGGCACGTCCACTTCCGCGTGCCGAAGCTGCGGCCGGCGATCGAGGCCGCCGTCGCGCTGGGCGGACGCACGGTCTCGGACATCACCTCGAACGCCGTGGAGCGCTGGGTGACGCTCCGCGACCCGGACGGGGCCCTGTTCACCCTCACCACGCTGCTCGGCGCGGACACGGACCTGGACTGACCGGCCCGGCCCGACTCGAGCCGACCCGGCCCGACTCGACCCGAGCCGACCCGGCCCGGCCCCGGCCTGCGGCCGGCCGGGGGAAGCCGGGGGCTGGGGATCACGCTCGGTGACGCTTCGAGATGCGCGCGCCCGGCAGTGCTGGTTCGCTGAATCCGCCCGCTCTCCCCACCGATCCAAGGAGCGATCATGAGCGTTTCAGGCGAACCCCGCGGCCGGTCCCAGCAGATGCGCGCCAAGGCCCAGGAACTGAACGACGCGGCCGAGCGTTCGACCGACCCGGAAGAGCGCCGTCGGCTCAAGGAGAAGGCCCGTCGTCTCCAGGAGCAGAGCGAGCAGGAGGGCCGGATGGACGACCGCGGCATGGACCCCATGTAGCCCTGGAGCCCGTGCCCCGCGCCTCTCCCCCGTACCCCGGCCGGTGGCCGCCGCGATCCGTCGCGCGGCCACCGGCCGGTGCGCTGCCGCCGGGCACGGCCGGGCCCTCACCGCATGGAGGGGCGGTGTCCGGGTAGCCGCACGGAGAATCCTCCGGCACCCGGGTCCGGCGCGTACGCGTCCGCCCGCCACGCCGGACCGAGCGGAAGGGGGGCTGGTCTCATGGTCGGCCGATTGGCACGTGAAGGCGCACGGACCGGGTCCCAGGGGGGCACGGGCCGCGAAGTGGTGGCGCGGTGCGGACTCGTGGCGCGCGGCCTGCTGTACGTACTCGTCGGCGTGCTCGCCGTGCGGGTGGCGTTCGGCGACGGCGGCCAGGAGGCGGACCGCACGGGCGCGCTGCAGGAGCTGGCGGAGAAGCCCCTCGGCGGTTTCCTGGTGTGGGCCGTCGGAATCGGCCTCGTGTGCATGATGCTGTGGCGGCTGTCGGAGGCGGTGTTCGGCGCCGCCGGTCCCGACGGCGGCAAGGCCTCCAAGCGGCTGGCGTCGGCGGCCCGGACCGTCTTCTACGGGGTCGTCGCGTTCTCGGTGCTGTCCTTCGCGGCCGGATCCGGCGGCGGGCGGTCCGGCGACGAGCAGTCGCGTGACGTGACGTCGAAGGTGATGGAGCTGCCGGGCGGCCCGTGGTGGGTGGGGGCGGCCGGGGCGGCCATCGCCGTGGGCGGCATCGTGATCGCCGTGCAGGCGGCCCGCCGCTCGTTCCGCAAGCAGTTGGAGATGGGCCGGGTGCCCGAGGGCGTCCGCAAGGCGGTCGTGTTCCTCGGGGTCGCCGGCGGCCTGGCCCGCGGCGCGCTGTTCACCGCGGCCGGGGCCTTCCTCGTCTACGCGGCCGTCAGCTACGACCCCTCGCAGGCGAAGGGCGTCGACGACACCCTCAGGGCGTTCGCCGAGACCCCGGCGGGACCGTGGCTCCTCGTGCTGGTCGGCGCCGGGCTCGTGCTGTTCGGACTGTTCTCCTGGGCGCTGGCCTGCTGGCGCCGTGTGTGAGGGGGCGTAGGGGGCGCGGCGCGCCTCAGAGCCTGACCGTCCAGGTGGCCGTGGACCGCAGCGTACGGATGGTCTTCGGGTCGCGTACCGACGGCGTACGGTCCTCGGCCGTGACCGACAGCCGGTGCGTCCGGAGGTCGAACAGCCACAGCTCCGCCACCGGCACCTCGGTACGGCCCTCGAAGCGCTTCAGCTCCCTGCCGTCGAGGTACCAGCGGACCACCGGCTGCCTGCCGTCCGCCCCGTTCAGCCTGGGTACGGACGCCTTCGCCGTGTGGCGCAGCCGCAGGGTGCGCTCGGTCGGGGTGAGCGGGGTGACGATCCGCGCGTGCTGGTAGAAGCCGGCGATCATGGACTCGACGCCGGGCAGGTTGAAGGGCTTGCCCAGGACCCGCATGAGGGAGTTGTCGGTGGGCCGGTAGAGCCCGGTCACGAAGTAGTTGCCGCCCTCGTAGGCGCCGACGGTACCGCCGTCGGGTGACTTTTCGCCCAGCCAGCGGTACCACTTGGCCCGCTGCGCGGCCATCCCGTCGGCGGTCAGCGCGGTGCTGTTGGATTCGGCGGGCTCGGGGCCGGTGTACTTCTCGTAGTCCGGGACGCCGGGGTAGAAGTACTCGTCGGCGAGCTTGCCCAGCGAGTGGCCGGTCTCGTGGATGGCGACCTGGCCGGACTTCGGGTGGCCCGCCGAGGCCGTGGAGATCCCCTCGTAGCCGAGGGTGGCGCTGCGCTCGTTGTAGCCGGCCCCGCCGTACTTGGCGCTGTTGGCGAGGACGATGACCAGGTCGGCCGCCGGCGCCTTCGCCACGTAGGCGTCGACCTTGGGCTGGTCGACGCAGAGCAGCCGCTCGATGTCCTCGCACCAGAAGTAGGAGCCGAGGGCGGTGTCGCGGACGGTGGCGGGGTCGGGGTCGCCGGAGACGCCGGAGTCGTGGGAGACCGCGTCGACCGTCCAGACGTTGAAGAGGTTCCGGTACGTGGTGTACGGCTCGACGGCGGTCACCTCGGCCCACTTCTGTTCGGCGTCGGCGTGGAAGCGCGCCAGCTCGGCGGCGGTGTAGCCGTCGCCGATGACGACGACGTCGAGGCGGTCGGCGGTGGAGCCGTTGTCGATCAGTTTGGTGACCGTGCCGTCGGCCTCGCGCTGCGCCGGGGAGAGCCGGCCCGCGCTCTTCGCGGGGCCGCCCGCGGCCGGCACCCGGGCGTGGCCGGATCCGGCGGCGCCGCCCTGCTCCGGCCCCGGTATCTCCACCTCCACCCGGCTCTTGGCGGTCGGCGGGTCGGCTGCGTCCGCGGGCCCGGCGGCCACCAGCGCGGCGGTCGCGCAGACCATCGCGACGGCCGCGCGCAGCGCCGTGCGGACGGCCGGACGTCTGACTCGAACCATGAAGTCCTCCCCCGGAAACGGAAGTTAAGCAGTTTGATAAATCTGCTGAAGTGGTTGCTTAAACTAGGTGGCGCGCGGGTGGTGCGCAATGCCTGCTCCCGCTGAATACTGGGGAGTTCGAGCAACCAGGGGGACTTCATGGACGAACCGGCCCTGATCGGGCGCCGGGTTCAGCGCATGCGCGGTGAACTCGGTCTGACGCAGCGACAATTGGCGGAACCGGCCTACACCTCGGCCTATGTCTCCACCCTGGAGTCGGGCAAGGTCCGCCCCTCCGAGACCGCGCTGCGCTTCCTCGCCGCGCGCCTGGGCACCTCGTACGAGGAGCTGACCACCGGCCGCCCCGCCCACGTGGCCACCGAGCTGCGGCTCGCCCTCACCGACGCCCAGCAGACGCTCGCCACGGGCGAGGCCGCGGAGGCCGCCGTACGCTACGGGCGCCTGCTCACCGAAGCGGAGGACCTCCGGCTCGTCCCCGAGCAGGCGGAGGCCCGGCTGGGGCTCGGCGAATGCGCCCTGGAGGCCGGGGAACTACCGGACGCGATCGCCCACTTCGAGGCGGCCGAGCGCCTGCTGGCCGACCAGCCGCTGCCCCGCCGCGCACGGCCGATCCGCGGGCGCGCGGTGGCCCACCTGCTCGCCGGTGAGCTGCGCTACGCCTGCTACCTCCTGGAATCCACCATCGACGAGCTGGGCGCGAGCGGGCTGGCCGATCCGGACGCGCTGGTACTGCTCCACGCCGCGGTGATCGGGCCCTACATCGACATGGGCGCCCATGCCCGCGCCGCCCACGCCGCCGAGCTCGCGCTCGCGCTGGCCCCGCAGGTCAACGATCCGGCGCTGGTGGCCGGGATGCACCGGCAGGTGGCCCGGACCTTCCTCGCCGAGGGGCGGGTGGCCGACGCCGACGCCTCCCTCGCCAAGGCCCAGGCGATCTACGGGCAGTTGCGGCTGCGGACGGATCTGGCGCACTGCCACTGGATGCGCGGCTACGTACAGGCCCAGAACGGCGAGCTCGCCTCGGCGGAACGGGAGCTGCGCACGGCCCGGGACATGCTGTCGGCCCGGCGCGCGGGTCTCTACACGGCCCAGGTGGAGGTCGAACTGGCCGACGTGCTGCGGCAGCTGGGCCGGTACGAGGAGGCCGCCGGGCTGCTCTCCGCGCTGCTGGACCTGGGCGACCGCCACGGCGCCGTCCACGCGGGCGGCGCGCACCGGCTCCTCGGTCTGATGGCCGAGGAGCGCGGTGACACCGAGTCCGCCGAGGAGCACTACGTGCAGGCGCTGGCGCTGCTGGAGCGCAGCGGGGCGACCGGGGACCTCGCCGATCTGTGCCGGCTGCTGGGCGACCTGATGCGGCGTACGGGCCGGGTGGAGGCGGCGATGGACGCCTACCGCACGGGCCTGGGCCACCGGGCGGCTCCGGGCACCACCACCCTGGGGCCGGCGCCCGCCGCGCCCGCGTTCCGGCCGGCGCGGCTCAGTGGTTCTCGGTGGGCCGCAGGTCCCGCGGAATGAGCGACCACGTGGTGGCCGCCGCGACGACCGCGAGGCCGCCGGCCAGGAGGAACGCCGGGGTGATGGCCAGGGTGTAGGCCTGCGAGGCGGTGTCGAGCAGGGCCTGGCCGGCGGAGCCGCCCAGCCGCTCCGCTGTGTGCGCGGCCTCTCCGACGGAGTCCCGTACGGCGGCGGCGGTGGGGCCGTCCAGGTCGAGGGCGGGCAGGTTGCCCCGGTAGAGCACGGCCGCGGTGGAGCCGAGGACGGCGACGCCCATGGCCGAGCCGAGCTCGTAGCAGGTCTCCTCTATGGCTGCGGCGCTGGAGACCTCGGCCGCGGGCGCGGCGGAGACCAGGGTCACCGAGGCCACGGTGGTCGCGATGCCGGCGCCGGCGCCCATGACGGTCAGGGCGGCCGCGAAGGCCGGATAGCCCAGGTCGGTGAAATGCTGGAGGGTCCAGGGCAGGGCCATGCCGACGGCCAGGACGACCAGTCCGGCGCCGAGCACGTGGCGGATCGCGAAGCGCTCCATCAGCGAGGGCGCCAGCATCGAGGCGGCGATCAGGGCGAGCGGGGCGGGCAGCAGGCGCACTCCGGCCTGGAGCGGGGTGTAGCCCTCGCCGTACTGGAACCACTGGGTGACCAGGAACAGGATCGCGCCCATCCCCACCATGGGCAGGAAGATCGCGGTCGCCGCGACGCTGAAGGCGGGCTTGGCGAACAGCCGGACCTGCAACAGCGGGTTGTCCAGGGTCAGCTGGCGGCGTACGAAGACGGTCAGTGCGACGGCGGCGACGAGGAGCAGGGCCCAGGGCAGCGGGTCGGCGATCCCGCTCTTGCCGAGCTGCTTGATGCCGCCCGCGAGGGTGAGCATGCCGACGACCGACTGGCCGACGCCCCACCAGTCCCAGGCGCCGGTGCCGCGCGGGGAACGCGATTCGGGCAGGTAGCGCAGGCCGGCCGCGACGATGACGGCGGCGACGGGGAGGTTCAGCAGGAAGGCCGAGTGCCAGCCGTAGTCCTGGACGAGGAGCCCGCCGATGACCGGCCCGAAGGCCATGCCGCCGCCGAAGACGGCCGCCCAGACGGCGAGCGCGAAGGCGCGCTCCTTGGCGTCGGTGAAGACGGTGCGCAGGATCGACACGGTGGACGGCATGATGGCAGCGCCGCCGATGCCGAGCAGGCCGCGGGCGGCGATCACGTGCCAGGCCTCGGTGGAGAACACGGCTATGAGCGAGGCCAGCGAGAAGATGCCGAAGCCGGCCATGAGCAGCCGCTTGCGCCCCCAGCGGTCGCCGAGCGCGCCCGCGGTGACCAGCAGGCCGGAGAGGGCGAGCGCGTAGACGTCGATGATCCACAGCTGCTGCACGGCGCCGGGCCGGAGGTCGCCGACGAGCGAGGGGAAGGCCACGTTGAGGATCGTGGTGTCCATGGAGATGAGCAGGAGGCTGCCGGAGAGGATCGCCAGGACGATCCACCTGCGGGGGGCCTGCGCGGGGGTGTGCATCGGGTTCCGTTCAGAGTGGTTCACGGTGTGCGCACTGTGGCGCGCGGGTCAGGGTGCGGGGTCGCCGGCGGGGGGCCGCGCGGCGGGCCGCGTCCCGCTGAGGAAGGAGGTCAGGACCAGGTGGCCGATCTGGCGGCGGGCGAGGTGGCCGTCGCGTACGCCCTCGGCGGCCGCGTCGAGCAGGCCCCAGAGCGAGTACCAGATCCAGTACGGCGGCAGGTCGGCGCGCAGCCGCCCCAGCCGCTGGCCCAGGGCGAGGAAGGCCAGGGCCCGCTGGTCCTGCCGGTCCACGCCGGCGCGGAACTCCGGGTCCGCGAGCACCGTGGCGTCGCGCGAGGTGAAGCCGTAGAGGTGCGCGGCGGGCATCAGGGCGAGGACCAGGTCCTCCAGGGCGGCGTCGAAGGCGGCCCCGTCGGCGTCCTCGGCCAGGTCGAGCGGGGCGAGGCACCCGTCGACCACCTCGATCGCGCGGACCGCGACGGCCTTCAGCAGCGCCTCGCGGGTCGCGTAGCGGCGGCTGAGCGTGGCGCGGCTGGTCCCGATCCCGGCGGCGATCTGCACCATCGAGGCGCTGTGATCTCCGGCGAGGACGCGAGCGGCGCCGTCCAGCAGTTCTTCCTCGTGCACCATGGCGATGAGCCCCCTTCGCCTCGAACGATACAAGTTTGTCTCATCCGAGGCAAAGAAGGCCCACCGAGCCACGCCGGAGCACCCGCACAAGCTCCTGGGCACGCAAGGTCACCAGGACCGACTTCTTGACCCCCGGCAGGAATCCCGCATGCACCTGTTCGCGCATGCGGACGCGGGAGAGGCCGAACCTGCGCAGGGGCCCGCGCGGCCTTGCGTCCACGCTGTCCCGGTTGCGCACCCGGGTGGCACTGGCGCCGCACGGCTGACGCCTCAACTCCGCGAGAGCGACGGCGCGTTCGGCCGCGGTCGAGGACGGCCGCCGCAGGACCCCCTTCAACTCCGCCCGCCGGGCGGCGTGGGTCGAGCGCTTCCAGCGCCGGTACGGGAGCAAGCCGTGACCCTGCCCGTCGTCATCGTCGGCGGGCTCCACGCGGACGGGAGATGGTGCCTCTCGTACGCAGGGCGGCCGCCGCTCTGGGCTGGCACCCCGAGCACGGCGACTGCTGCCAGCACCTGGTCTTCACCTCACCCGGTCTCGACCGCGATGGGCTGGCGGCGCGGCTCCTCGAGCCGTGCCTGCTGACCGACGCCGAGTACGCCGCCGGGCCGGAGGCGTGGAAGCGCCTGCCGACCGCCTTCGGCCCGCTGCTCGACCCCGTCTCGTAGCCCGTCCCGCCACCCGTCCCGCAAGCCGAAGGAATGGCCGGTCGGAGGGGATATCTCCCCCGGCCGGCCGCCGGGTACGGGACGTGCCCGCGGTGACTACTCGCCGCCGCGGGCACGGGCCCCGGAGCGGGTGCGACCCGCGGTCTGGGCCCGCTGCGGATGGCGGCGTACGTACTCGTGCTCCAGCTCGTTCATCCGCTTCGTGTGGGTGACCAGCGCGTCGTCGGACCCGTGCAGCAGGGTCTCGTGGCGCGTGCGGTGGATGGCCTCCAGCTCCTTGAGGAGCCTGCCCTCCTCCAGATTCCGCGCCGCCGGACCGCCGTCGTGCTCCGTCATGGCACGTGCACCTCCTCCGCCGGGCCGCGGGATCACGCCTGGCCTTCGTCCCCGGCCACTCCATCATCCTCCGCCCCGCGCCCCGCGTCCTCGTCAGCCGCCGAACCCGGTGGCGGCCGGGTGCACCGGGGCGGGCGGGCGTCACCGCTGCCCGGCAGCGCGCGCCCGGCAGCTGCGGGCGACCTCGTCGGCGAAGACGAGGGCCGGCGGGGCGAGGGCGGCCCAGCGGCGGACCGCCCAGCCCACCGCGAGCGGCGGCAGGGCGGGAACGCGTACGAGGCGCAGCGGGCCGTCGGCGCCGGGGACCTGCCAGCCGGGCAGCGCGGGCACGACGGCGTGGCCCAGGCCCAGTTCGGCGAGGAGCAGTGCGGTGTCCCAGTCGGCCACGCTGGTGTCGGAGCGTACGTGGATGCCGGACTCGGCGAAGGCGGCGTCGAGGTGGGCGCGGGAGGCGGAGTTCTCCGGGAGCCGGATGTGCCGGATGCCGGCGAGGTCGGCGGGATCGATGCACGGGCGGGCGGCGAGGGGGTCGTCGGCGCGGACGGCGAGCACCCAGGGCAGTTCCATGACCGGGCGCTGTTCGATGCCGCGGACCGGTCTGCCGATGGTGATCCAGGCGAGATCGAGGTCGTCGGCGGCGAGGGCGTCGAAGCAGCTGCGGCTGGAGTTCTCGGTCTGGAACTCCAGGCTCACCCCGGGGTGGAGGCGGCGGAAGGTGACGACGGCCTCGGACATGAAGTGCCGCACGGTCGTCGCGCCGGTGGTGACGCGCACCGAGCCGCCGCCGCCCCGTACGAGGTCGTCCACGCGGCGCAGGGCTCCGTCGAGACCGGCGATGCCGTCCGCGGCGGCGGCCTGGAGGATCCGGCCCGCCTCGGTGGGCACGACGCCCCGGGCGTGGCGCTCCAGGAGGCTCGCGCCGGTCTGCTTCTCCAGGCGGCGGACGTGCTGGCTGACGGCCGACTGGGTGCAGCCGAGGTCGCGGGCGACGGCGCTGAGGCTGCCGGCACGGCAGACGGCCACGAACACACGAAGATCGTCGAGGGTCACGAGACCCCAAGATATCGCTTGGATGTGGGGAGCAAACCGGAGGATTGACTTGGGGTTTCGGCTGGAACAAGATCAATGCAGGGCCCGGGCGGCAACCCGTCCCCGCCTTCGCCACGGGGTCCGGACCCCCGGCGAATGGTGTGGACGGGTGCCGACCCAACCACCACGACCGAGGGAGTACCCGTGTCGGAGCGCGCCGTCGCATGGTTGCGGGAGCTCGGTGCGCAGGACCTCGCCCACCCCGGCGGGACTCTGCTCACGCACCTGGAGCGCGTACGGGGGCTGCTCGCGTCCTGGGGTGCGCGGCCCGCGCTGCAACGGGCGGGCCTGTGCCACGCCTTCTACGGTACGGACGGGTTCCCCACGGCCCTGCTGCCGCTCGCTCGGCGGGCCGAGCTCGCCGAGGTGATCGGCGAGGAGGCCGAGGCGATCGTGTACCTCTACGCCGCCTGCGACCGGGCGGCCTCGTATCCGACGCTCGCCGACGGGGAGGCCGCCTTCCGGGACCGGTTCACCGGCCGTGTCCACTCCCCCGCCGTGCAGCTGCGCAGGGACTTCGCCGAGCTGTCGGCGGCCAACGAGCTCGACCTGGCGCGCATCGATCCCGCCTTCCGTGAGGCGTGGGGAGCCGCACTCCTCCAGTTGTTCGGCCGGTTCCGGGGGCTGCTGAGCGAGCCGGCCCGGCGGGAGTGCCGGGCCGTGCTCGGCGGCTGACGGGGATCAGGGAGTGAAGGTCCAGCGCTGGGCCGGGGTGTCGTCGCAGGCGGCGCGGGTGAGGGTGGTGCCGTTGGCGGTGCCCGAGCCGGCCGGGGCGAGGCATTGGCCGGTGGTGCGCAGGGTGCTCTGAGGTCCCGCCTGCCAGGTCTGCCCCGGGCTCCCGTCGCAGGTCCGGATGGTGACGCGAGCGGCGTTCGCGCCGTCGAGGCAGACGCCGGTGAGGCCGGTGAGGCGGCCGTCGCCCTGGAGGGTCCAGCGCTGGTTGGGCCCGCCGTGGCAGGTATAGAGGGTGGGTTCGGTGCCCGGCGTGGTGGCGCTGTGCGGCAGGTCCAGGCAGCTCGCGGAGGCCGCGTTGACGAGGGTGGCGTCCGCGGGCAGCGGAGCCGGGCGTCCGGTGAGGGTGATCTCGGCGGCGCTGGTCCAGGGGCCGCGGCCGCCGGCCTCGGTGAGGGCCTTGAGGCGCAGGTAGCGGCCGGTCTTCGGGGTGAGGGGGGCGGTCTTGGCGGCTGCCGTGTCGGGGAAGGTGCCGCTCGCGACCGGTGGCCCCCAGTCGGCGGTGGTGTCGGAGACGTAGACCTCGTAGCCGCCGATCCGGCCGTTGACGCCGCCGTCCTGGCGGGGCAGGTAGCCGAGGCCGTCGACCGCGTAACGGGCGCCGAGGTCGATCTGGATCTCGTGCGGCAGCGCGGCGGGCTTCGCGCCGGACCAGGCGGAGTGCCACAACGTGGCCGGGTTCCCGTCGAAGGCGCCGACGGCGGCGCCGCTCTCGGCCCCGGTCTCCTGGCTGTCGGCGTAGACGAGGGACCAGGCCGACTGGTCGATGGGGGCGGCGGAGGGGAGGGGTTCGGCCGCGGGGAGGCTGGTGCCGGTGGCCGAGACGCTGAAGGCGCCCGCCTTGGAGCCCGTCTTGACCCAGAGCACCCCGGATCGGTCCGCCGGGTCGAAGAACCAGCCCGATGCGGCGGAGTCGTAGGCGGCCTTGGAGGTCAGGCGCACCGACGCGGCTCCGTCCACCGTGAGGGCCGTCGGCGCGGAGGCCACGTGGAGGGTGAACTCGTAGCCGCGGGAGGCCGGCTTGCCGGTGTAACTGCCGGTGGGGGCGCCGACGTTGACGGTGACCGTGCCGGAGCCTGCCGTCGGGGCGGCGACGTCGACCCGCTGGCGGGCGTAGGCGCCGGACTGGTAGGCGCGGGTGCGGCCGTCGTCCTCGTAGAGGCTGAAGGAGGACGTGCCGCGGGGGTGGATGTCGTAGGTGAGGGTGGAGACGGGCTTCTCCCCCGTGTGGTTCATCTGCGGCCACATCGGCACGATGCCGCCGCCCTTGACGAAGAGCGGGAGGGTGTCGAGTGGTGCCCGGTAGCCGTTGAGGCGGCCCGGGCCCGCGTAGGTCTTCCCCGTCCAGTAGTCCGTCCAGGTCCCGGCGGGGAGGTAGATGCCGTCCCGGACCGAGGTGTCGGAGACGACGGGCGCGACGAGGAGGGAGTCCCCGGCCATGAACTGGCCGCTGGTGGCGTTCCCGCGGGCCATGGGGTCGTCGGGGTACTCCAGGACCATGGCGCGGGTGCTGGGTACGCCGCTCTCGTGGGCGACGCGGCTCATCGTGTACAGGTACGGCATCAGCCGCATCTTGAGCTGGAGGTACTTGCGGTTGATGGAGAGGTAGGGCTCGGCGAAGCGCCAGGGCTGTTTGTCCTGGTAGCCGGCGGACGGGTTGGTCGCGCCCCAGCCGGACATCGTCATGAAGGCCGGGGTGAAGGCCTTCCACTGGAGGTCGCGGGTGTAGGTCTTGGGGCTGCCCCCGAAGATCCCGTCGACGTCGCCGGCGGCGTAGTTGAGGCCGGAGAGGCCCGCTCCGGTGATCGCGGGGACGTGCCAGCGCATGTCGTCCCAGGTGCCGTGGGTGTCGCCGGTCCAGACGACGGCGTTGCGCTGGGTGCCCGCCCAGCCGTCGACGGTCCAGACGTAGCGGCGGGCGTCGGAGTTCTTCTCGATCCCGTCGACGGCCTGCCGCACGCCGTCGAAGGCGTACTTGTAGCCGCCGCCGATCCACGCCACGTCGGTCTTCACCCCGCGGCTGCCGGCCGTGCCCACCTCGTCGGCGATGGAGCCGAGGCCGGTGGAGGTCCACAGGCCGGTCTGGAATCCCTTGGCCTTGAGGGCGTCCACCGTGGACTTGAGGGGAGCGGTGTAGCCGCAGCCGTAGCCGTCGTTGGGCAGGAACCAGCCCGAGGGCATGTCGGCGGCGCGGGCGTCGGTCGCGTAGCCGACGACATCGGGGGTGGTCTGGTGACGCGGCCGGTTGTGGTCGCCCTGGTAGTCGGGGTTGGAGGCGTTGAAGCAGTCGGCGTTGCCGAGCTCGAAGCCCCACATCGGAGCCATGAACGGCTTTCCGCTGACGTCGGTGTACGCGTCGAGCACGGACTTGAGGGAGTCGCCGGTGAAGTACCAGGCGTCGAAGCGCTTCTCGTCGTGGGTGAGGGTGGTGGGGGCGTGGAAGCCGTACGAGCCCGGGGCCCAGGTGTTGCGCATGACGCCGTAGCCGTTGGTGGACATGTAGAAGGGGGCGGGGCTGGCGTTGTCGTTCTCGCGCCACCTGTTGTCGACGGCGATCGGGACGGTCTTGTCGCGCAGCGCCCATTCGCCCAGGCGCAGGCCGGTTCCGTAGAACTGCTCGTCCGCTCCGCGGGCGAGGTACTGGGTGGTCCGGCCGCCGGTCCAGCTGGTGGGCTGGGTCTCCTGCCAGACGGGGGTGGTGTTGTCGGCGCGGTAGACGGAGAAGCGCAGGGGCGCCTTGTTGACCCGGATGGAGAGGGCTCCGGTGGTGATCCGGTAGTACGCGCCGGCGTCGGACCAGGACGTGGCCACGGAGCCGAAGTCGGTGGTGGTGGCGAGGTCGGAGCCGGCCGGGTCGTTGGTGAAGGTGCCGTCGGGCGAGAGCCAGAGGCGGAAGATGTCGGCGCGGGCGACGACGACGCGGGCCTTGGCCCCGCCGGACGCCGTGACGGTGAAGGTGTTCCCGGACCGGGTGAAGCCGGTGACGTCGCCCGCGGTGGCCTCGGCCCCGGCGGGGGGAGCGCCGGCCGCGGCGGCGGGCGGGGCGAGGGGGCCCGCGGCGGCCAGGCCCGCGACGGCGAGGGCGGCGGCGAGCAGGGCTGCGCCCGGGGTGCGGCGGCGCCGGCCCGGGTGCGCCCGGACCCCTGATCGGCGTTGCCCGTCATGCTGGTTTGGTCGGCGCTGGCTCCTGCGGATGCTCGGCAGTCTCATGGGGCAGCTCCTCGTGCGGTCCGCGGCGCGGACACAGCTCTTTGGCATGCGCCCGACAAGATAGCGCTCCGTCGGCCCTTGATGAAAGATGATGCTCGAAATCAAGCGAGATCACGCAGCTTCGAGCATCCTCTGTCACCACGAAACCGCGATCGGGGAGCGCACGATCCGGGCGCCGACAGCTGTGCGGGCCCGGCCGACGGCTCGCTCCCCGGCGACCGACGACGAGGGTAGGTTGGACGCGTGATCGACTTTCTCCGGGGCGCCCCGGTTTCAGGCAGTCTCGACGTCGTCTGGCACGCGGGCTGGCCCTCCCCGAAGCACGACCCGGCCCCGGAGATCCAGGTCCACGCCTACTCCGAACACACGGTGATCCTGCGCCAGAACAAGTCGGTGCACTACGAAGCCCCGTTCCTCTTCCTCCTCTTCGGCAATGACCGGGCGCTGCTCCTCGACACGGGCGCGTCCGCCGACCCGGCCCACTTCCCCCTGCGGGAAACGGTCGACCGGCTCGTCACGGACTGGCTGGAACGCCACCCGAGGCCCGCGTACTCGCTGCTGGTCGCCCACACCCACGGGCACGGCGACCACGTCGCGGCGGACCCGCAGTTCGCGGACCGGCCCCTCACCACGGTCGTGGGACCCGGACTGGACGAGGTCACGGCCTCCTTCGGCCTCACCGACTGGCCGCACCGCACCGGCGCACTGGACCTGGGCGGCCGGATCCTCGACCTGATCCCCGGCCCCGGCCACCAGCGGGCCGCCCTGGTCTTCCACGATCGCCACACCGGCCTGCTGCTGACCGGCGACTCCCTCTATCCGGGGCGGCTCTACATCGAGGACCGGACGGCCTACTCGGCCACCGTCGACCGGCTGCTGGACTTCTGCGCCACCCGGCCGGTCCGCCATGTCCTCGGCTGCCACATCGAGATGACCACCACGGCGGGCGAGGACTACCCCCGCGGCACCACGCATCAGCCGGACGAGCCGCCGCTCCAGCTCACCGCAGGCCATCTGCGCACGCTGCGCAGGGCCCTCGGCGAGACGGCGGACCGCCACGGCACGTACCCCTACGGGGATTTCATCCTCGTCTACCGGGACTGACCGGGGCTGGGCGCCGCTCCCGGCCGCGTGCGGGACGATACGGGGCGCCGGCGGCGCGCGGGCCGGCGCCGCGTCCGCGGGATGTCGGTCGTCCGGCGGGACTGTCGCCGATCCATCGGCGATGTGTCGGTGGCCGCTGGAACGGTGGGTGTCGAGTTGCCCGAGGGGGCAGCCGCATCCGCCTCCGACAGCAAGGGACCCCGCCGCCATGTCGTCCACGTCTTCCGCCCCGCCCTGGAATCCCCGCCGCCTGCCCGGTGCCGATGGCCGCGTCTTCCTGGTCACCGGCGGCAACGCCGGCATCGGGTACTTCGTCGCGGAGCAGTTGTCGGCGACCGGAGCCACCGTCGTCCTCGGCAGCCGGAACCCCGCCAAGGCCGAAGCCGCCCAGGCTTCGATCCGTGCGCGCGTCCCCGGCGCAGCCGTACGCGCCGTACGGCTGGACCTCGCCGACCTCTCGTCGCTCGGGCCAGCGGTGGAATCACTGGGGGTGGAACGCCTCGACGCGGTGGTCCACAACGCCGGCGTCGCCCTTGACGACCCGCCGCGCCAGGAGACCGGGGACGGTCACGAGCTCATGTTCGGCACGAACCACCTCGGGCACTTCGTCCTGACCCGGTGGCTGATGCCGTTGCTGTCGGCCGCGCCAGCGGCCCGCGTGGTGACCATGGGCAGCTTCGCGGCGAAGTCCGAGCGGCTCGACCTCGACGACCTGCAGTCCCGGAAGGACTACCGGCCCAAGCGCACCTACGGACGCTCCAAGCTGGCCCAGATGTACTTCGGCGTCGAACTCGACCGCCGCCTGCGCGCTTGCGGCAGCACGGTCGCGAGCGTGGTGGTCCATCCCGGCGGCGCGCTGGACTCCCTCACCCCGTCACGCCCACCGGTCCACGTGCGGACCACCGGCGCACGGCTGGGCGCGGCACCCGCGGCTCTCCTCCTCCAGGGCAAGCACGCCGGCGCCCGGCCCGCGGTCCGGGCGGTGCTCGACCCGGCCGTGCGGGGAGGCCAGCTGTGGGGACCGCGCGTCTTCGGCCTGCGCGGCGAGCCACGGCGCGAACCGGTGTGGAACCACCTCGCCGACCCCGCCGTCGCGGCACGGCTGTGGGAGGCGAGCCGTGACCTGACCGACGATGCGGCTCAGTAGCGGGCCGCGGACACCAAGGGTCCGTGGTGGCGGCCTGCGCCTCCGACTGGTTGGCCCACCCCTGGCCCCGTGGAGGGGCCGACGCACGGCCATGCCGCGGCAGGAATACTCGTCATGTGCGTGATCATGTGGAGACCTCGTCAGGTCTGGTGCTGCGGCGCTGGACCCCGGGAGATGCAGCAGCGGTGCGGGCCGCGTTCGCCGACCCGCTCATGCGCGGTCAGAGCAGTGAGCAGGTGGATTCGGTTCGGGCTGCCGAGTCGTGGATCGCCGAACGCGGCGGTCAATGGGCGCAGGGCTCTGCCTTTGCCTTCGCCGTGGTCGAGGGTGACGGGACCGTACTCGGCAACGTTTCGGTCGGTGCGGTGAACCGGCAGCACGCGACCGGGTGGGTGTCCTACTGGACGACAGCCGTGGCCCGCGGCCGGGGCGTGGCCTCCGAGGCCTGCCGGACACTCTCGCAGTGGGCCTTCGACGACGCGGGGCTCTTCCGGCTGGAGCTGGGGCACCGGGTGAACAATCCGGCGTCCTGCCGGGTCGCTCGTGCCGCGGGGTTCACCGTCGAGGGACTGCAGCGGCAGAGGCTCGCGTACGACGGCGTCCGGCACGACGTGGAACTGCACGCCCGGCTGGCGACGGACCCGCTCCACTGACCCGGCCACTCGTACGCGTCCTCAGGTGGCGCGGCCGGGGCGTGGGGGCGGGGTGACCGCGAGGCGCGGTGGGGCCGGGGTCGACCAGTGGTGGCCGCAGGGGTCGAAGGCCAGCGTCACCGGCCGGCCGGGGCGCTGGCGCCAGGAGATGCGTTCGGGTGCGCCCTCGCACACGGGACAGCGGGGCAGCGGGCCCGGCTCCGCCTCCGGCGCGCGGTCGGGGGCGGCCGCGAGCGGCGTGGCGTGCGGATCGCGCATGGAGGCTCCCTGGTCGTGCGTGCGGTCGGGCTGATCGCACTGTGCCATGGAGGTGCCCTTCTCCGCACGGGCGAATCATCCAGTGTTTTGGCTGGTCAGAGGTGCGGTCACCAGGAAAATTCCGGTGCTCTTGCGGGCACTTGGTGATCAACCGCTCGCGCAGCCGGCCTCGACCAGGCCGGATTCGTAGGCCGCGATCACCGCCTGGGCGCGGTCGCGGACGCCCAACTTGCCGAAGATCCCGGTGATGTGGTTCTTGACCGTGGAGACGCTGATGTCCAGGTCCAGGGCGATCTCGGCGTTGCCCCGGCCGCCGGCCAGCAGACGCCAGATCTCCAGTTCGCGCGGGGTGAGGTCGGCCGGGGTCTCGGCGGCCCACGACCGCGGCCGCACGGGGGTGCGTACGTAGGCGGAGATGAGCCGGGTCAGCAGCCGCGGCGCGACGGCGGCCTCGCCGGTGTGGACGATGCGGACCGCGGCGATCAGCTCCTCCGGGGAGATGTCCTTGGGCAGGAAGCCGTACGCGCCGGCGCGCAGGGCGGCGACCACGTACTCGTCCATGTCGAAGGTGCTGAGGGCGAGAACGCGGGTCGAGGGGAGCGTCCGCGCGAGTTCCTCGGTGGCCTGGACCCCGTCGAGGACCGGCATGCGGATGTCCATGACGACCACGTCGGGCCGCAGCTCCCGGGCGAGGGCGACGGCCCGGGCCCCGTCCTCGGCCTCGCCGACGACCTCGAACTCCGGGTCGGGGCCCAGGATCAGGGCCAGGCCGCGCCGCACCAGCGGCTGGTCGTCGGCTATGAGCACGCGGATCATCGCTGCTGTTCCTCTCTCTCGCCGTACCCGGGGCCCGCGACCGGGACCGGGAGGCGGGCCGCCACTCGGAAGCCTCCGCCTTCGAGTGGGGCGGCCTCCAGGGTTCCGCCCTGCAGGGCGACACGTTCGTGCATGCCGATCAGACCGTACCCGGGGCGCGCCGCGGGCCGGGAGGCCGGTGCCTGCGCTCCCGCCCCGTCGTCGCGCACCTCCACGGCCACCTCGTCCCGGCGGTAGGTGAGCCGTACCTGGGCCCGCGCCTGTCCCGCGTGCTTGCGGGTGTTGGTCAGCGCCTCCTGCACGATGCGGAAGACGGTGAGGCCCACGGTCGGCGGGAGCGGGCGGACCGGGCCGTCCACGGTGAACTCGGTCTCGGTGCCGGCCAGCCGGGACTCGGTGACGATCCGGTCGAGGTCGCCGGCCCCGGGCTGGGGAGCCGGCGGGGTGTGCTCCGGCTCCTCCCCGGCCCGCAGGACGTCGAGGAGTTGGCGCATCTCGCGCAGCGCCATCCGCCCGGAGTCCTCCAGGGTGACCAGGGCCTCCCGGACGACCTCCGGGTCGTGCGCCAGGTTCGCCCGGGCCCCGCCCGCCATCAGCTGCATGGTGGTGATGTGGTGGGCGACGATGTCGTGCAGTTCGCGGGCGATCCGGCGGCGTTCCTCGGCCACCGCCCGGTCCGCGAGCAGGGTCCGGTGGACCTCGGCCTCCCGCTGCCGGTGGTTGACCACGGCGGCCGCGCCCACGGAGCCGAGGGTGCCGATCACGTTTGCGATCAGGCCCGACCAGCCGAAGGGCAGGGGCCAGCCGCCCTGGCCGGCGGAGATCAGCGGCACCGCCACGACCGCCGCCGACGCGGCCACGGCGGGGCGGCTGAACCGGGCCACCGTGTAGAGGGCCACCATCAGGGTGAGGGTGAAGTGCGGGGTCGGCGGGGTGGCCACGTTCACCAGTGCGCCCAGGGCCAGTACCGCGGCGAGCACCGTCAGCGGCCGCGCGCGCCGGGCGATCAGGGGCATCGCCGAGAGGACCAGGGAGAGGGCCGCGGTCACGCTCAGGACGCGGCCCTCGGTCTGCATGCCCAGGGAGTAGCCGACGAGGTCGATGGTGCCGGCCGCGACCGCCACGAGGGCGTCGTTACGGGTCCACGGTGAGCGCGCGGCTCCGCGGTCCGCGCCCGGGGCGGCGGCCCGGCCGCTGCCGCGGCTTCCGATGCCGGGGCCGATGTCGGGGCTGCCGGTTTCGCGGCCCCTCGCATGGCCGCCGGTGTCGCGGCCCGTGTCCCGGCCCTCCCCCGGCCCCACACCCACATCCGACCCCACACCCACACCCACACCCACACCCACACCCACACCCATGCTGCCGGTCCTCCCCCGTCGACCACCTCTCCCGGCAGGTGCCGGGCTCGCGCGGCCGCGCTCTCCGGTGATCCATTCTGGCACCGCCCCCGTCCCCTGCCACCGGTCCTCGGTAGGGGCCCGTACCAGGACTCCGGTCCTGGTCGGTGCGCCCGTACGGACCCCGGTCCCGTGGTGCGGATCCTCCCCCGCCCCGACGTTTTCCCCGCTCCCGGCTGATGGTCTGGAGTCAGGCCGGGAACCCCGGCCGTACCGCACAGACCGGAGGAAGACCAGTGATCCGCGCCCTGACCCGATTCTCGACGCGAAGTCCATGGAAGGTCATCGCCCTGTGGGCGGTCCTGGGTATCGCAGCCACCATCCTGGGCCAGGCGTTCGTCTTCCGCGCCACCCAGCCGGGCAACGGCGGGTTCCTGCCCGCGCACTACGACTCGGCGGCCGCCCTGAAGATCGCGGAGGAGCGGTTCGGCGTGAAGCCGGACGCCAACCTCCTGACCCTGCTGGTGGCCCGCTCGGACGACGCGCCGCTCGGCGCCGCCGACGAGCAGCGCATCGACGCGCTGGCCGCGCAGCTGGCCCGGAAGCGGGTCACCATGCCCCGGACCGAGGACACGATGCCCCTCGCCGCGGACCACTCGCAGATTCCCCGGGTCAGCCCGGCCATGACGGCGCCCGACCGCTCCTTCCGCCTGCTCTCCGTCGAACTGACCGGAAATCCCGCCGATCCCGGAGTGCAGGACACCTACCGCGCCTTCCGGGATTCGGCCCGGGACGCGTTCGCGGCGGAGGGACTGCGGACCGGCTTCACCGGGGGGATCGCCGACCGGGTGGACACGGCGGACGCGGAGAAGACCAGGACGGCGGTGGTCGGGGCGCTCATGCTCGGGGTCATCGTCCTGCTGCACGTACTGGTCTTCCGCAGCGTCCTGGCGGCCCTGCTGCCGCTGCTCGCGGTCTCCGTGATCGGCGGCGCCGCGGCCGGCGTCGTGGTCGGCGCGGCGCTGCTCACCGGGACCGGACTGGCCGATTCCACGCCGGGGCTGATCAGCGTGGTGCTGGTGGGCATCGGCATCGACTACTTCCTCTTCCTCCTCTTCCGCTTCCGCGAGCAACTGCGCGAACACCCCGGGCAGTCCGGGCGCGAGGCGGCCGCCGAGGTCGCCGGGCGGGTGGGTACGGCCATCACCTCCGCGGCGCTGACCATCGTCGCCGCGTTCGCCACCCTCGGGGTCGCCTCCTTCGGCCAGTTCCGGGTGCTCGGGCCGGCCATCGCCTTGTCCGTACTGGTGATGCTGCTGGGCAGCCTGACCCTGATGCCGGCCCTGCTGGCGGTCACCGGGCGCAGGATGTTCTGGCCCTCCCGCGCCCTGCGGCACGCGCCCCGCGCCGGCTCGGCCGCGCGGCTGGGCGACCGGGTGGCGCGACGGCCGCTGGCGCTGGTCCTGGGCTCGGTGGCACTGCTCGGCACGCTGGCCGCCGGTGTCGTGGGGATGCGCATGGACTACGGGCAGGGTGGAGCGGGGGCGGAGCGGACCGCCGCGGTCGCGACCGCCGCGGAGATCTCGCGCGCCCTGCCGGCCGGGGTGTCCGACCCGACCAGCGTGTTCGTCACGGCCTCCGACGGCGGCACGCTCACCACCGAGGGCCTGGGCGGGCTGGCCAAGGCCCTCTCCGGGGTCGGCGGCGTGGGCCAGGTCGCGGGGACCGTGCTGAGCGAGGACCGGCGGGCGGCGCGGATCGACCTGTTCCTGACCGTCGACCCGCAGCGCAAGGAGGCGCGCGATCTGGTCACCGGCCCGGTCAGGGCCGCGGTACGGGCCCACGCGCCCGCCGGTACGGAGGCGCACGTGGGCGGTACGCCGGCGCTCTTCGCCGACATCTCGACCGCGGTGGACAAGGACCTCAAGGTGGTCTTCCCGGTGGCCGCCGTGCTCATCGCGCTGATCCTGCTCGCGCTGCTGCGCAGCCTGCTCGCGCCGGTGATCCTGCTGGCCGCGGTCGGGCTCGGGTTCGCCGCGACCCTCGGCGCCTCGACCCTGGTGTTCCAGCACGCCCTGGACCGGCCCGGGGTGGACTTCACCCTCCCGCTCGTGCTGTTCCTGTTCGTCGTCGCGCTGGGCACCGACTACAACATCCTGATGAGCGACCGGATCCGGGAGGAGATGGAGCGGCCGGGCCCGGCACGGGCGGCGGTGGGCCGCGCCGTGCGGCACACGGCCCCCGCCATCGCCACGGCGGGGCTGGTGCTGGCCGCGTCCTTCGGGAGCCTGGCCGTCACCCCGGCCCCGTCCACCCAGCAGATCGGCTTCGCGACGGCCCTCGGGATCCTGCTCTCCGCGTTCGTCCTGTCGATCGTGCTGGTGCCCGCGCTGGCCGCCCTGCTGGGCCGCTCCACATGGTGGCCGGTGCGGCCGCGCCGACGCTCCCGTGGGGCCGACGGTCCGAAGGAGGCAGCGGACCGCGTCCTGGTCGGCTGAGCCGACCGCGAGCTCCTGGTCCGCTGAACCGACCGCGGGCCGCACGAAAGGCGCCGGCGTGCGCGGGAACCCGTACGGTCCCGCGCGCGCCGGCGCCTTCGCCGCTCGCCGTCAGACGAGCTGGTCGACCTCGGGGTGGTCCGCCAGCCAAGCGCGGACCGCCTCCTGCTCCTTGCCCTTCCCGGTTTCCTGGATCTTCGCCTCCAGGCCGGTCAGCTGCTCCTCGCTGAGCTTGAACGAGCGCAGCCAGCGGGCCACCTCGGGCTCGTCGGCGGCGAAGCCCTTGCGGGCCAGGGTGTGGATCCCGTCGCCCTTGCCCCAGGCGGCCTTCGGGTCCTCCAGCTTGGTCAGGTCGTACGTGGAGTACGCCCAGTGCGGGGACCACAGCACGACGGCCACGGGCTCCTTCTTCTCGTAGGCCCGCTTGAGCTCGGCGAGCATGCCGGGCGTGGAGCCGTCGACGACCTGGTACTCGCCTTCGAGTCCGTACTCCTTCAGGACCTTGTCCTTGAGGATGGACATGGCACCGGCGCTCGGCTCGATGCCGATGATGCGGCCCTTGAACTGACCGGCCTTGCCCTTGAGGTCGGCGAGCGAGCGGACGTCCTTCATGTACGAGGGCACGGACAGCTCCAGCGAGGTGGGGCCGTACCAGGACCCGAGGTCCTCCAGCTTGTTCCCGTACTTCTCCCAGTACTGCGCGTGCGTGACGGGCAGCCAGGAGTCGGTCTGGAAGTCGAGCTGGCCGCCGGCCAGGCCGGTGTAGAGGGCTCCGGCCTCCAGCTGACGGGCGTCGACCTTGAAGCCGCGCCGCTCCAGCAGCTCCTTCCACAGGAAGGTGGAGGCGATGCCTTCGTCCCAGGGGATGTATCCGACGGAGACCGTGCGGCCCTTGCCGATGTTCGCCGCGCCTGCCGGTCCGTCGTCGGCGGTGGAGCCGCCGAAGGTGGCGAGGCCGCCCGCGACGAGCGCGAGCACGACGACGCCGCTGAGGGCGTGGACGGGCTGGGGGCGGTGGTTCCACACCTTGGCGGCGCCGGTGGCCGCGGCCCTCGCCTTGGCCAGGGCGCGCCGGCCGAGCGGGGAGACCTGACGGCCGAGGGCGCCGGTCATCCGGTCCAGGTACATGGCCAGGATGACGATGGAGATGCCGGCCTCGAAGCCGAGGCCGATGTCGACGTTGCCGATGGCGCGGTACACGGCGCCGCCGAGTCCGCCGCCGCCGACCATGCCGGCGATGACGACCATGGACAGGCCGAGCATGATGACCTGGTTGACGCCCGCCATGATCGTCGGCAGGGCCAGGGGCAGTTGCACGCGGAAGAGGGTGTCGCGCGGGGTGGTGCCGAAGGCCTCCGCGGCCTCGACCAGTTCCGCGTCGACCTGGCGGATGCCGAGCTCGGTCATCCGTACGCCCGGCGGCAGCGAGAAGATGATGGTCGCGATGATGCCGGGCACCACGCCCACCCCGAAGAAGATGATTCCGGGAATGAGGTAGACCATGGCGGGCATGGTCTGCATGAAGTCCAGGACAGGTCGCAGGACGGCGCTGACCCGGTCGGACCTGGAGGCCCAGATGCCGAGCGGGATCGCGAAGACCAGCGTGACGAGGGTCGCTACCAGGACGAGGGAGAGCGTGGACATCGCGTCGGACCACAGGCCGACGGAGTCGATGAGCGCGAGGCCGGCGAAGGCCAGCAGGCCCGCGAGGAGCCCGCGCAGCCACCAGGCGCCCAGCGCGAGGATGCCCGCGAACAGCAGCGGGGCGGGGGCGGAGAGGACGGCGTCGATGCCGTCGTAGAGGCCGGTCACGAGCGCGCTGATGGCGTCGAACAGCCAGGACAGGTGGCTCTGGAGGAAGTCGACACCGCTGTCGACCCAGGCGCCGAGGTGCAGGCGGGGCATCAGGCGGCCACCTCCGCACACGCCATCGGCGGCCGTTGCTCGTCGCCGAGGAAGGCGATGAGCCGGTCCTGCGGCACGGATCCGACGACGGCGCCTTCCGCGTCGGTGACGGCGACGGCGTGCGGGACCCGGGCGCTGACCGCGCACAGGTCCGCCAGCGGGGTGTCGCCGTGGACGGTCGGACAGCCGCAGGCTTCCACGTCCGCGTCGGGCTGGTCCATGACGGCGTCGGCCGTGAGCACCCGCGAACGGTCGACGTCCTGGATGAAGGAGGCGACGTAGTCGTCGGCGGGGCGGGTGAGGATGTCCTCGGCGGTGCCCTGCTGGACGATCCGGCCGTCGCGCATGACGGCGATGCCGTCGCCGATGCGCATGGCCTCGTTGAGGTCGTGGGTGATGAAGACGATGGTCTTCTTGAAGCGCTGCTGGAGCTCCAGCAGCTGGTCCTGCATGTCACGGCGGATCAGCGGGTCGAGCGCGCTGAAGGACTCGTCCATGAGGAGGAGGTCGGCGTCGGTGGCCAGGGCCCGGGCGAGGCCGACCCGCTGCTGCATGCCGCCGGAGAGCTCGTCGGGCCAGGACTTCTCCCAGCCCTCCAGGCCGCACAGGGCCAGGGCCTCGGCGGCGCGGCGGTCGCGCTCGGCGCGGGGGACGCCCTGCACCTCCAGGCCGTAGCCGGCGTTCTCCAGGACGTTCCGGTGCGGGAAGAGCGCGAAGTGCTGGAAGACCATGGAGATCTTCGTGGACCGTACGCGGCGCAGCTCGCGCGCGCTGAGCGCGGTGAGGTCCTGGCCGCCGAAGAGGATGCGTCCCGCGGTGGGCTCCAGCAGTCCGTTCAGCATGCGCAGCAGCGTGGACTTGCCGGATCCCGACAGACCCATCACGACGAAGATCTGGCCGGGTTCGACGCTGAACGAGGCGTCGATCACTGCGGCCGTGGTGCCGTCGGCGCGCAACTCGTTGCGGTCGGTGCCGCTTTCGAGCGCGCGGACCGCGTCGTCGGGTCGTCGTCCGAACACCTTGTAGACGTGCTCGGCTTGGAGCGTGGACACATAAACCTCACGGGTCGTACGGGTACGGCGCGCGCCGGCGGACCGGGGGCCGTAGAGCGGGACGGGATCTGCCCGTGTGCGCCCCGCCTCCGGCACCGAGGGGCCGGAGGGCGTGGTTCCGCTCCAGCAGTCCACGATGCCCCGCATTCACCACCGCAAACACCAGCGTGATTCAGGTCACTTGCCGATCGGGGAACCGGGGCCCGCGGGGCCGCGCCGCGAGCCGCGTGGCGACACACGGCCGTCGGGACGCAGTTGGGGCGGGCCCCCGGCGACCCGAGCACGCGCCGGGCCCGGCGCACCCCCGCCCGCGGAGTGTCCGAGCCCACATCGTGCGTCCGGCGGATGGACCGGCGCCGGGCGGCCCGGGGCGTGACCTACGTAACGCGGAAGCCGGTCGCCGCGGGGTCGCGGCGGTCGCGGTGGAAGGTCAGCCGGTCCCACGTGGGGAAGGCCAGGTCGGTGACGGCCAGCAGCCGGCCGGAGCGGCCGTGCAGGGTGCGGCGCACGGTGAGGCCGCAGGCCGGGGAGACGGCCGGCGGGTGGGTGGTGCGGGTCATGGTGATGGTCTCGGCGACCCGGCCGCCCGCCGCGGCGCGGTCGAGCCAGCGCCGCACCGGGGCCAGGTCGTCGTCGCGGAGCGTCACCCCCCGGCCACGGTAGCCGGCCAGCTCGGGGTCGCGCGCGACGACGCCCGGACTGAAGTACGTGACGGCGTCCCGAAGGGTCTCGCCGGCCGGGCCGCGTTCGCGGTGGTGATGGACCAGGGTGCGCTCCCCGCCGGCCATGCCGAGCAGCCCGGCGAGCGAGGGCGGGACGGTGACGAGCGTGAGCCAGCTCAGGGTGGGGGCGGGCACGGCGGAGGCGGGCCGGACCGCCGCCGGCTCGACCGCGGGCCCGCCACCGGGAGCAGCGGGCCCGACCACGGCGGTGACTGCGGGCCCGACCACGGCGGTGACTGCGGGCCGGGTGCCGCGGCGGCCGGTGACGACCAGGCCGTCCTCGCGCAGATGCTGGAGGGCGGCCCGGATCGTCTGCCGGTTGACCTCGTAACGGGCGGCCAGGCTGCGCTCGGAGGGCAGTCTGCCGCCGGGGGTGCGTGCGGCGCGCTCGAGATCGCGGCGCAGCGCTGCGGCGATCCGCTGGTACTTGGGCGTGGCGGCCGGGCCGCCGCCCCGCGAAGGGGAGGGCATGGCTTCTCCTCTGACGGGTGGTCAAGGACTGCGCGGTCTGCCCGACCAACCTAGCATTGGTCTATACCTTTAGGTGAGAGGGGATCCGGGAACCCGGCCCGCCTTGGCCGGTTCCGCACGCAACCGGCCCGTCCGGCAGGACGCCCCCTGCTCCCTCCTACTCCCGCAGCGGGTTGGGCAGGGGCAGGTAGCGGGCGTCCGCGCCGTCGGCCCGCGTCCAGCGCAGCAGCAGGTTGGTCTTGGCCGGCAGGGCCGGGGCGGTGAGCAGCTCCGCGATCTCGGGGAGCCCGCGCGTGGCCTCGTAGCGCCGGAACTCCTCCCGTACGGCCGGCCACAGGAGCGGCGAGATGTCCGGATACCGTCCCGCCAGCGCACCCGCGATCTCCGCCAGGTGGTTGACGACCAGGCAGTAGACCAGGCGCTGCCAGGCGTCCGAACGCGGCAGGTCCGGCAGCAACTTCACCCCTTCCGCGTCGCGGAAGAGGGCCTGCACCGGCATGCCCTCTGCGTCGACGGCGACCAGGGTGTTCTGGAGGTGGGCCTCCAGCACGACACCGTGGCGTGCGAACAGTTCCAGCACGGGTGGCACCACCTGGCGCAGGTACGCCCGCCACCAGCGGGCCGGGTCGCCGGCCCCGGCCGACGGGCTTCCGGCGTGGCCCTCGGCGAGCGCGGCGGCCAGCAGCGGCGTGGCCCCGGGCACGGTGTGGGCGTGCAGGCCGTCGCGGACCAGGACGGCGAGCTCCTCGAAGGCGAAGGAGGCGGTGCGGTAGCCGCGGTCGGCCAGCCAGGCCGCCGCCGAGCCGGTCCGGCGCAGCGCGGCGAAACCGGCTTCGACGGCCGCGTCGGTGCGGCGCAGTTTCAGCAGGTCGTGCCGCCACAGCCGGCGCACGTCGTTGGTGATCCGGACGTCGAGGCTGAACTTCACGAAGAGGTCGGCCGCCGCTTCCGGTACGTACAGGGTCCGGATCGAGGCGGTGGGCCAGGCCGGCCGGCGGCTCCGCCCGAGCCGCAGCAGCCGTCCGTCGGCGAAGGCCTCGCGCACCGCGGGCCGCTCTCCCACCAGGTCGAGCTGCCAGGGGTGGGCGGGCAGCAGCCGGTAGCCGGCCGGGGCGCGCGGCGCGTCGAGCGCGTCGGCCAGGGAGTCGATCGCGTCGGACGCGGCCGGGCCGCCCTCCTCGGCGACCTGGTCCTCGCGCAGCCCGAGGAAGACCAGCGGGAAGCGGGCATGGGCTTCGGGCGCGTACGGCAGCCAGCTCCCGGCCGGTGCCCCGCCGCGGGCCTTGGGGGCGGGGTGGTGCGGGTGGCCCATCACCAGGGACTGCTCGGAGAGGACGTACGGGTCCCGTGGGGGCTCGGCCTCGGCGCGGGCGGCCAGCAGCGCCGCGATCGCGTCACGGCTGTCGGTGATCTCGACGGGGAGCTCGTCGTTGGGGACGCCGGTGAACCGGCCCAGTTCGTCGGAGACGAGTTTGACCAGTTCGGTGTGGCTGAGCGGGTGCCAGCCGTCGGCCGTCCGCAGTTCGGGGCAGACCGGCCGGCGCCCGCCGCGCACCCGGAGCAGCCGGCCGCTGCCGCGCAGCCGGTGGACTTCGACGCCCGCCCCCGTGCCCGCGCCGTGGGCCTCGGCGGGGCCGCCGCCGGGCCGGGCGGGCCCGGCAGGCTCGACGGCATCGGCCGTCTCCCGCAGCAGGCAGTTCAGGAGCGGGGTGGCGGCGTACGCGTCGGCGGCGGCGTTGAGGTCCACTGGTTCCATTCGGTCCATCCGGTGCGCCGGAGGTTCGCCAGGCGTAACCACCGGTCGTGATCGTCGGTATCCGCAATGATTACTTGATCATCCCGTAAAGCGATATTCCGATGCCGGAGCCCACCATGTACTTTCCCCACTCGCCGGCCGAAGAGGCCGTCGCCGCCGAACTGGCCGGTGCGCGCCCCCGGCTCATCCCCGGGTACACCGCCGCGCTGAGCGGCGCCCGGGCGGCCGTGCTGACCCGGCTGTGGCGGGCGCTGGCCTTCGAACCGCTGCCGTGGGTCGTGGGCCGGGAGCGCGGGCCGGACGGCCTGGCGCTCCTGCTGGCGGGTGGCGCGCGGCTGGAGGGCCCGCTGCCGGATCCGTACGCGACCGAGCCGTACGTGAGCGAACTGCTGCTCGACGGCAGGGCCTACGGGCAGGCCGCGGCCCTGGTCACGGCGCTGGGCGTGGCGCACGGGAAGGAGTTCGCCGCCGAGCTCGACGCCAGTACGGCCTCCCTGGCGCTCTCCCGGGCCGGACAGCCTGCCGCCGGGGAGGATCGCGCCCCGCTGGCCACCTGGGAGTGGGAGCAGCGGGTCGTCGACGGTCATCCGTACCACCCGAACTGTCGGTCCCGGCCGGGCTTCTCGGTGGCCGAGCAGCTGGCGTACGCCCCCGAGCACCGCCCGGTGGTGGAGCTCGGGCTGGTCGCCGTACCGGCTGAGAAGTGCCTGGTCACCGGCGACTGGCCGGAGCCGCTGCGGGACGCGGGGCGGATCCTGGTCCCGGTGCACCCGTGGCAGGCGGCGCACGTACTGCGGCACGAGCGGGTGCGGCCCGGATTCGCGGCGCACCCGCTGATGGCCCTGCGCACGCTGGCGCCCGCCGACGGCGGCCCGCACGTGAAGACCGCGCTGAGCGCCCGGCTGACCTCCTCCGTACGGGACATCTCGGTCTACTCCGTGGAGACGGCGGCGGCCGTGTCCGCCTTCGCCCAGGGCCTGTCCGAGCGGCTCGACGGCCGGCTGCACATCACCCGCACCCTGGGCGCGGCGACCGCGCACACCCCGGACCTGGCGGCCGTGCTGCGGGAGCCGCCGGAGGTCCACGCGGACGCCGCCGCCGGTGAGCGGGTGCTGCCGGTGGCGGCCCTGGCCTCGTTCCCGCCGGCGCGCTCGGCGGCCTGGCGGGCCGACTTCGCCCGACTCGCGCTGTCGGTGTGCCTGCGGGTGCTGGAGCTGGGGGTGGCCCTGGAGGCCCACGGCCAGAACCTCCTCGTCGTCCTCTCCCCCACCGGGGCCCCGCTGCGGCTGGTCTACCGCGACCTCGCCGACATCCGGATCAGCCCGGCCCGGCTCGCCCGGCACGGCCTGCCGGTGCCGCCCCTGTCCGGCAGGCTGATCACCGACGACGTGACCGTGCTGCGGCGCAAGTTGTTCGGGTCCCTGCTGACGGGGGCGCTCGGCGCCACGGCGGGCTCGGCCGGCGCCTTCGCCGAGGCACTCGCCGAGGTCGCCACGCTGCCGGCGACCGCCGACACCGAGGCCCTGCGGACCGGGCCGCTGCCCACCAAGGCGCTCACCCTGATGCGGCTGAGCCCCGGCGTTCCCGGCGACCAGTGGGCCGAACTGCCCAATCCGCTGGCCGGAGGGTGATCCGGAGCACCGCAGGCGGGGGTCCCCCAGACGGATCCGGGCGGCTACTGTCCAGGGGTATGACGGAGACCTCGGACCTGACCTCGGTGAGAGCGTCCTACGACGCCGTCGCCGTCGAATACGCCCGGCTGGTCGGCACGGAACTGGCCCGGAAGCCACTGGACCGGGCCATGCTGGCGGCCTTCGCCGAGTACGTGCGCGGCGACGGCGTGCGCGGTGACGAGGGCCGCGGTGGCCGGGCGGTCGCCGACCTGGGCTGCGGCCCGGGCCGGGTGACGGCGCATCTGGACGGGCTCGGCGTACGGGCCTTCGGCGTCGACCTGTCCCCGGCGATGGTGGCGGTGGCCCGCCGGACCTACCCGGGCCTGCGGTTCGAGGTGGGTTCGATGACCGCCCTGGACGTGGCCGACGGGGTACTGGGCGGGGTGCTGGCCTGGTACTCCACCGTGCACACCCCGCCCGCGGAACTGCCCGTGGTGTTCGCGGAGTTCGCCCGGGTGCTGGCGCCGGGCGGCCACGTCCTGATCGCCTTCAAGGCCGGCGACGAGAGGATCCGGCTGGAACACGCGTACGGGCATCCGGTCGAGCTCGACGTGTACTGGACGCCGCCCGACCTCGTCGCGGACCTGCTGGCCGGGGCCGGGCTGACCGAGGTGGCTCGGCTCGTCCGCGGGCCGGACCCCCGCGAGAACTCCCCGCAGGGCTTCCTACTGGCGCGCAAGGGCTGATCCGCCCCTGGGGGCCCGCCGGTTGACCGGCGGCCCCTCTCCTTCACCAGCGCAGCGGCAGCCGGGTCACGCCCCGCATCAGCATGCCGGGGAGCCAGTCACGCGGACCCGCGTCCGGATCCTCGGCCAGTTCCGGGAAGCGCTCCAGCAGGGCCCGGATCGCGATGCGGCCCTCCATCCGGGCGAGCGGCGCGCCGAGGCAGAAGTGGATGCCGTGGCCGAAGGCGAGGTGACCCGGGCCGGGGCGGCGGATGTCGAACACGTCGGGTCCGGGCCGCGCGAAGCGGGCCGGGTCGCGGTCCGCCGCGGCGAGGGCGACCAGGACCGAGGAACCGGCGGGGATCAGGGTGCCGCCCAGCTCCAGGCCGGTGCGGGCGAAGCGGTAGGTGGCGTGCTGGACCGGGCCGTCGTAGCGCAGCATCTCCTCCACGGCGCCGTCGATGAGGCCGTCCGGGTCCGCGCGCAGGGCGGCGAGCTGGTCGGGGTGGGCGAGCAGGGCCCGTACTCCGTTGCCGATCAGGTTCACGGTGGTCTCGTGGCCCGCGACCAGCAGCAGGAAGGCCATCCCGATCAGCTCGTCCGGGGAGAGCCTGTCGCCGTCCTCGTCACGGGTGCGGATCAGGGCGCTGAGCAGGTCATCGCCGGGGTCCGCGGCCTTGGCCGCGACGAGTTCGAAGAGGTACGCGGTCATCTGCTCCAGGACCCGGCCGTCCGCGGCGACCCCGTCGAGCGGGGCGACGATCTCGTTCGACCAGTAGCGGAACCGGGCGCGGTCCAGGCCGGGCACGCCGAGGAGTTCGCAGATCACGGTCATCGGCAGCGGTACCGCGAAGGACCGGATCAGGTCGGCCCGCCGGTCGGGACGGGCCGCCATCTCGTCGAGCAGCTCGCCGGTGATCTGCCGGACGCGGGGACGCAGCGACTCGATCCGGCGGGCCGTGAACTCCCGCGCCACCAGGCCGCGCAGCCGCGTGTGGTGGGGCGGGTCCGCGTCCAGCATGCTCGTGGCGACGGCCGGGACCGGTGCGTCCCCCGACAGCCCGGTGCCGAACCAGTTCTTCGACAGGTCCGGGTGGTTCAGGGCCTGCCGGGCCTCCTCGTGGCCGACGACCAGCCACGACCGCTCACCGCCCAGCACCACTTCGTGGACGGGGCCGGCGGTGCGCAGCGCGGCGTAGAAGGGGTACGGATCGGCGTTGAAGTCACCGGTGTGCGCGCTGATGTCGACGAGGGGCATGGGCGCAGCCTAAGGGCCGTCTCCTTCGGATCCGGCCGGGTGCCGTCGATCGGGCCGGTCCGTCCATACGACAAGCCGAACCGTTTCGGCCATGAGCCGTTCGGGGGGCTGCCCGGTGTGTGTGGGCCCGCCTTCACGGTGATCGGGGCGGGCGGTGGCAGGAAGGAGGTATGAGCCTCCATCGCCGCCAAGTCCTCGGCAGCGCCGCCGCGGCGATCCTCGCCACCGTCGGCGCTGCCGCCCGGGGCCCGGACTACGGGGCGCTCGCCCGCGGGATCGACGGACGGGTGGTGCTCCCCGGCGACCGGGACTACGCCGAGGCCCGCCGGCTGTTCCAGCCCCGCTACGACGCCGTCGCACCCGCCGCTGTGGCCTACCCCGCGCACGCCGCGGACGTGGCCGTCTGCCTGGACTTCGCCCGCCGCTCCGGCGCGGCCGTCGTCCCGCGCGGCGGCGGGCACGGCTACGCCGGCTGGTCCACGCGCGCCGGGGCGCTGGTCGTCGACACCGGGGCCATGGCGGGCGTGGCCGTCGAGGGGGACGGCGTACGGATCGGCGCGGGAGCCCGGCTCGGGGACGTGCACGCCGCCCTCGCCGGGCGGGGCCTGGCCGTCCCGACCGGGCTGTGCCCGTCCGTCGGGATCGCCGGGCTCACCCTCGGCGGCGGCCTGGGGCTGGCCTCGCGGGCGTACGGGACCACCGCGGACCGGCTCACGGGGGCCCGCGTGGTCACCCCCGACGGGCGCGTGCGCGAGGTGGCCGCCGATCGGGATCCGGACCTCTTCTGGGCCCTGCGCGGCGGCGGGGGCGGCAATTTCGGCGTGGTCACCGAGTTCCGTTTCCGTACGCACGCGGCTCCCCGGGACTGCGCCTTCGCCGAACTCCACTGGCCCGGCGACGACTCCGCGGACGTGCTGCGCGGATGGCAGCGCTGGCTGGCCGGGCTGCCCGACCCGTTCTGGAGCCAGGTGGAGTTCACGGTCGAAGCCGGCGCCGACGCGGGTACCGGCCCCGGTTCCGGTTCCGGGGTTCCGGCGCCGCCGGCGGTCCGGGTGGTGTGCCTCGACGGACGCGGGGAGCTGGAACGGCAGTTGACCCGACTGTCCGACCTGGTCGGCGGACCCCCGCGGGACGACTGGACCGTCGTGCGCAGTCACGCGGACACCCTGCGGGCCATGTCGGGCTGTCTGGACCTGACCGCGGCGCAGTGCCGGCTGCCGGGCAACCTGCCCGGCCGGGACCCGCAGGGCCGGCTCGACCGGCACTCCTACGCCGCCCGCTCCGACTTCTGGACGGGCGCCGGGCTGCCCGACTCGGCGATCGGCACGGTCCTGGACGCGGTCCGCCGCTACGGGTCCGAGGCCGGCCTCCCCCGGGGCGGCCTGGCGGTGGTGCAGTTCGACGGAGTCTGCGGCGGCGCGCTGAACCGGGTCGCGGTCGCGGAAACGGCCTTCGCGCACCGTGACAGCGCCTTCCTTGCCCAGTACCTCGTCCACTGGCCCGAGTCCGCGCCGGCCGCCGAGGTCGCCCGGCACGAGGCCTGGCTCGACGGGCTCTGGCAGGACCTGCGCCCCTGGACGAGCGGCCGCGCCTACCAGAACTACACCGACCCGAAGCTCACCGGCTGGCGCGAGGCCTACTACGGCCCGAACCTCGCCCGCCTGCAGGAGGTCCGGCGTGCCTACGACCCGGACCGGCTCTTCCGTTTCCCCCAAGCCGTTTAGGGAGTGTCCGGAATGCGACGTATGGTGATGTTTGCCGCGCTGGCGGCCGCCCTGCTGGTGCCCGGAGGGCCGCTGCCCGTGGCCGAGGCCGGGAGCACCGCCGCGGCGAGCGCGGGCCGCTGGTCCGCCCACGAGGCCGAGTCCTTCTGGACGGCCGAGCGGATGGCCGCCGCTGCCCCGCTGCCCCCCGTGACACCGGAGCCGCCCGAACCCCCGGCGCCCGAGCCCCCGTCGGAACCCCCCGCGCCATTGGATCCGCTCGAACCGCTCGAACCTACGGAACCTACGGAACCTACGGAGCCGACGCCGGCCGGAACGCCAGCCCCGACGCCGACCCCGACGCCGATCGCGGTCCCGCTCCCGGCGCCGATCGCGGTCCCGCTACCGGACGCGACCCCGGGCACGGCGGAGCCGTCCGTGCCCCCGTCCGCCTCCCCGTCCCCCCTCGTCCCCGTCCCGGCCCCCTCGACTCCCACGCCCCCGCCCACGCCCACGCCTACGCCCACTCCGACACCGACGCCGACACCGACGCCCGTTCCGAAACCGACGCCGACGCCGACGCCCAAGCCGTCGCTGCTTCCCGCTCCCGCCCGTCCCGCCGTCCCCCGGGTGCCGGCCACCGACCCCGGCATCGGGCAGAACTTCGACGGCATCCCGGTGGTCGGCCGGATGTTCCTCGTCAAGAACGGCGGGTCCTACTTCTGCACCGCGAGCGTGGTCGCCTCCCCCGGCCACAACCTCGTGCTCAGCGCGGCCCACTGCCTGCTCGGCTCGGACACCCAGCAGGTGGCCTTCGTACCGCGGTACACCCGCGCGAAGCCGCAGCCGTACGGCATGTTCCCCGTACTGCGGGACGCGGCCGGGCGCTCCAGGATCTGGATCGACCCGCGCTACCGCTCCCAGGGCCCCGACCGCGCCGCCGCCCTCGACGTGGCCTTCGCCCAAGTGGGCCCGGACTCCCGCGGATTCTCGGTGCAGGACGTGGTCGGCGGGAACCGGCTGGTCACCGGCGCCGGTTACGCGCACGCGAAGGTGTCGCTGATCGGGTACCCGTCCTCCGCCGCCCGTCCGCGCCTGTGCGTGAACAAGACGACGAAGTTCACGAGCAAGGACGCGCGGATCCCCGGATCGTTCCTGCGCATCGACTGCACCGGCTATCCCGGGGGGACCAGCGGCGGCCCGTTCCTGCTCCGCTTCGACGGGCAGACGGGAACCGGCGACGTGGTGGGGGTCATCGGCGGCTGGAAGACGGGCGGGGACACCGCCGACACCTCGTACAGCTCCTACTTCGGCGCGGACATCAGGAAGTTGTACGAGAAGGCGGTTGCCGGGGCGAAGGTGCGGTGAGCACCCGCACCCAGCGGGTCCGGCGCGGGTTCCCGACCGTACGCGGGGCCGCCGGGAGCCCATCGCCGGTGGCCACGTCGGCGGAGGCGAGGCCGAGCCAGCGGCGGAGGTCGGCGAGGGCGGCGTGAACGGGCGCGAGGACCACCTCGGCGCCGGGGTCGATGGACGCGAGGGCGTGGGCAGTGGTCTCGATCGCCTCGGCAGCGTCCTCGGCCGCGGTCCGACTCCACCCTCTGGGCGCGGCGAAGCCCCAGGGCGCGATGGTGTCGTAGAGGTGGCAGGCGGCATCGGCCACGGCGTCGGCCCGTTCCCCGACGCCCGGCGCCGCGATGGTCGGCAGTTCCATGCCGGGTCAACGAGCCGGTCCCGCCCGGGGGTACGACCGGATGCGCCGCGGGTCACCCCGGTGCTTCGCCCGGGGGCGGACAGTTGGAGATCTGCTTGTGGTCCCCGGTGCCGCCGACGCAGACCTTGCGGGGCTTGGCCCGCTCGGCGATCGGGATGCGCAGGGTCAGGACACCCGCGTCGTAGTCGGCCGACATGATCTGGCGGGAGAAGACGCCGAGAGGTCGCTGCGTCGGACTTGCGCGTGGGCCGGCGCTCGGCCTTCACGGTCAGCATGCTCCGCTCGACGTCGACGTCGACGTCGATGTCGATCGCATAGTTGCCGACGCCAGGGAGGTCGAAGGCGAACACGTCCTCGTCACCCAGGCCGTGCGGGGACGCCCCGCGACCACCCGCGGGAGCGGCGTGGGACGCGTCCCCGTCCGAGATCGGACCGCACCCGGCACTCGCCGCCCTCCTGATGCTCCGCGAGGTCCGCGAGCAGCTCGCCGACGGGGAATGCGTCCTGATCGAGAACGCCCGCGGCCGAGGTGCGAGCTGGGCCGAGCTCGCCGGTCCCCTCGGGGTCGCCAGCCGTCGGGCGGCGGAACTCCGCTACCTCCGGCTGCGCCCGGGCACGGCCGGCAGCACCTGTGAGCAGCGCGTCCAGCCGGCGCGCGACTCGCGCGCCGCCGACTGCACCGTGAGCGCCTGGGCCCGCGATCGCGCGGCCTGCCTGCGTCGGCTCGCGGGCCAGGTCACTTCCCTCTCCGGACTGCCGGACACCGCCATCGGCGCCATCGGCGCCATCGGCGAGTTGAACCAGGCCCTCGCGACAACGACGCGGGCCGCCTCGTCAAGCCGCTCACCGACACACGCCCCCACCTGCGGCCCGAGGACATCGAACGCGCCGACGGCATCGACGCCGTGACCCGGCACACCGATCGCCTCCGCCAGGACACCCGGGACCAACGCAACGCGTGAACCCGTCGGCCGCTCGCACCCCCCGCACCCCGCCGGTGCGCATGACCCCCGCGCCACTCGGAGCTGGGACGTCCCGCCTGCGGGGGCAGACGGCCGCCGACGCGTGCACACTGGCAGGACAGCGGCTACCAGGGAGGTCGCATGAGCTGGGCATCATGGACGACCCGCGGGGTCTTCGCCGGCCGGGACGGGGTCAGGACCCGCGAGGCAGGCCCTGCGATGACCGGTGAACTCGACGTCCACACCACCTGGACCGAGGCCGACGGGCTGGCACACGTAACGGTCCAATACAGCGGCGCGTCCGACTGGCTCGAGCTCGCGGGAAGCCCCCTCGCGTGTCCCAGCGAGGCCGCGAGCCGCGCCCTGCACGACGAGGTAATCCACTTCATACGCGCCGGAGCGACCCTCCCGCTGGCCGCGGGCAGCGCCCTCGCCGATCCTGCCACGGCGAAGAAACCCCCCACCGCCTGATCGCGGTGGCTCCAACATCCGTCACTCTGAGTCGTCCCGAGCGAGGCGGAGGGCCAGTTCCTGGAGAATCAGCTCGGTCTCGGGCTCGAAGCCCGTCGCGTCGTACGCGTCGGCGACCGCTTCGAATGCGGCGATGAAACCGCTCACCAGAGCGCTCAGCGGGGCAGCCAGCTGATCCAGGACGGCGCCACCGACCTCTTCCGCAGAGGCGCCGGCCGGGACCGCGAACTGCTCGGGAATCGTCTCCCCCAGCAGTTCGGAGACGAGGCCCTCCTCGACTCCCCCGCGCAGAGCGGTCAGCGCGGCAATGGCCTTGAGCTTGATCTCGTTCTCGGTCATGCCCCGACCCTACGAGCGGGGGAGGCCGACATGACGCACGCGCGGGACTCACACGGTGTTCGTGGTCGTCCATTGACCGGGCGACCTCGCTGTCCGGCGGCTTCGGGGGGCTTTACGGCAGGCGGGCGCCGTGGACGTTCAGCCGTTGCAGGAGGTGGGAGCGGTGCAGCTCGGCGATGCCTTCGAGGAGGTCGGGGTGGCGCAGCAGGGCGGCGGCCTCGCT